>JAUJOA010000032.1 GCA_030447875.1 Thermoleophilaceae bacterium
GAGGGCCCGGCACCGATGATCGCGGCACGCATGGACCCGTCAGCCTAGGAGCCTGTTGACATATTCGTGGGCGATGTGGCTCTGAGCGGCTACACATGTCGGCGTCCGCGCGGGCGAGCAGCTCGGCGGGAGAGGGGTGCTCGGCGACGCCGAAGCCGGCGATGCCGACGCTCACCGACAGCACGATGCTCGACGTCCCGGAGCCGAGGTGATCGCGCGAACACTCGCCTCCACATCGACGGCCACCCGGCTCGTCGCTGTGAGGCGGCAGCAGCGCGAACTCGTCTCCGGCGATGCGCGTGAGCGTGTCCGTGCCGTGGACCTGCGTTCGCAGCGCGCAGGCAACCGCCACGAGGGCGGCGTCGCCGACGGCGTGGCCGTGAGTGTCGTTGATCGCTTTGAAGCCGCGCTGGAGCCGGCGCCCGAGCTCCTTGCGTGCGGTGATGTCTCGGAACTGCCCGAGCCAGGTGCAGCGCGCGACCCGCCTCGTCGCGAAGGAAGGTCATGTTCGCGATCACCCACGACCTCGCCGTCGGGCAGCACGAAGCGCTTCTCAGTCTGCCGGCAGTCGATTTCACCCGCGATGATCCGCCGTGCGTCGAGGTGCCAACTGGACTCGGTGAGCAGAGCCGACTTCGAGACGCGCAGTACGAGTGCGGCGCGCATGCCACCGACGAACGGGCCCAGATGGACGTCGACGAGGACCGGAACGCCGTCGCGGCCGGTGTAAGCCTGTTCCATCATCGGGACTGAGGGAACAGGTCGGTGGCGAATCCCGGACTTGAACCGGGGACACCACGATTCTTCGGGCCCGCCGACGGTCCGCGCCGATCAGCGCTGGGCCGATGGAAGCTGGCGATCCGCTCGACCCTCACCTCGCGTCCGCGCTCGTCCGCGCTGCCGTGGCGCTGCCACGAACTAGAAGCGCCAGCGGACCACGTTGCCCCGCTTGGTGGCGGTGTATCGATCGCTGTTGCCCGCGAGGTCACCGACGACACGCCATCCGTCCCAGGAGATGACTTGAACGCCGTCCGCGTTCGCAGGGCGCCCGAGCGCCTTGTAGTGAGCACGGCGAGCGACGCGTCTGGCTGTAGCGCACGTCACGCCCGTCGCCGTGATACGGCTGAGAGGAACACCTTCGTAACGCGTATCCGGGTATGGGTTTGCGATGGCGCCGCACATTCGCGTGGTCGCTGCAGGGGCCAGCGGCGGCGCAACAAGCAGCGCGGCGAGACAGGGCAACGAGACAAGAGTTAGTCGTCGAAGGCGCATACGGACAAAGGCTCGCATACCTCGCTGCGCGGCACGACGGGTTCGACCTGGGGTTCCCTCGGAGCGCCAGTCGCCACACGAGGCTCGGCACGCTGTCCTCGTGATCGAACGACGGGATCGCGTGCCGACAGTTCACCCGCCGATACTGGCGGGTGAACGCCTTCCCGGGTCGACGACGGACGACCTCGTGCGCCGGTCGCTTCAGCGGACGGGTTGACCCGTGGGGTTCGAGATGCCTAGACTTGGGCAGTCGCCTAAGTCACATGCCCAAGAGCTCTGACAGCCCTGCTGCGCCGCCCCCCTCGCGCGACCGCGAAAGCGTCACGAAGGCGCTTCTCGACGCGGCCGAGCGACTGCTGGTCAGCGAGGGCTACGCAAGGGTCAGCACCCGCCGCCTCGCCCAGGAGGCGCAGGTCAACGCTGGCCTCGTCCACTACTACTTCGGCTCGATGGAGGAACTGCTCGCGCAGGTCCTCGAGCGCTTCACCAGCCGCCTGATCGAGCGGCAGCGTGCGATGTACGCCGCGGACGGGCCGTTCATCGAGAAGTGGCGGACGGCGTGGCGCCTGCACGAGGAGGACCTCGCGGCCGGCTACCCCAAGCTCTGGTTCGAGCTGCAGGCGATGGCGTGGAACGACGCACGTCTGCGTGAGCGCCTCGTCGCGGTCAACGCGGAGTGGCGAGCGGTTCTGGCAGAGGCGCTCGCGCGCGCTCGCGCCCAGCACGAGCTCCCCTTCGACCAGCCCGACAACCAGGCCCTCGTCGCCCTGGTGATGCGGCTGGCCCAAGGCGCGCAGCTCGAGCGCCTGCTCGGGATCGACGACGGACACGACGAACTGCTGACCTGGATCGACGAGCTCTTGACGAGCCTGGAGGCGACATGACAAGTGAGCAATCCCGCGCCCGCTACCCCGACGAGGAGGGGTTCGTGGAGCGCGACGGCGTCCGCGTGTTCTGGGAGCGCTATGGCGACGGGAACCCGACGATCCTCCTGCTGCCGACCTGGACGCTCGCGCACTCGCGCGTGTGGAAGGGACAGATCGCGTACCTCGCGCGCCACTTCCGGGTGATCACCTTCGATCCGCGCGGCAACGGCCGCTCCGACCGCCCGCACGAGCCCGAGTGCTACGCCGAATCCGAATTCGCGGCCGACGCCATCGCGGTCCTGGACGCCACCGGAACCGACCGCGCGGTCCTCGCGTCGCTCTCCAGCGGCGCGCAGCGGGCGCTGCTGCTCTGCGCCGAGCACCCCGAGCGGGTCTCGGCGGCCGCGTTCATCGCCCCGTGGTTCCCGGTCAGCCGGCTCGCCGGCCTGCGCTGGCGAATCATGGCCAGCCCTCGCCTGCGCCCGCTGTTCCTCGCGCGCCCGCTGCTGACGAAGGGGTGGCTGAAGTTCAACGGCCGGCACTGGCGCGCCGACTACGACGACTTCGTCGCCTGGTTCGTCCGGCGCAGCTTCGCCACACCGCACTCCACGAAGCAGATCGAGGACGGCATCGCCTGGGCGCACGACACTGACGCCGACGCGCTCATCGCAAGCGTGCTCGGGGATCGTGCCGCCCCGCCCACGCGCCACGCGCAGCTCGCGCTGGCGCGGCGGGTCCGGTGCCCCGTGGTGGTCCTCGCCGCGCCCGACGATCGCATCACCGCGCACGCGGACGCCCGGGCCCTCGCCGAGGTGACCGGCGGGGAGTTCATCGACGTCCCCGACGGCGGCCACAACGCCAACGCGCGCAAACCCGTCCCGATCAACCTCGCGCTGCGCCGGCTGGCAGCCAGCGTGCGCGCCCCCGGTGACGCTCCGGCTGCCGGCCCCGGCAATAGCAGCGACCGCACCGCGCACCGCCCCGACGGGCGGCCCCGCGCGCTCTACGTCTCGTCGCCGATCGGGCTGGGCCATGCCCAGCGCGACGTGGCGATCGCCAGGGAGCTTCGCGCGCTGGTCCCCGACCTCCAGATCGAGTGGCTCGCCCAGGACCCGGTCACCCGGGTGCTCGAAGCCGAGGGCGAGGACATCCACCCCGCCAGCGCGCATCTCGCCAGCGAGTCCCGGCACATCGAGTCCGAGTCCGCCGAGCACGACCTGCACTGCTTCCAGGCCTGGCGGCGGATGGACGAGATCCTCCTGGCCAACTATGGCGTCTTCCGCGACGTCGTGCGCGAGACCCCGTACGACCTGTGGGTCGCCGACGAGGGCTGGGACGTCGACTACTATCTGCACGAGCACCCGAACGAGAAGCGGGCCGACTACGTGTGGCTGACCGACTTCGTCGGGTGGCTCCCGATGCCCGACGGCGGGGCCCACGAG
>JAUJOA010000033.1 GCA_030447875.1 Thermoleophilaceae bacterium
TCATGGGCGAGCTCAAGAAGGTCTTCCGGCCGGAGTTCCTCAACCGCATCGACGAGGTCATCGTCTTCCACAAGCTCCAGCGCGAGGAGATCAAGGAGATCGTCGACCTGCTGCTGCTTCGGATCCGCGAGTCGATGGCCGAGCGCGAGCTCTCGCTCAACCTCTCCGACGACACCAAGGACCTGCTCGTTGAGAAGGGCTGGGACCCGGCGATGGGCGCCCGGCCGCTGCGTCGAGCGATCCAGCGCTACATCGAGGACCCGCTGGCCGACGAGGTGCTGAAGACCTCGATGCCCGCCGGGTCGACCGTGGACATCGACAAGGACGAGACCGAGGAAGACCGCGAGGTCAAGATCACCATCACCGCGCCCAAGCCGAAGAAGCGCGAGCCGGTGGGCGTCGGCGCCCAGGGCGGCGAGGAGTCCGCCGGCGAGGGTGAAGCCGAGCGGCTGCCCGATGATCCGGAGGTGCTGCCGGACGTGCCGGACGCGCCGCCGGAGGACGAGGGCTCGAAGGAGTAGAGCGCCGGACCGGCCGGAGCCGCTGGCCGTCAGCTACGCGCACGCCGCTAGGCGCGCTCGGCGATCCAGGTGGCCAGCTGGACCCGGTTACGGAGTCTCAGCTGGCCGAGCGAGTTGAAGACGTGGTTCTCCACCGTCCGCTCGGACAAGTGCAGCTGGCGGGCGATCTGCGCGTTCGTCAGACCGTCGGCCACCAATCGGGCGACCTCCAGCTGCCGGGCTGTCAGCGGGCCCGGCTCGGCGCGTGCGGGCTGACCGGCCACGAGGGCGGCGCTATCGGCCGGGTTGAGTGCGAGCCCGGCATCCCACTCGGCCTCAGCCACGTCGGCCCCCAGCGCCTCGGCCGCGGACCGCCGAACGGCCTCCAGCTCTCCGGTCGTCGCGGGTGGGTAGCGCCCACCGATCCGCTCTCGACATCCGACCGCGGCGGCGGCCAGCCGTAGAGCGCGGCGGGGATCCTCGGGGACCGTGAGCGCGGCGAGGCTGACCAGCGCGACCCCGAGGATGGTGGCATCTCCGGCGACCGCCAGCGAGGTCACCGCCTGGGAGAGGAGATCGAGGGCGGGGCCGACGTCCCCGGCCGACTTGGCCGTCAGACCGAGGCCCATCAGGACCTGACCCTTCCCCCAGGGGTCGCGGCAGTCCCGAAGCGTCGCGAGAGCCTCGGTGAGGATCTCGCGGGCGCCGGCCAAGTCGCCCTGGTTCAGGCGAAGCACTCCCAGAATGCCCCGCCCTCGGCCCACCCCCTGCGCTAGCCCGAGCTCGTCGAAGAGCTCCACGCTGCGCGCGAGGCTCCGCTCGGCTTCATCCACGTCTCGGGACAGCATCGCGCTTACGCCCAGGCGATGGCAGGCGTCGCCCACCACCCTCGCCTCCCCCAGTCGCTCAGCGAGCTCGATGCTCTCGAGGAGCAAGGGACGCGCAGCCGAGTGGTCCTGGTGGGCGGCGGCGAGTTGACCGGCGGCCAGCAGCCCTAGCGCTCGGGAGCGGTCGGGATCGCGGTGCAACTCCCGCAGGCGGGTCGCCCACGCCCTCCCCTCGGTCTGGCCCCGCAGGAACCACCCCTCGCGGGTCGTGCCGATCAAGAGCAGCCCGGCCCGCGCGTCGTGGTCGACGCTCCAGGCAAGAGCGAGACGCAGGTTGTCGAGCTCCTCGCACAGCGCTTGCACCTCGCTCCAGGAGCCCCCCAACGCACCGGAATCGTGCGCGGCCTCGGCCCGAACGACGAAGAAGCGCAGGTGCCGTTCGCGCAGCTCTTCCTCCTGCCCTGTGGCACGCAGGCGCTCCAGGGCGTACGAGCGCAGCGTGTCGAGCATGCGGTAGCGCAGCTGGCCCTCGGATGCGGCCAGGGTCGACACGAGCGACTTGGTCACGAGGCTGTCCAACGTGTCCAAGTCGACCCTCGCCGTCGCCTCGGCGGCCTCGAGCGAGAAGCTGCCGGGAAACACCGCCAGCCGCGTGAACCCCGCCCGTTCTTCCCGACTGAGCAGATCGACGCTCCACTCGATCGTTTCCCGCAGGCTGTGATGGCGGGGCGGGCCCTCGCGGCCCTCGCCCGACAGCACGTCGAGCCGTCCCTCGAGCCTGGAGAGGATCGTCGGCGGGGACAAGACCGAGACGCGCGCGGCGGCCAGCTCGAGCGCCAGCGGTAGGCCTTCCAGCCGGCTGCAGATCTCCTCGACCGCCGCCTCGGTCCCGGCGAGCGCGTCCGGTCGAACGGCCTGGGCGCGATCGACGAAGAGACGCACGGCCTCCTCTTGGTGCAGCGGTCCCAGCGGGAACACCGTTTCCCCGGACATGCGCAGCGTCTGCCTGCTGGTCGCGAGCACGCGCAGCTTCGGGCAGCCCTCGAGCAGGGCGGTTAGCGCGGGCGCGACAGCGTCAATGACGTGCTCGCAGTTGTCGACGACCAAGAGCCCGCTCGTACCCGCCAGCACCCGCACCACGTCCGGTATCGCGTCCGACGACGCACCGGGCACACCCAGGGCATCCGCGAAGGCAGCCGGGACGCGCTGCTCCTCGGCGACCCCGGACAGATCCACCAGGAACACAGGCGAGGGCCTTCGCGCGCGACGACGGGCGATCTCCAGCGCGAGGCGAGTCTTGCCGGCTCCGCCTGGGCCGATGACGTTCACCAGCCGGGCTCGGCGTAGCGCCTGATCCACCTCCGTGACCTGCCGCGCCCGCCCGACGAAGCGGTCGATCGAGGCGGGCAGGACAGGCACCGTCGGACTCATTGACAGGACGCTACCGCCGGTATCGAGCGCCGACGTTGAGTACCGGTTGAGTACTCACCCCGATGCGCAGAGCGTTTTCGCCACCTACCGTCGGAGATCAACCCAACAACCACTGGAGGTTGTGTCATGTCATACCTAACCGCCCGCTTCGAGGTCCCGGACTTCGACACCTTCAAGGAGCGCTGGGACTCGGACCCGGCCGGCCGTCGGCAAGTGGCAACCGGCCACCGGATCTACCGCAGCGTCGAGAACCCGAACGAGGTCATCGTGCAGACCGAGTTCCCGTCGGCCGCCGACGCGAAGTCCTTCCGCGAGCGCCTCAGCGCCTCGGGGGCGATGGACAACCTCAAGCTGCAGGCCCCTCCGGTCATCGTCGAGGAGGAAGAGACGGTTGCCTATTGACGGCGCTGAAGCACCAGTTTTCTGGGATAGGCAGCCGACCGCGGCGGGGCTAGGTTCGGGCTTCCGTGAGATCGGGAGCACGCGGGCCGGGGAGTTCTGTCAGCGGAGCCGCAGCGGCGGCCGGAAAACCACAGCCTGGAGGCGACCAATGCAGCCGATCCAACGTAGCAAGGCACACGACCGACCCGGCGCCAATGCCCGGGCCGAGGACAGGCACGCGGGCTGGCGCTCTGGAGGTAGCTTGCTCCGCGGCTTGGGAGCGCACGCGCTCGGCGTGCTCGCCGTCGGCGCCGCAACCAGCTTCAGCCTTGTCGCAACCTCGCCCGGGCCGGAGGAGACCGTGAGCGTCACGGTGGAGCCCTCCTCCGCCTCCTCG
>JAUJOA010000011.1 GCA_030447875.1 Thermoleophilaceae bacterium
CCTCGGCGCGGCGGGCCGCCCGTTGCGCGCGGCCGCAACGCCGGCGCCCAGTTGTGCGCCAGTCATCGCGCCGATGACGTGGGCGACCACCTGACCGCGAGCGGAGATGAAGTAGGTCTCCGGCAGGCCCGTGGCTCCGTAGCGACGGGCGGTGTCTTTGCCGCGGTCGCGCACGTTGAGATAGGACACGTTGAACTCGCGCAGGAACTCGCGCGCGTCTTCGGTGACGTCCTGCATGTCGAGTCCGACGAACAGCACGCCCTGGCGCCCGGCCTCGCGCCAGCCCCGTTCGAGCACCGGCGCCTCGACGCGGCAGGGCTCACACCACGAGGCCCAGAAGTTCAACACCACGGGATTGCCACGGAGCTCGGCAAGCGAGACCCGACCGTCGGCAGCGGCGCGGTCGACGGTGCGCCGAAGCCGTGCCGGCTGGCGCCCGCGCTGGAGCACATCGAGCTCGAAGCCGGGGGCGCTTGTCGCTCGTGCCTCGGCGAGGTTGTCGTCGATCGTCGAGTCCGAGGGCTGGGTCGCGAGCCCGTAGCCGAGCAGCGCGATGAAGCCGACCGCTGCGAGCGCCCCGAAGGCGCGCGGCAAAATCGCGATGGCGTTGCGCCGCCGCCGCAGTTCAGCGGCCACCCGGTACCTCGATCCTCGTCGGGCGCCCAAAGCCGAAGTAGCGCGAGCGCGAGAAGTGCGCCCGCGTGAGCGTTCGCTCGCGCAGCACTCGGTATGTGCGCTCGTCGATCACCAGGCGCATCCAGACCGGCGTCGCCGGGTCCATCAACGCCAGCTCGGCGACGGGTCGCCCGCGCTCGCGTCGGCGGTCGAGCAGTCGCACCGCGTGAGCGTAGGTAGTCCAGCGAAACCAGCGTCGCAGCGAGAACGGGAGTCCCGAGCCGAAGCCCGTTCGCTGCCAAGCCGTGCCGCGCGTTCGAAACCACTTTCGCTCACCGACGATCACGGTCTGGACGCCGCGGTCGGTCTCGAGGGCCATGCGGTCGGGCGCGCGCAAGCGGTACTCGGTTCGCGCATACGAGCCCGGGCCGCTCGTCACCTCCTCGGTCTGGCGCACGCTCGCCAGTTCACGCATCGTCGCCTCGCTCGAGCGCAGCAGCCGCCGGGCGCGCGCCGATTCACGCTGCCGCCATTTGGCAGGTAGCCGGGCCACGAAGCGCCGGCCGCGGTCGCGCACGCCAACGCGGACGGTCTCCGTCGCGGGCAGCGAGAAGCGCCGGCAACCGCGTCCGCAGCTCGACTGGCGCCCCCCGAGCACGCTGACGCGCGCTCGCGAGGGACGGCCACGACGGTCTGTGACACGCACGGTCCCCGATAGCTTCAGCCCGTCACGGCGGATCCAGCCCGCCACGAGCTGCGAGCCCGCCTGATCTGCCACCGCCAGCTGGCCTGCCGCGGGGCTGGGGAGCGGACACGGGTCACACGGGCGCTCTCCGGCGAGGGCCTCGCCCGCTTCGCCGAGCTGTCGCGGCGGGAGCGGGAAGGCGACAAGAAGCGCTACCGCGGCGACCACGACGAGGCCGATCACCGGCTCAGAGCGCACGAGCCGCCAGTGTCGTCGCTCGGCAGCCGCAGGCGGCTGCGAGCCGACCAGCTTCGGCCGCAGCCGCCACGCATGCGCGGCACTCGCTGCGGCGATCAGGCCGACGAGCGTCATCTTGACGAGGAGAACCTGCCCGTAGCCGGTCGTCCATAGCGCGTCGATGCGCCCAAGCTGGACGACGAGGCTGACGAGGCCGGTGGTGCTCACGAGCGCAAACGCCGGCAGCGCGACGCGGCCAAAGCCCGGGAGCACGTGCCGCGCGGCCGCCTGTCGAGCCCGCAGCCCTCCCCGTCGCAGGAGCGGCCACCACACCAAGACCAGCAGGCCGAGGCCGCCGAGCCAGACGGCGCCCGCCATCAAATGCAGCCAGTCGTTGACCACGGTAGGCATCCGCGGCTCCGCCGAGCTCGCATGCCCCGAGGCGGCGATGCCAAAAAGCGCCATGGCGACAAAGGCGGCAGCCAAGCGCGGCCGCCGAGCCAGGAGCACGGCGACCAGCAGCGCCACCACGAAGACGATGCGCGCGATGCCCGAGCCGTTCGCCAGCAGGAAGTCATTCAGCCCCTCAGCCGAGACTCCGCCGGCGGCGTCGGCCGCCTCGGCGACGGTCACGGCAGCTGCCAAGCCCACCGCCAGCCAGCCGACGTTGGCCACTAGGTTGCGCTCTCGCTCGCGCATAGCCACGGCGTCGAGCACCGAGTCTCCCTCCAACGCGGCGGGCGCGAGCCACGAGCCGCCTCCCGCGGCCACGAGCAGCGGGACGAGAAGCCCGGCCGCGAACAACAGCACCGCGACATAGAAGAGCGCCCGCAGCGTCACGCGCAGCCAACCGCCACGCGCGAGCGGGCTCTGCTCGAGCACATGCTCGCCGCCGGCGGCGCGCGCGCGCAAACCGAAGGAGAACAAACCCTCCAGAGCATGGCCGTCCTCCGTCGAGACCGTGTGCCAGCGCACCCGGTAGGCGCCGCCGTCTAGCCGAGCCGGTGGCCTGAGGACGAGCCGGCGCTCCGAAGCGCCCTTTGCTACGAGTCTCACCTTGTTTCCCTCGGGCGACAGGAGGCTCGCGCGGCTGAGCGCCCGGTTGAGCGGCTCGGTGAACGTCAAAACGATCCGCTTCGGTGCGCGCTCCAGCCGCACGCCGGGCTCGGGCTGAGAGCCAACGAAGGCGGCGTGTCCGAGCGCAGGGGGAGCGAGCAGCAGGCAGATAGCCCAGCCAGCGCCCAGTGCGGCGAGTAGACGAAGTCTCAGCACTCGGCGGGTCGGCAGGAGCACGCGGGGGAGCATCCACTATCCACAGTAGTACGCCGGCGCTTATGCACTGCCGGCGGGGACGGCGCGCGAACTCGAGATGAGCCCGGCGGTTCCCCGATTCCCTTGGTCCGCGAAAGCCGGCAGGCTTGAGGAGCTCGAAGCGCCGATCTGACCCCCAGCGGGGGCCGGCAGGCTTCTGCTCATAGCCCTTCCTGCTACTAGGCTCCGTAGTAGCTACCCTGGCGTGCATGCGCATCGCTCGACTCGTGCCCTTCGCTGTGCTGCTGATGCTCGCAGTGACGCTCGCCGCCTGTGGCGGCGATGACGCAACGGTGGACGCTGAGCGAGGCGGCGGCGGGGCTCAGTCGGCCGCTGACGGGAGCGCTGAGCTCGAGCACATCCACGGACTCGGCGTCGAACCGGGCTCCGAGACGCTCTACGTGGCGACGCACTACGGGCTCTTTCAGGCCGCTAAAGGACAGTCGAAGCTCGAGCGCGCGAGCGAGAGCCGCCAGGACATCATGGGTTTCTCCGTCGTCGGGCCGCGCCACTTCATCGGCTCGGGTCATCCTGACCCGAGCCAGGACCAACCGCCGAGCCTCGGCCTGATCGAGTCCCGCGACCGCGGCAGGAGCTGGAAGAACGTCTCGCTACTAGGAGAGGCCGACTTCCACGTCCTGCGCTCAGCCGGGCGCCGGGTCTACGGCTTCAACAGCCTCACCGGCAAGCTGATGGCCTCGACCGACGGAGGGCGAGAGTGGCGTGAGCACACCCCGCCGGCGGCGATCGTCGACCTCGCGATCGACCCGACCGACAGCCGGCGCATCATCGCCGCCACCGAGCGCGGGCTCTTGCTCTCGCCGGATGCCGGCGAGAGCTGGCGCCCGCTCGACGAGGAGATCGCTGGGCTGCTGGCGTGGCCGGCGCCCAAAACGCTCTTCGTGGCGGACGCGCAGGGGCGGGTCGCACGCAGCGCCGACGCGGGCAAGAGCTTCAAAGCGCTCGGACCGATCGGCGGCCAGCCCGTGGCGTTCGCAAGCCACGAAAAGGAGCTCTACGCCGCTCTCGCCGATGGCAAGATCATGCGCTCGACCGACGGCGGTGCCAGCTGGAGCGTGCGCGCAGGCCCGTGAGCTTCGAGCGCAATCTGCGGCGGTTCTCCGTGAGGTGGCGGCGTCCCGTCGAGAGATCCCAGTGACGGGCCGCGTGGGCCCCCGCGCCGGCGCCGCGCTCGTCTTGGCGGCGACCGCGATCGCCGCCGGCTGTGGCGGCGGTGACGGCGACGGGAGCGCGAAGGCGCCGAAGGGCACCTCGCAAAGCACCTTCGCGCGCGAGCTGAGGCGCGCCCAGAACGTGAGCGCCGCCGACTTTCCCGCAACAAGGGGACGCACACTGCAGGAGATGGCCGACACGACCGCGGCAGCGGGGACCGAGGTCGGGCTCGCTACGTCGGTCTTCGTTCCCGGAAGGAACCGCCTCGCGTTCGGGGTCATCGACGCCGAGAAGGCGTTCGTGTACGCGAAGACCGGCGTCTACGTCGCCCCGTCGCCGCAAGCCAAGGCGCAAGGGCCCTTCGCGCCCGCGGACCCGCTCGTCACAAAGCCCGCCTACCGCAGCCAGACGGCCGCCTCCGAGACCGATCCGATCGCCGCCATCTACGCCGCGAAGGTGCCCCTGAAGCGTGCGGGCAGCTACGCCGTCCTGGTCGTCAGCAAGACGGATCGCGCCTCCTCGGCGCCACCACCCAGATCGCGGTGAAGCGCGATACGGCGATCCCGGCCGTCGGGGAGCGCCCGCCCGCAATCGAGACCGACACCGTCGCGAGCGCTCGCGGCGACATCGAATCGATCGACACGCGCGTCCCGCCCGCCCCAGAGCTGCACGAGAAGAGCTTCGATGATGTCCTTGGCAAGCAGCCCGTGGCGCTGCTCTTCGCGACACCACAGCTGTGTCAGTCGAGGGTCTGCGGACCGGTCGTCGATATCGCGCGCAGATGCATTCACGGTACGGCGAGAAGATGACCTTCATCCATCAAGAGGTCTATAAGGACAACGAAGTCGCCAAGGGGCTTCGCAAGGCTGCGCGCCTTCAACCTTCGAACCGAGCCATGGCTATTCACCGTCGACCGCTCAGGGCGCGTGGCGCACGACTCGAGGGCTCCTTCGGGGTTCGCGCCTTCGAGGACGCCATCCAGGCCGCGCTGCGGTGAGCGCCCTGGTCCACCACCTGCTCTTCGCGCGCGCCTCTTTCACTGGCTCAGCCGGCGCGAGGAGATGGCGGGCCAGCGCCAGTTTCGACGCGAGACGCTGGCGGACCTCAGCGGTCGCGTCGTCGAGGTCGGCGCCGGAAACGGCCTCAACTTCGAGCACTACCCGGCGAGCGTGACCGAGGTCGTCGCCGTCGAGCCCGAGCCTTCCTACGCCAGAAGGCAAAATGAGGCCGCGGCCGCGGCTAGCGTGCCTGTGCGCGTCGTCGACGGCGTCGCCGATGCGCTGCCGATCGACGATGGGTCCTGCGATGGGGCGGTAGCTTCGCTTGTGCTCTGCACGGTGCCCGATCAGGCGGTCTCGCTGGCCGAGCTGAGGCGCGTGTTGCGACCGGATGGTGAGCTGCGCTTCTATGAGCACGTCGTCTCGCAGCGGCCAGCGTTCGCGCGTTTTCCAGCGCGTGGCCGACGCCACGCTCTGGCCGCTCGTAGCGGCGGTGATGAGCGTAGCGGCGGATGTCACCCGGCGCGCGACACGCTCGCGGCGATCCAACAGGCCGGGTTCGTCATCGAGGAATGCCGGCGCTTTGACTTCCGGCCGACGCCGCTCGTCGCGCCCGCGACGCCGCGAATCCTCGGCGTTGCTCGCGCGTGAACGTCGCCCGGCAGGACGCGCAATCCGAGCAGACCTCGATCACGCGCGCAGCTTCTTTGAGCGACGAGCGCGAGCGGACCCTCGCCGGTCTGGCGAACGTGGCGGCGTTAACCTTCCTCGCCGCACGAGCGGTGCCCGGCGGCTTCGTCGTCGCGCTGGCGGGGGGAGTTCCGCTGGCGCGCGCGGCGCAGCGCCTCGGCACGCGCGCCGGCTACGCGCCGCGGGCGCGAGCCTCATCGAGACAATGGCGGTCATGGGCCCGGCGCGGATGGGGATCCCCGTCCTGCACGCCGCGAGCGCGCCGGCGCTTGGCTCGCTGGAGCGGCGCGGGGCAGCGCTCGTGGCGCTGGCGCTCACGGGCGCCGCCATCCGCTTCGCCTACTACATCGCCACGAGCGCCTTCTACGTGCTCGTGCTGGTCGGCCTCGACGCCTACGCCGGCACCTACGAGGCGATCCGTGAGACGCTCACGTTCCTGCCGTCGGGCGACGCCGCGCCGCTCGTCATGACCACGGCGTTCCTGCTCGTCTGGTCGCTCGTCGCCGGGCTGATCCAGGCATGGGTCCTCAGGACGAGGCCTTCACCGCTGGCCCGACGAAGGCGTCGAGTTCGGCGAGCGGCCTGCACCGGTGCCGGAGCGCTCGGGCCTGGCCGACCCGCGCGCGGTCGTCGGCACGGGCCTCGTCGCGATCGCGATCACGCTCGCCACGACGCAGCCCGCCGTGCCGCGCTCGTCGCCGCCTGGCTGCTGGCCGCATGGCTGATCGTGCGCGCCGGCGCGCGCAGCTTGACCGGGGGCCTCGCGCTGGCGGCCCTGCTGGCCCTCTCGACGCTCGCGTTCGGGTTCGTCGGAGGGCTCGGCGCGGAGCTGGCCCTCCGGCGCGCGTCGCGCGTGGCCCTGCTCGTCCTGACCGCGGTATGGCTGCGATCGGCGGCTGGCGCCGAGGGGCTGCGGGCAATCTCCGCGGCGCGCCGTGCGCCGGCTTCGGCGCCTGCCCACGCTCGCCTCGCGGCGCGCGTGCTGGGCGCATCGGCCGGTGTGGGCAACTACGGCGAGTCGGCGCGAGCGCTCGGGCGCCGCTTGGCCGCGGTGCGCAAGCGACCGGGCCCGCTCCTCGGGGCCGTGCTCGCGTGGATCGCCGACGAGGCGCAACGCGTGCCGCGCGCGGGAGACGAGGCCGCAGCCCGCTGGTCTCCAACCGAGGCCGCCCTCGTCGTGGCCGCCGGCGGCCTGGCGACGCTCGCGTTGGCGTCGACCACCGTGTGGGCCGCGAGCTGAAGGCACAAGCGCACAACGGCTACGCCGAGCGCGGTCGGCGCTATCCCGAGCAGCCGCAAGACACGGTCGCGCTAGCAACCGCGCATAGCGCATCGCTTAGTGTTTGTCGCGGTTGGCAGGGGTGCCGCCTCTTCGATGGGATCGGAGAGCCCAGAGGCACGCTTGTCGAACACGACCTCACGAGCGAGGCGCTGCGGCAGCTTGGCAAGGAGTGGAGCGCCGCGGCGCGCTCGGCTATGTCGCGACGGTCGAGGCACGGCGGCGAATCGAGCGCGGGGTCCTCTGCACGCTCACGTGTCCGGGCTAGCCGCGGAACACCCATGTCGTGCCTGCCAACCGCCGGGAAGGCCAGTTCGCTCGGCGTATGATCGCGAGAGGCGATGTCTGAATGGCAGTTCCTCGGCTACCTAGCCCTCGGCGCGGTTGCGATCACGTTCGCGGTGCTCTTGGTGCTCGGTATCCGAATCCTTACGCTGCCGACGCCGGGGCCCCCCGAGCCGAAGACGGATGCTCCGTACTACGTCGTCAGGGGCGACGACACGCTGTCCGCGATAGCGCAGCGGACCGGGATCCCGTCGAGCGGCTGATGGCGCTGAACCGCGACGTCGATCCGCTCGCGCTCGCCCCGGGCAAGCGGCTGCGACTCAAAGAATCGGCGCCTCCGCCTCGCAAGAGGGCGTCGGCGCCGCGCTCCGGTACCCCGCTACCACGTCGTGAAGTCCGGCGACACGCTGTCCGGGATCGCCGCAAAGTACGACCTGCCTCTGTATCGGCTGTTTGAGCTCAACCAGGCGATCCGG
Organism: Thermoleophilaceae bacterium; assembly: GCA_030447875.1. Taxonomy (GTDB): domain Bacteria; phylum Actinomycetota; class Thermoleophilia; order Solirubrobacterales; family Thermoleophilaceae; genus JAUJOA01. The sequence continues at coordinate 7,750 of JAUJOA010000011.1, forward strand.
CGCGAAAAGCTGTTGCAGCCGGGACAGCGGATCAGGCTGCGCAAGCCCGCCACGGACAGTGGTGACGCCCGCACCCTAGCGACACCTGAGCCGGCGACCAGCCGCCGGCGGTGAGGGCGCACCGCCACGTCATCAGCCGCTCGGCCGCTATTCCCTGCGGGCGCTAACGGCCGGCGTTTCCGAGGATGCGCCTATGCTGCGCGGCGCGCGTTGCGCGCGTTGCGCCGGCTTGTGTCGGCGGCGAGCAGGGGTCGCGGCGGCAATGGTCCGTCGACGGCGGCCTCGAGGTCCTCCTCGCGCTGGTGGAGGTAGCCGGCGGTGGTGGAGATGTCGGCGTGGCCCATCAGCATCTGCAGCTGCTGGAGTTTTGCGTCTGGGCGCGTCATGAAGAGCGTGCCGTAGGTGTGGCGCAGGACGTGGGGGTGGCACAGCTCGGCCGGGACGCCGGCGGCGGCCATGACGGGCTTGACGATCTCGCCGAGCGCGCGCCCGGAGAGGCGCCCGCCGGCGTCGGGGAAGGAGCCGTCGCGGCGCTGGCGGCCAAGCCGTGGGAACAGCAGCGGGTCGTTGGCGAGCCGCTCGACGCGGTCGCGCAGCTCGAGCCAGGCAGCGATCGCCGCGGCGACGGTGCTCGGCAGCGGCAGCCCGCGCTGCTTGTCGCCCTTGCCGTGGACGTGCAGCCACGGGCGGCTCGCGCCGGCGCGGCGGGGCGCGATCCCCTCCAGCCGGGCGCTGCGGGTCTCCTCGGAGCGCAGCCCCATCTCGCCGAGGACGAGGATCAGCGCGCGCGCGGCCGCCGTCTGCGAGCCGCGCCTGCGCGGGTCTGCCGTCGTGCGTGCCCGCGCGGCGTCCTTGACCTGTTCCCAGCGCTCGCTGCTGAGCGCCTCGCGCCTTCGGGGCCGTCCGTCGCAGCGGCTGCCCTCGATCATCAGGATCTCGGTCGCGTCGATCGCCCCGAGCGTGTGCAGGTAGCGCGCCAGCCGGTTGATCGCAGAGCGCTCCTTCTTGACGGTCGCCGGGGCCTTCTCGCCCTCGAGGTCCGTGATGTAGGCGGCGACGGCGTCGGCGGTCAGCGCCCGCGGCGGGGGCCTCGCCGCTGTACTCGGCGAGCCACGCCGCGAAGCGGCGGTAGCTCGAGAGATAGGTCGCCTTCGTCTGCTCGCTCTTCCTGAGCGAGAGCTCGGCGCGCGCGGCGGCCGCCCCGAGCTCGTCGGGCAACCGCGCGGCCGACGGCCGCGGCCCGTCTGCCCGCTCGAGCTCCGCGCCCTCGGCGCCGGCCGGCACCGCCGGGACTCGCCTCACCGCGGGTCGCCGGAACGGGCGGCGAGGTTCCCGACGAGCGAGAGCTGCTCCTTTGGCGGCAGCGGGGGCGGTGCCTCCTGCGCTTCGGGCTCGCCCGGCTGGCGGCGCCGGCGCGCGTGGCGCCAGTGATCGACCAGCTCGCGCGCGCTCGCGTGGCGGTAGGAGATCCCGCGCTCGATCGGCTCGAAGCGCACCGTCCCGCGCGAGACCTCGAGCACCCGCGCGTGGAAGCGCCGACCGCCCTTGCTGATCAGCACCACATCACCAATGCCGATCGCCGCGAGCTTCACGCCACCGACGGCAGCTCGCCGGCGGCTAGCACGAGCCGCTCGGCCGCGCAGCCGCTCGACCCGCTGCGCGAGCTCGATCGGCAGCTGGTGGCCGGTGGCGGCGCCGAGCGTTCGCAGCTCCTCCGCCCGAGGCGCTCAATTCGCGCGCGCGCCAGGTCGACGACCGGGGCGATCTCGGTTCTCTCCTGCATGGCCAGATGGTCTCACCCGAACCGGACGGAACACCCCTCTTGGAACTCCCTTTCCAGTGGGGGTTCGCAGCAGCGCTAGCGCTCTGCAATCAGCGTCGACACCCTGGAAATACAGCAGTGAACGACGGGGTTCGTAAGGGGTACGGCCATTTGGGGCGCTCAGGCACCGCTTGTTACCCTCGCCGCATCGCCAAGGAGGAGCGCTGCGGACCACACGTCCGAAGGGGTCCTTCTTGGACATGCCGGCGTCACGCTCACCCTCGGGCGCCGCCCGCGACTGCTTGGTGGGCAAGGGGCATGCTGCGGCGCCGCTTTTGGCGCCGCGTCGTGCGTAGCCCGACGAGGGCGCGGGCATCATGAGCCCATGACGCGGGTGGCCTTCATCGGCGTGGGTGCGATGGGCGGTCGGATGGCGCGTCGGCTGCTCGATGCCGGCCATGAGCTGACGGTGTGGAACCGGACCTCGTCGAAGGCGACGCCACTAGCCGACGCGGGCGCGGCGAGGGCGCCGACGCCTGCCGAGGCGGCGCGCCGCGCCGAGATCGTCATCACGATGGTGGCCGACCAAGCTGCGCTCGAGGCGGTCAGCGAGGGACCTGGAGGGGATCGCTTACCAAGCGAGGACGGTTGTCGAGATGTCGACGGTTGGACCCGCAGCTGTGACCGAGCTGCGAGCGCGGCTGCCGCCCGAGGCTGACCTGCTCGACGCCCCGGTGCTCGGCAGCCTCTCGGAGGCCGAGGCCGGGACCCTGCAGATCTTCGTCGGCGGCGACGAGGCGCTCTTTGAGCGGGTCCGGCCGCTGCTGGCAGAACTCGGCTCCCCGGTCCACGTCGGCCCGCTCGGGGCGGGCGCGGCCGCCAAGTTGGTCGCCAACTTGACGCTACTCGGCACGCTCGGCTTGCTCGGCGAGGCACTCGCGCTCGCCAACGGTCTCGGACTCTCGCGCGAGGCGACATGGGATGTCTTAGACGGGACCCCGCTCGCCGGACAGACCGAACGCCGCCGCCGGGCCGTCGAGTCGGGCGAGTACCCGCTGCGCTTCGCGCTCGCGCTCGCACGAAAGGACGCGGATCTCGTCGCCGCGGCCGCCACAGCCGCGAGCTTGGAGCTCCCGCTTGCCAGTGGCGCACGCGACTGGTTTGCCGAGGCGGAGGCGGCCGGCTGGGGGGAGCGCGACTACTCCGCGGTGCTCGCACGGATCATCGGCCCGCGCTGAGCGCCGTTGTCCAAGCCACGCACCGCGCGGTTCCGGGCGATCGCTCACGCTGAAACTCCGGGTCCGCGAGGGCGGCACGACCGCTACGTGGCCGAAGGAGTCGTGTTGCCCGCCTCCGTGATCGTGACCGCTTCGCGCTAGGGTCGCTGGGCGTCCCGCCCCCGCAAGTACGCTTGCGTCGTGCGGCTGGAGAAGACTTTCAGGAACCCGATCATCAAGGCAGTCGAGAAGGGTGGGCTCGCGCCGAGGGAGTGCACTTTCGATTTCGACGACGACGGCGGGTGCTGCATCACCCACGCCCCGTCCGGTTCCTCTTTCGTAGTCGAGGGTACGTTCGGCCGCCACACGACCACGACGGTCGTCGGGGAGGGTGCGCCCCAGCAACTCGAAGCCCTCATCTGGCCGACCGTAGAAGAACGGGTCGAGCGGTGGGCCCGGGACGTCCAGCGGGACGTCGATACGCCCGACCTCTTGGCAGAGCTCCAACGCGAGCGGGAGATCCTGACGGGCACTCGCTACGAGGCGGTCGGGAACACGCCCTTCACGTCGGAGGAGCGAGCGGAGATCGCTGAGCAGCTCCGACAGATCAAGGAGCACGTGAGCACGACGTACACGCTCTCCGAGGCGCAGATTCCGCACCTAGAAGCGAAGCTGGACGACCTCGCAGCGGCCGCCGGTCGTATGGGTCGGAAGGACTGGGCGCTCTGGGTCGGCGCCGCGCTACTAGGGGCGTTCGTCCAGGGGATTCTGCCCCCAGAAGTTGTGCAGGACATCGTCAGGATGACGGTCGACGGCCTGGGCTACCTCCTCAGCGGCGGGGGTACCCCGCCGCTGCTCCCGCCTACGACGTAACTCCTTTGGCGACGAAGCGGTCGTGCCGTCAGTCGCGTTGTTGGGGGCCTCGAGGCACCATCGCCCTTCGATTTGAGCGCCCGGGATCGGCGCAGCGCTTGTCATCGAGCACCTGCCGATCGGCTGGCAGTGTGACCCCGACTGGCGGAGATGGTCCGTAGAACGGCCTTTCCACGGGGTACTGCGCTCACCGCTTCCGCAGCGCAGAGCGCAGGGCGGGGAGAAAACTCTGGGCGTGAGTAGGCGTATTAGACGCCCGAGTCGCGGGTCAGGCGGCATTTGACCCACGAGCGGGCTTAAGGCGCCTGACAAGGGCGTGCCTCGTCCAGCACGTACGGTGGCCCTTATTGCAGGGAGACATCTAGCGAGCCCCACGATCGGCTCCTGTCGATCCTGTCGTCGAGCGGTGGCTCGCCAGGTAATGGCCGGTGCCCTGCGGCGACCTGCTGTAGCGCCTGCTGTTTCGTCCAGCCCCTCGCACCGTTCCAGCGCGCCTGCCGGGTTTCGCCAAGCGGCAGAGCGTGGTGGGTGCGGGAAGTTATTGCGACGACGACGGCTCGTAGATCAGCGCTGTCCGGCGCAGTTCGTCTTCTGCCCCCGTCTTCCAGAAGTCGATCATCGACATGTCGCGCTTCTTCCGCTCGCCGGTGTACTGGCTCAGATCGAGCAGGTAGGCCTCGTAGATCTTGCCTCGGCGATCGCGGACCGTCACACGCGACTGCACCAAGTGAAGAAGCCTAAGATCGACGAGCTCTTGGATCTGCCGGTAGCCCTCGGTCGCCAAGTCCTTCTCGACGAGGAAGCAGTTCACCTTCTTCTCATCGAGACAGAAGGTGCGTACGCGCTCGAACTCCTCGATAAGCCTCGCTTGGTCGCTCCCAGCGTCGTTTGAGAGCTCTTCCCTCTTGGTCCCCTCGTGCTCGCCGCACGCCTGATTGACATCTTCCGTGTTGACCTTCGTCCCTCTAAACGTTTCGCCGCGTTCCCGGGCGACGCTTATTGCCTTGTTGGAGATCGAAAGAAAGTCACGGGCGACGCCGCCGGACGCGAGAACGAGCCGGTCGACGGCGCCGTCGGTCAGGAATTCGCTGGGCTGGAGCCCGGGTCCGGCGGCGATCTCCGTAAGGATCTTGTTGAGGAATGTCTTGGCGGTTCGGTACTTCTCGAGCGTGATGTCGAGGTTGATCTCGTCGGCGTCGTCCCCGAGCTTGGCGCCAACGGCCGGGTCGCCGCGCATGTACCAGTTCGACCGGTGGCGGATCGTGCCTATCTTCAACCACAGGCCCTGGTTCTTAGTGAGTCGATGGAAGTAGTCCACAACGAGCGGTTGATCTGAGCGCCTGATGTAGTAGAGGTCGTCGAGGATCAGCAGGCCGTCCGCCTCAGCCAGGTCGACGACCCGCTTCAAGAGGCGCTGGTATTCCAGAATCTTTCTGTGGAGATAATTGGCCTTCGACCGGCGGAGCTTCTCCAGCATCTCCTCCGTCTGCCCTTGCTCGACCGACGCGCTAGCCGAAATTCCAGGACTACCCGGCGCGGGGACGGAAGCCGAGGCCTTAGCCTCGACGGCCTCCTTGACGGACATCTGCGACCTGCGCTCAATCTCCGCGTCGTCCTGCGCGTATAGCAGCAGCTCGAGGTCGGCCAGGACACCGTCGATCTCGGCGCTTATCGCCTGCGCCGTTCCGCGCGCGAGCGGCCCCTTCCGAGGTGTGGAGATCCAGCGCCTCCAGACCTTCGTCTGGTTTTTGCGCGCCACGGCGGCCTCATCTAGCCACAGCTTGAGACTCCTGAAAAACTCGATGAGCACACTGATCAGCACGTCGGGGTAGGTGTGGCCCTTGAACGGCTCGAGATCTACGAACGCGCTCGGGCGCCGGTCGAGGTTGTGCTCCGCGATGGCCTTCCGCAAGAGGCTCGTCTTGCCTGACCCGCGCCGCCCGAAGATGAGGTGTGGCCGTCGGCTGAGCGCCATCCGGAGTGTGCCGCTCGCCGGCTCGACGAATCGCTGAACGCCCACCTCGGTGGCCCTTGCTGCCTCCGTCAGGGCATCTTGGAGCTGGTAGATCCGATCGGCATGCAGGTCGACATCCGCCATGACCCGGCAAGGTACTAGCCGCCTCGGCGCCACGTACAAACTCCGAGACGCCGGCAAGACGACCACGGTCGCCGCTGCGGTGTGGCTGCCTTCGACCCTTCGCGTAGGACAAGCGTGGCAACCGCGAGCTGTCCCGGTCACATGGTTTGAAGCGCTGATCGAGCGCGCGATCAGGGGGGAAATGTGGGCCCTCGCGTACGTGTTTTTGCTTCACGCAACCAGTGCTGCGCTCGCCGGCGGGGTAATGGGAGTCAGGGCTGTCGAGGACGGCCTATGAGATCGTTGAAGCCGCTCCCGCGGGCTTACTCGACGGCAGGCTGTGTGGCAGCCGCACGAGCAACCGCGTGCTCGATGACGGCGTCCTCGAGCGACCGAGGAACTCCGTAAAGCCGGCAGACAAGGCGTTCCGCCGCCTCGACCAGCGCGCGCCCGCTGCGAAGCAGCTCCTCGACAGAGCGCTTCTCTTGACGTAGGCGTTCGGCGAACGCGTCGAGGTCCCGGGGAAGTAGTAGCGCCTCGACGTCTGCGCGGAGGAGCTTTGGATCGGCCGCGAGCGGGTCCAGCAGCAGCTCCAGTCGCTCGGGTGGGCCTTCGACTCTCGCCGTCTCCCGGCGCCCGCGGCTAAAGACGAGCGCTCCGCCCACCAGTGAGGCCCCTCCGAGGGGACCGTCGCCCACGGCGGTGAAGTCAAGCTTCTGGTCGAGCCGGACGGATACGACCTCCGAGGGTTCCAGCGCGGCCATCAGCGCTCGACGGACCACTTCCACGGGCCCTGTCCGCCACGGATCCTTGACGATCCGACCCAGGTTGCGCACGTAGGGACGGTGTGGCAGGAGTGCGCGCCGGTTCTCAGCGATGGCGCGGACGATGTGCTCAAGCCCTGTCGCGACGTCTGCGTCCGAGGAGGGATCGTCGTCTAACCATGCGCCCATCTCAGCCGCCAGCCGCGCAGCCGTCTCGGCATCACCGTCGCCGAGAGCCCTGCTCAGGGCAATGAGGCGATCGCCGCTAGCGGAACGGGGATCGGCATGGCGGTAGGGGATGCGAGCCATTGGCTTCGGCTCGTAGTTGCGCCGCACATGCCACGGCGTCTTTCCCCGCACCGCGTACCAAAGGTCGAGCAGCTCGGAATTTAAGAGACCGCAGAGGTAGGCGACGGAGAGCCCTTCGTGCTTCGCGGTGCAGATGGTGGTCTTGATCGATGGTTGCCACTCGCCGGCCTCATCGAGGGCGAAGCGTCCGCGATCCGTGCGGTAGAGGGCGATCACCTTCGGGGCCCGGAGTTGCTCCTTGTCACGCGGCCACGCCGTCTCATACCACTTCCTCTTCGGGTTGCGCGCGATCTCGGCGCGGGATGCAAGGACCTCGCGCCAGGGCTCGAGCGCCGCGACGACCGGTCCAGGATGGTCGTCATTGCGGGCAAGCCACACGATGCTCGCGTAGTCGTCATCATCGATCGCCGCGTAGAGCAGCGCGCGCGACTCCGGGCTGCGAGCCAGGACCTCCGGATGCTCCTTCCAAGGGCTTTCCTGCTCTGCTCCGGGCGGCAGCTCGAGGATCGGGTCGCCCGTTTGGGCACCGGCCGCCTCCAGGCGCCGCTTGACCTCGGCCGGGAGGCGCTTCTGGATTCTCGCGGTGTAGGCGTCGGCGCCTGACTGGATCCCTTGAAAGATGTTCCAGCGCTCGGCGAGCGGCTCAACCGGCGCCTCAGGGTCGGCGAGCGCGCTGTCCAGGTGGGCCACCACCTGGCGCGCGACGTCACGCGCTCCGTGTTTGATCGGCCACGGGTCCGTCGGCGGCAGGTCCGCTTGGCGCAGGCGATGCACGTGGATGCCTTTCGATCTGCCAGCGCGGCCGGACATCCGCCTCGCCATCTCAGTGAGCAGGGCATCGCGGTCAGGCAGCTTGGCGTCAGGCAGACCCGTCAGCGCCCTGGCCGCCGCGTCCTCGTCCTCGAGCGCGACAATCCGCAGCTCATGCCTTGCGGGCACGCTCGCCCTGGTGGCGAGCAGGATGGCGCTTTCGACGGTGGGCGTCGGTGCGCGGCCGCCTCGTTCCCCAGGTGCGAACAGGCGGTAGGAGCCGAAGAGAAACAGCTCGTCGAGCCGAAGCGTGTCGCGTAGCTCCGCACGCAGCCAGTCGGCATTGCCGGCGTTCATCCATCCAGCTGGGGTGATGACGCACAGGCGCCCGCCCAGCGCGACCTTCTCGGCGGCGAGCTTCAGGAAGTAGTAGAGGTAGTCGCTCTTTCCCTTGTAGACGCCTTTCCATCCGGGAAGCGCGCGCAGGCGGTCGAACAGCACCTTGTTGCCCGACTCGAAGACATAGGGCGGATTGCCGACGACGAGATCGAAGGTCTCGTCCTCCCGAACCTCCTTGAAGAACGTCCGCTTCTGTCCGTCGAGCGGGACGAGGCCGAAGCGCTCGTCCTCGAAGAGCTCGGCTCGGTCGAGGCGGCTCTCAGGATCGAGGCCCTCGATGCTCTCGTCCGGTCCGCGCCTCGACGCGAGCGTGTCGGCGTGGAGCACCCCGAGCACAAACCTAGGACGCCGCTGTCCCGTGAGCCTCATCGCCCCAAGGAGACGCGAGACCTGAAGCAGGAGGTTCACCTCCGTTAGGTAGTACGGGAAGGGGCTGATCTCACAGCCATGGAAGCCGCGCGCGATCGCCGCGAGCGCATCCTGAAGATCGCGCGGGTCTTCTTTGTCGATCCCGCTCCGGTCGATCACCCGGCGGGCGCCCTCGACGAGAAAGCCTCCCGAGCCGGTCGCGAAGTCGAGCACCCGGCGGGGCTTGCGCTCGTTCCCCTCAATCCGGAAGACGCCGTCCGGCCCGTCGAAGCCCGCACGGTCAAGCATGAAGCGCACGACCGCACGCGGGGTGTAGAACTGGCCGAGTCGATCGCGGTCGATCTCGTCGACGTAGGAGACGTAGAGCCCGCCGAGGACGTCCGCGTCGAGCTTTCCAAGCGGTACGGGCACAAGGGCGTACAGCACGTCCACCAGCGCCTCGTCGCGCGGGCGGTACCAGTTGTAGTTGTTGTCACCGCCGTAGAGCCATTGGTAGCGCTCCACGCCGTTCGCGAACGCCTGGCTCAGGAGCTCCTCGAGACTTTGCCCTACGCGGTCGTAGACCTGTCCGAAGCCACCGTCGTACAGGCAGCTCGGCGCGAAGTCGACGTCCTCCCAGGAGCGATAGAGCAGGATGCGGGTAAGTGCGAGCTGTGAAACGCGGAGGAGGTACTGTCGCCATGCCCGGCCGGCCACGCCGTCCGCCAGCCGGTAGCCCTCGACGCTGCCGGGGAGGCCGGCGAGGTCGAGCCCCGGCGAGATGTCGAGGGCGATCAGCTCGAGCTCGCGGAGGAGTGCGCGCTCGCGGCCCGGATTGAGAGCCAGCTCCGCCGAGAGAACCCCGTACTGGGCGGCGGCATCCTCGGCGAGTACCCGCGAGAGCTCCTTCAGGCGGTCCACTAGGAACTCGAGGTCGATCTCCACGTCCTCGTCGCGCTGTGCCCACGATGGCGCCTTGCGGATGAGCTGCATCTTGGCCTCGAGGTCGAGCGTCCGATGAGAGAACATCGCGACGACCCGCCGCAGGCGGCTGAGCTCCGTCTGGTCAGGCAGCGCCTCCCCACGAGCCATGTGCCACAGCGGCAGCAGTCGGATCGACAGATCGCGCTCGTGTCCCCGCGAGCCACGGCGGTAGACGCGCAGCTCCCTGAGGTTGAATAGGACGCCGTAGTCGAGCTGACGTTGGTCGATGTAGCGCCGAATCTGCGGTTCGTGCTCGGCGAGCTCCTGCTTTGAGCTCTTGGCGTCGAGCACGAAGCGATGAGCTACGAGGTCCACCGGCGTGAAGTCAGGCTTTAGGCCGCTGCGACTCAACTGCGGGAAGTAGGCGTCCGCTGGGAAGCCGAACACGCGCTCCAGCAGATCCGCGAGGACCGGCTCCGTGAGAAGCTCTTCGTCCTCCCGCGGCACGTCCCGGGCGAGGTAGTCGCCAAAGCTGCGGGCGCCGTTGATCTCGCGATAGCGGCCAATCTGCCGATCGAGCACGCCCCGGATCGTCTCTAGGAGCCTTTTATCCGCTGTTTCCGGGGTCATGCCGAACTGTCGTTCAGGTGCCCACCTTGGTGACCGATGGCGCGGCTACGGTTCCCTTCGTGGAATCCGCCGATCGTTCCCTCGGCCTCGCCTCTCGGGAGCTCGACGCCCTTCGGGTGGCGGCGACCTGGTACGCCAAGTATCACGCCTCGATCATCGCGGAAGAGACTGACGACGAGAGCGCCTACGCGGTTGTGCGGCGCGAGAGTATCTCGATCTAATCGCCGCCCTCGCGAAGCTGGGCGTGAGGATCGGCGTGCCGGAGCGGCTCGCTGGTCTCGAGTCGCACGCCGCGTAACCCGACCACCAGGGACTCTTCGGCCCTGGCGCCACGTCGTGCGTTTGCAAGCTGCCGGGTGCCTCGCGCGGCGCTGAAAGACTGGCCGCACGCGGGTGAGCGAACTGTTGCGTAGCCCTGGCGCGCTCGGCATGCGCCGCACCGAACAACCTATTGCCTCGGGACGTCCTCGTTCGACCACCACGCGGGCGCGCAGGCCTGAGGCGGCGCGAGACGGGCGCGGTATCTCCGTGTCAGCCCAGCCGCGCCAGCGCGGTAGGCCATAGAGCGCTTCGTGCTGCTCGCATGAGAGGCCGGCGTCGAGCGCCTCGGCGTACCAGCGGTCGCTGAAACGACGCAGGGCCTTGAGATTCGCGACCTCCACCGGCTGCGCGGCTCGAGCGACGTGGCGACGCCGTGTGTTGGACGCCGCATCGTCGGCTTGACTCCTTCGGGCCAGCCATCCTCGAAGCGAAAGTTCGTTGGCATCCAGGCGCCACGTCGATGCGCACGAGGCGTAGCTCGTAGCCGTACCACGCCGGAAGTGCCGTCGGCCTGGCGACCGCGACGGTGTCCGGGGTGCGCTGCGGGCGACCGCTGTAGGTGAGGTCTTCGATCCCACTGGAAGCGCGCTGCCTGCGATCAGGTCGCCGGCGACAGCCGACCCAGGTGCGACTGCGCGTACAGCTCCCGGCCGTCGAGCAACTCGAACACGACCGCGTCGCTGCCGCAACCAGATATGCGCGCGGGAAGTCCCCGGCGTGCAAGCCGGCGGAGAGCTTCACGGTGTCCCAGACCTGCTGGCAGATCGCCTCGCAACCTTCAGCTCGGCTGCCAGCGCAGGCGCGGCGTACTCCGCGTAGAGGTCAAGCCCTCCCGGCAGCGGATGCCAACCGGAACTGATGCGTGCCTTGCCATGGTCGACCTCGCCTCTCCGACTGCGCGAACGGCACTGCTCGATAACGCGCGGTTATGTTCCTGCGGCAGGTGCCGGCTGCGCCGGTGCCCCCTTTCAACGGGCTGTTCATGACCTAGGGGACTCTTCGACGCAGCGGGGAGCGTTGCGGCGACACGCTGCTTGTGGTCGCGAACGGTACGTATCCGCTGGCGGTCCGGCGACTGGGCAAGAGAAAGGCCCGCGTTGTCGCAGCAGGCGTCATCATCGGCCCGGCTATGCCGCCGTTCCCGAGGCCTCGAACGAGCTTTGACTACGACCTCGATGCCGAGCTCGCCGCGCTGGGAGAGCACAAGCAGCTGCGCGCGTCCCGCGCCGCGGCGCTGGCCGTTTGTTGCTGTGCACCTGGAACATCGCGAACTTCGGTGTCCAGAAGCGGCGCGAGAAGGACCACCGCCTGATCGCCGAGATGCTCGGGTGGTTCGATCTGATCGCCGTTCAGGAGGTCGCCGACAACCTCGCCGACCTGTACGCCGTCCGCGAGCTGCTCCCGGACGGCTATCGCCTGCTGATCTCGGACACCGCCGGCAACGACGAGCGCACGGCGTTCGTCTACGACGCGGAGCGGGTGGAGCTGCTGGAGCTGGTCGGTCGCCTCTCGATCGCACCCAGTGAGCTGCGCCACGTACGACTCGAAGGAGTCGACCAGCCCTTCCAGGGCTTTGACCGCAGCCCCTACCTGGCGGCCTTTGAGAGCGGCTCCTTTCGCTTCACATTGGCGAGCGTGCACCTCTTCTTCGGCTCCGATGGGCCCAATGACATGGGCCGACGCTCACTCGAGGCCTACGCCGTCGCGCGCTGGGCCGACCTGCGCCGCAACGACAGCCACTCCTACACCAGCGACATCATCGCGCTCGGCGACTTCAAAGCTGCCCGCGATCGGGCCCGGCGACCCGATCTACCGCGCGCTGACCAAGCGCGGGCTTGTGCTACCGCAGCACCCGAGCGAGGTCGGCGGCTCGAGCCTCGGTGGCCATCATCACTACGACCAGATCGCCTTCTTTCCCGGCGAGACGAAGGAGTTCAACGAGCGCATCGCGCCGTTTGACTTCGACAACGCCCTGTTCAGGAGCTCTGGAACCCGACCCGCCCCGCGCCCTTTCTGGCCTACACGCGCTACTACGTCTCAGACCACCGGCCGCTGTGGGCTGAGGGAGCATGGCTGAGCACATGCGCGTCGAGCTCGTCACAGACGCGCTGCAGATGGCGCTGGCGCGGCGCCGGCCCGAGCGCGGGCTGATCTGGGATTCCGATCAGGGCAGCCAGTTCGTGTCACTGGCCTTTGGCGAACAGGCGCGCGCTGCTGGTATCGCGCAGCCGATGGGTAGCAAGGGCGACTGCTTCGATAACGCCGTCGCCGAGGGCTTCTCGCGACGATCAAGAAGGAGCTCATCCACCGCCGCAGCTGGCCGACGAAGGCCGAGCTTCGCACCGAAGTCTTTGACTACATCGAAGTCTTCTACAACCGCCAGTGCCGCCACAGCACGCTCGGGCAACGATCCCCCGCCGACTACGAGAACAGCACTCTGAGCCCGAGCAGACCGATCGACGCCGCTTCGCGGCTCCCATTCCACCGACCAGATCCTTCACTGCCACAACAGCGATCCAGGTCGCCTAATCAACCCCTGTCCACCGAAGCGGGGGGAACTCCAGTCCTATCGCTATTGGCGCGGGGAGTTGCGGGCGCTGTCGCCGTGGCTTGGCTGTGCGAGGCCGGTCGTGTAGGCGAGCACGACGGCTTGAACGCGGTCGCGCAGATTGAGCTTGGAGAGGATGTGGCCGACGTGGGTGCGTGCGGTGTGCTCGCTGACTACGAGCTCTGTGGCGATTTCCTGGTTTGACAGTCCGCGGGCTATGAGGCGAAGCACTTCGAGTTCGCGCGGCGTCAGTTGTGCAAGTTCGGGCGGCGGCACCGCCGTCTGTGCTCGTTGGGTGAACTCCGCGATCAGCCGGCGGGTCACCGAGGGAGCGAAGAGCGATCCGCCGTCGGCGACGACGCGGATCGCCGCGGTCAGCTGGTCTTCGGGCGCGTCTTTGAGGAGAAAGCCGCTGGCGCCGGCGCGCAGCGCCTCGTAGACGTACTCGTCTAGGTCGAAGGTCGTCAGCACGAGCACGCGAGGGCGTCGCTCAGGACCCGAGAGGATCTGCCGCGTGGCCTCGATCCCGTTGAGGCCCGGCATCTGCAGGTCCATCAGCACGACATCGGGAAGCAGTCGGGCGGCGAGCTTGACTGCCTCGTGCCCGTCGGCGGCCTCGCCGGCGATCGTGAAGCCCTCGCCGGTGAGGATCTCGCGAAAGCCGGCTCTCACGAGTCGCTGATCGTCTACGAGTAGGACGCGCAGGCTCATGTCGGCGCCCAGCGCAGGGGCAGCCGAGCACGGACGGTGAAGCCCCCACCACGCTGGGGGCCGGCCTCGATCTGCCCGCCGTACAGCGAGACGCGTTCGTGCATGCCGGCGAGGCCGTGCCCGCCGCCGCCGCCGTCGCCGGGCCCTGCTCCGGTGTCGGTGACCTTGATGTCGATCTCGTCGTCGCGGTAGGCGATGACTACCTGCGCGGCGGCCGGACCGGCGTGCTTGAGGGCGTTCGTAAGCGCCTCCTGGACGATGCGATAGCTCGACAGATCGATGCCAGGCGGAAGCTCTCGTGGCTCGCCGTCGATCGAGAGCTCGACCGGAAGGCCGGCAGCCGAGATCTGGGCGACGAGCTCATCGAGCTGACCAAGGCCCGGGTGTGCGTCGAGGGCCGGTTGCTGCTCTTCGGTGCGCAGCAATCCCACGAGCCGGCGCATCTCGCTCAGTGCCTGGCGACCGGTGTCCTCGATCGTGTCGAACGACTCGCGTGGTGGCGGCACGGTCTCACCGTCGAGTCTGCGTCGGCCCACGCGCGCCTGGACGATCATGACGCTGATCGCATGAGAGATGATGTCGTGCAGCTCGCGCGCGATCCGCGCGCGCTCCTCGGCGACAGCGAGCCGTGCCTTCTCGTCGCGCTCACGCTCGAGCTCCTCGGCACGCCGCCGCAGTCGCTTGGACTCGCCGAGCTGCCAGCCGCGCACGCGCCCCAGCGCAAAAGCGACGAGGTAGGGAAGCCAGATGCCCGGCATCTCGCCGACATCGTTTCCGCGCAGCACCTCCGCGAGCTGAAAGCCCGCGAGCGAGACGGCGACCGCCGCGGCTCCGATGATGCGGTCGCGGCGCTCGCCGTAGGCGGCAACGGTGTACAGCGCCACGATGCTCGCCAGGAACCCCTGAAACGACGCCTGGTAGCCATCAAACAGCAGGCCGCCCACAAGCAGTGCGGCGGCGATCGTGACGACGACCTCGAGCGGCGCGCTCCTGCGCCAGACCAGCGGCACGGTCGCCGCCAGCAGCAACACGGCCCCCCCGACCCGCTGCGCCAACGGACCGGCTGCGGCCCAGACCTCGTACTGCGCTGATATCGCCAAGACGGCAGCGAGCAACCAGTCACCGACGTTCTCGGTGCGGCCGTGTATCGGGGAGCGCAGCCTCATGGCCGGACGGTAACCACCGGCCGCCCGCGGCGCATCGCCATAGCGGCTGATCTCACGCCACCAAGATCGCCCTGCAGGCGTATGGCAGATCAGCGCGTGCGCCGACGACGCAACGGCCCGCCGGGATTAGCGTGGCAAGCGCCAACCAACGATCGGAGAAAGCATGAATCACTCGACCTCCACCCTCGTCGGCAAGCCCGCTCTTGGGGACATCGTCGCACCGCTGGCCGTCATCGCGGCGCTGCTGACGGCGGTGCTCGCATTCACAGCAGAGCAGGCGATCGCAAGCCACGTGAGCTGCGGCGCGATCATCACCACCGACACCCGCCTCGACCGTGACCTGGTCGGCTGTCAGGGCGACGGCCTCGTGATCGGCGCAGCCGGCATCACCCTCGACCTCAACGGCCATACCGTCTCGGGCACCGGCGGCGGGACCGGAATCGACGACAGCGCCGGCCACGACCGCGTACGAATCATCAACGGCACCGTCACCTCGTTTTCCAACGGCATCGTCTTGATCGGCGCGAGCAGCAGCCGGCTGACAGGTCTCACCGTGACCGACAACGCATCCGGCGGGATCTCGCTCGTCGACGGCTCCGATGCCAACCGTGTCGAGCGCAACGTCGTGTCCGGCAACCGCCTGGACGGCATCTTCCTGTTCGCCTCCGACAACAACATGATCGCGCAAAACTCGGTGACCGGCAACGATCCCGCCGGCATCTCGCTCGTCGAGGGCTCCGACGACAACCGCGTCCAGCGCAACAGGCTGTCTCACAACACGATCGGCATCGCCGTAGGCGTATCGCAGCGCAACAAGATCGAGCACAACTCGCTGTCGGGCAACGCCATCATCGGGATCGTGCTCGACCAGTCCCACGACAGCGTCATCAAGAAGAACTCCGTGTCACGCAGCGAGCTGTACGGCATCCTCCTCGCCGCTTCCAACGACAACCGCATCTCAAAGAACACCGCCGCCGCAAACGGCATCGACGGCATCCTCGTCGAAAACGGCTCCACCGGCACCGAGCTGAAGCGAAACACCGCGAACCACAACGGCGACGACGGCATTGACGTCAGCGACCCGACCTCCATCCTGACCGGCAACGTCGCCGATCACAACGCCGATCTCGGGATCGACGCAGTCGCCGGCGTCACCGACAGAGGAGCCAACAGAGCCAGCGCAAACGGCGACCCAGCCCAGTGCGTCAACGTCACCTGCTCGTAATCGCCGAGCCGGAGCCGCCTCTCGTGCAGCCGCTCGGGCTCCCATTCCGGAGTGGAGCCCGACGCGGTTGCGCCACGGCCGCCACTCACCACAAGCAGGTCCCAACTATCGGTGTCCGTCGAGCAGCCCCGGCCGGGCGCTCCACGTTCTTGCGGGGCGGCGGTCGTTTGCGCGGTGCGGCGTCGTAACCGGCGTCAGACCTTCCGAGCGACCGCGAACCGCAGTTGCTGCTGGACGCCGCCGGCCGTCGTCGCTCGCCGGCGACGATGCCCGGATTCACGCCGGTCGACCGCCGCGTAACAAGGGGCGCCGCTACGCCGCCGACCCGCCGATGATCGAGGAGATCGTCGCCGTCATGCGCCAGGCCGGCGACGGCACCCACGGACGCCGGCTCCGCGGACTGATCGTCGTACTGTGGCGCGCCGGCCTACGCATCCGAGATCATCGGCGCCGTCCGGGCCCGACGAGCACCGATGATCCCCGTCGACGCCTCGCTGCGCCTATGAGCTCAGCTTCCGGTCGCCGTCCAAGACAGCAGTCGCTGTCCGCCGGATGAGACCGTTCGCTTGTTTCGACAGAGCACTGCGTCGATTCAGCTTATCCGTAGGTCCTGCGCTGGCACCCTAGTTTTGGCTGCAACCCCCCTTCAGGAGATGGCTTCAAACGATCGGGGGTGGCGGTCAGCCGCGCCCTCACCTGGCAGCCCGTAGGTCGATCTCGAAGTTGCCGGCGGGGCAGCTGATCGAGAGTCGCCTCGCTCCGTCGGGTACCTGCGGGAGGAAGACTGAAGCGCCCGGCAACACCTCGGGCTGCTGGCGAAGACGAAGCCAGTCGAGGTCCATGCTGTCGATCGGCGTCGCGGCGTAGCTTGTGCCGAGGTCGTCTGCGAGCGCATTTGGGCCATGCGTCTCGGCGAGGTCGCCGCCGTGGTCGGCAGGAAAGACGCGTCCCTGCCAGTCATGGTCCTCCTCGACGACGAGGTGCCAGCGAACGATCAAGCAATCGTCGAACAGCTCGACCGAGGTTATCCGCAGGCCGCCGAGGCGGTCTGCCGGCCCGACCGCGACCGCACGCAGCTCACGCGCCTGGTAGAGCGGGGCGTAGGTGACGGGCGGCTTTGGGACGGTCGCTTCGAGCCGCTCCATCCAGTCGCTCTCCTCATCCCAACCGACGGCGCCGATCTCGAGCAGCGCTCGCAGCATTTCCGTGAAGTGCTCCCGCCGCTCAAGCGCAGGGGCCGAGGGCTGTGCCTCGAGCTCTCGCTCGAGCAGCTTCGCCGCGCGCGCACGCATCTCCGGACCTGCGGGGAGAAGCGGTCGTGCGGCGTGCTCGAAGCGCGCGTGCCACTCCTGGGCTTCGTCTGCGCTCAGGACGCCCAGCTCCGCCAGGCCGAGGGCAAGGCTTTGGCCGTTCTGCACCAGGGGTCGCCCGTGCTCGCCGGCGGGCGGCACCACGCCGAGCGACCGCTCGAGGCGCCTGACGGCGTATGCGTATGCCGTCCTGCTCACGAGCCGCCTGCAGTCCCCGCGAGTGCGACCACGAGGCGCTCTTCCCAGATTTCTGCCACGAGCTCTGCTGCTGCGCCGGGGACCGCCGTCGCGAACGTGGACTTCCCGATCACCGGCCCCGCTCTGGAGCGCGCGCCCTGATTGGTGTGCACGTGCAGGTACTCCGTCGCGAGATCGTCGGTGAGCGAGACGGGAGCCGGCGGATAGGCCCCGTCGCCGCTGCCAGGACGGTCTCGGGCAAGCGGCGGCACCATCCCGTTCTCGGAGTGCCAGCGCAGCAAGACGCCGTCCGCATAAAGCTCTGCGGACGTGATCCGCACCCCTCGCTTTCGCGTGGCGTCGCCCGACACGACCGCGCGCAGCTCGGTCAAGGTGCACCGCTTCTCACGCCGCTCGCGCTCAAGCCACCAGGTATGGCCCCCATCGACCTCGCGTAGCTGCTCGTGCCACTGCTCGAGCTCATCCGCCGACAGTGCGCCGCAAGCAGCGCACGCCGCCTCGCCGCGGGCGAACCGGCTGATCGCCTCGCGGTGAGAGTCGGCGTCAGCAGCTGCTCCGGGCTCAACTGCGCCACGGGCGACATCCGCCAGGCGACTCTCAAGCAGGAGGCGGGCTCGCTGCGCTAGCTCGTCGTCGCCTGCCCATGGGGCTGGCTCGGGATCCTCGCCGCGCTCAATCTCCTCTTCAAGCCGGCGTCGGAAGGGCTCGACGTCGGCTTGGGTAACCGCTCCGACCGCGCTGAGTGCATCCGCTGCGGCCTCGAAGCGTGCCCGCCGCTCGGCGTTGATCCGCTCGCGCGACTGAGATCGCTGGAAAGGCTCTGCTCCCCCAGAGCCAAACCAAGCGAGCTTCCAGAGGTATCGCTCTGCCCACTCGCGCTCCGCCTGCATGGCCCGAGCGAGTGTATTGCCTAGCGAGCGGTCCCACTCGATGCGCTGGCGGAGGGGTTGCGCCGGAGCTGGAGCAGTTCGCCCTGTGCGGCGGCGAGCGCGGTCTGCAGCGCGGCGATCTCATCGCGATGACGGCGTTTCTGGTCGGCGAGCTGGGCGCTTAGAGCGCGCACCACGGCGCTGGGCGATGCCGCTTCCGGCTCTGGATCCGGGGTGCGGCGGGGCGCCTTTCGCAGCTGCTCGATGCGGGCACGCAGGGGCGACGTTCGGTAGAGGAAGTCCGGCGAGCACCCCGCGAGCCGCGCGACCGCGCGGAAGTTGACGGCTTCGCCGTCGCGCACGAGCGCGTTCACGGCTTGCTCTGCGCGCTCGACGGCCTCGCGGTGCTTGCGCCGGGCGGCAGCGCGCAGGTTGTCTGGATTGCCTTGCCTAGGCATCGGGCTCCGTGCGCGCCCTCACGCCGGCGCCGCGGATCGCCTGGCCGTTCTCAGCGTCGAGCTCGGGCTGCCCGAGCGTGCCGATGATTCTCTGCAGCGCACGCTGCTCCTCGCGGCGCTGCTCGAGCCAGACGTTGCGCTCATCCATCTCGCGCCCGGTCTTCGCCTTGAAGGCCTCGCGCCGGCGCTCGATCAGCGAGTCGAGCAGCGAGAGCTGCTGGGTGTGCTCGTCGAGATAGCTTCGGTCGGTCGCGAACTTGTCGCACGTGAGACAGGCATTGCCGCGGTCGCAGCTCTCGCGCGGCGGCAGCAGACAGAGACCGTTTGGCAGCACGCGGTCGGCGCGCTTGTCGAGCTCGAGCAGCTCGTAGAGATCGCGCGGGTCAAGCTCGAGCTCGCGGCCGTCGGCGGTGATCTTCTTGAAGCGCAGGAACTCGCGCTCGTGGGTTGCCTGCAACGTCTGCGCGTAGTGCATCGTCATCGCCGGCGAAAGGTGGCCGAGGTAGCGCTGCACGACGTGCAGCGGGACACCGGCGTTGAGCAGGCTGGTCGCCTTGGTGTGACGAAAGCGGCGGGTGTCAGCGAGCGACACAGATCGCCCTTGGCCGTCGCGCGCCTCGACGCGATCTGAGAGCCAGCGGAGTTTGCTGTTCAGCGTCGCTGGCGAGTAGGGGCGCTGTCCGTGGCGGTTGCGCGCCAGGCCGAGGAACAGGTAGCGCGGCCGTGGCCGTCGCCCCTGCGCTCCGGACTCGAGTTGGTCTAGAGCCCAGCCCTGCTGGGCGCGGACGAGCGCGACGACATCGCGGTCGACGAGGATCGTGTCGGGAGCCCCAGCGATCTTCGTCTGCTGATAGCGAAGCTTTGCGACCGCCCCGTCACCGTCCGCCGCGCCCGGCAGCCCCTCGAGCGGAAGCAGACACTCGTGGTCGAGCAGGCACAGTTCGCTCACCCGCCGGCCGGTCAGTGCCAGCAGCATCAAGAGGCGCATCGCCTGCTCATCGCCGAGGCCGCCCTCTGAGGGCGGGTCGCCGAGCAGGTGGACGCTACCCATGATCTGCGTCATCGCGCTGTCGTCGATGTAGGCGCCCTCGGGCAAGGTGCGCGGGTTCTGTGGCCTCTCCCCGAGCCGCCACAGGCGTGCGTGCTCGTCGCCGAGCAGCCGCCAGCGGTGATCGCCGAGGCGCTCTGCCGCCTCATGGCGGTAGTCGGCCATGAAGGCGTAGAACTGCTCGACGTGGCCCATCACGTGGACGAGGTGCGAGTGGGACAGCGGCCGGCCGCGGTTCCGGCCGGTCGCGGCCCGAAGCATGCGCAGGTACCCGAGAAAGTCGAGCGAGAGGACGCGCAGCTCGGGCGCCGTGTCTGTGAGCGCGGGATGATCGACGCCGCGTGCGGCGAGAAAGCGGCTGAAGTGCTTGAGGCCCGTCAGCCGCTCAGCGACGGTCGACCAGCGCAAGAGCCCCGTCTCCAGCCCGACCTTCGCGTGCCACCGCAGCCCACAACGCAGCCAGTCCTGCTCGAGCGCGAGGAAGTTGATCGAGGGCTTCGCGCTTGGCTCGTGCTCACGCAGCGGGATGCGCGGATCGAGCCGGCGGTCCCAGACCTCGTGCTCCCACCACTCGCGCGGGTCGTAGGCGAGGTGCAGTAGCCGGTAGCAGCTGCGAAGCGCCCAGCTCGCGGGCCGGAGGCCGCCCGGGCGCAGCCCCCGCCGAAGCGCGCCCTTTCGAAGCTCACGCTCCCACCCCTCGAGCGAGCGGTCCATCAGCGAGATCGCCGCACGCTCGCCGGCGGCGCTCTCATCATCGAGTGCGTAGGCGAGCCGGCGGACGAGGTTGCCGTAGGCGTGGTGGATCGGCGCTCCCTGCTCGATCGCACGCCAGATGCACCAGGCGAGCTCACGCTGCATCGGCTCCGGCAGCCTGCGGAGATCAAGGCGCCGGAAGCCCTGATGCCACGAGAAGGCCGAGTCGCCGCCGGTCGTCTCGCGGTCAAAGCAAACGAGCCGCAGCCGCTCGGGGACCTGCGCCCAAAGCGAGTCGCAGATCTCGGGCTGAAAGAGGCCGCCCTCGAGCCGCAGCGCGAGTGCGGGGCTAACCGATGGCAACGGCGGACCTCCAGCCGGCGGTGAACTTGCGCCAGTCCGCCAGCGCGCGCAGCTCCGCGTCCTCGGTCACCCAGGCGTAGAGGTTCTGGGTCGTCTGCACGTCGCGGTGCCCGAGTCTGCGGCTGACGACGTGCAGCGGCGTCCCCGAGAGCAGCAGCGCCGTCGCGTGGGTGTGCCGAAACCAATGTGGCGTGAAGCGGGCGGGCACGCGGCCGGCGAGCTGGCGACGCAGGCGCCTCACCTGCGCGGCGACCGTCTCCGGGCGAAGCGGCGAAAAGCGCGGCTCGCGGTAGAGGTTGACGAAGACCCAGTGGGCGTCGAGGTCCTCGACGAAGACGTCGATGCACTGCTCGACGAGGCCGAACAGGTAGTCGCCGTAGAGGCGGTCGAGCTCGTCCGAGACGAACAGGCGCCGGTAGGCGCCGCCCTTGACGCGCACGCCATGGGGATGCTCGCGTGACACGACCTCGACGTAGGGAGTGTCGCCACGGCCGGTGTGCCAGTCGCGGTGCTGGAGGCAGAGCGCCTCGCCGAGGCGCATTCCCGTCTCCTCGAGCAAGGCCCATAGCAGCCGGTCGCGCAGCGAGCCGACCCACTCGCGCGCGGACTGGTCCCAGTGGGCGCAGACGTCCTTGATCGCAGCGGTCTGCGCCGGCGTCAAGGTGGGGGGTGGCAAGGACGGTGCTCGCCGCGGCGCCACCACGCTCCGCAGCTCACCGCGGCGGCGCACGACGTGCTCGAGGAACGGACGATAGGGCCGGCCCGGGCGAAAGGCCCGCTCGTAGAGCCGGGAGGCGGTCTCGACGCCGTTGAAGTGGTGGTAGCGGTAGAAGGCGCTGACGGCGTGCAAGCGAACGGCGATCGTGCGCTCGGAGAACCGCGCCGGTCGCGGCTCGATCGAGACAAGCGCCGGGGAGTCCCCACTGCGCAGCCAGCCGAGGAAGCGCCCGAGGTCCTCGACCGACACCTGATCCCACCGAAGCTCGAAGAGCCCGAGGAACTCCCACCACAGGCCGAGTGCGCGCGCGTAGGACTTGACCGTGTTCGGCGACATGCCTCGCACGCGCAGGTACTCGAGGAACTCCTCGACCGGCTCGACCCGCCGATGGTCTGGCCCAAGCAGCGTCCAGGTCCGCTCACCGCCCGGCACGGTCACTCGCTGCACCCGCGGCGCGACTGCGCCGACCTGCGTAGTCATCCGGCCCTCCCCATGCGACGCGCCCGCACGGCCTCGTCGCCCCTCCGGGGCTCCTCGCCCGCGCGGGCAAGACTCCGATATCTCGACGGCGCGTTCAGGACGCCGTGACGGATAGCTCCGTCCACGACGACTCTGCAGCAGCCGTCGGACGGAACGGAGCTCCATCAAGGACGCGTCTGGTGCCTATCAGATAATTCAGCGCCGCGCGCGCAAAGCGCTCGTCGCTCGCTTCGCGGTAGAGCAGTACCAGCCGCAGCGCGTCCTCGAGCGTCAGCTCTGCGAGCTCTCGTGCCGCCGCGNAGATGAGCCCCGGACGGTCGCGGATCGCAAGCCCGCGCGAGGAGTGCTCGATAACCTGTCTCGGAGCTACCCGGTCGACCACCGGCTGGACGCTGACCGGATGCTCGACCCACGGCGAGCCGGGGCAGTGGTTGGCGCGCGTCGTACGCGACGACCTGCACACGCTGTGGAACCGGCCTGTCTTCACACCGCCCCAGCCCTTCACCGCGCCGTCCGCTCTGCGCGCCGCGTGGCTGGTCGACCGCGCGGCCGACGCGACCCGCGGCGCCCACTGACCCGACGTCCGCCAACCACGAGCACCATGAACCCAGCGATGGCCTCCACCAACGATCTCCCCGAACCGCCGCCACCGCTCCCCCGCGTCGAGGTCCAGCACCGCTTCCTCGACGTGGACGGCATGCGTATCCATGTCGCCGAAGCGGGCGCGGGCCCGGCGCTGGTCCTCCTTCATGGCGAGCCGCAGCATTGGTACTCCTGGCGGCACGTCATCCCGAAGGCGGCGGGCCGCTACCGCGTGATCTGCCCCGACCTGCGCGGGCTGGGCTGGTCAGACGCCCCGTCCGGCGGCTACGGCAAGGAGCGGATGGCCAGCGACATGCTCGGCGTGCTTGAGGCGCTCGAGCTCGATGACGTGCGGCTCGTCGGTCACGACTACGGCGGCATCGTGGGCTTTCTCATGTGCCTGCGCGCGCCTGACAGGATCGCTCGCTTCCTGGCCTTGAGCACCTATCACCCCTGGGTCGGCTCGCTCGGCGTCGCCGCCAACCTTCCCCGTGAGTGGTACCAGGCCATCACGATGACGCCCGGTCTAGGCCCGGCCGTCATCGGCCGGGTCCCCGGCTTCTGGCCTTTCCTGATGCGCTGGGGGCTGCGCGACACGTCGATCTGGGCGCCCGGCGAGGTCGAGCACTACGCCGAGCACGTCGCCGACCCCAAGCGCGCCCGCGCCACCAGCCAGCTCGCGCGCACCCTGCTGGCCGACCAAGCGCATTACCGGCGGACCTACGCGACCCGCACGCTGACCACCCCGACGCGGATGCTCCTCGGCTCACGCGACTTCGCCATCAGCCGTCATCTCGTGCGTGGCTGGGAGGACCACGCCACCGAGATGACGTTCGAGGTCCTGCCCGGCGTCAGTCACTGGATGCTTAACGAGAGGCCTGAGCGCATCTTGCAGGAGATCGATGCCTTTCTGCGCTAAAGCGTTCGGTCGTCAGCCCGCGCCAGACTCGTCAGCGGTCGTTTCCCGTGATGCAAGCGACAAGCTCGACCTCGCGGTCGCGAACGGCGAGCGCCGCCTCGACGAACGCGGATGCCAGCGGCGAGCCGCCGTCCTTCCACCCGACCGCCAGCTCCGAGCCCGCGATCCCCTCGATCGGCACGTACGCCACGCCCGGACGCGGGGCGAACCGCCGCACACCCTCGGTCGTGATGTCACACACATCACGGGCCGCCACGAGCTCGAGCTCCTCCAAGACCGACGCGGTTGCCGCGACCACGCTGGGCGCCCGCGTCGCGCCGGCGTCCTCGAGCAGCCAGAAGTCGCGGAACACGACTTCCTCGCTGCCATGGTGGTGGGCTTTCAACTGGCCTCCCACATGCGTACGACCCTGGTGCTCGACGCGCTGCGGATGGCGCTCTTGAGGCGCGGGCCCGGCGCCGACCTCGCACTCGTACACCACTCAGATCGCGGCTCGCAGTACACGTCGATCGACTACACCCAGGAGCTCACAGACCACGACGTCTTGGCATCGGTCGGATCGGTCGGGGACGCCTATGACAACGCGCTCGCGGAGAGCTTCGTCGATTCCTTCAAGACCGAGCTGATCGCGCCGTAGAGCCATCCGTACGGAATCGGTACGCTCCGAAGCCTCGGCAAAAGCCGAGACCTGGTTGAAGGCTCTCCGTGGAGGGCCTTCGCCGGTTCAGGGCTCGTCAGCTGAGCGACCGCGATCACGACAGGTCCCCGTCGCACGCCGGCGTCGAGCTCCACGACGGCACGGAGGGGGCTGGGAAAGGCCTCAGGGGCCCGATGGGCTCCCATGCGTGCTAAAAAGTGACGATGCGACTCGTCGCGGCGACCTTCTGTTGTGCTCTGCTTCTAGCTTCCGTTGCCAGCGAGGCGACCGCGAAGGTCCGGACCGTGCCTCCCGGCGGAAGCTTCAGGCTCGCAAATCACGCGCTGATCGACGAGGTCCGGATCAAGAACGGCCCGGTGCTCAGGATGCGGTGCCTCGGCGATGGATGCGACTGGCGCCGAAAGGGTGGACGCAAGATTCTGGCGAGCATCTCTGGGTTGGATCGAACCTTCCGGTCGCACGCGAGGGTGAGGCTTATAGTGACGACCGCGCGTCGATAGGCCCCCACTCGGCCGGAGCCGTCTTCCTGTAGGGCCCAGCAAGGACAGGCGCCAGGCCAATGCCCGATAANAGCCCGCGAGCGGCTCGGGCAGCCGACCGGTCTTCCGAGCCTCAGCAGACCTTCGTGCCGCGCAGCTCGACGTCGTCGCCGCGCAGCGTGGCGATTCGCGTGATGTGCTGGCCGTAGAGCAGGACAAGGCACCCTGCGACGCGCGTCGGAAGCTCGACCGTGTCGCTGTCGAGTAGTGCGCGGGTTTGGCGGAGGCGCGTGGGTTGATCGATCGGCGTCGCGCTTCTCTGCGGCGGTGGGCGCCGGACATCCAGCACCGGGAGGAGCCCGGCGTGGTAGGCCCAGTTGAGGAAGTCGCGCGTCGCGAGTGCCGGGCTGGGGGCGGTGGCGATCCACTCGTCGAGGAGCGGTTGCCGGCATCTCGTCGAGAGCGCGGTCTCGGTCGTAGGCCAGGTGGTGAGGTGAATCGCCGTGAGCAGCTTGGCGTAGGACCAGCGGTGGCTGGTCGGACGTGCCCGGCCTGTGCGGAACCTGCGCGCGAGGTCAGGCCGGTGCGCTCGGTCAGCGCTCGTGTAGGTCCAGCGCTCGAAGCGCGCGAGGCGGTCCTCGCGTGATGACCTCGTGGGCGACGCCTGCGAGCGTGGCCGGCGTTGCCAGCGCCTCGTGCGATATGGCGCGCCAGGCGCTCGTCGCGTTGCTCGAGGACAGCGGGGCTTGTCGTGGCCGACGAGCCACGCGCGCAGGTAGCCTCGGTCGCCTGTCCGACGTCGTGTTCATCGAGCGCGACGTGGCGATCGCGTATCTCGCCCCGCAGCAGCGCGCGAAAGGTCGGGGCGGGCGGAGCTTCGCCCGAGCCAGGACAGTGCCGAGCGAGGCTTGTCAGCGTGCGGCGAGCCGGGCGAGCAGCGGTTCGAGCCGGGCGACCGCGCTTGGCTCGCCCTCTGCCCGAAGCCGACGCAGCTCGGCGCTTGGAGTGCGCAGGCGGAACAGCGCCCTGCCCTCCAGTTGCGTCCTTCGGCGCCGCAGCTGCTCGCAGCGCCGGGTGGCGGCGCCGAGGTGGCCGGGTCGCCTCGCGGCGCCGGGGCCACGGGGCGGCTTGCGCGGCTGGCGGATGCAGCGCGCTTGGGGACGATCTCGCCCGCGCCGGCCTGCGACGCCGAGCTGCGCTCGAGCCGCGCGGAGCCTGTGGTCTCGATCGGGCGGATGAGGTCGCTGGGGGTGCAGTCGAGGATCTTGCAGAGGACGACGAGGACGTGGAGGTTGAGCCGCTCCGGCTTGCCGGTGACGAGCCGCCAGACCTGCGACTCCGACAGGCGGATGCCGTGCTCTGCGAGCAGCGGCACGAGCGGTTTGCTCGCGAAGATGCCGCGCTCGGCGAGGAGCAGCCGCAGCCGCCACTCGTAGTCGAGCTCGCGCGCCATCACTCGTCCGCCGCCTCGAGCTGTGAGCGCAACGCGTCCGCCAGCGCGCGCTGCTTGAAGTCGCCGTTGACGGCCGTGTAGATGGCGGTGCTCGAGGCGTGGCGGTGGCCGACCTGCAGCTGCACGAACAGCGGATCGAAGCCGTCCTCGATCAGGTGCGTGACGTAGCTGTGGCGCAGGCCGTGCGGGGTCAGCTCGCGAGGCAGGCCAAGCTCGTCGCGGTAGTGGGCAAAGCGCTCTGAGACGTAGGGGGAGCTGACCCGGCCGCCGCGCTCTGTCAACCACAGCGCCGGGTGCTCGTCGCGGCCGTAGAGCGGGCGGATCTGCTCGAGGTACTGCTCGATCACCTCGACCGCCCAGTCGAACACGGTCAGCACGTTGCGCCGCCGCGGCGGCCCGCCTGCCATCGCCTTGCCATAGCGCACGCTGACAGACCCGAACCCGCCGAAGTCGGGCTTGTGCGGTTGCGGGCGAAGTCGACGACGTCGAGGCGGGCCGCCTCCGGCGGCGCAGCCCCCAGGCGTAGATCGCCTTGAAGAGCGCGGCGTCTCTGAGCGCCGCGAGCGATCCCTTGCGCCGCAGCGCGCGCGACCGGCGACCTGGGCGTCGCAGTGGTCGAAGAAGGCCTCGAGCTCTGCGCGCGAGAGCGGCCGGCGGCTCGGGTCGGCCTCGAACTCGTTGGTGTGGACGATCAGGTTGCGCTCATCGACGATCTGCTGCGGGCAGCGCCCGAGCCGCTCGGTGCAGATCGCGGTCCACGGGTAGCGGCGATCGACGAGGAAGTCGCAGAAGAGCCGGATCGCGATCTGGTAGTTGCGAAGCGTCGAGACGTGGCAGGCCCGCGGGGCCAGCGCGAGGTCCTCGGTCCACTCCTCGAGGTGCTCCGCGCGCCACTCCCACGGCCACGCCCCGGCGTGTCCCTGCAGCCGGCAGACGAGCCGGCGGCGGTTGACGATCGTCTCCGGCGCAGAGCATCCGGCTCTGCTGCTGGCGCGCCCAGCCCGCGAGCATCGCCTCGAACAGCGCCTCCTCGAAGCGCAGCGGCCGCACGCCGTCGCCAAAGACGCGCGCGAGCTCTGCCTCGACATCGAAGCCATATTCGATGGCGGTCGGGCGTGTCGCTGAGCCGCGCGCGGGCACGACCGCCACCCTCTCGCATCTGACGCAAGCAGGCACCGTCTGACGGATCGCGCTCCCCGCAACGTGCGCTGACTTCGTCGTCGACGCACCTCCGCCTGGCCGTGGGACCGCCGGCGCGGCCGAGCGCCCTGATGGTCGCACGCCTGCGGCGTGCGGATGGGGCGCCGACGGCCCGCGCCGGGCGGGCCCAACCGCAGGAGGCCCCAGATGGCCCGACGTCCCAAGCTCAGCGACGCCGAGCGCGAAGAGCGCCGCGCCCAGGACCGCGAGCGGCTCAAGCAAGCAAGCGAGCAGCTGCTCAGCTCAGAGGGCTGGCGGCGGTGGGTCAGGACTGCGCTCACGCGCGGGCCTGGCGCGGCTGTCGCTCTCAAACCAGCTGCTCGTCGCGCTCGCGTGCCCCGACGCCACGTTCGTGGCCGGTTTCAAGGCCTGGCTCGTACTCGGCTACTGCGTCCGCAAGGGCGAGAAGGCGATCCGCATCATCGCCCCGCTGCCGATCAAGGAGCGCGACCGCCAGACCGGCGAGGAGACCGGCGAGATGATCACGCTCTTCAAGACCGTCTTCGTCTTCGACGCCCAGCAGGTCGAGCCGCTTCCCTCCGGCGAGCCGACCCCACTCGAGCCGCCGAACCAGCCGCTCACCGGCGACTCGCACGCCCACCTGATCGCGCCGGTGGTGGTGTTCGCCGAGTCGGTCGGCTACACCGTCTCGTTCGAGCCGATCGCCGGCCCCGCCGGCGGCTGGTGCGACACCAAGTGCAAGCAGATCGTCGTCGACTCAGGCGGCACGCCAAACGCCCAGCTGCGCACGCTCACCCACGAGGTCATCCACGCCCTCGGCGTCGACTACCAGCGGTACTCGCGCGCGCAGGCCGAGGTGATCGTCGACACCACCACGCTCGTCGTCCTCGGCGGCCTCGGGCTCGACGTCTCCGGGGAGACGGTCCCTATGTCGCCGGCTGGGGCGAGGACGGCGCGCTCGAGGCCGTCACCGAGTTCGCCCAGCTGATCGACACGCTCGCCCGGCGGGTCGAGCAGCCCCTCACGGCGCACGATGCCGCTGCCGACTCCGGAGGGCGGCATGAGCATCAGACGCAAGCTCCTTGCATCTGATCCGCGACAGCCGTCGATGGTGGGAAAACCCCTGGATGCAACGGGGACGTCGGGCACGAGACCTCTCCGCCCTTCGGATTGCGAAGGCGGACGATGCGACCCAGCCAGGTCGCATCGACGCAATATCCGCCACTTCACGAGCTTTGCCACGCGCTCGCGGGCGAGCGGGGTCAGGCGGCCGGCCTCACCTACGCGCTCGAGGAGGTCGTCGTCGAGTCCACGATTTTCTGCCGTGGTCGCCATGGATCGCGGCTCGGGAACTGGGCTCAACGTCGGTGACAGGCGTTACCCACGTGCTTTTCCTTCCCGGAGCTCGGCCATGTGGCGGTGATCCCTTGAGCGCAAGCGGGCAGGAGCTCTGATGCCCACTCAGACGATCATGTGTCTTCCAAGCGATAGCGCCGGGCGTCGACGCGGGCGATTCCCTTCGCGCCGGATCCGATCGTGGACATCCTCGACGACGGCGCGACTCCTTTTCGTCCGAGGCAGGAGCCGGCGTCACCGGCTGAGCGTGCTCGCATTCATCTGGAAGGGACAGCCCTGGGTCGGCCGCCGTGTTCATGCCGGGAATCGTTCGTACCCGACGCGGCGCAGCTGCTTGTTGATCCGCGAGGCGGACTGAGCCTCCGCCGGCGACCAGTTTTCACTCGCGCGCGTCGAGGTGCGCTGCCAGGGGGCGGGGAGCGGCGAGCCGGTAGGCCTCGACGAGGAGCGCTTCGACACGCTCCCAGTCGATGCCTTCGACGTCGAGCCATGCGCCGACCCAGCCCCGATGCGCGAGGTACGGCGGCAGGAAGTACCGCTCGGCGTCCGTTCCGGCTACCGCGGTGTTCTCGCCTGGGGCCGCCTTGCAGTGGATGGCAAGGCGGCCGTCGCCGTGGTGGTCGTCGATAAGCCATGCGAACCGTCGTCCGCGCACCGAGAAGCCGAGGTGGCGACCGCCCTCAGTGGTCGCCTCCGGGAGCGCGAGGCAGATCGCGCAAACGCGGTCACGGATGGCGTGCGGCGTCACCTGCCTCCCAGGTAGGTCGAGATGTACCAGACGTTGCCGAAGTCGTCGCGCACTCCGCCGGCGCGTTCTCGGTAGGGCTTGTCCTCGGGCGGGGAGATCGGTGTCGCACCGTTGCGGAGCGCCAGCCCGTACGTCGCATCGGCGTCCTCAACGTAGACGTAGACCGAGGCGCGCGTGGCGACGCCCTCGGGGAACTCATCCCCCAGGGCGAGCGCGAGGGCGGAGTCGCCGATGCGAAGCTCTACCTCGCCGCCGTCGGGGGAGCGCTCGACGACCTCGGCAGAGAACGTGTCCTGAAGGAAGTGGAGCAGGCTGTGGGGCCCGAAGACGTAGGGGCGGACAGCGCCCACGCCGTTCCTGATGTGCCTCGTCTGATGCACTGTGCGTCCTCCTCGAGGGTCGTGACCGGCGCGAGTATCGAGCAACATCCGCGGCCGCGTCTTGGAGGAATCCGAAATCCCTACGCCGCGATGGGAACGTGGTTGAGCTCGGTTCCCCTCGAGGCGACGTACTCCGAGGGCGTGAGACCTGAGTGTGCGCGGAACTCCCCGATGAAATGCGATTGGTCGTAGTAGCCGCGCTCGAGCGCGAACCTGGCCCAGCCGATCTCGGCGGCGCGGTCGATCCCGACCAAGGCCTGGCGGAAGCGGTGCAGCCGCTGATACGCCTTCGGGGTCAGGCCGACCTCCGCGCCGAACACCTGCTCGAGCCTGCGGGCCGAGAGCCCGAGGGCTTCGGCGAGCTCGGCGATCCGGCAGCGCTCGGGGTAGCGTGCAATCTGGGCGGCGGCCCTGCCGGCGACCGGATGCAGACGATCGGCAATCTGCCCGAGCTGCGCCGAGAGAACCTGCTCGAGAGCGTCGAGCTTCGCTTCCGCGCTCGAAGCGGCGAGCGGCCGCTCGAGAAGCTCCGACGCGACCGACCCCCACAGCTCGGCAAGCGGCACACGGCGATCTCGCAGCTCGGCAAGAGGAACGCCGAGCAGGGCGCCGGCGCCCCCGATCCTGAACACTGCCCCAATGACCTCCCGTCGCACGGCGGTGCCCAGGAGGAACGGCCGTGTGGACGGACCGGACACGACGCTTTGCTCCTCCCCCAGGTCGATGACCAGGTCCAGGTCGCCAGTCGGCATGCGGAGCTCGGCGTTGCAGACGGGCGTTTCGTCGCGATTCAGCCAAACGAAATGGACGAACTCCTCCAACTCACCATGCGGTCTCCGAGAGATCAACACGAACCAAGTATCGACCAGTGCCGCAGCATTTGCTCGGCGGAGCAGGAGTGCGCCCGGTGACGCACAGCGTCGTACTCGCGCTTCTGTTCCGCGCGACGAGCGGGCGTCTCAGACGACCTTCGGCAGACGCTCGCTCGGGACGAGAAGCAGAAGCCACGACACCACCAACGCAGACGATCGCATTCGGCGCATTCCAGTTGCGCCTGCCCGTGACTCCTTTGCGCCGGAAGGGTTACGTGCGCCAGCCGTAGAGGTGATCGTCGACACCACCACGCTCGTCGTCCTCGGCGGCCTCGGCCTCGACGTCTCGGGCGAGACGGTCCCCTATGTCGCCGGCTGGGGCGAGGACGGCGCGCTCGAGGCCGTCACCGAGTTCGCCCAGCTGATCGACGCGCTCGCGCGGCGGGTCGATGCGGCCCTCAGCGCGTCCGACGGCGCTGCCGAGTCCGGGAGGGCGGCATGAGCATCAGACGCAAGGTCCTTGCATCTGATCCGCGGCGGCCGTCGACGGCGGGGAACGCCCTGCACTCACCGGTGAAGCTGGGCACGGTTCCTCTCTGCCCTTCGAGCTGCGGAGGCGGACGATGCGAACAAGCCAGCTCGCATCGAACGCAATATCCGCCACTTCCCGAGCTCTGCCACGCGCTCGTCGGCGAGCGCGAGGAGTTTTGCCTCGATCGACTACGCGCTGGAGGAGATCGTCGTCGAGTCGGCGATTTTCTGCCGTGGTCGCCATGAATCGCGGCTCGGGGACTGGGCTCAACGTCGGTGACAGGCGTTACCCACGTGCTTTTCCTCCCCGGCGCTCGGCCATATGGCGGTGATCCCTTGAGCGCAAGCGGGCGGGAGTTCTGATGCCCACTCAGACGATTGTGTGTCTTCCAAGCGATAGCGCCGGGCGTCGACACGGGCGTTTCCCTTAGCGCCGTAAGCGACACGGCGCGTCACCCTCGCAGACGTGACCGTTCTTCGCGCAAAGCGGTGGTGGATGTGGTCGTCAAAGTCATCAGTTGAGTGCGGGCGGGCCGCAGGCACCCGTTTGTCTTCGATTGGCCTACCACCGTGGCTTGCGTAGGCTGGGCAGGTGGGTGTTCGTATTGTCGCGGCTGCATCGCTTGTGTTCGGGTGCCTCAGCTCCGGCGCTCTTCTCCTGGCTGTGGCGGTGGGCCCGGAAGGCAAGGGCGTGACTGTGGACGGCGCCTGGGCGGTTGTTGGCCTCGCTTTCGTCGGCGGGATCCTTGCCTTCGTCGCCGTCGTTCGGTCAAGTGGTCCTTCCCGGCGGACTGTCATCACGTCGCTGGTGGGCGTGTGTCTCGCCGGGGGGGCGTGGCCGTTGCTGTTCGCCCTCGCGGAGCGGTAGAGGACTAGCCGAGTCCGCAAGAGAAAGGGCGGTGAGGGTTCGGCGACCACCTACCCCCCTGGGGCCGTTCGCGGACCCGCCGCTGCTTCTCGCGCAAAGCGATGTCAGACATGCTGACTAGACGGCGTCAGGCTGGTTTGTCGCGGATAGACCGACTCGCGCGGGCAACTCGTAGACGAACTTCAGAAGGAACTCCGTGAACGAGAGCACTTGCTCAGCAGTGTGCTGATCAATCAGGTCGATCTCGTGGTTCGCCTCGTTGCCCTTCCCACGGATCTGGTCGGCCCAGCCTTCGCCGCCCGGCGGGACGTAATGATTTTCAACCAGCCACGCCACGTACTGCTTGAAGTTTTTCTTCTCGCCGGCGCCACGCTCGTGCGCGACATGCATCAGCAGCTTGCGGCAGGCCATGACAGCGGTGTTGTAGGCCGACACGGACATGCAACGTCGCGCCTCGTCATACAGCTCTTGTACGTCCGGTGGTAGCCCGTGGACCCTGGCGCCGAATGCAGCGCCTGGCCACTGACGGTCGTCGGAATCGAAGTACGTTGGCTGGCGGCACGATGAGCAGATGTAGATGAAGAGCTGAACTCGCCCGATGGCCGGCTTGTCATACTCCGCGAAGTAGGCCTTGTCCGGTCCCACCTTGTCGCCGCAGTACCCGCAGATGTACGTACGAGGGGTGACGCTGCCGTGGATGTTCTGCCACTCGAAGAACACCTTCGGAGCGTAGCCGTGCGATGGACGCGGCGCCCAACGACCTGACGCCGCACGACACTGTGGTGAAGAGCGACTCTCGTGTTCGCACTCGATCGATTACCCGGTCTTCGCGCAAAGCGTCGCAGCCAGTCGCGCCTGGAGGTACGACTCCATCAGCGCACCCGCGTGGTGCTCGATGTCGGCGCGGGATGAAGCGCCGAGTGGCGCGGCTCTTCACCAGTTCGTCAGCCCGGCGGGCGGCCTCGGGGCGCTTCTTGGCATCAATCTACGGCGTCTTGCAGTTCCTGCATCAGCTCACGTTCGCACGGGACGCCCTTAGCCCCCGGACTATCAAGGTGCTGCTCCGCGAGCTCTCGCACGGTCATCTCCATGCGATAGGTCTTGCCGTTGTGGCTGCCGTGTGACACGAAGGTCACGCGGTCATCGGGACGCTCGCGCACCGCACGGATAAGTGCTCTCGCTTGGCGACGACCATTCCTGGCCTCCCTGCGGTAAATCCGGCGCCCAACATCTGGTGCAGGGCAAAGGCTCCACAGAGCCCCCAACTCCGTCGGCAACTGCGCCTCCACCTCTCGTGGCACACGCTCGCCCGCCTGACCGCCACAGCCGAGCAACATCCCGCCCAGGAGAACTCCTCCGACCGTGATCGCGGACCGTGGGCTCACCCCACTCAAGTACCCAGCGCTCCACCGTGCGTTTCTCTTTCGCCCGCTAGCAGCTCGGCCCGTTTGCCCACAGCACCACCCTCGCAGCCAGCCGCTTCAGCATGGCATCGCTTTTCGCGCGAAGCGATGGCCCGCGTACGAACTCGAACAGCAACTCCGGCCGTCTTTCTCGCGCAGGGATCTTCCGCATCGTTTTCGGGTGGGAAGGGTTGCCTGTTCTGTGAAGGCTTGTGAGGCGGTGCGAGGCATGTTGGTGCGCCTCCTCTGCACAACTCTGGTGGTTGCTGGCAGCGCCTGTGCGATCGCGTCCCCTGCGGAGGCGGCCGAGGTCTCAGTTCAGACCAGCTTCGACATTTGCGACCCGAGCGCCGGCTGTGACGAGGGCGGAAGCTCTTACCTCTCTTTCGCCGCCGACGAGGGGGAACGAAACCAGCCGTCGATCCAGGTCGACCCTTCAGGGTTGATCACGATCACGGAGGCGCCCGGAGTGCCCTTGCGAGTCGGCGATGCGGGTGACGAGCGGAGCTGCCGGTCGATCGATGCGAGCACCGTGCGCTGTCGCGCGGAAGGAGAGGATCTGTACGGAGAGATCGGGCTTGGTGACGGGGACGATGAGCTTTCCGTGGACGGCATGAGTGCCCAGGTGACCGGAGGGCTCGGTGACGACCTGCTACGCAGCCTCGACGGGGAGTTGGTCGTGACGGGAGAGCCCGGGGCCGACCGGATGGTGGGCGTCGGACGCGGAACGCTCAACGTCAGCTACCGGTCGCGCGAGGGGCCGGTGCGCTTGACCGTCGACGGCGTCGCCGACGACGGGTCTCCCGGTGAGCGAGACAACATCTCTGGCAACGTGAGGTTGATCGCCGGGGGCGGCGGTGATGACGTGATCTCCGGCGGGGGACGGCCGGCCCTTCTCTATGGCGAGGCGGGAGACGATGCGATCAGCGGGGGGCTGGGCGCGGACGTGCTCGACGGGGGGCGGGGAGCGGATCGCATGTCGGGCGGGGCTGGTTCGGACAGCGTCGACTACCAGGAGGCCCGCTCGGGCGTGCGGGTCAGCTTCGGGGACGGCGCTAACGACGGTGGCCTAGGAGAGGGCGACCTACTGGCGGCAGACATCGAGAACGCCATCGGCAGCCCATATGACGACCGGCTAATCGGCGACGGTGGTCCGAACAGCCTCGCAGGGGGGAACGGCAGCGACATCATCAATGGCGGGGGTGGGAACGATGCGCTGTCGGCCGGGTACGACTACTCGTCAAAGAGGGACCGCGTAACTGGGGGCGCGGGCCGAGACCTGGTCACGGTGGTCGACCGCTTCGACAGGGTTGCGCTCAAAGACCAGCAGCGAGACGTGGTGGAGTGCAACGAGAGCACCCCCTCGTCCTCCTATGACTCCACCGACCGGTTCCGAAGCTGCGCGCCCAGGCTGTGGATGGACCGGAACAGCTTCCACGTCGCCTCAGGCGATGCCGTCTTCACCGTGGGGTGCCTCCGTCGAGCGCGTCGAGCGTGCCGCGGGGTGGCCATCGTGATTGCGCCATCTGGCCGGCGTACACGAGTCCGCTTCGGGCGTATCCCGTCGGGACAGGCCAGAAGGCTGCGGATCGGCGCGAAAGTCGCACCGAACGGAAGAAAAGCCACCGTGCTCTTGCGCTCCCGCCGTTTCCGGCCGAAAAGCGTCACCGTGAGCCGATACCGAGTGGCACTCGCCTGTCTCCCTAAGCGTCGAGGGAGGGGCTGCCGACCCTAGTAGATCTAGCTGCCGGCACGCCAGGCTCGTTGTCGATCTGTCGTCCTTCCAACTATGGGTGGACCATGCAGCGGCTGGCTGACCGCGCAGGCGTCGCTCAGTCTCGATCCGCCTATGGAGTCGGGCAAGCGAGAGGCGGACGAGGCGGCGATCAGGCCGCGGAGTATCGCTTTCGCGTGAAAGCGACCCCGCTTACCGTTCACCACCGACGCCTCACCGCGGGTGGCTGCGGGAAGACTTTCGACTTCGGGCGCGCAGCGAGCGAGGCGTTACCCGAGGCCGCGGCGGAGCGAGCGATAGCTCGTGGAGCGCGGAGGTCCCACCGCATCGAGCGAGCGCCTGGACCGAAGAGCTCTTCCGCGAGACAGGCGCGGCCGCCCACGCCACGGGCGCCGGCCGAACCGCCGACATGCCTCAAGCAGCCGTGCAAGCTCGATCAGCTAGCGCAAGGCGGCAGCCGGGTCGTCTCCCTCCAGCCGTACCCGCTAGCGAAGGCGCAGCAGTCGATGGGTCGTTGCTGAGGCTCCACGTCCGTCTTGAGCGAAGCCCCGGGCGACCGCCCTCCGATCGCGGCTGCGACGCACAGCTCGTAAAGCTCTTGGCGACAATCTTTGACGGACCCGCACAGACAGGCCGGAGCGGGCACGGAAGCGCCTCCGCAGAAGGGTGACACCCCGCACCCGGATGCGGACGGTCCCTGCACAGCTCACGAAGGCATTCCCGGGACACAGGACGCGGACGGTCAGCGCTCGCCGTCCAGACACCTTGACAGAGGATTTGTAGGGAGCGACGAGTACGCGAGGTGGTCCTTTGGACTCGACGAGGTAAGCGCGATCCCTGCCCCTAAAC
Organism: Thermoleophilaceae bacterium; assembly: GCA_030447875.1. GTDB lineage: Bacteria > Actinomycetota > Thermoleophilia > Solirubrobacterales > Thermoleophilaceae > JAUJOA01. The sequence goes on from JAUJOA010000011.1 coordinate 43,845, forward strand.
GGCGCTCCCTCCACGAGCACTGCGGCCCTTCCGTCGCCATCCGGATCGCCGCCGTCGGCGACGTCGTCCGGCGCAGAGAAGTAGTTGACCGAACCGGTTTCGAGAATGCGCACCCCGCGCACACCGAGACGACCGAGGTCCACCGGTTGCGTGGACCGGCTTCCGTAGACGACATGGTTGCCCACGGTGAAGTCGTTCAAGCGGTCCCCGTTGAAGTCGCCGAGGCGCCCTGGCGAGGCGTCGTACCCGGCCGCCGACCGGACGAGGAGCCCGCGGGTCCCGAGCTTTGCGAGGTCGTACCGGCCCGGCTTGGCACCCCCGAACAACACCGCCACCCCGGTTCTGGTCCGGGTGAGCAGATCAGGCAAGGAATCGCCATTGACGTCTGTCGCTCCCACCACTTCGCTCCCGGCGCCCTTGCCGCCTTGAAACGTCACGCGGGCATCCGTTCGTTGCGCGTCGACGTTCTCGGTCGACCGCTGGCCGAACATGATCAAGACCTCACCACGGCGCTCGGCCTGGCAGTCGAGTCGATCAGCTCGGTCAAGGCCGATGGCCAAGTCGGCCAAGCCATCTCCATTGAAATCCCCCGGAGCGCCCAGAGCGAAGCCGGCTGGGATGTCAATCGTCGCTTCCCCGTTCTCCGGGTGCTCGACGATGCCGTTGCAAAAGTTCTCGATTCGGTAACCGCGGGATCCGGGCGCGCTGGAGTCGATGGAGGCGGTCGAGTCGCTCCCGAATACAACTGTGGCGTACCCCGAGCCGTCGTCCCTCACTGTCGAGAGCAGCAAGTCACCCCGGCCATCGCCGTTGACGTCGCCGGCGGCTGTCGCCCCTCCGCTGTAGTGCGCGCTCTGATCCCCACTCTCGACCACGAACCCGCGGTCGAACTGCGCGAAGTTCACCTCCGCGGGAGAGCGCTGTCCGAAGATGACGAACGTTTCGTCGTTGTAGCCGTCCGCGAGGAGATCTCCAATCCCGTCGCCGTTCACGTCTCCCGCACCACGAAGTCCGATACCCAGACCGCTGTGGCCGACGGAGAAGACGTCCGCACCTCGCCTCGGAATGACTATCTCACCATCGAAAGAGCGACCAGACACGGCCACCGCCCCCAAGCCGCCTCCCTCGGCATCCCGTCGTAGCCAGTACCCGAAGCCGAGATCGTCGGTGCCGTCGCCATCCACGTCCCCCAGGCTGTTGGCGGCAAAGCCGAACGAGCCGAAGTCGCGAACCTCGCCGACGAAGGTAGCCCGAGCGTGGGCGGACACATCGATGACGCGAGTGTTCCCGTGCGCCGCCGATCCAGTCGTAGCCAGCACGAGCAGCGTCAAAGCAAACGTCCGGGTTCCGAGCACCGCTCCGCTAGCACTTCAATCGAGCCGAAGTTGCGGCCGGCGCGAGATCCACGTGATCGGAGTCCGGGTTGCCGGAATCCCCTACCACCCGCTTTCGCGTCGTGAAGGCAGTAGTGCCGTCGTCGACGCCGTTGTGATCGCTTCCGGCGAGAAGCGCACCGGCCGACGCCCGGCGCTATCGCTTGCGTGACGGGGAAAAGCCGGGCCCGGACTGTGGCTGACTGCCGCTCCTGGGCTTGAGGGCAGGGTGATGGAGCTCGGGGGTCCGGCCGGTTTCGGACGTCTGTGCTCGCAGGTCCAGGTCGGCATCTGACCGGCTCCTGCCGTTCCCGTCCGCCCGGGCCTGGCCTCCCAGGTTCGCACCCGTTCGGGTGCGTGGAGGTCGGCACAGGCCCGTGCCGGGCGGGCCCTCCTGGAAGGAGCCATCATGGCCAAGCGATCCCAGCTATCCAAGCGAGAGCGCGAGGAGCGCCGGTGTCAGGATCGTGAGCGTCTCAAGCGCGCGGCTGAGGCGCTGCTGTGCTCGAAGGGTTGGACGCGCTGGGTGCGCGTCCGGGCGATGTTCCACGCGTATTCGGCTGGCAACTGCATGTTGCTGGCCCTCCAGTGCCACGAGCGCCGCATCGTGCCGCAGAAGATCGCAGGGTTTCGCACCTGGCTCAAGCTCGGCAGGTGCGTTCGCCGCGGCGAGGTCGCGCTGCGGATCCTCGCCCCGGTCACGGTCAAGCAGCGCGACGAGCAGGGCGAGGAGACCGACGAGCGGCGCGTCTTCTTCAGGACGGCGTTCGTCTTTGACGTCTCACAGACTGAGATTCTCGACGGTGCCGAGCCCGTGTCGCTCGAGCCGAGAGCCGCTGACGGGCGACTCGCATGCCCACCTGCTCGCGCCGCTCCAGGCGTTCTGCGAGTCGCTCGGGTACGCGGTGTCGTTCGAGCTGATCGCCGGGTCGGCGGGCGGCTGGTGCGACCGGGGGCGCAAGCGGATTGTCATCGACGCCGCCGCGTCGGCGAACGCCCGGTTGCGGACCCTGATCCACGAGAGCGCGCATGCGCTGGGCGTCGACTATGAGCGTTATTCGCGCGCGCAGGCCGAGGTGATCGTCGACACCGTCACCTATCTGGCGGCGGCGAGCGTCGGCCTGGCGGTCGACGGAGAGACGATCCCGTATCTGGCGGGGTGGGGCGAGGACGGCGCGCTTGAGGCAGTGACCGAGTTCGCCGAGACGATCGATGCGGTCGCGCGGCGGATCGAGGATGTCCTCGACGTCGACCGCGCCGGCTCTGAGGCGTGACCTTGTGATGTGCCACCGAGCCGGCGAGCAAGGGACGAGGCTCGTAGGCGTCGGGTAGCGCGCGCGGGTCGACCTCGCGTCGCGACGCGTCGGTATGGATCCGGGCGCGGGCGTCGGCGCCCCCGCGGGCTTGCCGCCCAGGCTCGCACCCCTTCGGGGCGCGGTGAGGGCGGCCAAGGCCCACGACGGGCGGGCCCGAACGGAAGGAGCCCCGCGTGACAACCGATCTCCAGCACGGCGACGAAGCCGAGCTCTATCGCCTTCATCACGAAAGGCTCGAGCGCGTCGTGCAGCGCTCTGTCGGCGGCGATGCGCTGATCGAGGACGCCTGCTCGTTCGCGTGGACGCAGCTGCTCTGCCACCAGCCCGAGCGTCACTCGGAGCTCTTCGGATGGCTGTCTGCACGGTCGCGATCCACGAGGCCTATCGGCTCTCTCGCCTCGAGCGACGCGACGATCGACTCGATGCCCGCGTCGCCGGCCGCGGCGGCGTGTCGCGCGCGGAGCTCGTCGAGGACCTGCGGGGCTCGCTCGAGCGCCGCCAACAAGCGCGCGCCGCGCTTGCCCTGGTCGCCGAGCTCTGCCCGCGCCAGCGCGAGCTGTTCGCGCTCCAGGTCGCCGGGCTCTCGTATCGAGAGATCGCGGCGGTCACCGACGACAGCGTGCGGACGGTCGATCGGCAGCTCCGCCGTGCCCACGAGCACGTCCGCTGGCGCGCAGCTAGGCGCCGCGCTGCATTTTGCACGACGCTGTGGAGCAGCCGGGCGCGCGGTTTTGCTGGGTGAGCAGCTCGCGGTTGATCTCGCGCACGGCGTCGAGCTCCTCGCGCGCGGCGGCGAGCGCCTCCTCGAGCTCAAACACCTGCCCCGCGGCCTGCCCGAGTCGCTCCTGCAGGCCATCGGCGCCTGGCTGCTCGACTCGCTCGTCGCGCGGCAGCTCATCAGCGATCTGGCTGCCGAGCGTCTCCGAGAGGCGCCGCTCGAGCGCTCTGACCTGCTGTCGCAGGCGCTGGTTCTGCGCCTTGTAGTTCTCGGCGTCGGCGCGCAGCGAGGCGCCCGTGACGCGCGCGCGTCGGCGAGGCCGCTGGCGCGAGCCGACTCGGTTGCGCGCAGCGCGCGCAGCTCGAGCTCGGCGCGCAGGTCGGGGTGGCTGTAGATGAACTTGCGCGAGACACCGGCCCGGCGAGCGATCGCGGCGATCGTTATCTCGCTCCCCGAGGCGAGGAGGCGGCGAGCGCGCCGGTGACGCGCTCGCGTTTTAGCTGCGCGTCGAGCCGCCGCTTGCCGTGCATCGCGACCGCGCGGGCGCTCACGAGCCCCGCCTGCTCGCTGTGGCCGGCCCGCGGGCTGAGCGTCGGGCGTGGTTGGCGCGTGGCGATCCGAAGCCGCGCCGGCACCTCCGCCGCGAGCTGTGCCTGACGCGGCGTGTGACGGCGATCGCCTCGAGGACGGCGGCGCGCTCTGCTCGATCGAGCTCGCCGACGAGCTCGTCGTTGCGGCGAATCAGCGCGCGCACCGCGCTGATCTCCTGCTCGCTTGGCGTCGCCTCGCGGCGCGCCCAGTCGGCGAGCGCGGGAACCGCGCCCGCGAGCCGCTCACGATCTGTCAGCAGCTTGTGCAGGTAATCGCGCAGCTCTGGCTGGCTCGCCGGGTCGGTGCGAAAGTGCTCGCAGCCAAGGCACTGGTAGCGGTAGGGGCAGGCCTGACCGCCCGCCTTGACGTTTGACGGCTCGCTGCAGTGGCCCATCGGCACGGCGGTCTGGCCGACCTGGCGGCGCAGGCGCTCTGACTCCAAGAGCTGCTCGACGACGGGCCTGCGCTGGTTTCCGTGGCGGTCGATCTGAAGCGGCGCGAGCGCCTCGAGCGCCCTGCGCTTGCGCGCGTCGCGAACGGTGTAGTAGCCCCGCGTCGTGTTCATGTTCGCGTGGCCCATCAGCTCGGCGAGGACGTCGACCGGCGTGCCGTTGTCGGCGTGGCGCTGGGCGTAGCTGTGGCGAAACGCGTAGGCGATCACCCGCTCGCGGGGGAAGGGCTGGCCGTCGCCGTCGAGCAGCGCCTCGAGCGCCGCGACCCAGCGGCGGATGACGCGCGAGCGCCATCTCCTTCATCGAGAGCCGACCGCCCGGGTTACAGCTGACGCGCGGCAGCAGCACCCGCTGCGCCGGCGGCGTGTCGAGAAAGCGCTCTGCCACCCGGCGCTTCTGGGCGACGATCACCGCGGCGCTCGCCGCGTCGATCGGCAGCCGGCAGCCGCGGCGCGCGACCTTCGGCATGTCGTGGACGAGCACCGGCAGCTCTGTCTCTGCGCCGTGCTCGTCGACGTCGGTGTCGTAGGCGAGGCAGTCCCAGGCGAGCTCTGAGATCTCGCTCGGACGGCGGCCGGTCGCGGCGAGTAGCTCGAGCGCCGCGCGCGCGGTCTCGCCTTGGAGGCGCTCCAGCAGCGCCAGCGCCGGCTCGTCGAGCAGCTGGGCGAGCACGAGTGCCGGCAGCGCCCGCCCCGGCTCCGGGCGCCCGCGTCGCCTGAGCGCGCGCACGTCCTCGCGCGAGAGCGCGAAGTCGGCGGGCAGCCCGAACAGCGGCTGCCCGGCCCCGCCGAGGCCGTAGTCGCGCGCCTCGCGCAGGAACTGGGCGATCCGGGCGACGGTCGTGCGTCGCTGCCAGGCCGTCAACCTGCCGCTTGACTCGAGCCGGCCGAGCCGCACCAGCAGCGCGCTGATCTCCGCGCGCCCGAGCGCGCTCGGGTGCTCGCCGCGGTCCTCGCGGCGCGCGAGCGCGCGCGAGAGCTCGTTCAGCGCATAGAGCATCTGGGTCAGCGAGCCCGGATGGACCGCCGCTGCCTTCTCGCGCGCCCACTGCTTTGCCAGCGTCCGCAGCCACGGCTGTGTGATCGCGCTGAAGTCGGCCCGGTGGGCCTGCGCCTTGCCGAACACGCGCAGGTCCCAGACGTCCTTTTCGAACTCCGTCCCGGGGTCGGCGAGCGCGAGCCGCAGGCGGTCCTGCGCGAACGCGATGAAGAGCCGCACCGCGGTGCTCGCGACCCGGCGCGGGTCGAGCTCGAGGATCGAGCCGACGCCGGCACCGCGGACGAGCGCGACGACGCGCCGCAGCTCGCTGATGCGCGAGCGGCGGTGACGCTCGATCGAGACCGTCAGGCCGACCAGCAGCTCGAGGCGCAGCCGCTCTGAGAGGCCGTCGAGGTCGAGAAAGCGCGCCGCCTGCAGCGGCCGCGAGATCTGGCTCGCCCAGCGCTCGAACGCCGCCCCGCGCGGGCGCCCCGCGCGCCGCCAGTGGCGGACGTGCTCGGCGCAAATCCCCGCGCGCCCGCGCGCGAGCGCGTCGCAGTCGAGCACGCAGCGCCCGAACGTCGGGCGCGGTGTTGCCGGCGGGTGGCGCCCGTCGCCGTGCGCGTAGGCGGCCGGGGATTGACCGCGGTGTCTGCTCGTCCCGTGACACGAGCAGCAGAGCCCCGAGGAGTGCGCCGGGCGCTCGTGACCGGGGGTGCGGCAGACGAGGCACATCCGCTCGAGGTCCTCGCTGCGCGTCTGGGTCACCGCCGCCAGGAACCCGTCGAGGTCCGCGCCCTCGTGCGCTCGGATCCAATGGCCGTAGCGGTGCTGGCAGCGCTTGCAGAGCGTCGTCGCGGTGTGCTAAGTGACGTTCTCGCAGCCCTGACCGGGCAGCGCGCATAGCCGAACAGCGGATCGGCCGGCGCGGGCACCAAGCGCCCGCTCGGCGCGTCCCAGCCGCGCCGCTCGAGCTGGGGCAAGTCGATCAGCTCTGCGATCCAGTTGAGCTCGACCGCGCGCTCTCGCAGCGGCTCTGCGAGCGCGAGGCTCACAAGCGCCGCCCCGCGGCCGGCCGGCGCTGTCGCGCGATCCGCTCGACCGCCTCGCGCTGGCGCTCCGGGCTCGGGTGCAGATAGATCTGCGTCGAGCTGATGCTCGCGTGACCGAGCAGCGCCTGCGCCACGTCGAGGCCGCCCGCCTCCATCATCGCCGACCCCGCGGCGTGGCGCAGCATGTGCGGCGTCACCCGCCGCCCCAGCCCCGCGCGGGCAGACAGCGAGCGAAACAGCTGGCTCGCCCGGCCGGGGCGCATCGGCGCCCCCAGCGGCGCATGGAAGAGGTTCACGAAGACGAAATCACAGTCGAGGGCGGCCCGGCAGTGCTCGCGCTCATCGAGATAGAGCTCGTAGTAAGAGACGACGTAGTGGGCGAGCGGCACGACCCGCTCGCGGCGCGACTTCGCCGCCGCCCCGTTCGCGTTGGCGCGCGGCACGACGTGCAGATGCGCGCCCGCGACCGGGCAGCCGAGCTCGCTCGCCGAGGCCATCAGATGCAGGTCAGAGCGGCGCAGCCCGAGCGCCTCGCCGATCCTCAACCCCGAGAACCACAACAGCACGAGCAGAAAGCGGTCGCGCCAGCGGGTCGCGGCCTCGAGCAACGCCTCCCACTCCTCCTGGCGGGCGACGCGCGGCCTCGCGGCCCGCGTCGCTCGCAGCTTGTGCCGCGGCCTGACGCGGTAGCGAAGCGCGCCGTCCTCGCCGCGCAGCTCGGCCGGCAGGAAGCGGTCATCGCCGACCTCGTAGAGCGCCGCGATCACCGACGGATCGACGCTGCGATGCGCGGCGGCGTGCTTATAGAACTCGCGCACGACCGCGAGGATGTGATTGATCCGCCCGGCGCTGCGGACCTCGCCATAGCCACGGCCGCGGCGCTCAATCGGGGTCGTTCGCAACAGCAGCACGAAGCGCGACAGGTCGACCGCCGCCCGCTCGAGCTCGCGCCCCGAGCGCGCCGCCCACGAAAGGAACAGCGCCAGCTCGCCCGCGTAGGCCTTCGTCGTCGACTCGCTCCGATCGGCCCCGAAGCGCAGATCGCGCAGAAAGCGATCCGCGAGCTCGACCACGCGGTACTCGCCGTCGAGCACCGTCCAGTAGGCCTGATCGCCCGGCAGAGCGACCCGCAACGGGCGAAACGCGACATCGGCAGGGGGCGCGAGCGCCGCTGAGGGGCCGGCGCCGCTCACAGCCACCACCGTACGCGCCGGGGCGGACACGAGGCCCTCGACGCGCGGCGCGCGCCGACGATGCTCGTCTCGGCCCTCCGGGCCTCGCCTCCGCCTCGTCGGCGCAGTCCGTAGCGGGAACACTCGGCGACGTCGGTAACAGCCGCCAGACCGGCGTCACCCTCACCCGCCGAGATGCCCTCCGCGG
>JAUJOA010000034.1 GCA_030447875.1 Thermoleophilaceae bacterium
AGGCTGGGAAGGACCTTCTCACAGCCGAGGCCCCCGAGGTCGCCGGCCTCCGTCTCCGCCGGCACGGTCGCCTCGAGGGTGTAGCCAGGGATGATCAGGTTGTTCTCGAGCAGGCCATAGCGGTGAAGCAGCGCAAGACCGTGCGCCTGCGGTTCATCGATTCCCCTACGTCTGCGCCGCGAGAGCTGCGCGGGCCGTGCCAACCCACCTGCGCGCCCGACACCGGATCTGCGGCAGCCGCCAGTCGACCGCGCGTTTGACATTAGGTCGATAATCCTGACTCATGCGGTATATCGCGCTGGCCTGGCAGCCCGACAGCGTCCGCGTCGGCGAGCGCGAGGCGACCGTCAGGCTTGAGGACGAGGTCCTCATCGTCGAGCTCCAGGACGGCGACGAGGAGGAGACGCTGGCGCTGACGTCGGCCGGGTCTACCGTCTACCTCGCGCCACCGGACCTCGATCGGTGGGCGGCGGAGTCGGTAGCGGCGGCCTCTCCGCTGGCGCGCTCGGATGTCACCCGCGAGCGAGCTTCGAGCTTCATCACGCGGGTCAACGAGGACCACGTCGTCGGGTTGCCGGCGGGCGTCGCCATCGCGGGCCGGCCCGGCGAGGCGCCGCCGATCAACTACGTCGGCCACAAGTCGACGGCGAGGTACCTGTCGATGAACCACCCGCCCGGGGATGAGGCGTACAGCCATGGTCATCTGCGCGAGTTCGAGACCTACTGGGAGCCTCTCGGCTGGGCGCTCGACGAGTGGATCGACACGCTTAGCATGGCTCCTTTCGAGGACACTGTGCACAGCGGGATCGACGTCTCCAGCGGTGGGACCCGGCACACCGCGGCTGGCTCGGGATCGCGGGACGAGGCTCGCGCTGAGGTCACCTCCTCGAGCGCCGCAGACGAGGAGCTGCACACGGCGATCTCTGCCGAGGTGCGAACGCGCGGCTGGTCGGCCAGCCTCAGCAAGCCGACCCTTGGAGCACCGGCCAACCCGCTGCTCGCGCTGCTCGGCTCACTCACAGGGGCGGCGGAGCTCGGCTACGAGAGCGCGGGCACCACGATGAGCGGGGCGGTGGGCGCCGGGCTCCGTAACCAGGTGGTGAGCCGCCTGGAGCAGGCGACGGGCCGCGAGCGTGACACCAACAACCGCTCGCTCGCCAATGAGGTCAATGCTTGGCGGGAGCAGCGCCGGCTGCGCGCGATCCGCAACCTCGGCGAGGGCCGCACGCAGAACCTGGCTCTCTATTCGATCGCGCGCCAGTGGAAGGTGACGACGGTCGAGGCGCCTGCCCGACCCGTGGTCCTCATCCGGGCCCACGACCTCGAGCGGCCGTTTACGGCGGCGGACGTCTTCGTGCACCGGGAGGCCCTAGACCGCGGGCTGCTCGATCGTGAACTCGCCGGCGCACTCACGCGGAGCGCTGCCACGCTTGAGCTGGACGAAGGAGAGCTCGATCCGCCAGCCTCCGCATCGGCGGCGCCGATGACGGCCACGCGGGCGGTCGGCCGCCTGGCGGTTGGCGACCCAGGGCGTGGCCGTGGGTCCGTGATCAAGGTGAGCGCGCTGATCGAGACGGACGACGGGGACCAGGAGATCACTGTGGACGTGAACGCTTCGCGTGAGGCGACCGTCGACTTCGAGCTGTCGCTGGATGCGGACCTGAGCCGGTTCGGAGGCTGGCGCTTCGAATTTGTCAATCCGCGCCTCAAGTGGGACCGGCGCGCCTCGATCACGCCATTCGACGTGCGCATCGAGTGCGACGAGGACGAGCCGCTGGCGGTCGACCTCCCCGGGCCGATCGTGCTCTCTCCGGGCGTCCCGAAGGCGTTCGGCCGCGGGTTCGACACTCCGCGCATGGACGTGCCGGACCCGGCGGTCAAGGCGCAACGTTCGCGCGAGTTGCGCCGCGTCCTGACGCATCTCGAGGCCAACCGCGCCTACTACCGCCTGCTCATCGACCTGCTCGCCGATCCGGTGATTCGCTTCGCGCGCTTGCTCCAGCGTCGGCCGCGCCCACCGATGCCGGCCGACATGCAGCCCGTGGGCATCGCCGGTAACCATCTGGCCTTCTTGGTCGAGGGGCCGGGAACCTCGAAGGGCGACGACGAGCGGCCCGACGTCCGGGTGCTCTCAACCGCAGCCGGCGGAACCTTCGTCGAGGTAATCGAGGGCAAGACCGCCATCGCCCGCGGCGACGAGACAGAGGACCTGCCAAAGGTGGCGCTCGAGCCGAACGCGACGCTGCCCTGGCCGTCGCCCATCGACCTCCCCGAGGTTGAGGACGGCGCCGCGCCTACCGAGCCGGACGCCGCGCAGGCACCCGAAGCGCCCGCTCCGCCTACGGCGCAACTCGTGACTCAGCTGACGGAAGTGATGAAGGGGCTCGACACGCTCAAGGCGGCGGTCGACGCGCTCAAGCCGGAGGCTCTGCCTGCGGCCACCGAGGAGGACCAGGCGAAGCCCGAAAACCCTGAGGCCGGTGCTTGACTGGCTATGAAGCTCCTGCCCACGTGCGAGTCCGAGGGGCAGAAGCTTTCGGCGGGCGCGTTCGGGATCAATGAGTATCGCCAATCATCGCTCTCGACTGAAGCGCTTCACAGCCGGCTGGATCGCTCGGCCCATCCATCATGTAGACCGCCTTTGGACGGCGTCGCGTAGCGCTGTGGGCGGTGACGAGGCGCCGCTGGAGGTGCGCTAACGCGGCGGGCAGAGCGCTCGTATGACGGCGTCGCGTAGGGCGCCGTGGCGCCCGTGGCAGTGCACCTCGACATCGAGTTCGGGCGTGACCCAGGTGACTGCGCGTGGCGGGCGCCGCCAGGGGAGGGGGCAGTCGGCCTGCTCGAGTATGGCGAGGGTCTCCCATAGCTCGTCGCGGTCGAGTCCGAGTTCGACGACGCCGCGGTAGCGCAGCTCGCCCGGGCTGCCGCTTGCGACGAGTAGGCGCGCGCCGCGGCGCTGTGAGCGGGCGTGCCCGATCACGGTCAGGCGCTCTGTGCGCAGGTGTTTGTGCTTCACCCAGCTGGCGCTGCGCTGGCCGGGCTGGTAGGGGGAGTCGAGTCGCTTCGCGACGACTCCCTCGAGGCCCAGATCTTGGGTTGCCGCGAGCAGCAGTTCTGGTTCTTCGAACGCTGCTGGTGTGCGCCAGGTGGGGCCTTCGAGG
>JAUJOA010000001.1 GCA_030447875.1 Thermoleophilaceae bacterium
TCACGGTCGTCCGCCGCGGCGGCACACGCCACCGTCGCCGCCCCGGCGCGGCGCCCCGCGCCCCGGCGGGGGGGCGCCACTCGCCTTCGAGTGCTGGCGCCGTCGCCCACGGGATTGCTCGACCGCCTGTTGCGTGGCCGCGCCTGGGTGGCGTGCGTCGGCCTGCTGCTCGCCGGGATCGTCTTCTTCAACGTGAGCCTCCTGGAGGTGAACGGGAGCATCGCGAGCGTGAGCGAGCGCGCCACGGCGCTCAAGCGCGAGAACGCCGGCTTGCGACTCGAGGTGGCCCGCCTCACGTCGACGGAGCAGATTCAGAGCGCCGCCGCCGATCACGGCTTCACGCTCCCGAGCCCGGGCGACGTGACCTACCTGAGGGCGGACCCCGAGTCGGACGCCCGCCGCGCGGTGCGAGCGCTGCGCAAGTCGAGGTCCTCGGACGCGTCGATCGATGCCGCCGCCGTGGCCGACACGGTGGCCACACCAGCCGTGCCCTGAGATGCGCCTCGTCGAGCGGCGCATCGGTCTCCTCTTCGCGATCTTCTTCCTCGCCCTCCTCGCCGCCGCCGGGCGGGCGACGTGGCTCGGAACCGTGCGGGCCGACGAGCTGCGCGAGCGCGCCCTCGCCCAGCAGGTGGAGGACCTGGCGGTTCCGGCGCGCCGGGGCACGATCACCGACCGCAACGGCGCCGAGCTCGCCATCTCCGAGGACGCGATCACGGTCTTCGCCAATCCCTTCCTGATCGACGATCCCGCCGGCGTGGCGACGAAGCTGAGTCCCCACCTCGGTCAGCCGCCCGACGAGCTCCAGGCGCTCCTCTCGGACCGCGACCGGGGCTTCGTGTATCTGGCCCGGAAGCTCGATCCCGACCGCGGCGCGGCGGTGGAGAAGCTCGGCATCGAGGGCATCGACACCGTGGTGGAGCCGAGGCGCCGCTACCCGCACGGCACGCTTGCCTCCCAGCTGCTCGGCTCCGTGGGCACGGACAACTACGGGCTGGCGGGCCTGGAGCAATCGCACGAGCGGTCGCTGCACGGCACCGACGGCCGGCGGCGCGTGGTCAAGGACGCCATGGGGGATCCGGTGAGCATGGTGGACGTCGAGCGCGCGCGGTCGGGCCAGGACCTCCAGCTCACTATCGACTCGGCGATCCAGGCGCGCGTCGAGGCGGTGCTCGCGGACGTGGGCAAGGAGTACACGCCCGCTGGGGCCACCGCGCTGGTGCTCGACCCGCGCACCGGGGAGCTCCTCGCGCTCGCGAACTGGCCCGCGGTCGACGCGAACCGCTTCTCGGAGGCTCCCGCCGAGGATCGCCAGAACCGCGCCATCGAGGGCAGCTTCGAGCCGGGCTCCACGTTCAAGCCGTTCACCGTTGCGGGCGCGCTCGAGGACGGTCTCGTGAAGCCCGGCACGGAGCTCGATCTGGCGCCGACGATCCAGGTGGCCGATCGAACGATCAGGGAGTCGCACGCACGCGGCGCCGAGACGCTGACGGTGGCCGACATCCTGGCCCAGTCCTCCAACGTCGGGGCCGTCACGATCGGGCTGAAGCTCGGGGCGGAGCGCTTCGACCGCTGGGTACGCCACTTCGGCTTCGGCTCCGGCACGGACATCGACGCGCCCGGCGAGGCGACCGGCATCCTTCCGCGGCCGTCCGAGTACTCGGGCTCTACGCTCGGAAACCTGCCGCTCGGCCAGGGGCTCGCCGCTACGCCGATCCAGATGGCGGCCGGATACTCGGCGCTTGCCAATCACGGTGTGCTCGAGCCGCCGCACGTGATCGCCGGTGCCGGCCGGGCTCCGAAGCGCCTGCTGTCGGCCACGACCGCCGACAACGTGGCGAAGATGCTCGAGGGCGTGCTGGGTCCCGACGGCACCGCGCAGGAGGCCTCGGTCGACGGCTACAAGCTCGCCGGGAAGACGGGAACCGCGGAGAAGCCCGACGGCCGCGGCGGCTACTCGTCCACCAAGTACTTCGCCTCGTTCATCGGCTTCGCGCCCGCGCGCGATCCGCGGCTGCTCGTCGCGGTCATGGTGGACGAGCCGCGCGGGTCCATCTACGGTGGCGAGGTGGCCGCCCCCGCCTTCGAGAAGATCGTCTCGTTCGCGCTGCCGTACCTGAAGATCCCGCCGGACTGAGCGCCCACTCTCCTACAGCTCGACGATGTCGTCGATCCTCCACCCGGTGCCGTCGTCCGCCAGGATCGGAGCCGGGAGGATCCCGAAGAGGAGGGAGGCGATCGCGAAGCCGCTCGTCTTCGCAGCGGTCCCGTGCGGCGCCGGCGCGGAGACGTGACCCGTCCACGCGGATTCGTCCCACCAGCGCAGCCCGCCGCCTCCAGACGGGTCGGGGCACCACCCTGGGGCGGCGCTTTCCGCCGCCGCCGGCCCCCGCTCCCCCGCCATCTTGCGAGGTTATGCCACGAGCAAGATGAGGTCCGCCTCACCGGTTGGGCACCGGCGCGCCCTCTAGACTCAGCCGCCCCATGACCCTTCGCGATCTGATGGGTAATGGCGCTCCAGATGTCGAGATCTCGAGCCTCGCGTACTCGAGCCGGAGCGTTGATCCGGGAGCGCTCTTCTTCTGCGTGCCCGGCTATCGCTCGGACGGTCACGACTTCGCCCCCGACGCGGTGGCGCGCGGCGCGGTCGGGCTCGTGTGCGAGCGTCCGCTCGGGCTCGGCGTACCGGAGGTGGTCGTCGAGGACGTTCGCGCAGTCATGGGACCGGCGGCGGCGCGGTTCCACGGCGATCCAACCGCCCAGCTGCGGGTCGTCGGGATCACCGGGACGAACGGGAAGACGACCACCGCGTTCCTGGTGCGCGCGCTACTCGAGCACGCGGGCACGCCGACGGGCCTGCTCGGCACGGTCAAGTCGGTCGTAGGCGGGCGCGAGGAGCCCGTGGAGCGCACCACGCCCGAGGCGGTGGACCTCCAGGCCACGTTCCGGAGAATGCTCGACGCGGGCGACGGCGCATGTGCGATGGAGGTCTCCTCCCACGCGCTGCACCTGCGACGCTCGGCGGGGATCCATTTCGCCTGCCGCGTCTTCACGAACCTCACCCAGGACCACCTCGACTTCCACCCCACGATGGAGGACTACTTCATGGCCAAGCGCCGGCTCTTCGACGGGCCGGGGCCCGCGGTCGTCAACGTCGATGATCCCTACGGCCGCCGGCTCGCCGCCGAGCTCGAGGAGCCGATCACCTACGCGATCGAGTCGGAGGCCGACTGGCGCGCGCGTGACGTTCGCTTTGACGGCGCGGGGTCGGGCTTCACCTGTGACACGCCGGAGGGGGCGATCGACGTCACGACCGGGCTGCCGGGGCTCTTCAACGTGCAGAACGCGCTCGCCGCGATCGCCGCCGCGCGCTCGCTCGGCGTGCCACTGGCCGTCCTGCCCGCCGGCCTGGCCGCCGCCGCACGCGTGCCTGGCCGCTTCGAGCCTGTGGAGGAGGGTCAGGACTTCGCGGTCCTGGTCGACTACGCGCACACGCCGGACTCGCTCGAGAACGTGCTTCGGGCGGCGCGCCAGATCTCGACAGGCCGGCTCCAGGTGGTCTTCGGCGCGGGCGGCGACCGCGATCGACTCAAGCGCCCACAGATGGGCCGCGTCGCCGCCGCGCTCGCCGATCGCGTGATCGTGACCTCCGACAACCCGCGCTCCGAGGACCCCGAGGCGATCGTCGACGAGATCCTCGCGGGGGCCGGCCCCGGCGTGGAGCGCGAGCTCGACCGTCGCGCCGCGATCGGGCGTGCGATCGACGCGGCGCGGGCCGGCGACGTGGTCGTGATCGCGGGAAAGGGCCACGAGCAGGGTCAGGAGGTCGAGGCCGGCCGCAAGGAGCCCTTCGACGACCGCCAGGTCGCCCGTGAGGCCCTCCGCGCGCTGGTTGGAGCTCGCGCTTGATCGACAGGACGGCGGGCTGGGTCGCCGATGCCTCGGGGGGACGGCTGGTAGCGGGCTCCGCGGAGCTGCCGGGCCCCGCGCGAGCGGTCGTCGACTCGCGCGAGGTGCAACCGGGCGATCTCTTCGTGGGCCTGCGCGGGGAGCGGGTGGACGGCGGGGACTTCGCCTCCGGGGCCCTGGCGGCCGGGGCGTGGGGCGTGCTCGTGGATCCCGCGGCGGCCGCCGCGGTGGCTAGCGGCGTGGCGCAGCGCCAGGCGGTCATCGCGGCGGAGTCGCCTGGTGTGGCGCTCGGCTCCCTGGCACGGTCCTGGCGCCGGGAACTCGCGTGCCCGGCGATAGGCATCACGGGCTCGACCGGCAAGACCTCGACCAAGGACATACTCGCCGCGATCCTCGCGCCGCGGCTGCGCACGCACGCGAACCGCGAGAACCTCAACACCGAGATCGGGCTGCCGCTCTCGCTGCTCGAGGCCGAGCGCGGCACCGAGGCGCTCGTGCTCGAGATGGCCATGCGCGGCGCTGGGCAGATCGCCGAGCTCGTGGCGATCGCCGAGCCGAGCGTTGGCTTGATCGTGAACGTCGGGCCCGTCCACCTCGAGCTGGTCGGCACGATCGAGGCGGTCGCCGCCGCCAAGGCCGAGCTGATCCGCGACCTGCCCGCCGGCGCGGCGTGCGTCGTGCCGGCCGGCGAGGCCCTGCTGGCGGAGCACCTTCGCGACGACCTCGACACCATCACCTTCGGGCCCGGCGGCGAGGTGGGCCTCGTGTCCTTCGAGGGGGGCCGCGCGGAGATCGACGCCCGCGGGACGCCGGTCACGCTCGAGCTGCCCTACGACCAGCCGTACAACGTGCTCAACACGGTGGCGGCGGTGGCGGCCGCCACGGCGCTCGGAGTGCGCCCGGAGGGCCGGGTCGAGGCGCGCTTCTCGGCCATGCGGGGCGAGGTCGTGGAGCTGCCCGGCGGCATCACGGTGATCAATGACTGCTACAACGCCAACCCGATGTCGATGCGCGCCGCCCTCGAGTACCTGGCCGCGTCGGCGAGCGGGCGGCGCATCGCGATCCTCGGCGGGATGGGGGAGCTGGGGCCGGACGCGGAGCGCTTTCACCGTGAGATCGGCCGGCGAGCGGACGAGCTGGGCGTGGAGGTGCTCGTGACCGTTGGCGAGCTGGGCGTGGGCTACGCGGAGGGCTTCGGCGGGGAGAGGTACTCGGTCGCCACGCCGGAGGAGGCCGGCTCGCTTCTCGACGAGCTGGCAGAGCCGGGTGACCACGTGCTGGTCAAGGGCTCGCGTTCCGCGGGGCTCGAGCGAGTGCTCGGCGTCCTGGCGTGAGGGCGGATCGCCAGTGACGCTCGGCGAGGTGCTCATCGGCGCGATGGGGTCGCTTCTGATCTGCGTGTTCCTCGGCCCGAAGTTCGTCGCCTACCTGCGCACCAAGGAGTTCGGCCAGCAGATCCGCCAGGAGGGCCCGGCGGGGCACCACGGCAAGGCGGGCACGCCGACCATGGGCGGCCTGCTGCTCTTCCTGTCGGTCGGCGTGCCGTTTCTCATCCTCGGCAGCTACGACGCAGTCAGCCTCGCGGTGTTCGGCACGGCGGTGGCCACGGCGGCGGTCGGCTTCGTGGACGACTGGACGAAGATCTCGAAGAAGCGCTCGCTCGGCGTCTCGGCGCGTCAGAAGCTCATCGCCCAAGCGCTGATCGCGGTGGCGCTGTGGTACGTGGCGACCCAGCACGTGGGGCTCCCCGACACGCTCGAGCTGCGGCCGTTCGACGCCTCGATCGACCTCGGCATCTTCTACCCGGCCCTGATCTTCCTCGTGCTCGCCGGGGCGAGCAACGGGGTGAACCTCACGGACGGGCTCGACGGGCTGGCGGCCGGCTGCGCCGCGATCGTGCTGTTCGCCTACACCGCTATGACGTTCATCACGCGCGGCCAGGAGGACCTCGCTCTGCTCTGCGCGTGCCTCGTGGGCGCCTGCGTCGGCTTTCTGTGGTTCAACTCGTTCCCGGCCGGGATCTTCATGGGCGACACCGGATCGCTCGGCCTGGGCGGCGCGATCGCAGCCCTGGCGGTCATGACGAAGACCGAGATCCTGCTCGTCATGATCGGCGGCATCTTCGTCATCGAGGCGCTCTCGGTGGCGATCCAGGTGTTCGCCTTCCAGCGCTTCAGGCGGCGAGTGTTCCTCATGGCTCCCGTGCACCATCACTTCGAGCTGCTGGCCTGGTCGGAGACCAAGATCATCCTGCGCTTCTGGATCGTGGCGGCGATCTGCTCGGCGATCGGCTTCACGCTCTACCAGCAGTCCCTCTCGTGACGGCGGGCCCGCCGCCGCGGGGCGCCGGTCACGGCTCGACGTCGAGGGCGGCGAAGCCGCGACCACCGCTGCCCGGGGGTCCCTACCTCGTCGTCGGGCTGAGGGTCTCGGGAGCGGCCACGGCCTCGATGCTCCTGGCCCACGGTGAGGTGATGGGGTGCGACCGTGCCCGGCCGGCGGAGGCCACAGGGCTTCGGGGGGTCGAGGTCCGGCTCGAGTCGGATGGGCTGGACCTGGTCGATCGGGCCGGGACGCTCGTGAAGAGCCCCGGCGTGCCGGCCGAGGCGCCGGTGGTCAGGGCGGGGCGCGAGCGCGGGCTCGAGATCATCGGCGAGCTCGAGCTGGCCTGGCGCCTGTTAGCCAACCAGTTCATCGCGGTGACCGGGACGAACGGCAAGACCACGACCTGCGAGCTGCTCGGGGCGATCCATCGCGAGGCGGGAATCGGGGTCGCGGTGGCGGGCAACGTGGGCGCTCCGCTGGCATCGCTCGTGACCGGAGAGGTCGGGACGCCGATCGGTCCCGAGGCGGCGGTGGTCTGCGAGTCCTCGAGCTTTCAGCTCGAGGACTCCTCGGCGTTCGCGCCCGAGTGCGGCGTGCTCCTCAACCTGGCCGAGGACCACCTCGATCGGCACGGAAGCTTCGAGGCCTACCGCGCGGCCAAGCTGCGGGTCTTCGCCAACCAGGAGGAGGACGATGTAGCCGTCGCGCCCGCCGGGCTCGACCCCCCGGGGCGCGCGGAGGTCGTCTCCTTCGGCCCGGACGGCGCCGAGCTCGCCCACCGCGACGAGTGGCTGTGGTGGCGCGGCGAGCGGCTTATGCCCGCGGCCGACGTGCGGCTCCGAGGGACGCACAACCTCCAGAACGCCATGGCCGCCGCGGCGGCGGCCCTGGCACGAGAAATCGACACGCGCGCGGTGAGCGATGCCCTGGCTTCGTTCGCCGGCGTGCCGCACCGGCTCGAGGAGGTGGGGCACCTCGATGGGGTCGACTTCGTGAACGACTCGAAGGCCACGAACGTGGCCTCGGCCGCGGTCGGCATCGAGGCGTTCGAGGGTGGAGTGCACCTGATCCTCGGCGGCAGCCTCAAGGGAGGAGGGTTCAGGGGCCTGCGCTCCGCCGTTGCCACGCGGTGCCGCGCCTGCTACCTGATCGGGGAGGCGGCCGAGCGGCTGGCCGCCGACCTCGAAGGCACCGTTCCGCTGCACCGCTGCGGCGACCTCGAGCGGGCCACGGCCGCCGCGGCGGCCGGGGCCCGCAGCGGGGAGGTGGTGCTCCTCTCGCCCGCCTGTGCCAGCTTCGATCAGTACGCGAACTTCGAGGCGCGCGGCGATCACTTCCGCGCGCTGGTGAAACGGCTCGGGCCGGCATGAGTTCAGGGCGCCGCGTCGAAGGACTGCCGGATGCTTCGACGGCTCCGACGCACGCCCCATCCGAGCGCCCGCGGCGGCCACTCGCAGCACGCCCGCGAGCGGCCCAAGCCGCCGCTCGAGTACTCCCTGCTCTACACCGCCACGTTGTGCCTTCTCGCCTGGGGAGCGGTGATGGTCTACTCGGCGAGCTCGGCGGAATCGCTGCTCGCCGGGACCGGCGACCCCTCCTACTACCTCAAGCGCTACCTCCTCTACGGGGCCATCGGGCTCGTCGTGCTCCATCTCCTCTCCCGCAGGGGGCTCCGCGTGGTCAGGAGCGCGACGCCACTGCTGCTCGTGGCCTCGTTTGCGCTCACCGTCGCGGTGATGGTCCCGGGCATCGGGGTCACGGTGAACGGCGCCACTCGCTGGTTCGCCGCCGGGCCGGTCCAGTTCCAGCCCTCCGAGCTCCTCAAGGTCTCGCTCGTCCTCTACGCCGCCCAGCTGCTGGCGGCCCGGCCCTCGGCGCTCGAGACGCTCGGCGGCCTCTGCAAGCCGTTGCTGATCGTGGTCGGCGCGGCGTGCGCGCTGCTTCTCAAGCAGCCCGACATGGGCACGGCGATGGTCATCTGCTTTGCGATCGCCGCACTCTTGATCGCCGCGGGGGCGAGGCTACGCCACCTCGGCGCCATCGCGGCCGTGGGCGGCGCGCTGGCGCTGCTCATGATCCTGGTCGAGCCCTACCGCCGCGCGCGGCTGACGGCGTTCCTCGACCCCTGGGCCGACGCCGGCGGCACCGGCTTCCAGGTCGTCCAGTCGATGATCGCGATCGGCTCGGGTGGCTTCTTCGGCGTCGGGCTCGGCGAGTCGGTGCAGAAGATCTTCTACCTGCCCGAGGCGCACACCGACATGATCCTGGCGATCATCGGCGAGGAGCTCGGCATCATCGGCATGCTCGGCGTCGCGTCCCTGTACGGGATGATCGCCTACGCCGGCTTCCGCGCGGCGAAGCTGGCCGCCGACCGCTACACGAAGCTTCTTGCCGCCGGCTTGACCTCGTTGATCCTCTGCCAGGCGACCGTGAACCTGTTCGCCGTCATGGGGATGGCGCCGCTCACCGGAGTGCCGCTTCCCTTCCTGTCCTATGGCAACTCGAACCTGATCGTGCTGCTGGGTGCGATGGGTCTGCTGCTGAACGTCGCCTCGGGCGGCCGGGCGGCCACGGCGCACGAGCGCGGACCGCTCGGCCTGGTCACGGGGGGCGGTGAGGATGCCGCGGGTCGTGATCGCCGCCGGCGGGACCGCCGGTCACGTCGTGCCGGCTCTGGCCGTCGCGGACGCGCTGCGGGATAGGGGCGCGGAGGTCGAGTTCGTGGGCGGCGAGCGCGCCGAGGCGGAGCTCGTGCCGGGTGCCGGCTATCCGTTTCACAAGCTCGCGGTGGCGGGCCTGGACCGCAGAAACCCTCTGCGCGCCGCCCGGGCGCTGGGCCTGGCGGTCGCCGCCACCGGCAAGGCTCGGGCGCTGCTCAGGCGGGTGGACGCCGACGTGGTGCTCGGCGGCGGCGGCTACGTCGCGGCGCCGGTGGGTCTCGCCGCCGCGTCACTTCGCGTGCCGCTGGCGCTGGCTGAGGCCGATAGCCACTTCGGCGTGGCCAACCGCCTGCTCGCACCTTTCGCGCGGCGTGTCTTCCTCGCCTTCGAGCTGCCGGATCGTGACCGCGAGAAGTACGTCGTGACCGGGCGCCCGATCCCGGCGGCCACGGGCAAGGTCGCCCGCCCGCGCGCTCGGGCTCACTTTGCAATCGGCGTGTCCGAGCCGTGCCTGCTCGTCTTCGGGGGATCGCTTGGAGCGCGATCGCTGAACTTCGCCGCGGTCGAGGCCTTCGCGGAGTCTGCGCCCTGCGCCATCCTGCATACGTGCGGCCATCGCGACTACGCGGAGCTTCGAGCCGTGCTCGCCGACCGCGGCGACCCGGCGCACTACCACCTGCACGCCTACGCGCAGCCGTTCTCCGAGGTGCTGGCCACCGCCGACCTCGTGGCGGCGCGGGCGGGCGGCTCGGTCTTCGAGCTGGCCGCGGCGGGCCTTCCCGCGATCCTCGTGCCCTACCCGCACGCAACCGGCGACCATCAGGCCAAGAACGCCCGCTGGATGGCCGAGGCCGGCGCCGCGGTGGTCATCCCGGATGCGCAGCTCGACGCCGAGCGGCTTGCCCGCGAGGTGGCCGTGCTCCTCGCCGACCGCGATCGACTCGAGGCGATGAGTCAGGCCTCGCGGGCGCTTGCGCGTCCGGACGCCGCCGAGCGGATCGCGGACGAGACCCTGGCGCTGCTATGACGCCCTAGGTTGCGGACACTCACGGCCGCTCGCCAGCCGTCAGCCAGGCGAAGCGCGCTCAGCTCGCGAAGTAGACGCCGCAGCCGAACACCACGACCCATGCGACGCCCATGAGCTGGAGCGGACGGTCGCGCAGCACTATGTCCTCGGGCGCGCTTCCCTTGCCGCTGTCGAGCAGGAGCGCGTAGCGCAGGATCGACAGGGTGAACGGGATGATCGAGAGCTCATACCACGGCGGTCCCGTGTGGAACTGCGACTCCTCGAACGCCCACAGGCAGTAGGCGAGCACGGCGACCCCGGAGGCGACGGTCCAGACATAGCGCAGATAGCCGAGCGAGTAGGTGTCGAGCGTCGCGCGGAAGAGGCCGCGGTCGTCGCCCAGGTCGAGGTGCTCGCCGTAGCGCTTGCCGGCGACCATGAAGAGAGACCCGAAGGAGGCGACCATGAGAAACCAGCGCGAGAGCGGCACGCCCGCGGCAAGCCCTCCGGCCACGGCCCGCACGATGAATCCCGACGCCACGATCCCGATGTCGATGACAGCGACGTGGCGAAGCCACAGCGCGTACGAAGTCGTCAGCGTTATGTAGAGAGCCACGACTCCGAAGAAAGCCCAGCCGACGGCCGCCGCTACGCCGAGACCGGCGAGGAGCGCGAGCGCGCTGGCGGTGAGCGCCAGGCGCGGCGAGACGACCCCGGCCGCTACCGGCCGGCGACGCTTCTTGGGATGCCGGCGATCGCCCTCGGCGTCGACCACGTCGTTCAAGAGGTAGGTGCCGCTGGCCGCCAGGCAGAACGCCGCCACGGCAAGGGACAGACTGGCGAGCGCGGCGCCGGTCCCCAGAACGCCTGCCGCGAACGGGGCCGCCAGCAGGAGCACGTTCTTGATCCACTGCTTCGGCCGCGCGGCCACGATCAACCCGGCGGCGGCCGACATCCGTGGCCGCTCGGCCTCACGCTCTGCGACGCCGCCGTCGGCCCCGGAGCCGTCGGGAGCCAGCTCGGAATCGCGCACGGTCCTGTTCACCTCAGTGGCCACGAGCCCCCTTGTTACCGGACAAGACAGGAGCGAAACCCTGAGCAGGCGCTCGCCCTTCCGCTGGCACGGAGTGTAGACAGCTCACCGGCCGGCGCTCGTGGCCTGAGCTTCCCGGACCTCGCCGCGACGGTAGACGGCGTACAGCCATACGGCGAGCACGAGCGCACCGGCGAGGAACGACGCCTCGACACGCAGGAGTGGGTCGTCGATCACCGGGGTGAGCAGAAGCCCGGTGAAGATCGCCGCCGCCGCGAGCCACGGGGCCGCCAGCCGGCGCGGCTGTCCGCGGGCGAGCGTGGCCTGGGTGAGGGTCGAGGCGGCCAGGTAGAGGCCCATGCCGAGGGCGACGAGCACCAGGCCGCCACGCCCGTATTCGAAGCCGCCGCCGAAGAGCAGGGCCATCGCCGTCGGGCCGATGGCCAGCACGCCGAGGGCGACCGCCGTAGCGAACGCTCCGACGGCGGCGAGCGTCATCACGACGCTGTCGTGAAATGGATCGACGTGCCCGTGCGCGCGCAGGCACGTGAGGTGTGGAAGGATCGACGCCTGGACCGCCTGGAACAGCTGCAACGGCGCGCGGGCTATGAGCAGCACGTTGAACGCCAGACCCGCGAGCGCCGCGCCGCCTACTTCCAGCGTGGCGTTGATGAGCAGCGGGCCGGCGTTGAGGAACGCCTGCTCGGCGACCATTATCGCCACGATGCTCGCGGCGTAGCCACCGCCATGACGAAGGGTGAGCGCCGGGAGGGCCGCCGCGCCGGGCTCCGCCGCACGGGTCGTCGAGCCGCTCGGGTCCGAGGCTGGGACGCCGACGGCCGGTGAACCCGGGGAAGAAGGCGCCGGCGCTCGGTCGGCGCTCCGGACCACTCGCACCACGAGGAAGGACCCGAGGGCCAGTGACACGGCCGGACCAACCACCATGCCCAGGGCCACGGCGGACTGGCCGGAGCCGATACCGAGCGCCACCGCCAGCGCGAACAGGACGCGAAGCGTCGACTCGACGACGATCAGGCCGCCGTAGAGGGCGAACCGGCGCCGCCCCGCCAGCACGCCGCGCGCGAAGTAGCTCACGGCGTAGGTGAGGACCGTAGCTACGAGGATCCAGTAGAGCGCGCTCGAGCCGCCGAAGAGCTCGTCCTCGATCGTCGGCCGAAACGCGAGCGCCGTGGCCACGAACGCCAGGCCGAGCGTGAGCTCGATCACGACCGCCACCCGGAGGTGATCGGTGCCCGCGGCGCCGTGGGCGTCGCGCTCGGCGATCGTGCGCGACAAAAGCTGCTCCACCGGCCGGTAAAGGACCGACACCGTGATGAAGACCGCGGACCAGAGCAGCGTGATCCGGCCGTACTCGGACGGGCTCAGGGCATGGCTCGCCAGCGAGAAGTAGACGTAGCTGATGAGGCCCGCGCCGCCGACCCCCAGAGAGAGCATGCCGACGCCCGCGCCGTAGGCGCGGGTCGAGTCGTGGGAGCGCGTCCTGGAGCCCGGCAAGCCGGCACTCAGCCGGCGGCGGAAGCCGCTATATGGCCATCCGCGGCTCGTCGTCGCCGCCGTCACCCTTCGACGACCGCTCCTCCTCGAGACGCGCCTCGGTGGTCGGATCGGGCTTGTCCTTCTGCTTCAGCGTCTTGCCGATCGCACCGAGCGCCACCGCCGTCGCGGTGGCGTGCGCCACCAGGGCTACAGGCAGGACCCACCAGCTCTCGGTCGCCAGCGCGACGATGATCAGCACCACGCCGACGATCGCGAGTGTGAAGACGACAAGCAGGCGGGGGGCGGCCATGAGCGCTCGCTACTCCTTCGCTCCGCTCGAGTCGGCGCCGTTCTTCGCGGCCTCGGCCTGAGCAAGCTGGCGGTTGACGTGGTCCCAGTCCAGGTTGCGGAAGAAGGCCTCCACATACTGCTTGCGACCGTCGGGGGTGGCGCCGAAGTCGCGCGCGTACGCGTGCTCGTAGACGTCGATCGCCAGCACCGGAACCATGTTGTAGACCGCCCACAGGTTCTGCGTGTCCATGACGTAGTTGAAGAGCGAGCCGTCGTTCAGGTCGTAGCCGACCATGCACCAGCCACGGGCCGCGCTGCAGGCCCTGCGGACGGCGTCCTTCCACTTGTCCACGCCGTTGAACTCGCCGTCGATGAGCTCGGCGAAGCGGCCCTGCGGCTCGCCACCCTCGCCGCCCAGGTGCCCGAAGTAGAGGTCGTGGTTCTTGAAGCCGAGCAGCGCGAACGTGTAGTCCACGGAGACCGCTCGCAGCTGCGAGTAGACCTGATTGCCCTCGATCTCCGAGTAGTCGAACTCGTTGAGGAGCTTCCGGCACTCGTTCGTCTTCTTGACGTAGCCCTCGTAGAGCTTGTAGTGGTCCTCCATCGTCTGCCGGGAGATGCCGTCGAGCTCCTTGTCGAAGGCCGGGAACTGGCGGGCGACGATTTCATCCCAAGGCATGGACGTCCTTTCAGTCGGTTCGAGCGGTCGCGGAAAGTTACTTGCCCGGCCCCAAGAGGCCCAAACACAGCGCCCGACGGGCTGCTCGCGCGCCTGACTCGGCCCTGCGAGCTCGCCCGAGCAAGCGCTATCGTGCGGCGGATGCCAAGCCTAGTCGTTGCGGCGCGTCGCTCCGAGACCCCGCAGCCGCCCTCGCCCGCTCCCCCCGGCCCTGCCCCGGGGCCGCCCGTTCCGGACCCTCAGCCGCCGGCGCCGTCACCGCCCGGCGGGCCGGGAGTGCCCGATCCGCGGCCGCCCGCGCCCGCGCCGCCACCCTCGATCTGAACCGGCACGCTCGGCCGGTGCGATGAGCGCTCCCGGCAAGCCCTGGTCCGGGCGCAAGCTTCACTTCATAGCCATCGGCGGCGCCGGGATGAGCGGGTTGGCGCTCGTGGCTCAGGCGCTTGGGGCCGAGGTCAGGGGATCCGACCAGACCGACTCCTCCTACTGCGCGCGCCTGCGGGCGGCGGGCATCCAGCCGGTGATCGGCCACGACGCGCGCAACATCGCCGCCGGCGCGGAGGTCGTGAGAGCGACCGCGGTGCCCGAGGACAATCCCGAGCTCCGGGCCGCGCGGGCGGCCGGGGCCCGTGTCCTCCACCGCGGCGACCTCCTGGCCGAGGTCTCGCGCCTCAAGCGCTGCATCGCGGTCGCGGGCACCCACGGGAAGACGACGACGGCGAGCATGGCGGCCCACGTGCTCATGCGCTGCGGCCGGGACCCCGCTTACGTGATCGGCGGCGAGCTGCGCTCGACGGGGACCAACGCTGCGTGGGGCGAAGGCGAGTGGATCGTCGCCGAGACGGACGAGTCGGACCGCTCGTTCCTGAAGCTGTCCCCGGAGGTGGGGGTGATCACGAACGTCGAGCTGGACCATCACGCCACGTACCGGTCGACGATCGAGCTCGAGGACGCCTTTCGCCGGTTCGCCGCTCAAGCGGACGCGCGGATCGCCTGGGAGCAGGTGCCGCCTGACGTAACGGCGGCCGAGCATACGACGAGCTACGGCATCGAGGCCGGCGACCTGCGCGCCGACGGCGTGGCGCTCGGCGGGTTCGGCTCCCGCTTCACGGTCGAGGGCGTGGCGGTGGAGCTGCCGCTTCCCGGACGACACAACGTGCTGAACGCCCTGGCCGCGCTGGCGGCCTGCCGCGCCGCGGGCCTTCC
Source organism: Thermoleophilaceae bacterium (assembly GCA_030447875.1). Taxonomy (GTDB): domain Bacteria; phylum Actinomycetota; class Thermoleophilia; order Solirubrobacterales; family Thermoleophilaceae; genus JAUJOA01. The sequence continues at coordinate 14,607 of JAUJOA010000001.1, forward strand.
GCTCGTGGAGGCGGGCCCGAAGCTCGCCGACTTCTCGGGGGCGGGCCGCCGGTTCGAGTCGCGCGGCACGACGCCCTCCGGGGCCCGCGTGGTCGACGACTACGCTCACCATCCAACGGAGGTGCGCGCCACGCTGGAGGCCGCCCGCGGGCTCGGAGCGGAGCGCGTCATCGCCTGCTTCCAGCCGCATCTCTACTCGCGCACGCGGCACCTGGCGCGCGACTTCGGACGCGCGCTCGCGGTGGCCGACGTGGTGGCCGTGCTCGACGTCTACCCGGCGCGCGAGCGGGAAGAGGACTTCCCGGGCGTGTCGGGCTGGCTCGTCGCGGCGGCGACGGCCGACGCCGCCGGCGGGCGTCCCGTCTACTGGACGCCCACCATGGACGACGCCGAGCGCCTGCTCCGGCGGGAGCTGGCGCAGGGCGACGTGCTGCTCACGTTGGGGGCCGGGAACGTCGATCGGCTGGCCGAGCGGCTTGTGGGACCCGCGGACGGGAGCGCCAGTCCGACGCGCGCGCATGGATCTGCGCCGTCCAGCCCCGCCTCAGGGTCGGCGACGCTGACCGCGGCACCGTGACGGACCAGCCACGGGGCGTCGACGCGGACTATTCGCTCGCGCGCCTCACCACGGTCCGCACCGGCGGCGCCGCGGACTTCTTCGCGCGCGCCGACTCCGCCGAGCGGCTCGCCGAGCTGCTTCGCTGGGCCGATGCCGAACAGCTCGAGGTAGGAGTGGTGGGGTCCGGCTCGAACCTCCTCGTAGCCGATGGTGGATTTCGTGGACTGGTGCTGAAGCTCGAGGACAAGCTCGCGACGATCGAGCGCGACGGCGATCGCCTGATGTGCGGGGGCGGGGCGCGCCTCCCGAAGGCAGCGGCTCGCGCGGCGGCGTTCGGGCTGAGCGGCCTCGAGTTCGGCGTGAACATCCCCGGCACCGTCGGCGGGGCGGTAAAGATGAACGCCAACGCCTACGGCGGCGAGTTGAGCCGCGTCCTGGAGTGGGTCGAGGTGGCGGGCCCCGATGGGGCATCCCGGCGGCGCCCTGACCAGCTCGGGTTCGCCTACCGCAGGTCGAATCTCGGGTCCCGCGAGGTGGTCTCGCGCGTCTCGTTCGCGCTCGCGCCCGCCGATCCCGCCGGGGTGAAGGCCACGCTGGCGCAGATGCGCACGCGACGCAGGGCGGCCCAGCCGTCCGGCATCAAGACCTTCGGATCGACGTTCAAGAACCCCGACGACGCTCGCGCCAAGGGCCGGACCGCCGGTCAGCTGCTCGAGGCGGCCGGGTGCCGAGGCCTGACCGTGGGCGGCGCGCGCTTCTCGGAGAAGCACGCGAACTTCGTCGAGAACACGGGCTCCGCGAGCACCGCCGATGTGCTCCGCCTGATGGAGGAGGGGCGCAGGCGGGTCCGGGAGCGCTTCGGCGTGGAGCTCGAGGCGGAGGTTCAGGTGCTGGGCGAGGTGGGCGGCGGCTGATGCGTGCCGCCGCGACAGCGACGCTTCGAACCCTCGCTAGCGTCAGGTGGCCCGCGCTGCCCCGGCCACCGGCTGCGCCCGCGCACCTCGGCCGCTGGCTGATCGGCCTCGCGGCCGCCTCCGTCCTGGCCATCGGCGCATACTGGTTCTGGTTTCGCGACTCGTCGCTGGTCCAGGTGGACACGGTGACCGTCGAGGGGCTGACCACGAAGGACGCACCGCGCGTGCGCAAGGCGCTTGTCGACGCCGCGCGGGACATGACGACACTTCACGTGCGGCCCGACGAGCTCGCGCGAGCGGTTTCCGCCTTTCCCGCGGTCAGGTCCGTGGGAGCGAGCGCCGACTTCCCGCACGCGCTTCACCTGACGGTGAGGGAACAGAGGCCGGCCGCGCTGCTCGAGTCGCGCGGCGGGGAGAAGGTGGCCGTGGCCTCCGACGGCACCGTGCTCGAGGGCGTAGAGGGCGGACGGCTTCCGCGGGTCTCGCTCGATGCGCCCGTGGCCGGTCCGCGCCTTCGCGACCCCGACGCGACCCGCTACGTCGCCGTCGCCGCGGCGGCGCCCGCGCCGCTCGCCGGCGAGATCGCCGCTGTGCGCGAGCGCAGCGGAGGAGACATCGTCGCGCGCCTCCGCGGCGGTCCGAAGCTCGTCTTCGGGGACACGTCGCGTCTTGAGGCCAAGTGGAGCGCGGCGGTCGCCGCCCTCGCCGGAGGCTCCGCCGCCGCCGACTACCTCGACGTCCGGCTGCCGGAGCGCCCCGCCGCCGGCTAGAGGGCGACCCTCAACCGCTAGTTGAGAATACGCCAACTCTCGAGTGGTACTCGAGATATTCGCGCTGCACGAATTCGTGCCCAACGTTGACAGCCGCGCGCGCAAGTGCTTACAGTGCGCACTTTGCGGCATTAGTTCGCGGCCTGAAGACTCGAGTACGACTTGAGCCTCCGCGGTCGGAAGCAAGCCTCGCCCTGGCAACCTCGGGCGGAGAAACGATCTGCAAGGACCATGGAAACGGGTAGCTACCTCGCTGTCATCAAGGTCGTCGGCGTCGGCGGCGGCGGAACGAACGCGGTCAACCGAATGGTCGACGCCGGGCTGAAGGGCGTCGAGTTCATAGCGGTCAACACCGACGCTCAGGCGCTTCAGATGTGCGACGCCGACGTGAAGCTCCAGATCGGCAGCCAGCTCACGCGCGGCCTCGGCGCGGGCGCCAACCCCGAGACGGGCTATGCGGCCGCCAACGAGAGCCGCGACGAGCTGAAGGAGACCCTGAAGGGCGCGGACATGGTGTTCGTCACCGCCGGCGAGGGGGGCGGTACGGGCACGGGCGCCGCGCCGGTCATCGCGGAGGTCGCGAAGAACGAGATCAACGCGCTGACGGTGGGTGTCGTCACTCGCCCGTTCGAGTTCGAGGGCAGCCAGCGCGGCCGGCAGGCGGGCGACGGGATCGACAAGCTGCGCGACCAGGTGGACACGTTGATCGTCATCCCGAACGAGAAGCTCCTCGCGCTGGTCGAGCGCCGAACCAGCATCCTGGAGGCCTTCCGAGAGGCGGACAACGTGCTCCGCCAGGGCGTCCAAGGCATCACCGACCTCATCACGATCCCCGGACTGATCAACCTCGACTTCGCGGACGTCCGGACGATCATGCACGAGGCGGGGTCGGCGCTCATGGGGATCGGCGAGGCGAGCGGCGAGAGCCGTGCGGCCGAGGCCGCGAAGAACGCGATCTCGAGCCCCTTGCTCGAGCAGTCGGTCGAGGGCGCGACGGGAATACTGCTGAACATCACCGGCGGCAGCGACCTCGGCCTGTTCGAGGTCAACGAGGCGGCGGAGATCATCCAAAGCGCCGCGGAGAGCAACTCGAACATCATCTTCGGCGCCGTGATCGACGAGGCGCTCGGCGACGAGGTTCGGGTGACGGTGATCGCGACCGGCTTCGACCGCGGCGGGGGGGTTCGCTCTCCGCTCTACCGCCCCGAGCCGGCCCAGCGTGGGACGGAGCGCCGCGGCCGGGATCGCGAGGTCGTGATGGACGATCGCCAGCGCTCGTCGCTCGAGATCCCGGACGACGACATCGACATCCCGTCGTTCCTGAAGGACTGAGCCGCCCCAACCGCCGTTGGTAGGGTCCGTCCGGCCTTGCCGCCCGCAGTCGAGAGCCTCGCCCGGACCCCGCTTCACCACCGTCACCGGGCGGCCGGCGCGCGGCTCGTGGGGTTCGCGGGATGGGAGATGCCGGTGCAGTACGAGGGGATCCGTCAGGAGCACCTGGCCGTGCGCACGAGGGCTGGAGCGTTCGACGTCTCGCATATGGGCCAGATCGAGACGCGCGGCCGGGAGGCCGAGCGGTTCCTTCAACGCCTGCTGTCGAACGACGTAGCCGCCATCCCCGACGGCGGCGCGCAGTACTCGGTCCTCTGCCGCGAGGATGGCGGCGTCCTCGACGACCTCTTCACGTACCGGCTCGGCGACCGTTACCTGACGGTCACGAACGCCTCGAACCACGCCCGCGACCTGAGCTGGTTCACGGACCACGCCGGCGACTTCGACGTCGCCGTGCGCGACGCCGCGGACGACTACGCGATGCTCGCGCTCCAGGGCCCCGAGGCACGCGCGATCCTCTCACGGCACATCGAGGGCGGGGCGCCGGCACGCATGCGCGCGGCACACACGCGCGTCGCCGGAGTCGAGGCGCTGGTGTGCGGCACCGGTTATACGGGCGAGGACGGCGTCGAGCTGCTGGTGCCATCCGAGCGCGCCGAGTCGGTCTGGGACGCCCTGACCGGCGACGGCGCCACCCCCGCCGGGCTCGGCGCGCGCGACACCCTCCGGCTGGAGGTCTGCTTCCCTCTGTACGGCAACGACCTGACCGAGGAGCGCTCACCGCTCGAGGCGGGGCTCGGCTGGTGCTGCAAGCTCGACACCGGCTTCATCGGCTCGGACGCGCTGCGTGGCTCAGAGCCGGCCGATCGCCTGGCGCCGTTCGCCTTCACCGGCCCGGGGATACCACGGCCCGGCAACCCGGTATCGATCAGCGGAGAGCGCGGGGGAGTGGTCACGAGCGGCACGCTGTCGCCGTGCCTCGAGATCGGAATCGGGATGGCGTACGTGCCCGGCGAGGCCGCCGTGCCCGGCACGAGCGTCGAGATCGACGTGCGCGGCAAACCGCGGGCGGCCGAGATCCGCGAGCGCCCGCTCTATCGCAAGGAGACCTGAGATCTGTGCCTGAGAGCTATCCCGAGCACCTCCTGTACCACCCCGAGCATGACTGGGCTCAGATCGAGGGCGACGTCGCGACGTTCGGAATCACCTGGTACGCCCAGGAGGCGCTCGGAGAGGTCGTCTTCGTCGACCCGCCGGAGGTCGGGGCCACGACTACGGCCAACGAGTCGTATGCGGAGGTGGAGTCGGTGAAGGCGGTCTCCGACGTGTTCGCACCGCTGTCGGGGGAGATCGTGGAGGTCAACACGGGGCTCTCCGACGCGCCGGAGAAGATCAACGACGACCCGTACGGCGAGGGCTGGCTCGTCAAGGTGAGGCTCAGCGATCCCGCCGAGCGCGATTCCCTGCTCGACGTGGCCGCGTACAGGGACCTGCTGGCCGACGGCTAGTCAGCCGGAGGACTGCGAGGAGAGCATGAGCCGATACACGTCGACGACCGAGCGGGACCGTGGCGAGATGCTCGCGGCGATCGGAGTCGATTCGGTGGAGGCGCTGTTCGCCGACGTCCCCGAGGCGGTCAGGTTGCAGAGACCGCTCGCGCTGCCGGGCGGGCTGTCCGAGCAGGAGGTGCACGAGCACCTCTCGGCGCTGGCGGCGAGGAACCGCAGCGCCGAGGACGAGGTCACGTTCCTGGGCGCGGGGATGTACGACCACTACGTGCCGGCGGTGGTCGAGTCGATCACCCAGCGCTCGGAGTTCCTGACCCCTTACACGCCCTACCAACCGGAGATCTCTCAGGGCGGACTCCAGACGATGTTCGAGTTCCAGACCGCGGTCTCCGAACTCACCGGCCTGCCGGTCGCGAACGCCTCCCTCTACGAGGGACCGTCTTCGATCGCCGCGGCCGGCTACATGGCGCAGCTCGAGAACGGCCGGTCTCGCTTCGTCGCCTCGCGAGGCCTTCACCCCCATTCCCGCGAGGCGCTCGCCACCTACGCAAAGGGCTTCGGCGCCGAGGTGTCGGAGGTTCCGCTCGACGAGCGGGGCGCGACCGACATCGACGCACTGGCGGCGGCGGTCGACGACGACGCGGCGGCCGTCTTCCTGCAGCAGCCGAACTTCCTCGGCACCGTCGAGGACCTCGGACCGCTGGCTGAAGCGGCCAAGCGCACTGGTGCGATGCTGGTCTGTGCCGCCGACCCGCTCACGCTCGGCATCCTCGAGCCGCCCGGCAGGCTCGGAGCGGACATCTGCGTGGGGGAGGGCCAGACGCTCGGCAACCGGCTCGACTTCGGCGGACCGTCGTTCGGCTTCTTCGCCGCCGACGAGCGCTACATCCGCAAGATGCCGGGCCGGATCGCGGGGGAGACGGTCGACGTGGAGGGCCGGCGAGGGTTCGTGCTCACGCTCCAGACCCGGGAGCAGCACATCCGCCGCGAGCGGGCGACGAACAACATCTGCACAGCGCAGGCGCTGAACGCCCTCGCCGGCGTCGTCTACCTCTCCTGGCTGGGACGCCGAGGAGTGGTCGAGCTCGGGGAGCTGATGCTCCGCCGCACGGCCTACGCCCGCGAGCAGCTCGGCCTCGAGCGCATAAACTCCGGCCCCGTCGTACGCGAGTTCGCGGTGCGCCTGCCCGACCTCGACGCGCTGTTCGCCCGCGCCCGCGCCGAGGGAGTCAATCCGGGCTACCGGCTTGGCCGCGACTACCCCGAGTACGAGGACGGGCTGCTCGTGGCGATCACCGAGCGGCGCACCCGGCGGGATATCGATCGGCTCGTGGCGCTCGTGGCCGGAGTGCGGGAAGGGGCAGTGGCGTAGTGGACAGCGAGGAGGCCCACGCCGTGGCGCAGGCTGAGACGCTCACGATCTTCGAGCGCTCGCGCGAGGGGCGGCGTGCGTTCGTGGCACCGGCGCTCGACGTGCCCGACGTGCCGGTCGAGGAGCTCTTGCCCGCAAGTGCGATCCGCGCGGATCCCCCCGCGCTGCCAGAGGTCTCGGAGCCGGAGCTCGTTCGCCACTACACCAACCTCTCGAAGAGGAACTTCGACGTGGATACTGGCTTCTACCCGCTCGGGTCGTGCACCATGAAGCACAACCCCAAGGTCAACGAGCGCGTGGCGGCGCTCCCAGGCCATGCGCGACTGCACCCGCTTCAGGATCCGGCCTACGCTCAGGGGGCGCTCGAGCTGATGTGGCGGCTCCAGGGCGCGCTCGCGGAGATCGCGGGCCTGCCGCACGTCTCTCTGCAGCCGAGCGCCGGCTCGCACGGCGAGCTCGCCGGCCTCCTGCTCACGCGCGCCTACCACGAGCAGCGCGGCGAGCACCGCCACAAGGTGCTAACCCCCGACACGGCGCACGGCACCAATCCGGCCAGCGTGGTCATGGCCGGTTACGAGGTCGTCAAGGTCGGAACCGCCGACGACGGCGGCATCGACCTCGACGACCTTCGCGCGAAGTCCACGGACGACGTCGCGTGCCTGATGCTGACCAACCCGAACACGCTGGGTCTGTTCGACAGCCACATCTCGGAGATCGCCGAGGTGGTGCATGGAGTCGGGGCGACGCTCTACTACGACGGCGCGAACCTGAACGCCGTCATGGGCGTCTCACGGCCCGGCGACATGGGCTTCGACATCGTGCACTTCAACCTGCACAAGACGTTCTCGCAGCCGCACGGCGGGGGCGGCCCCGGCGCGGGACCGATCGCGGTGTCCGACCGCATCGAGCCCTTCCTCCCACGTCCGCAGGTCGTGCGCCGTGCGCCCGACAACGGCGGCGAGCCCCGCTACGAGCTCGACTTCGACCGCCCGATGTCGATCGGTCGGCTGCGCGGCTTTCAGGGCAACTACGGCGTCTTCGTCCGCTCGTACGCGTACATCCGCTCCCTGGGGGGCGACGGTCTGCGTGACGTCTCCGACACCGCGGTGCTGAACGCCAACTACCTCCGCGCGCGGTTGGCTGAGGAAGGGATCGCCGAATACCTGTCGATCGCCTTTCCGCGTCTCTGCATGCACGAGTTCGTGCTCTCGGGGCGGCTCGCGAAGCAGAAGCTCGGCATCCGCACGCTCGACATCGCCAAGCGACTGCTCGACCACCGCGTCCATCCGCCGACCGTCTACTTCCCGCTGCTCGTGGACGAGGCGCTGATGATCGAGCCGACGGAGACCGAGACGAAGGAGACGCTCGACGCCTTTGCCGACTCCATCCGCGCGATCCTCGAGGAGGCGCAGGACGACCCGGAGATCGCGCGCGGCGCTCCCTACTCCACGCCCGTGCGCCGGCTCGACGAGGCCGCGGCGGCGCGCCGCCCGGTGGTCCGGCAGCGCGCGGGGGGCGAGCCGCCCGGCGATCCGGAGCGGGCGGCGGACCGGCCCGCGTCGGCGAGCGGCGCGCTGTAGTCACCCGCTCCGGACGCAACTAGCTACTCACCCAGCTCAGTCGGTGCCGCCCAGATGCTCGGTGAGGCGGCGGCTCATGAACCGAACCCGCCCCATGCCGTAATCATGACCTCGCCTCACAAGAGGTTCATGGTGGGATCGGTGACCCCGTCGACGGAGGCGAGCCGGAAGCTTCCTCATGCAGCAAGACGCTCAGGTCGGCGGCGATGACGGCGGAGGCCTCGTGCAACTGCCGCCACGTGATCCGCACCACCCGCCAGCCGGCCGCCTGGAGCGTCCGGTCGCGGGCTCGGTCGCGCTCGAACCCGGTCCTGGTGGCGTGGGTCGCGTGCCCGTCGAGCTCCACGATGAGCTTTTGCTCGGGCCATAGGCAGTCGACCTCCCATGTACGTCCGCCGGCGGTCAGGAGTTTGTTGACCCGCGGACGAGGGAGGCCCGCGTGGCCGAGAAAGCTCAGGAAGCGACTCTCCAGCTCGCTGGGCACCACAGTGATGCCGATGTTCCCCTTCCTGAGAACCGTTTTGAACCTCCGGACGCCGCGGCGGTGCGGGTAGCGCGCGACGAGCTCATCGAGGGAGATCGCGTCCCGGAGTCCGAGCACCTCGGCTTCGTGCATCGCGCGCTCGAGCTGGCGCTCGCTGAGCACGGCACTCAGGTCGAGCAGCGTGCGGGCCACGGTGGTCACCGGGATCCCCCGTACGGCCGTCACCTCGTCGAGGGGGAGCATCGTGTGGTGCACCTCGATGCGCCGCCGCGCTCGGCGCGGGCGCTCGGCGCTCACCTCGATCAGGGACCGCCCGCTCGGGCGAAGGCCCCATAGCACCGCCGCGGATCGATGGCTCAGCACTGCCCCTGGTCCGCCCGTCAACAACGGCTGCCATCCACCTGGCCTCCTTGGAGAGCACCGGATGGCCGACCGCGTAGACACCGCGATGCACAGGGTGCAAGCGACCGCACTCGAGCCGGTGGCCGATCGCCCGCCGGCCGAGTCCGAGGTCGACCAGCTGCACCCGTGCGACCACCCCGTGCTGGCGCGCCGCAAGCTCAGCGATCGCCCGGTCGGTTGCCCGAGATCGACCTTCGGCCCCTATGACGGGCCCAACTGCACTTTCGACGCTCACCTCCGCAGCATCGCCTGCGAAATGCGACAGCGAAGCCCGATGCGTTACGGGTTCACCCCCGGAGGGTTACGGCGCGCCGCGGCAGGCCCGGGGCTTCCCCGGCGACCGTCCTAGACTCCCGCCGTGCGCATCTTCAGCGGCATCCAGCCGACCGGCCGCAAGCACCTGGGCAACTACATCGGGGCGATCCGCCAGTACGTCGAGGGGCAGGATCGGGGCGATGCCGTCTACTGCGTCGTGGACCTGCACGCGACGACCGTCCCTTACGAGCCCGCGGAGCTCCGGCGATATGTGCTCGACACGACCGCGATGATGCTCGCCGCCGAGCTCGACCCGGACCGCTGCATCCTCTTCCGCCAGTCCGACGTGCGCGAGCACACCGAGCTCTGCTGGCTCCTCTGCTCGGTCACCGCGCACGGCGACCTCAACCGCATGCACCAGTTCCGCGAGAAGTCGGCCAGGCAGCGCGAGCTCATCTCGGCGGGACTCTTCTTCTACCCGGTCCTCCAGGCGGCCGACATCCTCGCCTACCGGACCGATGAGGTGCCGGTCGGCGATGATCAGCGCCAGCACATCGAGCTCACGCGCGACATCGCCGAGCGCTTCAACGAGCGCTTCGGCGACACGCTGAAGGTGCCGCGCCACCGCATCCCGGAGGTCGGGGCGCGCATCATGGACCTCCAGTCGCCGGAGCAGAAGATGTCGACGACCGCAGCGAGCGAGCAGGGCACGATCTACGTGACCGACCCCGAGGCGGCGGTGGTCAAGAAGGTGAAGAGCGCGGTCACCGACTCGGGCGCCGAGGTGGTCCGCGCGCCGGACAAGCCGGGGATCTCGAACCTGATCGAGGTCCTCGCGGTGGTTCGCGGCTCCGATCCGGGGGAGATCGAGGACGAGTTCCACGGCGCGCGCTACGGGGACTTCAAGCAGGCCGTGGCTCACGAGGTGATCGCCTACCTGGCGCCGGTCCGCGAGCGCTACGACGAGCTCCGAGGTGACGAGGACCGGCTCGAGGCCATCCTTCGCGACGGTGCCGAGAAGGCGCGCAACATCGCGTCCGAGGTACTTGAGGACGTGCGTGCGCGGATGGGCGTCGGATCCTCGCCCTAGGCTGAGCCGATCACCACGCGCGCCGTCACGCTCGACCTCGACCTCGAGGTCTTCCAGGGGCCGTTCGATCTGCTGGCCACGCTCGTCCTGAAAGAGGAGGTCGATCTGCTCGAGGTGGACCTCGCCGAGGTCGTCCTCGCCTACGTCGAGCACCTCGAGCGGATCGGCGAGCTGGACCTCGAGGCGACGACGGAGTTCCTGGTCCTGATAGCGGCGCTGCTCGAGCTCAAGTCACGGCTGATGCTCCCGCGGGCGGAGGTCGAGGAGCCGCCCGAGCGGACCGAGGCGGTCGAGGAGTTGCTGGCCCGGTTGCTCGAGTACTCGCGTTATCGGAATGTCGCGAGCTTCCTCGAGGAGCGGCTCTCACGCGAGTCCGGCTTTCGCTACCGCTCAGCGCCGCTGCCCGCGCAGCTGCGGCGGATCTCGGTCGAAGCGGCGTCGAAGTCCTACGACGGCCTGACGCTGGCCGCGGCCGTCGGAGGGCTCCTGCGGGTTCCGCCGCCGGTGGACCTGAGCCACGTGGCGCGACCTGTGGTGGCGCTCGAGCAGCGGCTGGCCCACCTCCGGACGCTCCTCTCGTGCCGCGGGCGGTTTGGATTCGAGGAAGCTGTCGCGGGCGCCGACCGGGTGACCGAGGCGGTCACGCTCTTCGCGCTGCTCGAGCTCTACAAGAGCGGCGAGGTCGACTGGGAGCAGCCCGAGCCGTTTGGACCGATCTCGGTACGCGCGCGGTGAACGAGCTGGCGCGCATCGTGGAAGCGCTCCTGTTCCTGTCGCCGGACCCGGTCAGTACGACTGATCTGGCCGATGCGTGCGAGGCCGACGAGCACGAGGTGGCCGAGGCCCTGGCGCGCCTGCGCGAGCACTACGCCGATGGCTGGCGCGGAGTCGTGCTGCGACAGGTGGCCGGCGGCCACACGCTGGCCACCGATCCCGTGGCCGAGCGCGCGCGCGCGGCGGCTGCTCGCGCGGCCGCGCACGCCGCCGCTCACCCAGGCGCAGGCCGAGTGCCTCGGGATCGTCGCCTACCTCCAGCCGGTCTCGCGGCCCGAGATCGCGCGCATCCGCGGCGTCTCGTCGGAGTCCGCGGTCGGCACGCTGCTCGAGCGCGGCCTGATCGAGGAGTCCGGGCGCTCGCGCTTCGGCGCGGTGCTCTACCGGACCAGCGAGCTGTTCCAGCGGCTCTTCGGCCTGGAAGGCCTCGACGAGCTACCCGACCTGACGGCCTTCGATCCCTCGCCCGAGGAGGAGGGGGAGCTGCGCGATCGGCTGCTCCGCGCCGGAGAGCAGCGAGAGCACGGCTAGCGCTTCCTTCAGGCCGTCGCCCGGGCCGCCAGGCGATCCCCGAATCCGTAGCAGACGTCCTGGAGGATCGAAACCATCGCCTCGGTGGCGGGTGCTCGATAGCCGGCGGCGGGCATCGCCGCCTTGATCCGCCGCACGGGAACCTCCCCGACGAAGGGCACCACCTTCACGCCCGGATGGACGCCGGTGGCAAGCACGAGATCCGGTATCAGGGTCACGCCGACTCCGGCGGCCACGAGGCCCTGCATGGTGGCGTAGTCGTTGCTCTCGAGCTTCACGTGTGGCTCGAAGCCCGCCGTGGTGCAGGCCTGCACCACGAACTCGCCGCAGACGCGACTGCCGTTTATCCACGCCTCGTCGGCGAGGTTCTCGAGCCGCAGCCGGACGCGGTCGGCCAGCGGGTGACCGATGGGAAGACCGGCGTGCATGACGTCATCGAGGAGATGGACCTGGTCGATCTCCTCGTCCTCCGCCGGCAGCGTCGGATAGTCGAAGATGACGGCGAGGTCGAAGTCGCCGGCCTTCATCCGAGGGAGCGAGTCGTAGGGCTCGGCCTCGGCCAGGCTGAGCTCGACCTCGGGGTAGCGCTCGCTGAAGAGGCGGATCGCGTCGGGGACGAGCGCGGCCCCGGCGCTCTGGAAGCTCGCGAGCCGCAGGCGCCCGCCGCGGAGGCCGGCGATCGCCGCGAGCTCCTGCTCGGCGTCGTCGAGGCGAGCGAGCACCGCGTCGGCGTGAGCGACGAGCGCGCGGCCCGCCTCGGTCAAGCGGACGCCGCGCGAGCCACGCTCAACGAGCCGCGTGCCCGCCTCGCGCTCGAGCGCCGCGACCTGCTGGCTCACGGCGGACTGCGTGAAGGAGAGCTCCTCCGCCGCGGCCGAGAAGGAGCCGTGGCGGCCGACCTCGCGGAGCACGCGCATCCTCCGTACGTCAAGCATCCGGATCGACCTCACGGATCCCGCGCCGAGAGCGTTCAAGAGTCAGCGGCCCCATCACGCACATAAGCGTACCTTATCGCCGATCCTTCGAAGCGTCATTTGCATTAATGGGAAGCGAGTGAGAGCCTGAGTTAGATGAACCGACGCTCCTGGATCTTCCTCGGCACCTTGGCCGCGCTCTGGGGCGCCTCGTACCTGTTCATAAAGCTTGCACTCGAGGATCTCTCGCCGGGAATGATCGCCTTCTCCCGGATTGCTCTGGGCGCGCTCGTGCTCGTCCCGCTCGCGGCGAGCCGAGGCGGCCTGCGGGGGTTGCGGGATCGGCTCGGCTTCGTCGCCGTGCTCGGGGCGGTCCAGGTGGCCGGTCCGTTCCTTCTGATCAGCGCGGGAGAGCAGGAGATCACTTCCTCGCTGACCGGCATCCTGGTCGCCTCGGCGCCTCTGTTCACCGCCGTGCTCGCCATCTGGATGGACCGCGAGGAGCGCTCGAGCGGCTCGAGCCTGATCGGCGTCGTGGCGGGCTTCGTGGGCGTCGCGGTACTGATCGGAGTGGATCTGCGCGGAGATGGCAACGCGCTGCTCGGCGGCGGAGCGGTTCTGCTCGCCGGCCTCGGCTACGCGGCGGCCGGATTGATGGTCAAGCGAAGCGCCGGAAACGTCGACCCCGTCGGCCTCGCCGCCGCCACGATGGTCGCGAGCACGCTGCTCGTCTCGCCCGCGGCGCTCGTGGGCGCGCCCGACGCCGTGCCGGGGCTCACCGCCATCGGTGCCGTGCTCGTGCTCGGGATCGCCGGCACGGGCGTCGCCTTCGCGCTCTTCCACACGCTGATCGCCGAGGTGGGCCCGGCCAAGGCCTCGCTCGTGACCTACATAGCTCCGGCCTTCGCGGTCTTCTACGGCGTCACGCTCCTCGACGAGCCGATCACGGCGGCGACGATCGTCGGGCTCGTGCTCATCGTCGGCGGCTCATGGCTCGGCGTGGGCGGCCTGGGTCGTCGTGGCTCCGACGGGGCACCGGGCGAGCAGGTCGGAAAGGAAGAAGCGGCGGCGCGGCTCGCGAGGCAGGCGGCGTGAGCGCGTCACCGGGCAGCGAGTCGGGAGCGCTCGCGATTCGTCGCTCCGACGGACGCGACCACCGCGCGCTCGCCCGGCTCGCCGAATTGGACAGCGCTCCGCGGCCGATCGGCCCCCATCTCCTCGTCGAGGAGGACGGGGCGTTGAGGGCGGCCGTGCCGCTCGACGGCGGGCCGCCGCTCGCCGACCCCTTCCATCGGACCGCGGAGCTGGTTGCCCTGCTCGAGCTCAGGATGAGCCAGGTGGCCCCGGGGTCCGCTCGAGACCGGGAGGCTCGCCACGGCAGCGGGGCACGGGCTCGCGGCCGAGTGCCGCGCCGGTTCGCCTTTGCGGTAGCGCCACCGCGCCGGTAACTTCAGTCAGGCCTCGCACGCGGGGACGAAGCCGCTGATGCTCTTCACGACTCGCCTATCCCCGCGCTTCGGCGCCGCCGTCCCGCTGCTACTCGCCCTGGCGCTCATCACCGCGGTCCAGCCCGCGGCCGCCGAGCCGCCGGCTTCCGTACGGCAAGACCTTCAGGCGGCACGCGCGCCTGAGGGCCAGCTCGAGCGCGGCAACTCCGACGCCAGCCTGGGCGCACGCTTCTACCGGTTTGACCAAGAGGCCGGCGGCGTGCCGGTGCTCGGCGCGGAAGCCGTGCTGAGCGATGCGCCCGGAGACAAGGCGGACCTGCTGGTCGACGACACGCAACCTGATGTCGACGCGCCGCCCGACGCGAGCGTCACTCGAGCGGCAGCGATCAAGCGGGCGCGAACCGCCACTTCAGTCCGCGAGCTGCGCGGTGACATCGAAGCCGAGCAGGCGATCCTCCCCGACGGTTCGGGCGGTCGGCTCGTGTGGCGCGTGTTGGTACCGTCCGCGAAGCCGCTCGGCTCGTTCGAGGTGCTGGTCGATGCTCGCTCGGGCGAGGTCATTCGCAAGCGCGACCTCCTCGTCAACGCTCAGGGGACGGCCAAGGTCTTCCTGCCTAACGCCGTGGTGGCCAACGGTGGCTGGAGCGAGGATCTGGATGACAACGGCGACGCGCCGCTAGCCCGGGAGCTGCGCTCGCCGGTGTCGCTGCAACGCCTCGACGACTCGGGCGGCTGCCTGCGAGGCGACTACGTGGACGTCCCGCTACCGAGCGGCACCACCTGCCCCGCTGGGCGTGACTTCGACGTCAACCGAGACGACGGTCGCTTCGAGGCCACCATGGCCTACTTTCACATCGACGTCACTCAGGACTACGTCCAGCGTCTTGGGTTCAACACCGACAATCGCAACGCCATCAACGCGCGGCGGACCCCGGTGCGGGTCAACGCCATCGCCGACGACAACTCCTTCTATGACCCGTACCTGAACGACATCACCTTTGGCAGGGGGGGCGTAGACGACGCCGAGGACGGGGACGTGATCGTCCACGAGTACGGTCACGCCCTCCAGGAAGACCAGGTTGCCTACTTCGGCAACTCCGGGGAGACCGGCGCGATGGGGGAGGGCTTCGGCGACTACCTCGCCGCGACCATGGCCAGTCAGCTTCCCACCGCGACTACAGAGTTCAACGGCTGCATCTTCGAGTGGGACACGTGGGGGAGCGCGGCTCGCCAGCGCTGCCTGCGACGCGTGGACACGAGCATCAGGGCCGACACGGCGGAGGCGAACTGCCGTGGGAACATCCACTGCCTCGGCCAGGCGTGGTCCGGCGCGCTCTGGGACCTCAGGGGCCGGCTCGGTCGCGACCGCTTCAGCCGGCAGCTCATGGACGTGCTCGTGCTCCAGTCCCACTTCGCCCTCACGCGCTACGCGTCCTTCGACGACGGCGCCCGCGCGCTGATCTTCTCCGACAGGGTGCTCTACGGCGGTGCGCACGAGGGCGCGCTGCGACACGTGCTCTCGGATCGCAAGCTGCTCGATCCACGGCGCTTCGACCGGGGTCTCAGCTTCAGGTACTCGGACCGTTCAAACGCCTTCAAGGGGACGCTGTCGTCGGCGGAGTACAGGTGCGTGAGCGGCCAGACCGTCAAGGTGCTCAAGCGGCGCGACGGGCCCGACAGGCAGATCGGCAGCGCCACGACCGGCGCGGACGGCCGCTACCGGGTCGCCGACCGAAACCCGGACGGTCGCTACTACGCGAAGGCGCCGAGCAGCTCGCTGCGGCCGGACACCTGCGAGACCGTTCGATCGGACATCCGCGAGCTCGGATGATCTCCGCCGCCTCTCGCGCGCCGGCGACCGGGCACTAGCCCGTCGTCGCCGCCAGCTGCCCGCTGGCGGCGTCGATGTCGCGCCCTCGCGTGAGCCGCACCGTCGCCCGTACCCCGTGCTCCTCGAGCGCGGCCCTGAAGGCGGCGATCGCCGCGCGGCTCGACCCGGCGAAGTCCGCGTCGGTCGGGTTGTAGGGGATGAGGTTGACCTTGAAGGTCTCCGCCGGCGTGAGCGCCTCCGCGAGGGCGACGGCCTGCTCGTAGCGGTCGTTCACGCCGTCGAGCATGAGGTACTCGACGAACACCGGCAGCCGGCGAGCCGCCGACCAGTCGCGGCAGGCCTGGAGCACCTCGGGGAGCGGGTAGCGGTCGTTCACCGGCATCAGCTCGGACCTCAATGACTCCTCGGCCGCGTGCAGCGACAGCGCGAGCCGTACGCGCGGGCCGTCCTCCGCAAGGCGCTCGATGCCCGGGATCCAGCCGACCGTCGAGATCGCGGTATGGCTCGTGGCGATTCCGAGCTCGGGAAGCCGCTCGCACGCCGCCAGGACAGCGTCGAGGTTCAGGAGTGGCTCGCCCATGCCCATGAACACCGCGTGGTTGACCGCCTCCCGCCGGCGGAAGTGGAGCGCCTGGTCGAGGATCTCCGACGCGCTGAGGTTGCGGCCGAACTTCATCTGTCCCGTCGCGCAGAAGGTGCAGGTGAGCGGGCAGCCGGACTGGCTCGAGAGGCAGAGCGAGCGCCGCCCGTCGCGGTAGCGCATCAGCACCGCCTCGACCGGGCGCCCGTCGGTCGTCTCGAAGAGCGCCTTCTCCGTGCCGTCCCCGGCGCGCGCCTCGCGCTCGAGCCGGAGGGTCGAGAACGCGACGCTCTCCTCGAGCCGTGACCTGAGCGTGGCCGGGAGATTCGTCATCTCGCCGTAGGAAGAGGCCCCACGGGCGGTCCACTCCCATACCTGCCGCGAGCGAAAGCGCGGCTCGCCCGCCTCGGCGAGCGCTCGGTCGAGGAGGGTCAGGTCCACGCGGTCAGTGTGGCAGCCGGTTTCCGTTCGTCCGGCGCTGTGGCACGCTCCCGCTGATGCGGCTCGCCAAGTACCTCGCGCATGCCGGCGTGGCCTCTCGCCGCCGCGCCGAGCTCTTGATCGCCGAGGGACGTGTGACCGTCGGCGGCGAGCCGTCGATCGACCCCGCGCGCGATGTCGACGAGTCGAGCGGCGTGGCCGTGGACGGGAAGCCGGTAGCGATCGAGGAGCGGGAGGTCTGGGCGCTCAACAAGCCGGCGGGCTTCGTGTCGACCGCGCGCGACACGCACGGGCGCCCGACCGTCACGGAGCTCGTGAGCTCGCGGCGCCGGCTCTATCCCGTCGGCCGCCTCGATGCCGACACCACGGGCCTCATCCTGCTCACGAACGACGGCGAGTTGGCCGAGCGCCTCACGCATCCTCGCCACGGCGTGGAGAAGGTCTACCGCGCCCACGTCGAGCCGCGCCCGGTCGGCGAGCCCGCGCTGCGGCAGCTGCGCTCGGGCGTCGAGCTGGACGACGGTCAGTCGGCGGCGGCACGTGTGCGTCAGCTCGAGCCCGGCCTGCTCGAGCTGACGTTGACGGAAGGGCGCAAGCGCCAGGTGAGGCGGATGTGCGCTGCCGTGGGCCATCGCGTGGTGGCGCTCGAGCGGATCGCCTTCGGACCGCTCCACATCGACCGCCTGGTAGAGGACGGGCGGCGCCTCGGGGAGGGAGAGAGCCGCCGTCTGACGGCCGCCGAGGTCGAGCGCCTGCGTAAGCCTCGGGTTGATCCTCGACGCCTCTGAGACAATCTTCCGCCGTGAGGCTACGTGCGCTCAGGGGCGCGATAACCGTCGAGGACAACGATCCCGACGCGATCATCGACGCGACGGAGGAGCTCGTGAGCGCAGTCATGGATCGAAACGGGATCCCGCCGGATGACATGGTGAGCTGCATCTTCACCTGCACGCCGGACCTGGACGCCGAGTTCCCCGCGGTGGCCGCTCGCCGCCTCGGCCTGGGCACCGTCCCGCTGCTGTGCGCGCGGGAGATCGACGTCCCGGGGGCGATGCCCAAGGTGATCCGCCTGATGCTCCACTGCTACGCCGACGACGAGAGCCGGCCCCGTCACGTCTACCTCCGCGACGCGGTCGAGCTGAGGAAGGACCTGGAGGGCGCCCAATGAGCGGCCTCGAGTACGCGGGCCGGGTGCGGGACATCCCGGTCTACCCGGCCGCGGAGACCTACTCCTACGAGGGCGAGCTCGTCAAGCTGGCCTCGAACGAGACGCCATGGGCGCCGCACCCGGACGTGCTCGATGCGGTGCAGCGCGCGCTCACCACGCTCAACCGCTATCCGGACCCCGAGAAGTCGCTCCTCCGCCGCCGGATCGCCGATCGGCACGGGCTCTCACCCGGGAACGTGGCGGTCGGCAACGGCTCGTGCGAGATCCTGCTGGCGGCCGCCGAGGCCCTGCTCGAGCCTGGAGCCGAGATCGTCTATGCGTGGCCATCGTTCTCGATGTACCCGCACCTGGCGGCGATGGCCGGCGCTCGTGCGATCACCGTGCCGCTCGACGCCGCCGGTCGTCACGACCTCCCGGCGATGGCGCGCGAGGTCACCGCCGCCACGCGCATCCTCCTCGTCTGCAATCCCAACAACCCGACCTCCACGACGATTCCGATCGAGGCGATCGATGCCTTCCTGGCCGAGGTACCACGCCACGTCTGCGTCATGCTCGACGAGGCCTACGTCGAGTTCTCGCTGGCTCAGGATTCCGACGACTCGCTTCCGCTCCTCACCCGTCACCCGAACCTGGTGCTTCTCCGCACCTTCTCGAAGGTCTACGGGCTCTGCGGCCTGCGTGTCGGGTACGCGCTCGGGTCCGAGGACTTCCGGCTGGCGGTGGATCGCGTGCGCCAGCCGTTCTCGGTCAACGCGCTGGCCCAGGCGGCCGCCACCGAGGCGCTCCGCCACCAGGACGAGGTGGCGAGGCGGGTGGAGCGCACGGCGATCGAGCGGCTGTACGTGGAGGAGGAGCTCGAGGAGCGGGGCCTCGAGACCGCGGAAAGCCAGGCCAACTTCTCGTGGGTGGGGCTCGGCGACCGGGACGAGCGCGAGGTGCTGCGGCGCCTCGTGGAGCGCGGCGTGATCGTCCGCGGCGGCACGGATCTCGGTGGCCCGGGGCACCTGCGCGTGACCTACGGGACGCGCACCGAGAACGAAAGATTCCTCGCGGCGCTCGACCAGGCGCTCGAATAAGCGGACGCGACCTGCTACAAACCGATGGCGATGCGTCGCACGATCACGCCATCGAACGCAGTGGCTCCGGGCGATCTCGCCCGCGACGGTTCCTGCCGGCGTGGTTATTGGACCTGGCGATTTACCTAGGCGTCCGGCCCGCGGCTCCCCGCCGCTGACCGAACTCTCCGCCGGGCGCCGCCTTCACCGGCTCTTTTCACGGGCCGAGCCGTACCCCAAATAGGATTTCAATCGCTCAGTCAGAAAGGTTCGAGGTTCAGATGATGGTTGTGATGAAAGAGGGCGCCACGGCGGAGCAGGTCGATGCCGTCATCGAGCGCGTGGAGGCCGTGGGTGCGCAGGCCCACCTGTCGCAGGGGGAGCTGGTCACGGTGATCGGCGTGATCGGCGACCGCGAGCATGTGTCCAACATCGGGCTCGAGGGCGCTCCGGGCGTCGACCAGCTGGTTCCGATCCTCAAGCCGTACAAGCTCGCCTCCTCGCAGCTCAAGGAGGGTGCCCGGACGGTCATCGACATCGACGGGCGCAGGATCGGCGGCTCCCACTTCATGACGATCGCAGGGCCATGCACCGTCGAGTCGCGCGAGGTCATGCTCGACACCGCCCGGCTCGTGCGCGACGCCGGCGCGGGGCTCCTTCGCGGCGGCGCCTACAAGCCGCGAACCTCGCCCTACTCGTTCCAGGGACTGGGCGACGCCGGCCTGCGCCTCCTGGCGGACGCCAAGGAGGAGACGGGGTTGCCGATCGTCACCGAGCTCATGGACGTGCGCGACCTCGAGGCGGTGCTCGATGTGGCCGACGTCATCCAGCTCGGCGCGCGCAACATGCAGAACTACACGCTGCTCACGGAGATCGGTCGCAGCGGGCGTCCGGTGCTCCTCAAGCGCGGGCTGTCGGCGACGCTGGAGGAGCTCCTCATGTCGGCCGAGTACGTGCTGAAGGAGGGCAACCCGAACGTGATGCTCTGCGAGCGTGGTATCCGCACGTTCGAGACCGCCTACCGCTTCACCCTCGATCTCATGGCGGTGCCGGTGCTCAAGGAGCTCTCGCACCTGCCGGTGGTCGTCGACCCCAGCCACGCGGCGGGCAAGCGCGACCTGGTGTTGCCAATGTCGCTGGCGGCCGCCGCGGCGGGCGCGGACGGGATCATCGTCGAGACCCATCCGGAGCCGGAGGCGGCCATCTGTGACGGTGCGCAGGCGGTCCGGGGGCAGGAGTTCGCCGACTACATGCGCCAGCTCGAGCAGGCGGCGGCACTCGCGGGCAAAGAGCTCTCGCCCGTCGCGTAGGCGCGTGGCCGGCCTCGCCCCGTGCGCATAGCCGTCCTCGGGGTCGGCCTGATCGGCGGGTCCATCGCCCTCGCCGCCCGCGAGCGGCTCGACGAGGTGGAGGTGGCCGGGTTCGACCCGAACGAGGCCGCCTTGGAGCGGGCGCGCGAGCTTGGAGTGCTCGATCGCCCGGCCGCGTCGGTGCGCGACGCGGTGGAGGGCGCGGACGCATGCTTTCTCTGCGCGCCCGTCACGGCGCTGCCCGAGCTTCTGGCGGAGGCGCTCGGCGCCGCCGGCCAACACTGCGTGGTCACCGACGTGGGGTCGACCAAGCGCATGATCGTGGCCTCG
Organism: Thermoleophilaceae bacterium; assembly: GCA_030447875.1. Lineage (GTDB taxonomy): Bacteria > Actinomycetota > Thermoleophilia > Solirubrobacterales > Thermoleophilaceae > JAUJOA01. The sequence continues at coordinate 35,255 of JAUJOA010000001.1, forward strand.
ACCGGCGACGAGCGATTCGTGGGCGGCCACCCCGTGGCCGGCGCGGAGACCGCCGGGGTGGCCAATGCACGCGCGGATCTCTTTCAGGGCGCCCCCTGGTACCTGACCCCCGGGGAGCGGTCCTCCGGCGTCCTCTACGAGCGGCTCCACCGGCTGATCGTGTCCCTCGGTGCGCGGCCGCTGGCGATCGACGCCGAGGCTCACGACCGCCTCCTCGCGGCGGTCAGCCACGTGCCGCACGTGCTGGCCAACGTGCTCGTCTCGCAGGCCGCTCGGGCGCTCTCGCAGGAGCGCGAGGCGCTTCCGCGCGTCGGGCCGAGCTTTCGCGACGCGACCCGGGTGGCCGGGGCGAACCCGCGGGTGTGGAGCGGCATCTACGCCACGAACGCCGAGGCGATCGCCACGGAGATCGACGAGACCGTCGAGCGCCTTCGCGAGGTGGCCGGCATGCTCCGAGACGGTCGAAGCGAGGCCATCGACGCCTGGAACGACGAGGCCCGCGAGGACCGCCGGCGCCTCCTCGAGGCAGAGCTCGAGGGCGGGCCGGTCACGGAGCTCCGCGTGTCGGTCCCGAACCGGCCGGGGATCGTCGCCCAGGTGGCCCTCGCCCTCGGCCGGGCCGGCGTGAACATCGCCGACATGGCCCTGGCGCCGGCGCCCGACATGCGGTCGGGTGCGGTCACGCTGTGGGTCTCCGGCGACGGCGCGGCCGCGCGCGCCGAGGCACTCATCGCCGAGCTCGGCTTTCCGGTGGCGCGCGCCTCGTGAGCCGGTTCGAGCCGTCCGGGCCGCTGCGGGGAAGCTTCAGGCCCCCCGCCGACAAGTCGATCTCCCACCGCGCCGCCCTGTTCGGCGCGATGAGCGACGTGCCGGTCACGATCGAGAACTTCCTCTACGCCGAGGACACGCTGTCCACGCTCTCGGCGGTCCGCTCGCTCGGAGCGGGCGTGGACGAGCGCGAGAACGAGCTGGTCATCCGCGGCGTGGGCCTCCACACCGCCCACGAGACCACCGGCGGGCTTCTGCACGTGGGCAACGCCGGCACCCTCATGCGGCTGCTCCCGGGGTGGCTGGCGGGACAGCGCGGGGGGCAGTGGACGATCGACGGGGACGAGTCGATCAGGCGCCGACCGATCGACAGGATCGCGGTGCCGTTGCGCGAGATGGGCGCGCGAGTCGAGGCGAGGGAGGGCCGGCTCGCACCGTTCAGGGTCGAGGGCGCGGACCTCCACGGGATCGAGCACGAGCTTCCGGTGCCGAGCGCGCAGGTCAAGTCGTGCCTTCTGATCGCCGGGATGCTTGCGGAGGGCGAGACCACGATCTGCGAGCCGCACATGAGCCGCGACCACACCGAGCGAATCCTGTGCCGCTCGCGCGCGCCGTTCGAGCGGGACGGCACGTGCGTGCGCGTGCGCCAGGTCGACGAGCTCGAGCTCGATGACGTGGTGGTCCCGGGAGACCCCTCGTCGGCGGCCTTCATGGTCGCCGCCGCCTGCGTCGTGCCACGCTCCCGGCTGCTCGTGAGCGGCGTGGGGCTCAACTGGACGCGAACAGGGTTCTTCCGCGTGGCCCGGCGAATGGGCGCCGTGATTCTCGGTGACCTCGAGGAGCCGCAGACCGACCACCAGGGGCAGGACTCCGGGGACGAGCCGGTGGGCGAGCTCGACGTTGCTGCCGCACCGCTCGAGGCCACCACGGTGGATCGCGACGAGGTGCCGCTCCTGATCGACGAGCTCCCGCTCGTCGCGCTGCTCGGCTGCTTCGCCGAGGGCGAGACCGTAGTGGGCGGCGCGGAGGAGCTGCGGCTCAAGGAGACCGACCGGATAGCCGGAGTCGTCGAGGGACTGAGGGCGCTGGGGGCCGACATCGACGCAACCGCAGACGGTTTCGCGGTTCGCGGCGGGGGCCTCGAGGGCGGGACGCTCGACGCCCGTGGCGATCACCGCCTTGCGATGCTCGGCGCGGTCGCCGGGCTGGCCTCGCGCTCAGGGGTCGAGGTCACCGGCATGGAGGCGGCGACTATTTCCTATCCGCACTTCGAGCGGGATCTGGCGGCCCTCCGGGAGCACTGATCGCGGGCGTGGCCCGAAGCCGGACGGCAGCGACCGTAACGGGGTCCTCGGTCGTCCGTTAACCAGGGCAAGGTCTATTAGCGGGAAGGTTTCACAGTGAAGTCCATGCGAATGAAGGCGGCGATCGGCCTTACGAGCGTGATCGCCCTGGCGGCGCCCACCGCCGTGGGGGCTCAGCCGTCCGTCGAGGGTTATAGCGAGCAGGAGATAGTCGAGCTCGAGGAAGCAAACGACCGGAGCGGTTCCGCCGACCCGTCCGGCACCCGTTCCGGCGACCCGTCCGGCTCCGCCGGCGCGACTCTTCCCTTCACCGGACTTGACCTGGCCCTGCTCGCCGGGGGCGGCGTCCTGCTCGCCGGCACCGGTTTGCTCATGCGGCGGCTGACCAGGAGCCCTGAGACGAGCTGACCCGACGGCCGCGGGGCTGCGTGACGCGCCGGGGCCGGCGCCTCGGATCACCGTAAGATGGCGGCGGCCTTAGGCCGTGGGGGCGGATTCTGGCCGGCGCGGACATTGGAGGAGTCGTACGGGATGGGCGGCTACAAATTGAGCTTTGACGTCCCGATGCGGCACGCCTCCGACAGCTCGGACCGCGACGTGGCCGAAGGCGACGGCGACTCCGCACGAACGGCGGAGGAGCTCCGGGAGAACGTCCGGGAGGCCGCGAAGGGAAGCGAGGAGGCGATCGGCTGGCTGTACGAGCGCTACCACGCCCGCGTCTACCGATACGCACTGGCGAAGCTCGGGGACAGCCACGAGGCCGAGGATGTGGCCGGCGACGCCTTCACCGCTGTGGTCGCAAAGATCCCGCGCTTCCAGTGGCGGGGCGCAGGATTCGAGGCCTGGCTCTTCCGGATCGCCACGAACCTGATCGCCGACCGGCATCGGCGGGCAGGCCGCGACGCGGACGCTCTGATCGACCGCTCGGACGGCGCCCGCTCCAACGTTGAGAGCACCGCCCAAGAAGTTGAACGCCGCGACGAGCTGCGGGAACTGCTGGAGGAGCTTCCCGCGGACCAGCGTGAGATCCTGCTGCTGCGCTTCGCCGCAGGGCTCAGCTCGGCGGAAGCGGGAGCGGTGATGGGGCGCAGCGCGAACGCGGTTCGCCAGCTGCAGTTCAGGGCGATGGACAGCCTGCGCCGCCGCCGTACGAGGGAGGAGGGCACGGACCATGGCTGAGCCCCGCGACCCTGCCCGTCCGCCCGAGGAGGAGCTCGACCGGCTTCTGGACACCGGTGAGGTCACCGACGACCCCAAGCTCGCGGGACTGCTCGAGGAGGGGCGTCGCCTGAGGCGGTCGTTTCAGGCGGGACCGCATGCTCCGGACGGGCCGCGCGAGGCTGCCGTGGCCGCCGCGGTGGCACGGCGGCGATGGGTCCGCCGCCGCCGGCGCGCCGCCGTCACCGCCTCGACGATAGTGCTTGCGCTGGCCCTAGTCATCGGCGTCGTGGGCGACTTCGGCGGGGCGCCACGTCCCCCGTCCCCGCCGTCCGACGCGGCGCCGGCGCCCAGCGGCCCCTCCCCGCTCGAGCCCGGGCCGGCGCCGAGCGGTCGCTCCCCGCTCGCCGACGCGTCCCCGGGCGAGTCGACGCGCGCCGAGGGCTCGCGCCGGGCAGCGCCCGCGCCCGAGGGCTCACGCGGAGCAGCGCCCGCGCCCGACGGGGCGTCCCGCACGAATGTCTCACCGCTCTCACCGGTTCCGGTGCCCGGGAGGACCGCGAACCCGCCGGCCGGCGGGCCAGGCGCCGGCGTCCAAGGGCCCCTTCCCGACGGCGTGGAACGGAGCCCTTCAGTCGAGGGCTACAGTGAGCCAGAGATCGTGCCCCTCGAGGGAGCCGCGGAGAGTGGTGCGCAGGAGGATCGAACAGGCCGCGCGGTCAGGGACGCGACCGCTGACCGCGCCGCCTTCACGGACGACTCGAGAGCCCCCGAAGTCGGCGGACTGCCCTTCGCGAGACTCGAGGCGGCCGGGCTGATCTCGACGGCTGGGCTGCTGGTCGGGCTCGGATTCGCTCTGCGGCGGCTGGCCCGGCCGGGATCCTGAACGCGCCGCCCTCTAGCATCGAACGGTGGCCACGCGCGGGCTCGACACTCTGTGGGATCTCCCCGGCGCCGAGCTCGTGGCGCGCGGCATCGACGACCTGGAAGCGGGAAGGGATAGCGCGAGCGCTGCCCTCGTGAAGATGGCCGCGCCCCGGCTCCGAGCGGCCGGGGTCAACGTCGCTCACCCGCGCGGTGACCGCCCGGGTCACAGGCTCTACGAGCTTCTGGCGGAGGAAGACGCGGCATCCGCTCACAGCCGCTACAACGCGCTCGTCGGCCGCATGGTGAGCTTCGCGCGGGCCGCCGAGCATGCGCGCGCCCGTTGACAGGCAGCGGATCGAGGCGCTCGCCCAGGAGCTGGGTCGAATCAGGGAGAGGGACTCCACCCTCTATCTGACCGGCCACCGCGGTCATCCAGGGGTGGCGGCCGACCACCATCGACGTGCACATCCGCCTGGAGCCCGACTCCGACGAGCTCCTGGGCCGGATCGTGACGCTGAAGGAGGAGCTCGACCTGAACGTCAAGCTCGCCTCGCCGCCGGATTTCATCCCGGAGCTCCCGGCTGGCGCGACCGCAGCCCGTTCGTGCTCCAGGAGGGAGGACTGACCGTCCGCCACTTCAACCTGTACTCGCAGGCGCTCGCCAAGATCGAGCGGGGCTTCACACAGGATCTCGAGGACGTCGCCTCGATGCTTGAGCACGGGCTCGTCCAGCGGACGCGCGCGATCGAGCTCTTCGAGGAGATTGAGCCCCTGCTCTTTCGCTACCCCGCCATCGACCCGGGGAGCTTCCGCGCGAAGATCGAGCACGCGCTGGGCTGAGACCGGAGTTTCAGAATGACCTGGCGAGGCTGCTCGAGCGGGTGACACCGGTCTGGCACCGTCTCGGGCGCCAACCCGGCACACCCCGAAGCGCAACCTACGCCCAGTTCTCACAACACCTGAAGGACCGATAGGCATGCCCTGAAAGTCGGTGGGGCGGGCCGCCCGCCGCCGAGCGTCTCCTTGTCAAGCGCCTCACCCATGGTCGCCGCGACCGCCGGTCGCCCGGCCACGAAGAGTTGGGCCGTGCCCTCCCGATCGCCGAGAACTGCTAGGCCACGACGCGTGCGCGCGCCGAGCCCGCCGGCCGGCCCGAGCGCGGCAGCGTCAAGTCGCTCGAGGAGGCCCGGACCGTGGCTCTCGCCGACCCCGCCCTAAGTAGCCTTGGCCCATGGTCGTGGCGATCGACGGCCCTGCGGGCGCCGGCAAGAGCACCGTCGCGCGCGCGACCGCACGCGCCCTCGATTTCACCTACCTCGACTCGGGCGCGATGTACCGAACCGCCGCCCTCGCCTACCTCGAGCGCGGCGGCCGGCCGGCCGAGCGGGCGGCGGAGATCGAGATCGAGCTCGGCGAGCGGGTCCTTGCGAACGGGCGCGACGTGACCGAGGCCATCCGCCGCCCTGAGGTATCGGAGGCCGCTTCACAGATCGCGGTCGAAAAGGGGGTCCGGGCGGCGCTCGTGGCAAAGCAGCGCGAGCTGCTCGATCGCGGCGACTGGGTGGCCGAGGGCCGCGACATCGGCACGGTCGTGGCGCCCGACGCCGCGCTCAAGATCTTCCTGACGGCGAGCCCCGAGGCGCGCGCCCGGCGGCGGGCGCTCGAGCTGGGCGCCGACTGGCGGACGGTGTTGCGTGACCAGGCCCTGCGCGACGAGCAGGACCGCTCGCGGGAGCAGTCGCCGCTGCGCGCGGCGGCCGACGCGATCGAGCTCGACTCGACCGATCGCGCCGTCGAGGACGTTGTGGGCCAGATCGTGGCGCTCGTCCGTGACGCGCGCCGGGGCTCGCTGCCCACGCCGGCGGGGCCGGGGTAGTGGCCCGGCCGCCGGCGAAGGTCGCGATCGTCGGATATCCGAACGTCGGGAAGTCGACGCTCGTGAACCGCCTCGCCGGGAGTCGCGAGAGCGTGGTCCACGAGGAGCCGGGCGTGACCCGCGATCGCAAGGAGGTCGCATGCGACTGGAACGCGCGCTCCTTCCTGCTCGTGGACACGGGCGGAGTGGACGCCGCCGAGCCCGGCGACCTGGCCGGCGCCGTGCGCGCCCAGGCCAGGCGGGCGCTCGATGACGCCGCGGTGGCCGTCCTCGTGGTGGACGCGCGCGCGGGTCTACGGCCGGGCGACGACGAGCTCGGCCGCGAGCTGCGTGGGGGCGATAGGCCGGTGGTCGTGGCCGCGAACAAGGTCGACGACGTCACCGCCATTCCCTCGGCGGCGGAGTTCCACCGGCTCGGCCTAGGCGACCCCGTGGCCGTCTCCGCGACCCAGGGCCTCGGCACGGGCGATCTGCTCGATCGGATCGCCGAGGGGCTCGACTCGATCCTGGAGGAGGAAGGGGGCGCTGAGCAGGAGCAAGCGGACGCGACGGTCCGCCTCGCCGTGATCGGGCGACCGAACGTGGGCAAGTCGTCGCTCGTGAACGCCTTCCTCGGGGAGGAGCGCGTGATCGTGTCGGAGCTCGCGGGCACGACGCGCGACGCGATCGACACGCGCCTCGAGGTCGACGGCAGGGAGGTGGTGCTCGTCGACACCGCCGGCCTTCGCCGCCGGGCGAAGCTCTCGGGGAGCGTCGACTACTACGCGCAGCTGCGCTCAGAGCGCGCGGCGGAGCGCGCCGACGTGGCGCTCGTGGTCTGCGACGCCTCGGAGGGCCTCACGAGCGAGGACCTCAGGATCGCGGAGCTGGCCATGAAGCAGGGCTGCGCGACGGTCGTGGCCCTCAACAAGTGGGACCTGGGCCAGCTGGACCTGGACGACGTGCGCGTGCGGGTGGGCAGAAAGATTCGACTTCGCCCCCGCGTCCTGACCGCGTCCGCCGTGACTCGCCGCGGCGTGGGTCGGCTGCTCGACGAAGCGATTCGACTCGCTGACCGAGCGGCCGCGCGCATCCCGACGCCCGAGCTCAACCGCTTCCTCTCCGATCTCCAGGCGGCGCGCCAGCCACCGGCGGTGCGCGGTCGACGCCTGAAGATGTACTACATGGCCCAGTACGAGACGCGTCCCCCGCGGTTCGCGGTTCAGGTCTCCGACCGCGGGCGCATGACGCGTGACTACGCCTTCTTCCTCGAGAATCGCCTGCGTGAGCGCTACGGGATGGAGGGGGTGCCGCTCGTGATCGACTATCGCGGCAGGGATGAGGGGCAGCGGGGTCGCGGCGCGCGGGACTCGTGAGCCGCGAACGCGGCTACACGCTCGCCGCCGCGCTGTTGCTGCTCGTGGCAATCGGCGTCGCGCTGCTCTCCGGGGGCGGCAGCGAGCCGCCATCCGATCGCGCCGCGAAACTGGTCCCGGCCGATGCGTTCCTCTACCTTCACCTCGCCGCTGAGGGGCAGGACGAGCAGCAGGAGCGCGCGGCCGAGCTGGTCGAGCGGGTTCACGGCCTGCGGCGCTTGCGCGACGGGCTCCTTCAGCGCGCGTCGGTCTCCGGCGGAGACATCGACTTCGGCACGGACGTGCGGCCATGGCTGGGAGAGGAGGCCGCGGCGGCGCTCGTCGGGCCTGCGCCGGACGAAGCACGCTCGCTGCTCGTGCTCGAGGCCGACGACGAGGAGGGCGCGCGCGCGTTCATGGACGAACTTGCGGGGCCTGAGCGGAGCACCCATCGCGACACCGAGATCCTCGGCGGGAGCGACGTCGCGTCCGCCCTCGTCGACGGCTTCGTGCTGGTGGGGCCGGTCGAGCTCATTCGCCAGGCGCTCGACGTGCGGGCGGGCGCGAGCCCGGCGCTCGCCGGCGAGAGCGCGTACGTCGAGTTGCGCGACGGCCTGCCGGTCGAGCGGCTGGTGTACGCCTACACCTCGAGGCCGGGCCTCGAAGCCCTCTTGGCGGGACAGGCGGCGGTGCTTGCAGGGCTGCCGGGAGTTGCCCAGCTCAGCGCCGGCGCGCTCGCCTTCTCGGTGTCAGACGAGCGCGCGCAGCTCTCGTTTCGGGGCCTCTCGGCGCCCGGAGGCGGCGGCTGCACGCGGCCGGCGGGGGACGGCCCGCCGGCGGCCGATCAGGCGCCCGCCGCCAGCCTCTTCTACGCCGAGGCTCCGGATGCGGCGTGCCTCATGCGAGAGCTGGTGGCGAGCCCGGACTCCGGGGCGGGAGCGGCGCTGAGGCGCCTCGGCTCGAGCCTCCGCGACGAGGCCGAGGTGGACCTCGCCGAGGACGTGCTTCCGCTGCTCGACGGCCTGACGACCCTGACGCTCACACGCGAGGCCGAGCAGCCGCCGGTGGCCACGCTCCGGGCGCGGGGCTCCTCGGGTGGTGAGGCGCTGTCGGTCCTGAATCGCCTGCAGCCCGCCTTGGTCCGGCTTGCCGAGCCACCCGCCGTGGCGCCCGCGCCGGGGACCGGCGGCGAAGGCCAGGGGCCGGGCGCGGGCCCGCCGGACGGCGGCGGTCCGGGCCAGGCTCCGGGCTTCGAGGTCCAGGACGTGGGCGGAGTGTCCGCGGTCACGGCCGCGCTGGCGCCCGGGATCCAGCTCAGCTACGCGTCGCTGGAGGACTCGTTCGTCGTGTCCACCGCGCTCGACGGGATCGCGCAGGCCGCCGGCGCCCCCGAGGCGGGGCTCGCCGGCACCGGCGACTTCGGCGCTCTGCTCGGCGACCGCCCCGGCCCGGCATCGGCCGTCGTCTTCCTCGACGTGGACAGGCTCCTCGCGCTCGGCGACGAGATCGGGCTGGCTGAGGCCCCCGGCTATGCGACCGCTCGCGACGACCTGCAGGCGATCGGCGCGGCGGCCGTCGTCTTCTCGAGCGAGGGGGACCAGACCAAAGCGGAGCTCCTCTTCAAGACCCAATGACGAAGCTGGCCGGCCAGTGAGGTGAGCGCCTGACCCTGGTCAGCCGGTAGGCGAGCCGTCGCCCGTGCGGCGCTGGCCGCGAGCCGCGCGCACCAGCCGGTCCGCCTCGCGCTGCCGCCGCTCCAGATAGGCGGCGGCCTCTCGCTCCGCCGTCGCTCGCGTGCGGTCGGCCTCCAGCTGGGCCTCCGATCGCGCGGTCGCGAAGACCTTCTCCGCCTCGGCGCGAGCCGTGGTGAGGCTTTCGGCCGCCTCACCACGGGCGGATGCCAGCGTTGCCTCCGCCTCCGCGCGCGCGGTCGCCAGGGTCTCCTCCGCCTCGAACCGCGCCGATCCGAGCGTCGCCTCCGCCTCGGATCTTGCGGCCGCGACGGCCTGCTCGGCCTCTCTCCGCGAGTTCGCCATCAGAAGCTCGCTGTTCGCCCGAGCGGTCTCGATCGTGCGCTCGGCGTCCGCGGTGGACGTCTCGGTCAGTCGCTCGGCCTCCGCGCGGGCCTCCTCGCGAAGTCGCTCGGCCTCCGCACCTGCATCCTCCCGCGCCGTGGCGGCCGCCTGCTCGGCTCGAGCGGTCATCTCGCCGGCCGCCTTCTCCGCCTGATCGGACCGCTCGCCCGCTCGACGCTCCGCTGCGTCGGCTTCGCTCCTGGCCGACTGGACCACCAGCTCGGCCTCGGACTCCGCCTCGCGCAGGATCGCCTTCGCCTTGGCCTGTGACGAGGCGAGCGTCGAGGCCGCCTCGCGCTCGGCTTGCTCCACGACCTCCACGGCTCGCCGCTCGGCCTTCGCCACATGATCCTCGGCCACGCGATCGAGGCCGCCCTGTGCGAACAGTCCCTCCACGGTCTTCAGATGGCGATCCACCTCGTCCGGGTCATAGCCGTGCAGCCGGCGCGGGAAGTCGCGCCGGAGCACGTAGAGCGAGGAGTAGGCGGCCGAGCGCTCATGCGGGCGGAAGCCCCAATCCGGCTCGTCGCCGGGGAAGCTGTCGCCGTTGCCTGTGTCTACCGCCGTCACGCCTGGTTGCCGTCGATCCGCCGCCCTCGTGGCGGCCCGCTCGACAGATCCCTATTCGCGTCCGCGCCCATGCTCCCTGCCTCGTCGACCCGGTCCGGGCGGCGTCCGGGAGCGGCCGTACGGTCACCCGAGTGATCGCCAAGGTGGAGCCGCTGACCCCGGCACGCGCCCTCAGGGGCCCGTTCGACTACCGCCTGCCCGGCACGATGGAGAGCGTCGGGGTGGGCAGCATGCTGGTGGTGCCCTTCGGCAGCCGGCGGATCCTCGGTGTGGTCGTCGACCTGGCGGAGACGAGCGTCGTGGCCCCCGAGCGGCTCGTCGAGCCCCTTGCCGCGCTCGAGCGAGAGCTTCCTGCCGACCTCTTGAGGTTGGGTCTCTGGGTCGCCGAGGAGTACTGCTCGACCCCGGCTCGGGGACTCGGGCTCGTCCTGCCTCCGGGGACCGGCACCGGGTCCCACCCCCGCGTGCGCGCGCGGCTCGCGCTGAGGGCCACGCTGACCGAGCTCGGCTACGACGCGCTTGCGGGGGAAAAGCGGCTCGGCAAGCGTCAGAGGGCGGCTCTCGAAGCGCTCGCCAAGGGCTCGGCGCCCGCCGCCGCGCTAGCGCGCGTGGCGGGGTGCGGGCACGCCACCCTGCGGGGACTCGAGGCCCGCGGGCTCATCGAGCTGGTGCGCTCGGAGGTACGCCGCCGGCCGCGAATCCACTCGGTCGGCGCCCGCGTCGAGCCGCCGCTTGCGCTGACGAAGGCCCAGGAGGCGGCGCTGGCGGCGATCCTCGCCCGCATGGACGCGCCTCCCGGCAGCGACCGCCGCCTGCTTCTCCACGGCGTCACCGGAAGCGGGAAGACCGAGATCTACCTGAACGCCGTCGCGGCCGCGCTCGAGCGAGGCCGCTCCGCGATCGTCCTCGTGCCGGAGATCGCGCTGACCCCCAGACGGCGGCGCGCTTCGAGCGTCGATTCGGCGACACGGTGGCGATCCTTCACTCGAAGCTCGGCGCGGGTGAGCGCTACGACGAGTGGGCGAGGCTCCAGGACGGCGCGGCGCGCGTCTGCGTGGGTCCACGCTCGGCCGTCTTCGCGCCGGTCGAGGATCTCGGCCTCGTCGTCGTGGACGAGGAACATGATCCCTCCTACAAGCAGGAAGGAGACCCGCGCTACGACGCGCGCCGGGTCGCGGAGCGGCGTGCCGCGGAGGCTGGAGCGGTGCTCGTGGCCGGAACGGCCACGCCGCGGGCGGAGAGCTGGCTCGCCCTGCGCCGTCTCGAGATGCCCGAGCGCGCGGACGGCCGCCCGCTTCCACCCGTCGAGCTGGTCTCGATGGCCGGCGGTGCGGGGCCGCTTCACGCGCGCACCCGCGAGGCGCTGGAGGAGGTATGTGCCCGGCGCCAGAAGGCCATCGTGCTCCTCAACCGCCGTGGGTGGTCGAACTTCCTCTCCTGCCGGGACTGCGGACGCGTCTGGGGCTGCCCGGGATGCGACGTCGCGCTGGTGCTCCATCAGGGAGCCGGGCGCATCTCATGCCATCACTGCGGTCATGCCGAGGCGGTTCCGGCGCGCTGCGGCAACTGCGGCTCCCTGTCTGTCGCGCGCCACGGCGCCGGCACGGAGCGCCTCGAGCACGACCTGCGCGCGGCGGTGGACCCGCTGCCCGTCTTTCGGCTGGACTCCGACACCGGCACGGGTCGCGACGCCGTCGTCACTGCCCTCGACCGCTTCGACGCAGCCCCGCGGGCGTGCTCGTGGGCACGCAGATGGTGGCGAAGGGTCATGACTTCCCCGCCGTGACGCTCGGAGTGGTCGTGGACGCCGACGCGACGCTCCGCTTTCCGGACTTCCGCGCCGAGGAGCGCACGTTCGCGCTGATCGCACAGCTCGCCGGTCGCAGCGGGCGCGGGCCGGCGGGCGGTCGCGTGCTCGTCCAGGCACTCGACGTGGAGGCCCGCGCGCTGCGCTGTGCGGCCGCTCACGACGCCGAGGGCTTCGTGACCGGCGAGCTGGCGCGGCGCGAGGCGCTCGGCTATCCGCCGTTCACCGATCTCATCCGCGTCGTCTGCTCGTCGACCGAGGCGGGGGTGGAGACGGAGGCGGCTGAGGCGGTGCTGGGCGCGCTCGACGAAGAGCTCCCGGCGGCGCGGCGGGCTCGACCGCCGACGGCTCGGCCGTGCTCGGGCCGGCGCCGCTGTTTCGCCTCAAGGGCCGCCACCGTGCCCAGGTGGTGCTCAAATCGACCGACCGGGAGGCCGCAATCACCGCGGTTCGCCTGTCCGTCGAGAGGATCGCGAGCGATCGCTCGCGGCGTGCGGTCAGCTTCTCGGTGGACGTGGACCCACAGTAAGCTGAAGGGGTGCCGGAGGCGCCCCAAGAGCCACACGAGGAGGAGATCGAGGAGCCTCAGCTCGACCCCGAGCTCGAGATGCGCCGCGCCGCGGCGCTGTCACTCGTGCGCCGCTTCGGCGACCCAATCCTGAAGAGTCGCGCGACCGAGGTCGATCGCTTCGACGATGGCCTTCGGGCCCAGGTCGCCCGCATGGCAGGGCTGATGGCCGACGCCTTGGGCGTCGGGCTCGCCGCACCCCAGGTCGGTCTGGCGCAGCGGCTGCTCGTCTACCGCGTCGGGCCGGAGGCGCCCGTGATAGCGCTGGTCAACCCGCAGGTCGAATGGACGAGCTCCGAGCGCGAGACCATGGAGGAGGGCTGCCTCTCGATTCCGACCGTGCACGTCGACGTGGAGCGGCCGGTGCACGTGAGGGTGCGAGCGCGGGACGAGATCGGCGAGGGGCGCCTCGTCGAGGCGTCCGGCCTCGAGGCGCGGGTCATCCAGCACGAGCTGGACCATCTCGACGGGGTCCTGATCCTCGACCGCACCTCGCGCGACCAGCGCAAGGAGGCCGTGCGGGCGATGCGCGAGGCCGAGCGGGCGCAAGAGGCTGCGTAGGCGGGGCGCCGGGTTCTACCCTGGCGCGATGCGTACCGTCTACCTCGGCACCTCCGAGTTCGCCGCGGCGGTGCTGCGGCGCCTGGCGGCCAGCGATCATCGTCCAGCGCTGGTCGTGACCCGTCCGGACCGTCCCCGCGGACGGGGACGGAGGTTGGCGGCGCCACCGGTGGCCGACGCCGCCCGTGAGCTCGGGATCGGGCTGGTCCAGCCCGAGAGCGTGAACGCGGACGACGCGGGCCCTCATCGCGGACGCCGACCCCGAGGGAGTCTGCATCTGTGCCTTTGGTGCGCTGATAAAGGAGCCCCTGCTGTCGGACCACGAGATGTTCAACGTGCACCCGTCGCTTCTTCCTCGCTGGCGCGGGCGGCGCCGATCGAGCGGGCGATCGAGGCGGGTGATGACCGGACCGGACTGTCGATCATGCGGCCCACCGCCGAGCTCGACGCCGGTCCCGTATACCTCCAGCGGCCGGAGCCGATCCGCCCCGACGACGACTTCGGGTCGCTCTCCGCGCGCCTCGAGGAACTCGCCGGAGACCTCCTCGTGGAGGCGCTCGACCGGCGGCCGCGGTTCGAGGAGCAGCCGGACGGGGTCACGTTCGCCGACAAGATCACAGCCGAGGATCGCCGGCTGCCGGGCACCCGCATGGCCGCCGAGGTCGAGCGCCGGGTCCGCGCGCTGACGCCCCACATCGGCGCGTACATCGAGACCGGCAAAGAGGAGCGACTCGGCGTGCTGCGCGCGAGCGATCGGCCGACCGGCGCTCCCTCGCTCGCGGCCGGTGACCTCCATATGGAGGCGGATCGGCTGTTCTTCGGCTGCGCCGATGCCCCGCTCGAGCTGCTCGACGTGAAGCCGGCCGGCGGGCGACCGATGGCGGCCGCCGCCTACGTCCGCGGCCGCCGTTCGCGGCCGGGGACCACGGCCGCGTCGTGACCTCCGGACCTGCCGCGGACCGGCTCGACCGCGCGACGCGCAACACTCTGACGGCATGACCCGCGAGGCTCCGATCGAGCTCGGTCCCAAGTGCCCCGATTGCGGCGAGCCGTGGCTGCGCGGCACGAACCTGCCCGGGCGCTACCGCTGCGTCTACTGCATGCGGCGGTTCGAGCTGCGATCGGAGTGCCCCGACTGCGGGGCGCACTCCACGATCGCCCGCATGTCCGACTCGGCCAACCTGTCCTGCCGCAGCTGCGGTGGGGGCATGCTGCGGGCGATCTGACCGGCATCCGGCAGCCGCCCTGAGGGGGACGGCGAGGGAACCGCTGATAAGGTTGACTCGCGAGTCAATTCGGCTCGAGGCGACGCCGAAGGACCCGCGCGATACCGCCCATGAGCCATACGCTGGCTACCCAGCGCGACACGCGCCACCTCTTGAGGGCGATCGAGCTCGCCTCGGAGGCTCACGGCCGTACGAGCCCGAATCCGCTGGTCGGCGCGGTCGTCGTGAAGCAGGGAAGGACGATCGGCGAGGGCTTCCACGCCGCCGCGGGCCAGCCGCATGCGGAGCGCGTGGCACTCGAGAGCTGCGACGCCGATCCCCGCGGCGCCACCATGTACGTGACGCTCGAGCCCTGCTGCCATCACGGGCGCACGCCGCCCTGCACCGAGGCGCTCATCGAGTCGGGGATCGCGCGGGTCGTCGTGGCCTCGGACGACCCGACGCACAAGGCCGCGGGTCGCGGCCTCGGGATCCTGCGCGACGAGGGCGTCGACGTAGAGGTGGTGAACGGCGAGGTGGGGCAGGCGGCGCGCCTCATGAACCAGCCATTCCGAAAGCACGCGAAGACAGGACGGCCGCACGTGATCTTCAAGTCGGCCATGACGCTCGACGGCAGGGTCGCCACCCACACGGGCGACTCGCAATGGATCTCCGGCGAGTACAGCCGTGCCCGCTCCCACCGCTGGCGCGCGCACGCCGACGCGGTGGCGGTGGGGATCGGCACCGCCCTAGTCGACGATCCGCAGCTGACCTCCCGAGTCGAAGGGGTTGGGCGCCAGCCCCGGAGGGTGGTGTTCGACTCGGAGGCCCGCCTCCCGGTCGCCAGCCGGCTGGTGAGAAGCGCCGCGGAGATACCCGTCACCATCGTCTGCTCGCGGGCCGCGTCGAGGGCGGCCACGGGCGCGCTCGAGAGCGCCGGCGTCGAGGTGATCAGGGCAACCGGCGGGACGGAGGCCGACCGCGTGCGCTCCGGCCTCGACGAGCTCGGAGCGCGGGAGATCCAGTCCGTCCTGCTCGAGGGGGGCCCGCACCTCGCCGGCGCCTTCCTGGACGCCGGCGAGATCGACGAGATCCGCCTGTTCGTCGCGCCGATGATCGCCGGCGGCAAGAACGCGCGGCCGCCGCTCGAGGGCAAGGGCGTCGAGGCGATCGACGCCGCGCGCCGATCGCTCACCACCGAGGTCGAGCGGATCGGCGAGGACGTGCTGATCTCGAGCCGGCTCACGGAGTGGTGATGTTCACCGGGCTCGTCGGCGCCACAGGCCGCATCCGATCCCTCGGGCAGGGGGAGGGCGGCGTGCGCCTCGAGGTCGAGGCTCCACTCGCGGGCGAGCTCCACCGCGGCGACTCGGTGGCGGTGAACGGCGTGTGCCTGACGGTTGCCGCCGTCTCCTCGGAGGCCTTCAGCGCCGACGTTATGGCCGAGACCCTTCGCCGCTCCTCGCTCGAGCCGCTCGTGGCGGGCGACCGCGTGAACCTCGAGCTGCCGCTCAGGGTCAGCGACCGGTTGGGCGGGCACATGGTGCAGGGCCACGTGGACGGCCTCGGCACGATCGAGTCGCTCGCCGACGAGGGCTTTGCGCGCGTCATCCGGGTAGCCGCGCCGTCCGACCTGCTTCGCTACGTGGTCGAGAAGGGGTCGATCGCCGTGGACGGCGTCTCGCTCACGGTCGCGGAGGTGGACGAAGAGGGCTTCGCCGTGTCGTTGATCCCCGAGACGCTCGAGCGGACCACGCTCGGCGCCGCCTCCCCCGGTCAAGCGGTGAACCTCGAGGTCGACGTGCTCGCAAAGTACGTCGAGCGCCTGATGGTGCACGCATGAGCGCCACGAAGGCACCGTTCAGCACGATCGAGGAGGCGCTGGAGGACGTTCGTGCGGGGAGGATGGTCGTGGTCTGCGACGCCGAGGACCGCGAGAACGAAGGCGACCTGACGATGGCGGCTCAGTTCGCGACGCCCGAGGCCGTCAACTTCATGGCCAAGGAGGGACGCGGCCTGATCTGCCTGGCGCTGACGCCGGAGCGCTGCGACGAGCTGGGCCTCGACCTGATGGCGGCGAAGAACGAGTCGCCGTTCCAGACGGCGTTCACGATCTCGATCGAGGCGCGCGAGGGGATCACGACGGGCATCTCGGCGCACGACCGCGCCCGGACGATCCAGGTCGCCATCGACCCGCGCTCACGACCGCTCGACCTGGTCCAGCCCGGCCACATCTTCCCCCTGAAGGCAAAGCCGGGTGGAGTGCTCGAGCGGACCGGACAGACCGAGGCGGCGGTCGACCTGGCACGGCTCGCCGGGCTCAACCCCTCCGGGGTGATCTGTGAGGTCATGAACGACGACGGGACGATGGCGCGCGTCCCGGATCTGGTCCGCTACTGCGAGCGCCACGGGCTCAAGATGGTCACGGTCGCCGATCTGATCGCCTACCGGCGCAAGCACGACAAGCTGGTCGAGCGCGTGGTCGAGGCACGGCTTCCCACGGACTTCGGGGAGTTCAACGTCATCGGTTTCCGCTCGCTGGTCGACGAGAAGCACCACATCGCGATGGTGAAGGGTCAGGTGGCCGACGCGGAGGACGTGCTCGTGCGGGTGCACTCCGAGTGCCTTACCGGCGACGTCTTCCACTCCCAGCGCTGCGACTGCGGCCAGCAGCTCGAGGACGCCCTGCGGAGGATCGACCTTGAGGGCTGCGGGGTGGTCCTCTACCTGGCGCAGGAGGGCCGCGGCATCGGGCTGCTCAACAAGCTCCGTGCCTACCGGCTCCAGGAGGAGGGACTCGACACGGTCGACGCGAACATCGAGCTCGGGCTTCCGGCCGATCTACGCGACTACGGCATCGGCGCGCAGATCCTCGTCGATCTGGGGCTCTCCTCGATCCGGCTACTGACAAACAACCCCAAGAAGATCGTTGGACTCGAGGGCTACGGACTGCGGGTGACCGACCAGGTGCCGATCGAGCACCCCTCCACCCGGCACAACCGTGACTACCTACGCGCGAAGCGTGACCGACTGGGGCACATGCTCCATCACCAGGGGCTGGCGCTCGACGAGGAGATGATTCACGAGGAGCGCGCGCAGGACCGCGCTCGCGCCGAGGGCGAGCGGGATCGTCCGGGCGAGCGCCCGCGTGGCTGAGGCGTGGGCCATAGCGGTCGCGCGGTTCTACGACGACCTGGCTGAAAGCCTCGTGGACGGAGCCACGGGGGTCTTCGAGGCGGCGGGCGGCACGGTGGAGGTCCATGACGTGCCGGGCGCCTTCGAGTTGCCCCTGGCCGCCAGGTACTGCGCGGAATCCGGACGCTATCGAGGGGTGGCCTGCCTCGGGGCGGTGATCCGCGGCGACACCGACCACTACGAGTACGTCTCAGACCAGGCGGCGAGTGGGATTCAGCGCGTCGCGCTCGATACCGGCGTCCCGTGCGCCTTTGGCGTGCTCACCGTCGACAGCATGGATCAGGCGCTTGAGCGGGCGGGCGGCGGCAAGCGTCACCAGGGAGAGGAGGCCGCGCGCGCGGTGATCCGGATGGCTGCGCTGCGGGACGAGCTCGCGCTCTAGGCGGACCTCGCCCTCGCGCCGGCGGACCTCTGACGCGTGCTCCTCATCTCGCCGCCTCAGCTCGGATTCGTGCGCCTCGTGTGCGGCCCGCCAGCTCGGCGCTTCGCTCATCGATGGGCGTGTCGCGCGCGGCGACCTCGAACTCGAGCCGAGCCCGCCCGGAGGGGCGCTGGTAGCCTGGGCGCCGTGCCAAAGATCTGCTACTCGTGCGGAAAGGGCCCGGCGTTCGGCCATACGCGCAGCCACTCGATGGTGGCCACCAAGCGGCGGTTCAACCCGAATCTCCAGAAGGTTCGCATCGAGGTCGCCGGCACTCCGCGCCGCGAGTACGTCTGCACGCGCTGCCTGAAGGCCGGCAAGGTCCTCAAGGCGGTTTGAGCCCGAGCGGCGGCCCAAGCCGTCGCAACGCCTTGCGCGCGACGGTGTAGGAGACGACGTGCCGGATCCGAGCCTGGTTCGCTTTCGTCGCGCGGTCGCCGCCGGCTACGGCGAGCTCGAGCGGCGGCGGCAGGAGGTCAATGACCTCAACGTGTTCCCCGTCGCCGACGGTGACACAGGAGACAACATGGCGATGACGATGCGCGCCGTGCTCGACGAGCTCGACCGCTTGAACGGTCAGCCGATCGACGAGATTGGTCGCGACGAGCTCGTCCACGCGGTCGCGCGCGCGTCGCTGCTCGGAGCCCGCGGGAACAGCGGCGTGATCCTCTCGCAGATCGTCCGCGGTGCGGCGGAGGAGCTCGCCTCGCGACCGGGCGAGCTGGTGGATCCCGTCCTGGTGGCCGCCGCGCTCGCCCGTGCCGCCGACGTGGCCTACGACTCCGTGCGCGACCCGGCCGAGGGCACGATGCTGTCAGCCGTTCGCGCCATGGGCCATCGGGTGGCGCGCGATCTGGCGCACATGGATCGTCAGCGGCTCGGACCCGAGGCCGATCCGGCGGACCAGGACGCGCTGCTCGCGGACGTCCTCGAGGCGGCTCTCGCGGCCGGCACGGACGCGGTCGAGCGCGGCCCGGACCAGCTCCCGGTGCTGCGGGAGGCGGGCGTCGTGGACGCTGGCGCCTACGGGCTTACCGTCATCGTGGCGGGCGTTCTGGGCGCACTCAAGGGCGCGGAGGCGCCCGTGCTCGAGCACCAGGCCGTCCCGCACGCGGACCGCCCGCTGCATCTGCCCCAGCACGCGTCGAGCCGCTTCCGTTACTGCACTAACTTCGCCGTTACGGGCGACGGCCTCGACGGCCAGGCCTTCGTCACGCGGCTGGAGGAGCTGGGGGACTCGGTGCTCGTGGTGGGCGATCCGCGTACGCTCAAGGTCCATCTGCACACCGACGAGCCCGATGCCGCGCTGGCGCTGTTCGAGGAGGTCGGCGATGTCTCGCGGCTCGACGTGGCCGACATGCGCGAGCAGGTGGCCGAGCGTGCAGCGCGGCTCGTCGAGGACAGCGACGAGGCGGGGCGGGCATCATGCGCCGTGGTCGCGGTGGCCACCGGTCCCGGCATGGTGGGCATGTACGAGCAGCTCGGCGCTTACGTGGTCGACGGCGGTCCCACGCTCAACCCCTCGACGTACGAGATTCTCGCGGGGATACACGCGTCCGGAGCGCACGAGGTCCTGGTGCTGCCGAACAGTCCCAACGTCAGGCTGGCCGCCGAGCGCGCCGCCGAGCTGTCGGAGACGCGCGTGGGCGTCGTGCCCACGCGAGCGCAGCAGGCGGGGCTCACGGCGCTGATCGCGTTCGATTCGTCGCGTCCGCTCGATGACAACGTGGCCGCCGTGACGGACGCCCTCGCGCGCGTACGTGTCGGCGGTGTCGCGGTGGCCGCTCGCGACGATCCCGACGACCGCTTCCGAGCCGGGGACGCACTCGGTTACGCGGACGAGCGCCTCGTGGCCTGGGGAGAGCCGGGCGACACGCTCACGGCCACGATGGAGGAGCTCACGAAGGGCAGCGAGATCATCACATGCATCGCCGGCGCCGACGCGCCTCTAGACCGATCGGCGGTCGAGGCGGTCGTGCCCGACGGCATCGAGCTCGACTATCAGCTTGGTGGTCAACCGGCTTGGTGGTGGCTCCTCGGCGCGGAGTAGCCGTCCGACGGCCGCTCTAATACCGACCCATCGCCACCACCGCCGCGCTTCGTTCCCCGCTGCGCTTTGCTAGCGCCGACTCGCTGGACCGCGAGGAGTTAAGGGCGCCTAACTTGCACTCGCTGCCGCGGCCGTGCCTGATGGACACGGCGCTTCCGCTGAAGGGCACGGCGGCGGAGGCGGCCGCCGCACTGGGAATCGCGACCGTCGGGGACCTGCTCGAGCACTTTCCCCACTCGCACAGGGATCGGCGGGACGTCCGCCCTCTCGGCGGCCTCGCGGTCGAGGAGAAGGCCACGATCGAGGTCACCGTCAAGGGAGTCAGCGTCCGCCCGATGCGCAACCGGCGTCAGAAGCGGGTCGAGGCGCGTGTCGCGGACGAGAGCGGCCCGGCGCTCGCCGTGTGGTTCAACCAGCCGTGGGTGGCCAACCAGCTCACGGTCGGGGGACGCCTGCGACTCCACGGCACGCTCAAGCGTCGCAACCAGTTCTGGGTCGCCGAGCACGACCTGGTGACGGCCGGCGGGATGTCAGGGAGCGGCCTCGTGCCCGTGTATCCCGCCACCGAGGGCCTTTCATCGGATCGGCTTCGCAAGCTGGTGTGGAGCATCCGGCCGCTCGTCCGCCACGCGGTCGAGCCCTTGCCCGCCTGGCTGCGAGCGAGTCAGCACCTGGCCGACCGCCCGGCGGCCCTGGACGCGATCCACTTCCCGGCGGCGCTCGAGGACGAGGACGACGCGCGCGCTCGGTTGGCGTTCGAGGAGTTCTTTCTGCTCGAGCTCGCCCTGGCTGCCCGCAAGCGAGCGCGCGCCGAGAGCATGCGGGCGCCTAGCCTGACCGGCGGTGGGGACCTGATCGAGTCGTGGCTCGCCGCGCTCCCGTTCGCTCCGACCGCCGGCCAGCGGGCGGCTTTCGTACGTGTCGACGCGGACCTCGCGAGCGAGCGGCCGATGCAGCGGCTGCTGATGGGCGAGGTCGGCTCCGGCAAGACCGTCGTGGCGCTTCACGCGATGCTGCGGGCGGTGGAAAGCGGCCGTCAGGCGGCGCTCATGGCTCCCACGGAGACGCTGGCCGAGCAGCATCTCGCGACCCTCGATCGCCTCCTGGGCGGCCTCACGCCGATCGCCCTGCTCACCGGCTCGACGCCGGCCAGGGCGCGCCGGGAGATCCTGGGGCGCCTGTCCTCCGGCGAGCTCGGGCTCATCGTCGGCACCCATGCGCTCATCGAACCGGCCGTGGAGTTCCGCGACCTGGCGCTCTGCGTAGTGGACGAGCAGCACCGCTTCGGCGTCAGGCAGCGAGCGGCGCTCGACGCAAAGGTGGCGCCCGGCCGAGCGCCACATGTGCTTCACCTCACCGCGACTCCCATCCCGCGGACGCTTGCGCTCACCGCCTTCGGCGACCTCGACGTCACGGCGCTGCGCGAGCGCCCCGCCGGCCGGGGTCCGGTCGAGACACATGTCGTCGACGGCGCCCGAGCTCGCGCCCGCGCCTACGAGCGGGTCCGCGAGGAGATCGCGACAGGGCGCCAGTGCTTTGTCGTCTGCCCGCTCGTCGAGGAGTCGGATGCGCTTCAGGCCGCGGCGGCCACCACGGAGGCGGAGCGGCTGCGCCGAACCGAGTTCCGCCACCACCGGGTCGAGCTGATCCACGGGCAGATGCCAGGGCGCGAGAAGGCGAAGGCGATGTCGGCCTTCGCGTCCGGGGATGCCGACGTGCTGGTGGCCACGAGCGTGATCGAGGTCGGAATCGACGTGCCGAATGCGACGGTCATGCTCATCGAGGCGGCAGAGCGCTACGGGTTGTCCCAGCTCCACCAGCTGCGGGGGCGGATCGGTCGTGGAGAGCACCCGTCGCTTTGCGTCCTCTTCGGCGACGCCGAGCTCCCTCGCCTCCGGGCGGTGGCGGACGAGATGGATGGCTTCCGCCTCGCCGAGGTCGACCTCGATCTACGCGGGGCCGGCGAGTTCCTCGGGACCCGACAGCACGGCCTCCCGCACTTTCGCGTGGCCCGCATCCCCGACGATGCCGAGCTGCTCCAGCGCGCGCGCGACGCCGCCGAGCGGCTGCTGGCGTCCGACCCTGAGCTCGCGAAGCCCGAGCATGCACTGCTCCGCGATGCGGTCAAGGCGCGATTCGGCGGTGAGCTCCGCCCGATCCCCGCGTAGCCTCTGCTAATCGAGCCTGAGAGCGACCGATGACGCCGATGCCATGCGGGTCGTAGCCGGGGCGTTCAAAGGCCGGCGCTTGCAAGCTCCACCGGCTGGTGGCGTCCGCCCGACGCTCGATCGCGTGCGAGAGGCGCTGTTCTCCATCCTCGGCCCGATCGACGGCCTGCGGGTCCTGGACCTGTTCGCGGGCTCGGGCGCACTCGGGATCGAGGCCGCGTCACGCGGGGCGGGGGAGGTGGTGTTCGTGGACGGCGACCCGCGCTCGGTGGCGGCCGTGCGAAGGAATCTCGCCATCGTGGGACTCGAGGCCCCCGTGCACCGTCGCGACGCCCTGGCGTTCCTGGCGGACGCCGTCGCCGCCGCGGGTCCGCGCTTCGAGCTCGTATTCGTCGACCCGCCATATAGTTCCGCCGACCGCGTGGCGGGGCCGCTCACCGAGCTGCTGCCCGGCGCGCTGACCCAGAGCGCCCGAATCGTGACCGAATCCGACAAGCGACAACCGCTCGTGCTCGACCTGCCGCTCGCCCTCGAGCGCACGTACGGCGACACCCGGATCGCCATCCACCATGGCGCCTGAGAAGGCGGGCACCGCCGTCTGCCCGGGGTCCTACGACCCCGTGACCCTCGGGCACGTGGACATCATCTCGAGGGCGGCGGAGGTGTTCGAGCGCCTGGTCGTGGCGGTCGTCAACCAGCCGGTTCGCAAGCAGAAGACGCTGTTTCCGGCCGAGGAGCGCGTTGCTTTCCTGGAGGCCGAGGTCGGAAAACTTGCCAATGTGCAGGTCAAAGCCTTTGATACGCTCGTCGTCGATTTTGCCCGGGAGCACTCTGCAACGGCGATCGTCAAGGGCCTGCGCGCGATCTCCGACTTTGAGTACGAGTTCGAGATGAACCAGCTCAACCGTAAGATGGCGCCCGACATCGAGAGCATCTACCTCATGTCCTCGCCCGAGTTCAGCTTCCTGAGCTCCAGCGGGGTGAAGGAGATCGCGATGTTCGGCGGCGATCTCGGGGAGCTGGTGCCGCCCGCCGTGGCCGAGCGGCTAGAGGAAGCCGCCCGACGCTGACGAACTGAGGTTCACCTATGGATGTCCTCGTCCTGATCGACAAGCTCGACGACCAGATACACAACGCGAAGCCGGTTCCGCTCACCGACCAGGTGCGCGTGGACAAGGAGGAGGTCTACGACGTCCTCGACCAGATGCGCGCCACGATCCCCGAGGAGATCAAGCAGGCGCGCTGGATCGTCAAGGAGCGTCAGGAGATGCTCGCCGAGGCAAAGCGCGAGGCCGAGCGGATCATCAAGGAGTCGCGCGACGAGCAGACGCGGCTGATCTCCAACGAGGAGGTCGTCAAGCAGGCCGAGCGGCAGGCCGAGGAGATCGTCGAGGACGCCCGGGCGCGTGAGCGGGAGATCCGGCTGGGCGCGGAGGACTACGCCGACGACATCCTGAACACGCTCGAGGTCAACCTGCAGAAGTTCACCGCGGCCGTGCAGCGCGGGCGCGACAGGCTTCAGGGGCGCGAAGAGGCCGAGGTCAGGTAGCCCGGGGCGCCCTGGCGGGCGGGCCCTGGCGCTGCTCCGGTGCTTCCCTTTCCGGGGCTCGCTCGGCTTCGCCTCGCTACACGCCCCTGAAAGGGAACACCTGCGCGCGCCACCCGCCCGAGCGGCGTCGGCGCTCGCTCAGCTTTCGCTCGACCCGCGCGCCGCTTGACGCCTACAGTAGGGCGATGCGCGAGCCTCCGGAGGCAGCCGCGAAGCCTCGGCTGGATCCTTGGCGGGCGAATGAGCTGGCGCGCCGGCGCCGGGTCCGCGAGGACGCCCGCCGCCCGCTCGGCGTGAACCTCGCGGAGGGGATCGCGCTCAGCGAGTTCCTCTCGAGCTTCACCGGCAACGCGCGTCGTAGGTGAGCGCCGGGAGGCTGCGGCTTCGCGAGCTGCTCGAGCGGCTCGTGACCGCCGAGGTCCGCTTCGTCCTCGTCGGGGGGCTGGCGGTCAACGCCTGGGGTTACCTGCGCGGCACGCGCGACGTCGACATCGTGCCCGACCCCGCGCGCGACAACCTCGCCCGGCTTACGAACCTGCTCGAGGAGCTCGAGGGTCGTGTGGAGGTCGAGGGGCGAGAGCTCGCCGCCGGAGCGATTCGCACCTTTCTCGAGGCCGGCGACCGGACGCTGGTCGCGACCGATCTGGGCCACGTCGACGTCCTCCAAGGGTTGTCCCAGATACCGCCATATGACGATCTGAGCAGGGAGGCCAACGAAGTGGACCTGGACGGCCTGGAGGTCCGTGTCTGCTCGCTCGGTCACCTGCTGTCGATGAAGCGCGCGAGCGATCGGCCGCGCGACCACGACGATGTCGAAGCGCTCGAAGCGGCTCGCTCGGCAGAGGGTCCGCCCGACGACGCGGGCGGCTGAGCGGTCCAGCGCGGTACCCTCGATCCGTGGCGTCGAAGGTGGACATTTTCGATCTCGGACGCCTGGGTCTCACCTCGGGTGAGGGGCGCCGGCTCGACCTCGAGGTGGCCGTCGACCCGCTCGAGTTCGGCGGCGAGCGCTACGCGGCCGTGCCTCGCCCCGTCCCCGCCATCATGGACGTCGCTCGCACCACAGCCGGCTACTCGCTTCGCCTGCGCTACGCCGTGCGGCTCTCGGGCCCCTGCACGCGCTGCCTTGCCGATGCCGGTGCTCCGGTGGCGGTCGACGCCCGTGAGCTCGACCAGCCGGGAGGAGGGGAGGAGCTGAGCTCTCCCTACCTTCACGGCGACGAGCTCGATCTCCACGCGTGGGCCCGCGAGGCGCTCGTGCTCGCCCTGCCCACGCAGATCCTGTGTCGCGATGACTGTCTCGGCCTCTGCGCCGTCTGCGGTGAGGATCTGAACGCGGCCGAGCCCGGCCACTCGCACGAGGCGCCGCCGGATTCGCGCTGGGCGAAGCTGGGCGACCTTCGCCTCGACTGAGTCGAGTCCGCCGCTCGTCGCTAGACTGGCGCGCCATGGCCGTTCCCAAGCAGAGGCAGTCTCACTCGCGCACCAACAAGCGGCGCTCGCAGCACAAGATCTCGCCGCCGAGCCTCAAGAGCTGCCCGCAGTGCCACTCGCCGCGACTTCCGCACCGCGTGTGCCCCGTCTGCGGGCACTACGCCGGCCGTGAGATCGTGGCGGCGCACCAGTCCGACGAGTAGCCGCCGGACCGCCCTCTCATGATCGCGCTCGATGCGCTCGGGGCCGATCACGGTCCCGCGACCGTGCTCGAGGGCGCACGTGCGTCGGGTCTCGATGTGGCGCTCTACGGTCCCGCCGCGGACATGCGAGCGGCCGCCGGCGATCCGCGACTCGAGATCGTTGATTCGCCGCTGGCCATCCGAGGCGATGAGGAGCCCGCTCGCGCTGTGCGCAGCCGCCCGGAGGCGTCGATCGTCAGGGCGGCCACCGCGGTCGCCGGCGGGCGCGCCGAGGCGCTGGTCTCCGCCGGTCCGACGGGCGCAGTGCTGGCGGCATCGCTCTTTCACGTCAAGCGCCTCCGTGGCGTCCACCGCCCCGCCATCGCCGCCCTCGTCCCGGTTCCCGGCCGCCCCACGCTTCTCCTCGACGCCGGCGCGAACGCGCAGGTCCGCCCCGAGCACCTCGTGCAGTTCGCCTACATGGGCGCCGCCTTCATGGAGGCGGTTCACGGCGTCGAGCGGCCGCTAGTGGGGCTGTTGTCGATCGGAGAGGAACCGGGCAAGGGCACGCCTGACGTGGTGGAGGCGCACGAGCGGCTCGCCGGCGGACCGCTCGACTTCGCCGGCAACTTGGAGGGCGGCGACCTCACGAGCGGCGCCGTCGACGTCGTGGTCACGGACGGCTTCACCGGCAACGTGGCGCTCAAGACGATGGAGGGCACGGCGAAGACGGTCGTCGGCGCGATCCGCGATGCCGTTCGCTCCGGTCCGGTGTCGGGTGTAGGCGGGCTGCTGATCCGGGGCAAGGTCGGCCGCCTGCGGCGCGAGCTCGACCCGAACACAGTCGGCGGTGCGATCCTCCTCGGGCTTCGACGCGTGGTCGTCATCGCGCACGGACGATCGAGCGCTGACGGGATCGCCGGCGCGCTGAGGCTCGCCCGGCGCGCCGTGGACGATCGGATGGTCGAGCGCACGGCCGCCGCGCTCGAGGCCGGCGGGGCGCTGCGGTCCGTGCCCGCTGCTAGCGTCGCATCCGCCGATGACTAGAGACGAGGTCATGGAGCTGATCCGCGGCCACCTGTCCGCGGAGCTCGAGATCGAGGCTGACCGGATCGACGCGAGCACGCGCTTCAAGGAGGATCTCGAGGCGGACTCGCTCGATCTGGTTGAGCTCGTGATGGAGCTCGAGGATAGGTACGGGGTCCGCATCCCCGACGAGGAGGCCACGAAGATCCTCACGGTCGGCCAGGCGGCGGACTTCGTGGCCGCCCGCGCGCCGCAGAGCGCGTCCTGACGCTCTGGACACGCTTCGCTCGCTACTCGACGAGCTTCCCGAGGACCTGGCGCGACAAGCGTTCACCCACGCCTCGTGGGTCAAGGATCGAAGCAGGTCCTACGAGCGACTCGCGTTCCTGGGCGACGTCGTGCTCAGCCTCGCCGTCTCGACCGCTCTGTACCCACGCTTCGAGCGCTACGGCGCGGGAAGCCTCACCAAGCTGCGTGCCCAGGCGGTCTCGCGCCAGGCATGCGCGGACGTGGCGCGCGAGCTGGACGTCCCCCGGCGCCTGGTGGCCGCGGCTCCGGAAGGGACCGGGAAGGCGGCGGAGATGCTGGTGGCGAGCGACAGGGTGCTCGCCTCGGTATGCGAGGCGATCATCGGCGCGGCATACCTGAACTGGGACTTCGCGCGGGTAGCCCCGCCGGTGGCGAGCGCATTCGCAGAGCAGGTCGAACGCGCGGTCCAGAGCCCCGTCGACTTCAAGTCGGACCTTCAGGAGCGCCTGGCCCGGCGCGCCGATCTGGTGACCTACCGGATCGAGACGGAAGAGGGTCCGCCCCATGAGAGAAGCTTCGTGGCCGTGGCCGAGGTCGAGGGGAAGGAGATAGGCCGCGGCGAGGGAAGGACGAAGAAGAGCGCCGAGCAGGAGGCCGCGCTGAGGGCGCTCGATCGCCTGGAGGAGACCGTCTGACCGATGTACCTGCGCTCGATCACGATCAAGGGCTTCAAGTCCTTCCCCGACCGGACCAAGCTCGAGTTCGCCGAGGGCGTGTCCGTGATCGTCGGCCCGAACGGCTCGGGCAAGTCGAACGTCACGGACGCGGTCCTGTGGGCGCTCGGCGAGCAGAGTCCGCTCGCCGTGCGCGGGCAGACCATGCAGGACGTGATCTTCTCCGGCGGCCACGGGCTGCCGTCGCGGAATGCCGCCGAGGTCGAGGTCGTGCTCGACAACTCGGACCGTGGACTCAACAGCGAGTTCGCCGAGATCTCGATCGGGCGTCGGCTGGAGCGCTCCGGTGAGGGCGGGTACACGCTGAACGGGGCGCGCTGCCGCCTCGTCGACGTGATGGAGGTCCTCTCCGACACGGGCCTCGGCAAGGAGATGCACTCCGTCGTCTCTCAGGGCCGGGTGGAGGGGATCATCGATTCGCGGCCGGGGGACCGCCGCCGGCTCATCGAAGAGGCCGCGGGACTAGGGAAGCACCGCAAGCGCCGCCGGCGTGCCGAGCTCAAGCTTCAGCGAACCGGGGAGAACCTCGCGCGCTCGCTCGACGTGGAGCGCGAGGCGCGCACGCGCTTGCGACCGCTCAAGCGCCAGGCGGAGGCGGCCGAGCTGCACGAGCGCCTCGAGCGCCAGTCGCTCGAGGCACGCTTCGAGCTGGCCCGCGACGCGGCGCGGACCGCCGCCGCCGATCTCTCGAGCGCCGAGGAGCAGACCGTCGCTGCTCGCGCGCAGCGAGCGGAAGCCGAGACCCGGCTCGCCGCCGTGGCCGCTCGACGCGAGGCCGCGGAGGAGGCCTTCGCCGCACACGGGCGCGCTCGCGAGGCGTTGTCCGAGCGGCTCTTCGCCGCCACTGCCGCGGTCGACCGAATCGACGTGCGGCTCGAGCGCGTCCGCGAGCTGGCGCAGTCAGGCGCTCGGAGCGCGAAGCGGGCGCGAGCAGAGCTCGAGCGCCTCGACCGGCCCGCGGGCGACGCCCTTCACCCGGCGGGCGGGGAGAGGCCCGGCGCCGCGGGCGTGGGCGGGCCGATGGACCGCATCGCCTCCCTCGAGGCCGAGCTGGGCGAGCTCGACGCAGCACGCGAGGAGCGGCTCTCCGCCGAGGTCGCCCGGCTGGAGGCCGACTGCCGCGCAGCACGTGAGCGCCGCGACGAGCTCGAGCCACTGCTCGACGCTCGCCGAGCGGATCTCGACGCTGCCGAGCAGCGCTCGGAGGCCGGGGTGGCAGCGCGCCGGAGCGCCGAGGCGGCTCTCGATGCCGCGCGTTCCGAGCGAGCGCGCTCGCTCGCCGATCTGGCGGAGCTGGAGCATCTGGCGAACGCGACGATGCGAGCGCCGGGGGGCGCCGGGTCGCTCGGGCAGCAGCTTCGCGTCGATTCCGGCTACGAGCTCGCCGTCGCCGCCGTCCTGGGCCCCCTGCTCCGGGCCGGGCTTACGAGCGACGTCGACGCCGCCGGCGCTCTGCTCGACTCCGGCGATGGCCGTGGGGGGTCGATACTCGTCGAAGCCGGCGAGCGCTCAGGCGGGGCGAGCGCGCTTCCGGCTCCCGGCGCCGAGCGGTTGCTCGAGCACGTTCGGGCGCTCCCCGGCGCCGCGGGGGTGGTCGAGCGCCTGCTGGCGGACGTGTGGGTCGTCGACTCCCTGAATCCCCGCCCGGAGGGCTTCACCGGCGTGCTCGTCACACGTGCCGGGCGTGCCTTTCTCTCGACCGCCGGTGAGCTGCGTCAGGCGGGGGCAAGTGGCGACGAGCGCGCGCTCGCCCACCTCGCAGACCGAGAGGAGCTCGTGGCGCGCGCCGCGAGAGCCGAGCAGGCGGTCGCCACTGCGGAGGTGGCCGTCGAGGCAGCAACGGAGGCCGCGGGCGCGGCGGGGCGCGAGCGCGATGCCGCCGAGCGTGCCGTGCGCGAGGCCAGGCGAGAGCTGGACGACGCGATCGACGGGGTGCGAAGTGCCGAGCGAGCGCTCGAGCGTCGCCGGGCCGGTGGTGAGCAGGACCCCGATGCGGCGAGGCGGGCTCAGCTGAGCACGGAGCTCGCCGTGGAGCGCCGGATGGCCGAGCGCGCCGAGCGGGAGCACCGTGAGCGCCACGCGCGCGTGAAGCGCCTCCACGGCGCACTCGAGCGCCAGTGCGCGCTGACCGCCGCGGCCGAGCGGGCGCTGCCCGTGCTCGCCACCGCCCTCGACGCCGTTGCAGCGCACCGCGAGTCGCTCCATGCCACGCTCGCCGCCGACGCGGAGGCGGGCGCGGGCACCGGCTCGGAGCTCCGCGCGTGCGCCCGGGAGGAGGCCGAGCTACAGGGGCTTCTGAAGCGGGCCGGCGACGAGGTCACGCGCACCGAGGTGCGCGCTCAGCAGGTGCGCGACTCCGCGGCGGACGCCCGTGCCGAGGTCGACGGGTTGAGCTCCCGCCTCGGGCTCTCGACCGAAGCGGTGATCGGCGCCGGTGCCTCGTCCGAGGCTGGCACCGCCGAAGAGACCGCTCCGACCGGCCAGGGCCTGTCGCAGGAGCGGCGCACGGAGCTCGAAGGGCGAAGCGAGCGCCTCGCACGGCGCCGAGAGCAGCTTGGCGTCGTGAACCCGCTTGCAAAGGACGAGTACGAGGAGGCGATCGCGCACGTGGAGGAGCTCGAGGCGCAGCGCGGGGACCTCGAGTCGGCGCTCGGCGAGCTCGAAGGCATCATCAGGGAGACCGACCGGCGCATCCGGGAGAGCTTCGAAGAGACGTTCGAGGCGACCGCCCGCAACTTCGAGGAAGTGGTCGAGCACCTGTTTCCCGGGGGTCGTGGCCGGCTGCGCCTCGTGAGCCCCGACGCGCCGCGCCCCGTGATCGGCGGGCAGACGGACGGCTTGCAGGAGGAGGCCGCCGAGGTCAAGGCCGAGGCGGACGAGGGCGAGGACGGGCTGGCCGGCGGCGAGCCCGGAGTCGAGGTCGAGGTCACGCCCGCCGGCAAGTCCACGCGCCGGCTCTCGCTCTTGTCGGGCGGCGAGAAGTCGCTCGTTGCCCTCGCGTTCCTGTTCGCGGTCTTCCTGGCTCGGCCGTGCCCGTTCTACGTGCTCGACGAGGTGGAGGCCGCGCTCGACGACCTCAACATCGACCGCTTCCTTCGTCTCGTGCGCAGTTGCGCCGACCGCGCGCAGTTCATCGTTGTGACCCATCAGAAGCGCACGATGGACGCCGGCGACCGCCTCTACGGCGTGAGCATGGGGCGCGACGGCGTGTCGAAGGTCGTCTCGCGCAAGCTCCCCGCCGTGGCCGGCACGCTCGACGAGCCGGTGCCGGGGCGCGCGGGCGTCGCCGCCTGAGGAGGGCCGCCGGCGGACACGGCGCCGCCTATCCTGCGCCGTCCCATGGCGGCGACCTGGCAAGAGCTGTTCGTGACCGGAGACGACGCTCCCGCTCCACTGCCGGAGGAGGAGCGCCGTGGCTTCTTTCGTCGTCTCCGCCAGAACATGTCGAAGACGCGCCAGGCGCTCGGCGTGGAGCTTCAGGCCAGCATGTTCCAGACACTCGACGAGGAAGCGTGGGAGCGGCTCGAGGAGACGCTGATCTACGCGGACGTGGGCGCCACCACCACCGCACAGATCGTCGAGCGCCTCGAGACCGAGGCGGGGTCGGGCGAGCTCTCGTCCGGCGAGGAGCTCAGGAGCCGCCTGCGCGATTTGCTTGCCGAAGCCGCCACGACCGGCGAGGGGACGATCGACCTGCGACCGTCTCCGACCGTGCTGCTCATGGTCGGCGTCAACGGCACCGGGAAGACGACCACGATCGGCAAGGTGGCCTGGCACCTTCACAACGAGCTCGGCAAGTCGGTCCTCCTCGCCGCCGGTGACACCTTTCGGGCCGCGGCGGTGGAGCAGCTCGTGGCGTGGGGCGATCGCGCCGGGTGCGACGTGATCCGGGCGGCCGAGGGCTCGGACCCGGGCGCCGTGGCTTACGACGCCATCGACGCAGCGATCGCGCGCAGTCACGAGGTCGTGATCTGCGACACGGCCGGTCGGCTCCATACGCAGGGCCACCTGATGGAGGAGCTCGCGAAGGTGCGAAGGGTGATCGCAAAGCGCCTTCCGGACGCGCCCCACGAGACGCTGCTCACGATCGACGCCACGACCGGCCAGAACGGACTGCGCCAGGCGCTCCTCTTCCGCGACGCGGTCGAGGTATCGGGCATCGTGCTGACGAAGCTCGACGGGACTGCGAAGGGCGGTATCGCGCTGGCGATCGCCCAGGAGCTCGGCGTGCCGGTCAAGCTGATCGGGACCGGCGAGGCGCTCGAGGACCTCCGGCCCTTCGATGCTGACGACTTCGCGCGTGCGCTGCTCGAGCCAGGGGAGGCCTAGAATCTAAGGATGCCCGAGTGGGTCATCTGGCTGATCGTCGCCGCTGCCCTGGCGGTCGGTGAGGTGATGACGCTCAGCTTCTTCCTCGGGCCGATCGCCCTCGCCGCCACGCTCGCGGCCGCCGTGGCGGCCCTCGGCGGCGCGATCGAGCTGCAGTTCATCGTCTTCATCGTCGCGTCGATCGCCACGCTCGCGATCGTCCGGCCAATCGCGAAGCGCCATCTCCGCACGCCGGCGCAGATACGTACCGGCACGGCCGCGCTGGTCGGCTCGCGCGCCGTGGTGCTCGAGCGCGTCGACGGCGACGGGGGCCGCGTCAAGCTGGGAGGCGAAGTGTGGTCGGCGCGCGCCTTCGACGACGAGGAGACCATGGAGCCCGGCGCGCGCGTGGAAGTCCTTAAGATCGACGGCGCCACGGCGCTCGTCTCCAACTAGACAGGGAGGTAATCGTGTCAGCCGGCCTCATCGCCCTCATCGCCCTCGCGGTCGTCGTCCTCTTCGTCCTCGCCCGCACCATCCGCATCGTGCCCCAGGCTCGCGCCGGCATCGTGGAGCGGCTCGGCCGCTACCAGCGCACGCTCGATCCGGGGCTCACGGTCATCGTCCCCTTCATCGATCGTCTTCGCCCCCTGATCGACCTGCGCGAGCAGGTCGTGTCGTTCCCGCCCCAGCCGGTGATCACCGAGGAGAACCTGGTCGTGAACATCGACTCGGTCATCTACTTCCAGGTGACCAACCCTAAGTCCGCCACCTACGAGATCGCGGACTACATCGCCGCCGTGGAGCAGCTCACGGTGACGACCATGCGAAACGTGATCGGCGGCATGACGCTCGAGGACACGCTCACCTCGCGCGACAAGATCAGCGGCGCCCTTCGAGGAGCGCTCGACGAGGCGACCGACAAATGGGGGATCCGCGTGAACCGCGTGGAGCTCAAGGCGATCGATCCGCCCACCACGATCCAGGAGGCGATGGAGAAGCAGATGCGCGCCGAGCGCGACAAGCGCGCGGCGATCCTCACCGCCGAGGGTCTCAAGCAGTCGCAGATCCTGACCGCCGAGGGGGAGAAGCAGGGCTCGATCCTGAAGGCCGAGGGCGCCCGCGAGTCGCAGATCCTCAACGCTCAGGGACAGTCACAGGCGATCGAGACGGTGTTCGACGCCATCCACCGTGGCGACGCCGATCCGAAGCTGCTCGCCTACCAGTACCTCCAGGTCCTGCCGCAGATCGCCCAGGGCGACTCCAACAAGGTCTGGATCATCCCGAGCGAGTTCGCACAGGCGCTGGGTGGCCTGAGCGGCGTAATAGGCCAGAA
This sequence comes from Thermoleophilaceae bacterium, assembly GCA_030447875.1. Lineage (GTDB taxonomy): Bacteria > Actinomycetota > Thermoleophilia > Solirubrobacterales > Thermoleophilaceae > JAUJOA01. Next base: position 68,000 of record JAUJOA010000001.1, read on the forward strand.
TGGCGCTCCGGCGCGGCCCGCCGCCGCGCCCACCGCACCCCGGGCGCCGGAGCCCCCCGCGCCGCCGCCGGACTGAGCACCCGCCGCTAGCCTGCTTCCGTGTTCGACACGCTCTCAGAGCGCCTGCAGTCCGCCCTGTCCGACGTGCGCTCCCGTGGGAGCCTGACCGAGGACGACGTCAACAAGGCGATGCGCCAAATCCGCCTCGCGTTGCTCGAGGCGGACGTCAACTTCCAGGTCGTCAAGCAGTTCACCGCGGCGGTCAAGGAGCGGGCTCTGGGTGCCTCCGTCCTCGAATCGCTGAACCCCGGCCAGCAGGTCGTGAAGTTGGTCGACGACGAGCTCACCACGCTGATGGGAGGAGGCGCCGGTCGGGAGCTCGTGTTCGCCAACGAGGGGCCGACCGTCGTGCTCATGGCCGGCCTCCAGGGCTCGGGCAAGACGACCGCCTGCGCCAAGCTGGCGCGCCACCTGCGTGAGGAACGCCGTGTGGACGTGGCCCTGGCCGCGTGCGACGTCTACCGCCCGGCCGCGATCGATCAGCTCGTGAAGGTCGGCGCCCAGGCCGGCGCGACCGTCTACGAGCAGGGCACCGGCCGCGATCCAGTGGACATCGCCGAGTGGGCGCTCGCCCAAGCTCGCGCGGACGGGCGGGACGTCCTGATCGTCGACACCTCCGGCCGGCTGCACGTGGACGCCGAGCTGATGGAGCGCCTCGAAGTCGATCCCGACAAGTTGGGCGGCGTGCTGTCGCTCCGCGGCCGACGATGGCCAGTCGAGAGGGTCGCCCAGATTGCCTCCCTGAGGAGGGCCGCGCAATTCTGATCGAGGACTACCAGCTCGATCGTCGGGATGTTGACGAGTCCCCGCGACGGGTGGAGGCTGCCGCCGCGCTCTAAGAGGCTGGTACCGGATTGCGCCCCTGCCGACTCCGAGCTGTAACAGCTGAGCGTACGACAGCACGCCGTGCTGCCTGGTGGCAAGCGCGGCGAGCTCGAGCCCGCCCCCTGGTCGACTTTGTGCACCACTGTGGTGCCGAATGTCGACCACGTCAGCCATGAGGGTCGACGATGGTGTCGTCCGACACACCAGACAAGGCGCGTGCGTAGCAAGTGAGCAACGGACTCCGTCCTCGGCGCCGGCGCACGCCGGTTTGCCCCTTAAGGCGGATGGCCGGATGCCACTACTCGTCTTGGACGAGCAGCTCGAACGCCCCCAGCTCGTCGGCGCACTGACTGATCGAGGGCTCGAGGTGACCACCAGGTCGCATCGCTCTCGCTCGCCTCCTCGGAGAGCTCAACCTTCCCGACGAGGCCGAGAAGCCGAAGACGGCGTCCTCCGAGCGACTACGTGTTCCCGACGCGAAGTCCGGCGAGGGGCTCCTAAGGCACCTTCGGAAGCCGTAGTCGTCGGTTGCACGCGATGCTAAAGCTAGGTGCAACTTCAGCCGATACGACGTGTTGAGACGTCTGGCAGCGCCACCCCGACACGGAGGAGCAAGATGCTCAGAGGAACTTTCAAGGCCACCCTCGCCACAGCCGCTGTGGCGCTGGTCGCCGCAGCACCCGCAGGGGCACAGGAGCAGGGCGACCAGAACCGGGCCGATCAGGCGGGTCAGACCCCCCGCGAGTTCTGCAAGCAGTTCGCCACGCCCCGGACCGCGGACTTCCGCGAGTGCGTCGAGCTTGCGGCGCGGGCGCTCCGCAGGGCCGAGAACGGCGACCACTCGGGCGGCGATGCGAGCATCCGTGCCGAGGGCGCGCCTGGGCGGTTCTGCCAGTCGAATGGTGCCCAGCCCGAGTCCGAGGCCTTCCGCGACTGCGTCCGCGTCGCAGCGAAGGCCCGCCGAGCAGCGCGAGACTAACTCCCTCGCTCGGCGACAAGAGGGGATAGCGACCGGCCCGGAGAAATCCGGGCCGGTCTTCTTTCAAGTGGCCACGGCAACCGCTGGGCGAGGCGGCGTCGAGGTTCTCTGGGAACATGCTTTGCTGGCGACCGTGAGGCGGCTTAGATGCGTCCTAACCAAGCAAATGCCCCCGCGCAGTTGGAGCTGCCGGGGGCGGGCACGGAAGGGGTTAGCTTCCATGCAGGCTCAGCCTAGTAAGGCGCGCGCCGCCTACTTCAACGCGTTGCGACCGCGGTGCAGGCCGATCTCGCGGAGATCGAGCGCCAGGTCGACGCTCAGCAGCTCCCGTTTCGCGAACGGTTCGAGCGCCTCGCACATGAGACGCGGGAACTAGTGAGGCTCGGTAAGGAGATCGGCGCGGAAGAGCAGCTACTGGGTGGGCCCCTGATGGCTGACGAGCTCTCTCTCCACCTCCGACCGGAGGTCGCGCAGGCGCTGGAGACGAAGGGGGCGCCGTGATGGCCGACGGCGAGCGCGGGTCCTCAAGTCAGCAGCGGCTAACCGTGAAGTCACTCGGTATTACGTTGACGGCCCTCCTCCTGAGCATTGGCGTAACCGTTGCGTTCGGGATCAAGGACGACTGGTGGGTAAGAATCCTTGCCGGGGCAGGCACGACGATTGTGCTTGCTGTGCTCATTCGGGTTGGGTCCGGCGAGAGGGGCGTCTTAACGCGAGCTGGTGACTGGATCACTCAGTCCAAGGAGGAGAGCTGATGGCCGGCCCCGCTTCAGGCGAGGTCGTCGTCCGGAACGGAAAGCGGGGGCGGAGCTACGCGGGTGGCCGACTCGAAAACGGATGCGGGAGTCCGTCACGTCGGCCCCACGCCAGGGCTCCGAGAGCTGCTCTCCGAGTATCGGACGCGGAGCCAGTACGTGAAGCCGAGCGACTACGTGTTCCCGACGCGCCAAGCCGGCGAGACAACCCGAGCAACGTCCGCGGCCTCTGATTGGGCACGAATGGACACAATGCCGCCGATGCCGTGCTTGTTGGCCAGGGCGGTGCGCTCCCTACAACGCAGAAACCCCGCTATTCAGCGGGGCATCTACGGAGAGCGGATGATGGGACTCGAACCCACGACCTTCTGCATGGCAAGCAGACGCTCTAGCCAACTGAGCTACATCCGCGTAGGGGCGCGATTATAGGGACGCTCCCGCGGCGACCGAGCACACCGTAGCTCGCCGCCGGCGGTCCCGGGTGGCTCGCTAGGCTAGGCCCGCTGGGCGACGTGGCGGAGTGGTTACGCAGCGGCCTGCAAAGCCGTTTACACCGGTTCGATTCCGGTCGTCGCCTTTCGGGCCCGACGCAATCCGGCGCGGCGCCGCCCCGCGACTCGAAGGCTAGGTTGGGGTGCCGTCGAATAGGTCGGCGTGAGCGGGAGGACCGAACGCATCCAGCGAGGGTTCGATGTCGCCGGGCTGGTGGCCGCATTGCTCTCCATCCCGGTCATCATCCTCGAGGAGTCGGAGGTCGCGGAGCCGTGGAGCACGATCGCCGCGGGCCTCAACTGGGCGATCTGGACCACCTTCGCGCTCGAGCTCGTCGTGATGCTCGCCATCACGCCGGACCGCCGGCGCTGGCTGCGCGAGCACCCGATCGAGCCGCTCGTCGTCGTGCTCACCCCACCGTTCCTGCCCGCGAGCCTTCAGGCGGCGCGCGCCCTGCGACTGCTCCAGCTCGTGCGCGTGATCGGCCTCGTTCGACTCGTTCCACGGTTGTTCTCCGTCAACGGCCTTCGCTACGCGGCGCTGATCGCCGCGCTCACACTGCTCGCCGGCGGCACGGCGTTCTCGGCGGTGGAGACCGCCGCCACGCCGTGGGACGGAATCTGGTGGGCGATGGAGACGATGAGCACGGTCGGCTACGGCGACATAGTCCCGAGGACCGACGCCGGCCGGGTGATCGGGATCGTCGTGATGCTCATCGGCATCGGCTTCGCCACGGTCCTCATCGGGTCGGTCGCCGAGCGCTTCCTGGCGGACGACGTCGAGGACGAGATCGAGCACGTCGGCGACATCGAGGAGATGCTGCTGCGCGAGGTCCGCGAGCTCTCCACGCGCTTGAACCGGATCGAGGCCGCGCTCGAGCAGCGAGCTCAGCGCGACTGAGCGCCAGCCCGTGGCTCGCGCGAGCGCTTGCCGCGACGCGAGATCGCCACGACCCCGAGACCCACCAACGCGAGACCGGACCCCCACCAGAGGATGCCCGAGAGAACCAGCACCAGCCCGGTGGGCTCCTCGCCGAAGACCCACAGCGCGGTCATGGCGAGGAAGATGATCGCTGAGACGATCACCCAGAAGGTGATGGGCCGTTGCTGCTTCTCCACGGTCGGAACTGTAGCCCTCGGCGCCGGGTCGGGGTGCAGGGCGCTACCGCCGCGGCGCCGCCGCTAGGATCGCGCTCCCCAGCGAGAAGGAGCGCCAGATGCGGTACGTGGTGACCGGAGGCTCCGGGTACATCGGCAGCCGGCTGATCGATTCGTTGGTCGATCGAAGCGACACGGAGCGTGTCGTGATCGCCGACGTTCGCCCGCCACGCGCCTTCCGGCCCAAGGCCGAGTACCAGCACCTCGACGTCCGCGATCGCCGCGGCGCGGAGGAGCTCCTTCGACGCGAGCGACCGGATGCCGTGGTGCACCTCGCCTTCGTGCTCGACCCGATCCACGACGAGGACTCGATGTACGAGATCGACGTGCACGGCACGGCGAACGTGCTCGAGGCGGCCACCGCAGGAGACGTCGAGCACGTGCTCGTCACGTCGTCGGCCACCGCGTACGGGGCCTTCCCGGACAACCCCGTGCCGCTGACCGAGGAGCACCCCGTTCGCGGCGTGCCCGACTTCGAGTACGCCCGCGACAAGGCGGAGATCGACCGCCTCTGCCAACTCTGGGCCTTCCGCAACCCGGAGCGGACGATGACGATCGTGCGACCGTGCATCGTCTTCGGCCCGAGGGTCGAGAACTTCATCGTGCGCCTCTGGGCGAATCAGCCGTTCCAGGCGGACTTCGGCGGTCCTGACGTGCCGATCCAGTTCGTGCACGAGGACGACCTCGTCGAGGCGCTGATCGGCCTGCTCGACGGCCGTCATCCCGGCGCGTTCAACATCGCGGGCGACGGCACGATGACGCTTCGCGAATGTGCCGACCTCATCGGGTTGAAGCGCCGCCGCGTGCCGCTCTCCCTCTACCGGCGCCTGGCCTCCCTGCTGTGGTTGCTGCGCCTCAGCGAGACGCCGCCGGGGAACCTCCACTTCGCTCTGCATCCGTGGGTGGTCGCGAACGACAAGGTCAAGGCGACGCTCGGGTGGACGCCGCGCTATCCGACGCGCGAGACGTTCGAGATCACGATGCGCGCACGGGGCCTCCTGGACGGCGAGGGGTCGAGCGAGCGGCCTGAGATCGCCGCGCCGGTTGGGGCCTAGGGCCGCATTTCCGCCCGCGGGGGCCTTGCTATGCTCGCGCGCGGCAGCCCCGCGCTGCCGTCGTGAGGGCCGTTAGCTCAGTTGGGAGAGCACCAGCTCGACAAGCTGGGGGTCGCTGGTTCGAGCCCAGCACGGCCCACTTGAGGGCATCTCGCCCGAGCGCGCTCGAGCCTCACTAGACCTCGGCGCCCCGGCGCTCGAGCACGCGGTCGAGCAGCCGTCCGGCGAGAATGCTCACGGCGGTCAGGGCGAGCGCGATAGCCAGGCGGATGAGCAGCTGTGTGGTCGCGCCGGAGACGAACGCCGTGAGCGCGGCGAAGATGACCGGCACGAGAAGAGCCAGCCACGCCCCCGCGCCTCGAAGCGCAAACCCGCAGCCGAAGCCGAGCAGCATGAACAGGATGAAGCCAAGGATCACGGCGACCTGAGTGTTCCACAGATCGCGGGCGCGAGGCGGCCGCGGCCCGACCTAAGATCTTCCTGCGTCGGCGCTCGACTCGCCGGCGGGAGGGACGATGGCGAAACGAGATCCGCGCATGATTCCACTCGGGTACGGCAAGTTCGTGAGGGCCGACCGGATCTTCGCCGTCGTGCCGCTGGAGCCGGGGGAGCGCGGCGATCGGCGTCGTACCTACGTGCACGTGGACGGGCTCGCGGAGCCGCTTGTGGCGTCGCGCTCGGAGCGGGCGATCCTGGCCGACGTCGAGCGGGCGCTCAGCGAGGCGGCGGGAGTGCCGCGTCGGCGAACGCCGGCGGCGCGCCCCGAGCAGGAATCGTTGTTGCCCTGAGTGGGGCGGCTGCGGACCCGAGCGACTCACGTCGACTGGCCGCCGCTCACACCGCCCGCTCGGCCAGCCGCTCGAGCTCCTCCACGCTGGACCACGCTCCGACCGACGCCCTCACGAGCCCCTGGCCTGGGATGTCCCTGACCACAAAGCCCTCCGAGGCGAGGCGCTCGACGGCCCCGGTCGGGTCGGGGTGCCGCCACGACACGAGCGTCGACGGACCGCGTTCGACGACCTTCACGCCGCGCTCGCGCAGCCGCTCCGCCAGACGGGCGGCCAGCGCGATCCCGCGGTCGAGCACCTGATCCCATCCAGCCTCCTCGAGCACGGTGAGCGATGCCAGCAACCAGGCGGCCGGCGGCCCCGCGCCGGCGCCGCGGTCGAAGCGTGCGGCGCCGGGATGCAGCTCGAGGTCGAGCGGCCGGCCCGGCTCGGCGAGCGATTCGTAGCCCGGGGAGGAGGGGAAGAGGTCGTTGACGCGGTCGGGCCGCACGAACAGGGATCCAGCCCCGTCCGGCCCGCAGAGCCACTTCTGGCCCGCCGCCGCGTAGAAGTCGCATCCCAGCTCACTCACGTCCGCGGGGATCCCCCCAAGCCCCTGGGCCCCGTCGAGCACGATCGGGGCGTCGGTGCTTGCGAGTGCGCCTGCGTCCACCACCTGCCCCGAGACCCACGAGACATGAGAGCAGGCCACGAGGCGCGTGTCGCGACGCACCTCTCCGGCGATCTCCGAAAACGGGACGCAGCGGACCTTGATGCGCGAGCGGGCGCGTGCGGCGGCCAGCGGCGCCAGTAGCCCCGGGTGCTCCTCGGCTGTGGTGAGCACCTCGTCCCCGCGGCGCAGGTCAAGGCCGGAGAGGACGGAGTTGAGCCCGTCGGTCGTCGAATGGGTGAGCGCTACGGCGTTGGGGGCACAGCCGTGAAGACCCGCGACCTTCCTTCGAATCGACTCGCGCATCTCGTCGAGCGAGCTCCGGTGATCTCGCCCCGCTCGGCCGTGCTCCAGCTCGAACCGCGCCCGCTCCGAGGCGGCCGCGGCGGCTCGGCGGGGGATCGGCCCGTCGGTGCCCGCATTCAGGTACGCGACGCGCTCGAGGACCGGAAACTCGGCGCGCAGGTCGGTCGACGGCATCGGCGCCCGATCTTAGGCGGCGGGCGCTTAAGCTTGCCGCCGTGATCGTCGAGCGCTCCATGCACCCGGACTGGCTCTCGAACGCCTACCTCGTCGGCGACGAGCCCGGCGGCCGCGGTGTGCTGATCGATTCCGGCGGGCCCTCCGAGCCGTTGCTCGACGCGATCGAGCGGCATGAGCTCACGGTGGAGCACCTGCTGCTCACCCACCACCACCACGACCATGTGGCCGAGAACGCGGCTTACAAGGAACGGCTCGGGGTCGAGATCCTCGCCCATCCGCTCGAGGCGGAGCGGCTGCTCGACGTGGACCGAGCGATCGAGCCGGGGGAGATCCTCGAGATCGGCGGGCTAAGGATCGACGGCATTCTGACGCCGGGACACACCGCCGGCATGCTGAGCTTCCGCGTCAGCGATCGGGAGGTGTTCACGGGCGACACGCTCTTCAAGGGCTCCGTGGGAGGGGTGCGCGCGCCCGGCTCCACCACCTTCGAGGACCTGAAGGCCTCCATCATGGACGTGCTCATGAAGCTGCCGGCCGAGACGACGGTCAGGCCGGGCCACACGGATCCCACCACGATCGGCGCGGAGTGGGAGGAGAACGCCTTCGTTCGGGTGTGGCGCGGCCTCGACCCGGAGGGCAGTGACCGCTGTACGGTCGGCGAGGAGGCGGGCACGCTCGTCCTCTTCGCCCCCGACTACGACGGCGGGCACAAGGCCTGGGTGCGCTGGGAGGACAGCGGGCGCGACGACATCGTGCCGGGCAGCGCGGTCACCCGTGCCGCCGACTCCTGAGCCGTCCCGGTCAGCGACCATGCAGATGGCGGGACGCCAGCGCGTACCTTCCTTCACCGCCGGAGTGTAGGCCGGGACCCGAAAGCAAACGGGCCCACCCTCCTCTCGGAGAGCGGGCCCGTCGCTTTGGTCATCCGAGCTTCGATGACACGTGGCGAGTCAGCTACCCGCCACAGGTCGGCCAGGGACTGGAACCGCTCTGCGCCATGAGCGCCGCGGCCCGCTTGTCCTGCTCGGCGGGGCTGGCCGACGCCGGGCTTCCGGAGCCGCCCACGCTCTCCCAGGTGGACTGGTCGAACTGGTAGGCGCCGTAGAAGCCGTTGCCGGTGTCGGTGGAGTAGTCACCGCCCGACTCGCAATTGCGAATCGAGGCGAGCGAACCGCCCGCGCCGCCACCGCCGGAGTTCGAGGTTGTCTGCTCGGGCGCGGCCTCCTCCACCGGAGCCGGCTCAGCGGCCGCAACCGCCTGTGCCTGCCGCTCGGCCTTGCGGGCCTCACGACGTTGCTCCTGCCGGCGCTCCAGACGGCGCTCACGCGCCTCTTCCTTGCGTTCGGCGAGCTCTGTCGCCTTCGCGTACTGGTTCCGAGCCTCGGTGAGGAGGTCGGCATCCATCAGCGCCGGGTAGTTGGTTTGTTCACTCTGTACATCCGCATTTTCTCGATTCTCATCAGCGGCAAAGGCAAACGCCACGGGCGTAGCCAGCAAGCCGATGCTCAACACGGACACGAGGAGCTTCCTCACGGAAACCTCCTGGGTCGGGATCGCTTTCGGCTCTCCGCCTCCCCTGTACTTCTACTCCCGCTCTCCTAGGGCGGGGCGGAGTCGGTCGCGGACCTCATAGAGCGTCCTCACGGACCGACTCGCTGCACCGAGGCTAGCCGAACATCCGTTCGTTTATGTGACGTGCGTCACAGTCCCGTAAATAGCGAGGAGCAGTCGAGCCCGCCTGAATACGCCGGTTTCAAGGCGGCGACGGTACGGTGAGGCCATGAAGGTGCAGCTGCCCGACGGAAGCCCGCTCGAGCTCCCCGAGGGGGCGACCGGCGCGGATGCCGCCCGCGCGATCGGCCCCGGACTGGCCCGAGCCGCGCTCGCCGTCAAGCAGGACGGCGCGGTGCGCGACCTGGCCGCTCCGCTCGAGGACGGCGCTCCCGTGAACATCGTTACGGCGAAGAGCGACGAGGCGCTGGAGCTCATCCGCCACGACGCCGCTCACCTCCTGGCCACGGCGGTGCTCGAGATCTACCCCGAGGCAAAGGTCTCGATCGGCCCCCCGATCGCCGATGGGTTCTACTACGACTTCGAGTTCCCGGAGGGCGTGAAGGTGAGCGACGCCGATTTCGATCGCATCGAGCAGGCGATGCGCGAACACGTGGAGGCCGACGAGCCCTTCGAGCGCGAGGACGTGTCAGTGGCCGACGCGCTCGAGCGCTTCAGCTCGGAGCGCCAGGACTACAAGGTCGAGTTGATTAAGGACCTCGTTCGCGAGGAGGGCGTCGAGACGGTCTCGCTGTACCACAACGGCCCGTTCACGGACCTCTGCCGCGGCCCCCACGGCCCCTCGACCGGGCGAGTGAAGGCGTTCAAGCTCACCTCGGTGGCCGGCGCCTACTGGCGCGGCGACGAGCGCCGCAAGATGCTCACGCGGATCTACGGCACCGCCTTCTTCTCGAAGTCGGATCTGGACGATCACCTCGAGCGGCTCGAGCAGGCGCGAGCACGCGACCACCGCAAGCTCGGGCGCGAGCTCGACCTCTTCCTCTTCTCGGAGCTCTCCCCGGGCTCCCCGTTCTGGCAGCCCGCGGGCATGGCGATCCTCAATCAGCTGACCGCGCTCTGGCGCGAGGAGAACGCGCGGCGCGGGTACCGCGAGGTGAAGACGCCGATCCTCTACGACGTGGAGCTCTGGAAGCAGTCAGGGCACTGGGACAAGTTTCGCGACAACATGTACTTCACGGAGATCGAAGATCGGCCTATGGGGCTCAAGCCGATGAACTGTCCTGCCCACATCCAGCTCTACAGGGCAGAGCGGCGCTCCTACCGCGACCTACCGATCCGGTACTCGGAGGCGGGGCTCGTGCACCGCCACGAGCCGAGCGGCACGCTCCACGGCCTGCTGCGCGTTCGCCACATCACCCAGGACGACGCGCACATCTTCTGCACCCAGCATCAGGTCGAGGAGGAGGTGATCGGCTGCCTCGACTTCGGCTTCTTCCTCTACGACCTGTTCGGATTCGAGCCGCGGCTCAGGCTTTCGACGCGTCCGGAGCAGCGGCTCGGGAGCGACGATCTCTGGGACGCGGCCGAGCGTGCGCTGGCCGGAGCCCTCGAGCGCCGCGGCCTTCCGTTCGAGATCGACGCGGGCGAGGGCACCTTCTACGGGCCCAAGATCGACCTGCACATGACCGACTCGATCGGCCGCTCGTGGCAGCTCGGCACCGTGCAGCTCGACTACTCGATGCCCGAGCGCTTCGAGCTCGAGTACACGGGCGCCGACAACGCCGAGCACCAGCCGGTCATGATCCATCGCGCCCTGCTCGGCTCGTTCGAGCGCTTCGCCGGCATCCTGATCGAGCACTACGCCGGCGAGTTTCCCCTGTGGCTGGCTCCACTCCAGGCGCTCGTGCTGCCGATCGCCGATCGCCATGTCCCGTACGCACGGAGGGTGGGGGAGAGCCTTCTCGACGCGGGCCTTCGCGTGGAGGTGGACGAACGCTCCGAGTCGGTCGGCAGGAAGATCCGCGACGGCGAGCTGCGCAAGGCGCCGTACATGCTCGTGCTGGGCGACCAGGAGGAGCGGGACGGGCTCGTCGCCGTGCGGCGTCACCGCGAGGGCGACCTCGGCACGATGAGCGCCGCCGAGTTCGGCGAGCGTGCGCTCGCGGAGGCCCGCGACCGGCGGGCGCCCGGGGAGGTCCGGTGGCGCGCCTGACGTGCGGTCAGACGAGTGCCCGGCCGCCGCTATACTCGCGGGCGAATGAGGGGCACCGACTCACCGCGCCACCGCTGACGCGCCCGTGTCCCTTCCTCCCCTCGCTCGCCAAGCCATCGACTTTGACGTCTAGCCTGCTCTCCGCCTAGTGCCGATCCCGCGCAGGTTCGATCGGCGCCCGCCCGAGCGGGACCAGACCCGGGTCAACGAGCGCATTCGCGTTCCGCAGGTGCGGCTGATCGGCGAGGACGGCAATCAGGTCGGCGTGGTGGACCGCGACGAGGCGCTCGACTACGCACGCCAGCGCGATCTCGATCTCGTGGAGGTGGCCGCGGAGGCCAAGCCGCCCGTCTGCCGCGTGCTCGACTACTCGAAGTACAAGTATGAGCAGGAGCAGAAGGCAAAGGCCGCTCGTCGCCACCAGAAGCAGGTCACGATCCGCGAGATGAAGATGCGGCCGAAGATCGCGACCAACGACTACGAGACGAAGAAGGGGCACGTCACGCGCTTTCTGAGGGCGCGCGACAAGGTCAAGATCACGATCATGTTCCGCGGTCGCGAGACCACGCATCCCGAGCGGGGAGAGCAGCTGCTGATGCGCCTGGCGGAGGACGTGGCAGAGCTCGGCGTCATCGAGTCGCGGCCTACGCAGGACGGGCGCAACATGACGATGCTGCTCGGGCCCGTGAAGAAGGTCGAGGAGCCCGAGCAGGACGGGGCCGAGCCGGCGCCGGCCCCCACGGCTCAGGCAGAGCAGCCGCCGGCGGCTGACTCCTCCGCCGCCTGACCGCTCGCCGGAGCGGCTCGCCGACGGTCGCGGGAGTGGCGGCCTGTCTGGTTAACTAGACGACGATGCCCAAGATGAAGACCCACTCGGGCGCGAGCAAGCGCTTCAAGGCCACGGGCAAGGGCAAGTTCCGCGCCCGGCATGCCATGACGAGCCACAACCTCGGCAAGAAGTCCCCGGGGCGCAAGCGGCGGCTCGGGAAGCCCGCCATCGTCTCGGACCACAACCGGCCGCAGGTGAAGGGCCTGCTCCGCAAGTGAGCCGCGTCAAGCGGGGGGTCGCCGCCCGCAAGAAGCGCCGTGCCGTTCTCGCCCGCGCGAAGGGCTACCGCGGTGACCGCCACTCGAGCTACAAACGGGCGAAGGAGCAGCTCCTCAAGTCCGACTCCTACGCCTACCGCGACCGGCGCAACCGCAAACGCGACTTCCGGCGCCTGTGGATCACGCGAATCAATGCGGCCGCGCGCCGCGAGGGCTTGACCTACGGTCAGTTCATGCACGGCATGCGGCTGGCGGAGATAGAGCTCGACCGCAAGGTCTTGGCTGACATCGCCGTCCGCGACCCCGAGACGTTTCGACGTTTTGCCGAGCGCGCCCGGGAGGCGGCGGCTGCCTGAGGGCAAGGCCGACGCGAGACGACTCCCCGGGGCGCCCAGCGAGGCGCCCTTTTCGTTTCCGATGATCACCTCGAACGACAACCAACAGCTGAAGACCATTCGAAAGCTTCACGACAAGCGCCAACGACAGCGCACGGGCCTCTTCATCGCCGAGGGCGAGGATCTGGTCCAAGCCGCCGAGGATGCCGGCTTCGAAGCCGAGGCGCTGCTGGTGGCGGGGGTCGACGTGGAGTCAGAGCTGCTCGCCTCCGTCAGCACGCTCGGCTCGGGCACGCGCGTGATCGGGGTCTACCGTCAACGGTGGTCGCCGCCCGGCGGCCGCCTTTCCGTGTACCTGCACGGCATCGGAGATCCCGGCAACGTCGGCACGATCATCCGCTCGACGCACGCGTTTGCCGACGGCCCGGTGGTGCTCGGCCCCGGGTGCGCCGACCCCTTCGCCCCGAAAGCGGTGCGCGCGAGCATGGGCTCGATCTTCGCGCGCCCGCCGGGGCGCGCCGCGTGGGACGAGCTCGATGGGTCGTCGATAGCCCTCGACCCGCGAGCGGACGCCGGAGTCGCGGATGTCAGCCTCGATGGTCCGGTCGTCCTCTGCCTGGGATCGGAGCGAGAAGGGCTCCCGGAGTCCATCCTCGATCGCGCCGCCTGCCGCGCGCGGATCGCGTTGAATCGCGGCGGGCCGGAGTCGCTGAACGTGGCGATGGCAGCCACCGTCGCGCTCTACGAGCGCACGCGGCACGAGATTAGGATGGCCGACGGTGGCTGAGCAGCCGATCACCCCGCCGCTCTCCGAGGACCCGACCGTCCGGCTCGAGGAGCTGCGAGGCGAAGCCGAGCGCGCCATCGAGGCCGCGGCCCGCGCCGAGGACCTCGAGGAGGCGCGGGTGCGCTACCTCGGGCGCAAGGCGGAGCTCACGGCCGTGCTGCGGTCGATCGGTCAGCTGCCGGCCGACCGGCGCGGGCCCGTCGGCAAGGCGGCCAACGCCGTGCGCGTGGCGCTCGAGGCAAGGCTCTCGGAGCGCTCGTCCGCACTCGAGGCGGCCGCACTCGAAGCTCGCCTCGGCGGCGACCGGATCGACGTGACGCTGCCCGGGGACCCGCCGCGGCCCACCGGCCACCTCCACCTCGTGACCCAGACGCGCCGGGAGATCGAGGACGTGTTCGTCGGTCTCGGATTCTCGGTGGTGGAGGGGCCCGAGGTGGAGCTCGACTACTACAACTTCACGGCTCTCAACATGCCCCCGGCCCATCCCGCCCGGACGCTCCACGACACCTTCTACCTGTCCGACGAGATCGTGCTGCGCACGCACACCTCACCGATGCAGGTACGCGCCATGGAGGCGCAGGCGCCACCGATCTACATCGTCGTGCCCGGGCGCGTCTACCGGCGCGACTCGGACGCCACGCACACCCCGATGTTCCACCAGATCGAGGGCCTCGCCGTGGACGAGGACATCACGCTCGCCGACCTCCAGGGCGTTCTACTCGAGTTCGCGCGCGCCGTCTTCGGGCCCGAGCGCGAGATCCGCCTGCGCTCGGGGTACTTTCCGTTCACCGAGCCGAGCGTCGAGGTCGACGTCTCGTGCTTCGCCTGCGCCGGGACGGGGGCGCTGGCCGACGGCCGCCGGGATCCACTCTGCAAGGGATCGGGCTGGATCGAGATCCTCGGGGCGGGGATGGTCGACCCGAACGTCTTCGGCTTCGTGGAGGAGAGAGGTTACGACCCCGAACGCGTGCAGGGCTTCGCGTTCGGGTTGGGCATCGACCGCATCGCGATGCTGAAGTACGGGGTGCCGGACCTCCGCCTGATGTTCGAGGGCGACGTGCGGTTCCTCGAGCAGTTCGGGGCCGGCGCCTGATGCGCGTGCCCGTCTCATGGCTCAGGACGTACTGCGACCCGGCGCTGTCCACGGCCGAGATCGCGGAGCAGCTCGCCGCCAGCGGCACGGAGGCCGAGCGGATCGAGCGCTTGGGCGTCGGCTCGACGGACGCCTTCGTGGTGGGAAAGGTGATCGCGGTGGAGCGGCATCCGAACGCCGATCGGCTCAGCGTCTGCGAGGTCGAGGACGGGTCCGGCGCACCGCGCACGATCGTGTGCGGGGCGCCGAACGTGGCCGCGGGGCAGACCGTGGCCGTCGCCCGTCCGGGAGCCGTCATGCCCGGTGGCCAGGAGCTCGGGGAGGCCACCCTGCGCGGCGTCAGCTCGAGCGGCATGATCCTGGCCGAGGACGAGGTGGGGATAGGCGAGGACCACGAGGGGATCATGGTCCTCGACGATGCGCTGAAGGCCGGCGAGCCCCTCGCCGCTCACCTGCCGATCGTCGACGACGTGCTCGACCTCGAGGTCGAGCCGAATCGCCCGGACTGCCTCGCGGTGTACGGGGTGGCGCGCGAGCTCCACGCCGCCACGGGGGCGCCGCTCGCCGACGATCCCACCGCGAGCGACGCCTCACCCTCCGGGAGCGACCGCGCCGAGGACCACGCCTCGCTCGAGATCGTGCACCCGGAGATCTGCCTGCGCTTCACCGCACGGGTCTTCGAGGACGTGCGGGTCGGTCCGTCGCCCCACTGGCTGAAGGCGCGTCTGACCGCGGCCGGCCAGCGTCCGATCTCGAACGTCGTAGACATCACGAACTACCTGATGCTCGCGACCGGCCAGCCGCTCCACGCCTTCGACCTCGATGCCGTGCGCGGTCGGCGGATCGTGGTGCGGCGCGCCCAAGAGGGCGAGGGGATGACGACGCTTGACGGGGTGGAGCGATCCCTCGACCCGGAGATGGCGCTCGTCTGCGACGCCGAGGGGCCATCGGGGATCGCCGGCGTGATGGGGGGCCAGGTCTCCGAGGTCTCGGACTCCACGAGCCGTGTGCTCATGGAGGCGGCGACATGGGTGGGGCCGAACATCCTCGGAAGCTCTACGCGCCTCGGCCTGCGCTCTGAGGCGAGCGCTCGCTTCGAGAAGCAGCTTCACCCCGACGAGGCGCTCGCCGCCCAGCGCCTCGCCTCCAAGCTGATGGTCGAGCTGTGTGGCGCGCGGATGGTGCCGGGAACCTTGGATGCCTATCCGCGGCCGGCAAGTCCCCGCACGGTGAGGCTTCGCCTCGAGCGGCTTCGGTCGCTGCTCGGCGCGGAGATCCCGGACGATGAGGTGCGCGGAGTGCTCGAGCGCCTCGGTTTCGGCGTCTCGGTTGACGGCTCCTCGGCGCAGGACCTCGAGGTGACCGTCCCGAGCTTCCGCGACGCCGACGTCCGGCGCGAGGTGGACCTGATCGAGGAGGTGGCGCGCGTGCACGGGCTCGCTCGGCTGCCCACGACCCTCCCGGCCCGCCGACGCGCGGTCGGGCGCCTGACCGGCGCCCAGCGCCTGCGCCGCCGGGCCGAGGACGCCCTGCGCGACCGCGGGCTCACGGAGATCGTGGCCTACAGCTTCACCGCTCCCGAGACGATCGCCCGGCTGCGGCTGACAGGCGACGGGCTGCTGGCGCTCACCAACCCGCTGAGTGAGAGCCAGAGGGTCATGCGCCCCCTTCTGCTCCCGGGACTGCTCGACGCGGCGAGCCGCAACGCCGCCCACGGACGCGCGGCAGTGGCGCTCTTCGAATCGGCGCACGTCTACGGCGCGCGTCCCCCCGATGGCACCGCGAACGGCTCGCCCGCCGCAGAGCGGCATCACCTCGGGGCACTGGCGACGGACTCGCTGGGGGGCTCCTGGCGGAGCGATCCGGCGCCGGCCGACTTCTATGCGATGCGAGGCCTGCTGGAAGGTGTCATGCAAGCGGCCGGTCTCGACTGGCGCGCCGAGCCGGTGGATGCCGGCGACCGGCCGTTCCTCCATCCCGGACGTGCTGCCTCGATCGTCGCGGGCGAGCGAACGATCGGCTGGCTCGGTGAGATCCATCCGCTCGTGACGCGGGAGTGGGAGGTCGGCCCATGTGCGGGCTTCGAGCTCGACGTCGAGGCCCTGGCGGAGGTCGCCGCGGGAACGTCGAAGACCTACCGGACGGTGTCCACCTTCCCGGCGGTGCTCCAGGACATCGCCGTCGTGGTGCCCGAGGACGTGAGCGCGGCGCGCGTGGAGGAGGCGGTTCGCGCCGGTGCAGGCGTCACCCTCCGCTCGACCGAGCTGTTCGACGTCTACCGCGGCGAGCAGCTGGGCGAGGGAAGCAAGTCGCTCGCCATGCGGCTCGAGTTTCGGGCACCCGACCGGACCCTGACCGATGAGGACGTGGCCGCGCTGCGCGAGCGCATCGAGTCGCAGCTCGAGGAAGTCGGGGGGCGGCTGCGTGCCTAGGGCCGCCGCACGGGTAGCCGTCGTGGGCGCGACCGGCTTCGCCGGCGCGCTCGCCGCCGCGATCGTTTTCCGCCACCCCTCGCTCGAGCTGGCCGCGGTCACCGCGCGCGCCGACGCCGGCCGGCGGCTCGACGACCTCTACCCGCGCCATCGGGTCGAGCTGGAGCTCGAGACCTTCCACGCCGAGGGGCTTGCCGAGCGGGCCGATGCGGCGCTCGTCGCGTACCCGCACGGCGCCGCCGCACCGGCCGTCGAAGCGCTTCGGGAGCGCGGCCTCAAGGTCGTCGACCTGTCGGCGGACTTCCGTCTCGATCGCGAGCGCTACGAGCGTTACTACCAGCCGCACGACGCTCCCGGGCTGCTCGACGAGGCCGTCTACGGGCTCACCGAGCTGCACCGGGAGGAGATCCGCGCCGCCGAGCTGGTGGCCGCGCCCGGCTGCTATCCCACCGCGGCGCTGCTCGCCCTCGCGCCGCTCCGCGAGATCGCCGCCGACGTTGTGGTCGACGCCAAGTCGGGCGTCTCAGGGGCAGGCCGCGAGGCCACCGACACCACGCACTTCGTCTCCGTCGCGGAGAACTTCAATCCCTACAAGGTCGACGGTCATCGCCACCGCGCGGAGCTCGAGCACGAGCTCGGCGGCGGGTTCCCGATCACGTTCACACCGCACCTCCTGCCGATCGATCAGGGCCTCTTGGCGAGCTGCTACATAACCCCCCGCCGCGAGCTGTCCGGCTCCGACGTGGCGGAGCTGTTCAGCACCGCCTTCGCGGACGAGCCGTTCATCGAGCTGGTCGACGCCCCGCCGGGTGTCCGTGACGTGCGCGAGACCAATCGCTGCCGCATCCACGCGACGGTCGAGCCCGCCACCGGCCGCGTGCTCGTCTTCGCGGCGATCGACAACCTCTGGAAGGGAGCGGCCGGGCAGGCCGTCCAGGACCTGAACCTGATGCTGGGGCTGGACGAGGCCGAGGGCCTCGCATGAGCACCGCGCCCACCGCCACGTTCTTTCGCTCGCGCTGGGTCGAGAGGCCGAGCCACGCGGTGGAGCTCTCTCCGACCGCGCTGCCCGGGGGGTTCCGGGCGGCGGCCGCGGCCGCCGGCATCAAGCCCGAGGGGCTCGACGTGGCGCTCCTCGTCTCGGACGCGCCCACCACCGCGTCCGCCGCGCGCTTCACCACCAGCGCCGTGCTCGGCGCGCCGGTGATCGCATCCAAGGAGGCGGCCCTCGACCGGCTCCGTGCGGTGGTGGTGAGCTCGGGCAACGCCAACGTGGGCGACGGCCGGCGCGGCCTCGACACGGCGCTCTCCGCGCAAGCTGCCGCGGGGAAGATGCTCGGCGTCGCGCCCGACGCGGTCGGCGTGGCCGCCACCGGGGTGATCGGCCGCGAGCTGCCGCGCGAGCGCCTGGTGGCGGGTATTCGCGAGGCGGGTGCGCGGCTGGAGGAAGACGCCGCCGACCTCTCCGAGGCGATCCTGACGACCGACCGGGGGCCCAAGCGGGCCTGCCTCGAGGTGGCGCTGCCGTCCGGAACCGTGCGCCTGGCGGCGCAGGCGAAGGGCGCCGGCATGATGTCGCCGGCGTTCGCCACCGTGATCTGCCTGGTCGAGACCGACGCGGCCGTGGACGCGGCCACGCTCGAGCTCCTGACCGGCGTGACGGTCAAGCGCTCCTTCGATCGCGCGACCGTCGACGGGCAGCTCTCCACGAGCGACACGGTCTTCGCGCTGGCCAGCGGCGCGTCCGGAGTAGCGGTGGAGCAGGAGTCGCCCGACGAACTGGCGCTTGGGGAGGCGCTCGACGCGCTGCTGCGCCAGCTGGCGCTCGAGGTGGTGGCCGACGGTGAGGGTGCCCACCGCGTCGGCCGAGTCGTGGTCCGGGGCGACGCCGAGCTGGTCGAGCCGGCCGCGCGCGCGGTGGCCAACTCCCCGCTGGTCAAGACGGCGCTTCACGGCGCGGACCCGAACTTCGGCCGGATCCTCCAGGCCGCGGGGCAGGCACTCGCCGGACACGGGCCTCTTCACCTCGACCTGAGGATCGAGGGTCGTCAGCTCGTCTCGGGTGGGACCGCCTACGACCTCGACCCGGACGAGCTCCACGAGCTCGAGGCGGCCGTGCGCGGGCCCGAGATCGAGTACGAGCTCACGGTGCCCGGCGACGGCGGTGAGACCGAGGTCTTCTTCTCCG
Organism: Thermoleophilaceae bacterium; assembly: GCA_030447875.1. Classification (GTDB taxonomy): domain Bacteria; phylum Actinomycetota; class Thermoleophilia; order Solirubrobacterales; family Thermoleophilaceae; genus JAUJOA01. The sequence goes on from JAUJOA010000001.1 coordinate 86,849, forward strand.
ACCTCTCACACGACTACGTGACCCTTAACGCGGAGTACACGACGTGACGCGCCTCTTTCCGGAGCCCGGCATTCTCTCGACCGAGAGGCTGCCAGCTACGACAACGAACGTGCTCCCCACGCAACAAAGTTGCGTGAGGGGCAAACCGTTTGTCGTAGAAGCGAGCGAGCGCAGGGCCGACCACGCCGGCCCGCCGACCCTGCCATCTGCCATCTGCGCTCCGCCATCCGGGACGCAACGGAGGCACGCATGAGAGACGTCGGCACCCTCCTCGAGGCGCTCCCCTACATCCGCGAGTTTCACGGGCGGACCGTGGTGATCAAGTACGGCGGTGCCGCGATGATCGATCCGAAGCTGAAGGACGAGTTCTCGCGCGACGTGGTGCTGCTCAAGTACGTCGGGATGAACCCGATCGTCGTCCATGGCGGGGGCCCCGAGATCACTCGCTACATGGAGCGACTGGGCATGAAGGTGGAGTTCGTCGAGGGGCTGCGCGTGTCGGACGAGGCCACGGTGGAGCTGGCGAAGATGGTGCTCGTCGGCAAGCAGAACAAGGACATCGTCCTCGGCCTCAACCGCTTCGGCCAGCCGGCCGTGGGCATGTGCGGCGACGACGGGGCGCTCTTCACCGTCAAGAAGCAGCTGGCCGGCGAGCGCGACATCGGCTTCGTGGGCGACATCGAGAGGATCGACGTGGACGTCCTGCTCCACGTGGCCCAGGACTACATCCCGGTGATCGCATCGGTCGGGGCCGACGCCGACGGCGCCTCCTACAACGTGAACGCCGACACCGCCGCGGGCGCTGTGGCGGAGGCCCTTCGGGCGCACAAGGCGATCTTCCTGACCGACGTGGAGGGTTGGCTTGCCGATCCCGACGACCACTCCAGCCTGATCCGACAGTCCACGGCGGCGGACCTCAGAGCGCGCCTCGAGGCGGTGTCGGGCGGGATGCGGCCGAAGCTCGAGGCCTGCCTGCGCGCGGTAGAGGGCGGCGTTGACAGCGCGCACATAATCGACGGCCGTCAGCCGCATTCGCTCCTGCTCGAGCTGTTCACAGACCGCGGCATCGGCACGAAGATCAGCCTGTGGCCGTTGACCGGGGGCGAGACGTGACGCTGGCCGAGCTTCGATCGCTCGAGCGCGACCACGTGATGCCCACCTACGCGCGCCAGCCGGTCGAGTTCGTGCGTGGGGATGGGTGCCGGCTATGGGACTCCGAGGGCAACGAGTACCTCGACTTCCTGGCCGGCATCTCGGTGGCCCAGATCGGCCACTGTCATCCGGCGCTCGTCGAGGCGGTGACCGAGCAGGCCGCTCGGCTGATGCACGTCACGAGCCTCTACTACACGGAGCCGGCCATTCGGCTGGCCGAGCGCCTGGCCAAGCGCTCGGTGGGGGGCAAGGTGTTCCTCTGCAACTCGGGCGCCGAGGCCAACGAGTGTGCGATCAAGCTGGCCCGCCGGCATAAGGCGGGCGGCGAGATCGTGGTCCTCGAGGGTGCCTTTCACGGTCGCACGATGGGCGCGCTCTCGGCAACGCCGCAGCCGGCCAAGCAGGAGCCCTTCGCGCCGCTCGTGCCGGGCTTCGTCGTGGTCCCGCGTGACGACCCGGAGGCGCTGGCCGCGGCGGTCCACTCGGGTACTGCCGCGGTGATGATCGAGCCGATTCAGGGGGAGTCAGGGATCCATCCGGTCCCGGGCGCTGTTCTGACCGCCGCGCGCACGGCCTGCGACCGGCACGGCGCGCTCCTCGTGCTCGACGAGGTCCAGTGCGGCATGGGGCGCACGGGGTGGCTCTGGGCCTGGGAGCCAGCCGGCGTGCGACCCGACGTGATGACGGTGGCCAAGGGGCTCGGCGGCGGCCTCCCGATCGGCGCCTGCGTGGCCGCCCCCGCGTACGCGGATCTGTTCCAGCCGGGCGACCATGGCTCCACCTTTCCCGGAGGGCCGGTCATGGCGGCGGCGGCGGGCGCCGTGCTCGAAGTCGTGGACGACGCCGACTTCCTGTCCGGCGTGCGCGCGAGGGGTGATGCACTGCGTGGGGGGCTCGAGCGGCTAGGTGTCGCGAACGTCCAGGGGGCCGGCCTGATGCTCGGCTTCGACGTCCCGGGCGCCGCCGAGCTCTCGCGGCGAGCGCTCCGCGAGCAGCGGCTGGTGGTCAACGCGACCGGGCCGGACAGGATTCGGCTGCTGCCGCCGCTCACGGTCACCCTCGAGGAAATCCAGGACGCGCTCGGCCGCCTCGGCGCCCTGTTAGCTTGACCGCGGTGAAGCGCCGGACGCTCATCAAGACGGCCTCGTACGAGGCCGAGGCCGGCGACGTCGGCCGCGTCCTCCTCCTCTACTCGGGTGGACTCGACACGAGCGTGATGCTCAAGTGGATCCAGGACGAGTACGACGCCGAGGTCGTCGCGCTCACGGTGAACCTCGGCCAGCCCGGAGAGGACTTCGACGTGGTCCGTGGGAAGGCGCTCGCCCTCGGGGCGCTCGACTGCTTCGTCATCGACGCGCGCGAGGAGTTCGCCCACGACTACGTGCTGCCGGCCATCAAGGCCAACGCCCTCTACGGGGGCGGGTACCCCCTCTTCACGGCACTCGGCCGGCCGTTGATCGCGAAGCTGGCCGTGGACAGGGCGCGCGAGTCCGGCTGCGACACGGTGGCCCATGGCTGCACGGGCAAGGGCAACGATCAGGTGCGAATCGAGGCGACCGTCGCCGCGCTGGGGCCCGAGCTCAAGGTGATCGCTCCCGTTCGCGGTTGGCAGATGGGTCGCGAGGAGGAGATCGCCTACGCGCGCGAGCACGGGATCCCGGTGAAGGGCGGCACGGAGGCGCCGCCCTACTCCGTCGACGACAACCTGTGGGGCAGGTCATCCGAGGGTGGGCCGATCGAGGACCTCTCGGAGCCGCCGCACGACGACGTCTTCGAGCTGGTGACGCCGCCGGAGGAGGCGCCCGACGAGCCCGAGACGGTCGAGATCGAGTTCGAGCGCGGTGTCCCCGTCGCGCTGAACCGCGAGCGGTTGGGGCTCGTCGACCTGCTCGAGCGTGCCGGTGAGGTCGGCGCCCGCCACGGGCTCGGGATCGTCGATCACATCGAGGACCGGATCGTCGGCCTGAAGGTACGCGATCTCTACGAGGTGCCGGCGGCGGCGATCGTGCTAACCGCCCACAAGGAGCTCGAGAAGCTCGTCTGCACGCTCCAGCAGAACCGCTTCAAGGGCCACCTCGACGACCAGTGGGCGTTCCTGGTCTACTCGGGCCTCTGGTACGAGCCGCTGCTGGGTGACCTGAACGCCTACATGGAGCGGGTCAACGAGCAGGTCAGCGGCACGATCAGGATGAAGCTCTACAAGGGCAATGCGAGCGTGGTCGGCCGGTACTCGCCGGCCGCCCTCTACGATCCCGACCTCGCCGGCTTCGGCGAGTCCGGCGGCCTCTTCTCACAGCAGGCTAGCCCCGGATTCATCGAGCTGTGGAGCCTCCAGTCACGGATGGCCCACGCGATCCGAACTCGAACGGAGGAGCGCTCATGAGCACGAAGGGCTACACCGTACTCGGCTGGCTGGTCTGGCAGGTCGGAAAGCGGGTGGCCAGACGCAAGCTGGCGGAGAACCGGGTGAAGCTGGGGGCCGCCGCGGTAGTCGGTGCCGTGGTGGCCGCTGGGGCCGTCGCCGCGAAGGTGGGCCGTCAGTCCGAGGAGTGATGCCGCGGTCAGGGCGCTCCGGTACTCCTCTGCGGAGCTCGCTCGCTTCGCTCGCTACACGCTCCTCCGAGGAGCACCTGCGCGCCCCTGGTCCCGGCGTCGCTCTCAGGCTGACTTTGGCTAGGGCGCCTGCTCGATCTTCTTCCCCGTGGGGGCGAAGCGCGTTCCTATCGTGATCAGCAGGTGGGCCACGCCGATCGCGATGAAGAAGACGGTGGGCGTCGTCTGATCCGAGAAGCCGAGGATGAAGGGAGCGGCGACGAGGATCGCCGCGAGCGCGTAGTCGAGCACGATATGCACCGCGACCGGGAGCGAGTTGACGATGCTCGTCGGGCCGTTGGTGATCGCCGCCACGACGAGGATCACGACGCCGGCGACGATCGAGGCGGTGGTGGCCGGGCCGTCGTCCGAGAAGTCGAGGATGAACGGGGCGGCGATGAACAGGACCGCGGCCGCGTACTCGATCACCCCGTGCAGGAAGAAGGGGATGGGTCCCTGGCGGATCATGGGAACGGTTATACCGGGTCAGCCCGGCGCTCCGGGCGATGGCGCCCTCGGAAAGTCCGCCATCGGCCCGGAGGTTGGGTCCAACCCCCCGGAAGCCGTCGGCCCCCGAACCTAGACTGGTCGACCCGTGCCGCCGCCCGCCTGCGCCCACCTCCACGTCCACTCCGAGTACTCGCTGCTCGACGGCGCCTGCAAGATCGACGCCCTGGCCGCGCGGGCGGCCGAGTTCGGCCAGCCCGCGCTCGGGCTGACCGACCACGGCGTCATGAACGGCGCCGTTGAGCTCTACAAGGCCTGCAAGAAGCGGGGGATAAAGCCGATCCTCGGCCTCGAGGCCTATCTCTGTGACGACCTCGGGTCAGAGGCGGTTCGTTACGAGCGCAACCACCTCACCTTGCTGGCTCGCAACGACGAGGGCTTTCGCAACCTCGTCAAGCTCACCTCCGCCGGCTTCCTCGACGGCTACAAGCGCGGCAAGTCGAACGTCGACATGGCCCTCCTCGACCGCCACTCCGAGGGCGTGATCGTGCTCACGGGCTGCCTTCAGTCGCGCTTCTGCCAGCGCCTCCTCGAGGACAACCCCGTCGAGGCGCGCGCTCACGCCGACGAGCTGATTCAGGTCTTCGGCCCCGACGACGTCTACTTCGAGCTCCAGCGAAACGGTCTCGCCGAGCAGGATAAGGCGAACGAGGGGATCGTGCGGATCGCCCGTGAGCTCGGGCGCCCGCTTGTGGGAACCGCCGACGTGCACTACCTGCGCCGCGAGGACTACCACCACCACCAGGCGCTCCTCTGCGTCCAGACCAAGTCGACCCTCGCCGAGCCGAAGCTGAGCTTCGACAGCAACGAGTTCTTCCTGAAGGACTCGGCCGAGATGACCGAGTCGTTCTCGCCGTGGCCGGAGGCGATCGCCTCGACGGTCGAGATCGCCGAGCGCTGCGGGGTCGAGATGGAGCTCGGCAAGATGCTGATCCCGCGTTACCCCACGCCCGACGGCGAGTCGGAGGCCCCGTATCTGCGCCGGCTGGCCGAGGAGGGACTGAGCCGCCGCTACGGCGACCCGGCGCCCGCCGAGGCCGTCGAGCGGCTCGAGATGGAGCTCGAGGTGATCGGCCGCATGGGCTTCGCGGCGTACTTCCTGATCGTGTGGGACTTCGTCAAGTTCGCGAAGGAAAGCGGGATCGCGGTCGGGCCGGGGCGCGGCTCGGCGGCCGGCTCGATCGTCGCCTACGCGCTCCACATCACCGACGTAGACCCGCTGGCGCACGGTCTGCTCTTCGAGCGCTTCCTGAACGCCGAGCGCGTGTCGATGCCCGACATCGACATCGACTTCTCGGTGAAGGGCCGCGAGCGCGTGATCCGCTACGTGGCCGAGAAGTACGGGCAAGAGTCGGTGGCTCAGATCGTCACCTTCGGGCGCATGTTCCCGCGCGCCGCCACCCGCGACGCCGCGCGTGTGCTCGGCTTCGACTACGGCGCCGGGGACCGGCTGGCAAAGCTCATTCCCGATCCGATCATGGGTCGTCCGCCGTCGTTCGACGACTGCCTCAAGCCCGGCGAGGAGCTCGCTCGCGCATACAACGACGATCCGCAGGCGAAGCAGATCGTGGACGTGGCGCGCGGGCTCGAGGGCATCGTGCGCAACTCGTCGATTCACGCCGCCGCCGTCGTGATTGCCGACCGCCCCCTCACCGACATCGTGCCGTTGCAGCTCGCGGAGGAGCGTGGCGCGGTGGACGAGGACGGCGGCCGTGCCTACAAGACCGTGACCCAGTACTCGATGAAGCCGATCGAGGACATAGGCCTCCTCAAGATGGACTTCCTCGGCCTTCGCAACCTCGACGTGATCGAGTCGGCCCTCGACATCATCGAGCGCTCGGCCGGTGAGCGGCCGGACATGGCGTCGCTTCCGATCGACGACGAGAAGACCTACGCGATGCTCGCCCGGGGCGACTCCGTTGGGGTGTTCCAGTTCGAGTCCGACGGCATGCGCGAGGCGCTCAAGAAGGTGCGTCCCACCGAGTTCGAGGACCTCGTCGCGCTCGTGGCGCTCTACCGCCCGGGGGCGATGCGCCACATCGACACCTACGCGCGCAACAAGCGCGCCCCCGGGTCGGTCACCTACGTCGACGCGCGCCTGCGCGCGATCACCGAGGCCACCTACTCGGTGATCCTCTACCAGGAGCAGTCGATGCAGATCGCCAAGGAGATCGCCGGCTTCTCGGGGCCGGAGGCCGACGACCTCCGCAAGGCGATCGGCAAGAAGGATCGCGCCAGGATGGCCTCGATGAAGGAGCGCTTCCTCGAGGGAGCGCGCGGCACCGGCACCTCTGACACCGTTATCCGGGATCTGTGGGCGGTCAACGAGGCCGCGGCCGACTACTCGTTCAACCGCGCGCACGCCGCCTGCTACGCGCTGATCGCCTACCGGACCGCCTGGTTGCGCGCCAACTACCCGGCGGAGTACATGGCAGCGCTCATCTCCTCGGTCATGTCGACCAAGGACAAGGTGCCGTTCTTCGTGTCGCGCTGCGAGGAGATGGGGATCGAGGTGCTGCCCCCCGACGTCAACGAGTCCGGACACGATTTCGTGGTCTCCGCCGGCAGCATCCGTTTCGGCCTGGACGCCGTGAAGAACGTGGGCTCCGCGGCCGTCGACGCGGTGCTCGAGGCGAGAGAGGAGGGCGGGCGCTTCACGTCGATCTGGGACTTCTGTGCGCGAGTGGACTGTCGCTGCGTGAACAAGAAGGCGATCGAGTCGCTTGTCAAGTGCGGCGCGCTCGATTCCACGAATGCAAGCCGGCGAGGCATGCTGCAGGTGCTCGAGCAGGCCCAGGCGGCGGGCGCGAAGAGCCAGCAGGACGCCCAGCTGGGCCAGGGCTCGATCTTCGACCTCGACGACGGCGAGGGCCGCGCCGGCCGCGCCCGTCCCGCGAGCTTCGCCCCGCCGGCGCTCGTACCCGTGGCCGAGGACGACCGCAAGGAGCGCGGCGCGATGGAGAAGGAGACGCTCGGTCTCTTTCTCTCGAGCCATCCAGTAAAGGACGTGCGCCCGGCGCTGCGCGCCCGCGTGGAGTGCCCGCTCAGCGAGCTCCAAGCCAAGCGCGACGGGGACTGGGTCACGGTGGGCGGTGTCGTGGCGGAGTGCAAGCGCATCCGCACGAAGAAGGGCGAGCCGATGATGTTCGCCACCCTCGACGACCTCGAAGGACAGGTCGAGATGCTCGTCTTCAACTCCGCCTACACCGCTAACGCGGAGAAGGTGGACCCCGATCGCGTCGTGATCGTCCGCGGCCGGGTCGACCACAAGGACCAGGGCGAGACGAAGCTCGTGGTCCAGGAGGTCGAGGCGTTCGAGCCCACTCCGGAGGAAGTTGAGAGCGCGCGAGCGGAAGCCGCCGCCCCCCGCCCTCCGAAGCTGGTCAAGGTGCGGGTCGACCCTGGCGTGGGCGAGACGTTCCTCGACGAGCTGAAGGACGTGGTCCGTCACTTTCCCGGCGACCACGAGCTGCTGCTCGAGGTGGGCGAGCGCCGGCTCGTGCTGGGGCCTGACTACCGCGTGGCGGCTTCGAGCGCGTGCCGGGCGGATCTGGCGGCGCTGGCGGGGGTCGAGGCCTCGCTTGCCTAGCGGCGCTGGGCGGCCCGCCTAGCCAAGGTGGCATCGAGCCACGCCTTGGGCGGCGCCAAGGGCAAGTGCAGACCGCTACCCTCGCGCTGTGGGCCTGAAGGCGAGGAATCGCGGGAGTGGCGCGCGGCCGCGCGCTCGTGCGGTCCTTGTGGCGGCCGCAGCGGTCGCGCTGCTGGCGCTGGGAGCATCGCTCATGCCATCCACCGACGGTCGAGCGGCCGCGGTCGGCGTAGCGGTCCCGCAGCGCCCGAACGTCGTCGTCGTGATGACCGACGATCAGACCGTCGCGCAGATGAAGGCGCTCCCGAAGACCCGGCGTCTGCTCGGTGAGGGGGGGACGAGCTTCTCGCGCTACTTCGCTACGCAACCGCAGTGCTGTCCCTCCCGAGCGAGCTACCTCACCGGCCAGTACCCGCACAACACGGGCGTCCGCGACAACGGTGGCCCGAATGGTGGCTTCTCGGCGTTCCGCGACATGGAAGCTCTGCCGGTATGGCTCGATCGTGCGGGCTACCGGACCATGTTCATCGGCAAGTACCTGAACGGCTACGCGAAGCACAAGCGCTACATCCCGCCCGGCTGGGATCGCTGGGCGGGGCTAGCGGACAACCAGCACATGTACGACTACGACCAGAATCATGACGGCAAGCTGGTCCACTACGGTTCCAGGGAACGGGACTATCGGACGGATGTGTACACGCGCAAAGCGACGCGCTTCATCCGTGACGCTGCTGGCGACAACCGGCGCTTTTTCCTCCACGTCTCCGCGCCACCGCCTCACACCGAGGCTCTCGACAACTGTGCCAAGCACAATCCGCGGCCGGCGCCGCGGCATCTCGGCGCCTTCTCGACCGAGCCGCTTCCGGAGCCGCCGAGCTACGACGAGGAAGACGTGTCCGACAAGCCGCAGTTCATCCGCGACAGGCCGCGCATCGACCAGAACGTAAGGGATTGCATCACACGCCGCTGGCGCTCGGCCCTTGAGAGCCTGCTCTCGGTCGACGACATGATGCAGCAGATCATCGCGAACCTCCGCGAGACCGGCACCCTCCAGAACACACTCGTGATCTTCGTCTCGGACAACGGCTACTTCTACGGCGAGCACCGCTTCCCCACCGGCAAGAACCAGCCCTACGAGGAAGCGATCCGGATACCGCTCTTGATCCGTGGCCCGGGTTTCCCGCCCGGTGCGAACGTGGACCAGCTCGCGGCGAACATCGACCTCGCCCCGACGATCCTAGAAGCGACGGGCGCACAGGCTGGCCTTCCAATCGACGGCCGCCCTCTGCAGCCGCTCGCCAGCGATCCGACGGAGGGCCGCGACCGCGACCTGCTGATCGAGGCGCGCGAGCTCTACTTCTCGGTGCGAACCGATAGCTGGCTGTTCTCGATCAATCAGAACGACGAGAATCAGCTGTACGACCTGCAGGCCGATCCGTACCAGCTCCAGAGCCTCCACGAGGACCCGGATCAGGACGCGCGAAAAGAAGAGCTACGGCAGCGGATCGAGAAGCTCAAGGACTGCGTCGGCGCCCAGTGCCGTTGATACTATCGACGAGGCGCTGAGCGGCTGAAGTGAGCGGTGCCCGGTACCGCCAAGACGCCGCTACGGGACCCAGTTCGGGCCGTGAGGACTGCTCCGGCGCGGCCTGCGCGCCAGGCAGTAGCCACCGTAGGTGATGAGGCCAGGGCTACACTGAAGCGGTGCCAAGCGCAGCGTCCACTGCCGTCGCGAACGAGTGCCGCCAGTGCTGCTCCTTCTGTGACCGGCTGGTGCATCCATCCGGCTGCCTCGCCACCGGCTGCAAGTACCTCTACTCGTATGGCGACGAGCAAACGGGGCGCCGCTACATGGGCTGCATCAACAAGGTCTACAAGGTCGAGATCGATTTCGAGCTGTTCGAGCAAGCCGAGCGAACGCGACAGGGATTCGGCGGAGTGAAGATGACCGGAGCGCCGCTTCCCCAGTGCCGCTCCACGGTGGAGCGCGCCTACCACGGCGACGGTGAGCCGTTCGACTGCGTCAATCCCGCCTTCTTCGAGCCTCCCGCGGCCGCGTTCGACTTGAGGGACCGGCTCTAGCCGGCGGAGGATCGCGTCAGCGGCGGGCGGCGAGCCCGTCGGCTCGCAGCTGCTTCGCGATCCGGATCTGGCCGGCGTCCGGGCCGCGACCCTCCGGCCCGGGCACCTCTAGCAGGGCGGGGAGGCCCTCGAAGCGCGGCTCCGAGAGGAAGGCGGCGAGACCCTCGCGGTCGAGCTCGCCGTCCGGCAGGTCCGCGTGCAGATCGCGGTTGGCGCCGAGTCCGACGCGCGAGTCGTTGACATGCAGGGCTCCGAGCCGGTCGAAGCCGATCTGCGCTACGCAGTCGTCGATCACCCCGGCCAGGCCGCCGGCGGTGCGGACGTCGAAGCCGCTTGCGAGCAGATGGCAGCAATCCAGGCAGAGGCCGAGCCGCCCGTCCCCGCCCGCGCGCTCGATCAGGTCCGCGAGCTCGCCGAACGAGCGGCCGATCGTGCCGGTCATCCCGGCCGTGTTCTCGAGCAGGAGCGGGCAGCGCTCGGACTCGCCCAGCGCGTGCCGCAGCGCCTCGCCGATTCGAGGCAGGCACTCGTCGAGCGGCTCGCCCTTCTGAGAGCCGGGGTGGAGCACGACCCCGTCGGCGTCGATCGCGTCTCCGAGGCGCAGTGCGTGCACGAGCGAGGCGAGCGACTTCTCGCGGATCTCGCGCTCCTTCGACGCGCAGTTGATCAGGTAGACCGCGTGGATCACGATCGAGCGGATCGGGCCATCCGCCATCAGCTCGTTGAAGCGCTCGATGTCCTCATCCTTGTGGCGTGTGGGCCGCCACGCCCGCGGCGACTGGTGGAAGACCTGGATCGCCTCGCAGCGGCGCTCCACGCCGCGCGCGTGGGCGTTCGGCAACCCACCGGCCGGAGAGACGTGGCCCCCGATTAGCATCGAGCTGTGTCCGAGTCCATGAGGCTGCGCTTCGCTCCGTCCCCGACGGGCGCCCTTCACATCGGCGGCGCGCGAACGGCACTGTACAACTGGCTTCTCGCGCGCGGCTCGGGCGGAACGCTCGTACTGCGCCTCGAGGACACCGACAGGGAGCGCTCCACGCCCGAGAACGTCGAGCAGATCGTGGAAGCGCTCGGATGGCTCGAGCTCGACTGGGACGAGGGCCCCGTATCGCAGAGCGAGCGCTCCGACCGCCACCGCGCCGAGATCGCGCGCCTGGTCGAGGAGGGGCACGCCTATGAGGACGAGGGCGCGGTGCGCCTGCGAGTGCCCGACGCGGGGTCGACGACGGTGCGTGACGAGATCCGCGGCGAGATCGCGTTCGAGCACGCCGCCATCACCGACTTCGTGATCGCCCGCTCGGACGGCAGCCCGCTCTACAACCTGGCCGTCGCCGTGGACGACCGCGACATGGGCATCACGCACGTCGTCCGCGGCGAGGACCATCTCTCGAACACACCGCGCCAGCTCATGGTCCTCCGCGCGCTCGGCGACGAGCCGCCTCCCGACTACGCGCACCTGCCGCTGCTCCACGGCCCGGACGGCAAGAAGCTGTCAAAGCGCCACGGCGCGGCGTCGGTCGAGGAGCTGCGCGACGCCGGCTACCTGCCTGAGGCGGTCAGGAACTACCTCGCTCTGCTCGGCTGGGGCTATGACGCCGAGACCACCTTCTTCACCACCGACGAGCTCGTGGAGAGGTTCAGCCTCGATCGCGTTTCGCGCTCGCCCGCCGTCTTCGACGAGCAGAAGCTCCGCTGGATGAACGGTCGCTACCTGAGAGAGATGCAACCCGCCGAGCTCGCGCGCCGGCTCGAGGAGCGCCACGGGCGCGCCGGCCTTCGCGCGGCGGTCGAGGTGTCGCAGGAGAAGCTCCAGACCCTCGCCGACTTCTGGCCCACCGCCGGCTTCGTGGTCGAGCGCCAGCCCACGGACCCGAGAGCCTGGGCGAAGGTCATGACCGGCGGCGCCGGCGACCGATTGCGGCTGACACGCGACGCCCTCGCGGCGCTCGAGCGGTTCGACGTCGGTGGGGTGGAGTCGGCGCTGCGAGGGGTCGTGGACGAGCTGGGAGTGAAGCCGAAGGAGGTGTTCCAGCCACTCAGGGTGGCGCTTACGGGCGGCACGGTGTCGCCCGGGATCTTCGAGTCGGTCGTCGTGCTGGGCCGCGAGGAGGCCCTGAGCCGCATCGACGCGGCGCTCGAGCGGGTGGGCGGCGGCGCGCCTTCCTGAGCTCCCGCTCAACTCTGCGGCGCGGGTGTCGATAAAGGGCATGCGACGGAGCGCACATGTCCCCTGACGCCAAGGACGGAGCCCTGGAAGCAGCGAAGACAATGGTCGGGTCCGCGGAGGTCCCGGTGCAGGGCCGGCCCGGAAACGAGGGCCACGGACGCCGGCTGACCGCGGCCTTCGAGGCCCTGGAGGGCTTCCCGGCGCTGGCCGAGCCGCGCAACCGGCTGCTGAAGCTCGTTCGCGAGGAGCGTTTTTCGGTGGGCGACGTGGTGGCGGCCGTGGAGTCGGACATAGCGCTCGCGATCACCGTCCTTCGCCTCGCGAGCCGTATGCAGCCGGCGGTTGACATCACGACGGTGCGGGCGGCCGTCGAGGTCCTGAGCCCCGCGGGGGTCGAGGCGCTTGCCATGCGGGCGAGCGTCTTCGACTTCTTCGAGCGCACACCCGCGTGGGCTGCGGAGCCCGAGCGCTTTCGCCTCCATGCCATTGCAACCCAGAGGGCCGCCGAGCGGGTGGCCCGCGAGCTTGACTGGGAGGACCGCGAGGAGCTCGCTGCCGCCGCGCTCCTCCACGACGTCGGCAAGCTCGTTCTGATCCACGCGTATCCCGGCTATCCGGACGAGGTTCACGGGCAGGCGCGAACGCCGGAGGAGCGCGTGCACCGGGAGCGCAGGGACCTCGGCGTGGACCATGCGCTGGTGGGCGGCGTGCTGGCGCGACGTTGGGGCCTGCCCAGCTCGCTTGCGACGATCATCGAGCGCCATCACGCGGACGACGCCGATGGCGCCGTCGCGCTCGTTCGGCTCGCCGACATGCTGGCCCACCATGCGCGCGACCAGTCGATCGAGCCGGGCCGGCTGCTCAGGGTGGCGCGGGCGGTAGGGCTCGGCCCTGACTCGCTCAGGTCGATCATGTACGAGCTTCCCTACCCGGCCCCGACACGCCGTCGAGCCGATCCGAGCCCGCTCTCGGCGCGCGAGACCCAGATTCTCAGAGGGCTGGCCGAGGGCAAGGTCTACAAGCAGATCGCCCAGGATTTCGGGCTCTCGACCAGCACCATTCGCACGCATCTCCACAACACGTACGGCAAGCTGGGGGCGGTCGACCGCGCGCAGGCTGTCCTGATCGCCACGGAGCGCGGCTGGCTCTGACGTCCGCGAGCGCCTAGTCCCGCGGCTCGATCTCGGTGGACGGCGACGGTCCCGAGCTGCTACGTCAGTCGCCATGGCGCCGCCACAGGCCAACTGCCGCACCGGTGGCGCCGAGCGAATCGATCGCCACGTCGAGGGCTGAGCCGTTACGTCCATCGACAAAGGTCTGGTGGTACTCGTCGAGCGCGGCGTACCCAACCGCTACGAGGAATGCGACCACCACCGCGTGCCGAGCCTGAAGGCACGTCCTGAGCGCCCGCCACCACAGGAAGCAGAGCAGTGCGTACTCCGCCGCGTGAATGATCTTGCGGCCGATCAGGTCGATCAGTCCCAGACCGCTCGAGAGGTCCGGCTGAGCGGAGAAGAAGTAGATCACCGCCATCAGCAACAGCGGTGGAAGCCATGGGTCGAGTCTCGAGACGAGGGTCATCGGAGCAATGCGAAACGGCGACGGAAGAGGCTCAATGAGTGGTTCACCACCCCCTGATGCTCGGGGGCTGGTCATTACACTCGCTAACCGGTGCTGGCGATAACTAGCAAGTCGCCGTATGCCGTGCGCGCCCTCTCCGAGCTGGCCCGCCGCGACTCCTCGGGGCCCGTGCCGATCGGCGATATCGCGCGGCGCCGCGATATCCCGGTGCAGTTCCTCGAAGGACTCTTCGCCACGCTGCGGCGCGCCGGAGTGCTTCAGAGCCAGCGCGGGGTGAAGGGCGGCTACTCGTTCGCCCGTCCGCCTGCGGAGGTGACCGTCCTGGAGGTGGTCGAGCTTCTCGAGGGAGAGCTCGGCGCGGATGCCGTCGATGCCGGCCGGATCTGGAGCGAGGCGGTCGAGGCCGCGCGATCGGTGCTCGCCGGCGTGACGATCGCCGAGCTGGCTGAGAGCGAGGCGCGCGAGGCCGGCGCGTCGATGTACTACATCTGACCTGGGGCCGGTCTTGTCGCCTTTCCAGCCGGTACTCTCGCCGGCGTCACCTGATGGGAGGGATCCATGAGAGGGCGAATCGCCACGATTCTCGTCACCGTCACAGCTGCGCTCTTCGTGGGCGCCTGCGGGGTGATGACGACTCGGAGACCACGACCCCGGCGGGGGAGACGGCGACACAGAGCACGGCCGCCACCGACACCGCCGCCACCGACACGGCCGCCAAGGAGGAGTACGTCCAGCAGGTCAAGGAAGCCTTGCAGCCGACGATCACCGCCTCGCAGGAGCTTCAGACCGAGGCGGCCGGGATCAGCTCCCGGATGAGCTGGCACCGCTCCTGACCACGACTCAGGAGTCATATGAGCAGAGCGCGCAACAGCTCGAGGCGATCGAGCCACCGCCGGACGTGACCGACTTGCACGAACGCCTGGTCAGCGAGCAGGAAGACATCGCGGAGGCGACCGGCGAGGCCAGCGACGCCGCGAAGCGGGCGATGAGGATGGCGTCATGGCGTTCCAGGACGCGGGCCAGAAGTACCAGACGGAGCTGACTCAGCTGGTCGAGGAGTACAACGCGAAGGGCTACGACGTGGGATGACCATGCCGGCTCGAGCGCCCGACCCGGCAGGGCGAGTTTGTTTGCCGGTCGTTCGCGCCGGGTAGTCGGCCTGTCGTGGCCGACTACGACGAGCAGCAGGAGAAGCGTCCCGCCCAAGAGCAGTCGCGCCAGCCCGGCATCGAAGCCGAGATGGATCCCCGACCCGTGAGCGTCCCGCCCGACTACCGGGGGAGCGGCAAGCTGGCGGACAGGGTCGCGCTGATTACCGGTGGCGACAGCGGCATCGGCCGAGGGGTTGCCTTCCTCTACGCCAAGGAGGGCGCCGACGTGGCGATCGTCTACCTCGACGAGCACGAGGATGCCGAGGAGACGAAGCGCGGCGTCGAGGCGGAGGGGCGCCGCTCGCTGGCGATAGCCGGCGACGTGGGCGACGAGAGCTTCTGCCGCCGGGCGGTCGAGCGGACAGTGGCTGAGCTCGGGAAGCTGGACGTGCTCGTCAACCACGCCGGCGAGCAGCATCCGCAGGACGAGTTCGAGGCCATCACGCGGCTCAGCTCGAGCGCACCTTCCGGACCAACGTCTTCTCGATGTTCCACCTGACCAAGGCGGCGCTCGAGCACATCCCGGAAGGTGGCGCGATCATCAACACGACGTCTGTCACGGCGTATCAGGGCAACCCTTCGCTGATCGACTACTCGGCCAGCAACGGAGCCATCGTCTCCCTCACGCGGGCGCTCGCGAGCTCGCTCGTGGAGCGCGGCATTCGCGTGAACGGGGTAGCCCCGGGACCGATCTGGACACCCCTGATCCCGGCCACCTTCGACAAGGAAACGGTCGAGGAGTTCGGCGAGCAGACGCCGATGGGTCGAGTCGGCCAGCCCGCCGAGGTGGCGCCCTGCTATGTCTTCCTGGCGTCCGGCGACTCGTCGTTCATCAGCGGCCAGGTGCTCCACCCCAACGGGGGATCCGTGGTGAACGGCTAGCTGCTGCCGGCCGTAACCCGCTCATAAGCCTTTGCTCCTCGGGGCCGGAGTCAGGGCCCCGGCCCTCCAGCGACACACAATCGAAAGCGAGCCATATGACTGCAGCAGAGCAGAAGATCGTGCAGCACCTGAACGTCGCACACGCGACGGAGCTGGCGCTTGTCCAGACGCTTCAGGCGCACATCGCGATGACCCCGCGCGGTTCTTACCGCAGCGGCCTCGAGAAGCACCTCGCCGAGACGAGGGAGCATGCCGAGCGCGTGCAGACGAGGCTCGGAGAGCTCGGCGTCGGCCGCAACCCCGTTCAGGCCGGCCTGGGAGTCGTCGAGTCGGTCGCCGGCCAGATCCTGGCCCTCGCGAAGGGTCCGTTCGACCTGCTGCGCGGCACGAGCGGCGAGGAGAAGCTCCTGAAGAATGCCCGCGACGAATGCGCCACTGAGGGCCTCGAGATCGCCGCCTACACGGCGATCGAGCGCCTGGCGCGGGGCGTGGGCGACGACCAGACAGCGAAGCTCGCCGCCGCCATCAAGAAGGACGAGCAGCGGATGCTCGACAAGCTGCTGGGCGAGATCCCGAAGCTCGCCGACGCTGTCGTGAGGGCCGAGGTGGAGGGCGATCGGTCCTATGACCCCACCACGACGGGAGCCGCGGACGCGCTTCGCGAGGTCGAGAGCGCCGCTCGCTCCGGCGCCCGGAAGGCCGGCGGCCGAAGCAAGTCCGCCGCGCGTCAGGCTCGCAAGGTGCCCGGCGTGGCCCAGGCCGAGGGCGAGGTCAAGGGCGCGCTCGCGGACGAGTCGGACCTGGCGATCCCCGACTACGGAAAGAAGAAGGTCGACCAGATCGCGTCCGAGCTTCCGAAGCTGTCGCAGATAGAGCTCGCCAAGGTCGACGCCTACGAACGGAAGAACGACAACCGCTCCACTGTTCTCAACCGAATCGAGTCACTGCGGGGCGACGAGCCGTGGCCGGGCTACGACGAGCTGAGCGTGGATGAGGTCAGAGCCGCTCTCTCCGAGGGCCGCTCGGATGACGCTGAGCGGGTCCGGGACTACGAGCGCAGGCACAAGGGGCGCTCGGGCGTGATCGAGGCGGCAGAACGGGAGCCCGCCCGCTCCTGAGGTCCAGGCGGCCGGCCGGAGGGCGGTGAGGCCGCCCCCGGCCGGCCGGTAAGCTGTCGCACTCTGGCCTCGACGCCTGAAGCCCAGGAGCGACTCAGCGGCGGCCCGTTGCTGGCCGCGATCTCGAGCGAGATGGTGCGGATGTTCCGCCGTCTCTACGGGAAGGGTCCGACAAGAGCCCGCACCGTGATGGTGGAGGACATGGTCGTCTGCCGGATGCTCGATCCCTTTACGACGGCGGAGCGAACGCTGATCGACGCCGGCCGACGCGACGACGTCAGGGGCATGCGCGGAACCTTCCGGCAGGTGATGCGGGAGGAGTTCACCGACGCGGTGGAAAGGCTCACAGGGTCCAAGGTCACGGCCTTTGTCAGCGAGGTGCACTTCGACCCCGACATGCTCGTCCAGGTCTTCTTCCTGGACGAGCAGGAAGCGGCCCGCGATCGGATGGTCGAGGCTGACCAGCCCGAGGTCACGCCTGCGCCGAGCGCGGACGCTCGGGACAGGCAGGCGGCCTAGCCTAGCCCGCGGGGTCTCCGTCCGAGGAACGACCCGGCTCGGCCGCCTCCGCGATCGTCGAGCTCACTCGCTCCGAGTTGCGGACCACGGTGCCCGA
The DNA here is from genome assembly GCA_030447875.1 of Thermoleophilaceae bacterium. Taxonomy (GTDB): domain Bacteria; phylum Actinomycetota; class Thermoleophilia; order Solirubrobacterales; family Thermoleophilaceae; genus JAUJOA01. Next base: position 104,286 of record JAUJOA010000001.1, read on the forward strand.
CGTCTGGGTGTCGAGCTCGACCGCGACCTCCCAGCGTTCCTCGCCCACCGTCCTGCCGGCGGCATCCTTCACCTCGGCGTCGCAGGTGAAGACGGCCTCCTCCATCGACCCCTCGGGCGGAGTCTCCTCCTGCGTGCAGGCCACGGACGGCTCCTCGAGGTCCTCCGTCTTGAGGGAGAGGTCGCTCTGCACGTCGACGATCACCTTGTCGCTGACGAACTCCTCGGCGATGCTCGGATCGAACTGCCCCGCCTCCGGCTGGGCGCCGCCTCCGCAGGCGCCGATCGACAGCCCCGCGGCGACCATGACCATGGCGCTGGCAGATCTCCTCCCCACGTGCGCGCAGGGTACCCGCTTCGGGGGCCGACCGCCAGAGCGGCCGCATACGCCGGATACCCTGAGACGCCATGAACACGATGCCGCTCAATCAGGCGATTCCCGCGAACCTGGCCGACATGGTCGGGGAAACCCCGCTCGTGCACCTCACCCGCGTCGCCCCGGATTCCGAGGCAGAGCTCGTGGGCAAGCTCGAGGTGCACAACCCGGCCGGCAGCGTTAAGGACCGAATCGGGGTAGCCATGATCGAGGCGGCCGAGGCGGAGGGCCGGATCGAGCCTCGCCGCACGACGATCGTGGAGGCCACCTCCGGGAACACCGGCATTGCGCTGGCGTTCGTCTGTGCCGCGAAGGGTTACGACCTGGTGCTCTCGATGCCGCAGGGCATGAGCCGGGAACGTGAGGGCCTCCTGCGCCTCTACGGGGCCAGGGTCGAGGTCACCGAGTCGCTCGGGGGGATGAACGAGGCGCTGGATGCGGCCCGCCGGATGGCCAGCGAGCACGCCGATGCCTACCGGCCCGATCAGTTCTCGAACCCCGCGAATCCGGAGGTACACCGCCGCACGACGGCCGAGGAGATCTGGCGCGACACCGGCGGGCGAGTGGACGTCTTCGTGGCGGGCGTCGGCACCGGCGGGACGATCACCGGGGCCGGAGGACGGCTCAAGGAGCTCAACCCGGCGCTTCACGTCGTCGCCGTCGAGCCGGCTGCCTCCCCGGTGCTCTCGGGCGGTTCGGCCGGGCCGCACAAGATTCAGGGGATAGGAGCCGGATTCGTGCCCGCGGTGCTCGATCGGGACGTCATCGACGAGGTGATTCCCGTCTCCGACGACGATGCGATCGAGACGGCCCGCCTGGCGGCGAGCGCCGAGGGCATCCTCGCCGGCATTTCGTGCGGCGCGGCCCTCTGGGCGGCGATCGAGGTAGGTCGGCGGCCGGAGTGGCGCGGCAAGCGGATCGTCGTCGTCATGCCGGACTCCGGGGAGCGCTACGTGTCCACGCCGTTCTTCGCCCCGTGAGAACACTCGACTTGACCGGCGTCATCTGCCCGATGAACTGGGTCAGGGCGCGGCTCGCGCTGGAGGGCCTCGGGCCGGGCGAGGCCCTCACCGTCCGCGTCGATCCCGGGGAGCCGCTCGAGAGCCTGCCGCGTTCCGCGGAGGAGGAGGGTCATGACGTCACGATCGACGGGGATCGCGTCACGATCGTGAAGCGATGACGCTTTCGGATAGCGAGCTCGAGCGCTACTCGCGTCAGCTCGTCATGCCGGAGTGGAGCGGTGAGGCGCAGGAGCGCCTCAAGCGGGCGAGCGCGATCGTGGTGGGCGTCGGAGCCCTCGGCTCGCCGGCCGCCACCTACCTCGCGGCGGCCGGAGTGGGGCGCATCGGGATCGTGGACTCGGACGCCGTCGAGCTCTCGAACCTCCACCGCCAGCCGCTTCACTACACGCCCGACGTCGGCGGAGCCAAGGCCGAGAATGCGGCGGTCAAGCTGAGCTTCCTGAATCCGGAGGTCCAGCTCGAGCCCTATCCCGTTCGGCTCGAGCCCACCAATGCGGGCCCGATTGTGGCGGGGGCGGACGTGGTCGTCGATTGCTCGGACTCCTTCGCCACTCGCTACCTCGTCAACGACGCCTCGTGCGCGGAGGGAGTGGCGCTGGTCGAGGCGGGCGTGCTCGGCCTGTCCGGGCTCGTGACGTCCATCCGACCGGGGCGCTCCGCCTGCTATCGGTGCGCATTCCCCGTGGAGCCGCCCGAGGGCTCCGTTCCCTCCTGCAGGGAGGCCGGCGTGCTCGGGGCGATGGCCGGGATCGTCGGGTCCATCCAGGCGCTCGAGGCGCTCAAGCTCCTCACCGGCGTGGGCGAGCCGCTCCTCGACCGCATCCTTCAGCTCGACGGCGCGGACCTGCGCCAGACGATCGTCGCCACCGAGCGGCGAGCTGGCTGTCCGGCGTGTGCCGCGGTGCCCGCTGCGGCAGAATCTCGGTGATGCTCGGCCTCGGAACGCTCGCTCGTGTCGCCCGCGAGCTCCGCGAGGATCTCTCCGCGGCTCAGGAACGCGACCCGGCCGCCCGCGGCATAGGCCGAGCCGAGATCCTCCTCACCTACGGCGGCGTCCACGCGATCCTCGCCCACCGCGTGGCGCATGCGCTTCACGACGTCGGACTCCCCGTCGTTCCCCACGCGGTCGCAAACGCGAGCCGGCTCCTGACCGGCGTTGAGATTCACCCGGCCGCGCGGATCGGCGAGGCGCTCTTCATCGACCACGGCACCGGCGTGGTCATCGGGGAGACCGCGGACATCGGTCATAACGTCACCGTCTATCAGGGCGTGACCCTTGGGGGAACGGGCTTCGCGAGGGGAAAGCGACACCCGACCGTCGAGGACGAGGTCGTGATCGGCTCGGGAGCCAAGCTGCTCGGCCCGATCCGAGTGGGGCGCGGCTCGAAGGTCGGGGCGAACTCCGTCGTGATCAACGACGTGCCCCCGGACTCAACCGTCGTCGGGAACCCGGGTCATCCCGTGCGGGTGGGCGGGACCAAGCCGCACGGCCCAGACGCCGACTGGGCGCACCTTCCGGACCCCGTTGCAGACGCAATCCGATCGCTCGCCGCAAGGGTGGCGGAGCTCGAGGGCCTGCTCGCCGAAGCCACCGGCAAGCCCGCGGAGCGCACGGCCGATATTAGGCCGCTCCGCCCGCGTGGGTCCGATCCCGCGGGCGGCTGACCGCCCACGCCCGCTACGCCGCCTGCGGCTTGGTGGCGGCGACGTCTCGAATCTGGGCCAGAGCGCCCCGGATCAGTCGCGAGACGTGCATCTGCGAGATGCCCAGCCGCTGCGCAATCTGCGCCTGGGTCATGTCGTCCTCGAAGCGCAGACGCAGCACCAGGCGCTGGCGCTCGGGAAGGCTCATGAACCCGTCGACGATCGATTGGCGATCGTCCACCAGCTCATAGCCGCCATCGTCCTCCCCAAAGCGATCTGCGAGAACGTCGCCGTCGCCGGCGTCGCTCGCGCGCGGCGCGTCGAGCGACGCTGCCTCGTAGGCGGAGGTGGCCTCCATCGCCTCGAGAACCTCCTCGGCGCTCGCTCCTATCGCCTTGCCGAGCTCGGCCGGGGTGGGAGACCGACCGAGGCTCGAGGACAGCTGCTCCATCGCCCGCCTGATGTCAAGCACACGCTCCTGGACGCCACGCGGGACGCGTACGGCCCAGCCGGCATCGCGGAAATGGCGCTTCAGCTCCCCGAGGATCGTCGGCACCGCAAAGCTCGAGAACGCCGCCTCGCGGCCCGGATCGAACCGGTCGATCGCCTTCAGCAGACCCACGCTGGCAACCTGGACGAGGTCGTCGAGCGGCTCGTTGGCCCGCTCATAGCGCTGGGCGAGCCGGCAGGCGAGCGGCAGAAACCGCCTCACGAGCTCTTCACGCGCCCCGGGGTCGCCGTCGCGCTTGTAGCGCTCCAGAAGGCGCCGGTCCTCGGAGCGCTTGCTCCGACCCCCCGAAGCGACGCCTGCTGTTGGCGGAGTCAAGTTCGCTGAGAGCTATTGGGGGACACTGCTGACCTCCTCGTCATGCGGTATGACGCGCGGAGATCCATCCGAGTAGGTCGCCGGCGATGAACGCCCCCCGATGTCTCAATTGCGCTAGGACGAGCGCCCTCGCTCGTTCGCTCGTCCGCTGACTAGAAGGTACCAACTGCTCGCTACTTCTGAACCACGGCGCCGAACATGCGGCCACCGGTCGCCGCGCGACGGGGATGCCCGCACCGAGGGCCTGGCTGTGGCTCGCGACTGGGCTGGAGGAGGAGCGATGACCGAAGTATCGAGCGCTCGGTCAGTAGAAGACGGTACGCGTGCGGTGCCGCGGCAGCGTCTTGTAGCGCGGCGCCTGGCCGCGGGTCCAGAGCCACGCATCGAGGGTGCGCGGGGTCACGCCGAGGGATGAGGCGATCAGCTCGCACGCGTGCACGGCGCACGCACGGATCTCGCGCTCTTCTCGCCCCGGGGGTAGAAGCTCGCCGGCGTCGATCCGAGCAGCCAGGCGGTCGTCGTAGCGCAGGACGCCATCGACCCTGAGGACGTGGGGAACGACGTTGTCGGCGAAGATCGTGAGGCGGTCGAGGTCCCGGAAGTCGGCGACCCCGGCCAGCGCAAGGTCGCTCGATGCGATCTGCGCGCGCTTGTAGAACCCTCGGTCGTGGAAGAACGGCATGCCCCGAGCGAGCTCCTCGGCGAGTCGCTCGGCCGAGCCCTCGGCGGCGCGGATCACCTCGATCGCCGCACGATCTCCGATGAAGGTCCCGAGGTCCCGCAGTGCACGGGCGTAGAGCTCCATCAGCTCGTTGGCCCGATCTTGGCCGAGGACGTCAGCGACGCCCGCCGGGTCGAGCTCGCGTAGGTCGGCGGGTGTCCAGGGTCCTCGCTCGCGGAACCGATCCGCGAGGGCCCAGGCCACCGTGAAGTAGCCGGAGCACCCGGGGCGCTTGCGAAGCGTGGGGAACCAGCCGGAGCCGAAGTTGATCGCGTCGAGCGTCAGGAGATAGGCGGCGACGTCCTCTCTCGTGCCCTCCAGATAGTGGCGCGCGGGGTCGAGCTCCGGCGGCGGCCCCGGGGCGATGCCCTCGAGGCGGTCGAGGTCGATGCGGACCGATCGAGCCTCCGCGGCGACGGCCGCGCAGCCGCTCCTGACCTCGTCGCAGAGCCCCATCCGACCGAGCCTACGCCGCCGCGGGGCGGTCTATCCTCGATGAAGTGACCACGGCGACCGCCGCCGAGGCCCTCCTCGACGGCCTCAACGAGCCCCAGCGCGAGGCCGTCCTCCACGGCGAGGGGCCGCTCCTGATACTGGCGGGCGCCGGCTCCGGCAAGACCGCCGTGCTCACCCGGAGGATCGCGCACCTGGTCGGCTCGGGACGCGCACGCCCCGGCGAGATCCTCGCGATCACGTTCACGAACAAGGCCGCACAGGAGATGCGCGAGCGGGTCGAGGGCCTCGTGGGCGCGCGCGCCCGGGCGATGTGGGTCATGACCTTCCACTCCGCGTGCGCGCGCATGCTGCGCGCCGACGCCGAGCGCCTCGGCTACACGCGCGGGTTCACGATCTACGACGGCGCGGACTCGCTGCGGCTCGTCAAGCAGTGCATCGAGGCGCTCGACATCGATCCAAAGCGCTTCGCTCCCCGGGCGATCCAGCGCCAGATCTCCGACGCCAAGAACACGCTGCTCGACGCCGGCGGGTATCGCGAGAAGGTGTCGTCGTTCTTCGAGCAAACGGCCGCCGACGTGTACGAGCTGTACGAGCAGCGGATCCACGCCATGAACGCGATGGACTTCGATGATCTCCTGCTGCGCTGCGTGAACCTGATGGAGCTCTTTCCGGAGGTACGCGAGCGCTACCAGCACAACTTCGCGTACGTGCTGGTCGACGAGTACCAGGACACGAACCGGACGCAGTACCGCTGGCTTCAGCTGCTGTCGGAGGAGCACCGCAACCTGTCGGTGGTCGGCGACGACGACCAGTCGATCTACGGCTTCCGCGGCGCAGATATCCGAAACGTCCTGGGGTTCGAGGACGACTTCCCGGACGCTCACGTCGTCAAGCTCGAGCAGAACTACCGCTCCACGCAGACGATCCTCTCCGCCGCCAACGCCGTCGTGCGCAACAACCGCGGCCGCAAGCAGAAGGCGCTGTGGACGGACGTGGGCACCGGCGACCCGGTCCACGTCGTGGAGCTGGAGGACGAGCACGCGGAGGCGCGCTTCGTTGCCGGCGAGATCGAGCGACTCGTGGACAGCGGCTGCTCGCGCGACGAGGTGGCGGTCTTCTATCGGACGAACGCCCAGAGCCGCGTGCTCGAGGACACGCTGGTTCGCTACGGCGTCGGCTACCAGGTCATCGGGGGCACCAAGTTCTACGAGCGCGTCGAGATAAAGGATGCCCTCTCCTACTTGACGCTGCTCGCCAACCCGCAGGACGTCGTGGCGTTTCAGCGCGTGGTGAACTCGCCTCGACGCGGGATCGGCCAGACGACCCAGGCGCGGATCGTCTCGCACGCGAACACGGTCGGCGAATCGGTTTGGGAGGTGGCGTCCGAGCCGGAATCCGTCCCCGGGATCGGGGCGGCCGCGGTGAAGTCGGTCGGCCGCTTCATGTCGACGATGGAGCGGCTGCGCGAGCGGTTGACCTCGGCTTCGGTCGGGGACCTGCTCGAGGAGCTCCTGAGCGAGACCGGCTACACGGATGCCCTGCGCGCGGAGCGCACGGTCGAGGCTGAGGGCCGGCTCGAGAACCTGGAGGAACTGGTGGGAGTCGCTCGCGAATACGACTCGGGAGGCTCCGCCGAGGGAACCGATCCCTCGCTCGAGGAGTTCCTCCAGCAGATCTCGCTGTTCGCCGATCAGGACGCGCTGCGGGACGAGGAGGGGATCGTCACGCTGATGACCCTCCACAACGCGAAGGGCCTCGAGTTTCCGGTCGTCTTCATGATCGGCTGCGAGGACGGCGTCTTCCCGCACATGCGCTCGATCGAGGCCGGCGACGTGGAGGAGGAGCGGCGCCTCTGCTACGTCGGGATCACCCGCGCGCGGCGCGAGCTCTACCTCACGCACGCGCGGGTGCGCAACCTCTACGGGTCGCGCGACTGGAACCTTCCGAGCCGCTTCCTGGAGGAGATCCCGACCGAGCTCACCGACCGCGAGCCCGGCGCCGAGGCGGCGTCCACTACGCGGTGGGGTGCTGAGCAGGAGGCAAAGCCGGCGGGCCAGGGCGCCTCGTTCGCCGTCGGCGACGACGTGGTGCACGCCGCGCTCGGCGAGGGCGTCGTGACCGGCCTCGAGCGCGGAGGAGTGGTTTCGGTGCGCTTCGCGGGCGACGGCTCCGAGCGCAAGCTGATGGTGGACTACGCGCCCCTCAAGAAGCGCGCGTAGGTGGCCGGCGCGAAGATCATCGACGGCAAGGCCGTGGCCGCCCAGGTGCGCGAGCGCGTTCGGGCGGAGGTGGCCGAGCTGTCCGCGCAGCGAGGGGTCACACCGGGCCTTGCCACGGTCCTGGTGGGGGACGACCCCGCCTCGCACATCTACGTGCGCGGCAAGCTCAAGGCGTGCGCGGAGGCCGGGATGACCTCCTTTCACCGCGAGCTGCCGGCGACCGTCACGCAGGCGGAGCTGGCGGACGTGCTCGGCGGCCTGAACTCCGACGATGCGGTCCACGGAATCCTGCTGCAGCTTCCGGTCCCCGCTCAGATCGACGCCGACGCGATGACCGCGCTGATTCACCCGCTCAAGGACGTGGACGGCCTCACCCCGATCAACTCCGGGCTGTTGATGAAGGGTCGACCGGGCCTCGTGCCCTGCACGCCCCAGGGCGTCATGGAGCTGCTTCAGGTGTCCGGCACCGAGCTGAGCGGGGCGGAGGCGGTAGTGGTGGGCCGCTCGGACCTGGTCGGGCGTCCGCTGGCGGCGCTTCTGCTCGCCGCCAACGCCACGGTGACCAGTTGCCACTCGCGAACTCGTGACCTCGCGACGGTCTGCCGCCGCGCCGACGTGCTCGTGGCCGCCGTAGGAGTGCCGCGCCTCATCACGGCCGACATGGTCCGCGAGGGTGCGACGGTGATCGACGTGGGCATGAACCGCGAGGAGAGCGGGCTCGTGGGCGATGTCGACTTCCAGCCGGTGGCCGCGCGGGCAGGCGCGATCACGCCGGTGCCGGGCGGAGTGGGCCCGATGACGATCGCGATGCTGCTCGCCAACACCGTCGCAGCCGCGCGTCGCTCGAGCGACGCGCACGGCGTGGCGGCGGCTGTACGCTGAGCCGGTGAAGCTGCGCCGGCCGCGTATAGGCGAGATCGTCGCCGCCGTTGCGGGCGCGACACTCGTCGTGTCGCTGTTCCTGCCCTGGTACGGCGGCGGCGCCGGGATCAGCGGCTGGGCCGCGCTCAGAGCGCTCGACGTGCTGCTTCTCGCCATCGCGCTCGCTGGTATCGCGCTGCTGGCCCTAGAGGTGGGAGGCGCCACGACAGCCATCACCACGGCATGGGCGAGCATGACCGCTCTGATCGGCACCCTCACGCTGCCGTGGGTTCTCTACCGGATGCTCGATCTTCCCGAGGCGGCCGCCGGACTCGGGCTGCGCTTCGCGCTCCTGGGCCTCGTCGCGGCCGCGGGGGTGGCACTCGGGGCGTGGCTCAGCATGCGCGACGAGGGCTTCGGACTGCGTCCCCGACCCGGGATCGAGGCGACGATGAGCCCCGATGGCCGGGGGGCCGAGGCCGAGCTCGTGGCGTTGCCGGGCGGCGGGCCACGCGAGGGTCGCTCCGCGTGAACATGTCCCGACTGACGCGCGGGCACGCGATCGCGGCGGTGGCGGCACTCCTGCTCCTCCTCGTCACGGCGGTCGACTGGTGGAGCAGCGACGCCGGGGAGGACGCGCGTCGCACCGAGGGGCTCGCGCAGCCGGAGCCGGGGGAGGGACCGGAGCAGCGACAGTTCGACAACGACATCCGCAGCGACGCGAGCATCCAGGCGGAGCAGGCGGAGCGCAACGCATGGCAGCCGGACGGTGCCCTCGACCTGGTCGTGCTGCTCCTCGTGCTTGCAAGCGTCGCCGCCGCACTGGCGGCGGCCGCGCTGCGGGCGGCCGAGCGCCGCGCCCCGCCCGGGGCGATCGTGGCAGCGCTCGCCATGCTCGCGGCCCTCGCGGTCGCCCTCGACGTGGTCCGCACCGGCACGGAGGCGGGGGGGCAGGTGAAGCTCGGCGCTCCGCTGGCGCTGATCGCGCTGGCCGCGCTCGCTTTCGGCTCCGCGAGGGCGGCGAGGGAAGACGAGGGCGAGGAACGCGCGGCCACGGCGGACGGAGCACGTACCAGCGCCGCCGGCTGACGCCGTTCGGCGGCTCCTAGAATCCGTCCGATGATCGAGCGCGACCAGGTCCTGCACGTGGCTCGGCTCGGACGCCTCAAGCTCTCCGAAGAAGAGGTCGAGCGCATGGCGCTCGAGCTGTCGAGCGTGCTCGACCACATCGAGAAGATCGGCGAGCTCCAGCTCGACGGGGTCGAGCCGACATCACACGTGCTGCCCCTCGAGAACGTGCTGCGCGACGACGTGCCGCGAGCGAGCCTCCCGCGCGACCGAGCGCTCGCCGAGGCGCCGGAGCCGGCCGGCGGTGGCTTCGGAGTGCCGAGTCCCGGCGGCGAGGGCTGAGCCGTGGCCGCCCGGGCGAGCGACGAGGCGTTGAGTCTCACCGCGGCGGCCGCCGTCGAGCGGATCGCCGCCGGCGAGCTTTCAGGCGCAGAGCTCTTCGACCTCTATCGGGAGCGCGCCGGAAACGAGGACCTCGGTGCGTTCCTGTGGCTCTCCGAGGCCGCGGCGGACGTGCCGGCCGACGCGCCCCTCGGCGGCGTTCCGCTTGCGGTCAAGGACGTCTTCTGCGTGGAAGGCGTCCCGAGCACCGCGGGCTCGCGCATCCTCCACGGCTACCGTCCGCCGTACACCGCCACGGCGGTGGAGCGGCTGGCCGCGGCCGGTGCGCCGATGCTGGGCAAGACGAACATGGACGAGTTCGCCATGGGCTCCTCCAACGAGAACTCGGCCTACGGGCCGGTTGCGAACCCCTGGGATCGAGAGCGCGTGCCCGGGGGATCGTCGGGCGGCTCGGCCGCGGCCGTGGCCGCAGGCCTGGCGCCATGGGCGATCGGCACGGACACCGGCGGCTCGGTGCGCCAGCCGGCCTCCCTGTGCGGAATCGTCGGGCTCAAGCCCACCTACGGCGCCGTCTCGCGCTACGGGATGATCGCCTTCGCCTCGTCGCTCGACCAGTGCGGCCCGCTCACCCGCGATGTCACCGACGCGGCACTCCTCTTCCGCCACATGGTCGGGTGCGACCCCTGCGACTCCACGTCGCTCGACTACCCGGCAGAGGTGCCGTTGCCCACCGCGGAGCGGCTCGACGGCGTTCGTTTCGGCGCCCCGCCCGAGCTCACCGGCGAGGGGATCGAGCCGGGGGTGCTAGAGGTCTTCAACCGCGTGCGCACGACGATCGAGGAGCTCGGCGGTGAGGTCGAGGACATCGCACTCCCGCACACGGCACACGGGCTTGCGGCCTATTACGTGCTCGCCCCGGCGGAGGCGAGCGCGAACCTGTCCCGCTACGACGGCGTGCGCTACGGGATGCGCGCCGGCGACGGCGACCTGCTCTCGCTCTACGAGGAGACGCGCGCGGAAGGGTTCGGCGACGAGGTCAAGCGGCGCATCATGCTCGGCACCTACGCGCTCTCGTCCGGCTACTACGAGGCCTACTACGGTCGCGCCCAGCGAGTGCGGACGAAGATCGCGGAGGACTTCCGCGCGGCGTTCGAGCGGGTGGATCTCGTCCTGACCCCGACGTCGCCGAGCGTCGCCTTCAGGCTCGGGGAGCGGACATCCGACCCGCTATCCATGTACCTCTCCGACTATTGCGCCGTGCCGATGTCGCTGGCCGGCATTCCGGCGATCTCGATCCCCGGGGGACTGTCCGACGGCCTCCCGGTGGGCATCCAGCTGGCCGGTCCGGCCTTCAGCGAGCCGCGCATCCTCGACGCGGCGCACGCGCTCGAGCGGGCCGTTGGGTTCACCGGGGAGCCCTGGCGTGCCTGAGCCGGTCGCCGACCGCCCCTACGAGCCCGTCATCGGGCTCGAGATCCACGTGCAGCTCGCGACCCGGACGAAGATGTTCTGTGGCTGTGCCCTGTCGTTCGGAGAGGAGCCGAACACGCGAACCTGTCCCGTCTGCCTGGGGCATCCCGGCGTGCTTCCGACGGTCAACGCCCAGGCCGTCCACTTCGCCCTGATGATCGGGCTGGCGCTCGGCTGTGAGATCGCCCCGCGCTCTCTCTTTCACCGGAAGAACTACTTCTATCCCGATCTGCCCAAGGGGTACCAGATCTCCCAGTACGACGTTCCGCTCGCCCGAAACGGCGCGCTCGGCGACGTGCGCATCCATCGCGTGCATCTGGAGGAGGACGCCGCGAAGCTGGTCCACGCGGGCGCGTCCGGGCGAATCCACGGCGCGGCCGGGTCCGTGGTCGACTTCAACCGCGGCGGCACGCCGCTCGTGGAGATCGTCACCGAGCCCGACCTCCGTTCGGCCGCCGAGGCGAGCGAGTGGCTGCGGCTCCTCCGCGCGACGCTGCGGCGGATGGGGGTCTCCGACGTGAACATGGAGGAGGGGTCGCTGCGATGTGACGCCAACGTGTCCATCCGGCCAGCCGGGGAGGCGACGCTCGGCACGAAGGCGGAGTTGAAGAATATGAACTCGTTCCGCTTCCTCCAGCGCGGAATCGACGCCGAGATCGCGCGCCAGGAGCAGGTCGTCAGAGGCGGGGGCACGGTGACGCAGGAGACGCTCCACTTCGACCCGGTCACGGGCGACATAAGCTCGCTGCGCTCGAAGGAGGAGGCACACGACTACCGCTACTTCCCGGAGCCGGACCTCGTTCCGCTGGCGCCGACCGAGGCGATGCTCTCGCGGGCCGACGACGCGCTCCCCGAGCTGCCTGCCGCCCGCGCCGAGCGCCTTGAGCGCGACCTGGAGCTCGCGCCCGAAACCGCCCGGCTGCTCGCGTTCCGCGGCGAGCTCGGAGACTTCTTCGAGGCGGCCGTGGCGGCGGCGAACGGTGGTGGGGACGGTGCCGTTGCGGGGCCGCGGGCGCTCGCGAGCTGGGTGACGGTCGAGCTGGTGCCGCGGCTGGGTGACACGGAGCCGACCGAGTCGCCCGTCACGCCCGAGGCACTGGCGAAGCTCGCCGGCATGGTCTCGGCCAAGGCCGTCTCACAGTCGGCGGCGAAGCAGGTGCTCGACGTCATGGCGATCGACGGTGGCGACCCCGAGGCGCTGATCGTCGAGCGCGGCCTCGGCATGGCCGCCGCCGATGAGCTCGGCGCGATAGTCGACGGGGCGATCGAGCAGAACGCCGCCGCGGTCGAGCAGATAAGGAGCGGCAACGAGAAGGCGATCGGCGCGATCGTCGGGGCGGTGATGCGGGAGACGAAGGGACGGGCGGATGGGGGGGAGGTTCAGCGGATGATCAGGCAACGGTTGACAGTTGACGGTTGACAGTTACAGCGACAGCGCCGCCCTGGGCGGCTGGCCCAGCCCCTGAACTGTCAGCTGTGAACTGTCAACCCACTCACGCGTAACATCCGTGCACCGGCGTCTCGAGAGGAGAGAACAGATGTCACGACTGATTCGTATGGACGCTTCCGGCCACTCGACGCTCGCCGAGTGGACCGTCGAGGACCAGGCAGGCTACGAGCGGGCCGTCGAGCACTTTCGTCGAGAGCTCGGCGCCGGCTACATCGCGGTGGTGGACGAGGGGGAGGGTCGGGCGACCCAGGTCACGCAGCTGCCGGCCGACGCCGGGCTCGTGCTAATGCGCCGCCCGATCGCCGGAGGGTAGTTTCGTGGCCACCGTCCGGCTGCCTCCGGGAGCGGCCGCGGCGAGCGCGGCGCCCGCTCTACCGGAGCTGGCATCGGTTCCGTGGCGCAGCCGCGTCAGCGCGCACTCGCTTCGCCGCTGGGGTCAGGCCTGGACGCTGTGGACGGTGGCGAGCACCCTGCCCTTCGCCGCGGCGGGCGCGCTCCTCGTGGCGCTCGAGCCGCTGTCGGCTCCCGTCGCCGTGGCCTGCCTCGTCCATGCGTGGATCATTCCGGAGCTCTACGCCTTCAGGGGCACGAACGTGGTCCGGCCGAAGGGCCCGCGACATGAGCGCACCGAGCCGGTCGCCCAGGGTTTGCTCGGTGATCTGCTCGGCCATGAAGCGCGCGAGCTCCAGCGCGGAACCGGCCTCGCCATCGAGCGTGGGGAGCTCGGTGTATGGCTGGTCGCCGAGGCCGGCGCCCTTCTGGTGGCGCCGGGCGGCCGGCGCGTCCACTGCTACTGCGTCCGCGCGACCGAGGTGCGCCTACCGCCCTCCGACCGCGTAGCGCATCTCCTGCTCGCGCTGCGCACCGACGAGGGCGGCTTCGCGACCGTGGCCAATCACGCCTTCGCCGGTGCGCCGTGGCGCATCCGTCGCCGCATGCCGAAGGAGATGCGCCCGGCGCTCACGGCGGCGCGCGCGGCGGCGCGGGCGCGCGGCTGACACCTCCGTGATACACAGCGGGCCACTGTGGCCTGGGACATCGTCATCGCCGGTGGCGGGTTCGGCGGCTTCTACGCCGCGCGGCGGCTCGAGCGGGTCCTGCCGCACCAGAGCGCTCGCGTCCGGCTCGTCACCGCGGAGAACTTCCTGCTGTATACCCCGCTTCTGCCGGGAGCCGCCGCCGGCACGCTCGAGCCGAGGCACGTCGTGGTGCCGATTCGCGAGGAGCTCAGCCGCACGGACATCATCCTTGGAAGGGTCACCGGCGCCGATCCGGCCCTGTCGCAGGTCAGCCTGACGACGATCGACGGGCGCGAGGAGGCGCTCCGATACGACCAGTTGATCGTCGCGTTCGGCTCGGTATCGCGGGGTCCTGCTCGTGCCGGGGCCTGCTCGGCACGGCCCGGGTTCAAGACGATCGCCGATGCCATCGCGCTGCGCAACCGGGCGCCGGTCAATCTGGAGATCGCCGAATCGCTCGATGACCGCGACCAGCGCCGCGAGTACCTGACGTTCGTGTTCGTGGGAGCAGGCTACGCGGGCCTCGAGGGCATCGCCGAGCTCCAGGACTACGTGGCCGACGTGATCGACCGCTATCCGCGCCGCCGGCTCGACGGCACCTGCTGGATCCTCGTCGAGGCGCTCGACCGGGTGATGCCGGAGATCGCCCCCAGCCTGGCCGACTTCGCCACGCGCGAGCTCCGCGCGCGCGGGAACTGAGATCCGACCGGGACCCGGCTCGATGCGATCGACGAAGCATCGGCCAGGCTCGACGGGCGAGACGATCCCTACCCGGACCGTCTGCTGGACGGCGGGGGTCAAGCCGCCGGGCGTGGTGCGCGAGCTTGGATTGAAGCTGGACGACCACCAGCGCATCGATGTCGACGAGACGACGCTGGCAGCGGGTCAGGACAACGTCCGCGATCGGACGCCGCGGCGGTGCCCGATCCGCAAAGGGGGGCGCCGAGCCGTGCCCACCGACCGCGCAGCACGCGATGCGCCAGGGCCGTCGTGGCCGCCGACAACGTGGCCGGCGACGCTCGCCGGCGGGCGGTTGCGGCGGTTCCGATACAAGACCCTCGGCGTCTTCGTGGATATGGCCGCCACAAGGCGGTGGCGATGATGTTTGGCGTCAAGCTACGCGGCTTCACCCGGCTTGCGGCGCGCACCTACCACCTCCTAATGATGCCGGGCAGCGAGCGGTGCTGGCTGATGACCGATTGGACGGTCGGCCTTTCTTCGGGCGCGGCTCTCGCGGAAGCCTGGTCAGCTTGGCCATCCGGCCTCGCTGGAGGGCTATCTCGAGACGCCGAGCCCCCGGATCGATCAGACCGAGCTGCCGGACGACTCGCCTGCAGACTCGGGCCGCGTGTCGACCGTCGGTCTTCTCGTTTCGCGAAGGCACGGCCGCGACCTCGCGGCCACCTTCGACCTATCCGAGCGCGCGCGACCTACGACGTTGCGGCCCGCCACGCGATCGTGCTCCTCCGGAAGAGAGCCGAGCGACCGGGACCGGGCGCCAACTGGCTTCGCCAGCGCGCGGCCTGATCGAGTTCATGGCCGCTCAGCCCGACGGGCAGTACTACATCTGCGAGGACGCCGAGGGCCCGTCGGGTACGCCCGCACCGTGCGCTTCGGCGGGATGGAGGAGCTCACGGAGCTGATGATCGGCCCGAGCACCAGGCCGGCGGAATCGGTCGTGCGCTCCTCGAGCGCTGCTGGCCGGGGATCCCACGCCGGAGCTGGCCCGCATAGTCATCGCCGCCGGGGCGCCCGCCGATCTCAGCCTCTACACCGACTTCGGCGTCATGCCGATCACCGGGCACTGGCACCTTCGCCAGCGGACCGAGACCTACCTCGAGGCGCGATCGAACGAGCCGGACGCCATGGACGCCGCATCCGTCCATGTGCTCAAAGCGGATCGGGCGGTGGCCGAGTGGAAGCGCTCGAGCCGGCGGCCATCGGGCACCAGCGACCGCGGCTCCACGAGTTCTTCGGGCGCGACCGAACTTGCCTGGCGAGGCTCGACGAGGAGAGCGAGGCTGGCCACCGAAGCTCTG
Source organism: Thermoleophilaceae bacterium (assembly GCA_030447875.1). Lineage (GTDB taxonomy): Bacteria > Actinomycetota > Thermoleophilia > Solirubrobacterales > Thermoleophilaceae > JAUJOA01. The sequence goes on from JAUJOA010000001.1 coordinate 119,798, forward strand.
CTGGGTGAGCGGCGAGGCGGAGATCGGGCCGGCCGTGGGCGCGTGGCCTAAGGACCTCGTGCCGGTTATGCTCGCGGCGCTCGACCGCGTGGCGAAAGCGCAGGAGCCGGAGTTCCTGAGCGTCTTCTCGACGACGATCAGCTGGTGGCTCCTCCGGCGCCTCCGCGGGCTGGCTTCATGTCCACTGGCCGAGTTGGGTGCTGTGCAGCGTTCCGCTCCCCGGTCTCGATCGCTACGCACCCACACGACCGCCGCACCTTCTCTAGCCCGGCTCCCCTGGAGACGGAGCACTCCCGACGGGGAGGACCGCTAGCCTCGCGGCTTCATGGCGAGCGGGTTCCGACCAGCCGGTGTCCTGGTGCCCCTGGTGACGCCGTTCGATGAGGAGGGAAAGCTCGACCTCGGCGCCCTCGAGTCCCTAGCAGAAGAGGTTCTCCGCGAAGGCGTCCGGGGTGTCGTGGCGCTCGCGACCACTGGTGAGCCGACTTCACTCCAGGAGGCCGAGCGCGAAGCGGTCCTGGCAACGTGCGCGCGCGTCTGCGGCGAGCAGGACGCGGTCCTGGTCGTCGGGGCAGGCACGAACGACACGCGCACGACGATCGCCAGGCACGAGGCGCTCGCCGCCGTCCCCGAAGTGCGCGCATCGCTTGCTGTCGTCCCGTACTACGTCCGGCCTTCTGAGCGGGCGATCGTGCGCCACTTCGAAGTCGTCGCGGAGCGCTCCCCCGTGCCGCTTCTGGTCTACAACATCCCCTACCGGACGGGGCGAGGGCTCGGTGCGGACGCGCTGCTGGAGCTGTCGGAGATCGACAACGTAGCGGGAGTCAAGCAAGCGGTCGGCGGCATCGACGCCGACACGTTGACCCTGCTCGCCAGGGCCGCCAACCGCTTCGCCGTGCTGGGAGGCGATGACCCGTTTCTGTTCCCACTCGTGCTGATGGGTGGCGCCGGTGCTATCGCCGCCTCCTCGCACTTGTGCACCCGCCGCTTCGTCGAGATGATCGAATGCGGGCTGCGGGGTTGGCTCGACGAAGGCCGTCTCCATGCCGAGGCCCTGTTGCCCCTAGTGCAGGCGCTCTTCGCCGAGCCTAGCCCCGCGGTCATCAAGGCAGCGCTACACGCCGAAGGTCGGATTGCAACGCCGCAGGTGCGCATGCCGCTTGCGAACGCTTCCGCGGCGGCCGCGGAGCGTGCGCGACAAGCAGTTGTGGAGGCTTGCACCCCGTAGTCGCCGGGAGGAGGCGAAGGTGCTCCCTTGCAGGGGCGTGTAGCGAGGGCGAAGCCCGAGCGAGCCCCGGAAAGAGAAGCACCGGAACTCCCTCTGCGACACTAAGGGCGTGGGCCAAGCCGCACGAAACCTCGGCAAGAAGGCCCTGGCCATCGCCGTCCTGCTCGCGGCCGCCTTCGTCATATTCAAGTTCGTCGTCGGCGTGATCGCGTCGGTCGCGTGGCTGATCGTCGCCGTGATCGCGGTGCTCGCGATCGTCTGGGCGGTCCGGACCCTGTAGGGACCCAGCGTGGAGCTCCTGGTGATCCTCTTCTTCTTCGGGCTCTCCGCGGGCGTGATCGGCAAGATCAAGGGAAGCTCCTTCTTCCTGTGGTTTCTCATCGGCTTCTGCGTGCCCCTGTTCGGCACGATCGCAGCGATCGTCTACCGCTTCGAGCACGCCGAGCCGCAGCGCCGGTGTGAGCAGTGCGGCCGCGTCGTGAAGCTGCACGAGCAGGTGTGCATGACCTGCGGCCGGGACCTCGACTATCCGGACGCACCCGTCCCGGCCGGCACCGCAGGACACTTGAGCTGAGCCGTCGCAGCCCGCTCGGGGGGCGGAAAAACCGCTGGTAGACTGGCCGTCCGGCGGCCCGCTAGCGGGCCGCCCCTTCGACGGTCCCCGAACGAGAGCAGCGCATGCGAGCGGTCGACGCCATCATCGAAAGCCTCAAGGCCGAGGGCGTCGAGGCCGTGTTCGGGATCCCGGGCGGCGCGAACCTGCCTACCTACGACGCGCTCTACGACGGCGGCATCCGTCACGTCCTCTGTCGCCACGAGCAGGGAGCGGGCCACGCGGCCGAGGGCTACGCGAAGGCTTCGGGCCGGGTGGGAGTTGCGCTTGCCACCTCCGGCCCCGGTGCCACGAACCTGGTAACCCCGATCGCGGACGCGATGCTGGACTCGGTCCCCACGGTCTTCCTGACGGGTCAGGTGCGCACGGAGCTGATCGGGACCGACGGCTTCCAGGAGGCCGACACGACCGGCATCACGATGCCGATCGTCAAGCACTCGATCATGATCCAGGACCCGCGCGAGATTCCGCGCGCGATCCACGAGGCCTTCCACATCGCTCGAACGGGGCGGCCGGGACCGGTGCTCGTCGACGTCCCGCAGGACCTCTCTCGCGCAGACATCCAGTACGAGCCGGTGGACGGCGTCTCGCTTCCCGGCTACCGGCCGACGACCGAGGGCAACGTGAAGCAGATCCGGCTGGCCGCGAAGGCGCTCGCGAACGCGCGCCGGCCGGTGATCTACGCCGGCGGCGGCGTGGTCAACGCGAACGCCGCCAAGGAGCTCACGGATCTCTGCACCTCGGACCGCTTCCCCGTCACGTGCACGGTGATGGGACTCGGCGCGTTCCCCGCCCCGCACGACCAGTGGCTCGGCATGCTCGGCATGCACGGCACGCGCTCCGCGAACTACGCGATGGACGAGGCGGATCTGATCGTGGCGATCGGCGCCCGCTTCGACGATCGCATCACCGGGAAGCTGTCCGAGTTCGCACCGCGCGCGAAGTTCATCCACATCGACGTCGACCCGGCCGAGATCTCGAAGAACGTGCCGGCGCACATCCCGATCGTGGGCGACGCGAAGAGCATCCTCCCCAAGCTGACCCGCGAGTACCGCGCGCTCGAAACCGACGGCTCGCGCCTCGACGGCTGGTGGGAGCGGATTCGCGGCTGGCGCGACAAGCACCCGCTCGGCTACGAGGACTCCGACGACGCGGAGATCAAGCCGCAGTACATGGTCGAGGCGATGTACGAGGCCACGAACGGCGACGCGATCGTTACCTCCGACGTGGGCCAGCACCAGATGTGGTGCGCGCAGTACTACCACTTCACCAAGCCTCGCCGGTGGATCAACTCGGGCGGGCTCGGCACCATGGGCTTCGGGCTCCCGTCCGCGCTCGGCGCTCAGATCGGACAGCCGGACGACACCGTGGTCTGCCTGGCGGGGGACGGCTCGCTCCAGATGACCTCGCAGGAGCTGGCCACGTGCGTCACGGAGAAGATCCCGGTGAAGGTCTTCATCATGAACAACGGCTACCTCGGCATGGTCCGCCAGTGGCAGGAGCTTTTCTGGGACGGCCGCTACTCCGGCGTAGACATGGGCACGAGCCCCGACTGGGTCAAGCTCGCCGAGGCGTACGGCGCCGTGGGGATGCGCGCCACCCAGAAAGGCGAGCTGGTGGATCAGATGAAGGCCGCTCTCGAGGCCGACGGCCCCGTCGTGCTGGACGTGCAGGTGTCGAAGGAAGAGAACTGCTACCCGATGATCCCCGCGGGACAAGCCGCCCGCGACATGGTGGGATGACGAGACCCCTGCAAACCTCCGGTTTTCGCGGCCTCGCCTATCCGACCGCGTTCTGGCCCGACCTTCTGCCGTTGAACTGTCAACTGTCAACTGTCAACTGACCAAATGGGCGAGCCCGGCACAAAAGAAGTCCTCGATCTGCAAGACCTCCAGGTCTCAGGGGGGATCCACACCGGCCGCCGCCACATCCTGTCCATCCTCGTCGAGAACAAGCCGGGCGTCCTAGCGCGCGTCGCCGGGCTGTTCGCGCGGCGCGCCTTCAACATCCAGACTCTCGCGGTCGGTCCGACCGACGACCCGACGATCTCGCGCATCACGCTGACCCTCGACGGCGCGATGCACCCGATCGACCAGGTGACCAAGCAGCTGCACAAGCTGATCAACGTGATCAAGATCCGCGATCTCGAGCCGAGCGACACGGTGGCCCGGGAGCTCGCTCTCTTCAAGATCGCCGCCGACGCCGACGCCCGGGCACAGGTGATGCAGTTCACCGACATCTTTCGCGGCAAGGTGATCGACGTCTCCAAGCGCTCGATGACGGTCGAGGTCACGGGCACCGACGACAAGATCGAGGCGTTCGAGCAGATGATCCGGCCCTTCGGGCTGATCGAGATGGTCCGCACGGGGGAGATCGCCGTCTCCCGCGGCCGCTCGGCGACCTAGCCACCGGATGGCCCAGGCGACTCGAGCCGGCGGGGACCGTTCCGGCTCGAGGGCGATGCCCGCGAGGTCTTGATGCGCCGCCTCGACGGGGCGGCCCTGAGACGCGCTCGGGTGGAGCGCCGATCCGTTCTGGCGAGCGTGACCGTTCCGGTGCCGGCCGAGATCGATCTCTCCGCCTGCGTCGTTCGCGCCAGGCGAGACGACGACCGGTTCTTCTGCCTCGAGCAGCCGGACCGCGACGGGTTCGCGCTTGCATCCCTCGGCCAGGCCGTCGTCGTGGAGGCACGCGGCCCGACGCGGTTCGCCGACGCCGTGGCCGCCTGTCGAAGGGCGGCTGCCGGGGCGCTGGCGGGTGGGCTCCGCGAGGACGCGGGCCGGCCGCCCGCCGCGGGGCCTGTCTGGGTGGGAGGCTTCTCCTTCGCGCCCGACGGGGGGCGACGCCCGACTGGTCCTCGCTGGCACCGACGCAGCTCGTGATGCCGGAGGTCGCGTTCGCACGGCAGGGAGGGGAGGCGCGCCTGACGGTCACGCTGTCGGTGAACGGCGATGAATCGCCCGACGCCCTGGTCGGTCGCCTGGACCAACGCCTCGAATCGCTTCGGCCAGAGGGAATGCCGCTCATGGATCCCGATCCGGTTGCCCCTTGCCCGCGTCTCGGGGGCATCGCCGCCGTCCCATTACGAGGCCGCGGTCGCGCGAGCGATCGAGCGCATCGCTCGCGGGGAGCTGAGCAAGGTGGTGCTCGCCCGCGAGGTCCGCGTTCACCTACCGCGTGCGATCGACCCGGCGCCTGTGCTCGACGGCTCCGCGCCGTGTTTCCGGCCTGCTACTGCTACCTGGTCGGCACGCCGGAGCTCTCGTTCGTGGGCGCGAGCCCGGAGCTGCTCGTGCGCCGCGACGGCGCCCGTGCGCAATCCGTCGCGCTCGCCGGCACCGCGCGCCGAAGCGCGGACCCGGCGGTGGACACGCATCTCGGCGAGGCGCTGCTGCGCAGCGCGAAGGACCGAGAGGAGCAGGCGATCGTGGCGCGCCGCATCGAGCGGACCCTGCGACCGGTCAGCGTGTGGGTCGCCGCCGCCGAGGAGCCCGCGCTCGTAAAGGTGCACAACGTCCAGCACCTGGCCACGCCGATCCGCGCCCAGCTGGCGGAGCCGCTGTCGGCCCTCGAGCTGGCGGAGCTCCTCCACCCGACGCCGGCCGTGGGCGGCGAGCCGTGGCGGATCGCCGAGCCGCTGATCCCGGCGCTCGAGGGACTCGACCGCGGCTGGTACGCCGGGCCGGTCGGGTGGACCGACCTGTCGGAGGACGGCGAGTTCTGCGTGGCGCTGCGTTGCGCGCTGCTGCGGGGGAACGTCGCCCACCTCTTCGCCGGCGACGGGATCGTTCGGGACTCCGTCCCCGCCGAGGAGCTCGCCGAGACGGAGGTCAAGCTGCAGGCGCTGCTGCCGCTCCTCACCTAAAGGCGGGAAAGCCGACCATGTCTGGCTAGTATCGTCGGCTCAACGCCGAACGCGATCAGGGGAGCCCCAGATGAGCACCACCGACGAGCTGCTTCAGAACGCCGAGTCATACGCCGCCGGCTTCGACAAGGCTGACCTGCCGATGCCGCCCGGGAAGGGCGTCGCGGTGGTCGCCTGCATGGACGCGCGGCTCAATCCCTACGGGCTCCTCGGCCTCAGCGAAGGAGACGCGCACGTGATCCGCAACGCCGGCGGGGTGATCACCGACGACGAGATCAGGTCGCTCGCGATCTCCCAGAACCTCCTCGGCACCTCCGAGATCGTGCTGATCCACCACACCGATTGCGGGATGCTCACGTTCACCGACGATCAGTTCGCCCAGCAGCTCGAGGAGGCCACCGGCCAGCGTCCGGAATGGCAGGCGCGGACGTTCACCGACCTCGAGGACAATGTTCGCGACTCGATCCGGCGCATCAAGGAGAGCCCCTTCATCCCGAAGAAGGACGACGTGCGCGGCTTCGTGTACGACGTGAAGAGCGGCGGGCTGACCGAAGTCACTTGACGTGCCCTCCGGGCCGCGCGAGCGTTAGTGCGCGCCGGCGAGGTTGAGCCCGATGACCCCCGCGATGATCAGCGCCAGGCTAGCCAGCTTCAGCACCCCAGCGCCCTCGTCGAGGGCGAGGATGCCGATCAACGCGATCGCAGCGGTGCCGGCGCCGGCCCACACGGCGTAGGTCACCCCGAGCGAGATCTGCTTGAGGGTCAGCGCCAGGAAGTAGAACGAGAGCGCATAGCCCACGACGACCACGAGCGCCGGCGCGAGGCGCGTGAAGCCGTCGCTGGCGCGAAGCGCCACCGTGCCCACCACCTCGGTTGCGATAGCGAGGGTGAGCAGCAGCCATCCGGGCACGTCCGGGACCGTATCGCGAGCAGCGCCTATGCGTCCCCGAGTGCCTCTCGAACCTGTGCGAAGACCCGACGGTGCAGCGCCACGCTCTCGGCGCGATCCGTGCGCACCTCCACGAGGCCCGGCCGGGCGGCGGCCTCGCATACCTCGGCTGGGCTCGTGGCGGTGGTGTGCGGAATGTCGGCCATGGCGGCGACGCGTGCCAGGTCCACGCCGCTCGGGGTGGCGATGTGCTCCTCATAGGCCTCGCGGGCGGCGCTGTCGGCCACGGGCAGGAAGTCGAAGATGCCGCCGCCGCCGTTGTTCACGCAGACGATCGTCAGCTCCACTCCCTGGCGGCGGCTGGCAAGCAATCCACCCAGGTCGTGCAACAGGGCCAGCTCGCCGATCAGGAGGTAGCAGGGGCCCCCCGTCGCGCCGGCGCCCGCCGCTGAGGAGACGACCCCATCGATGCCGTTGGCACCGCGGTTCGAGAGGAACCGCAGCGGCGTCGCCGTCTGCGGGAAGAAGGTCTCCACGTCGCGAACCGGCATCGACGAGCTCAGCCAGAGGGTGGCGTGGTCGGGCAGCGCCGGAGCCAGGGCCGCGTAGACCTTCGGCTCGAAGGGGTCGGGCGCCGCCGCTAGCGCGTCGGCCACCACGCCGTCGGCCGCTCGCCATGACGTGGCCCACGCTCGATCCGGCGCCGCTTGGACGCGCTCCAGCTCATCGGCCAGCGCGGTGCAGGTGAGCGTCGCGTCGGCCGCCACGATCGTCGGCGCGGCGCGGGTCGGCTCGTGCCACGTGGAGTGAGGATCGATGACGACCTGCGGCGACCGCTCGAGCCACGCGCGCAGCGGCTTCGAGGTAGGGGTGTCGCCGAGCCGGAACACGATGTCCGGCCGGTGCGCGCCGGCGAAGCGCTCGCTGCGGAGAAGCGCGTCGTAGTGCGCGATCACGTGGGAGCGGTCGTGCCTGCCGCAGCGCACCCCGGAGGTCGGGTCGGCGAGGAGCGGCCAGCCGGTGGCGGCCGCGAGCCTCGCGGCCGGTGCTGCGAGGTCCTCCGCCGTCGAGCCGCAGACGAGCACGCCGCGCGCCCGTCCCGCCGCCTCGCCCGCGAGCTTGCCGACGATCGCCGCGCCGGGCTCGCGCGGCGGCTCGCGATGCTCCACCCATGGACGACCGTCCGGTCTTCCCGCCCATATACCGGGGTCAACCCGCTCCTCCACGGGCGCGAGCGGCTCGCGCAGCGGGAGGTTCAGGTGAACCGCCCCCGGGCGCCCACCGGCGGCCGTGAAGTACGCCCGGCACGCGAGCGATCGATAGTGGATCGCGGTCGCGCGACCGGGCTCGTGATTTCCGACCTCCACGAACCACTTGGCCGCCGTTCCGTAGAGCTTCACCTGGTCGATCGCCTGCCCTGCGCCCACATCCCGAAGCTCGGGAGGCCGATCGGCGGTCAGCACGATCAGCGGCACCCGCGCCTCGTGCGCCTCGATCACCGCCGGCAGGAGGTTCGCGGCGGCGGTCCCCGACGTGCAGGTCACGATGACCGGCCGTCGAGTCGCCTTGGCCGCGCCGAGCGCCAAGAACCCCGCCGACCGCTCGTCGAGCACCGACAGGGAGCGGATCCGCTCCTCGTCCGCCAACGTGAGGAGAATCGGCGCATTACGGGACCCCGGCGACGTGACCGCGTGCTGCACTCCACAGCGAGCCAGCTCGTCGACGAACGCTCGAAGCGGGGCGAAGGTCCGGTTGGCTGGGATCATCGGGCTATGGGTCGCGATCGAGCGCCCGCGGTCGTCTTCGTGCCGGGCTTCATGCAGCGGGGCGAGGCCTGGAGGCCCGTGGCCGAGCGGCTCGGGGAACGCTATCGGAGCGTCTGCCTCGATCCACGCGGGTCGACCTTCGAGGCGCGCCTCGAGGAGATCCTCACCGGTACGCCGAGGGGCGCGGCGCTGGTCGGGTACTCGTTGGGCGCCCGGCTGGCACTTCACGCCGCGCTTCACGAGCCGGATCGGCTGGCGGCGCTGGTGCTGGTCGGAGGCAACGCGGGGATCGAGGACGATGCCGCGCGCGGAGCGCGCCGCTCGTTCGACGAGGCGCTGGCCGCCTGGATGGAGGGGCGACCGATCGACGAGATCGTTTCGCGATGGGAGTGGTCGCCGATCTTCGCCAGTCAGAGCCGAAAGCTTCGCGGTGCCCAGCGTGCGGCTCGCCTTTCGCACGATCCGGGCGAGCTGGCTTCACTGCTCCGGACCGCCGGTCAGGGCGTCGTGCCTCCCGTCTGGCACCGGATGGGTGAGATCGCATGTCCCGCGCTGGCCGTGGCCGGCGAGCTCGACCGCAAGTACGCCGACGCGGCCGCTCGAATGGCGAAGCTGATGCCGGCGGCACGCGTGAGGTTGATCCCGGGAACGGGGCACGCGCCGCAGCTCGAGGCACCCGAGCGGTTTGCCACCGCGCTAGACGAGTTCCTCGACGAGCACCTCGCTCAGGGCGGCCTCGTCGGCGGCGACTCCGAGCCCCGGGCCCTGGGGGACGGCCAGTAGCCCGCGCTCGGGCGGCGGAATGGCTCGCGCCAGCCGCGCATCGAAGAGCTCGAGAGTCGCGAGCCCGCACGCGAGCGACACTCCCTCGGCGGCGGCCAGCTGGAGGGCGGCCGCGATGCCCCACGGACCGTCGAGCGTGCTCGAGAGGAACGCGTCGAGACCGTGCTCCCGCGCCGCCCTCAGGGCGTCACGCGCGGCCCCGAACCCGCCGCTCCCGGCGACCTTCACGTTCACGGCGTCGCACGCCCCGACCGTCGCGGCCCGCTCCACGTCGGCTGCCGAGGCGATCGGCTCGTCCGCGGCCACGGGCGGCTCGACCGCCGCCCGCACCGCGGCGAGCTCCTCGAGCGTTCGGCACGGCTGCTCCACCAGCTGGACGTCATACGGAGCGAGAGCGCGGGTCGTGGCGACCGCCTCGTCCACGTCCCAGGCGCCGTTCGCGTCGATCCGCAGGGCGGGCCATGGTCCGATGACCTCTCTCACGGCCGCGACCCGCTGCTCGTCGTCGGGGAGCCCCACCTTGACCTTGAAGCACGAGTAGCCGGCTCGCAGGCCCTCCTCCGCGCGCGCCGCCACCTCGTCGGGCGGGCCCGCGGGCAGCGTTCGGTTGACCACGATCGCGTCGGCCCCCGGCTCGCCGATCGGGCGACCCGCGCGTCGGGCCGCCAGGTCGAGTCGCGCGAGCTCCTCGGCCGCTTGCGCCTGTGGCGGCGCGCGCCCGTCCCCGCCCGCCGCTCGCCCGTCGCGCAGTGCCGCTGCCGCTTCGTCGATCGAGACCCCGTCGTAGGGTTCGAAGGGCGCCGCCTCGCCGTGGCCCACGGCGCCGTCGTCGTCCTCCAAGCGGAGCAGGAGCAGCTCTCGTGCGGCCACGACTCCAGCGGCCGTCGCAAACGGCTCGCGGAACGGGATCGACAGCCGCTTGATCGTTCGCCTCACGAGAGAAGCACTCCGATGGCGAGGAGGAGGGAGAAGACGGCGAGCAGCATGCCGGTTCCGGCGAGCGCCGCGTTGAGCGCCGGGCCGTCCGTGCGGGACGAGACCGTGCGGCTCAGGCGAACGCCGACCGGCAGCGCGAGGACGGTGAGAAGGACCCAAGCGGAGAGCCCGCCCGTCAGCCAGGTCGCGGCGGGCGCGATGAACGCCAGAGCGAGCATCGCCGTGAACAGCGTCCGGGCGCGGTCGCGGCCGAGCTTCACCGCCAGCGTGCGCTTGCCCGCGCGGCGGTCGGTGTCGATGTCGCGGACGTTGTTGACGACGAGCACGGCGGCGGCGAGCAGGCCGACCGGCACGGCTAGTGCCAGCGCCTCCCAGCGCAGCTCCTCGGTCTGCACGAAGTAGGAGCCACCCACGGCGACCACGCCGAAGAAGAGGAAGACGAACAGCTCCCCGAGTCCCTCGTACCCATAGGGCCGTGGCCCGCCGGTGTAGAGCACGCCCGCGAGGATCGAGACGAGGCCCACGATCAAGAGCTCGATCCCCGCGATGACCGTGAGGTAGAGACCGGCCGCCAGCGCAACGCCGAACGCCACGTAGGTGCCCACGAGCACCCGCCTCGGGGGCAGCAACCCCCCGGCCGTCACACGGACCGGGCCGAGACGGTCCTCCGTGTCTGCCCCGCGGCGGGCATCCGAGTAGTCATTCGACAGGTTGGTGCCGATCTGGATGAAGACGCTCCCTATCAGTGCCGCCACGAACGCAAGCGGCCGGATGACGCCCTCCGTTCCCGCCAGCGCGGTGCCGACGCCGACTGGGGCGATCGCCGCCGGCAGCGTTCGCGGCCGCGCGGCGGTCGCCCAGAGCCGAAGCGGGCTCAGCGCCGCGACCTCGCGCGAGACGGCCGTCAAGGTCGCTTCGGGAACTGCCCGAAGTCCGGCGGGCGCCGCTCCACGTATGCGTCTCGGCCCTCCTGGGCCTCCTCGCTCATGTAGAAGAGCAGCGTGGCGTCACCGGCCAGCTGCTGGATGCCGGCGAGGCCGTCGTCCGCGGCGTTCATCGACGCTTTGAGCATCCGCAGCGCGAGCGGCGAGTGGCGGAGCATCTCGCGGGAGTAGGCCACCGTCTCCTCCTCCAGCCGCTCGAGCGGCACGACCTGATTGACGAGGCCCATCTCGAGCGCCTGCTGTGCGTCGTACTCGCGGCAGAGGAACCAGATCTCGCGAGCGCGCTTCTGCCCGACCTGACGCGCGAGCAGCCCCGAGCCGTAGCCGCCGTCGAACGAGCCCACCTTGGGACCGGTCTGACCGAAGCGGGCGTTGTCCGCGGCGATCGTCAGGTCACACACGATGTGAAGCACATGGCCGCCGCCGATCGCATAGCCGGCCACCATCGCCACGACCGGCTTCGGCGTCCGGCGGATCTGCACCTGCAGGTCGAGGACGTTCAGCCGCCCGACGCCCCGCTGGGCCACTGCGTCGTCCCCGATGTAGCCATCGTCACCGCGGACCCTCTGGTCGCCTCCGGAGCAGAACGCCAAGGGTCCCTCGCCGGTTAGCACGATCACCCCGACATCCGTGTCGTCGCGCGCCCTGTCGAAGGCGTCCGCGAGCTCGAATAGCGTCTGCGGCCGAAACGCGTTTCGCACCTCCGGGCGGTCGATCGTGATCTTCGCGATCCCGTCGCCCGACAGCTCGTAGCGGATGTCGCGGTAGTCGGCGGCGGGCTGCCACTCGACCGCGGGCCGGATCGCGGGCTCGGAGGCCATGCAACCTACGATAGTTCGCTTGGACGATTGGCTGACCCTTCGTGCCCGCACCCATGCCGATCGACCCGCGCTGGTGGCCGGAGGGCGAGCCATCTCATACGCCGGGCTCGAAGCGCGAGCGGCCGCCACGGCACGCCGGCTCGCGGCGCTCGGAGTGCGGCCGGGCGACCGCGTCGCCACGACCCTGGGGGCCGGCGCCGAGTTCGTCGAGCTCGTCCATTCGCTACCAAAGCTCGGCGCGGTGCTGGTGCCGCTGAACACGCGCCTCACGACCGGTGAGCGGCGACTCCAAATCGCGGACGTCGATGTCCGGCTGGTCGTGGACGAGGCGCTCACCGGCGAGGAGGCGGACGTCGCCCTCAGCGGGACCGTCGAGCCCGCGGCCACCCAGACGCTGCTCTTCACCTCCGGAACCTCGGCGCGGCCGAAGCCGGTCGAGCTCACCTACAGAAACCATGCCGCCGGGGCGATCGCCTCGGCATGGAACCTCGGCGTGGCGCCGGACGATCAATGGCTCTGCGTCCTGCCGTTGTTCCACGTCGGCGGGTTGGCGATCGTGCTCCGCTCGGCCGTCTACGGCACGACGGCAGTACTCCACGAGCGCTTCGACGAGGACGCGGTGGCGGAAGCCCTGGGTGACGGCACCGTCACGCTCGTATCGCTCGTACCGACCATGCTCCGACGCCTGCGCGACACCGGCTTTACCCGAGCGCCTCGACTCAGGGCGGCGCTCCTCGGCGGAGGACCGATCCCGTCGGATCTCATCGAGTGGGCCAGGGACCGGAAGCTTCCCGTGGTGCCGACCTACGGGATGACCGAGACCGCGTCCCAGGTGGCGACGGTCGCGCCGGACGAAGCGATCTCGGCCCGCACGGCCGCCGCTCGCCCGCTGCCCGGCGTCGGGATCCGGATCGCGGCTAACGGTGAGATCCTCGTGCGCGGGCCGATGGTCGCGCCGGGGGCGATGGCGCATGACGGCTGGCTTCACACGGGCGACACCGGACAGCTCGACGATGACGGCCTCCTGCGCGTCGAGGGTCGGCTGAAGGACGTCATCGTCACCGGCGGCGAGAACGTCTCCCCGGCGGAGGTCGAGGAGGCGCTGTCGGCCCACCCGGCGGTCGCCGACGCCGGAGTGGTCGGGTCGCCCGACAGCGGGTGGGGGGAGGCCGTGTCGGCGTTCGTCGTGCTGCGCGAGCCGGCCACGGAGGCCGAGCTGATCGCCCACTGCCGTGAGCGCCTCGCCCCCTACAAGGTCCCTAAGCGCGTGGAGCAGGTCGGAGGCCTCCCGAGGAACGCGGCCGGCAAGCTGCTGCGCGACCAGATCCTCCACTAGGCCGGCTCTCGGCTCGCCCTCGCCAACGTCTAGAGTCACGCCGTGATCTACGACGACGGCGCCGATCTCGGCAGGCTCGACGGCAAGACCGTCGCGATCCTCGGGTTCGGATCGCAGGGCCATGCGCACGCGCTCAACCTGAAGGAGTCGGGCGTCGACGTGGTCGTCGGCCTTCGCTCGGATTCGAGCTCCGTCGCCAAGGCGGAGGGTGAGGGCCTGGAGGTCGTGTCCATCGCCGACGCCGCCAGCCGGGGCGACGTGGTGATGGTCCTGCTCCCAGACGAGAAGCAGGGAGCCGTCTGGGAGTCGGACGTCCGCGACGGGGTCGCCCCCGCCAACCTGCTCATGTTCGCCCACGGCTTCACGATTCACTTCGGGCAGATCGACCCGGGGGCGGAGGTCGACGTGGGCATGGTCGCCCCGAAGGGCCCTGGTCACCTGGTTCGCCGCCAGTACCAGCAGGGAAACGGTGTGCCGGGACTGATCGCGGTGCATCAGGACGCCTCAGGCAACGCGCGCGACCTGGTGCTCGCCTACGCCAAGGGCATCGGTTGCACGCGCGCCGGCGTGATCGAGACGAGCTTCCGTGACGAGACGGAGACGGACCTCTTCGGGGAGCAGTCGGTCCTCTGTGGCGGCGTGACGGAGCTCGTGCGCGCCGGGTACGAGACGCTCGTGGAGGCCGGCTACGACTCGCGGCTCGCCTACTTCGAGTGTCTCCACGAGCTGAAGCTGATCGTCGACCTCATGTACGAGAAGGGCATCACCGGCATGCGCTACTCGATCTCGAACACGGCCGAGTACGGCGACCTGACGCGCGGCACGCGTGTAATCGGCGAGCCGACCCGTCAGGCGATGCGCCAGATCCTCGACGAGATCCAGTCAGGTGAGTTCGCGCGCGAGTGGATCGCCGAGAACCAGGCGGGCCAGGAGAGCTTCCAGCGGATGCGGGAGGAGCAGCAGAACCACCGGATCGAGCGCGAGGGCAAGGAGCTCCGCTCGATGATGGACTGGATCGACCGGGACTTCTGAGTGGCGGGCGAAGCGCCACCGCCGCCCCAGGGATACCCGCCGGGTCCGGGCGCCTACCCTCCGCCCGGCCAGCCCTGGTATCCGCCGCCGGGCGTCTATCCGCCGGCGCCGCGGGGTCCCGCCAATGACGTCGCCGTCGCCGGCTTCGTGCTCTCGGTCTGCGCGGTGGTCCTGCTCGTCTTCTCGTCGGGCCTCGGCGCTCCGCTGACGCTCGTCCTCGCCGTCCTCGGCGTCGTGTTCGCGCGCAAGGGAAAGCAGAAGCTCGAGCGGGGGGAGACCGATCAGAACCGAGGGCTCGCCCAGGCCGGCTTCATCGTCGGGATCGTCGGCGTCGGCCTGTCGCTACTGGCGGCCCTGTTCTGGATCGGCCTCATCATCCTCGCGGTGGCGGCCGACGACGACTTCGGCGACTCGAGCGACCCGGAGGGGTTCGAGGCCACGAGCACGCTCATCGCTCTCGGTCGGGCGCTCCTTCAGCTCGCCTGAGCCACCCGCGCGTGCGCTAGGGTCGCGTCGTGCAGCAGGACCCCCCGGCGCCACCCGGCGAGCCCGGTCAGGGCGGTGGCTGGCTGCCGCCGCAGCCGGCCGGGCCGGCCCCCCCGACGGCCCCGGTTGGGCCGCAGTCACCCGGCCAGTCGAGCCAGGCGCCGAAGTACGAGCAGCAACCCGCCGAGCCGCCGCAATACACGCCGCCGCAGGCGCAGCCGCGGCCTCAGTCCCCGACGGGCTGGCAGCAGCCCCCGCCCCAGGGCTATCCGCCGCAGGCGTGGGCGCCCCAGCCGCAGGAGCCGGGCAACGGCGAGGCAGTGGGCGGCTTTGTCTGCGGCGTGGCCTCGCTCGCCATGCTGCTGTTCACTCTCGGCCTATCGACGATCATCTCGCTGGCCTGCTCGGTTGTCGCGGTGTTCCTCGGCCGTCGCGGGAAGCAGAAGATTCAGCGCGGGGACACCCGAAAGCACGGCGGTCTCGCGCAGGCGGCTTTCATCACCGGCATCGTCGGCATCCCGCTGTCGATCATCGCCACCGCCCTATGGATCCTCGTCATCCTCTCCGACGACTTCCAGGAGGGGTTCGAGGAGGGTCTCGAGGACACCGACAGCAGCACGTTCGTTCCGGTCCTCAGGGTGGCGGCGGCGATCGGGCGAGCCATCGCCGGCTGACGTGGAGTCCGGGCCTCCGCCACCACCGAACGCGGGCCCGCAGTCTCCGGCGCCGGGAGCCCCGCCCCCGCAGGAGCCGGACGCGCAGCTGGCGCCGGCACAGCCGCCCGGCTACCCCGCGCACCCCGGCTGGAGTGGCGCTCCCCCTGCGAAGAAGGAGAACGTGCTCGGCATCATCGGGCTCGTCTGCTCGATCGCCGGGGCGCTTGGCCTGCTGGCGATCGTCGTCACGCTTGGGTTCTTCTTCTTCATCGGGTTCATCTCGCTTCCGCTCTCGATCGCCGGGATGATCTGCGGACGGATCGGGGTGCAGAAGGTGGACCGCGGTGAGCTCCCGGGCGGGCGCGGGATGTCGCAGGCGGCCTTCATCACCGGTCTCGTAGGCGTGATCCTGCACGTGCTCGCCGCCATCATCGTCGTGGTCATCCTGGGACTCCTCCTCGGCGCGATCGACAACTTCGAGATCCCCGATCAGGAGAGGCGGAGGAACTTCGACGGACCGGATTTCCAGTCCGCGCTGCTGGTCTCCGCAGGCCTCGCGCTCGTCCGGCTGGGCGTGCGCTCGGGCACACCGAGCGGCGCCTGACCAAGCCGGCCGCTCCGCTATTCTCGGCCGCCCGTGAGCGACGCCTTCATCAAGCAGTACCTCATGACCGCCGGGCCCACGCCCCTGCCCCCGAGCGTCTCGCAGGTGATGGCCGAGCCGATCCTCTATCACCGCGCCCCGGCCTTCATCGAGGTCTACGCGCGCGCCCTCGACGGATTGCGGCAGGTGTTCCAGACCCAGAACGATGTCCTGGCGTTCGCCGCGTCGGGCTCGGGCGCGATGGAGTCGGCCGTCGCGAACCTGACCCGGCCGGGAGAGCCGGCGCTCGTCGCCTCGTGCGGGAAGTTCGGCGAGCGCTGGGGGGAGCTGTGCGATGCCTACGGCGCGCAGACGGTGCGTCTCGACGTCGAGTGGGGGAGCAAGGTGGAGCCCGCCGAGCTCGACCGCGTCCTCGGCGCGAACCCGCAGGTCAGCCTGGTCTTCACCACCCTGTCGGAGACGTCCACCGGTGTCGTCAACGACATCCGGTCGCTCACGGAGGTGGCCCACGAGCACGATGCGCTGATCGTGGTCGACGCGGTCTCCGGTCTCGGTGCGGTGCCGATCCCGCAGGACGAGTGGGGCGTGGATGTCGTGGTGGGCGGATCTCAGAAGGCGTTGATGTGCCCGCCGGGCCTCGGTTTCGCGAGCCCGTCCGAGCGCGCCCTCGCGCGCGCCGCCGAGGACGGCGGGGGCCGCTACTACTTCGACTGGCATCGCACCGCGGCGGGCCAGCGCAAGGACCCGCCCGACAGCCCGTTCACCCCGGCGGTCAGCCTCTTCGTGGCACTCGACGTGGCCCTAGGGATGATCCACGACGAGGGTCTCGACCAGGTGCACGCGCGCCATGCGTTGCTGGGTAGTGCCGCGCGCCAGGCCGTGAAGGCCCTCGAGCTCGAGCTCTTCGGCCCCGAGGACGAGGGCGCCAACGTCGTCACGGCGATCAAGATGCCGGACGGGGTCGAGGGCGCGAAGGTGCCGAAGCTCATGCGCGACCGCTTCGGTGTGACGATCGCCGGCGGTCAGGGCCGGCTCAAGGGCAAGATCGTCCGCATCGCCCACTGCGGTTACTTCGGGGCGTTCGACATCATCACCTCGATCGCAGCTCTCGAGATGTCGCTGCGCGAGCTCGGGCACGAGCTCGAGCTTGGCGCCGGGGTTGGAGCCGCCCAGCGGGTCTTCAGCGAGGCCGGCGTGCCCGTCGGCGCGCCCGCGTGACCGACAACCATCGAGTACTCGTCAAGGAGAAGATCGCCGACTCCGGCGTCGAGCTTCTGCGCGGGCGCTTCGACGTCGACATCGGCACCGATTGGGCCGACGGCGACCTGGCCGAGCGCATCGGCGGCTACGACGGGATCATCATCCGCTCGGCCACGACGCTCACCGCCGACATCATCGAGCGCGGCGAGCGCCTAAAGGTGATCGGCCGCGCCGGGATCGGCGTCGACAACATCGACATCGCCGCGGCCACCAAGCACGGCGTGATCGTGGCGAACGCGCCGGAGTCGAACGTGATCGCGGCCGCCGAGCACACGATGGCGCTGATGCTCGCGCTGTGTCGCAACGTCCCCCAGGCGCACGGCTCGCTCACGAGCGGCAAGTGGGAGCGCGCGAAGTTCGGCGGCGTGGAGGTCTACCGCAAGACGCTCGGGGTCCTCGGCTTCGGCCGCATCGGCCAGCTGGTGGCCGAGCGCGCCAAGAGCTTCGGGATGACCGTCGTCGCGTTCGATCCCTTCATCTCGGCGGAGCGTTACCGAGAGCTGGGAGTCGAGCGCGCCGAGAGCTCCTCGGAGCTGTACGGGCGCGCAGACATCGTGACCCTGCACCTGCCCAAGACGCCGGAGACCGCGAACTGGCTTGACGCCGAGTCGATCGCGCAGATGCGAGACGGCGTGCGCGTGGTCAACTGCGCACGCGGTGAGCTGGTCGACCACGCCGCGCTCGAGGATGGCCTGCGCTCGGGCAAGGTGGCGGGTGCCGCGCTGGACGTCTTTCCCGAGGAGCCGATCACCGAGCATCCGCTCTTCGGGCTGCCAGGCGTCGTGGTCACCCCGCACCTCGGCGCCTCGACGGCCGAGGCACAGGATCGCGCCGGGGTGATCACGGCCGAGCAGGTACTGGCGGCTCTGAGCGGGGCGCCCGTCACCAACGCCGTGAACATCCCGACGATCCGCCCTGAGGACATGGAGGTGCTCGGTCCCTTCCTGCCGCTGTCGCGAAACCTCGGCCGGCTCGCGGTCTCGCTCGGCGAGGCGTCCTCGATCGACCGCATCGAGGTCGGCTACGAGGGTCGGCTCTCGGACTTCGACACGCGGCTGTTGACCACCGCCGTGCTGCGCGGCGTGCTCGAGGGCCACACCGAGGAGCCGGTGAACGACGTGAACGCGCCGTCGATCGCCGAGCAGCGCGGAATCGTCGTGGCCGAGCGCAAGGAGCCCGAGTCGGCGGACTTCAACGAGCTCGTGACCGTGTGCATCACATCGGATGGCAACGAGGTTCGGGTGGCGGGCACGGGCTTCGGCCCGCGCAACGTGCCGCATCTCGTATCGGTGCACGGGCAGAGCTTCAACATCGAGTTCGCCGACCACCTCGCCGTCTTTCGCTACCGCGACCAGCCCGGGATGATCGGTCGCGTCGGCACGATCTTCGGCGCGCACGGGGTGAACATCGGCTCCGCGGCCGTCGGCGCCAGGGAGGGGGCCGAGGAGGCCGTGATGGCGGTCACCACAGACGCTCCCGTGCCCGACGACCTGATTCGCGAGATCGTGGCGCTCGATGGCTTCGACGACGGCCGGGCGGTCAACCTGTAGCGTCCGGTCCACCGTGCGCCGTGGCAGCGCGCCGACCACGGTCGTCGTGCTTGCGCTCGGGCGCAGCCTGGTGATCGACCTCGACGAGCCGGGGCGGGCCACCGTCTATCTCCAGGCCTTCACCATCTAGCACCGGGCGCCGCCGATGCGAGATCGATAGCGTCCAGACGATCAGAGCCCTCGTGATCACAGAGGCCGGGGCCCCCGACGTGCTGAAGGTCCAGGACCGGCCGGCGCCCGCACCGGGAGCGGGTCAGGTCCGCGTTGCGGTAAAGGCGGCCGGGATCAACTTCGCCGACGTGATGGCGCGCATGGGCCTCTATCCCGACGCGCCGAAGCTGCCTGCCGTAGTCGGCTACGAGTTCGCCGGCGAGGTCGAGTCGCTCGGTAGCGGGGTGGATGGCGTGACGGCCGGCGATCGCGTCCTCGGCGGCTGCCGCTTCGGCGGCTACGCGGAGCAGGTCGTGGTAGACGTGGACCAGCTCATCCCCCTGCCCGACGGCTGGAGCTTCGAGGAGGGCGCCGCCCTGCCTGTGAACTACTCGACCGCCTACGCCGGGCTCGTGCGCTACGGATCGCTTCACGCGGATGAGCGCGTGCTCCTGCACGCGGTGGCCGGTGGGGTCGGGATCGCCGCCACGCAGATTGCCAAGCAGGTCGGAGCGGAGGTGTTCGGCACGGCCTCGGCTTCGAAGCACGCGGCCGTGCGCGGCTTCGGGGTCGACCATCCGATCGACTACCGGTCCGAGAGCTTCGTGAAGGCCGTTCGCCGCATCACCGGGGAGAGGCAGTCGCTCGACCTCGTGATGGACGCGGTGGGCGGTTCGAGCTTTCGCAAGAGCTTCTCGCTCTTGCGACCGGGCGGTCGCCTGGTCTGCTTCGGCGCTTCGGCGCTCGTCAGCGGCGAGAAGCGCAGCATCCCGACCGCGGTCAAGGGCGTGGTGCAGACGCCCTGGTTCAACCCGATGCGGCTGATGCCCGAGTCGAAGGCCGTGATCGGCCTGAACATGCTCACGCTGTGGGACGCGAAGGGGTCGCTCGAGGAGTACGTCGAGCCCCTGCGTGGCTGGCTCGAGTCGGGCGCGGTCAGGCCCGTGGTGGCGGAGGCGTTTCCGCTCGAGCGAGGGCCCGACGCGCACCGCTTCATACAGGAGCGGAAGAACGTCGGGAAGGTAGTTCTCACCCTGTAGGCTGTCTTGCAGCGATGTCGTTCACGCTCGACCTGCGACTTCTCCTTCTCCCCCTGCGGGGGGAATAGCGCGCGGCGGCCGCGAAGCCGCACACGAAGGAGAACGGGGACGAGCAACTGAAAGGGACGACATGACTCATCACATGCCAGACGTACGGCGCGAGCAGACCGATCGGGTACGGATCTTCGACACGACCCTGCGCGACGGCGAGCAGTCGCCCGGCATCTCGCTCAACAAGCAGGAGAAGGTCGAGATCGCCCAGCAGCTCGCGCGCCTCGGCGTGGACGTGATCGAGGCCGGCTTCCCGATCACCTCGCCGGGTGACTTCGACTCGGTCCAGGCGATCGCGCGGGAGGTCGAGGGCCCGGTCATATGCGGCCTGGCCCGCACGAGCTTTCAGGACATCGACGCGGCATGGAACGCCATCCGCGACTCCGAGCGCCCGCGTATCCATACGTTCATCTCGACGAGCGACATCCACATCGAGCATCAGCTCCAGACCACGCGCGACGACGTGAAGGGTCAGGCGCGCGCCGCGGTGGCGCACGCCCGCTCGTACACCGACGACGTGGAATTCTCCCCGATGGACGCGACGCGCGCGGACGTCGACTTCACCGCCGAGGTGATCAGGATCGCGCTCGACGAGGGCGCCACCACAATCAACGTCCCGGACACCGTCGGCTACACGCTGCCCCAGGAATACGCGGCGATGTTCGAGGAGCTCTATCGCCTGGTGCCCGGCCTCCGCGACGTCGTCGTCTCGGTCCACTGCCACAACGATCTCGGTCTCGCCGTCGCCAACTCCTTCGCCGGCCTCGGCGCCGGCTGCCGCCAGGTGGAGTGCGCCGTTAACGGCATCGGCGAGCGCGCGGGGAACGCCTCGCTCGAGGAGATCGTGATGCTGCTGCGCACGCGCGAGGCCAGCGTCGGGCTCTGGACCGCGGCGGACACGCGCGAGATCGCGCGCACGAGCCGACTCGTCTCCCGCCTGACCGGCTATGCGGTGCAGCCCAACAAGGCGATCGTCGGGCGCAACGCCTTCGCGCACGAGTCGGGCATCCATCAGGACGGCGTGCTGAAGGACCGCACGACCTACGAGATCATGGATGCGACCACGATCGGGCTCGAGACGAACGCGCTGGTGCTCGGCAAGCACTCCGGGCGCCATGCACTGCGCAACGCGCTTCAGGAGCTCGGCTTTCAGGTCGAGGGCGCGGCGCTCAACACCGCCTTCAAGCGCTTCAAGGAGATCGCCGACAAGAAGAAGCGGGTCACGGCGCTCGACCTCGAGGCGATCGTGTCCGACGAGATGCGCCAGTCCCCCTCGGCTTACGGCCTCGAGTGGTTCGAGGTGGAGGCCTCGTCCACCCGGGCGCCCCTGGCACGCGTTCGAGTGAGGCTCCCGGGGGGCGAGGTCGTCGAGGGCAGCTTCACCGGCGATGGACCGGTCGATGCCTTCTTCAGCGCGATCAACGCCGCCACCGGCAGGGAGGGGCGCCTGAAGGAGTACCACGTGAGCGCTGTCACCGGCGGCCGCGACGCACTCGGCGAGGTCACCGTGCTCCTCGAGCTGAACGGCGTCACGGCGTCCGGCCAGGGCGTGTCCACGGACATCCTCGAGGCGTCGGGGCGCGCCTACCTGCGGGCGCTCACGAACGCGCTCGCCGACTCGCCGGTGGCCGAGGCCGAGCACCACCTCGAGCGCGCGAGCGCGGCAAGTACGCCGACCCCTTAAGGCGCCCGGCACAGTGGAATCGATGGAAGGCCTCGGACGCGGCTTGGACGTGCCCGAGGACTTCACCTGGCTCGACGGCGAGCGCCTGATCCGCTTCGGCGAGGGGGCGCTGGACGACGCGCCACGCCTGCTCGAGGAGCGCGGCTTCTCGGACTACGCGCTGCTCACTACGGATCGTGCCCTGGCGAAGGCGCCGAAGGCGGCCGAGGCGGCGGACACGGTCCTCCGCGTGCCCTCGGGGCGCGTGCCCCAGGCGGCTGCGGCGGTCAGGACCGGCGTGGGTCAGCGGCCGATCGTGGCACTGGGCGGCGGGCGGGTCATCGACTCCGCGAAGGCGATCGCCGGCGCCGACGGCCTCGCGTGCGCGGCGGTGCCCACGACGCTGTCCGGCGCGGAGATGACCGGCTTCCACCGCCTGCCGGCCGACGCGCGCGGCGGGCGGCTGGTGCGGCCGTGGCTAGTCGTGGCCGCGCCGGCCCTGATGGCCTCGCAACCCATGCCGGCGCTGGCGGCCAGCGCCATGAACGCATTGGCGCACGCGGTCGAGTCGCTCTACACGTCGCTCGCCAATCCGGTGTCCGGCATGGCGGCGACCCGGGCGATCGCGCTCGTCGGGGAGGCCCTCGGCCGCGAGAGGCCCGCTCGGACGGAGCTCGCGCTCGGGGCGCTGCTGGCCGGCTACGCGGTCGGAGGCACGGGCTACGCAGTGCACCACGTCGTCTCCCAGACGCTGGTCGCCGTGACGGGCGCGCCGCATGCTGAGACGAACGCCGTGATGCTGCCGCACTGCGTGGAGCTGATGACGGCCAGGGCGCCGCGAGCGGTGGCCTCGGTAGCGACCGCGCTCGGGGGCGGGCCGGATGACGCGTCCGACCTGATCGCCGGC
Organism: Thermoleophilaceae bacterium; assembly: GCA_030447875.1. Taxonomy (GTDB): domain Bacteria; phylum Actinomycetota; class Thermoleophilia; order Solirubrobacterales; family Thermoleophilaceae; genus JAUJOA01. Next base: position 142,378 of record JAUJOA010000001.1, read on the forward strand.
CTGTCAGCCAAAGCGGGCGTGACACGACTGGCGGAGCTCGGCGTGGAGGGCACGGCCCTCGCCGAGGTCGCCCGCCAGGCGGCGACCCGTCCCGAGCTTCAGAACGCGCTCGATCCGCCTGACGAGAAGCAGCTGGGCGAGTTGCTCAAGCGGGCGCACTAGCGACCAGGTTCGCCTTCGCCGATGCCCTCCGCTCTCGAAGCCTGCGAAGCCAGCCGGTTTAGCCCGCGGAGGGACCCCTCAACCCGAGTCGCCGCTTGAGCTCGAGAACGCGGCCCGCCGACCGCTCGATCCGAGCGCGAAACTCGGGCGATCGCCTCGCCCGGTCGAGCAGGCGCTCGAACACCGGCGCATAGCTTGCATCGTCCGTCGTGAGAGCCAGGTCGGCGCCCGCCTCGAGCGCGCGGATAGCGCCAAGGGGAACGGACCCGGAGGAGGCGTCGAGCGATGCCTCCGCCTCGAGGCTGTCGGTGACCACGACGCCGTCGAAGCCAAGCTCCTGCCGCAGGAGACCCTCGATGACCGTATTCGACTGCGACGCGATGTTGTCACGGTCGAATGCGGGATACCTGGCGTGACCGACCATGACGATCGGCACGCCGGCGCCGATCGCCGCCCGAAACGGCTCGAGGTCGCTCTGCTCGAGCTCCTCGCGCCCCGTGCGAATCGTCGCCGGAGCGTCGTCGGTGTTGGCCGTGGCTCCGCCGAGCCCGGGAAAGTGCTTGGCGGTGGCCGCGACGCGGGCCTCGCGGTAAGCCGCTACCGCGGCCTCCACGAGCGATGCGACCGCGTCGGAGTCGCCCGGAAAGGAACGGTCCCCAAGCGGCGAGCCTTCGCCCGCGCCGACGTCCGCGACCGGCGCGAGGTTCATGTTGAGTCCGACCGCGCGGAGGTCGCGCGCAGTTCGTCGGGCCGCGGTTCGCGCGCGGCTTGCCGTGTCCTGGGCGGATTGACCGGAGCTCGAAGCGGCGAAGGGAAGGATCCTGATGGCCCCGCCTTCCTGGTCGGCGCTGACGAGCGCGCTGTCCCCGGCCGCGCGCTGGAGCCGCCTCGTCAGGTCACGAACCTGACTCGACGAGACCACGTTGTCGCCGAACAGCACTACTCCCGCGGCTTCCCGCGCGCGAAGCGCGTCAGCGACGTACGTGGGCACCGCGGCGCCCTCAAAGCGCAGAAGGACCGTCTGTCCGACCTGCTCGCGCAGCGTCATCTCCGCGACGACGTCCTCCGCCGAGGGCTCGGTGCCACCCGATCCCGAACTCGTTGAGCCGGCGGTCGACGGATGGTTGGCACTGGCAGGTGTGCTCGGCTCGTCACCGGCACCAGCGCCAACGACGAGCCCGCAGAGGAGCGCGACGAGCGCGACCAGGCCGAACGCGGCGCGTCGGCGGCGAATCGCGGTGCGGGTGGTGGGAGCCACGGTTCGACAACCTACGCGAGCGTGCCATTCGCCCCGGACGCCGGGGGCCGGCCAGCTCGTCCGCCGAGGTGGTCAGCTCACCTGACGTCACCCGGGAGCACACAATCACACGCGTCCCGGGCGACTGTACGTGATAACGTACGCTTGTCTTGACCGCGACCAGCGCTCCACCCGACGCCATCGGCCCCCGGATCCGCCTGCTGCGCGAGGGCATGGCCTTCTCGCTGCGTGATCTCGCCGAGCGCTCGGGAGTCTCGGCGCCGATGCTCTCCCAGGTGGAGCGCGGTGAGACGAGTCCCACGCTGGCCGTCGCCGGCAGGATCGCCGCCGGGCTCGAGCTGTCGCTCTCGCAGCTCCTGCGCCTCGACGAGTCCGACGGCGTGACGATCGTCCATACGGGCGAGCGGCTCGCCGGTGGTGCGGCCGGAGGAGGGCACCGCTACGAGGTGCTCACGCCGCCGATTCCCGGCCAGCGCGCGGAGGTCTCCTGGCACACGCTCGCACCGGGCGCCGCCACAGGGGGCCCGGACGACCCACCCATGCACGAGCCCGGGAGCCGCGAGACGGCGGTCGTGAGCGATGGCCGCCTGCGGCTCGTCTGCGACGGCATCGCGCACGAGCTGGGGCAGGGCGACGCGGTGACCTTCGATGCCGACCTGCCCCATCACTTCGAGAACGCAGCCCCGGAGGACGCCCGCTTCCTGTCGGTCGTCGCCGCCGGGCTGAGAAGGAGCTGAGCACGATTCCGCGCACGCTGCTCGACAAGATCTGGGAGGCCCACGAGGTCACGCGCGACCTGCTCTTCGTGGACCTCCATCTCGTGCACGAGGTCACCTCGCCGCAGGCCTTCGACGGTCTCCGGCTGGCCGGCCGGAAGGTTCGCCGCCCGGACCGCACGCTCGCGACCGCCGACCACAACGTGCCGACAGACGGCTCGGTGGTCGCCGCGCAGATCGCCGATCATCTCTCGCGGGTCCAGGTCGAGACGCTCGAGCGCAACTGCCGCGAGTTCGGCATTCCGGCCTACTCGCTCGGCTCGGAGCGCCAGGGGATCGTGCACGTGATCGGCCCGGAGCTTGGCGTCACGCAGCCGGGCATGACGATCGTCTGCGGCGACTCCCACACCGCCACTCACGGAGCGCTCGGAGCGCTCGCCTTCGGCATCGGAACCAGCGAGGTCGAGCACGTGCTGGCCACCCAGACGCTCCAGCAGACGAAGCCTAAGTCGATGCGCATCCGCTACGACGGAGAGCTCGGCTTCGGCGTGACCGCCAAGGACCTGATCCTCGGCACGATCGGCCAGATCGGCGTGGACGGCGGCGTGGGCTACGCGATCGAGTACGCGGGCTCGGCCATCGAGGCGCTGTCGATGGAGAGCCGCATGACGGTCTGCAACATGACCATCGAGGCCGGCGGGCGGGCGGGAATGGTCGCACCCGACGACACCACGTTCGAGTGGCTCGAGGGTCGGCCGGCGGCACCGGCGACGATTCCCGACGAGTGGCGCGAGCTGCGCACCGATCCAGGCGCTCACTTCGACGCCGAGGTGGAGGTCGACGCGTCCGCGCTCTCCCCGCAGGTCACCTGGGGCACCACCCCCGGCATGGTCGTCCCGGTCACGGGAAGGTGCCGCAGCCCGGCTCCGAGGGCGATGAGCGCGCGCTCCTCTACATGGACCTCGAGCCGGGAACGCCGATCGAGCAGATCGAGGTCGAGCGCGTCTTCATCGGCTCCTGCACCAACTCACGGGTCGGCGACCTGAGGGCGGCGGCGAGGGTAGTGGAGGGCCGGCGTGTGAGCGATCGCGTCAAGGCGATGGTCGTGCCCGGCTCGCAACAGGTGAAGGCGCAGGCCGAGGCCGAGGGCTCGACGATGTCTTCCGCCGTGCGGGCTTCGACTGGCGCTCGGCGGGCTGCTCCATGTGCCTGGGCATGAACCCCGACATCCTCGAGCCGGGCGAGCGCTGTGCGTCCACCTCGAACCGCAACTTCGAGGGTCGTCAGGGTCGCGGCGGGCGCAGTCACCTCGTGAGCCCGCAGATGGCCGCTGCCGCCGCGATCGAAGGACGGTTCGTCGACGTCAGGAGCTGGGCTGATGGGTAGGCGGTGGATGATGGACGCTGCACAGGGCTCTAGGTCCGCCATCTGCCATCTGCCATCTGCCATCCCGGACCGGAGGTCGGCTGATGGACCCGATACGCATAATCGAGGGCGCGGTCTCGGTACTCAACCGCGCGGACGTCGACACCGACCAGATCATGCCCAAGCAGTTCCTGAAGCGGGTCGAGCGGACCGGCTTCGGCCAGTTCCTCTTCCACGACTGGGCGAAGCAGCCGGGCTGGCGCCTCGACCCGCATCCGATCCTCGCCACCGGACGCAACTTCGGCTGCGGCTCCTCGCGCGAGCACGCGCCGTGGGGGCTGCAGGACTACGGCTTCAAGGCGATCGTCGCCCCCTCCTTCGCCGACATCTTCTACTCGAACTGCACGAAGATCGGGCTCCTGCCGGTGCCGCTCCCCGGGAGCCCGACGTGGAGGAGCTGATGCGCGCCGGGCGCGCCCGTATAGACCTCGAAGAGCAGAAGGTGTCGTTCGCCGGCCGCCAGGTGCCCTTCGACATCGCCCCCGAGACGGCCAGGCGGCTGCTCGAGGGACTCGATGACATCGGCGTCACGTTCCAGGCCGAGCACGCGATCGACGCCTACGAGCGCGACCGCGAGCGCTCCGGGCCGGTCACGACGGCGCTGTGAGCGGCGCCACGCCGGTGTCGCACGAGTGGGACGCGGGGACCTACGACCGGGTCTCCGAGCCGCAGCTCGAGTGGGGCCGGGAGGTGCTCGAGCGCCTGGTGCTGCAGGGCGATGAGACGGTGCTCGACGCCGGCTGCGGGAGCGGTCGCGTCACGCGGCTCCTCTTGGAGCGGCTGCCGCGCGGACGGGTCATCGCGGTCGACGCCTCGCCCTCGATGGTCGAGAGGGCGCGCGCGGCGCTCGGGCCGCGCGCCCAGGTGGTCCTCGCGGACCTGGCCGACCTGAGGCTCGAGGAGCCGGTCGACGCGGTGTTCTCCTCGGCCGTGTTCCACTGGATCCCGGACCACGACCGCCTCTTCGGTCGCCTCTACGACGCGCTCAAGCCGGGTGGGCGCCTGGTCGCCCAGTGCGGGGGGCGGGGGAACGTCGCGAACTTTCTCGAGGCCGTCCGCCCCGTCTGCGAGGAGGCGCCGTTCAAGGAGTTCATCGGAGGATGGTCGGGAAACTGGCACTTCGCGTCCCCCGACGACGCCTCGGCCTCCCTCGCCCGTGCCGGCTTCAGCGACATCGACTGCCGCCTCCACGTCAGGGAAGTGCAGCCACCGGAACCGCGGGACTACCTCCGGTCGGTCTGCCTGGGTCCTCACCTCGAGCTGCTTCCGGCCCGGTTGCACGAATCGTTCCTCGACGCCGTCATGGAGCGGTTGGCGAGCGCCGGAAGCTGGACCAGCTCGAAGCTCGACGTGTCCGCCCGCCGCCCGCCGACCGGCCTCGAGCTCGACTACGTCCGGCTCGACATCGACGCTCGGCGCCCGTGACCGCCCGACCGCGGATCGTCGCGCTGCCGGGCGACGGCATCGGTCCCGAGATCGCGGGCGCCGCGCGCGAGCTCCTCGACCGCATCGGCGACTTCGAGGTGGACGAGCGCCTGGTAGGCGGTGCATCGATCGACGCGCACGGCACCGCGCTGACCCCCGAGGTGCTGGAGGCCTGCCGAGCGGCGGACGCGGTGCTCCTCGGCGCGGTGGGTGGCCCGAAGTGGGACGCGACCGATCCCGGCGCACCCCGTCCCGAGCAGGGCCTCCTCGGGCTTCGGAAGGGCATGGAGCTGTTCGCCAACCTGAGGCCCGTCCGCCCGAGCCCGGCGCTGCTCGACGCGAGTCCGCTCAGGCCCGAGCGCATCGAGGGCACGGACCTCTTGGTCGTGCGCGAGCTCACCGGCGGTATCTACTTCGGCGATCGTGGACGGCGTGACGGCGCCGCCTTCGACACCTGCGTCTACTCGACCGCTGAGATCGAGCGCATCGCCGACGTCGCCTTCCGCTTCGCCCGCAGCAAGGTCACGAGCGTGGACAAGGCGAACATCCTCGAGACCTCGCGTCTTTGGCGCGAGGTCGTGACGCGCGTGTCGACCGCGCACCGCGGGGCCGCCCTCGAGCACCTGCTGGTGGACAACGCCGCGATGCAGCTCGTCTCACGCCCGAGCGACTTCGACGTGATCCTGACCGAGAACATGTTCGGCGACATCCTCAGCGACGAGGCGGCGATGCTCACCGGCTCCATCGGGATGCTCCCGAGCGCCTCCGTGGGCGCTGGGGGACCCGGCCTCTTCGAGCCCGTCCACGGCTCCGCGCCCGACATTGCCGGCACGGGCAAGGCCAACCCGCTCGCCATGTTCGGCTCCGTGGCGATGATGCTCCGATACGGCCTCGGCCGGGAACCGGATGCCGCACGGATAGAATCGGCCATCGATCGCGCCCTCCAGGGTGGGCTTCGAACCCCGGACCTCGGCGGGAGCGCGACGACCGAGGACGCGGCGGGGGCGGTCCTCGAGCACCTGTAGGCGAACCGAGAGGACGCACGTGGACACCGCGGAGCTCATCTGGATGAACGGCGAGTTCGTCGCATGGGAGGACGCCAAGGTGCACGTGCTGACGCACACGCTGCATTACGGCACCGGAGTGTTCGAGGGCATCCGCGCCTACGACACCGAGCGCGGCACCGCCGTCTTTCGCCACCGCGAGCACCTCGACCGGCTCGAGCGCTCGGCCGGGCTGTACCACATGGACGTGCCGTACTCGATCGACGAGTTGCGCTCGGCCACGCACGAGCTGATCACGCGCAACGGCCTCAGGAGCTGCTACATCCGGCCGATCGTGTTCCGCGGCTACGGGCCGATGGGGCTCGATCCGCTCGACAACCCGGTCGACGTGTCGATCGCGTGCTGGGAGTGGGGGGCCTACCTGGGCGAGCAGGGCCAGCGCGACGGCATACGCGCGAAGATCTCCTCGTGGCGGCGCATCTCGCCGGATTCGCTCATCCCGCACTCCAAGGCCAGCGGCCAGTACCTGAACTCGGTGCTCGCGAAGATCGAGTCGAAGAAGGCGGGCTACGAGGAGGCGATCCTGCTCGACCACCGCGGCAACGTCTGCGAGGGGACGGGTGAGAACGTCTTCGTGGTGCGCGACGGGCGAATCACCACCCCCGGCCACTCCTCCAGCATCCTCGACGGGATCACGCGCAAGTCGGTCATGGAGATCGCGCGCGATCTCGGGTACGACGTCGCAGAGCGTGACGTCGCACGCTCCGAGCTCGTCCTCGCCGACGAGGTCTTCCTCACGGGCACCGCCGCCGAGCTCGTGCCGGTCCGCGAGCTCGACGACCACGTCGTGGGCCCGCCCGGTGAGATCACCCGCACGATTCAGCGCGCCTTCGACGACGCGCTGCACGGGCGCAACGACAGGTACGCCGAGTGGCTCGACATCGTGCAGGTACCATCAAGGGCGTGAACGCACCGCTCGAGCGAATTACCGACGCGCCGGCGCGCTAGCCGCACCGGCGCCGCAGGGGCCGCCAGCGGTCCCGCTCGTCCCGCTCGACCACCCAGAAAGGCGTTCCCCCCGATGACTCAGCAGGTCCTCCTCTATGACACGACCCTTCGCGACGGCATGCAGGGCGAGGGCATGTCACTCTCCGTGGACGAGAAGCTCCGCGTGGCTCACGCGCTCGACGGCCTGGGGATCCACTTCATCGAGGCCGGCTTCCCGGGCTCGAACCCCAAGGAGGAGGCGTTCTTCGATCTCCTGGCGGCCGAGCACTTCGAGCACGCCGAGGTGGCGGCCTTCGGGATGACCCGCCGGCGCGGACTGAGAGCTGCCGACGACCCCACCCTGCGCCTGCTGGCGGAAGGATCCGCCCCGGTCTGCACCCTTGTCGGCAAGACGTGGAAGCTCCACCTCGAGAAGGTCACGCGCGTCGACCCCAACGAGAACCTGGCGATGATCGCCGACTCGGTTGGCTTCCTCCGCGATCAGGACCGGCGCGTGATCTACGACGCCGAGCACTTCTTCGACGCCTTCCGCGACGACGCCGACTACGCCCTGCGCTGCGTGCGCGCGGCGCTGGAGGCCGGAGCGGAGAACGTCACGCTGTGCGACACGAACGGATCCTCGCTTCCATCGGACGTGGAGGCGGCCACGGCACGCGTCGTGCAAGAGGTCGGCGGTGCCGTAGGCATCCACACCCACGACGACGCGGGCTGCGGGGTCGCCAACTCGCTCTTGGCGGTCGAGAGCGGCGCGTCGCTCGTGCAGGGCACGATGAACGGCTACGGGGAGCGCTGCGGCAACGCCAACCTCGTCTCGATCATCCCCGCCCTGCAGCTAAAGCTCGGCTTGAAGTGCATCGAGCGGGAGCTTCTATCGCGCCTCACGGAGACAGCGCACCTAGTGGACGAGATCTGCAACGTGACGCCTGGCCCTAACCAGCCCTACGTCGGAAAGAACGCCTTCGCGCACAAGGGCGGCATGCACGTGGCCGGCGTCACCCAGGACTCACGCACGTTCGAGCACGTGGACCCCGCAGCCGTGGGCAACGATCGTGAGCTGCTCGTCTCGGAGCTCTCCGGTCGCGGGACCGTGCACGCGCGCCGAGCAGACCGGCGTGGTGCTCGATGAGCACGCTGCCAAGCGCGCCGTCGAGCGCGTCAAGCGGCTCGAGCACGATGGCTTCCAGTTCGAGGCCGCCGATGGCTCCTTCGACCTCTTGATCCGCAGGGAGGCCGGCGACTACGAGCCACTCTTCCGGCTCGAGTCGTTCCGCGTGATCGTCGAGAAGCGCGAGGACGGCAAGGTCCAGACGGAGGCGACGATCAAGATCTGGGTCGAGGGAGCGCTACGTGCGCACCTCGGAGGGCAACGGCCCCGTCAACGCGCTCGACCGCGCGCTTCGCGACGCTATCGGGGAGACGTACCCGCACCTCCGCGACATCGAGCTCGTGAACTTCAAGGTCCGCATCCTGGACGAGGCCAAGGGCACCGGCGCCGTCACGCGGGTCCTGCTCGACGCCAGCGACGGCGTGGACACCTGGGGCTCGATCGGCGTGTCCGAGAACGTCATCGAGGCGAGCTGGGAGGCTCTCGTCGACTCACTCGAGGCCGGGATGCTCCCGAGCCGCGCGGAGAACACGCGTCTGGCGGCGGAGGCTCGAGCGGGCCAGCCCTGATCGTCCGAGAGCGGTGGGCAAGGCCGCGCACGCTCGCCATAATCCTCACAGCGTGGCGGGGGATTCGAGACGCATCACGACGAGGCCTCGAGGCAGGGACCAGCTCGACCGGCGCACCGCCCGGGTCGTCGGCACCGCGGGGTTCCTGACTGCGGCCTTGCTCCCGCTGGTCCTGTGGCACCGCGCGATCGGCCTCATCGCGAGCGAGTTCAGGCTCGAGCTTGACTACCTCATCACCGGCTGGACCGCATACGCGCTGATCGGCCTCGGCCTTCTCTTCGGGCTGCCGGCCGTTATGTCCATCGGTCGGAGCCCGGGCAGCCGACTCTACCCCCGCAGCCGCGGGGCGTATGCGGGCTGGGGGATCGTGCTGTACCTGCTGGGGTTCGCGCTCGCGGCTCAGGTCGCCCAGATCGCGGACGGCCCCGGCGGCACGTAGGCTCGGCGCCGGCGGGGGCGACTCGTAGACTGCGGCCGATGTCGCGGTTCTCGTCCCCTCAGGATCCGCGTTTTCGGGCGCTCAACTCCTCTGTCTCGTTCGACTACCGGCTCGCCCCCTACGACCTGGAGCAGTCGAGGGCCCACGTCCGAATGCTCGCTCGCTGTCAGATCATCGAGCCCGACGACATGACGGAGCTCGAACGAGGGCTTGAGGAGATACGAGCCGAGATCGACGGCGATCGCTTTCAGGTCCTGCCCGAAGACGAGGATGTTCATATGGCGATCGAACGGCGCCTGATCGAGATCGTTGGGCCGGTGGGCGGCAAGCTTCAGACGGCTCGGTCGCGCAACGACCAGGTGGCCACCGACCTCGCCATGTTCGTGCGCGCGCACTCCTTGAACGCTCAGGAGGCGCTGCTCGACCTCATGCGCGGGCTGGTCGATCTGGCCGAGCGCCATCTCGACTGGCAGATGCCGGGGTACACGCACCTGCAGCGTGCCCAGCCGGTCTACCTCTCACACCATCTGCTCGCCTACTTCTGGAAGTTCCGGCGCGACCTGGGGCGGTTCGGGTTCTGCATGAGGGCCACCGACGACCTTCCACTCGGCGCAGGCGCGCTGGCGGGCGTCAATTTCGAGACCAGCCGGATGTCCGTGGCGCATGACCTCAGCTTTCAGGGCGTCGTCGAGAACTCCATCGACGCCGTGTCGAATCGCGATTTCGTGATCGACTATCTCTCGGCAGCGGCCACCTGCGCCACGCATCTCTCGCAGCTGGCCTCCGAAATCGTGCTGTGGTCGAGCGAGGAGTTCGGCTTCTGCGAGGTGTCGGACGGCTTCGCGTCGGGCTCGAGCATCATGCCCCAGAAGAAGAATCCGGATGCGGCCGAGCTGCTCCGCGCGAAGGCTCCCCGGGTCGCGGGGGGCTTGGTCGCGCTACACGGCGTCCTGCACGCGCTGCCGCTGACCTACAACAAGGACCTCCAGGAGGACAAGGAGCACCTCTTCGATGCAGTCGACACGCTTGAGCTGTCGCTCGCCGCGGCGAGCGGGATGCTGGAGGAGATCTCGTTCGACCGCGAGCGACTGGCGACCGCGGCTCAGGACGACCTGCTCGGTGCCACCGACGTCGCTGACCTCCTGGTGCGCCGTGGGGTTCCGTTTCGGGAGTCGCACGGGATCGTGGCCGGCCTCGTGCGCAGGGCGGTGGAGAGCGGCAGACAGCTATCGGAGCTAACCGAGGACGAGCTCGGGGAGCTCGCGCCTCAGCTCGGAAGCGAGTTCTACGAGCTCTTGTCCGACGGGGGCTGGATCGAGTCGAAGGTATCGGAGGGCGGTACGTCGCTCGCACGCGTCCGCGAGCAGCTGGCTCGGGCACGCCATGCGCTCGAGGAGGCGACTCGATGAGCGATCGCGGCTCGCGCGATCCACGCCGGCTCGACTTCTACGACCGCTCAGTTCACGTGGTGGCCCGCGAGCTCGTGGGCTGCCGGTTACGCCACGGGAGCGCTGCGGGACGGATCGTCGAGACCGAGAGCTACCACGAGGAGGAGCCGGCCTGCCACGCCTACATCGGCCTCACCGCGCGCACGCAAGTTCTCTTTGGGCCGCCCGGCCATGCCTACGTCTATCGGTCCTACGGCATCCACGCGCTCTTCAACGTCGTGGTCGAGGGAGAGGGCGTCGGGGCGGCGGTGCTGATCCGCGCGCTCGAGCCGGTGGAGGGCGTCGAGCTGATGGAGGCGCGACGCGGCCGGCGTGCCCGAAAGGACCTCTGCTCGGGCCCCGGCAAGCTCACGCAGGCGCTCGGGATCGGCCTCGAGTCGAACGGGTCACCGCTTCTGGCGGGGGCGATCGCGATCGAGCCTCCGCGGCGGGACGAGCGCTCGGTCGAGCTCGTCGCCGGCAGGCGGATCGGCATCACGAAGGCGGCCGAGCTCCCCTGGCGCTTCTGCGACGCCGCCAGCGCCTGCGTCTCGCGCCCCTGGCCCGCGGCGATGCAGGGGCACTCCCCAGCGCTGAGCGGGCACCGCGCCGCCTGAGCGAGCGCGGCCTTACTGACCCTCGGCGCCCGGTGCGACTCCCTGGTCCTGGCCGGTCTCCGGGGCGGGGGCCGGAGCCGGCGTGGACGGCTCCGGCTGCGGTTGCGCGGGCTGGCTGCTCTCCGGCGGGGCCGCCGGGGCGGGAGCGGTCGGAGGTGGAGCGGCGGGCGCGGCGGGCGCGGCGGGCGCCTCGGGCGCGGGCTCCGTCGGGGCTGGAGTGGTCGGGGTGACGGGCAGGGCGCCGGGGTCGTCGCCCGACTTGATGTCGTCGTCGCTGACCGCGGCCGTCATGAAGGCGTGCCAGATCTCGGCCGGATACGTCCCCCCGGCCACGCCCTCGCCGTTGTACTCGGTGGTCATCGGCTTGACCCTGTCCGCGTATCCGACCCAGACGGCGACCGTGTACTCGTCGTTGCCTCCGACGAACCACGCGTCGCCATAGTTCTCGGTCGTGCCGGTCTTGCCCCACACCTCCTGGCCGGGGATCTGCGCCTTGGTGCCGGTGCCGCTCGTGACGACCCCCGTCAGGATCTCGCGCGCCTCGTTCGCCGCGTCCGCCGGCAGAGCCCGCTCTGAGCGGGACTTGTTCACGTCGACCTCGTCGTCCTCGTACTGGACCTTCTTGATCGCTACCGGTCCCGACGGATATGACGCGAGCGTGCCGGACTGCCGCTCGCCGCCATTGGCGATCGAGGAGTACGCGAAGGCCATCTCGAGGGGCGTGAAGCCCTCCTTCAGGCCGCCCAAGGTCATCGCCGGGTTGGTGGAGATCGGCGTGCGGATGCCCATCTGCTCGGCGTTGGCGGCGATCTTCTTCGTGCCCACCTCGAGACCGACCTCGGCGTAGACGGAGTTGTCCGACTTGATCGTGGCGTCGCGCAGCGTCGCGGTGCCGGAGTAGCTGCCCTCGTAGTTGGTGGCGACGAAGTTCGAGTTCGGTCGCCCGGGATACGGGAGGACCTTCCGGCGCGACTCGTAGGTCATGTCGGGGCTGATTCCCTGCTCGAGCGCCGTCACGAGCGTGAACGGCTTGATCGTCGAGCCGGGCTGGCGATGGCCGTTCGTCGCCAGGTTGAACGGCTCCTTGTCGTAGTTCTCGCCGCCAACCATCGCCTTCACCTCGCCGGTGTCGTTCTCGATGGCCACGAGCGACGACGTCGGCCCGACCCCCGAGATCCGGGAGACCGCTCGCTCGGCCGCCGCCTGCAGACTCGGGTCGAGGGTGGTCGTGATCTTGAGGCCGCCCGCGAACACGCGTCCGGCCCCGTAGCGGTCGACCAGTTGCTGGGTCACCCAGGTGCTGAAGTAGGGCTGCTTCGACTCGAGCTCCGGGGGCTCGATCTCCGACTCGGTCGGTATCGGCTCGTTGATTCCGGCCTCGTACTCGGCCGGCGTGATCATCCCCTGGTCGCGCATCTTCTCGAGGACGAGGTTTCGCCGGTCGCGCGCGTCGGTGGGGTTCTGCACCGGGTCGTAGCCGGACGGGGTTGCGATCATCCCGGCTAGAAGCGCCGCCTGCGCCGGCTCCACGTTCTCGGCCAGCCGATCGCTGGAGGAGAGGTCGTCGCCCCCCTCGTTGAAGTAGGTGCGCATCGCCGACTCCACGCCGTAGGCGCCGTTCCCGAAGTAGACGGTGTTGAGGTACTGGGTGAGGATCTTCTGCTTCGTCCACTGGCGCTCGAGGTGGTAGGCGAGCGCCGACTCCCGCAGCTTCTGGAACACGGAGCGGTCACCCTGGGCGGCGAGGGCGTTCTTCACGAACTGCTGCGTGATCGTCGATCCGCCCTGGACGGCGCTCTGCCGGCGGATGTCCTGGACCAGCGCCCGTCCGATGCCGAAGTAGTCGACGCCCTCGTGGTCGTAGAAGCGCTCGTCCTCGACGGCGATCACCGCGTTCTTGAGCGTCGGCGAGACATCGGTCTCGTCAATCAAGATCCGGTTGTTGTTGCCGGTCAGGCGGGCGAGCTGCCCGTCCTTTGCGTCGAGAAGCACCGAGTTGCGCGCTGCCTGGTACTCGGCCTGGTTCTCGAGCGCCGGCAGATCGCTCGCTACGGCCATCATCATCCCGAACACGGTCGAGATCAGGGCGAGCAGCGACAAACCGAGCAGGATCAGCGCCACGCGCAGCTTCTTGAGCTTCGGGCGCGACTGAGGCGGCCCTCCGTCACCGGCGATCGGCTCGGGTGCCATCGTCGGTCGCCCGTTCCGACCGGCGGAGCGCGGCGCCTTCAGGGGGGTGAGGGTCGGTTCCGGCATACGTGAAGCGCTCGTTGGACGAGCGTACGGCGATATCCGGACGGGGGAAACGGCGGCATCCTCAGGCCCCGCCCTGCGCCGGCGGGAGTCTAGCATTGGCCCGGTGACGGATTCCGTCGCCTCGGCGGCGCAAACCCTGCTGCGAAACGCCGTCGAGGCCCTTCCGGTTGGCGCGCTCGAGGCCAAGCTCGAGGAACAGCGGCCCCTGCGTGTCAAGCTCGGGATCGACCCCACGGCACCCGACATCCACCTGGGTCACGTCGTAGTGCTCCGCAAGCTGAGGGAGTTTCAGGACCTGGGTCATGTGATCGTCCTGATAATCGGCGACTACACGGCAAGGGTGGGCGATCCGAGTGGACGCTCCGCCGAGCGGCCGCAGCTCGACCCGGTGGAGGTGGACCGCAACGCGGAGACCTTCAAGCGCCAGGCGTTCACCGTGCTCGACCCGGAGCGGACGGAGGTCCGTCGCAACGGCGAATGGCTCGACATGGCGATGGAGGATCTCTTTCGCCTGGCCCGTACCTCGACGGTCGCTCAGCTCCTCGAGCGCGACGACTTCGCGAAGCGCTACGCCGCGGGTGAGCCGATCTCCATCTTGGAGCTCCTCTATCCGCTCCTCCAGGGCTACGACTCCGTGGCCGTTCGCGCCGACGTGGAGCTGGGCGGGACCGACCAGAAGTTCAACCTCTTACGCGCGCGCGAGATCCAGCAGGCCTACGGCGTCCCTTCCCAGGCTGTTCTGACGATGCCGATCCTTCCCGGGATCGACGGCGTGAGGCGCATGTCCAAGTCGGCGCGCAACTACGTCGGGGTGGCCGAGCCGGCCGATGAGGTCTTCGGAAAGCTGATGCGCGTCCCGGACGACGTGATGCCCACGTACTATGAGCTGCTCCTCACGGAGCCCTTCGACCCCGGACGTCCGGCGGTGGAGTCAAAGCGGGCGCTCGCGAGCGGGATCACCGCTCGCTTCCGCGGCGAAGCCGCGGCGCGCGACGCCGAGGCGCGCTTCGACGAGCGCCATGTGGATCGCACCGTGCCGTCGGGGGTCGAGGAGGCGCGGCTTCCGGACGAGGATCCGGTTCACCTCCCCGCGCTGATCGCGAGCGAGTTCGGCCTGTCGCGCTCGGAGGGGCGCCGGCTGCTGTCCCAGGGCGGCGTGAAGCTGAACGGCGAGCCGCTCGATGGAGACGCGCTCGACATCCCCGCCGAGCGACTGGATGGCTCGGTCCTCCAACTCGGCAAGCGGCGGTTCGTGCGCTTTCGCCGAGATTGACTACCGCCGCTCGGAGCGCTATATTTGTCGGCCCCGAATGGCCTTGGACAAGACCTACTGGGAGACACTCACGGCATAAGGGCCGCTTCGTCGGCGCCTGTCCCGTGGGCCTCTCTCGGAGAGGCCTTTTTCATGGCCTTCGGTCGGCGTCGGACCGGGCGGAGTCCCCGCCCCGAAGAGGCGCGACGGTCCTTGAAAACTCAACAGCATGTGCGACCGGAGCTCTCGAGCTCCAGTCGCGTCCAGGTTCGACCCGTCGCTCGTCTCGAGCGGCGGCTGAGATAGAACCCGTCAAGTCCGAGGTCGGCTGCAGGTGTACAGGGCCGGCCACGCAGTACGGACCTGACAGCTTTCCTGACTAGACAGTGGAGCCGGTGCCGGCGCTCGCGCCCGTGCCGGATGACACGCAAGTCTTTCACGGAGAGTTTGATCCTGGCTCAGGACGAACGCTGGCGGCGTGCTTAACACATGCAAGTGGAGCGACGAACCAGGCTTCGGCCTGGGGCAAAGCCGCGAACGGGTGAGTAACACGTGGGTAACCTGCCCCGACGATCGGGACAACCCGGGGAAACCCGGGCTAATACCGAATGTGCTCGTCTCACATCAGTGAGACGCGTAAAAGGAAGCTTCGGCCTCCGCATCGGGATGGGCCCGCGGCCCATTAGCTTGTTGGTGAGGTAAAGGCTCACCAAGGCTGCGATGGGTAGCTGGTCTGAGAGGACGATCAGCCACACTGGGACTGAGACACGGCCCAGACTCCTACGGGAGGCAGCAGTGGGGAATCTTGCGCAATGCGCGAAAGCGTGACGCAGCAACGCCGCGTGGGGGAAGAAGGCCTTCGGGTTGTAAACCCCTTTCAGTTGGGACGAAGCCTTGTCGGTTAACAGCCGTTCAAGGTGACGGTACCTTCACAAGAAGCCCCGGCTAACTACGTGCCAGCAGCCGCGGTAATACGTAAGGGGCAAGCGTTGTCCGGAATCATTGGGCGTAAAGGCGCGTAGGCGGTCCGGTAAGTCCGCTGTAAAAGTCAAGGGCTCAACCCTTGAAAGCCGGTGGATACTGTCGGACTAGAGTCCGGAAGAGGCGAGTGGAATTCCTGGTGTAGCGGTGAAATGCGCAGATATCAGGAGGAACACCGATGGCGAAGGCAGCTCGCTGGGACGGTACTGACGCTGAGGCGCGAAAGCGTGGGGAGCAAACAGGATTAGATACCCTGGTAGTCCACGCCGTAAACGATGGGCACTAGGTGTGGGAGGTGTCGACTCCTCCCGTGCCGCAGCTAACGCACTAAGTGCCCCGCCTGGGGAGTACGGCCGCAAGGTTAAAACTCAAAGGAATTGACGGGGGCCTGCACAAGCAGCGGAGCATGTGGTTTAATTCGACGCAACGCGAAGGACCTTACCTGGGCTTGACATGTTCGTGACCGGTGTGGAAACACATCTTCCCTTCGGGGCACGATCACAGGTGGTGCATGGCTGTCGTCAGCTCGTGTCGTGAGATGTTGGGTTAAGTCCCGCAACAGGCGCAACCCCCGTTGCATGTTGCCAGCGGTTCGGCCGGGGACTCATGCAAGACTGCCGGTGACAAACCGGAGGAAGGTGGGGATGACGTCAAGTCATCATGCCCCACTATGTCCAGGGCTACACACGTGCTACATTGGCCGGTACAAAGGGCTGCGATGCCGCGAGGTGGAGCGAATCCCAAAAAGCCGGTCTCGGTTCGGATTGGAGGCTGAAACTCGCCTCCATGAAGCCGGAGTTGCTAGTAATCGCGGATCAGCAATGCCGCGGTGAATACGTTCCCGGGCCTTGTACACACCGCCCGTCACACCACGAAAGCGGGCAACACCCGAAGCCGGTGGCTAACCCGCAAGGGGGAGGGAGCCGTCGAAGGTGGGGCTCGTGATTGGGGTGAAGTCGTAACAAGGTAGCCGTACCGGAAGGTGCGGCTGGATCACCTCCTTTCTAGGGAGCTCCTACTAGGGAGCCCGCCGACCGGCCCAGTGCCGGCGGCGTTCCTAGCATGTCGACCGAGGCTGGACGAAGCGCGCCGTACGCGGTGCACACATGCTGTTGAGTTTTGAGGGACCAGCCGCGGGCTCCCGCGGCTCGCGCCTCACCGGACCTTGAAAACTGCACAGTTGGCCAAACAAATTGGGTATCACCGGCTCCGTCGAGCGTCCGCGCTCGGGGAGCTGATCACCGTCAAGATAGGAAGGGCACACGGTGGATGCCTTGGCACCAGGAGTCGATGAAGGGCGTGGACGACTGCGATAAGCCACGGTTAGGCGTTGAACGGCCTTTGACCCGTGGATCCCCGAATGGGAAAACCCAGCGTCGGCAGTGCGGCGCTATCCCCGAGCTGAATACATAGGCTCGGGAGGGCAAGCGGGGGAACTGAAACATCTCAGTACCCCGAGGAAAGGAAATCAACCGAGACTCCCCGAGTAGTGGCGAGCGAAAGGGGATCAGCCTAAACCCGGCAGGTGTAAGCGGGCACGCGTTGCCTGCCGGGGGTTGTAGGGCGCCTCATCCGAGCCGTGCCCGGTTCGGCGGAAGTTACAAAGTCGTGCGTTAGCCGAAGAACAGTGGAATTCAGGCACCACAGAGGGTAAGAGTCCCGTAGGTGAAAGCGCATGGCCTTCCGCGAGGAGTTCCTGAGTAGGACCGCTCCCGTGAAACGCGGTCTGAACCCGGGGGGACCACCCTCCAAGGCTAAGTACTCCCTGGTGACCGATAGCGGACTAGTACCGTGAGGGAAAGGTGAAAAGTACCCCGGAAGGAGTGAAATAGTACCTGAAACCGCGTGCCTACAAGCGGTCGGAGCACCCTCGGGTGTGACGGCGTGCTTTTTAACGAGCCGGCGAGTTACTCGTCACTGGCAAGGTTAAGCGATGAGCGGAGCCGCAGCGAAAGCGAGTCCGAACAGGGCGACTCAGTCAGTGGCGGTAGACCCGAAACCGAGCGAGCTACCCATGGGCAGGTTGAAGCGGGGGTAAGACCCCGTGAAGGACCGAACCGACCTGGGTTGAAAACTGGGCGGATGACCTGTGGGTCGGAGTGAAAGGCTAATCAAGCTCGGAGATATCTGGTTCTCTCCGAAATATATTTAGGTATAGCCTCAGGTTATTGCGTACTGGCCGTAGAGCTACTGCTTGGACTAGGGGCCCTACCAGGTTACCGACTTCAGGCAAACTCCGAAGACCATTACGTCTACCCTGGGAGTCAGTCTGCGGGGATAAACTTCGTAGGCAAAAGGGGAACAGCCCAGACCGCCAGCTAAGGTCCCTAAGTACTAGCTAAGTGGTGAACGATGTTCGGATGCCGAGACAACCAGGAGGTTGGCTTAGAGGCAGCCATCCTTGAAAGAGTGCGTAACAGCTCACTGGTCAAGTGTTCGAGCGCGGAAAATGTAACGGGGCTCAAGCTAGTCACCGAAGCTGTGGGTGTCCGACCTCTTGGGTCGGGCGCGGTAGGAGAGCGTTCCCAGGCCCGCGAAGCGGCGGCGAAAGCCAGCCGTGGAGGCCCGGGAAGTGAGAATGCCCGGCATGAGTAACGAAAAGAGGGTGAGAATCCCCCTCCACCGATTGCCCAAGGTTTCCTGGGTAAAGTTTGTCTGCTCAGGGTTAGTCGGGACCTAAGGCGAGGCCGAAAGGCGTAGTCGATGGCGAACGGGTTGATATTCCCGTACCACGTCGTGTCCGTTACGACCGATGGGGGGACGAGGAAGGGTAGGGAGCCCTGGCGATGGTCGTCCAGGGTAAGCGTGTAGCTAGCGCTCTCAGGTAAATCCGGGAGCGTGGTAATGCGAGGCGCGACGCCAGCTGGCCTGACGGCCGGCGAGTCCCCGATCCCATGCCTCGAGAAAAACCTCTAGGCAGGACGCACGTGCCCGTACCAAAACCGACACAGGTGGGCAAGTAGAAGATACTAAGGTGATCGAGATAACCCTCGTTAAGGAACTCGGCAAATTAGCCCCCGTAACTTCGGGAGAAGGGGCGCCCCGATAGAGTGACGTCCCTAGCGGACCGAGCTCGAGGGGGCCGCAGTGAATCGGTCCAAGCGACTGTTTACCAAAAACACAGGTCTCTGCTAAGTCGCAAGACGACGTATAGGGGCTGACGCCTGCCCGGTGCCGGAAGGTTACGTGGAGATGTTAGCCACCCTCGGGTGGCGAAGCATCGAAACTAAGCCCCGGTAAACGGCGGCCGTAACTATAACGGTCCTAAGGTAGCGAAATTCCTTGTCGGGTAAGTTCCGACCTGCACGAATGGCGTAACGACTTGGACGCTGTCTCAACGAGGGGCTCGGTGAAATTGCAGTCTCGGTGAAGATGCCGAGTACCCGCGGCCAGACGGAAAGACCCCGTGAACCTTTACTACACCCTGATATTGGAGTTCGGGATATCTCGTTCAGGATAGGTGGGAGGCTTTGAAGCAGCGGCTGCGGCTGCTGTGGAGCCAACCTTGAGATACCACCCTTGGTGTTCTGGGCTTCTAACGCTCCGCCGTGAAACCGGGGAGCAGACAGTGTCAGGCGGGTAGTTTGACTGGGGCGGTCGCCTCCCAAAATGTAACGGAGGCGCGCAAGGTTCCCTCAGCACGGTTGGAAATCGTGCGAAGAGTGTAAAGGCAACAAGGGAGCTTGACTGCGAGACAGACACGTCGAGCAGGTGCGAAAGCAGGCCTTAGTGATCCGGCGGTAGCAAGTGGAAGCGCCGTCGCTCAACGGATAAAAGGTACTCCGGGGATAACAGGCTTATCGGGCCCAAGAGTCCACATCGACGGCCCGGTTTGGCACCTCGATGTCGGCTCGTCGCATCCTGGGGCTGAAGTAGGTCCCAAGGGTTGGGCTGTTCGCCCATTAAAGCGGTACGCGAGCTGGGTTCAGAACGTCGTGAGACAGTTCGGTCCCTATCTGCCGTGGGCGTTGGAGAATTGAGGGGAGTCGTCCCTAGTACGAGAGGACCGGGACGAACAGACCTCTGGTGTACCTGTTGTCCTGCCAAGGGCACCGCAGGTTAGCTACGTCTGGATGGGATAACCGCTGAAGGCATCTAAGCGGGAAGCCCACCTCGAGATGAGTTCTCCCATCCCCTAGAGGGAGTAAGAGCCCTGGAAGACCACCAGGTTGATAGGCCGGATGTGAAAGCGCAGCAATGCGTTCAGC
Organism: Thermoleophilaceae bacterium; assembly: GCA_030447875.1. Lineage (GTDB taxonomy): Bacteria > Actinomycetota > Thermoleophilia > Solirubrobacterales > Thermoleophilaceae > JAUJOA01. The sequence goes on from JAUJOA010000001.1 coordinate 162,230, forward strand.
AGACCGGTACTAATGCTTCGAGGGCTTGACGGATACTTCGATGCCTGATTCGCGCGGCCAACTGTGCGGTTTTGAGGGTCCGGCGAGGCCGGTCCCGCCACTTTTCGGTGGTCATAGCGAGGGGGAAACACCTCTTCCCATTCCGAACAGAGCAGTTAAGCCCCTCAGCGCCGATGGTACTTGGCCTTCGCGGGCCTGGGAGAGTAGGTCGCCGCCGATTCTTTCTTGTCAGACCGTTTCGCCTCGCCGTCAAGGCGAGCTCCGAGGCGGCGGACCCCGCGCGCCGCGGAAACCTAGACTCGTAGCCATGTCACCGCTCCTGATCGTCCTTATCGTCGTGGTGGTCCTGATCGTGGCCGTCTTCATCGGCGGACTGGTCGCCAGCCGCCGACGCGCGGTCGCACAGGCCGGTGGCTATGCGAGCGCCATGTCGCCGAGGCGGATCAGGCGCTCGAGGAGCGCGCGCGCCGCCGACAGAGGTTGGGACCGGGCGGTACTCGAGACGACGGCACGTGAGGCGCTCACCGCCCGGCGGCCAGAGTGGTCGTACCAGGAGCTTCATCTGACGCTGGTGGACGATCGCCCCGGGGTGGAGGAGGACAGGGCGCACTTCACCGCCGTCGGGCGTGACGGAGAGGTGCGAGTGGTGCTGGTCCGCGGCGAGGACGGCTGGAGGCCCGAGCGCGTCGACTAGCGACCGCTCGACGCCCCACATGCCAGCGGAGCGGGCCGCCGAGCTGATCGACGGGTTCGAGCCGGAGAGCGATCTCGAGCGGGTGGTGGTCGAGCAGCCGGCGCTGCTCGAGGGCCTCGCCTGGGGAAAGCCACGAAGGGGTCACCCCGAGGGCTGCGTGGGCCACCACGTGGCGGAGCTGCTGAAGCGGATCAACGGGGTGGAGCCGGGGAGAACCGCGTGCCGCTCCGGTTCATCGCGCTCGTACACGACTCGTTCAAGTACCGAGTAAACGACCGGATGCCGAAGTCAGGCGAGAATCACCACGCGATGCGGGCGCGCCGCTTCGCCGAGCGGTTCACCGACGACGAGCGCATCCTGTGCGTGATCGAGCTGCACGACCGCCCGTACGCGCTGTGGCGGAAAATGCAGCGCACCGGCTCGCTCGACAGGCGCGGATTCGATTCGATGATGGCCAGGGTGCGCGACCCCGATCTGTTCCTTGCCTTCGTCGAGCTCGACGGCTCAACCGACGGCAAGAGCCGGAGCCCACCCCGATGGTGGTTCCGCGCGGAGCTCGAGGAGCGTGGCGTGGGCGTAGGACGCCGGTAGCAGCCTCGGCCCGCGGGCGTAAGTCGTCGCCCATCCCGGCGCAGGGCTGCTGCGCGGTGGGTGGACTTCCGCACCTTCGAGTCGAGCGCGAACGGGCGCGGAGTCGATGCTCTCGCCCCGCCTCGGAGCAGTGGGGGGAAGCGGGCGCGGGGAACGGTGGCGGCTCCCGTCCGAGCGCCTCGAAGCGACCGGACTCGGAGAGGCGATACTCGCCGAGCGTGGCGAACTCGACCGCCAGGTCGACGCTGTCCTGAAGCAGCCATCTGAGTTCAGTTCCGAAGCGAGCGAACATCTGTTCGTCAAGCTAGATCGCTCACCGGACAGAAGCCGCCTTCTTGCAAGATCGCTTGCAGATCGCCCGGTACGCTCCGCTGATGGGCCGGGCTTACACCCATCGGCTCCGCGTCCGCTACGGGGAATGCGACCCCCAAGGCGTGGTCTTCAACGCGAACTACCTGATGTACTTCGATGTCGCCTTGACGGAGCTGTGGCGTGACGCGATCGGCTCCTATGGCGACATGGTCGGAGCCGGCACGGACATGGTGGTGGCGGAGGCTCGAGCCCGGTATCGGGCTCCGGCCGGCTTCGACGACGAGCTCGAGGTGGACGTGCAGGTCACCCACCTCGGCCGCACCTCGATGCTCACCCGGATGGCGGTCCGGCGCGGATCGACGCTCGTCGTGGAGGGCGAGATGCGCCACGTGTTCGTGGCGACCGGCGGTGGGGGGAAGGCCGACATTCCTGCGAACGTCAGAAGCGGACTCGAGCCGTATCTCGCCCCGGACGCCGAAGCGGACGAGCGCGCCGCGAGGTGCGCGGCCCAGTGATCCACCTGCGGATCGTCGCGCCAGAGGGTTGCGCGACCCACGTCCTGGAGCTCCTGAAGACCTCGCCCTCGGTCCTGAACGTCATCCACTTCGCGGGGGCCGCCAAGAAGCCGGAGGGTGACCTGATCCTCTGCGACGTGGCGCGCGAGGACGCCAGCGTGATCCTCAGCGACCTGAGGGAGCTGAACGTGCCCGAGGAGGGTTCGATCTCGATGGAGGTCATCGACAGCCAGATCTCCGACGCCGCGGTGGTCGCCGAGAAGGCGGCGGCCGGGCTTCCCTCCGACGCGGTGGTGTGGGAGGAAGTGGAGTCGCGGACCTCCGAGAACACCGAGCTCTCCGTGAGCTTCGTCGGGTTCACCGTGCTCGCGATGCTGATCGCCTCGGTCGGTATCTTCCTCGACTCACCGATCCTGATCATCGGGGCGATGGTCGTGGGCCCCGAGTTCGGCCCGATTGCCGGCTTCTGCGTGGCCGTCGTGGAGCTACGGAAGGACCTTGCGAAGCGCTCGGCGGGCGCGCTCGCGGTGGCGTTTCCGATCGGGATCCTGGTGACGCTGCTGGCGGCGGTGATCTTTCGGGTCAGCGGGCTCGCCCCGGACAACTTCGCGGCGGCGAACCACCCGCTCACCGACTTCATCTCGCACCCCGACTTCTTCTCCTTCTTCGTCGCATATCTGGCCGGCACGGCGGGCGTCCTGTCGCTCACTACGGCGAAGTCCGGGGCGTTGATCGGCGTTCTGATCTCGGTCACCACGATCCCCGCGGCGGCCAACATCGGCGTGGCCGCGGCCTACGCCGACTGGACGGAGTTCCGCGGTGCGGTGCTTCAGCTGGCCGTGAACCTGGGAACGATCTTCGTCGCCGGCGTGGTCACGCTCTACGTCCAGCGCCGGTTCTACATCTCGCGCCGCAGAAAGCACTTCCGCGACCCGGCACGCCGGGCGGCCGGACTTCCGGCGGGAAGAAGTCGCTTGGGCCGCACACCGGCCAGCGGAGCCGACCGCAGCGGCGACGGATCCGGTGGCGCGAACGTGGTCCCCTAGCCGCGGGCGCCGAGCGACGACCAGACCTCGAGCTTGCTGCGGACGCGCTCGATGACCGCGTCGGTGAACTCGCCGGTCGAAGCGTGGCCGGCGAGATCCGGCGTCCGAGTTCCTGCCGCCGTGGCCTCGAAGACGGACTCGTAGATCGCACGCGAGGCAGGCTCGGCCGCTGGGTGGCCCGCCTCCGAGACGTAATGGAGGAGGGCGGCGATCGCGAGGATCATGGCCATCGGGTTGGCGATGTCCTTGCCTTGCAGGGCGGGCGCGGTGCCGTGGGGCGCCTCGGCCATGACGGTCTGGAGCTCGTAGTCCTCGTCGAAGGCGAGCAGCATGGACTCCGCGGCGGCGATCGACCCGAAGAGCGGAAGGACCAGGTCCGACAGGCAGTCACCGTCGCGGTTCAGGGCCGGGATCACGAGCGGCGCGTCCGCGGCGCCCGAGACGAGTCCGGCGTAGGTGGCGTCGATCAGGACCGGCTCGTAGGGCACCTTCGGATGGCGCTCGGCCGCGGCATCGAGCTCTTCCTTCAGCATGCCTTCGTACACCGGGCTGACGGTCCACTTCGGCCCGCCGTAGACACGCCCATGGAGCCGCTCGGCCGTGCGGAAGCTGTACTCCGCCACGGCCCTGCAGTTGGCCCGCGTGATGCGCTCGGTCCGGAAGGCGATCTCGCCGTCGGAGCTGTCGTCGCTCGCCCCCTCCCGCCATTGCTCCGCGCCGTAGGCGTCCCCGACCGCCATCCGTGCCACGGCGATCGGGTAGTGGACGCCGGCCACCGGCGCAACGCCCGGTATCCGTCGTCCCGTACGGATGATGACCTTGCCGCTGATCAGCTCGCGCAGGAGGCGGTTCGGGCTGCCCACGTCGCCGGCGCCCTCGGGCGTGACGGTGGCCGCCTTGAGCCCGAATCCCGCCTCACGCATGGCCGTGGCCGCGTCGGTGACCACCTGGTTACCGGTTGCGCGACGGCTCTCGAGCGACAGGTCAAAGCGCTCGAGGGACACCTCGACGCCGGTGACCGAGGGGTCGAGCACGCGAATCGCCTGCTCGAGGAGCTCCTGGCCGGTCTCGTCGCCGTCTAGCACGATGATCCTGAGGCCGCCGGCCATCGAGCTGACTGTATCCGCTGACCGCCGGTCCACCCATTCCGGACGAGGGATCCGCCGAGCCGGCTGGCCGGCGGCCGCCGGGCCTAGGGCGCCGTGCGCTCCTCCACATCGCCCGGCGCGAGGCCGAGCTCGTCGGCCCGTTCCTCCATCGCCGCGATGACGCGCCCCACGTGCTCGTCGAAGTCGACGCCGAGCTCCTCGGCGCCGCGCCGCACGTCGTCCCGGTCCACGCCGGCGGCGAAGCTGGGCTGCTTGAGCTTCTTCTTCACCGACTTGGGAGTGAGCCCGACGATGCCGGTCGGGCGCACCCTCGCGCAGGCGGCGATGAAGCCCGAGAGCTCGTCGACGGCGTAGAGCGTCTTCGCGAGCGCGCTCACCCGCGGCACGCGCAGGAAGTCGGCGTGGCCCGCCACCGCGTCGATCACCTCGTCCGGATAGCCGAGGCGCTCGAGCTCTCGGATCGCCATCCGCGGATGGCCGGTCTCGAGATCCGGGAAGCGCTCGTAGTCGAGGTCGTGGACGATTCCCGTCACCGCCCAAAGCTCCTCGTCATCGCCGCGCTCGCGCGCGTAGGCGCGCATCGCCGCCTCCACGCCCAGCACGTGCTTGCGCAGCGAGTCGGACTCCGTCCACTCGCAGAAGAGCCGCCAAGCCTCGTCGCGCGAGACGCTCATGCGCTCACCGTAGCGTCGACGCCAGCTGACGGCCCTATGAGATGGCGTCCCAGCACCGGAAGGCGGCGGATGCCTCCGGTACCCTTGCCGGGCCGTTCGCGAGCAGGGAACGAGCGCCCACTTATGGAGAAATTCGTCATCGAAGGCGGCTATCCGCTGTCGGGCCGGATGGTGCCCGCGGGGAACAAGAACGCAGCGCTGCCCGTCCTGGCCGCATCGCTCCTCACCGAGGAGGAGGTCGTCGTGCGCAACGTCCCCCGCATCCGAGACGTCGAGGCCATGCTCGACCTGCTGGCCGGGATCGGCGTCCGCGTCGAGTGGCGCGGCGACAGCGTGGTGGCCCTCAACGCAGCGAACATCGGGCCGGGCGAGGTGGACCCCGAGCTGTCGAGCAGGATCCGGGCGTCGTTCCTGCTCGCCGGCCCGCTGCTGGCGCGCTTCGGTGAGGCGCACATGCCGCCGCCCGGGGGCGACGTGATCGGACGCCGCCGCCTCGATCCCCACCTCGACGCCTTCCGGGCGCTCGGTGCCTCGGTCGAGGCGAACCGCTCCTACACGCTCGCGGCCCCGGCGGGCCTGCGGGCGTGCGACTTCTTCATGGACGAGCCGTCGGTCATGGCGACCGAGAACGCGCTGATGGCCGCGGCACTGACGCCGGGTTCCACGGTGATCCACAACGCGGCGTCGGAGCCGCATGTCCAGGACCTCGCTCGGATGCTGCTCCAGATGGGCGCTCGCATCGAGGGCATCGGGTCGAACGTCCTGATCGTCCACGGCCAGGACTCGCTCGGCGGGGCCGACCACGCGATCAGGCCGGACTACATCGAGATCGGAAGCTTCATCGCGCTCGCGGCCGTGACCGGCGGCGAGTTGCGGATCGGCGACGTGGTGCCGGAGGACCTTCGCATGACCCGGCTCGTGTTCGAGCGGCTCGGGTGCAGGGTCGAGCTCGAGGGCGACGAGGTCGTGGTCCCTCCAGAACAGCGTCTGCGCGTCAAGGACGACGCCGGCGATGCGATCTCGAAGATCGAGGACGGTCCGTGGCCCGCGTTTCCCGCCGACCTCACGAGCATCGCCCTTGCGCTCGCCACGCAGGCCGACGGGATGGTGCTGATCTTCGAGAAGATGTTCGAGAACCGCCTGTTCTTCGTGGACAAGCTCGTCTCCATGGGCGCTCGGGTCCTGCTGTGCGATCCACATCGCGCGGTGGTCAGCGGCCCGAGCCGGCTTCATGCGGAGCGCATGGAGAGCCCGGACATCCGGGCGGGTATGGCCATGCTCATCGCGGCGCTCTGCGCCGAGGGCACCTCGGAGATCGGCAACATCGGCCAGATCGACCGCGGTTACGAGCGCATCGACGAGCGCCTGCGCGGCCTCGGTGCGCGCATCGAGCGCACGGGAGCCGAGCTCGAGACCGCTTAGCGGCGGTCCGGCCGCGCGCGAGCTTCGCTGCGACGGCGCCCGGCGGGACTCCAGGAGCAGCTGGACAGCAAGATGATCAGCCCCACGCCACCCGGCACGCGTGACGTGCTGCCCGACGAGATGCGGGAGCTGCGCTTCATAACGGACCGGCTGCGCGCGGTGTTCGAGGCCGCCGGCTACGGCGAGGTCTCGACGCCGACGATGGAGTACGAGGACGTGCTCGTCCGCGGCGACGACCGGGCGGCCGGGGCCGGCTACCGAGTGTTCGACGATCAGGGACGCGTGCTCGTGTTGCGGTCGGACATGACGATCCCGATCGCGCGGCTCGCTGCCTCGCGCTACGGTGACGCACCGGCGCCGATCAGGCTGTCCTACTTCGCGCACTCATACCGTGCGGTGGAGCGGGGTCGCGGACAGGCGCGCGAGTTCCTCCAGGCGGGGATCGAGCTGATCGGCCGGCCGGCGCCGGAGGGGGACGCCGAGGTCATCGCGACCGTGCTCGACGCGCTCGAGGCCGCCGGCCTGCGCCGCCACCGGATCGGGCTGGGCGACGGGTCGCTGTATCGCACCCTGCTCGCGAGCTTGGACGTGCCGCTGGAGGAGCGCATGCCGCTGCTCGAGGCGCTGTCCCGGCGCGATCTGGTCGGGCTCGAGTCCCGCGTGAGAGGGCTCGACCTCTCCGAGCGCGCATGCGAGCTGCTCACCAGGCTGCCGACGCTCCGCGGCGGACCCGAGATCCTCGATCGCGCGGATGGACCGGTGGCGGCCGCGCTCGACGACCTCCGCGCTTGTCACGAGCTCCTGGTCGAGCGTGGGGTGGCGGACCGGGTGATCCTCGATCTCGGCCTGGTTCGCGAGCTCGGCTACTACACCGGCGCGGTGTTCGAGGTCTATGACCCGGCGGTGGGATTCGCGATCGGCGGCGGCGGCCGCTACGACGACCTGCTCGGCCGCTTCGGCCGAGCGCTGCCGGCATGCGGCCTTGCGCTCGACGTGCAACGTGTGCACGTCGCGGGAGCGGAGGAGGAGCGGCTCGATGACGGCCGGTGAGAACCTCACGATCGCGGTGCCGCGGGGCGCGCTCATGGGCGAGACCCTCGATCTCCTCGAGCGCCTCGACGTCGACGTCGCCGAGGTGAGGAGCAACGAGCGCAAGCTCCTCTTCGCCGAGTCGCGCATCGTCACCATGCGGCCGAGCGACGTGCCGACGTATGTCGAGCGCGGGGCCGCGGACATCGGGATCACGGGCAAGGACGTGCTTCTCGAGCAGTCGGAGCGCGAGGTCTACGAGCTGCTCGACCTCGGCTACGGGCGCTGCCGGATGATCGTCGCGGCGCGCGAGGGCGACGACGCCATGGGCGAGTCACTGCGGCGGCTCGGAACGGTTCGTGTGGCCACCAAGTATCCGCGAGTGGCGGCCGCGCACTTCGGCGCGACCGGCCGCCAGGCCGAGATCGTCGAGGTGAAGGGCTCGGTCGAGCTCGCGCCGTTGACCGGGCTCGCCGACGCGATCGTCGATCTGACCGCCACGGGCCGAACCCTCGACGAGAACCGGCTCGAGGAGCGCGAAGAGATCGTCGTCTGCACCGCCCGCCTGATAGCCAACCCGGTCGTCCACAAGCTCAAGGCCGCGGCGCTCGACTCCCTGGTGGAGCGGATGCGGGAGGCCACATGCGCGTGACCAGATTCGCCGCGGACGCGAGTGCCGCCGCTATTCGCGCGCTGCAACCCGCGCCGCTCGCGGTGGAGGATGAGGTGCGCGCGATCCTCGACGAAGTCCGCTCGGGAGGCGACGCCGCCGTCGAGCGGCTGACCGCAGCCTTCGACCAGGCGGATATCGCCCCGGAGCAGCTTGCGGTCCCGCCGGCCGAGATCGAGGCCGCCGTGGGAACCCTGGAGCGGCCCGTGCTGGCCGGACTCAGAACGGCGATCGCGAACGTCCGGGCCGTGGCACGGGCACAGATCAGGGAGAACGTCGTGGTCGACCTCGAGGACGCTCAGCGGGTCGAGGTGGCTGACCTCCCCGTGCGCCGTGCCGGCGCCTACGTGCCCGGCGGGCGCGCGCCGTACCCGTCCACGCTCGTCATGTGCGCGGTCACGGCGCGGGAGGCGGGGATCGAGGAGCTCGCGGTCTGCGCTCCACCCGGGCCGGAGGGTCGCGCGCACCCCGCCGTGCTCGCCGCCTGCTACCTCTGCGGCGTGACCGAGGTGTACCGGATGGGCGGCGCCCAGGCGATCGCGGCGCTTGCGTACGGCACGGAGTCGGTGACGCCGGTCGACGTGATCGTCGGCCCGGGCAACGCGTACGTCCAGGAGGCCAAGCGGCAGGTCGTGGGCATGGTCGGCATCGACGGCGTCGCCGGCCCCAGCGAGCTCGTAGTGGTGGCGGTCGGCGGGGCGGATCCGGAGCTCGTTGCGCTCGACCTCCTGGCACAGGCAGAGCACGGTGCGGACAGCCTCGTGGCTCTGATCTCGCCGGATCGGCGGCTGGCGGCAGAGGTGGAATCCGCGGTCGGACGACTGGCGGGCTCGCGGCAGAGCGTGGCGGACGCCACGCTCGCGATCGTCGACGCCTCCGATGCGCGCGCTGCCGTCGCGCTCGGAGACGCGCTGGCTCCGGAGCACCTGCAGCTCGTGGGGGACGACGTCGAGCGGCTAGCGCCGCAGGTGCGCGCCGCCGGCTGCCTCTTCGTCGGCCGCGATGCCGGCACGGCCTTCGGCGACTACGTGGCCGGCTCGAACCACGTGCTTCCGACGGGCGGCGCGGCGCGCTTCCAGAGCGCCTTGTCGGTGGAGACCTTCCGCCGCAGAATGGCTCGGGTATCGTTGCCCGAGGGTGCGGCAGCGCGCCTCGCGTCCGCCGGCGCGGCGCTCGCCAGGGCCGAGGGCTTCGAAGTCCACGCCGAGTCGATGGAGCGCCGCGCATGACCCGATCCGCCGACAGGTCCCGCAGCACCGCCGAGACCGAGATCAGCCTCTCGCTCACCTTGGACGGCACGGGGGAGGGCAGCCGCCGCACGGGCGTCGGATTCTTCGACCACCTCCTCGACGCGCTTGCCCGCCACGGGCGGCTCGACCTCTCGATCGAGGCACGCGGCGATCTGGAGACCGGCGCACACCACACGGTGGAGGACACGGGGATCGTGCTCGGACAGGCGCTCGACGAGGCGCTGGGAGATCGAGCCGGAATAGCTCGCTTTGGACAGGCGACGGTTCCGATGGACGAGGCGCTCGCCAGCGCCGTCATCGACATCTCGGGTCGCCCCTACACGGTGTTCCGTGCGGATCTGCCGTCCGGGTCGATCGCGGGCTTCGACGCGGATCTGGCCGAGGAGTTCTTCCGCGCGGTGGCCGGCGCGGCGAAGCTCACCCTTCACCTCCGCGTCGCGGAGGGCTCGAACGCCCACCACATGATCGAGGCCGCCTTCAAGGCCTTCGCGCGGGCCCTGCGCGGGGCGGTAGCGGTCGATTCCAGCGAGCCAGGCGTACCCTCTACGAAGGGACTCCTGTGACCGGCCCGCGGGTAGCCATCCTCGACTACGGGATGGGCAACCTGCGCTCGGTCGAGAAGGCGCTCGAGCGAGTCGGCGCGGTGGCGGAGACCACGAGCGACCACGACCGCATCCGGAGCTCAGCGGGCCTCGTTCTGCCCGGAGTGGGCGCTTTTCCGAAGGCGATGGCGGCCGTGCGCGATCGCGGCCTCGACGAGGTCCTGGCCGAGCGCGTCGAGACGGGCGTGCCCACGCTCGGGATCTGCCTCGGCATGCAGCTCCTCTTCGAGCGAAGCTCGGAGCTCGAGGGAGGACAGGGGCTCGGCCTGCTCGAGGGTTCTGTCGAGGCGCTCGACGCCGATGGGCTCAAGCTGCCTCAGATCGGCTGGAACGGGGTCGGTTGGCTGCGGGCGTCTCGGTTGACGGCCGGCCTGCCGGACCCGTGCGCGTTCTACCACGTGCACTCGTTCGCACCAGTGCCCGAGCGGCCCGACGACGTCCTGGGCACGGCGAGCTACGGAGGCGAGTTCGCCACCGCCGTCGAGCGCGAACCCGTCTACGGAGTCCAGTTCCACCCGGAGAAGTCCGGCGATCGGGGCCTCCGCCTGCTCGCGAACTTTGCGGCGATATGCAGCGACACCGCCGCGCGCGTCGCCGCGTGATCCTTCTGCCCGCGATCGACATCCGGGGGGGGCGCGCGGTGCGACTGACCCGGGGCGACTTCCAGGCGGAGACGGTCTACGTGGACGACCCGCTCGAGGCGGCGCGCGCGTGGGTGGACGCGGGCGCCCGGGCGCTCCATATCGTGGACCTCGACGGAGCGCGTACCGGCGAGCCCAGAAGCCTTGGGCACCTGCGCCGCATCACCGAGGAGCTCGCCGTGACCGTGCAGTACGGCGGCGGACTGCGCTCGCTGGAAGCGGTGGACGGAGCCGTGGGGGCGGGAGCGGATCGGGTGGTCCTCGGCACCGCCGCCCTCACCGACCAGGCCTTCCTCGACCGCGTCCTCGCTGCCCACGGCGAACGTGCCGTGGTGGCGATCGACGTGCGCGGCGGTCGCGCCGCGGTCGCCGGCTGGACCGCGGCGACCGAGTCGACGGGGGAGGCGCTCGTCGAGCGCCTGCAGAAGCGCGGCGCGCGGCGCTTCGTGTATACCGACGTCGACCGTGACGGCATGCTCGACGGACCCGACGTCGATGCGGTACGGCGGTTCGCCGAAGCCCTTGAGGGGAGCTTCATCTACTCGGGTGGAGTCGGGTCGCTCGACGACCTCGTCACGCTGCGCGCCCTCGAGCTCGGCAACCTCACCGGGGTGATCTCGGGCAAGGCTCTCTACGAGCGCCGCTTCACCGTCGGCGAGGCGCAGGCGGCGCTCCGGTGACGTGCTCCTGAAGCGCGTGATCCCGTGCCTCGACGTGGACAAGGGCCGCGTCGTCAAGGGGACCAACTTCGTGAACATCCGCGACGCCGGGGATCCGGTCGAGCTGGCGGGGCGCTACGAACGTGAGGGCGCCGACGAGATCGTGTTCCTCGACATCACTGCGTCGCACGAGAAGCGCGAGACGATGGTGGAGCTGGCGCGGCGAACGGCCGACGACGTCTTCATCCCCTTCACGCTCGGGGGCGGCATCCGCTCGGTGTTCGACGCCCAGGCCGTCCTCGACGCGGGTGCCGACAAGGTGTCGGTCAACTCGGCGGCGGTCGCTCGTCCGGAGTTGATCGATGGACTGGCAGGCGTCTTCGGCGCTCAGTGCGTGGTGCTGGCCGTGGACGCCCGCCGGCGAGAGGACGGCGGATACGAGGTCGTGGTCAACGGTGGCCGAACCCCGACCGGCAGAGAGGCCGTCGAGTGGGCTCGCGAGGGGACCCAGCGCGGCGCCGGGGAGATCCTGCTGACGAGCATGGATCGCGACGGCACCGAGCACGGCTACGAGCTCGAGCTCACGCGCGCGGTCGCGGACGCGGTGGACGTGCCGGTCATCGCCTCGGGTGGTGCGGGCACGCTCGAGCACCTGGTCGAGGCGGTCGAGCGAGGTCGGGCCGACGCGGTGCTCTGTGCATCGATCTTCCACTACGGCCAGCACAGCGTCGGCGAGGCGAAGGAGCGCATGGCGCTCGCGGGCATCCCCGTTCGCCGCTAGGAGGCTCGCGACCGCGTCCGCGGAACTGGTACAGAGTGGCGCTGTGACAGAGCTCGCCTCGCGCATCCGCGCGCTGCCCGGAATGGACGCGCTCCTCGGCGCGCTCCCCGGCCTTCCCCCCGTCTACCTGGTCGGAGGCGCGGTCAGGGATCTGCTGCTGGGAGGGCCCGTGGGCGACCCCGACATCGACCTGGCGGTCGAGGGCGACGGCGTCCTCGCCGCACGTCGGCTGGCGGCCCGCCTCGACGGCGAGGCGGTGGAGCATGGCCGCTTCGGAACGGCGACGGTACGGACAGGCGAGCTGGCCGTCGACCTGGCCTCCACGCGGCGCGAGCGCTACGGGCATCCCGGCGCACTGCCCGAGGTGGAGCCCGCTCCACTCGTAGAGGACCTGAGTCGGCGCGACTTCACGATCAACGCGATGGCCGCGCCGCTGTCTCCCGCGGAGCTCGGCAGCCTTCAGGACCCGCACGGAGGCGCGGCCGACCTCAGGGCGGGAACCGTCCGGATCCTGCACCAGCGCAGCTTCATCGACGACCCTACGCGCCTCCTCAGGGCGGCGCGCTACGCGGCGCGCCTCGGCTTCGCCCTGGAGGCCGAGACGGAGCGACTGGCGCGGGAGGCGGCGGCTGCCGGCGCGCTGGCGAGGGTCTCGGGGCCGCGGCTACGAGACGCCCTCCTCGGCCTCCTCGCCGAGGCGGACTGCGCCGCCGCGGTCGAGCACGTGGCCGGCCTGGGGCTCGATCGCTCCATGCACCCGGCGCTGTCGGCGGACCCCGACCGCGTTGCGAGCGCCGCGCTCGGGGCGGCGCAGACCGGCGCCGATCGTGTGCTGGCGGCGCTCGCGGCCCTCGTCATGGACGAGCCGGTGGAGCTCAGGGAGTGGCTCGAGTATCTGGCCCTCGGGCGCGAGAGGACCGATCGCGTGGCCCGCGCTGCCGACGACGCGCCCCGGCTCGCCGCCGCGCTGCGCCGGGAGCTCCGACCCTCGCAGCTGCACCGGCTGCTCGCCGCCGAGCCGCGCGAGGCGCTGGCGCTTGCGCTCGCCCTCGGAGCGCCGGCGGAGCCGATCCTCCGCTACCTCGCCGACCTGAGCCACGTCCGCCTGGAGGTCACCGGCGACGATCTGGTGGCGGCCGGAATCGCCCCGTCGCCGGTCATCGGTCGGGCGCTTCAGGAGACGCTGGCACGTAAGCTCGACGCCGAGGTGAGCGGTCGAGAGGAAGAGCTGGCGCTGGCCCTCGAGCTGGCGCACCGCGCCGGGCGGGAGGCCGGCGGTCGATGATCGAGCTCGCACTGCCCGGAGGGCGCGTGATCTTCTCCACCCGCGCCGGGGGCGTCAGCGACGGTCCCTACGAGTCGCTCAACCTCGGCATCATGACCGAGGACCATCCCGGCCGAGTGGCCGAGAACCGCCGCCGGCTCGCCCGCTTCGTAGACCTCGCGCCCGAGCGGGTGGCGATGGGAGTACAGGTTCACGGGACGGACGTCCTCGAGTGGGTCGAGCCGCCCGGACCGGGCTTCGACGCCTCCGGGGCGCGCGACGACCTCCCGCGCGTGGACGGCCATGCGACAGGAGTGCCCGGGCTCGGCCTGCTGGTACTCGGCGCCGACTGCCTGCCGGTCGCGCTAGCGGGCGGCGGGCGGGTGGCCATGCTGCACTGCGGCTGGCGCGGGTTGGCGGGCGGGATAGTCGAGCTCGCCCTCGCCGGCTTCGACGAGCCCCCGGCGGCCGCCATCGGGCCGGGCATCGGGCGCTGCTGCTTCGAGGTCGGTCCGGAGGTGCTCGCCGAGTTCGGCGACATCGACGGCGTGGCCGAGGGCCGGATGCTGGATCTCAAGGCAGTGGTCCGACGCAAGCTGGCGAGGAAGGGAGTGGCGCACGTCCAGGACGTCGACCTGTGCACGAGCTGCCGCCCCGATCTGTTCTTCTCCCACCGCCGCGACGACGGTGTGACCGGCCGTCAGGGTGGACTGGTGTGGCGGACGGCTTGAGCGCCGCCTTCAGAGGGCTGCGAACGGAGGTCGTCCACGACAACCTCGAGCGCGTTCGCGAGCGGATCGCCGCGGCGGGCCGCGAGCCCGCCGACGTGGAGATCTGCGCGGCGGTGAAGTACGTACAGCCCGACGACCTGCCGGTCCTCGCCGAGGCCGGCTTGACGCTCGTCGGCGAGAACCGCGCGCAGAGCCTCGTGTCGGCGGGCGAGCGTTACGGCGACCTGTTCACCTGGGACTTCATCGGCACCCTGCAGAGCAGGAAGGTCCGCGACGTCGCGCCAAGGGTGAGGCTGATCCATTCGGTGGCCTCCGACTCCGCACTTCGCCGGCTCGAGCGCCATCCGGCCCCCGAGATCCTCGTGGAGGTCAACGTGGCCGGGGCGGCGGACAAGGCTGGGATCGCACCCGACCGGCTGACCGAGTTCATCGACCGCTCGCCGGTGCCCGTCTCCGGCCTGATGACCATGCCGCCGCTTGCAGAACGCCCCGAGGACAGTCGCTCTCACTTCGCCCGGCTCGCGGAGCTCGCGGGCGAGCACGGCCTGGAGCGGCTGTCGATGGGGACCTCGCAGGACTACGAGGTGGCCGTTCAGGAGGGCGCGACGATCGTGCGCCTCGGAACGGCTCTCTACAGTCGCTAGGGGCGCTCATCCGGGGTGGTTCGGCAGCTCCCGGCCGAGGAAGGCGTCGATCGCGCGCGAGACCTGCGCACCGCGCCACGCCAGCGGCGACTTGCCCGGCTCCTCCACGACAAGCTCGGCGCGCGGCAGTCGCTCGACGTAGGACTCGGCGACCGCGAGAGGATGCTCGGGGTCGGACTCGTCGCGGCTCGCGACGACGAGCGTGGGAGCCTCGACCCGCTCGAGCAGCTCCAGGCCCGTGAAGGCGCGGGAGCTCGGCACGACCCTGATCGCGTCGGCCAGCGCCTCCGGATGCCGGTGACGCTCGAGCCGCTGGCGGGTCAGGCGCAGGAGCGGCTCGCGCCAGCGGTCCTCGACCGAAGGGCTGTAAGCGGACATGAAGCCCTCCACGCCCGCGCGCTCCAGGCCGTCGGCAAGCGACTCCCACCCCGCCAGATCGGCGGCGTTCGAGTGCGGCTCGCCGGTGTAGGCGGGCGTCGACTGCACGAGAGCGGCCACCCGATCCGGTCGCGCTATGGCGAAGGCCAGCGCCGTGGCGGCGCCCATGGAACTGCCCACCAGCACGGCCCGATCCACCCCCGCGTGATCGAGGATCGCCTCCAGGTCGGCGGTCATGTCGGCGTACTCGTAGGCTTCCGTCGAGGGCGCCGGCGCCGAGTCGCCGTGGCCGCGCGCGTCGTAGGCGATCACCCGGTAGCCCCGGCGCTCGAGCAGCCGGGACCCCATCACGACGTAGCGGCGCGTCGCGGTGAGCCCGTGCAGCAGCACGAGCGGGGGGCCGTCTCCCGCGCTCTCGCCCCGCAGCGTCACGCCATGGCTCTCCACATCGAATGGAGCGGTGCTTGGGTGGGGGGGCATCCAGGGATCCTGGCGGTCGACGCTGTAACGTGTAAACGAAAGGATTTTCGCCGTCCCGGGCGAAAACGACCGGCAGCATGGCGCTACGCGACACCTGGCACCGCGCTCTCGTCTACTTCGGCTTGGCCGAGGACGAGGAGCGTTACCGCGACGAGCCCGAGCCCGAGCCGGACCCCGAGCCCGAGGCCGAGATCCACGACCGCTACCGCGAGCGGCCGAACGTGCGCCGCCTTGCCGGGCGCCGCCGGCGGGACGAGATCGACGACATCTTCGCGGACGACCCACGGCCGTCGTCGCGGGAGACGCGCGTCCTGCGCCCGGTGGGGAACGGGAAGGCCGACGTCCAGGTCCACCTCGTGGTGCCGAAGAACTTCAACGACGCCCAGCAAGTGGCCGACCGCTTCAAGGAGTCCGTTCCGGTGATCCTGAACCTGCAGTCGAGTGACACGGACCTGTCCAAGCGACTGATCGACTTCGCCTCCGGTCTCACCTACGCGCTCGAGGGGGGCATGCAGCGGATCGCCGACAAGGTCTTCCTGCTCACGCCTCGCAACGTCGAGGTCTCGGCGGAGGAGCGCGCGCGGCTGCTCGAGAAGGGCTTCTTCAACCAGTCCTAGCCAGGCCGGCTCGGCGCGCGCGGTGAGCCGACCGTATGCTGGCTCTCCATGCGGATCGGACTGATCGGAGCGGGAAACATGGCCGGCGCGCTCGCGCGGGGGTTCGGCGAGCCGGCTCTCGTGTCGGACCCCGACGAGCGGCGCGCCCACGCGCTCGCCGAGGAGGTCGGAGGCGAGGCGCTGCCGTCGAACGCCGACGTCGCGCGGCGCGCCGACCTCGTGATTCTCTGTCACAAGCCCGCGCAGCTCGGCGAGGTGGCCGCGCAGCTGGGAGGAACGGCGCAGGCGGTTGCCTCCGTCCTCTGGGGAGTGTCGGTCCACGAGCTGGAGGACGCGTACCCCGGCGTCCCCGTCTACCGGTTCATGCCCAACATCCCCGTCCAGGTCGGGAGCGGCCTCGTGGCCTACGTGCCGGGCAGTCGTGCCGGCGAGGGCGCTGAGGGAGCCGTGCTCGAGCTCTTCGGGCGGGCGGGGACCATCCTTCCGCTCGACGAGGACCTGATCGACGCCGCCGGTGCGGTTATGAGCTGCGGCCCCGCGTTCTTCTCGCTGATCGCGGAGGCGCTCGCCGACGCGGGCGCAGGTCACGGCCTCGAGCCGGCCGCGGCCCGCCGAATGGCCGTCGAGACCATGGCCGGCACGGCCGACGTGCTGAGGGGGGAAGGCATGGACACCGCTGCCCTTCGCGAGCGCGTGGCATCGCCGGGCGGCGTCACCGCTCGCGGCTTGGAGGCACTGGAGCGAGACGGCGTCCGGGCGGCGTTCGAGGATGCCGTCGAAGCGGTTCTCGGAGGGCCCGGGCGATGAGCCCCTTCCTGCTCGCGATCACGCGCGCCGACGTGGCGGCTTACGTCGAGACCTTCATCTACCTCTACGTGGTACTGATCTTCGTCCGGGTTATCGCGTCCTTCTTCACTCGGATCCCCTACAACCGGGCCCTGAGCGCCTTCCTCGGCTTCGTCGACGACGTGACGAACCCGTACCTGAACCTGTTTCGCCGCATCCTCCCGCCGGTGCGTCTGGGCCCCGCCGCGCTCGACCTCACGCCGATGATCGGCACGGTCGTGCTCATCCTCGTGGGCGTCAACCTCCTCGTCCCGCTGATCCGGGGCTAGAGCTTTGATCTTCGGCGTGGCGGCAGCGGGCGAGCCGCGGCGCCTCAGCCGCGCGTCGCCGTGACCGTGCGAACGACTGCGTGGGCGCGCGCGGGGAGCGTGGCGGGCGCGGTCGTAGCTCTCGATCAGGTGACCAAGGCGATCGTCGTGGCTTCGCTGGCCCGTGGGGAGAACGTGAACGTGTTCCTCGCGCTCGACGTGAGCCACGTTCGCAACACCGGCGTGGCGTTCGGCGTCCTGGCCGGCGGGGGCGGCGCGATAGTGGTTCTCGTGGCGATGGCCATGCTGGCGCTCCTGGCCTACTTCGCCCGCCACGCGCGGGTCGACTACCTCTGGCTGCCCGTGGGCGCGATCGTCGGCGGCGCCCTTGGGAACCTCGCCGACAGGGCACGCGAGGGAACGGTCATCGACTTCATCGACTTCGTCTTCTGGCCGGCGTTCAACCTCGCCGACACCGCGGTCGTCGTGGGCGTGCTCGGCGTGCTGTACGTGATGGAGGGTCAGCCCCGAGCGGGCAGGACGGGGGCGGGGTAGGCCGATGGCGGAACGCTTCGAGCTGGTCGTCGGCGTGGGTGAGGAGGGGCTGAGGCTCGACGTGGCCATGGCGGCACTCCCTGAGATCGGCTCGAGGACGCTTGCTCAGAGGTTGATCGACGCGGGACAGGTGGCGGTCGATGGTGAGCCACGGCCGAAGCGCCATCTCCTCGCTAGCGGCGAGCGCGTGGAGATCGAGCTCCGAGCCCTCCACGGCGCCCAGCCGGACCCCGCGGCCGGCGAGGGCGTCCCCCACTTCATCGCCTACGAGGACGAGCACCTGCTTGTGGTCGAGAAGCCCGCCGGCGTGGTCGTCCATCCCGCGCCGGGACACGCCACCGGCACCCTCGCCCAGGCGCTCGCGGCGCGCGGTGCGCGCGGCGGCGCGCGGTGGCGTCCCGGCATCGTGCACCGGCTCGATCGCGATACCTCCGGCCTGCTGGTGGTCGCGAAGGGCGAGGCGGTCCACCGAGCCCTCCAGGAGCTGATTCGCGCCAGGCGAATGGCGCGCCGATACCTAGCGCTCGTCGACGGGCGGCCAGCCTCGAGGACCGGCACGATCGACGCCGCGCTCGGCCGCGACCGCTCGCATCGTACGACCGTCTCCACTCGCACCGACCGACCGCGCGCTGCCAGGACGCACTTCCGCCAGCTCGAGGCCTTCCCTGCCTCGACCCTCGTACAAGCTCGCCTCGAGACCGGCCGCACCCACCAGATCCGCGCGCACTTCGCGGCGATCGGGCATCCCGTCCTCGGCGACGAGACGTACGGTGGCGGGACTAGCGGGCGGCTCGGACTCACCCGGCAGTTCCTCCACAGCGCCCGGCTCTCGTTCGCCCACCCGATAGGAGGGGCACACATCGACTGCGAGTCGGAGCTGCCGGCCGACCTCCGCCATGCGCTCGAGGCCGCTAGCCGCGAGCCGGCGAACGCCTGACGAGGCTTGCCTCTATCCTCTGCCCCGCAAGGCAATCGACCTCCGTCCGTGCACGAAGCGGCCCTGCCCGGCAAGCCCGGGTCCGCGACCCGGCCGGCCGGAGCACAGCTAACAAGGGAGCATCTCGTGGCTCAGGTGAGCATCAAGGAGCTGCTGGAGGCCGGCGTGCATTTCGGCCACCAGACAGGTCGCTGGAACCCCAGGATGCGCCGCTACATCTTCGGGGAGCGCGGCGGGATCCACGTGATCGACCTCCAGCAGACCGCAAAGCTGCTCCAGCAGGCTCAGGAGTACGCGGCCCAGCTGGCCGGTCGGGGCGGAACCATCCTCTTCGTCGGAACCAAGAAGCAGGCGCGCGACGCGGTGAAGGAGGCCGCGGAGAGGTCGGGAATGCCCTACGTGAACCAGCGCTGGCTCGGCGGGCTGCTCACGAACTACCAGACGATCTCCAAGCGGATCAAGCGGCTGCACGATCTGACCGACTGGACCGAGAACGGCACGCTCGAGCTCCTGCCCACGCGCGAGCGCATCGGCGCCATCGCCGAGCGCGACAAGCTCGAGATGAACCTCGGCGGCGTCCGTGACATGCAGCGCGTGCCCGACGCGGTGTTCGTGGTCGACCTGAAGACGGAGGTCATCGCCGTCAGGGAGGCCGAGCGCCTCAAGCTCCCGATCATCGCGCTCGTGGACACCAACTGCGACCCGCAGCCGGTGAGCTACCCGATCCCCGGGAACGACGATGCCATCCGCTCCTGCAAGGTGGTGATCGACGCCATCGGTGACGTGGCAGCTGAGCGCGCCACGCAGTTCCGGCTCGAGGAGGAGCGGGCACGTAGGGAGGCCGAGGAGCAGGCCCGGCGACAGGCCGAGGAGAAGGCGCGCAGGGATGCGGAGGAGCAGGCGCGGCGAGAAGCCGAGGAGCGCGCCCAGCGAGAGGCCCAGGAGCAGGCGCAGCAACAGGCGCAGGCCGGGGCTGGGGCGGGGGCCGCGCCCAGCGCTGCCGAGCCGGGGGAGCCCCGCCGTCACAGGACGCGGGCCAGTGAGCGCCGCCGTGACCGCCGGGGACGTCAAGGCGCTCCGCGAGCGCACCGGAGCGGGCATGATGGACTGCAAGAACGCGCTCCAGGAGGCGGCGGGCGACATGGATCGCGCGATCGAGATCCTTCGCGTGAAGGGCCAGGCCCAGGCGGCCAAGCGTGGCGAGCGCATGGCCTCGGAGGGGGTCGTGGAGACCTATATCCACGCTACCGGCAAGATCGGAGTGCTCGTCGAGGTGGACTGCGAGACCGACTTCGTCGCCCGCAACGACGACTTTCGCGAGTTCGCCCGCGACGTGGCCCTCCATGTCGCCGCCGCCGCGCCGCTCTACGTGGCGGAGGACGACGTGCCGGAGGAGGCCCGCGCCGCCGAGCTTCGCGTCTTCGAGGAGCAGGCTGCCGACAAGCCCGAGAACGTACGCCCGCGGATCGCCGAGGGGCGGCTCAGGAAGTGGCTCGAGGAGGTCGTGCTCCTGAACCAGCCGCACGTGAACTCCGACAAGCACGAGGGCAAGACGATCGAGGAGCTACGCGCCGAGGCCGCCGCCCGGACCGGCGAGAACGTCGTGATCCGCCGGTTCGAGCGCTTCGAGGTCGGAAGGGACTGACCGGAGCCATGGCCGGCGTAACCCCGGACCGCGGCAACGGGACGCCCAGCGGCCGCCAGGACACGGTCTTTCGGCGCATCCTCCTGAAGCTGTCGGGAGAGGCGCTGCTCGGTGACCTCGAGTACGGCGCCGATCCCGACCGGATAGCCGCCATCGCCGCGCAGGTCTCCCACGTGGCTCAGCGCGGCGTGGAGGTCGCGATCGTGGTGGGCGGCGGAAACGTCTACCGCGGCCTGTCGGGCGCGGCCGCGGGAATGGATCGCGCCACGGGCGACTACATGGGCATGCTCGCGACCGTGCTGAACGCCCTCGCGCTGCAGGACGCCCTGGAGAAGCTCGGGGCGCACACGCGCGTCCAGTCGGCCATCACGATCTCCGAGGTCGCCGAGCCCTACATTCGCAGGCGCGCCATTCGCCATCTCGAGAAGGGACGGGTCGTCATCTTCGCCGCCGGCACCGGGAACCCGTTCTTCACTACCGACACCGCGGCGGCGCTGCGTGCGCTCGAGATCCACGCGGAGGCGATCTTGATGGCGAAGAACGGGGTGGAGGGCGTCTACGACGCCGACCCGCGGGTCACGCCTGATGCGCAGTTCCTCCCGGAGCTCAGCCACCGCCATGCGATCGAGAGACGGCTCGCGGTGATGGACTCCACCGCGCTGTCGCTGTGCATGGACAACGACCTGCCGATCTACGTCTTCAACATGGACGACGAGCACAACATCGACCGGATAGTGTGCGGCGAGCGCGTCGGAAGCGTCGTCTCCACGTGACCGGCAGGCGGGGCACCGCGTGAGCGAATCATGATCGACGAGCTGCTGCAAGACGCCCGCGAGCGGATGGCGAAGACCGTGGACTCCACCCGCGGCGAATTCACGACGGTGCGCACGGGTCGGGCGTCCCCGCACCTCCTGGACCGCATCGAGGTCGACTACTACGGCGCACGCACCCCGCTCAGGCAGCTGGCCAACATCTCCGCCAGTGAGGCCCGGCTACTGACCGTCACCCCCTACGACAAGTCCTCGATCAAGGCGATCGAGAAGTCGATCATTGAGTCGGACGTAGGGCTGACGCCCTCGAACGACGGCAACGTGGTCAGGCTCGCCATCCCCGAGCTGACGGAGGAACGCCGCAAGGAGCTGGTCAAGGTCGTTCGCGGGATCGCCGAGAACGGCCGCGTGGCCGTGCGGAACATCAGGCGCGACGTGATGCACGACCTACGCGAGCTGAAGGGCGCCGGCGAGGCCGGCTCGGACGAGGAGCACCGTGCCGAGGCCGAGCTCCAGGAGCTCACGGACTCGCGCGTCAAGGAGATCGACGACTTCCTCGCCGGCAAGGAACAAGAGATCCTCGAGGTGTGAGCGAGCCGGCGCCCGGCGGGGCGAGGTACGTGGCCATCATCACCGATGGCAACGGCCGTTGGGCGCAGCAGAGGGGGCTTCCGGTGCTGGATGGCCACCGGGCCGGCGCCGATGCCGTGAAGGCGCGCCTCCGCGACGCGGCGGAGTTCGGCATCCGCGAGCTCACGGTCTACTCGTTCTCGACGGAGAACTGGAGTCGCCCGCCGGCCGAGGTCGAGGGCCTGATGGCGATGTTCGCCGACCGGATCGACCGCGAGACGCCGGAGCTGGACGACGAGGGCGTGCGCATGCGGTTCATCGGCCGGCGGACCGGCGTGGCCCCAGAGCTCATCGAGCGCATGGAGTGGGCCGAGCGGGTGACCCAGTCCAACGAGCGAATCACCCTGTTCGTGGCCTTCAACTACGGAGGCCGCGCCGAGATCGTGGACGCCGCACGACGGTTCGAGGGGGGCGACGACGGAGACTTCGCCGCTCTGCTCTACGCGCCCGAGATGAACGACCCGGACCTCCTGATCCGGACGAGCGGCGAGCGGCGGCTGTCGAACTTCCTGCTGTGGCAGTGCGCCTACTCGGAGTGGGTGCTCTCGGACGCGATGTGGCCGGACTTCAGCAGAGAAGACCTCGCCGCGGCTCTCGAGGAGTTCCAGGCGCGCCGGCGCCGCTTCGGAGCGCGGTGAGCTTGGCCTCGCGGGGGCGCTCTGCCGAGCGACGGTCCACTCGACCGCCGCGTGGGACCTCGGACCTCGGCGCGCGCATCCTGGTGGCGATCCCCGCGATCGGCTTCGCGATCGCCATCGTGGCCTTCGGCGGGCCGGTGTTCGCCGCGGGCGTCTTCGCGCTCGGCGTCATGGCGATGCACGAGCTGTACGACCTGGCGCGACGGGTGCAGCCGGTGGACATCGCGGGCTTCCTCGGTCTGGCCGCGCTGCTCCTCGCCGCCCTCTACGGCGGCCGCGAGGAGGTGCTGCTGGTGCTCGTCGCCACGGTCCCGCTGGTCTTCTTCCTGACGCTCCTGAGGCCGCGTCGCGAGAACGCCTCGTGGTCGATCGCCGTGACGGTGCTCGGCATCGTCTGGATCGGCTTGGGGCTGGCGCACGCGGTGCTGCTGCGCGACCTCCCGCACGGCGGCGGCCTGGTACTGGATGTCCTGATCGGAACTTTCGTAGGCGACACCGCGGCCTACTTCGGCGGCCGCATGTGGGGGCGCAGAACGCTCGCCCCGCTCATCTCGCCCAACAAGACGCTCGAGGGCCTCGTCGCCGGCATCGGCGGTGGGACGCTCGCTTTCTGGCTGTTCGCCATCGCGTACCAGGACTGGTTCGCCGGTCCTGACGCGCTCGTGATCGGGTTCGCGGTGGCGCTCGCGGCACCGATCGGCGACCTCTTCGAGTCGCTCATCAAGCGTGACCTCGAGGCAAAGGACACCGGGCGCTTCTTCGGCGCGCACGGCGGCGTGCTCGACCGCTTGGACGCCGCTCTGTTCACGGCGGTGGTCGGCTACTACGCGAGCCTCGCGGTGCTCTAGCCGGGCGCTCGCGCCGGCGCGTTTCGGAAACGCCCTTACGGAGCGTTCACCCGCGTTCGTAGACTTCACCGGGCATGCGCCGCATTCTCATCCTCGGCTCCACCGGCTCGATCGGCACCCAGGCGCTCGACGTCATCGCCGACAGCGACGACCTTCAGGTCGTGGGCCTTGCAGCTGACCGCAGCGCCGGGGCGCTGGTCCGCCAGGCCGAGGCACACGGGGTCGGCCGCATCGGCCTCGCCGATCGCGACGCGGCAGCCCAGGCGGCGGAGACATGGACCGGGGAGAGGTATACGGCGGTCCAGAAGGTCTCGTCCGCCTCGTCACCGAGACGGACTGCGAGCTCGTCCTCAACGCGCTCGTGGGCTCGGCGGGCCTCGCGCCCACGGTCGCGGCGCTCGGCGAGGGAATCGATCTTGCCCTCGCAAACAAGGAAAGCCTGATCGTCGGAGGCGAGCTCGTGATGGCGCTCGCCGAGGCGACGGGCGCCCAGGTCATACCCGTCGACTCCGAGCACTCGGCTCTCCAGCAGCTCGTGGCATCCGAGCGCCCCGGGACCGTCGACCGCCTGGTCCTCACGGCCTCGGGAGGGCCGTTCCGCGGTCGTACGCTCGCCCAGCTCGCGAGTGTGACCCCTTCCGAGGCGCTCGCCCACCCCACGTGGAACATGGGCGGAAAGGTCACGATCGACTCGGCAACGCTGATGAACAAGGGCCTCGAGCTGATCGAGGCGCATCATCTGTTTGCCGTCCCCTACGAGCGGATCGACGTGGTGGTCCATCCGCAATCGATCGTCCACGCGCTGGTGCATCTGAACGACGGCGCGTCGCTGGCTCACCTCGGCTACCCGGACATGCGCGTGCCGATCTCCTACGCGCTCCACCACCCCGAGCGTGCGGACGTGCCGGTCGAGACGCTCGACCTGGCCGCGATCGGTCAGCTGACGTTCGAACCCGCCGACACGGCGACGTTCGGGTGTCTGCGCCTTGCCCGCGAGGCCGCGGCCGCCGGCGGCACCGCTCCATGCGTCATGAACGCTGCCAACGAGGTGGCCGTGCACGCGTTCCTTGACGGGACGCTCCGGTTCACGGGCATCGCCGAGGTGATCGAGCGCGCGCTCGATGCGATCGAGCCGGCGCCGGTCGGTCACTTCTCCGATCTCTACGCTGCCGACGCCGAGGCGCGGCGGCTCACCCAGGGTTTGATCGAGGGGGTGGCCGCGTGAACCTCAGCAGCTGGTTCCTCGCGTTCGCCGGCTTCGCGGTCCTGATCGTCCTCCACGAGCTCGGCCACTTCGCCGCCGCGAAGGCGGTCGGCATGCGCGTCGAGCGTTTCTCGCTCTTCTTTCCACCGCTCTTGCTGAAGAAGAAGGTGGGGGAGACGGAGTACGCGCTCGGCGCGCTGCCGTTAGGCGGCTACGTCAAGATCAGCGGGATGAGTCCGGACGAGGACCTCCCGGACGACGTTAGGACTCGTGCATACACAGCGCAGCCGGTTTGGAAGCGCGTCGTCGTGATTGCCGCCGGCCCAGCCGTCAACCTTCTGCTCGCCGCCCTGCTTCTGTTCGTGTTCTTCTGGCAGATCGGCCTGCCCGAGCCACGAGTCGGAAAGATCGAGCCGGGCTTGCCGGCCGCCGGCCAGCTGCAACAGGGAGACGACCTCATCGCGGTCGACGGTCGCCGTGGCACGCCGGCGGAGCTCTCCGACGCGATCGCTGCGCACCGGTGCGCGGGCGCGCAGACCGAGGGCTGCAAGGCCGCTACGCCGGCCGAGCTACTCGTTGTGCGGGACGGCCGGACCATGGCGCTCGAGGTGACGCCCGTCTACGACGCCGACGCGCCGGGTGGCGGGCGGCCGCGCCTTGGCTTCCAGTTCGCGCTCGGCCCGCGAGCGCCGCTTGCGTTCGGTAGCGCCGCCGAGGCAGCGCTTGACCGCTTCTGGTTCGTGACCCGCGAAACGGTCAAGCTCCCCGCGCGACTGTTCGACGCGGAGCAGCGAAAGGAGATCACCGGCGTGGTCGGCGCCTACGAGATCACCCGTCAGACGATCCTCGACGACATCGCCAACGTGGTCGGGATTCTCGCGATCATTTCGCTGTCGCTGGCGATCATCAACCTGTTTCCGTTCCTGCCGCTCGACGGCGGTCACATCTTCTGGGCGCTGCTGGAGAAGGTACGCCGGAAGCCGGTTTCCTACGCCACGATGGAGCGTGCGGGCGTGGTCGGGTTCGCGCTCGTGATCGGGCTCTTCGCGATCGGGTTCACCAATGACCTGGGCAGGCTGTTCGGCGAGGGCTTCAACGTGAGATAGTCCCCTCACATCGGGTATACGTAACCCGAGAGTCGAGGGGAGGAGACACCATGGAGAGCACGACAGCCGGCGCCTCGGAGCGTGGCGGGGTGCGCGCACTCGGCGAGGCCACCGTTTGCGCCGCCTTTCAGGCGACCGCCGAGGACAACGCCGACCGCGTAGCGATTCGGACCAAGGGCGACGAGTTCACGATGACCTGGGGCGAGTACGCGGAACGGGTCCGCCGGATAGCGGCGGGCTTGGCGGCGCTCGGACTGGCTCGCGGCGACACGATCGCCATCATGCTCACCAACCGACCCGAGTTCCATCTGGCGGACGCGGCCGCCATGCACCTCGGCGCCACGCCGTTCTCCGTCTACAACACCTATTCGGCCGAGGAGATCGACTACCTGGTCGGGGACGCCGAGAACCGGATCGTCGTGACCGAGCAGGCGTTCCTCGACAAGATCCTGGCCACGCGCCAGAAGACCAACGCGATCGAGCACGTGATCGTCGTGGACGGCGACCCTCCCGACGGCTGCGTGTCACTCGACGAGGTGGCGGGACGCGGGGAGGAGGACTTCGACTTCGACGCCGCCTGGAAGGCGGTGGAGCCCGACGACGTGCTCACGCTGATCTACACGTCGGGCACGACCGGCCCGCCGAAGGGCGTGCAGATCACCCACGACAACATGGTGGCCGCCGCCCAGTCCTTCGACGAGATGATCCAGTTTCCCGACGGTGCCCGGGTGGTCTCGTATCTCCCGATGGCTCACATCGCCGAGCGCGCGTGCAGCCACTACCTCCCGATACTGCTCGGGTTCACCGCCACGACCTGTCCGGACGCGCGCGAGGTGATCGGCTACCTGCCCGAGGTGCGCCCGGGGTGGTTCTTCTCCGTCCCGCGCATCTGGGAGAAGGCCAAGGCGGCTCTCGAGGCCGGCATCGAGGCGGAGCAGGACGCGGATCGCAAGCAGGCCACGAAGTGGGCGATCGACGTAGGCCTGCGCAAGGTTCGCGCCGAGCAGTCGGGCGAGGGGGTCTCCGACGAGCTGCGCGCGGAGTACGAGAAGGCCGACTCGATGGTGCTCTCGAAGATTCGGGCGCAGGTGGGGCTCGACGAGGCGCACTCGGTCAACGTCGGCGCCGCCCCGACGCCCCCGGAGGTGATCGAGTTCTTCCACGCGATCGGGATTCCGCTGGGCGAGCTGTGGGGCATGTCAGAGACCTGCGGCGCCGGTACCTGCAACCGGCCGGAGAACGTGAAGATCGGCACCGTGGGGCCGCCGGCGCCGGGCGTCGAGGTCACGCTGGCGGAGGACGGCGAGGTGCTGGTGCGCGGGCGCGTGATCATGAAGGGCTACCGCAACCAGCCCGACAAGACGAAGGAGACGATCGACGACGACGGCTGGCTCCACACCGGCGACATCGGCGAGCTCGACGACGACGGCTACCTGAAGATCGTCGACCGCAAGAAGGAGCTGATCATCAACGCCGCGGGCAAGAACATGTCGCCGGCGAACATCGAGTCCAAGGTCAAGACCGCGAGCCCCCTGGTCGGTCAGGCGGTGGCGATCGGCGATCGGCGGGCCTACGTAACGGCGCTGATCACCCTGGACCCGGACGCCGCGCCGGGTTTCGCCAAGCAGCACGGCATCGAGGACGACACTCCCGCCGCGCTCGCCCAGGAGCAGGCTGTGATCGACGAGGTGCAGAAGGCGATCGATCGCGCGAACGAGGATCTGGCTCGAGTCGAGCAGGTCAAGAAGTTCAAGATCCTCGAAGAGGAGTGGCAGCCGGGCGGCGACGAGCTGACGCCGACGATGAAGCTGAAGCGCAAGCCGATCGGCGAGAAGTACGGGGAGGAGATCGAGGCGCTGTACGCCTAGTCCGTCCCACGTCGCCGCCTCGCCGAATCCGGTGCGCTGGGCGCAGGGAGCGGCGGACGCGGGCGCTCGCCGGCCGCGCGTTCGGGTAGCTTTTCTGCGGTGACGCCGTTCTACGTACTTGGCGGCCTTCTGGCGCTCTGGGCGGTGCTCGTGGCCGCGCTCGGCATCGCTCGCCATCGGTTTCCGGGCGGCCGGACGGGAGAGCGGATCGTCATCGCGATCTCCGTCCTGCTCGTGGTCGGCGCGATCGGCTCCGCTGTGGTCACGAGCGCGCTTGAGGCGGAGGAACAGAGCGAGGCGGCGGCGGAGCCCCCGGAGGCAGCGGCGCCCGCCGAGACGCCCGCGGGGGCCTCCGGCGAGGGTGAGCAGCTCGAGCTGAGCGCCGATCCGAGCGGCCAACTCGCGTTCGACGTGACGGAGCTCGAGGCCTCGGCGGGCGAGACCACGCTGGTGATGGAGAATCCCGCGTCGCTCGAGCACAACGTATCGATCGAGGGCGCCGGGGTGGCCGAGGAGGGCGAGATCGTGCCCAAGGGCGGCACCTCGACCGTCAGCGCCGAGCTCGAGCCGGGTGAGTACACGTTCTACTGCTCTGTCCCGGGGCACCAGGAGGGCGGCATGGAGGGAACGCTCAAAGTTCAGTAGCTGGAGCCGGCTCCCCTCGGGCGGGCGCGAGGCCCCCGGTACCATCTCTCCATGGCCTCGAGACGCCAGATCTGGGTGAAGGGCGTGCCGATCGGTGGCGGCGCCCCGGTCGCCGTGCAGTCGATGACCAAGACCGAGACCGCGGACTATGAGGCCACCATGCGCCAGATTCGCGCGATCGCAGACGCGGGCGCCGATCTCGTCCGCGTGGCCGTGCCCCGCGATGACGACGTGGAGGCGCTGAAGCGCATCGTCGTCGAGTCGCCGATCCCCGTGATCGCCGACATCCACTTCAACTACACGCTGGCGCTCAAGGCCATCGACGCGGGGGCCGACTGCATCCGCCTGAACCCCGGCAACATCGGCGGCCCCGACAAGGTAGCCGAGGTCGCCGACCGCGCGAGGCTGCCGGCACGCCGATGCGGATCGGCGTGAACTCCGGCTCGCTGCCGAAGCACCTCCACGAGCTCGAGCGGGAGAACTCCGTCGAGGCGCTGGTCACGGCGGCCGTCGAGTTCGTCGAGCTGATGGAGCGGCTCGACTTCGAGGACTTCAAGGTCTCGATCAAGTCGACCAGCGTGCCGAACACGATCGCCTCCAACCGGCTGCTCGCTACGAAGATTGACTATCCGCTGCATCTCGGCATCACCGAGGCGGGTACGAAGTGGTCCGGCTCGCTCAAGTCGGCCGTCGGCTTAGGCACGCTGCTTGCGGACGGAGTGGGGGACACGATTCGCATCTCCCTCTCGACCTTCCACGCCGAGGAGGAGGTCAAGGTCGCCTGGGAGATCCTCAAGGCGTTGAAGCTGCGAGAGCGCGGACCGGTGCTCATCGCCTGCCCGACCTGCGGGCGGCTCCAGTTCGACATGGACACCGTCGTCGCGGAGATCGAGCAGCGGCTCGAGGCCTACGAGGAGCCGATCGAGGTCGCGGTGCTGGGCTGCGCGGTGAACGGCATCGGCGAGGCCTCACACGCCGACTTCGGCATCACCGGCGCGAAGAACGAGGGCCTCATCTTCTCCGAGGGCAAGCCGCTCAAGAAGGTTCCGCAAGACCGCCTCGTGGAGGAGCTGTTCGCCGAGATCGACAGGTCGCTGAAGGTCGGCCGCACCGTCGTCGACGAGAGCAAGGCCGCCGAGGGCGCGGAGTGGCTCCAGCGGATCGAGGACGAGAACGCCGGTGAGATGACCCCCGAGCGGCTCGCAGCGATGGAGGCCGCCGCGGCCAACGCCGACGACGGCGACGAGGCCGACGCGGTGACCGACGCGCTCGTGGCGCGGGAGCGGCTCACGCTCGACGAGGACGCCTCGCCGACGGCCGGTCGCCGCTTCACCCGCGCCTAGCTTCGCTACGGCGCCCTCCCAATAGACTCGCCGGCCGATGACGCGCCTGAGCGGCTACTTCCTCCCGACGCTCAAGGAGGCGCCCGCCGATGCGGAGGCGGTATCGCACAAGCTGCTCGTGCGCGCCGGGATGGTCCGCCAGCTCGGAGCTGGAATGTGGACCTATCTGCCGGCGGGCTGGCGCGTCCACCGCAGGGTCGAGGAGGTCATACGCGGCGAGCTCGACGCGATCGGCGCCCAGGAGTTGCTGATCCCGGTGCTTCAGCCGGCCGAGCTCTGGCGGCAGACCGGGCGCTACGACATCGAGGAGCTCTTCAAGTTGAAGGACCGCAGGGGAGCGGACCTCGTCCTCGGGATGACTCACGAGGAGCCACTGACCCATCACGTGGCACGCGACGTCCGCTCCTACCGCGACCTGCCGCTCAAGCTCTACCAGTTCCAGACCAAGGAGCGCGACGAGCCACGGCCGCGCGCCGGAGTGCTCCGCACGCGCGAGTTCGTCATGAAGGACGCGTATAGCTTCGACCGCGACGCCGAGGGGCTCGAGCGCGCGTACGAGCTTCACATCGGCGCGTACGACCGGATCTTCGATCGCTGCGGGGTCGAGTGGTACCGCGTCGAAGCCGACGTGGGGATGATGGGTGGTCTGGGCGGACACGAGTACATGGCGCCCTGCGCCGCCGGCGAGAACGAGGTGGCGCTGTCGGACGCCGGCTACGCGGCCAACGTGGAGGTCGCGAGCGCCGCGGCACAGCCTGTGGACGGCATGCCGGAGCCGCTCGACGCGCCGGAGCTCGTGGACACGCCGGGGGCGGCGACGATCGCCGAGGTCTCGGGCCTGCTCGGCGCGCCGCCCGCAGCGCTCGTCAAGGCGATGCCGATGATCGTCGACGGCCGCGGGCCGGTCCTCTGCCTGCTCCGCGGCGACCATCGGCTGAACGAGATCAAGCTCGGGAACGTCCTCGGAGCACCGGCTCGGGCGGCGCGCGAGGAGGAGATCCGCGATGCTTTCGGCGCTCCGCCCGGCTTCATCGGTCCCACTGATGCGAAGGTCGAGCTCGTGGCCGACGAGGCGCTGCGCGGCCTGCGGGGCCTGATCGCCGGCGCGAACGAGTCCGACCGCCACCTCCGCGGGGTCGAGGCGGGGCGCGACTTCCAGCCGGCGTGGGCGGACATACGGACGGTCGAGGCGGGCGACACATGTCCCGCCGGCGGACCGATCCGAATCGAGCCGGCCATCGAGATGGGTCACATCTTCAAGCTCGGCACGCGCTACTCGGAGCCGCTCGGGGCGACCTACCTCGCGGAGGACGGGGAGGAGCGCCTCATTTGCATGGCCTCCTACGGCATCGGCCCGGCGCGGGTCATGGCGGCGGCGGTGGAGCAGTACGCCGACGACCAGGGGATCTCGTGGCCGCGGACCATCGCGCCGTTCGACATCGAGCTCGTGCGGCTCGGCAAGGGCGATCAGCCGGCGCGCGAGGTGGCCGACCGGCTCTACGAGGAGCTGCTGGAAACCGGCCTCCAGGTGCTCTACGACGATCGCGAGGCAAGCCCCGGCGAGAAGTTCGCCGACGCCGAGCTCATCGGCTGTCCGCTCCGCGCTACGGTCGGAAAGCGAAGCGTCGAGGCGAGCGAGGTCGAGGTGCAGGTGCGCCGAGGGCAGGAGAAGTCGGCGCTGGCGCTCGCCGGCGCGGCGCAGGAGCTCGCGGAGCGGTGGCGCGGACTTCCCTGACCAAGCGACGGCTGCTCGGGCTTGACCGCTCGGGGCCGGCGCCGAGGCCCACGCAGCGTGGGGCGCCGCTTCGACCGTTCACCATCCCGAACGCGATCGGCTTCGTCCGCCTCGCGCTGATACCGGTCTTCCTGGTGCTGGCGCTGCGGTCCGGGGACGGGCGCATCGCTTCGGCCTCGATCGTCTACGCCGTGGTCGCAGGCACCGACTACCTGGACGGCATCGCCGCGCGCGTAACCGGTCAGTACAGCCGGCTCGGCACGCTGCTCGATCCACTCGTCGACCGGGCGCTGGTCATCTCGGGTGCCATCGTGGCCTACCGCTTCGACCTGTTGCCGCGCTGGGCGCTCATAGTCCTGGCGGCCCGCGAGCTGCTGATGCCGGCATTGACGCAGGCCGCGTTCCGCCGCGGGCTCGACCTCGACATCAACATGGTGGGCCGCTGGGCCGTCTGGCCGACGATGTTCTCGT
Source organism: Thermoleophilaceae bacterium (assembly GCA_030447875.1). Classification (GTDB taxonomy): domain Bacteria; phylum Actinomycetota; class Thermoleophilia; order Solirubrobacterales; family Thermoleophilaceae; genus JAUJOA01. The sequence continues at coordinate 193,828 of JAUJOA010000001.1, forward strand.
TCTTCCTCGCGATGGTGTCGGTCACGTGGGTGGCCGATGCCCTGCTGTTTTTAGGCCTCGCCTTGACGCTCGCCGCCACGGCGCTCTACGTGAGGGACGGGTTGCAGGCTGTCCGCTCACCCTCAACCTCGGCTTGAGCCTGGATATACTGCCCTCCCGCCCTCGCCCACGGAGGATTTGAGCAATGGACACCTTTCCGGACCTCGGAGCGCTCAGCGATCAGGAATTGAAGGACCTGATCCAGGAGCTGACGGGCGAGGAGCAGCAGCTCTCCTACGAGCGCCGGATCCTGCACGGCAAGATCGACATCCTTCGCGCCGAGCTCGTCAACCGGCTCCGCAAGAAGCGCGAGGAGGGTGAGCCGGTGATCACCGGTGGTGACGTTCAGCAGCTCTCGAACATCCTCTCCGGCAAGGGCCTGCCCAAGAGCGACCCCGAGCCGGGATAGAGGCGCCCCAGGTGAGCGCGCTTCACTGTCCTGAATGCGGATTCGTCAACGCCGAGGGGGCGAACTACTGCCAGAAGTGCGGCGCCTTCCTGGGCGACGTGTCGGGCGACTCCGAGGACACGACGATCACCTACCAGGTCGGCGACACCGGCGAGCTCACGCCGGTCGATCTCGATCGTGTCGTGGCGGAGGGCGCGACCCTCGTCATCCGCTCGGGGGGTGGTCGCGCGGGCGAGTCGTTCGCCCTCGCGGGCGAGCGGACCGCCATCGGACGCAGTCCCGACTCCGAGGTGTTCCTGGACGACGTGACGGTGTCGCGGAACCACGCGCTGATCGTCAGGCGGCGCGACGGACTCCACATCGACGACCTCGGCTCGTTGAACGGCACGTACGTGAACCGGAGCAGGATCGAGTCGCACAAGCTCGTCGACGGTGACGAGCTCCAGGTCGGGAAGTACAAGCTGAGCTACCTCGAGCGGTGACGCCCCGGGTCGACATCGAGGCCGACCAGAGCGGCGGCGCTCCCTCGCCTCCGGCGGTGGGGTCGAGCCCAGGGCAGAAGTCGCTCACGATCGGAGCGGTCTGCAAGCAGCTCGAGCGCGAGTTCCCGGAGATCTCGATCTCGAAGATCCGCTACCTCGAGGACCAAAAGCTGCTCTCGCCGCGCCGGACGCGCGGCGGCTACCGCCTCTACGCGCCGGCCGACGTGACGCGATTGCGCACGATCCTCCGCCTCCAGCGGGACGAGTTCCTGCCGTTGCGCGTCATCCGGCAGGAGCTGGCCGCCGGGCGGGCGGAGACGGAGGTCGCAAAGGGGGGATCCTCAGATCCCAGGGCGCTTCGGCGGGCCACCGTCGAGGTCAAGGGCAAGGGCGCGTCCTACCGGCTGAACGACGTGGTGGATGAGACGGGCGCCGAGGCCTCGCTCGTCCGGGAGCTCGAGGAGTACGGGGTCATCAAGGGTGAGAGGCGCGACGGAGACGTGTTCTACGACGACACCGAGCGGGAGATCGTCCGGGCCGTCTGTGAGCTTGCCCGCTTCGGCGTCGGCGGCCGCAACCTGCGGGTGTTTCGGACCTCGGCCGACCGCGAGGCGGCGCTGCTCGAGCAGATCCTCGCGCCTGCCCTGCGCTCCCGCAACTCCGAGCGTCGCAAGGAGGCCGTCGAGGCGCTCGAGAATCTGGCGGCCATCGCCTCGCACCTCAAGCACCTTCTCCTCGTACGCGACCTCCGGAAGATCACCTCGTAATCGATCTCCGCGACCACATCCGCGACATCCCTGACTTCCCGCGACCGGGAATCGTGTTCAAGGACATCACCCCGCTCCTGCTCGACGGGCGGGCGCTCGACCGCACCATCGCTCTGCTGGCCGACTACGCGACCGGCCGCGAGATCGACTTCGTGGTCGCCGCCGAGGCGCGCGGGTTCGTGCTCGGCGGCGCCCTGGCCGCACGGATTGGCGCCGGCTTCATCCCGGCGCGCAAGCCGGGGAAGCTACCGGCGGCTACCGCCTCGGTCGACTATGCGCTCGAGTACGGAGTCGACGCGCTCGAGATGCACAGCGACGCCCTCGAGGGCGGCGCTCGGGTGCTCGTCCACGACGACCTGCTGGCCACCGGCGGCACCGCCCGCGCCGTGTGCGAACTGGTGGAGGCGGCGGGCGCGCAGGTACACGGCTGCGCGTTCGTCATCGAGCTCGGGTTTCTCCCCGGGCGGCGACAGCTGAGCAGCTACGACGTGCACAGCCTCATCACTTACGACGGCGGATGATCGGGCGATCGGCGGTCAGCGATCCACGATGCCGAACGTAACGCGCAAGCGGACGATCGAGGCGGGCGCCGACGACCTCTGGGCGCTCGTCTCCGATCCGCATCACCTGCCGCGCTGGTGGCCGCAGGTGCAGCGGGTCGAGGACGCGTCGCAGGGGGCGTGGACGAAGGTGCTCCTCACGCCGAAGGGCAAGACGATCCGGGCCGACTTCACACGCCTCGAGGACGATCCGCCTCGGCGCCTCGCCTGGCGCCAGGAGCTCGCCGAGTCTCCCTTCGAGCGCATCCTCTCCGAATCGGTTACCGAGATCTCGCTCGAGCCGACGGCCGCCTCGGCCACGCTGGTGGTGGTGCGTGCGCGACAACGTCTGCGCGGCCTTGCTCGCTTCGGCGCGCTGATCGTCCGCCGCGCCACCCGCAGGCAGCTCGATGAGGCACTGGCCGGACTCGACGCGATCGCAGGCCGGCGTTCAGCGGACCCATCGGCGCTGGGGCAGAGCCGGTGAGCCGGCTCGATCCGCCCATGCGCTGGTGGGGGTGGGGCAGCGAGGGCCACGAGGGCGGTCTGCCGCAGGCCGCGGAGGCCTTCCTCGTCCACGAGCTCGAGCTGGACCCGCGACGGCCTCTACCGGCCCGGGTCGACCTCGAGGACGTCACCCTGTCCCATGGGGCTCCGGACGAGCTCATGAAGCCCCTGGCGGACGTGGTGGGCAACGCGAACGTCCGCGCCGACCGTCTGACGCGAGTCGCGCACGCCGCCGGCAAGAGCTACCCGAACCTCGTGCGGATGCGCTCGGGCGACGCGTCAGAGGCGCCGGGCGCCGTCGTCTACCCGGGCTCCCATGCCGAGGTCGACTCGATCCTCGCCCTGTGCGCGCGGACCGGCACGGCGGTGATCCCGTTCGGGGGCGGCACGAGCGTAGTGGGCGGCGTGGACCCGGTGCGAGGCGCGTTCGCGAACGCCATCTCGCTGGATCTAGGCAGGATGAACCGGGTCCTCGGCGTGGACGAGCGCTCCCTCACCGCGACACTGTCCCCGGGAATGACCGGTCCCGAGACCGAGACGGCGCTCGGGCGGCGCGGACTGACTCTGGGCCACTTCCCGCAGTCGTTCGAGTTCGCCACCATCGGAGGCTTCGTGGCCACGCGCTCCGCGGGGCAGGCCTCGACCGGTTACGGGCGGATCGACGAGCTCCTGCTCGGACTGCGGTGCGCCACGCCGGCCGGCGAGCTCGTCTCGAAGCCGCTTCCGGCCTCGGCCGCGGGGCCGGACCTCCGCGAGCTGCTGGTGGGCTCCGAGGGCACGCTCGGCGTCATCACCGAGGCAACGCTGTCGGTCCGACGGTCCCCGATGTCGCGCCGCTACGAGGCGTGGTCCTTTCCTGGCTTCGAGGCGGGCACAGAGGCGTTCAGGTCACTCGAGCAGGGCGGTGCCGCCCCCGACGTGGCGCGGCTCTCCGACGAGGAGGAGACGCGGATGTCGCTCGCGCTGGCGGCGAGCCGGGGGGGCCGGCGGGCGGCGCTGACCCGCCGCGCCGGTAGCGCCTACCTGACGATGAGGGGGCACGAGGGCGGCTGCATCGCGATCGTCGGGTGGGAGGGCGAGGCCGCCGACGTGGCGCGGCGACGCGGCCTGAGCGCACGCCTGCTCCGCCGGACGGGGGGAATATCCCTCGGGCAGGGTCCGGGCCGCTCGTGGGCGCGGGGCCGCTACGCGGGTCCCTATCTACGCGACGACCTCCTGGACCGCGGCGTCATGGTGGAGACGCTCGAGACGGCCACCGAGTGGAGCAACGTGCGGTCCCTTCACCGGTCGATCGCCCTCGCACTTCGCGAGGCGCTGGCCGGCCGCGGCACGCGCCCGCTCGTCATGTGCCACATCTCGCACCTGTATCCCTCCGGGGCCTCGCTCTACTTCACCTTCCTCGCCCGCCAGGAGACCGGCGCCGAGATCGAGCAGTGGCGAGCGGCCAAGGGCGCGGCGACCGACGCGATCGTGGCAGCGGGGGGGACGGTCACGCATCACCACGCCGTCGGGCGCGACCACGCCCCGTGGATGCGCGCGGAGGTGGGGGACCTGGGCATCGAGCTGCTGCGCGCGGCGAAGGAACGACTCGACCCGCGTGGGGTCATGAACCCGGGCAAGCTGCTTCCCGCCGGCGGCTGATCGGCGCCTACGGCACCGCCGATGACGACGGGGCCGTCGCGCCGGCGAGGAACTCCTTCACGAGGGCGATCAGCCGCTCCGGCTGGTCCTGCGGAACGAACGTCCGCGAGTCGCGGATCTCCACGAGGCTCGAGTCCGGGATCAGCTCGGCGAGCCGGAGCGCGTGCTTCATCGGGAAGAACCTGTCCTCGGGCGCCCAGGCGATCAGCGCCGGTCCCCTGAATGCCCGAAGGCGCTCTGCGGCGGCGAGCGTGTAGCGCGGTCGAAGCTGGCGGAAGACGCGCGCGAGGTCCCGCCGGACGTCGGCGCTCGCTACCGCCGGCTCGCGGAACGAGTCGAGGATCTCGTCCGGGAAGGGCCGCTTGGCGAGCGTGCCCATCACGACTCGCGCCGCCCCGCGCGAGCGCATCCCCTGGGCGACGGGGAACAGGCCGCCAGGCACGTACCCGAGGAGCTGGAGGGGCTTGGCCGCGTGCGGAGGGAAGTTCGAAAAGGCGTCGCAGGGAGTGAGGACGAGTCGAGCGATCCGCTCCGGGTGGTCGGTCACGAGGATCTGGGTGAGTCCGCCGCCCGTGTCGTTGCCGACGACCGTCACCTCGCGCAGGTCGAGCTCCGCTATGAAGTCCGACATCAGTCGAGCTAGCCCCGGGGGTGTGAGGTCGGCGTCGGGCCTCATCGGGAGGTCGTGGGACCCGAGCGGCCAGTCCGGCGTGATGCATCGATGCCGCTCGGCGAGCGCCGGCACGACCTTTCGCCACAGGTCTCCGTTGACGAGCAACCCGTGGACGAACACGATCGGCGTGCCGCTCCCACGCTCGCGGTAGCGGACGGGGCCCTGGGCGAGCCTGACCTCCTTCTGAATGCCGAGCTCTTCCGATCGCGCCATGCTGGACTCCTCCCTGTAGTCGCCTACCGGCTGTGCATACTAGCAGTATGTTTCACACCAGTTGACTGCGCGATGAGCAGGGTCGGCGCCGAGCTTCGGCCAAACTCCGAGTGGGTGGGACTCCGGGCCGAGCACACCAAGGAGACGCGCGGCGCCCTCATGGCCGCTGCGCGGGGGCTCTTCGCCGAGCGCGGCTACGCCGCGACATCCACCGAGGATGTCGTCCAGGCGGCCGGGGTCACCCGCGGGGCGCTCTATCACCACTTCAGCGGCAAGGAGGATCTGTTCCGGGCGGTCTACGAGGACGTGGAGGCCGAGCAGGCGGAGCGCATCGCGGCCAGGGCGCTCGCCGCGGAGCCGCCGGCTCGGCTGCAGGCCGGTCTCGAGATCTTCCTCGACGGATGCGCCGACCCGGCGTTTCGCCGGATCGCGATCATGGACGGTCCATCCGTGCTCGGGTGGGAGGCCTGGCGCGAGATCGGGGCGCGCTACGGGCTGGGCCTGATCCGTCTGGCCCTAGAGGCCGCGATCGAGGCCGGCGACATCGAGCGTCAGCCGGTGGACCCGCTTGCGCACCTGCTCCTCGGCGCCCTGGCCGAGGCCGGCATGGTGATCGGGCACGCCGAGGACGTGGACGCCGCTCGACGGGAGGTCGGCGCGAGCCTGGAACGCCTGCTCGCGGCGCTCCAGAGGCGGGGCGAGGGAGCCTAGGGCGCGCCGCCGGTCGGAGGTGGAGCGCCTCCGCCGCCCTGCGGCGGCACCGCGCCCCCGCCTCCCTCCGGAAGCGTGGGCGCGCCGCCCGGCGCGGGCGGCTCGCTGCCCGGCGGTGCGGCGCCCCCCGCCTCGGGCGACGGCTGGCCTCCTGCGATACGCGCGCGCAGGACGGACTGCCCGGAGTGCGACGGATCGGGATTCTGGCCGGTCTTCTCGCGCGAGATGTCGACGAACTTGTAGCGCTCAAAGTCGGCGGGGAGCGGCCCGGCGCCCACGTAGTTGCCCTGCTCATCCGTTATCTGCGCCCCGACCGACTGGGCGTCCTCGGGGCTGTTGTAGAGCCACACCTCGTAGACGTCGTTCCCGCTCACCGGCTCGAGGCGCGCCTGGACGATCAACAGCCGCTGGCCGGCCTCCTCGGCGACCGTGGCGAGCCCCGCTCCCTCACCGCCGTCCACCGGCTTCAACTCGAGCTGCGCGAGCACCTGGGCCTCACCGGCGGCGGGCTCGGCCGGCGGGGTGGAGGCCGTCTGTTCCGCTTCTTCGTCGTCGCCTCCGAAGATCTTGGGCACGAGGAAGACGGCGACCAGGACCACGCCCGCGAGCGCCAGAAGCGCCGCGAGAGCACCGAGGACCCTGCGGCGTCGCACCACGGCCTCGGCCTCGGGGGAGAGGGACCGCCGCCGGGTGGTCGTTGCCTCATCGTCGGCGGGCACCGTTGCCGCGGTAGTCCGCTCGCCGGAGGGGCGCTCGCGCCTCGCGGGTCTCGGCTTCTCCTGCGCCGGCGCCTCGGCCGCTGACACACCCTCGTCCCTGGCCCGCCGGAGCCGGGCGCCGCGGCGGGCGGGGGCGGCCTCGCCCTCGGGGATCGCCGGCTCAGCCCCGTCCTGATACAGCTCGGCGAGGGAATCCACCGTGGACAGCGCCCAGGCGCGGGCAGGCTCGGAGCGCTTCATATGCCCGCGCGTGGCCGTCGACTGGGGCCCGGCTTGCTGGCCCAGCACGTAGTCGGCGAGCTGGTCCCGCCACTCGGGGTCCACGCGCTCGGCCGTTCGCGGCGCGAGGGCCGCGAGCGCCTCACGGGCGTGCTCGCGGACTCGCGAGGCGGGCATGCCGAGCATGTCGGCGATGTCGTCGTAGGACTGACCGCGACGCAGGACGAGCTCGATGATCGCGCGCTTGTCGGGCGGCAGCTGGTCGAGGGTGGCCATTGCCAGAAGGGTAACCTGCCGCCGGTGTCAGTCGGGCCACCGATCCGCGTCGCCGTCGAAGCCTCGCTCGACGGCACACTGGGGTTCGAAGCCATAGAGATCGGACCGGAGCGCGCACGGGGACGGGTCGAGGTCGAGGACCGCATCCGCCAGCCGTTCGGCCTCGTGCACGGGGGCGTGTATGCCGCGCTGTCCGAGTCGCTCGTGTCGCGGGCGACCTTCGAGGCGGTCAACCGGGACGGCATGATCGCGGTGGGCCTCTCGAACGACACCAGCTTCATCCGTCCCGTGATGAGCGGAGCGGTGCACGCGGAGGCCCGGCGGCGGCACCGCGGGCGGACCACGTGGCTGTGGGAGGTTGAGTTGACCGACGACGACGGTCGGCTCTGCGCCCTCTCCCGCGTCACTATGGCCGTCCGTCCTGCCGAGCCCCCGACGGGCGGGCGTTCCTAGCCGTCAGCCACGAAAGCGATTCGTGATCGGCAGCCGCCTGTCGCGGCCGAATGCCTTGGTCGAGATCCGGATGCCCGGCGGCGCCTGGCGCCGCTTGTACTCAGCGCGATCGACCATCCGGATCACACGCTCGACCTCCTCGCGGTCGAGTCCCTGGCGCACGAGCTGCGCGGTGTCGAGATCCTGCTCGACGTACCCGGCGAGGATGGCGTCGAGCAGGTCGTAGGGGGGCAGCGACTCATCGTCGCGCTGGTCATGCCGCAGCTCCGCCGACGGCGGTCGCTCGAGCACCGAAGCCGGAACGAGCTCACGCCCCTCTCTCTCGTTGCGCCATCTCACGAGCCTGTAAACGGTGCCCTTGAAGACATCCTTCAGCACGGCGAAGCCACCGGCCATGTCTCCGTACAGGGTCGCGTAGCCCACCGAGAGCTCGGACTTGTTGCCGGTGGTGAGGACCAGCCAGCCGAACTTGTTGGACAGGGCCATCACGAGCGTGCCGCGGATGCGCGCCTGGAGGTTCTCCTCGGCGACGTCGGGCTCCCTGCCGGCGAACTGATCGGATAGGAGGCCGTCGAAGGCATCGAACGGACCCTCGATGGGAAGCTCCACCAGATCCGCCCCGAGGCTGCCGGCGATGGCACGGGCGTCCGACTGCGTCCCCCTCGACGAGTATCGAGACGGCATCGCCACACACGTCAGGCGGTCCGCCCCGAGCGCGTCGGCGGCGACCAGGGCGACCAGGGCGGAGTCGACGCCGCCGGACAGCGCGACCACCACACGCTCGAAGCCGTTCTTATCGACGTAGTCGCGAAGCCCCGTGACGAGCGCCGCGTAGACCTCCTCGATTCGCTCCATCACGGGCACCTTCGGACCGCCCACCTCGAGGTCGGCGTCGGTCTCGCGGGCGGCTACATGAAGGCGAGCGAGCATCGCGGGCGGCTCCTCGCGCAGGGCGGTCGCGTATGCCTCGGGGTCAGCGTCGTCGCGCGGCCGCTCGCGCGATCGCCGGGCGGCGGCGCGATGGCGAGCGTCCTGGAGCCGCTTTGCCGCGACCGCCCCGGGATCGATGGTGCAGAGCGTCAGCGACTCGTCGAACTGGGGAGAGCGAGCCAGAAGCTCGCCGTCCTGGTCCACGACGACGCTGTGCCCGTCGAAGACCAGCTCGTCCTGGCCGCCGACCATGTTGCAGAAGACCACCGTGGCCACGTTGTCGCGCGCGCGCTGGGTCATCATGTGCTCGCGCTCGATTCCCTTGCCCGCGTGGTACGGCGAGGCCGACAGGTTCACGATCACCTGCGCACCGGCCAGCGCCTCGACCGTGGCCGGAGGTCCGGGCTCCCAGATGTCCTCGCAGATCGTGAGCCCGAGGAGAGTGCCGTTCACATCGATGAGCGCCGGTCGGGTGCCCGCCTGGAAGTAGCGCTGCTCGTCGAAGACGCCGTAGTTCGGCAGGAACATCTTTCGGTACACGGCGGTCACCCGGCCGTCGGCGAGCACCGCCGCCGAGTTGTAGACGTCATCCGCACGCTCCGGGAAGCCGATCAACGCCACGATGCCGCGCGTGGCTCGCGCGAGCTCCTCGAGCGCCGCCCCGGCCACATCCAGGAAGCCGCTCTTCAGGAGGAGGTCCTCGGGTGGATAGCCGCTGAGCGCCAGCTCAGGGAACACGACCAGGTCGACGCCCTGGCCGCGGGCACGCTCCGTGAGCTCCCCGATCTTGGTCGAGTTTCCTGCGATGTCGCCCACGGCGGCGTTCATCTGAGCGAGCGCCACGCGCAGCGGCCCAGCTTGCGAGCTCATGCTCTCAGTATGCCCGGCGCCGAGGGCGCCACCGACGGCCCGCTAGCCGGAGCCGAGCGGGGCGATGGTGGCGTCCGTGCAGCCGGCGAGCCGCTCCGGCTCGACCGCGAACACGGTGTGGCCGTCGCCGCCGGCGGCCCAGATGCGGTCATGGCGCAGCAGGGAGTCGTCGAAGACGACTGGGAGCCCGTGGCCGAGCGGCGGAACGCCGCCCACGGCGAAGCCCGTGGCGGCGCGCACCTCGTCGGCCGTCGCCGGTCGCGCCTCGGCGCAATCGAGCGCCTCGCAGACCTTTCGCGCGTCCACGCGATGAGCGCCCGAGGCGACGCATACGACGGGCTCGCCGTCGGCGATGAAGACGATCGACTTTGCGATCTGGGCGCCGTCGCACCCGACGGCGCTCGCCGCGTCCTCGACGGTTCGCGTCGAGGCGTCGAGCGTCTGCACGCGGACCTCGAGCCCCTGAGCGCGCACGGCCTTGATCACGCGTTCGCGCACCTGGACGCCTTGTCAGACGGTCTCGGAGGACGGTGCCCGCTCGAGCTCCACCTCGACACCCGCGTCGTCGGCCAGATCTCGCAGGGAGGCCCCGAAGTCGTCCGCGAGATCCTCGAGGTCCGGCACGACGTCGTAGTCGGCGTTGAGACCGAAGTTCACCCGACCGTTGTAGCTCATGATCGCCACGCCGAGCCCCTGGTTCGGAGCGAGCGGGACCATCGGGAAGATGTCCTCCATCTCCCGTCCCATCAGGTAGAGCGGATACTGCGGCCCCGGCACGTTCGTGACCACGAGGTTGAACACGCGCTGTCGCGACACGAGGCGAGCGGCCTGGCTCATGATCGTGGTCGGCGCGAACCCGCTCAACTCCGTGAGCATCTGAGCGCCCACGGCCTGGCCACCCTCCTTCAGGTGGCGCATCTCCTCGCGGATGACGTCGAGCCTGGTGACGGGGTCCTCGCACCGCACGGGAAGCGTGGCCATCATCGCCGCCACCTGGTTGCCGAGGGCTCCGCGCGCCTCGTCGCTGCGCACGCTCACCGGGATCATGGCCTTCAGCTCGAGTCCGTCGGTATCGACGCCCCGCCTCCTCAGGTGACGGCCGAGCGCACCGGCGACGACGCTCAGCAGCACGTCGTTGACCGTTCCCCCCAGCTCGTTCTTGATTCCCTTGACGTCGGCCAGCGAGGCGCGGACCCAGGAGAAGCGGCGGTGCGGGCCGATCGGCTGGTTGTAGGGCGTAGGCGGCGCGGGGTTGGCGCCCGCCCAGGCCATGGCGCCGACGCCCACGAGGGCATCGCGCGCGCTCGCCGCCATCGCCAGCGGCCGCCGGATCAAGGAGGTGGCCGCGGCCACGGCCTCGGCGGGCACGGTGAGGCGCTCGACGAGCGCTTCGGTCAAGAGCTGGCTGCGCGAGGGGAGGGGGCGTGGCAGCCAGCGGCGGCCCGGATCCGGAGGCGCCACCGGCTCGCGCGCCGAGTCGAACATGACGCTCACGATGTCGATCCCGGATACTCCGTCGACGAGCGCATGGTGAGTCTTCGAGAGGACGGCGAAGCGTCCGCCCTCGACGCCCTCGACGAGCCACATCTCCCACAGCGGCTTGTCGCGGTCGAGCTGCTGAGAGAAGACGCGACCGGCCAGCACGCGCAACTGCTGCTCGCTCCCCGGCTCGGGCAGGGCGGTGGCGCGTACGTGGTAAGCGAGGTTCAGACGCGGATCGTCGACCCACCGCGGCCGCCCCTGGCGGTAGGGCACCCACGCCAGCTTCTGGCGGTACCGAGGCACCAGGTGCAGGCGCGCCTCGATTCCCTCGAGGAACTCCTCGTACGGCGGGGGCGACCCCTCGAAGAGCATCACCGCGGCGACGTGCATGTGCGAGGAGTCGTCCTCGAGGTAGAGGAACGACTCGTCCAGCGCGGTCAGCCGATCACCCGACATCGGCACCATCCTTCCTCTCGGAGCTTGCCGCCGACGACCTTACTCTAGGGTGCCGCCCGTGCACCCCGACGACCTTTTGCGGCCGTGGCTCGAGCCGCTGCTCGACGAGCTGCGGGAGCTCTCGGTGGTCTACGGGCACACCCAGGGGGTATCAACCCCCCCCGAGGGGTTTCGCTCGTCGCCCGAGTACCTCTGTGGGGCGCTGGACGGGGTGCGCGCGCGGGGACTCGTATTCCCCATGCAGGAGCCGGCCGGCTACCCGCCGGCCAACGACCGCGTGCTCGCCGCGGCCGAGAGCTCAGGCGGGCGCCTCGTGCCGCTGTGTCGCGTCGATCCCGCTCAGGACGCCGTGGTCGAGGCCGAGCGCTGCCTGGACGCCGGGGCGCGCGGGGTGAAGCTGCATCCACGCGCTGAGGGCTTCGCGCTCTCCGATCCGGCCGTGGCCGCCCTCGTGGCGATGACCGCGGAGCGCCGCGTGCCGGTGCTCGTCCATGCCGGGCGCGGCATCCCGGCGCTTGGCCGCGACGCGCTCGCCCTGTGCGAGCGATTCCCGCGGGCGCGGCTGATCCTCGCGCACGCCGCGATCTCCGATCTGAGCTGGATCTGGCGCCGGGCACCCGAGCACCCGAACCTCTTCTTCGACACGACGTGGTGGAACCCGGTCGACCTGCTGGCGCTGCTGGCACTCGTGCCGCCGGGACAGGTCCTCTACGGCAGCGACGCGCCTTACGGAACGCCGCTTCAAGCCGCCATCCTCACGCTGCGCTGCGCACTTCAGGCCGGTCTGTCGGGGGGGCAGCTCCGCAGCGTGATGGGCGAGCAGACCGCCCGGCTCGCGGACGGCGAGGAGCCACTCGACGCGGGTCCCGCGGTCGGGACCGAGCGGCTGAGCTGCGACATCCTGCTCGACCGCGTCTACGCGTTCCTGTCGATGGCGACCGGCCGCCTGCTTCACGGAGAGGACGCGGAGCAGGAGCTGAGCCTGGCGCGACTCGCATGCGAGGTGGGGGAGGACTCTCCGCAGGCGCCGGTCTGCCGCTCGATCCTTGCCCTGCTCGACCGCCATGCGCGCTACGCCGGCGATCATCCGCCGGACAGTCCTCAGGGCACCGCCGTGCACCTGATCGTGACCGCCGCGGGGCTCGCCAAGAGCCCCGAGCCGCGGCTGCCGGTCGCACCCGAGGAAGTATCGGTGGGGGAGCGCAGCACCTAGGGTCGCCCGTCAGCGTCCGGTTCAGGCGCTCGGGCGGCCCCCATGAATGGGCCCTACAGCGGGAAGCCGAGCTGATCGGGGACCGCGTCCCCACCGGCGCCACCGGCCCGCTCGTCCAGACCGGCCACTCGGACGCCGAGCAACCGCACGGGTCGAGACGGGGCCAAGTCCCTGAGCAGCTGGCGAGCGACGCCCCAGACGACCCGTGCGTCGTTCGTCGGCTGGGTGATGGTCCGCGCCCGCGTGTGCGTGGAGAAGTCGTCGAGCCGCACCTTGATCCCGATCGTGCGTCCGGCTCGCTCCCGCCGCACCAGCGTCTGGCACAGCTCGGCGCTCAGCTGCTCGAGCGGCGGCTCAAGCGCTGCCAGGCCCCGGAGATCGCGGCTGAAGGTGGTCTCGCGCGACTCGGACTTCGCCACGCGAACCGTCTGCAGCCGTCGATCGTCCTCGAAGCGGGCGAGGCGCCCCAGCTGCGGCCCGAGTCGCTCGCCGAACCAGGAAACGAGCGAGCTCTCGGGCGCCGTGGCGAGCGCCCCGAGCGTCGTGAGGCCCTGGGCGGCCAGGCGCTCGACCGTCCTCGGGCCGATGCCCGGGATCAGGCCCGGAGAGGCTTCCGCGAAGCGGCGCTCGGCCTCGGAGCGCGTGAGGACCACGAAGCCGTCCGGCTTCTCGGCGTCCGAGGCCACCTTCGCCACCAGCTTGCTCGGACCGATGCCGATCGAGCAGCCGAGGCCGGTGTCCTGGATCACCGCCGCCTTGGCGCGTCGCGCAGCCGCGCGCGGGCGATCGAGCGACGTCAGGTCGACGTACGCCTCGTCGAGCCCAACCACTTCGACGCGGTCGAAGTGCTCCCTCAGCACGTCCATGACGTCGGTCGAGCGGGCGCGGTAGGCGTCGAAGTCGGGTGTCACGAAGACCGCTTCCGGGCACAGCTGACGGGCACGTGCCGCTGGGGTGGCTGAGAAGATGCCGAAGCGGCGCGCCTCGTAGCTCGCGGTGGTGACGACGGCGCGGGGGCCGCTGCCCGCCACGACGACCGGCTTGCCGCGCAGCTCCGGCCTTCGCTGCAGCTCCACGCTGACGTAGAAGGCATCCATGTCTACGTGAGCGATGCACTGCGAGACCACGCCCCTGACGCTACGCCGGCGCCCGGATAGCCGCTCAGGTGGGCTGGCGAATCGGTCGGACGAGGATCTCGTTCACGTCCACGTGCGCCGGCTGGGAGAGCGCATAGATGATCGCCCGAGCGATGTCGTCGGGCTCGAGCGCGCCCTTCACGGGGCTGTCGAAGAACGGCGTGTCGACCATCCCGGGCTCGATCAGGGTGACCTTGATGTCCGAGTCGGAGACCTCCTGGCGCAGCGCCTCGCCCATGGCGGTGACCGCCCACTTCGTCGCCGAGTAGAGCGATCCGGGGAGGGCTCGGCGCCCGGCGACGGAACCCGTGAGAAGCATGTGCCCGCGGCCGGCCTCGCGGAAGTGGGGAAGGGCGGCGCGGATCGACAGCGCGGCACCGAGCACGTTCGTGTCGATCATGGAGTGCCACTGCTCGACGCTCTCCTCGAGAAACCCGCGCTTCGCGCCGAAGCCGGCGTTGGCGAGGGCGGCGTCGAGCCGCCCGAATCGCTCGAGCGCCGTGGCCACCAGCGCCTGCTGATCGTCCCAACTGGTCACGTCGCAGCGGTGGGCGACGGCTTTCCCGTCGCCACCCAGCTCGGCCGCCAGATCGGCCAACTTGTCCTCGGAGCGAGCACCGAGGACCACGCGGTAGCCGCCCTCGACCGCATGGCGAGCGGTGGCCGCCCCGATGCCGCTGCTGGCGCCGGTGATCAGGAGGACGGGTTGGTCGCCCACTGGGCCTTTCTATCACGGTGGCGAGGCCGATCAGGGGACCCCGGATAGGCTGCGGCGGCATGACCACGACCGCTGCACCAGACATGCGCGCGCGGGCGCGCTTCCCCGAGGTGGCCCGCCAGGCCGGCCACTACGAGAGCTTCTACCTGAAGGCCTCGCATCCGGGGGAGCCGCTCGCCGTTTGGATCCGCTACACGGTGCACAAGCGGCCGGGCTCCGCCGCGAGCGGCTCGCTCTGGTTCACGCTGTTCGACGGGTCGGCGGACGGCCCGCGCGCCTCGAAGGTCACGGAGGCGGCGCCGGCGGTAGGGGCAACCGAGGGGGAATACATCCACATCGGCGACAGCCGCTTCGGCCCCGGACGCGTCGAAGGCAGCGCCACCAGCGAGCGTTGCGACGCTTCCTGGGAGCTCGAGTTCGAACCGGGCGAGGCGGCGTACCGCCACCTCCCGCGCGAGTGGCTCTACCGCGCGCCGGTGCCGCGCACGAAGCTCGAGAGCCCGCATCCGGCCACCCTCTTCACCGGGACGGTGCGCGTGGACGGCCGTGAGATCCGGCTCGACGGCTGGCCGGGGATGGTCGGGCACAACTGGGGAGCGCAGCACGCCGAGCGATGGATCTGGCTGCACGGCTCGCGGTTCGAGGGTCACGGGGACGACACCTGGCTCGACGCCGCGCTGGGACGCATCAAGCTCGGGCCGCTCACGACCCCGTGGATCGCCAACGCCCGGCTCGCAGTGGACGGCGCCTATCACCGCCTCGGGGGACCTGAGCGCCTGCGCTCGACCGAGGTCGGCGAGACGCCGCGCGGCTGCGAGTTCATGCTCACCGGCAAGGACGTCATCGCATACGGCCAGGTGGCCGCGCCGCCAAGAGACCTCGTGGGCTGGGTCTACGCCGATCCGGACGGATCCGAGCACCACACCGTGCACTCATCGATCGCGCGCATGCGCCTGATAGTCAGGCGCCCGGGGGCGCCCGACCTGGAGCTCGAGACGGCCTCCGGGGCCACCTACGAGCTCGGGATGCGCGAGCGGGACCACGGCGTGGAGATCCAGCCGTTTCCGGACGGTTGAGGCGGCGGGTCCGAGCGCCTACGGTCGGCGATCGGGGTCGCCGGTGAGCCAGTTGCGCCAGGCGCGCGAGCGATCGACGGTCGCGGCGAGCTCCTCGTAGGCCTCGGCGCCCGGATGGAACCCGTCGCCGGCGGCCGCCTCGCGCGCCCACGTGCCGGTGGCCTCGAGCGGCTCCAGGACCGGCAGATACGGCACCGCGGAGCTGGCGCAGACGTCGGCGAAGCGATCGGACAAGGTGGTCAAGAGCCGGCGCGCGCCCTCGCCCGCGACCGGCGGCGGGCCGACCACGAAGACCGGACGCCCCGCATCCACGATCAGGGTCTCGAGGTTCGTCGCGGCGCGCTCGATGGCAGCCTGCGGGTCCTCGGCGAACAGGTCGTTGCCGCCGAAGGCCACGACCAGGCGGCCGTCCATGTCGTCGTGCAGCCGCGGCTCGGACTCGGCGCGCCAGCGTGCAAGGACGTCGTCGCTCGTCGCTCCTCGCACGGCGAGGTTGTAGTAGGTCAGCGGCGTGCCGCGAGCGCATGCCCAAGCGCAAACCCGGCCGGTCCAGCCGAGGTAGCCGGGATCGCCCGTGCCGTTGACGAAGGAATCGCCGAGGAAGACGAGGGCGATCTCCTCGGTGGCGCCCGTCAAGATGGCCTGTTGCCGACCGCGCTCCGCGTCAACGGACCGTGGCGCCGCCAATAAGCGCCGGCCGACTTTCCATAACGCACCTTATCGAGCATTGGATTGACGCCTCTGGGCCGCGCACACGGTCGGCATCAGCGCGGCGGCGCGCTCGCTGCACCAGCACGCCCCGGCTGGGGCGCGTCGAGCAGAGCGCGCACGCCGGTGAAGAAGATCAGCAGCATCGTGCCGTAGAGGTCATCCGAGACCGAGTCGGGCTCCAGCAGCTTCTCGAGCGCCACGCCGTTCGCCATCGCGAAGGTCATCAGCGAGAGCTCCTCGAGTGGCACCGGCGGCGTCACGCCGAGCTGGTCGGCGCGCCGGCGGTAGGAGTCGGTGATCCGCTCGCGGAGGGCCCGGTAGCGGGTCACGAGCTCCTGACGGAAGTCGTCGTTGCGGGCGGCGTAGGCCGCGAACTCGAAGAAGAGCCGCTGCCACTCGGGGTCGGCCGAGATGTACTTGGTGAAGTCCGCGCCGGCCTGGCGCGCCTGCTCCTCAGGCTCCGCCTCCGTCGCCGTGGCCCGCTCGATCTCCTCGAGGCGCCCGGCAAAGCGCTCATCGAGCATCGCGAGGAAGAGCTCCTCCTTGCTCTTGAAGTTCGCGTAGAAGGCGCCCTTGGTGAATCCCGCATCCTCGGCCACCTCGTCGATCGATGCCTGCTGGAGGCCGCGGCGGGCGAACACCCTCGCGGCCGACTCCATCAGGCACGAGCGCGTGCGCGCCTGCTTCTCCTTGCGCGTGAGCCGGTGCGGCATCAGGCACCCACCGGGGCGGCCTCGGGCCGGGGCCCGCCGCGTTGTGGCGCCGTCCGGCGGCCCACTACGACCTCCGCCCCGCCGCTCGGAGTGAGCGTGATCGCGCGCCGCTTGACACGCTCGGAACCCGTGTGGGCCTGCTCGAGGCGGGTTCGGGCCAGCACCGTTGAGAGGACGGTCTTCATCTCGAAGATCGCAAAGCTCGCCCCGAGACAGCGCCGCACGCCGCCTCCGAACGGGATCCACGTGTAGGTGCCGGCGGGCCGCTCGAGGAAGCGCTCCGGTCGGAAGCGCTCCGGCTCGGGGTAGATGTCGGGCCGGCGGTGCATCAGGTGAATGCAAGGCGTCACCGAGACCCCGGCGGGAAGCAGGTGTCCCCCGATCTCCATCGGCTCGGTGAGCCTCCGCACGACGATCGGAATCACGGGCCTCAGCCGTAGGGTCTCCTTGACCACCGCGTCGAGGTAGTCGTCCTCGCCGGCCTCGACCTCCTCCGTAAGCCGCCGGAGCTTGTCGGGGTGGCGGACGAGCCGCTCGATCGCCCAGGCAAGGGCGGTGGCCGTCGTCTCGTGACCGGCCACGAGCAGCGTCATGAGCTCGTCGCGGAGCTCCGCGTCGCTCATGGGCCGTCCGTCCTCGTGGCGCGCCTGCACGAGCAGCGACAGAACGTCGTCGCGCTCGGCGACCGAGGGGTCGTCGCGACGCCGGCCGATCTCGTCGAGCAGCAACTCGTCCACGGGATCGAGCGCCTCGCGGAACAGGGACTTCGACTGGACCCGCTCGGGCCCGAGTGCCGCCAGGGCAAGCAAGCGGCGTGGTTGGGTGGTCCAGTCGAGCATCGTGCGCAGGACGCCGCGTAGGCGCTCGAGGCGATCCGCCTCCGTGATGCCGAACACCGCGCGCATGATCACCTCGAGCGTGATCGCCTGCATTCGCGGCCAGAGCGCAACCGGGACGCCGACCGGCCAGCGCTCGATCTCGCCCTCCGCCGCTCGTGCCATCAGCCCGCCGTAGCGATGCATGCGCTCGCCGTGAAGAGGACGGCAGCATGAGCTGCTGCGCCATGTGCTGGTCCTCGTCGAGGAGCAGCACGGATCGACTGCCGACTACCGGCTCGAGAACGACGTTGCCCTCGCCGGCGTGGAGGAGGCGCGGGTCGCCGGTGAAGACCTGCTTGACGGCGTCGGGGTGAGCGAGGAAGACCCAGGTGCCCTCGTGCGCGACCTTCAGCGTGAAGACGTCCCCGTAGCGCCTGTGGCAGCGCTCCATGAACGGCATCGGCCGAGTGACCCACCCGAGCGTCTGGAGCGCACGTGGATAAGACGGTCCGGGCGGGAGCGTTGGCCGGGCGGCGGTCGTCGTCATGTCATAACTCCCTCTCTGCGTGGGATAAGCATCGTCTTCAGCGATCGAACCGCCCCCAGTCGGATGCCGCGCACGGCCGCTCGATCGCGAGTCGGACGGGCACCGGTTCGGTGACGTTCTTCAACCAGTGCAGCCGCTGCTCCTCCAGGTCGATGCGCCGTACGGTTCCGGCGGCGCCATGGGTGGCCTCGCTCACGAGCACCTCTCCCCCGCCCGCCGCCGCGCAGAGGCGCGCCGCCACGTTGACCGTGGTCCCGTACCAATCGCCCTCGCGGAAGACCGCCGGACCGGTGTGCATGCCCACGCGGACCGGCGGGCAGCCGGGAAGCTCCTCGACCTCACTCACGATCTGAACCCCGAGGCGGATGGCGAGCGCCGGGTCGGCGCAGCGCAGCATCACCGCGTCGCCGATCGTCTTTATCCTCCGCCCCGTGAGCCGGGATCAGCCGCCGGACCTGCCGGTAGAAGTCGAGCGCCACCTCCGCCGCTCGATCGTCGCCACGAGCGGCGGTCAGGGCGGTGAAGCCCACAAGGTCGGTGAAGAGGAAGGTATGGAGATCGGTCACTGACTCGCGTGCCCTCCGAGACTGCCGGGTACGTGGATACTACACGGTATCCCATTCTACCGCAGGCGGGCTTCTTGCGGACGACCGGAGACCGTTACGACCTCCGCCGCTCGTCCGACGGCGGCCCTCCTCTGGCACACTCCCGCGTCATGGCGAAGCAGCGTCAATTCAAGGTCCAGCAGCAGGGCAACCTGGCCGCGATCCCACGGCTCGAGCAGCGCACCGATGAGCAGCTTCTCAGCGAGTCGAAGCATCGAGCGGCCGCACGGGCGATCCTGGGAGCGCGTGCTGCGGAGCGCTACGACGCGAAGGCCGCGCGTGGTTACTTCAACGAGGCGCTGGCCGGCAGCCACCCCCAGGAGCGCCCCGCGCTGCGCCAGATGATGAAGGCCTCGCTCGCCCTCGCCGAGCGTCGCCCCGATGAGCTGAAGGAGGCGGTCCAGAAGCTCGGCCAGGCGCCTCCGTCGGGTCGCCAGCTGCTTCTGCTGCGCTTCATGGGCCTCGTCGCGCCTCCCCCGGGCGCGGGGGTCTTCACGCGGGTTCGCGGCGTCCTGCTGCTCGTCGCGATCGTCATTCTCTTCATGGCAATCGGCTACGGCCTCGCTGAGCTGATCTTCCTGCCCTTCGGCGGGACAGGACTCGTGACCGGGCTCTTGGTGGGGCTCCTCATCGTGGTCGCCGTGCTGGGCGTGCTGACGCTGTTGGGCCGCCGCCGGCAATCAAAGGCCGCTGCAGCTCGGGCCGGCGGCTAGCGATTCACCGCTAGCTCGGTTAGTACAGAGCGGCGGCGAGCCTTCGCCTGTGCTCGCGAGCGAGCTCGTGATCGGCTCCGAGCTCGGTGAAGATCGCGATCATGACGCGCCTGACCGGATCGCGCCCTTCCGGATCGGCGACGGCGATCAGCGCGCCTTGGAGCAGCTCGAGCGCAGTGGCGTGATCGCCCGCGTCCCAGGCCGCAAACGCGCGGTCGAGATCTGCGCCGGAGGGGTGCGTCGCGCGGTCGCCGTTCCCCCCGCCGGCCGAGAGTTGCGCGCGCGCTAGGAGCCCTGCGGCCACGTAGTCGTGCTCGAACGCCTCGAGCACGGCGCGGGCCCCGTCGACGTCGCCTCGCTCGAGCAGCAGGCGTCCGAGCTGACGCCCCGCGTCGACATGACGAGGGTCGGCCTCGAGTGCCTGCCGGAGCGAGCCCTCGTCGCCGGTCTCCACGAGGCGGTCGGCCGGCGAGGCGACCAGCCCGTCGAAGAAGCGCTCGACCTGCGGCGGCGGAAGCGCGCCGACGAACTCGTCGACCACCCCTCCGTCCTTGAACGCCTTGACGGCGGGGATGCCCTGAACGCGGAACTGGCCGGCGAGCGCCTGGTTCCGGTCCACGTCCACCTTGGCCAGCTCGACCTCGCCCTCCCTGCTCGCGGCGGCCGCCTCGAGCGCCGGTCCCAGCGCTCGGCACGGTCCACACCACGCGGCCCAGAAGTCAACGACGACGGGTAGCTGGCGGGAGCGTTCGACGACGCGCGCCTCGAAATCCGCCTGGTCGACATCGAAAACCATGCGTTCAGACTAGCCGCCCGGATCGGCCGACCTAGGATTAGCTCTTGCGCCTCTCCCCGCTCGTCTCGCGGTACGACCAGCTGATCCTGGACCTGGACGGCTGCGTCTACGTCGGAGATCGAGCCACCCCGGGAGCCGTCGATGCGCTGGCGGCGCTGCGCGAGGCGGGCAAGCGGGTCGCGTTCGTGACGAACGATCCGCGCCGCGCCGGAGAGGAGTACGTCCGAAAGCTGTGGGCCCTGGGAGTGCAGGCGTCGCTCGCCGACGTCGTCACGGTCGGTGCGGCCATGCAGCATCTCCTGGCCGAGACTCGCCACGGTCGCACAGCGCTGGTGATCGGAACCGCGGCGATGCTTCGGCACGTCTCGGAGGCCGGCCTCAAGGTGCTGAACGGGACCGACCTGGCCTCGCGCGCGGACGTCGTCGTCGTCGCGGGCACCGACGACTTCACCTACGAGGACCTGCGCGACGCGGTGCTCGCGCTCCGGCGCGGCGCGGACTTCCTCGCGACCAGCCGAGATCCCACCTACCCTATGCCCGACGGGCTCTGGCCCGGGACCGGGGCGCTGCTGGCCGCCGTCGAGTACGGCTCGGGCCGCACGGCGAAGATCGTGGGCAAGCCGGAGCCCCAGCTGATCCACACCGCCCTGGAACGGCTCGGCCGGGAAGGACGCTCGTGGTAGGCGATCGCCTTGATGCGGACGTGGAGGCGGCCACGCGCGCGGGGCTCGAGGCGGTGCTCGTCCTGACCGGGGGCACGAGCGCCGGGGACGCGGCGGCCGCCGGGGAACCTCGGCCGCTCGCCGTGGAGCCCGACCTGGCCTCGGTCGTGAGCGGCGGGCGGTGAGCGCTCCGATGGCTCGGCAGACCCACCACAAGCATTCCTCGAGCAAGGGCTTTCGGCGGCTCCTGGACGCGCTCGCGGCGCTCGACGAGGTACACCGCGTGGCGACGGGCAAGGTCAAGCCGCGGATGGGCAGTGGCCGTCCGGTGGCACCGATCTCGAAGGTGCGCCGTACGGAATCCGGATTGTCGATCACGATCAACACCGATGGCGCGATCGTGGATGCCTACGTGGTGACCGATCAGCCCGCGGCGGTGGAGGCGGCCATGCGCGAGCGGGGCTGGACCTCCGCGTAGTCGACTCCCAGGAGCTGCGCGCATTCCGGCGTGACGCTGAGACCGGCGGCCGCGGCGGCCGCAAGCCCCGCCGCGGGGGCGAGGCTCCGCGACTCGTGGAGGTGCGCGGCGCACACCGCCGCCACGAAGTCCGTGTGCCTGTTTCCGTGCAATGCCACGGCGCCGCGGTGGCGGAGCTCGCGACGAAGCAAGGGCAGGATCTCCTCCAGCGCGTCGGCGCCCTCCGCGCAGGAGCCCACGGGGACGTGGTGCCAGTCGAGACCCGCCTCCTCGTAGTGGGTGAGGTTGTGGCGCGTCCGCATCGTGGAGACGACGAGCCGAACGCCCTTCGACACCAGATATGCGATGTCGGCCTCGCGGCGCTCCGGCCGATGGCTGCGCCCGCCCCCACCCGGTCGCTCAAGGGCGCACAACTTTCGCGGTCGAGCCCACCAGAGCCGCCGGGGTCCGTCCATGTCGCTGCCTCCTCTCGCCGGTCGGAAGAGCCGCCGGCCGCCCGCATGCGTCCGCGGAAGCGGCAACCCGGCTTCTAGACTGTTGAGCTCATGAGGCCCCGAATCTCGCCCCCATGTGCCGCATCCTCGGCTGCGTAGCGTCCGAGCCGAGCTCGATCCGGCACGAGCTCCTCGAGGCCGAGAACCCTATGATTCGCCAATCCCAGGAGCACGACTCGGGGTGGGGCATGGCGGTCTATGAGCACGCCGACGGCGGTGAGCCAAGGCTTGTCCGCTTTCCTGAGGCGGCCTACGCGGACGGCGACTTCGAGCGGACGACCGCCATGCGCGGGCGCATCTTCAACGTCCACGTCCGGCGCGCCACGATAGGCGGGTTGACCATGGAGAACACGCACCCGTTCTGCCTCGGCGACTACTCGTTCAGCCACAACGGCACGATTCTGCGGTTCTCGACGCTGCTCGACGACGGCGTCCGAACTCCGATCGGGAACACCGACTCCGAGCACTTCTTCAACTTCCTCATGCAAGATCTCGACCCGGGCGATGTAGCCGGATCACTGCGGCGCGCCGTCCGCGCCGTGATCGAGCGATCGCCCTTCTCGGGAGTCAACTTCCTGTTCTCGGAGGGCGAGCGCCTTTACGCCTACCGGCTCGGCATCTTCGAGCTCCACTGGCTGGCGCGTTCAGGACAGCTGTTCGTCGCGTCCGAGCGGATCACGGGTGAGGCGTGGCACTCGGTCCAGGACGACGTCCTGCTCACCCTCGACCCTCACGACATCGAAGAGCCGCACGCGGAGCGGTTGGTCGGCGACGAGTGGGTCGCCCGTGCGGACATCCGGAAGTTCGTGGAGGGCACCGAGCTCCGTGGCGCGGCACGCGGCAGCTTCGCCGCAGAGCGCGCGGCGCGCCTCGCCGCCAGCGCGGAGTGAGGCGCCGCTTCGCCCTGCTCGTCAATCCGGCCGCCGCCGGTGGGCGAGCGCGCCGGGCGGTGCCCGAGGTCGTCAGGGAGCTGAACCTCCGGTCCGCCGAACACCGGGTGATCCAGCCAGCGAGCCTCGACGAGGCACGCACCGCCGCCGCCGAGGCCGCGGCGGCGGGGGACACCGTGATGACGCTCGGAGGCGATGGGCTGGTCGGCCCGATCGCCGGCGTCCTCCGCGGCGCGGAGAGCGCACTCGCGATCGTGCCGGGGGGGCGCGGCAACGACCTCGCCCGCGTGCTGGCCATCCCCTCCGATCCACGTGCCGCCGTGCGACTGGCCGTGGAAGGCTCCGAGCGGCTGATCGATGTGGCGGAGGTGAACGGGGCGCCGTTCATGGGGATCGCCAGCCTGGGCTTCGACTCGGACGCCAACCGGATCGCGAACGAGTCGAAGGTGATCCGCGGCAACCTCGTATATGTCTACGCGGCGCTGCGAGCGCTCTCCGGATGGCGGCCCGCGGCGTTCGAGGTGGTCGTGGACGGCCACCGGCACGAGCTGACGGGCTACTCGGTCGCGGTGGGCAACTCGAAGGCCTACGGAGGTGGGATGTGGCTTCTGCCTGACGCCGAGCTCGACGACGGGCGGCTCGACGTGCTGATGGTCGAGGACCACTCGAAGCTGAAGTTCCTCAGGGACATCCCGAGGGTCTTCAAGGGCACCCACATCACGGACCCCCTCGCCCACCTCCTGTCGGGCGAGCGGGTGGAGGTGAGCGCCGACCGGCCGTTCGTGGTCTACGCCGACGGTGATCCGATCGCGCAGCTGCCCGCCACGCTGACAGTCGACAAACGCGTGCTGCGCGTGATCGCGCCTCCAGGGAGTGCCGCGGCCCGTCCATGACCTTTCGCCTCGAGGTGGCCCTGGCGCGTGCTCTGCGCGCGGTGAGCCGCCGCGTCGGGCGCTCGGGCGGCACGACCGCGCCCGGGCGGGTACTCCTGCGCCTCGAGCCGGCGGCTCTCGAGCGCCTCGGACGCCGCGTCGAGGGCGGCTCGGCGCTGGTCTCGGCCACGAACGGCAAGACCACCACCGCCTCCATGGTCGCGAGCGTGCTGCAGCGCGCCGGCCGGCGGGTCGTGCACAACCGCACCGGCTCGAACATGCACTGGGGCGTGGCCACCGCGCTCCTCGACGCCGGCCGGGCGAATGACGAGATCGGGCTCTTCGAGGTCGACGAGGCGTGGCTGGCGCCGGTCGCGCGGGCGCTCGACGCGCGCGTCTTCCTGCTCTCGAACCTCTTCCGCGACCAGCTGGACCGCTACGGGGAGCTCGAGTTCCTGGCCGATAGCTGGGCGGGCCTCGTGGCTGAGAGGGCCGGCAGCGCCTCGTTCCTCCTGAACGCCGACGACCCGCTCGTGGCCGACCTCGGGCGCGAGCGAGGCGGCGTGACCTACTTCGGGGTCGAGGACGATTCGCAGCGGCTTCCCGACCTCCAGCATGCGGCCGACTCGAAGCGCTGCCGCAACTGCGGCACCACCTACTCGTACGAGGCGGTTTACCTCGGTCACCTCGGCCGCTACTCGTGTCCGGGGTGCGGCCGAGAGCGACCGCGACCGAGCATCGCGGCGCGGCGAGTGGAGCTGCTCGGGATGTCGGGCTCGAGGATCGAGATCACAACGCCGCAGGGGTCGCTCGATGTCGAGCTGCTCCTCCCCGGCCTATACAACGTCTACAACGCACTTGCCGCGACCGCTCTGGCGCTCGAGCTCGGCGCCTCGCTCGACGAGGTGCGCGCCGGACTCGAGGGCGCCGCGGCCGTGTTCGGACGGGTCGAGAGGCTCGTTCTCCACGGGCGTGACGTCACGATTCTCCTCGTGAAGAACCCGGCGGGAGCGAACGAGGTGCTCCGGACGCTCACCCTGGAAGACGGCCGGCTCGACCTCTGGCTCGCCCTCAACGACAAGATCGCCGACGGCCGCGACATCTCGTGGGTGTGGGACGCCGACTTCGAGGTGCTGAGGCAGAGGGTGCGGCGGGTCACCTGCTCGGGCACGCGCGCGGAGGAGATGGCGCTTCGCCTGAAGTACGCGGGCATCGACGCGCCGATCGACGTGGAGCAGTGGTAGAGCACATGGACTGCCTCGGAGCAGTTCACGTCCACCTTCGGCTGCA
>JAUJOA010000035.1 GCA_030447875.1 Thermoleophilaceae bacterium
GGTCAGCTCCGGACCGTTGTTCGCAGCGGATGTGCTCGGGAGCCCGGCCGCGAAGGATCGCGAGGCGGTCGAGGGTCGCGACCGTCCGATCCGCATCGATCCTTCGGTGACCCTCGACCGCGAGCGCCTCGCGGGTGTGCTCGTCGACGACGTGCAGGAGCTTGAGGATGCGACCGTCGGCGGTCTGGTCGAACTGGAAGTCGAGCGCCCAGACGTGGTCGAGACGCTCGGCGCGGAGGCGCTCGGCGGGCACGGTCGACTCTCCGAGGCGCTGGCGCTTTCGGCGTCGAGCAGGGACTCTGAGGCCCTCCTCCCGCCAGATCCGCTGGATGCGCTTGCGGTTGACGCTCCATCCCTCCTCGAGCAGACGCGCGTGGGCACGGCGATAGCCCCATTGCCCCCGAGCGACCGCGCGCTTGTAGATCGCGGGCAGCGGCATCAGCGTGGTCTGGATCGTGCTCGCTCAACCTCAAAGCGGCCGGCCGGCCGCTCCATAGGGTCTAGGCGGCAGCGATACGCCGGCCGCCGCCCGTCAGGCGCCACTCGCCGCCCTCGGTGTATCCGGATCGCCGCGCGAGGCCGTCGGCCTCGGCGTCGGTGAGCGCGGCCTCGATGCGCTTGAGCGAGTAGTAGCCGCCGAGCACGTCGCAGATCGTCTTGGGGGTGGCGGGGTTGCCAACGTAGTCGAGCTCCCACAGCGCCGTGAGGGCGCGGCGCTCGACGAGGTCCTCGAGGCCCTCGTCGGTCGCGACGAGGGTCAAGCCGCCCCGGCGCCGCTGGTCGAACCTGATAAGCGCGATGCGACGTCGCTCACCGTCGCCGTCGCGGCCGTTGCGACAGTAGGCGTAGGCGGAGTCGACGGAGATGACCAGCAGCGGACCGCCCTTTCCGTGCGGGCTCTCGTCGTTCCACACCTGACCGGGGAGAACGCGATGTGGCTCACCGGGCTCGCTGTCCCCGCCGAATCGTCTCGGGCGGATACTCAGGGAGCGCATCGGTTACCTCTGAGGGGTCGGAGAGACCGGCCCCGGGGCGGTTCGGTCGTCGATCGGCGGCGCCGCCATCGTCTTCATGTCAGCCAAGTGCCGGCCACGGGCGATCTCGCCCCCACTCTCAGCCTTCGTCGCCATCCCCACTCTCCCTGCGTATGTCATTGAGGCATCTGTCATTGACTCTGTCGGCTGCCCAGAAGATCGAAATAACCCGGGCCGATCGAAGCGCGGTCGTGGTCCGTCGCGACTCACGCCCTCATGGCTCGGACATCGGTCGTTTCGAGGTATGACGTTCCGCGGGACCGCAGGTTGGTTGTCGCACCGCCGCTTGGGGCAGAGCACCGGGCGCAGCTCGCGCAGGTAGTCGTCGAGGATCGTCTTCGAGCCCCGGTAGCCGGCGGCTTCGATCAGCTCGCGGATGCGGGTGTTGGTGAT
This sequence comes from Thermoleophilaceae bacterium, assembly GCA_030447875.1. Classification (GTDB taxonomy): domain Bacteria; phylum Actinomycetota; class Thermoleophilia; order Solirubrobacterales; family Thermoleophilaceae; genus JAUJOA01. Next base: position 1,428 of record JAUJOA010000035.1, read on the forward strand.
CCCCTCGACCTCGCGCAGCAGGCGAGCGATCTCGTCGCGGTGGGGGTCGAGCTTCGAGGGCGTGGGCGCTCGCCGGTAGCGCGGCGGCTCCTCAGAGCGAAGCGCCCGGCGGATCGTCTTTCGTTGCGATCGTTTTGCGATCGCGAGAGGCCCAAATCGGGGAGGATCTTCAGGAGCAAGAGACCTAGCGGGCCACGGTGGGCTCGTGCCGACGCGACGCGGACGCTGGTCCCGCCGTCGCTGTCGAGGGTGATCGAGCGATCATCTGGAGCTGCTAGAGCGACGGCCAGCGGCCATGGAGTCGGCGGTGGGCGATCGCGTATGCGCTCGGCGCATGCGAGGCCCGGGGCTGGTCTCCTACCCCGAAGGCCAGGTAGACGAGCTCAAGGCCCGCCTCGCCCCCACCCGCAATCAACACCATCCGGAACGGCCGCTCGCTCTCCCCGAGGGGGAGGTAGGCCTTCAGGCAACCCGCGAGACGCGTTCCGTCCCGTCCCTCGGCGGCGCAGCGCACGAGCTCAGTTCGCTCCACGCCCTCCCCGGTGAACGCCGCGCGCGCCTCCTCTGCCACCCGGCGTGCCCGGCTGTCGGCTCGAAGGCGGCCGACGTCGGACTCGAATGCGTCCGCGTCGAAGCGCGCCCCCACGCTGCGGGCCGCGCGTCGGCGAGTCATGGCCTAGCCCTCGTCGTCGGTGGGGAGATCGCCGAAGCGTTCGGCGAACTCCTTCGGCGTGAGCGGCCGCGCCCCGGCGCGTCTCAGTAGCGTCGCGGCGAAAGGTCCTACGTCGTCGTCGACCGGCTCGAGGATGAGCGTCCCGTCTGAGTGAGGCTCCACGGTGTAGGTGCCGGCGAAGTCGGGGTCGTCGAGGGTGACCATCCTCACGTGATGAAGTGTGACATCTGTATTGACCCTCAGAACCAACCCGCACATCGGGACGTAGCCCGTCTAGCCGAGGAAGCCGGCCGCGGCCCGAGGGCCGGACAGAGCCAACCCACTCTCACTCTCACCTGTCTCGGTTGAGGCTATTGGCCGTCTCAAACTCCGTCGTTACCTCAGCGATCAATGCGGCGAACGCGCCGGGACCCTCGCGGGCCTCAAGCTCGGCGGCGAGGCGCTCCATCTCCGCGTCCATCTCGGTCGGGGCGATGGGGGCGGGACTGTGGCGGCGGTCGAGCCGTTCCAGGCGATCGAGCCTGCGCGCGACACTCACCGGCCTACTCCATTCCTCGTCGCCTCGCCTGCTCCGATCCGCGCCTCGAGTGCCGCCAGGCGATCCTCGAGCTCCGCGGCCTCCCGGAAACGGAGTACGCCGTCGAGAACGACCCTCGCGGCTCCGAGCCGTTGGGCCGGCGACTCGCCATCGGCGAGCAGATCGTCGAGCGCGTCGAGCGCACGGCCGGAGAGATCGGCGAGCCGGACCTCGACCCGGCGGACGTGCTTGCGGCGAAGCCCGTCGA
>JAUJOA010000002.1 GCA_030447875.1 Thermoleophilaceae bacterium
ACGTGCCCTGTGAGCAATGCGACGGCAAGCGCTACAACCGCGAGACGCTCGAGGTTCGGTTCAAGGGGAGGACGATCGCCGACGTGCTCGGAATGCCGGTCGAGGAGGCGGTCGATTTCTTCCAGCACATCCCGAAGATCAAGCGGCGGCTGCAGGCGCTGCACGATGTCGGGCTCGACTACATCCGGCTCGGTCAGCCGGCCACGACGCTCTCGGGCGGCGAGGCGCAGCGCGTGAAGCTCGCCACTGAGCTGGCCAAGGTGGCCACCGGCAGGACCCTCTACATCCTCGACGAGCCCACGACCGGACTTCACTTCGCCGACGTCCAGCGGCTGCTCGAGATGCTTCAGCGGCTGGTGAGCGCCGGCAACACCGTCGTGGTGATCGAGCACAACCTCGACGTCATCAAGACGGCCGACCAGATCGTCGACCTGGGGCCGGAGGGCGGCGAAGACGGCGGGCTCGTGGTAGCCGCGGGCACGCCGGAGGAGGTGGCGCGAGAGGCCCACTCCCATACCGGCCGGTTCCTCACTGACATGGTCAAGGCGCGACCGGCGCGTCGAGTGCGGCGAAAGGCGTCCGGGAAGCCGAATATCGCCGCGGCGGCCTGACCGCGCAGCCCCGTTTGAACCCGCGCCTCAAGCTCTACCTCCAGAAGTGGCGCTGGTACGAGCGAAACGGGCTGCCGTGGCGGCGCGCCCGCATCCATCTGCACATGGCGCGGCGTGAGGCCTTCATCCGCTTCCCCGTCCAGGGCAATGTGCTCGAGGCCCTCGACGAGGGCTCGCTCGAGATCGGGAAGGGCACTCTGCTCGAGCCGGGCTGCTGGATGACGATCGGCGATGGGGCAAGGCTCTCGATCGGCGCGGGCACCTTCCTCAACATGGGGTGCATGGTGGCCGTTCAGGATCGCGTGACGATCGGCGACAACACCATGTTCGCGAACCACTGCTTCGTCTCAGACGCCTCGCACCGGTTCGATGATCCGGGGAAGCCGGTGACATGGCAGGGCTTCACCTCCAAAGGCCCGACGCACATCGGCTCGAACTGCTGGTTCGGAGTCGGCTGCGTGGTCACGAGCGGGGTCACGGTCGGCGACCGGTGCGTGATTGGGGCCAACTCCGTGGTCACGCGCGACCTACCCTCGGGAGTCATCGCCGGCGGGGCGCCGGCCAAGGTCATCAAGGAGATCGAGTTCTCGAGCAGCCCATAGCTCGACTGCTCCAGGAACCGCTCGCGCGTCTTCGTCGGCGCGATAGCTTTCCGTGACGACAATGGCCGACGTGCCACCTAGACGGGAGGACCCGGGGAACGGGCAAGCGGGTCGATCGGAGCGTGTGCGGGACGCGGCGCTGAAGGTCGTGGCCGCGCGCCCAGGGCTCGGGCAGGGAGAGCTCGCACAGCGTCTTCGTGACGAGACGGGCGTGCCGATCTCCTCGGCGATCACGAGCATCCGTGGTCTGGAGCGCGAGGGCGCTCTCACGCTCCAGGACGAGGGGTACGTGCTCGATCCTTCACTGAGCGACGTCGAGCAAGGGGCTGCACCTTCAGGTCTGAACCCAGCTGACGAGCGGTCCGAGAATGCTCCCGCCGCGGCGCCCTACGATCCGTCGACTCAACCGTCGGCGCCTTCGTCGAGCATGCCGGTCCGGGACCGAGCCATGGTCTCGCCCGCGCCGACGATGCCTCCGGATGAGGGCGAGGAATCGTCTGAGGCGCTGCTCGCACGAGGAGACGAGGAGGCGATGGGCTCCTTCAAGGACGCAAGGGCAGCGGCCGTGCAGGCGTACTGCGCTCGCGTCTGCGAGGTGGACGCCATCCCCGCCGCTCGCGAGGCCGCGTTCGCGGCGTTTGTCGAGTCACTGCGAAGCGGGGATGCGGCCGAAGAAGCAGACGTCGACGCGGTCCTGCTCCAATCGACCCGCGAGCAGGCGGCCGAGAGAGCAACGACTTCGCCGAACGCTCTCAGCTCGCTTGGCGGCGGACGTTCCGGGGTGTCCGGCGTTATTCGGACGCTGAGGCCGAGCCCGGCATGCGAGGTTATGCCGACCCTTCTCGCCGCCCGGGGCGGTGGGCTCCTGTCCGCGGCGGACTTGGAGAAGATCAGCCGGCACATCGCGGGCTGCTCTCGCTGCCAGGCGACCGACGCCCGTTTCAAGGAGGCAGAGAGCGCGTGGGCCGCGCGCGTGGCGCAGCGGCCGCTCGACGGGGTCCTTGAAGCCGTCGTGGCGACGACCGCTGTCTCCGAGGAGCGTCCGAGCGAGCTTCCCGCCGTCGAGGAGAGGGGCCCGACCGAGAACGCGATCGACGAACCCCTCCTCGACGCGCGCGAGGAAGATCAGCCGGTCGTGGAGGAAGGCGCCGAGCCGGACCGGCCGGGCGACGAGCAACCGGGCTCGACGCTCGAGTGGCCTGCCTTGGGCGGGGAGCGCCAGGTGGAGACGACCGCCGAGCCGGCGGCTGGCCGGCCCGAGGTCGAGGAGGACGACTCCGGGGGGGAGCCGGTGGACGTCGCCGGAACCCGAGCGCCTCCCACGACAGCCGCGAGCGGCGAAGCAGAAGAAGCACGAAGCCGACGCCGGTGGCTACCCGCGATGAGCCGCAGGTTGTGGATCGCCCTTCTGGCCCTGGCCGCCCTGGCGCTGATCGCCGGCGTGGCCGTCTCGCTGGTCGCTTCATCCGGCGACGACGGGGAATCGACTCCGCAGGTCGAGGCGCCGCCCCCGCCCGAGGCCTCCCCGGCCCCCGCCGCCGAAGCGATGGCGCCGCCGGCGCGGGACCGCTCGTCGGAGGCCTCGAGCCGGCCGCAGTCGTCATCGCCCGAGGGAACGGGCCGCCGGCCGGTCGATCCGAAGTCCGTGACCGTCGCCGTGCTCAGCGGTACCGGGATTCCGGGGATAGCGGGCCGAACGGCGGAGCGATTGGAGGCTCGGCGCTTCGAGATCGGCAGCGTGGACAACGCGGCCCAGCCGGCCGAGGAATCTGTCGCCCTCTACCGGCCGGGGAAGGCTCGCGAGGCCAGGGCAGTCGGGAAGCGGCTGGGTGTCTCGAGGTTCGATCAGGTCGATCCGGACAACCGTGCGCTCGCCGGAGGCGCCGACGTGGTCGTGGTCGTCGGCTCCGACATCGAGTCACGCTAGATCAGACCGTCGGCTCCATGCTGCCGTCAGCAGTTCCTTCAACCGCGCCGTCTCGTCCGGGGCCATCGTGTAGCCGTGGTTGGGCTCGGGGTAGCGGCGCTCGCGCACGTCCTCGGCAAACGCGGCCACACCGTCGACCATCGCCGCTCGCACATCGCCGTAGCGCTTGACGAAGCGGGCCGCGTGCCCGTCGTAGATGCCGAGCAGGTCGTGGAACACGAGCACCTGGCCATCGGTCGCCGGGCCCGCGCCGATCCCGATCACCGGTACGTCGAGGTGCGGCATGATCGCGTCGGTGAGAGCGCTCGGAATCGCCTCGAAGACGATCGAGAAGCAGCCCGCATCCTGCAGCGCGAGCGCGTCCTGCGCCACCTCCAGCGCGCGCTCGGCCGTTCGTCCCTGCGAGCGATAGCCGCCCAGGGCCGTGGCAGTCTGTGGAGTCAGGCCGACGTGACCCATAACGGGTATGCCGGCTGCGACGATCGCCCGGGCGCGGTCGGCGGACGTGCCGCCGCGCTCGAGCTTGACGGCATCGCATCCGGCCTCCTTCACGAAGCGCTGGGCCGTGGCGACGGCCCGCTCATCGGACGCCTCATAGGAGCCAAACGGGAGGTCCCCGACGAGCAGCGGTGTGGACAGCCCACGGCGCACGGCCGCTGCGAGCATGAGCATCTCCTCCAATGAGACCGGAACCGTGCTCGGGTAGCCGAGCACGGTCATCGCCGCCGAGTCGCCCACGAGCACGACGTCCACGCCCGCGGTCTCCGCGACCTGCGCGCTCGGATAGTCGTACGCGGTGATCATCGCGATCGGCTCGCCGAGCGCCTTCTTCTCGGCGAGCACGGAGAGCGTCACGCGTCCGCCCGCCTTGGTGCCGCGCGAGTCGCGGTCGGGGCTAGCGGGAGAGGTCCTCGGCGCCGAGCTCACGAGAGCAGCTCCGCGACCGCGTCGTCCGTCCGCACGATCGAGTTGTCGGCATCCACGTGAACGACCCTGGGCTCGTAGGTCGCGAGGTCAGCCTCGGAGTAGGAGGCATAGGAGACGACGATCACCCGATCGCCCGTGTGCACGAGTCGGGCGGCGGCGCCGTTCACCGTCACGTCGCCCGAGCCGCGGCGGCCGGCGATCGTGTACGTCTCGAAACGCGCGCCGTTGTCGATGTCGAGCACGTGCACCAGCTCGTGCTCGAGAATGTCGGCCGCGTCGAGCAGGTCCGCGTCGACCGTGATCGAGCCGACGTAGTGCAGGTCGCTAGCCGTTACACGGGCGCGATGGATCTTCGACTTGAGCATGGTCCGGTTCATGTGCCTCCCAGGATCGTGTTGTCGATGAGCCGTGCCGGCCCGACCCGGGCGGCCACGGCGAGAAGCGTCGAGCCATTCACCCGCTCGGCGCAAGAGAGGTCCTCGGCGGAGCGGAGCTCCAGGTACTCGGCCTCGAGCCCGGCCGCGTCGAGCTCCGCTCGCGCGGCCGCGAGTACGGCGCCGGCCGAGCGTTCGCCCGCCGCTACCCTCGCCTCGCCGGCGTCCAGCGCACGGCTGAGGGCGAGCGCTCGCGCGCGCTCGTCCGGGTCGAGGTAGGCGTTCCGAGAGCTCATGGCGAGCCCGTCGGGCTCCCTGACGGTCGGACAGATCTCGACCCGCACCGGGATCTCGAGATCACGGACGAGCTTTCGGATGACGAGCCCCTGCTGTGCGTCCTTCTGCCCGAAGTACGCGGCGTGCGGCTGGACGATGTTGAAGAGCTTGGTGACGATCGTGGTCACGCCGGCAAAGTGCTCAGCTCCACGCCGTTCGGGGGCGCCGCAGAGCACCTCGGTCAGTTCCCCAACGGTCACCGTCGTGTCGAAGCCGGTCGGGTAGATCTCTTGGACGGCGGGAACGAACAACAGATCCGCCCCCTCGCTCTCGGCGAGCGCCCGGTCGCGCTTCTCGTCGCGCGGGTAGCCAGCCAGGTCCTCGCCCGCGCCGAACTGCTTCGGGTTGACGAAGATGGAGACGACGACGACGTCGCAGTCCGCTCGGGCGTGCCGGATAAGGGACAGGTGGCCGTCGTGGAGGGCGCCCATCGTCGGCACGAGCCCCACGCTGCGCTCCGCCCGCCGGGCCGGCGCCAGGGCGGCGCGAAGATCGGTCACGGTGCGGACGGTCTTCACGACGAGCTCCCGTTGAAAGCCGGCGTCCGTCCAGCCGGTCGCTGGGCTGCGAGGAGCCGCGTCCGATCCACGAGAGCATCGAACAGGGCGAGGAGGTCCGGCTCAGCTCGCTCGACCGCCTCACGCTGCGCCGCGACCGTCGCGTGATCTCCGCGCGCCACCGGTCCGGTGAGTGCCCGCTCGCCACCCAGCTCCGACCAGTTGTCCACCGTCGCCCGGACGAGCGGGGCGAGCAGCGTGCGGGCGTCGCTTCTCGGGATCCCTGCGGCGGCGGCCATGGTCTCCGCCGCCGTCTGGAGCGTGACGAGGAAGTTCGAGGCGATCGAGGCGGCGGCGTGGTAGGCGGGCCGATCATCGTCGGAGAGCTCGAAGGGCAGCATCCCCAGGCGCTCGGCGATGCTCGTGGCGGCTCGCCGTGCCCCGGCCGACGAGCCCGCCACCGCGCAGCCCGATCCGGCGAAGCGACCGGACTTTGCCGCGCGTGTCGGGGCGAAGGTCTGAAGCGGATGAAGGCCGAAGACCTCGGCCCCCGCACGCCGGGCCGGGTCGAGCGCCGACAGCGGCGTTGCTCCGCTCGTGTGCCCGACGAGCGCCGACAGCCCGGCAATGGCACCGGCTGCGGCGGGGATCTCCGCGTCGGGGACGCAGAGAACGACGGCGTCGCCGGTGGGCGACTCGCCTCGACCCGCCGGTCCGTCGACCTCGTACCCGGCCCGCCGAAGGGCGTGGGCCAGCGCGCTCCCCAGGCGACCGGCGCCGACGATCGCAATGCGCGAGAGCCCCCGTGTGGCGGGCTCGGCAAGCTGCTTGTGGGCGGCGTTCCGTTCCAGTTCCCGCATGCGAGATACCGGTCGGCGGTGTTGGTCGGTCCACTCCCGGGCGGGTAGCGGCCTCACATAAGAATAGCGCGCGGCGGCACGGCCGCGGCTCCGGTGCGGTCCGACGCACGCTCGTCGACCGCCCTAAGCTTCCGCCATGAGCGGGCGCTCGGCCGCCGACCGTCGCGAGGAGCTGGTGGGCCTCTACCGCTACCTCTCGGACTGCCACGAGTGTCCGCTGAAGGACACCCGCACCAACCTGGTGTTCGGCTCCGGGCACGCCGACGCCGACCTGATGTTCGTCGGTGAGGCGCCCGGATTCCACGAGGATCGGCAGGGCAAGCCGTTCGTCGGTCGCGCCGGGAAGCTGCTCGACCAGCTCCTGACGGAGATCGGACTCGAGCGGGAGGGCGTCTTCGTCGCGAACGTCCTCAAGTGCCGGCCGCCCGACAACCGCGATCCGCTTCCGGAGGAGATCGAGGAGTGCAAGCCGCATCTCTTCAAGCAGATCGAGCTGATCGAGCCGCGCGTGATCTGCACGCTTGGGAACTTCGCCACCAAGCTCCTGTCCGGCAGCCCGCAGGGCATCACGAAGGTTCACGGTCGCGCCCAGGATCGTGAGGTTGGAGGCCGCGCCGTGCGCCTCTACCCGATCTTCCACCCCGCCGCCGCCCTACGGACCGAGTCGATGCGGAACACTCTGCGCGAGAACTTTCGCCGGTTGCCGGAGCTGCTGGAGGAGCCCAGACCGTCGCCCGCCGCCTCACCGCCGCTGGCTCCGCACGGCCCCGAGCTTCCGGAGGGCGTCGACGGGGCGACCCAGGGCGACGAGCGCCCTCCGCAACTCGACCTCTTCGGGTAGCCGACCTCGTCGGTTCGGCCCCAGGCTTCAGACTCACCGCGGATGCGGCTCAGGACGGCGGACGCTGACGGCACCGAGGCGGTGGGAGCTCGCCTCGCCGACCGCCTTCACGCGGGGGACGTGGTGCTCGTGAGCGGCGAGCTTGGAGCGGGAAAGACGACGCTCATCCGCGGCGCCTGTCGTGCCCTCGGCGTGCGCGAGCCGGTGACGAGCCCCACCTTCACGGTCGGACAGCTCTACGCGGGGCGAACCGGTGACCGATCGCTGGAGGTCGCGCACCTGGACCTCTACCGCCTGAGCGAGATCGCCGGCGAGGATGTCGCCATACTCGACGACTACCTCGGGCCGCAGCGCATCGCCTTCGTCGAGTGGCCCGACGTAGCGCGCGATCAGCTCGAGCGGGTGGTGGCGACCGTGAGGATCGATCATGCCGGCGGCGATCGACGTGAGATCGAGATCACGTGAACCTCCTCGGCCTCGACACGTCGACCACGGCCACGGCCGTCTGCGTGCAGCGCGCCGACGGACGGACCTTCGAGCTGGGGTCGGCTTCGCTCGGCTCGCCACCTCGTCACGCCGCCGAGCTGATGCCGGCGATCGAGGAACTACTGGAGGCCGCGGGGCTCGCGCCTGGCGACCTCGGCGCGGTCGCGGTCGGCACCGGGCCTGGCACCTTCACGGGGCTGCGCATCGGGATCGCCACGGCACGCGCGCTGGCCCAGGCGACCGGCGTGCCGGTGCGGCCCGTCTCCTCGCTGGCCGCCCTGGCCGCCGGGGTGGATGCCCCTCTGGTGATCCCGACGATCGACGCTCGACGGGGAGAGCTGTTCGCCGCCCTCCATGACGGCCCGCGAGCGCGATGGGCACCGTTCGTGGCAGCACCCGACGAGCTGGCGCAGCGGGTCAGCCAAGGACTGGCGGAATGGTCGACCAGGCCACTGGCCGTGGGCGATGGCTCGCTACGATTTCGTGACGTTCTGGAGTCGGTGGCCGTGGAGGTGCCGCCGGACGAGTCGCAACTGCACGCGATCCGCGCGTCGCACGTGTGCCGGCTCGCCGCCGGAGTTCCGGCCGTCCCGCCAGAGGCCGTTCTTCCCACCTACCTCCGAGCTCCGGACGCCCGTCCCGCGAGATGACCGACCCGCTCCACATCCGGCGCCTCAACTACTCGGACCTCCCGCAGGTGATCGCGATCGAGCGTCGAGCGTTTCCTACGCCGTGGTCGCTCGCGATGTTCGTACTCGAGCTGTCCAAGCCGTCGGGGATCTGCCTCGCGGCGCTCCAGGGCGATCGTTTGGTCGGCTACACGATCTGCTCGCGCTACGACCGGGCGTGGCACCTGATGAACGTCGCGGTCGATGATCGGCTGCGCCGCCAGGGCATCGCCAGCACGCTTCTTGAGCACCTGTTCGCGGAGGCGGACGGCCCGGGCCAGCAGTACACGCTCGAGGTTCGGATGTCGAACGACATGGCGATCGCGATGTACGAGCGATTCGGGTTTCGCGCCGCCGGGCGTCGTCGTGGCTATTACCACGACAACCGCGAGGACGCGCTCATCATGTGGCGAACGGCGGAGAGCGAGGCGGTCGACGGCGCTACCGGAGCGCCAGTCACCGCGAGCGACGGTATGCAGGGCACCAGCGATCACGCGCGCCCGGCGCCGGCGTGATCCTCGGCATCGAGACGAGCTGCGACGACACCTGCGCCGCGGTCGTCGGCCCGGACGGCAGGGTGAGGTCGAGCGTCGTGGCCTCACAGGGGCTGCTGCACGAGCGCTACGGAGGCGTCGTACCGGAGATCGCCTCCCGCAGGCATCTCGAGGTCGCCGGGCCGGTCATCCAGGACGCGCTCGAGCGAGCGGGCGCCGCGCTGGACGAGGTCGAGACCGTCGCGGTCACCCAGGGCCCGGGCCTGATCGGCGCCCTGCTCATCGGGCTGTCGACCGCCAAGGCGATCGCCGCCGCTCGGCGGCTGCCGCTCGTGCCGGTGGACCACCTCCATGCGCACGTGGTCGCGAGCACGCTGGGCGACGCCCCGATCGAGCCTCCCTTTCTCTGTCTCGTGGCTAGCGGGGGTCACACCTTCCTGGCCCGCGTGGACGATCCCGCGTCGCATCTCACGCTCGGACGTACCCTCGATGACTCCGCCGGCGAGGCATTCGACAAGGGCGCTCGGATGCTCGGGCTTCCCTATCCCGGCGGGCCGCAGATTGACCGCCTGGCACGCGAGGGAGACGCCCAGGCCTTCGGCTTTCCGCGCTCGCGCCCCGGCGGTGGGCTCGACTTCAGCTTCAGCGGGGTCAAGACGGCGCTGCTCTACGTCACAAGGGACCTCGGCGAGGTCGAGGCCACGAGCCGCCGGGCCGACCTCGCTGCCTCATATCAACGCGCGATCGTCGAGGCGCTGCTCGCCCGAGCCCGCGAGGCACTCGAAGGATCGGGCCTTCGGCGCCTCGCGCTGGGCGGGGGTGTGGCGGCGAACTCCGAGTTGCGACGCCGCGCTGGAGAGCTGTGCGAGGAGCTCGAGTGTGACCTGTGGGCGCCGGAGGCGGCCCTCTGCACGGACAACGCGGCGATGATCGCCGGAGCGGCGCGCTTCCTCGAGCCGCTCGAGTATCCGCGCTACCTCGATCTCGACGCGTTCGCGAGGGCGGCCTGATCGCCCACGTGACGCTCTACGGGAAGCCTGGCTGCTGCCTCTGCGACGAGGCCAGGGAGGTCGTGAGGGAGGTCCAGCGCGCCGGCGGGTTCGAGCTCGAGGAGGTCGACGTCTCGCTTGATCCGGGGCTGCAACGAGAGTACGGCGAGCGGATTCCGGTCCTGGCGGTGGATGGAGTGGACGCGTTCGAGTACCGGGTCGACGCTGCCGAGCTTCAGAAACGGCTCGATAGAGTGGCGCGGTGAGCTTCAACGAGTCCTACGCAGGCGCCGTCGAGCTCGAGCGCGACGGCGAGCGCCTGTCGCTGGGAGTGGCGGCCCGGCTGTCGCGCTACCTCCAGGTCCTGACCCAGGCGAAGAAGATGGGGCGCGACACGATCTCCTCCCAGGAGCTCGCCGACTACACGCACATCAACTCGACGCAGATCCGCCGCGACCTCTCGGGCTTCGGCAAGTTCGGCAAGCGCGGCGTGGGCTACAACGTCGACTCGCTGCTCTCCCAGATCCGAAAGATCCTGCGTACGAGCGGCCAGCACAACATCGCCCTGTTCGGCGCGGGACACCTGGGAAAGGCGATCGCGAGCTCCGACATCTTCGCCGACCATGGCTTCCGGGTCGTCGCGATCTTCGACACCGATCCCCGAAAGGTCGGGGACCCGATCGGCAATTCCCTGACGGTCCGCCCCTACGACGATCTCGGCGCGGTGGTCGACGAGGAGGAGATCGTGGTGGGAGTGCTGGCGGTCCCAACCGATGCCGCGCAGGCGGTGGCCGACGATCTGGTCGGGGCGGGCGTGCGCATCATCTTCAACTACTCCGAGGCGCTCCTGCAGGTGCCCCCTGAGGTCACGGTGCACACGTCGAGCCCGGCCGTCGACCTGCTCTACGCACTGTACTTCTACCTCACATAGGGCCTCGACATGCTGGACATGGCGCAGGCCCGAGAGGTCTTCGATGCCTCCGAGGACTTCACGGTGGGGCTCGAGGAGGAATTTGGAATCCTCGATCCGGGAACCCACTCGCTGACCCATGGCTTCGAGGAGCTCGAGGCGGCGGCGCAGGAAGACGAGGTGCTCCGCGAGGCCGTCGCGGGGGAGCTCATCTCGTCGGAGATCGAGATCCGCTCGGGAAGGGGGGCCACGTTCGCTGACGCGCTGGGCCGTCAGCGCGAGGCTCGTGCGCGGCTGTTCGGCCTCGCGGCAGAGCACGGCTTGCTGCTGGCAGCCAACGGCACGCACCCCTGGAGCCCCTGGCAGCAGCAGCGGATCATCGACACCGATCATTACCGCCGGCTCGACGAGGAGCTCCGCTACGTGGCATGGCGGAACAACACCTTCAGCCTGCACGTCCACGTCGGCGTGCGGGGCGCGGACCGCGCGATCGCCGTGTGCGATCGGCTGCGGTCGTTGCTCCCGGAGCTCCTGGCCCTGTCGGCCAACTCCCCGTTCCTCGACGGACGTGACTCCGGTCTACAGTCCGTCCGCTCTCAGATCTTCACGAAGAGCTTCCCCCGCTGCGGCGTGCCGGACGTGTTCGGCGACTTCGCGGCCTATCGCGAGTACGTCGAGCTTCTCGTTCGCGTCGGCTCGATAAGCGAGCAGACGCAGCTGTGGTGGAGCGTGAGGCCGCACCATCGCTTCGGGACTGTCGAGGTCCGCGTCTGCGACGCTCAGACGACGGCCGAGGAGTCCACGGCCGTGGCCGGCTTGATCGTGGCCTGCGTGGCTCAGGCGGCGCTCGATCATGACGAGGGCAGCGCGCCGGACCCGCCACCGGGACGGCTGATCGAGGAGAACATGTGGCGTGCCATCCGTCACGGGCTCGAGGGCAAGATGATCGACCTCGAGCGCGGGCAGGAGTTTCCCTCGGCCGCACTGGGCGATCGCCTGCTCGCGTGGACCGCCCCGGCGCGCGCGGGGCTCGCGATCGACGGGACGCTGCCGTCGGAGAACGGGGCGCAGCGCCAGCGACGGGCGCTTGCCGGGGGGGCGACGATGGAGGACGTGTATCTAGCGGAGGTGGCGGAGACCCAGCGAAGCTACGCGGCGGAAGGAGTTACGACATGAGTCATCAGGAGCCAACGGAGGAGGAGCTGCGCGCGGCGATGGAGGAGCAGATGCGCAACGTGACGGTGCAGGACGTCCTGCTCCAGTCGGTCGCGACGCTCGTCAACCTCGGCGGTCGTCGGCTCGGCCTCGGGCCTGGCGGCGAGTCGGAGCGCGACCTCGAGCAGGCACGGATCGCCATCGAGGCCACGCGCGCGCTGGTGCCGCTCCTCTCCGGGGAGGAGGCGACCGCGGTCAAGCAGGCGCTCAGTCAGCTTCAGGTGGCCTACGCGCGTGAGGCACAGGCGGGCGCCCCCGAGGGCGGCGAGGAGCCGGCCGGCGGCCAGCCGGCGCCGGGCGCCCCGCCCGCCGCCGGAGCGCAGACCCAGGGGGCAGGCGGCAGCGCCCGCCAGGAGGCCGAGCGAGCCAAGGCGCGCTCGAAGATTTGGACTCCGCCGGGAACGTGATCGGGGTCTTCGGCGGATCGGGCCTCTATCGCCTGCTCGACGAGGTCGAGGAAGTACGGATCGACACGCCCTATGGGTCGCCGTCGGCGCCGGTGCGGATCGGCGAGATCGACGGGACCCGGGTGGCGTTCATGCCTCGTCACGGCGATGGCCATGACCTGCCGCCGCACCGGGTCAACTACCGGGCGAACCTCTGGGCGATGAGAGAGGCCGGGGTCACGAGGGTGATCGGGCCCTCCGCCTGTGGGTCGCTGAAGCGTGACCTCGCGCCCGGAACGTTTCTGGTGGCCGACCAGTTCGTGGATCGAACGCATGGCCGCCCCGATACCTACTTTGACGGACCCGAGACGACTCACGTCTCGGCGGCCGATCCCTATTGCCCGAGCCTGCGCGAGACGCTGCTGGGGGTCGCGCGAGAGCTCGAGATCCCGGCCGTCGACGGTGGGACGGTGGTGGTGATTCAGGGACCGCGATTCTCGACACGCGCCGAGTCGCGCTGGTTCTCGGGGCTCGGCTGGGACGTCGTGAACATGACCCAGTACCCCGAGGCATGGCTGGCTCGCGAGCTCGAGCTCTGCTACGCGAACGTGTCGCTCGTCACCGACTACGACGTGGGGTTGGAGGACGATCCGGCGGTGGAGCCGGTCTCGGCGGAGGCCGCGTTCAGAGTTTTCTCCGAGAACCTCGATAGACTGCGCGCGCTTCTGTTCCGGGCGGTGCCGAGAATCGGTCCGCAGCCGGACGACATCTGCGCCAAGGCCAGGGCAAGCGCGGTCGTGCTCTAGGGCACTCGATACCGCTCGTGCCCGAGCGCGCCGCACAAAAACCATCTCCGGAGGAATCTTCCTGTGACAGAGTTCTTGACTGATTGGGGCATCGTCGTGGCGCTCGCCTGTGCGGGCGCCGCCGTCGTCTACGGCGCCACCACGTCCCGCTGGCTTCTCTCGAAGTCCGCGGGCAACGAGGAGATGCGCTCGATCTCCGGCGCCGTACAGGAGGGCGCGACCGCATACCTCACGCGCCAGTACACGATCATCGGGGCGGTCGCCGTGGTGCTCGTGATCCTGCTCGCGATCGCGATCGACATCCGAACCGCGATCGGCTTCGCGATCGGCGGCGCCTTCTCGGCCGCCGCCGGCTTCATCGGCATGAACGTGTCCGTGCGCGCCAATGCGCGCGTGGCCGAGGAGGCGCGTGGGGGCATCTCGGGAGCGCTCGCCGTGGCCTTCAAGGGCGGAGCGGTCACCGGACTGCTCGTGGCCGGTCTGGCGCTCCTCGGCGTGGCCGGCTATTACGGCGTGCTGCTGCTAACCGGCACTGAGGAGAAGGACGCGGTCGACGCGCTCGTCGGCCTCGGGTTCGGCGGCTCGCTCATCTCCGTCTTCGCGCGACTCGGCGGCGGCATCTTCACAAAGGCCGCCGACGTCGGCGCCGACCTCGTCGGGAAGGTAGAGGCCGGCATCCCGGAGGACGACCCCCGTAACCCGGCGGTGATCGCCGACAACGTGGGCGACAACGTGGGCGACTGCGCCGGCATGGCCGCGGACCTGTTCGAGACCTACGCCGTCACGGCCGTCGCCGTCATGCTCCTCGGCGTTCTTACCTTCAACGAGCTCGGGGCGGTGGCGGTCTACCCGCTCGTCGTCGGGGGCGTCTCGATCATCGCCTCGATCATCGGCACGTTCGCGGTGAGGAGCCGCGCCGGCAACGTCGAGCGCGCCCTCTACCAGGGGTTGATCGTCTCGGGCGTCATCGCGGCGCTGGCGTTTCTGCCCGTGACGCTCTGGCTGATGGACGACATCACCTTCAGGGGCGGAGCGGACCCGCTTCTCACCGGAGGGGGATCACCGGCCACCGGCATCCAGCTGTGGCTCTGCACGCTCATCGGCGTCGGAGTGACCGCGCTGCTCTTCGTGATCACCGACTACTTCACCTCCACGCGCTTTCGGCCGGTGAGGACCACCGCGAGGGCGTCGCAGACCGGCCACGCTACGAACATCATCCAGGGCCTCGCGCAGGGTTCCAGTCCACGGCGCTTCCCGCGGTCGTGATCGCCCTGGGGATCCTCGCCGCCAACGAGCTGGGCGGCATCTACGGCATCGGCGTGGCGGTGATGGCCCAGCTATCGCTCACGGGCCTGATCGTGGCGCTTGACGCCTTCGGCCCGATCACCGACAACGCCGGTGGGATCGCCGAGATGGCGGACATGCCCCAGGCGGTGCGCGACGTGACCGACCCGCTCGACGCGGTGGGAAACACGACCAAGGCGGTCACCAAGGGCTACGCGATCGGCTCCGCCGTGCTGGCAGCGCTGGTGCTTTTCGCCGCGTTCATCGAGGAGCTCCGCGAGGAGGCGGCATCGGAGGGCGAGCAGCTCGCCCTCTTCCAGATCTCCTCGCCCGAGGTCCTGATCGGCCTGCTGGTCGGGGGTCTGATGGTCTACCTCTTCGTCTCGCTCTCGATCGAGTCGGTCGGGCGCGCCGGTGGCCTCGTGGTGGAGGAGGTGCGCCGCCAGTTCCGCGAGAGCCCCGGGATCATGCAACGCACGGAGAAGCCCGACTACGCACGCGCCGTGGGCATCGTCACGACCGCCGCGCAGAAGGAGATGATCCTGCCGGCGCTGATCCCGATCGTCGTTCCCGTGGTGGTCGGACTTTTGTCCTACCAGGCGCTCGGTGGCCTGCTGATCGGCGTGATCGTGGTCGGCTTCTTCGTGGCGGTGTCGATGACGTCGGGCGGCGGTGCCTGGGACAACGCGAAGAAGCTGATCGAGGACGGCGAGTACGGCGGCAAGGGCTCGGAGGCGCACGCGGCCTCCGTGACCGGCGACACGGTGGGCGACCCCTACAAGGACACCGCCGGTCCGGCGATCAACCCCATGATCAAGGTGGCGAACATCGTCGCCCTCCTGATAATCCCGTTCCTCATCTAAGCGTAGGCCGGCACGCTCGATCCGGCGACGAGACCGGCATTGAGCCCGTATCACGGGCATAAATGCGCTCTCGCCGAGGGTGCCGCTCGGCGCGCGAACCGCCTCTGGCCGCTAGATGGCATCTGTAGGTTTCGCCGGTGGCTGAGCGTCGGCCGAAGAACCTAGGGCTCGAGCGCGTGCTCGGCACGGGCGCGCTGTTCTCCACCGCCTACGGCAACGTGGGCAGCTCGATCTACTACGCGCTCGGCCTGGTCGCCGTCTTCGCCCTCGGGATGACGCCGATCGTCTTCCTGATCGCCGGCCTCATATTCATGGCCACCGCCGCCACCTACACGGAGGCCACGACGATGTACCCGGAGGCCGGCGGCTCGTCGTCGTTCGCGCGCCGGGCCTTCAACGAGTTCTGGTCGTCGCTGACCGCGTGGGGCCAGATGCTCAACTACATCATCACGGTCTCGATCTCGGCCTTCTTCCTCCCGCACTACCTCGGCATCTTGTGGGAGCCGCTGCTGACATCCCCGGGCGACATCATCGTCGGGATAGCAGTGGTCGTGGTCCTCGCCGCACTGAATATCCGCGGGTCGAAGGAGGCCGCCGGGCTCAACGTCGTCCTCGCCGTCGCCGACTTCCTGACCCAGGTAGCGCTGGTCGTGCTCGGCATCGTGCTCGTGCTCTCGCCGGAGCGCCTCGTGGAGAACGTGGAGTTCGGCACGGCGCCGACCGTCAGCAACTTCCTGATCGCGATCCCGGTCGGAATGGTGGCCTTCACCGGCATCGACACGATCTCGAACATGGCCGAGGAGGCCAAGGACTACGGAAGGACCATCCCGCGCGCCATGAAGGGGGTCGTGATCGCGGTGATGACGATCTCGCTGACGCTCCCGGCGGTCGCCCTGTCGGCGATGCCGGTGGAGGACGGGCGCACGCTGCTCGCGCTGGGACCCGAGGAGGGTGGCTTTGCCGACAACCCGGTTCTCGGCGTCGTCAAGAACTTGGGCCTTGGAAGCCTTCAGCCGGTGGCCGAGGTCTACGTGGGCCTGCTCGCCGCCACGATCCTGTTCGTCGCGACGAACGCCGGACTCATCGGCCTGTCTCGGCTGAGCTACTCCATGGGCCAATACCGCCAGCTCCCGGAGCAGATCAGGCAGCTGCATCCACGCTTTCGAACGCCTTACGTCGCGATCATCGTCTTCGGCCTCGTCGCCTGTCTGACCATGCTCCCCGGGCAGGCCGAGCTCCTGGGCACGGTGTACGCGTTCGGGGCCATGCTGGCCTTCACCGTCGCCCACCTCTCGGTGATCGCCCTCCGCATCAAGGAACCCGAGCGCGAGCGGCCGTTTCGCGGTCCCGGCAACGTCCGGATCGGCGGCATCGACTGGCCGCTGTTCGCGGTCCTCGGCGGGCTCGGAACGGGTGCGGCGTTCGTCGCCGTCACCGTCCTGAACCGGGAGACGCTTGTCATCGGCGGCATCTGGCTGACGATCGGCGCGGTCACCTACGTCGTCTACCGGCGCCGCCAGGGCCTGCCGCTGTCCAAGACGACGAAGGTGGTGCTGCCCGAGCCCATCGTCGAGCACGAGGTCGAGTACGAGTCAATCCTGGTTGCGTTCGAGGACGAGGAGTACTCGAGGGAGGTGATGGCCACGGCGGTGAAGCTCGCCGCCAAGCGCCGGCGCGGGATACACGTGCTCGTCACCATGACCGTGCCGGCCAACACGCCGATTGACGCGGTGATGCCGGAGCAGGAGCGACGGGTGCAGGCGACGATCGATTCCGCTCGAGTCCTCGGAGGGAGGCGCGTGACCGGCCATTACGAGAAGGTGCGCGCCGGTGAGGCCGGCCGACGGATCGTCGAGGAGGCGCGTGAGATCCGGGCGCGCGCGATCGTGATGACGCCGCCACGGCGGCGGACAGGGTCCTCGCTGCTCGGTCGGACGCTCGAGGCGGTGCTCGAGGAACGTCCGTGCCGGGTGATTATCGAGTCGCCCGCCTCCCGCGCTCCCGAGCGCGCAGCCGCTTAGCGCCGCTCTAAGATCTGCCCGGTGGAGCGGGCCTACCGCCACTCGACGCGCGCGGCTAGCGCGCTCCTTCTCGCACTTGGTGTCGCCATGGTGGTTACCACCGTCGCCCGCGGGGGCGGCCCGCTCGCCGTCGGAGTGATCGTCGGCTTGATGCTCGCGGCCATCGGTGCGGGGCGGCTGGTGCTCCTCGGCGGCGGCGGCGCCGGCCGGCGTGGTCGGGCGTGAAGCTCGCGAGCAGGCTGGATCGTCCACAGTCGCAGCCGGGCCCGCGGGTGACCCGTGGCCTGGGCGCTCCCGCGCTGGTAGCGATCGGTCTCAGTGCCCTCGGCGCGTCAATCTACTTCGGCCTGGGGGTGGTCGCGGGCGACGCTCTCGGCCTGACGCCGATCGCCTTCCTGCTCGCCGCGGCCTTCTTCCTCCTCACGGTGATGACCTACCTCGAAGGGAGCTCGCTGCACCCCGAGACCGGCGGGGCGTCAACCTTCGCCCGATACGCGCTGAACGAGCTGTGGAGCTTCATAGCCGGGTGGGCGATCATCCTGGACTACCTGATCGTGATGGCAATCGGCGCCTTCGCGGTGTCGCATTACCTGGCGGCCTTCTGGACGGCCGCCGGCGAACCCGGGCTCGAGCTGGTCCTGGCAGGGGCCACGGTGGGTTTCGTCGCGTGGTCGAACATCCGCGGCATCTCGGCCGACCGGCTGACACGCGTCCTCCGGCTCGGCCTGCTGAACCTCGCGCTCAGCATGGCCATCGTGGTCCTAGGGGTCGCGATGCTGTTCGAGCCAAGCGTGATCCTCGATCCGATCGCCCTTGGCAGGTCACCGCGGGTGGCCGATCTGCTGTTCGCGACGGTCATCGCGGCGGCCGCGCTGACCGGGATAGAGGCTGCCTCGGGGCTGGCGGGCGAGATCCGTGTCGGCCGTCGGGCGCTCCGGCGGGTCGTGCTCGTCACGGCGGCGGCCGTTCCGCTCCTGTTCGTCGGCATGTCGATTGTTGCCCTGGCCGCAGTGCCTGTGGTCGGCGGGTCGACCGAGCTCAGCGGCCGCTTCATCGACGCGCCGGTGCTGGGCGTCGTGTCCGCGTTCGAGCCGGAGTGGCTTCGCGAGGTGCTGACCGCCGCCGTCGGGGCGCTCGGGGCGGCTGTGCTCGTGACCGCGGTGAACGGGAACATGCTCGGGCTCTCACGCCTCGGGTACTCGCTGGCGACCAACCGGCAGATACCGAGCGCCGTCGGGAAGCTGCATCCGCAACGCTCGACGCCGTACGTGCTCGTGTCGATCGCCGCCGTGATCAGCTTCGGACTGGCAGCCGCCGACGTGGAGTTCCTGGCGGGGATCTTCGCCTTCGGCGCAATGCTCGCCTTCACGATCGCCCACGCGTCGATCGTGATCATGCGCTTCAGGGATCCCACGGCCAGGCGGGCGTTCCGAATTCCACTCTCCGTTGCGGTGGGTCGCGGGTCGGTACCGATCCCGGCGGCGGTCGGCGCGATCACGGGAGGGGCCGCTTGGATCAGCGTGCTCGTCCTGCACGAGGGTGCTCGAGTGGTCGGGGGCCTGTGGATGCTCGCGGGGCTGTCCCTGTACGTGATCTACCGAAAGACCCAGGGCAAGTCGCTGACCCAGCGGTTCACGATTCCCGCGGAGGCCCTGCGCGAGGACGCCGCCGTGGAGTACGGCAGCATCCTCGTTCCGGTCTTCGGCGAGCCACTCGACGACGACATCGTCGGCACGGCCGGCAGGCTGGCGGCCGAGGAGGGCGACGAGGGCGACGGGGCGGTGATCGAGGCCGTCTACGTGCTCGAGATCCCCATGTCGCTGCCGATAGACGCGCGCGTGCCGCCCGAGCGGGTCGAGCAGGCCAAGCGCGCCCTGGCGCGCGCGAAGGACGTTGGAGAGGAGTACGCGGGCGTGCACGTGGCGACCGTGACCGCCAGGGGGCGCTCTGTGGGGGCGGCGATCGTCGAGGAGGCGCGCCGCCGCGGTGTCGAGGCGATCGTGCTGGCGGCCGAGGAGCCCACCCGCGTGCGCGGCGGCGTGCTCCTCGGCGGGCGCAGCGGGCCGCGGGACAAGTTCGTGGGCGACGGCGGCGTGCTCCTCGGCGGGCGCAGCGGGCCGCGGGACAAGTTCGTGGGCGACATCACGCGGTACGTGGTGGAGAAGGCGCCGTGTCGGGTGCTCCTGACGGCCCCCCCGGCCGGAGAGAACGGCCTCCGCGAGGCGGTGGGGCCTGAGTGAGCCGGCGCAGTCGGGGGCGGCACGTCGGCACGCTCGGCGGCGGTAGAGTGCTCCCATGTTCGTCCTGATCGTCGGCGCGGGGCGCGTGGGATCAGCGATCGCAAAGACGATGCTTCGCGACGGCCACGAGGTATCGGTCGTCGACGAGGATCCGGAGTCGATATCGCTTCTAGAGCGCGGTGAGAACAGTGGCTGGGAGGACCTCGGGGGCTCGTTCACGGTGGGCACGGCGCTCGAGGTCGATGCTCTCATCGAGGCCGGGATTGAGCGCGCCGACGCGTTCGTGGCCTCGACGAACGGCGACAACACCAACCTCGTGATCGCCCAGATCGCGCAGCGCCGGTTCAACGTGGAGAAGGTGGTGGTGCGGGTCCTCGATCCTCTGCGTGCCGGCTGGTACCGCGAGCAGGGGCTGCTCACGGTATGCCCCACGCAGGTGGCGATCGAGATGCTCGAGGCCGCCGTTCGCGAGGAGGTCGGCTAGCTCGTGTACGCGCTCGTCGTGGGCGCCGGAAAGGTCGGCTGGAACCTCGCACGGGAGCTGATCGAGAAGGGGCACGAGATCACGATCGTCGAGTCAAGCCAGAGGCGTTACGCGACGGTCGAGGAGGAGCTCGAGCACGCGGTGCAGTACGGGGACGGCTCGGAGCTCTGGGTGCTCGAGCGTGCGGGGATCGAGCGCGCGGACATGGTGATAGCCGTGACCGGCGACGACGAGGACAACCTCCTGATTTGCCAGGTGGCGCGCGAGAAGTACGGCGT
Organism: Thermoleophilaceae bacterium; assembly: GCA_030447875.1. GTDB lineage: Bacteria > Actinomycetota > Thermoleophilia > Solirubrobacterales > Thermoleophilaceae > JAUJOA01. Next base: position 20,100 of record JAUJOA010000002.1, read on the forward strand.
GGAGCGCGTCATCGCCCGGTGCAACAACCCGCGCAACCTGGCCCACTTCGACCTCCTGGGCGTGAAGCCCGCGGTGTCGGCCACGGATCTGATTCTTCGCCTGATCGAGCACGAGGTGCCCAAGTACGGCCTCGTGCACCTGCTCGACCTGCCGCAGGAGCGCCTCGAGATCATCGAGCTCGAGGTGGCGACGGGATCCGCCGCGGACGGCCGGATGGTCAAGGACCTGGGGCTGCCGGACGGCTCGCTCGTCATATCGATCCTTCGGGAGGAGGGCGGCCTCGTGCCGGGAGGCGACTCGGTGATCGAGGCCGGCGATCAGGTGCTCCTCGTGCTCGACATGGGGCTCGAGGCCGAGGTCACGCGGCGCTTCGTGCCCGCGACCTCCGAGGCCGCGTGAACGGGCTCGGCCGCTGAGGTGGCCGATCGCTCGGTCGACTACCTGCTGATCGGTGGCGGGCTGGCCGCGGCCGCGTGCGCCCGCCGACTCCGGGAGGAGGGCGCCGATGGCTCGATCATGGTCGTGGGCCGCGAGCCGGACCCGCCGTACCACCGACCGCCGCTCTCGAAGGCCTACCTGCGTGGCACGCAGATGCGCGAGGACGCGCTCGTGCAGCCGGCGGGGTGGTGGCAGGATCACGAAGTGGAGCTGCTCACGCGTGCGAGCGTGATGAAGCTCGACCCATCGGAGCGGGTCGCGAAGCTGTCGACCAGGCGGGACGTTGGTTTCGGCAAGGCTCTGATCGCCACGGGCGCGAACGTTCGTCGCCTTCGCGTGGAGGGCGCCGACCTGGAGGGCATCCACTACCTGCGCACGTTCGGCAACTCGGATGCGATCCGCGAGGACGCTGCCGACGCGGAGCGGATCGTCATGGTCGGCGGCAGCTACATCGGCACCGAGGTCGCCGCTTCGCTCACCGCGCTCGGCAAGAGCTGCGCGATCCTGATGCAGGAGGGCGTGACGCTCGACCGCCAGTTCGGCCCGGTGGTCGGTGGCTTCTTCCAAGCTGTGCTCGAGGAGCACGGGATCGAGGTTCGGGGCTCCGATGAGCTCGAGCGCTTCGAGGGCACTGACGGGCGCGTGACGAAGGTCGTCACGAAGCGGGGCGCAGAGCTTCCCTGCGAGTGCGTGGTCGTAGGGGTCGGCGTGGTGCCGGACGTCATGCTGGCCAAGGGGGCGGGACTCGACATCGGCGGGCTTGGCGGGGTCACGTGCTCGTCGCGGCTCGAGACATCGGTCCCCGGCATCTTCGCGGCAGGCGACATGGCCGAGTACGACTCGGTGATCCACGGCCAGCACATGCGGATCGAGCACTGGGATGCGGCCGCGACGCAGGGCGAGACCGCCGCCCTCAACATGCTCGGCCGCGACGTGCCTCACGACGAGGTGCCGTATTTCTTCTCCGACCTGGCCGACTGGGTGTCGATGGAGTCGGTGGGCCCGGGTTCCGGCGAGGACGTGGTGCGCGGATCGCTCGAGGACGGTCGCTTCACGGCTTTCTACCTCGACCAGGGCCGCGTGACCGCCGCGCTGACCGTCGGGCGCTCGGATGACTTGGAGCACGCGCGGCGACTCATCCGAGAGGGCGCTCGGCCGGACCTCCGCGCGCTGGCGGATCCGGACTCGGACCTGTCCACGCTCTGAGGGCCGCCGTCCGAGTAGATCGACGACGAGAGTCGGTTAGTGAGCGACGCTATGGGCGCCGCGGAACCACGGCTTCGACATCCAGCGAGGGTCGACTAGCCGCTTGATGTAACGCTTCTCGCATGAGTGCAAATTGCCCGTATATGCGGGCATTTTGCGCCATCTGACCAGTATCCTCTAGGTGTGAGGCGGGCGTGAGCTGCGGGACATGGATTCGAACCATGGCTTCCAGGGCCAGAACCTGGCGGGCTGCCTCTACCCCATCCCGCACCGAAGGCTGAGGATAAGCCATTGGCCCACGAGCACCGAAGCAGCTCGTCCGGCTCGGCTGTGAGCCGCCGCTACGACTGGCAAGCCATTCGGACTTTCTATGAGGCCGGGCACTCGGTGCGGGAGTGCCAGGAGCGTTTTGGTTTCTCCAACGGCGCGTGGGATACCGCGGTGCGCCGAGGAGACCTGGTCCCGCGAGCCGGTGGTGCCCCTAGGAGGCCACGCGGGACGACGCGCAGGGCTGTCGCCAGGCTGCTTGGGGATGGAAGGACCGTGGGTCAGATAGCGGCGGAGCTCGGCATCGCGGTGCCGACCGTCAGCTATCACGCTCGCAGACTGGGCGTCCCTCCTTCACTCAAGTGTGCTCGTCGATACAGCTGGTCAGAGGTCCAGCGCTACTACGACCAAGGGCACTCCATACGAGCCTGCTGCGAGCGCTTCGGGATGTCCTCTCAGACCTGGCACGAGGCGGCGAAACGGGGGGCATTGACCTCGCGGCCGGCCGCCGCGCCGATCGAGACCTATCTCGCGAGCGGGCGGAGAGTGAATCGGCGCCATCTGAAGCTTCGGCTGATCAGTGCGGGACTGAAAGCGCCTGCGTGCGAGCGGTGCGGGATCAGCGAATGGCTGGACGCGCCGCTGTCGCTGACGCTTCATCACGTGAATGGAGAACGCGACGACAACCAGCTCGAGAACCTCCAGATTCTGTGCCCCAACTGCCACAGCCAGACGCCAAACTTCGGAAGCCGCAACTCAAGGCGGCGCAATCAGACCATCAGGCTCCGTCGAGCGGGCGCGAAGCCCATCGGACCGACGCGGATGCTCCCGGTCGTCGGAAGCGCCCAGTGACGCTGAGGACCGTCTCGTCCTACGCCGCCTGCTCCGCCCAGTCGCCGTAGAGGCGCGCGTAGTGGCCTTCCGCCTCCAGCAGCTCGTCATGGGTGCCCTGCTCGACGATCTGGCCTGAGTCGAGCACCACGATCCGTCCGGCGCCGCGGATCGTGGACAGCCGATGGGCGATCACGATCGCCGTGCGCCCGGCCAGCAGCCGGCGAAGACCCTGCTCGATCCGCGCCTCGGTCTGGACGTCCACGTTCGACGTGGCCTCGTCGAGGACGAGGATCCGCGGATCGGCCGCGGCCGCGCGCGCGAACGCGACGAGCTGGCGCTGACCGGCGGACAGGTGCCCGCCGCGCTCGCCGACCTCCGTGTCGTATCCGGCGGGCAGTCTCGAGATGAACTCGTCCGCCCCGACCGCGGCCGCCGCGGCGCGCACCTCCTCGTCCGTCGCATCCGGCCGGCCGAAGGCGATGTTCTCCCGGATCGTGCCCGAGAAGAGAAAGCCCTCCTGGGGCACGAGGCCGAGCTGTGAGCGAAGCGACCCCTCGGTCACGTCGCGCAGGTCATGGCCGTCCACGAGCACCCGTCCACGCGTCGGGTCGTAGAAGCGCGCCACCAGCTTGGCGAGCGTCGACTTGCCGGCCCCCGTCGCCCCGACGAGCGCCAGGGTCTGGCCGGGGGGGACGCTCAGGTCGACACCGCGCAGCGCCCAGTCACGCCCGTCCGGGCCGCCGTAGGAGAACGAGACGTCCTCGAAGCGGATCTCGCCACGCACGGCGGGGAGCGTCCGGGCGTCCGGGCTCTCGGCCAGATCGGGCTCCTCGTCGAGCAGCTCGAACACCTTGTCGAGCGCCGCCATACCGGCCTGATAGGTCGTGTACAGCTGCGAGAGCTGCTGTATCGGGTCGAAGAAGGTCTGAAGGTAGAAGACGAACGAGGCGAGGACGCCGAGCGTGACCCCGCCGCTCCCCACGCGGCTCCCGCCATAGAGCAGAATCACGGCGGTCGCCACCGCCGTCAGCAGCTCCACGCCGGGAAAGTAGGCGGCGTTCAGGTTCACCGTCCGCATGTTCGCCTCGCGGTTCTCCTCGTTCAGCTGTGCGAAGTGCTTCTTGTGGCGGTCCTCCTGTCCGAACGCACGCACGATCCGGATGCCCGAGAGGGTCTCCTGAAGGTAGGCGGTCACGGCGGCGATTCGCTCGCGCGTCAGCCGGTAGGCGCCGGTCGAGGCGAGCCGGAAGGCGATGCTGGCCACGGCGAGGATCGGAAACGTCAGGAATGCCACGAGCGCGAGCTTCGGGTCGAGGTAGACGAGGATCGCCGCCACGCCGACGAGCGTCAGCGTCGAGGAGAAGAGCGTGACCACCCCGTCGGTGACCAGTTGGTCGAGTGCCTGCACGTCGTTCGTCATCCGCGAGATGAGCACGCCTGCCTTGTTGCGCGAGTAGAACCCGATCGAGAGGCGCTGCAGGTGCTCGAAGATCCGGCTGCGGAGATCCTGAAGCGCCCGCTGGCCGACCCAGTTGACGAGGTAGGTCTGGAGATACGTAGCCCCCCAGTTGAGGAGCGCGGCTACCAGGAACGCGATAACGACCACGGTCAGCGCGTCAAAGTCCCGCTGGTCGATGCCCTCGTCGATGGCGCGCCCGGCGAGGTAGGGCGGCGCCAGCGCAGCCCCGGTCGCCACGACCAAGGCGACGAACATGAGGATCACCCGCCCGCGATAGGGCCGAAGAAGCTCCAAAAGGCCCTTCAGCTTCCGCGCGCGCTGATCCTCTCCCCGCAGGAGCCTCCAGCCCGATCGCAGCCGCGCGCCCAGGCCGCTCACAGGCTCGCCGCCTCTCGCTCGGGCTCCGCCGCGACGGCCACCGGCGCCTCGGGCAGCCCGCTCTCCACGATCTCCCGGTAGAGGGACGAGCTCTCCATGAGCTCGTCGTGCGGCCCATGCGCTGCCACACGGCCATCGTCGAGCACCACGATCTCGTCCGCCAGTGCGATCGTGGACAGCCGGTGGCCGATCACGAAGGTGGTGCGGTCCTTCATCAGCTCACGCAGCGAGCGCTTGATCTCGCTCTCCTTCGTGGCGTCGACGCTGGAGGTGGCGTCGTCGAGGATCAGGACGCGCGCGTCGCGAAGCAGCGCCCTGGCTATGGCGATGCGCTGGCGCTGACCTCCGGACAGCGTAAGCCCGCGCTCGCCGACGAGCGTGTCGTAGCCATCGCGTAGCGCGGCGATGAAGTCGTGCGCCCCCGCGCGGCGCGCGGCCGCCTCGACCTCCTCGTGGGTCGCATCCGGCCGTGAGTAGGCGATGTTCTCGCTCACCGGGGCCGAGAACAGGAAGGCGTCATCGGAGACGAGCGCGATCTGCGACCGAAGCGCGACGAGATCGACGTCGCGTACGTCGACCCCGTCGATCAGGACCTGGCCCTCGACCGGGTCATAGAGCCGCGGCACGAGCGCGACCAGCGTCGTCTTGCCGGCGCCGGTGCCGCCGACGATGGCGACCGTCCGCCCCGGCTCCACCGTGAGGTCGACCCCGCGCAGCACCGGATCGCCGCCCTCGTAGGCGGCCGTGACCTGCCTGAGCTCCACGCGCCCGGCGCCCGAGGGCAGCGGCCCGGCGCCCGCCGGCGCCGCGAGCTGCGGCTGGCGATCCAGGATCTCGAACACGCGCGCGCCTGAGGCCACCGCCCGCTGCGCCATCCCGAGCGCCACGCCGAGCATCCGAAGCGGCGAGACGAGCAGGACCACGTACCCGTAGAAGGCGACGAACTCGCCGATCGAGATCGTCCCCCGGATCGCCTGCCGACCCCCGACGAGCAGCAGCGCCGCCAGGCCCAGGTTCGGCAGGAAGCCGATGAACGGGTTGTAGAACGCCCGCAACCGGGTCGACACCATCGACTGGTCGAACACGCGCGTGACGCGGTGGCGGAAGCGAGAGAGCTGTCGCGCCTCCTGGGCGAACGCCTTGACCACGCGGATGCCGGACACGTTCTCCTCGGCCTCCGCTGTCAGCTCGGCGATCCGCTGCTGCACCTCCTGGCTCGCGGGCCGATTGCGCTTGCCGTAGCGGAAGGCGGCCCAGATCACGAACGGGGTCGGGGCGAGGGCGACGGCGGCCAGCCCCGGGTTCACGAAGAGCATCACCGCGGCCGCGATCGCGAGCGTGAGGAGCGACTGGAGGATGAAGATCAGCCCGTAGCCGAGGAAGAACCTGACCGACTGCAGGTCCACGGTCGAGCGCGACATGAGCTGTCCGGTCTGCTGTGAGTCGAAGAAGGCGAGCTCGAGCGACTGAAGGTGCTCGTACATGCGGTTTCTCAGGTCGTACTCCACACCCAGCGACACGCGCCCCGCCACGAGGCGCCGAGCCACGCTGAAGACGAGCCGCAGGACCCCCGCGCCGAGGATCGCCGCGGTGAGCCCCCAAAGGCTCTCCCCGCGCTCGATCGAGTCGACGGTCCGGCCCACCAGGAAGGGGAGGAGCACGCCCATGCCGGTGGCGCAGGCGGCCAGCACGAAGGAGACGAGGACGCCTCGTCGGTACGGCTTGAGGAATCCCAGTAGGCGCCAGAAGACTTTCACTGCTCATTACTTTACGTAATGAAGTCCGAGCGGCTCCTCGACTCGATCAGCCGCGCTACCGCGTCGCGGCGGAAGTCGAAGATCCGCTCCAGATCCCGCCGGACGACGAGGAGATGCGCGAACGCCCCGATCAGGCCGAGCGGCAGCGCGTAACGCACCACGTCGCGCATCAACGTGCCATCGCCATCCCGCTCGAACGAGTGGGTGTGGTGCCAGAGTCGGTAGGGGCCGCTGAGCTGGACGTCGGTGAAGCGTCGCCCAGGTTCCCACGCCTCTATCCGTGTCCGCCAGCTCACGGGGACGCCGTGGAGTCGCAGCCTGTACTCGATGAGCGTGCCGGACCGCATCTCGATCGGTCCCGGGGTGATCACTCTGAAGCGCAGCCACGGCGGCGTGATGGCCTCCAGGTTCATCGCGTCCGCGAAGAGCTCGAACGACTGGTCCGGAGGCGTCGGCAGGTGCTGCCGCCGCTCGAGCTTGTGGTGGCGCATGGAGTGGTTACGCGTTTGCGGTCCTCGGTGGCCCAGTGCGAGCCGTCGTGCGCGCCACCTACTACATCGCACTCCGGGTGAGCTTTCGCCGCTCAAAGCTCTGCAAAGCCGCCAGACCTCCCGCGAACTCTGCACAGCCGCCGATCGTGATCAGCAGACCTGAGCCCCCACTCACTATGAGAACCAAGACAATCAAGGCCCTGGCGGTCTCGCTGGCGCTCGCGGTTGCTCCGGCCCTGGCCGCCTGTGGCGAAAGGGAGCCGACCAGCGGCGGCCCAGCGTCCATCACGATCGGCCTGTCCGCCCAGCCCGATGCCCTCGATCCGGCGCTCAGCTACGCCCCGGAGGCATGGGAGTCGCTCTGGCTCGTCTACACCCCGCTTCTCACCTACCGCCACGCGGAGGGCGAGGCGGGGACCGAGCTCATCCCGGGCCTCGCCGAGGACCTGCCGACGATCTCCGACGACGGCAAGACCTACACGCTTCGGTTGCGTGAGGGGCTCGAGTACTCGGACGGCACGCCGGTCAAGGCGAGCGACTTCGAGCACGCGATTCAGCGCGTCCTGAACCTGGAGTCGCCCGGCACGCCGTTTTTCACCGGCATCGTCGGGGCCGAGGACTACGTCGAGCGTGGCAAGCCGAAGGCGGACATCGAGGGCATCGAAACCGACGACGACACCGGGGAGATCACGATCACCCTGACGAAGCCCGACGGCACCTTCTCGAACGTGCTGGCCATGAACTTCGCGGGGCTGGTGCCGGGCGACACGCCCTTCGAGGACCTGACGAAGACACCGCCGCCGGGGGTCGGGCCGTACGAGCTGACCGACTCGGAGCCCAACCGCGAGTTCGTGCTCGAGCGCAACGACTCATTCGACCTTCCCGGTATCCCGCGCGGACAGATCGATCGGATCACCGCGACGATCGTCAAGGACCCCCGCCGCGCCACCGAGGACGTGATCTCCGGCCGGCTCGACTACATCGTGGATCCGCCGGTTCCCGACCAGCTCGCCGAGGTCCGGGAGCGCTACGGCGACCGCTTCAAGGAGTTCACGACGATCTCGACCTACTACTTCTTCCTGAACTCGCGCATCGAGCCGTTCGATGACCCGAAGGTCCGCGAGGCGGTGAACTACGCGATCGACAAGCGCGCGATCGCGCGGTTGTTCGGCGGCCTCATGGCGCCCACCTGCAACTTCTTCCCGCCCGGCCTTCCCGGCTATCAGCGCCTCGACCCGTGTCCCTGGGGCGATCCGAACGCGGCTCCGGACCAGGAGCGCGCGCGCGAGCTGATCCGGGAGGCGGGCGCCGAGGGGGCGGAGGTGACGGTCTGGGGCAACAACGAGCCGGAGCCCGAGCGCGTGACCGAGTACTACGCCGACGTGCTCAACCAGATCGGACTGGACGCGAAGCCGAAGGTGATCGACTCCAGTGTCTACTTCCAGACGGTGGGTAACGAGAGGACCGAGGCCCAGACCGGGTTCGCCAACTTCTTCCAGGACTTCCCGCACCCGGCGAACTTCATGACCGTCGTGGACGGCGACGCGATCCAGCCGACCAACAACTCGAACTTCGGGAACGTCGACGATCCGGAGATCAACGCGGGCATCGATCGGCTGAGCAAGGAGCCCGACCTCAGGGCGGTAAAGGACCAGTGGGCGCAGCTCGATCGCCAGCTCGTCGAGGACGCCTGGCTCGCCCCCTACGGCAACCGCATGCTGACCACCTTCATGTCAGAGCGGATGGACTTCGATCGCTGCTCGCTTGTCCACCCCCTCTACCAGAACGACTACACGAGCTTCTGCCTCAAGTAGTCGGAGGACCAGGTCCCGCATGAGCGCCTCCTCGCGATCGATCGGCGAGCGGCGATGACCGCGTGGACCTCGTCCGCGCCGCCGGAGGCACTGCCGAGCACACCGCAGGAGGTCAGGGTCGACCCAGTCCCCCCGCCGGTTCCGCCCGTCGGGGTTCGGCGCCTGCTGAGAAGCCGCCTGGTGATCGCATCGGCGGTCGCCCTCGGCCTACTCGTGGCGGCCTGCATCGCGGCTCCGCTCTGGGCGGCCGCGGTGGCGGGCACCAGCCCGGAGCGAACCAACGCCTCGCCGGACGACACGGTCGTGGTCGACGGCGAGGAGCGCAGCGTGCTGGCGGACGACGGTCGACCGATCGGCCCGACCTGGGGCCGGCGTTTCTTCCTGGGCGCCGACGACGAGGGGCGCGACGTGATGGTGCGGCTCCTCTACGGCGGCCGCGCTTCGCTTGCGATCGGCATCGGGGCGGCGCTCCTCACCGCGCTCCTGGCAGTGCCGCTCGGGCTCGTCGCCGGCTACCTCCGGGGGCCGATCGACGCCGTGGTCACCTGGGCGCTCGACGTGATCTGGGCGTTCCCCGTAGTGCTCCTGGGCGTCGCGCTCGGCGTTGCCCTCGCGCTGGGGGGACTGAAGATCGGGCCGATCGAGATAGCCGGCGGCTCGCGCCTGATCCCGCTGCTCGTGATCGCCGTCGTCTACATCCCGTACATGGCGCGGCCGATTCGTGCCCAGGTGCGTTCGCTCGCCGAGCGCGAGTTCGTGGAAGCGGCGCGCGCCCAGGGAGCTGGCCCCGTCCGGATCATGGTCGCGGAGCTCCTGCCGAACCTCACCTCCACGATCGTCGCGCTGGTGCCCCTGCTCATGGCGAACGCCATCCTGCTGGAGGCGGCGCTCTCGTTCCTCGGAGCGGGCGTCCAACCGCCCGACCCCTCCTTGGGCACGATGCTGCGCGACGGGATCGAGCGACTGACGACAGCTCCGCACGCCACTCTGGTGCCCGGATTAGCGCTCGTGGCCGCGGTGCTCTCGATCAATCTCCTCGGCGACGGTGTGCGCGAGGCCCTGGAAGGCGATGCCGTGGCGGACGGCTCCTGAGCCTGATGGTTCGCTTCATGCTCAGGCGACTCCTAGCGATGGTGCTCGTGCTCCTCGCGGTGTCGGTCGTCGTTTTCCTGATCTTCAACGTCATCCCGAACGGCGACCCGGCGGCTCGGATGGCGGGCAAGCAGGCCACCGCGACGCAGGTCGAGGCCATCCGGCGCGAGTGGGGCTTCGACGAGCCGATCTGGGTCCAGTACGCGACCACGATGCGAAAGGTCTTCACCGGTGACCTGATCTCGTACACCAACCGCCTCGACGTGGATGAGGAGATCCTCAGAGGCCTTCCGGCGACGCTTTCGCTCGCCATCGGCGCGGCGGTGATCTGGATGGTCCTGGGCGTCGCTTTCGGTGCCTTCGCCGCGCTTCGGGCGGGGCGGCTGGCGGATCGAGCGATCAGCGTTCTCGCGCTCGTCGGCATCTCGGTGCCGGTCTTCTGGCTCGGGGCCCTGATGAGCCACTACCTCGGCTTCAGGGCGGGCATCTTCCCGAGCGGCGGCTACGAGCCGCTGACCCGTGACCCCCTCGGCTGGGCCTACCACCTCGTACTTCCCTGGACCGCGCTTGCCCTGCTATTCGTCGGGCTCTACTCGCGCGTTCTCCGCGCAAGCGTGCTCGACGGGCTCCGCCAGCCGTATGTCGAGACCGCTCGCGCGAAGGGCCTGTCCGAGCGACGGGTGCTCGTGGGCCATGTGCTGAAGAACTCCCTCATCCCGATCGTGTCGCTCTGGGGTCTCGACTTCGCCGTCGTGCTGGGCGGCGGGGCGATCCTCACGGAGTCGGTCTTCGACCTCGACGGGGTGGGCCAGTTCGCGGCCGACGCCATCGCCCAGCTCGACGCTCCACCCGTGCTCGCCGTCACGCTGCTCGGCGCCTTCTTCGTCGTGCTGCTGGGAGCGGTCGTCGACATCGTCCACGCCGCGCTCGACGCGCGCGTACGCGTGACATGAGCGCAGACCCGCTTCTTCACGTGTCGGGCCTTGACGTGTCGTTCGAGACCCGCCAGGGGCTTGTGCGAGCGGTCGACGGGCTCTCGCTTACGCTGGCTCGCGGCGAGGTTCTGGGGATCGTCGGCGAGTCGGGCTCCGGCAAGTCGGTGGCCATGCGGAGCCTGCTTGCGCTGGCACCCGGGCCCGGAGCTCGCTTGTCGGGCTCCGTCCGCTTCGACGGGGTGGAGCTCCTCGCCGCTACGGAGCGCGAGCTGGGGCGAGTTCGCGGCGCACGCATCGCGCTCGTGCCACAGGACGCCATGAGCGCGCTCGACCCCGTGATGCGGGTCGGCAAGCAGATCACCGAGCAGATCCGGACCCACGAGGACTGCTCGCGCGAGGAGGCGCGCGGCCGCGCGCTGGCGCTCCTCGAGCGAGTAGGCATCCCGCGCCCCCGGGAGGCCTTCCGCGCCTATCCGCACGAGTTGTCGGGCGGCATGCGCCAGCGCGCGTTGATCGCGATGGCCGTCTCGTGCGGTCCCGAGGTGCTGATCGCCGACGAGCCCACGGCCGCGCTCGACGTGACGATCGAGGCACAGGTCCTCGAGCTGCTCCGGGACATCGGCGAGCGGCTCGGCACCGCGGTGATCCTCGTGACGCACGACATCGCCGTCGTCGCGGGTCTGGCGGATCGCCTGGCCGTCATGTACGCGGGGAGGATCGTGGAGGAAGGACCTGCCGACCGGGTCCTCTCCGACCCGCAGCACCCCTACACCTGGGGGCTTCTGGGCTCCGCACCCTGCGACCGCAACGGGGAACCGCGGGCGCTCACGGCGATCCCCGGCGCGCCGCCGTCCCTCGTCCACCCGCCCGAGGGCTGCCACTTCCGGCCTCGCTGCTCGCACGAGTTCGAAGCTTGCTCGGCGACCCCCCGGCTGGAGGAGCGGCTCGTGGATGCTCACGGCCACGCCGACCGCTGTTGGCTGTCGCCCGAGGAGAAGCACGCCCGCCGCCTGCCCTCCGAGCGCGCGGAACTCGGACCCGAACGGACCCCGGCATGATGACCGGCAACGGCTCGGACGGCTTCCCGCGCACGAGCGTGCCGATCCTCGAGGCCGAGCACCTTACCCACCGGTTCCGTGCCCGCCGTGGCCTCCGTCGCGGCCGAGGCGACGTACGCGCGGTGGACGACGTGACGATCGAGCTTCGGGAAGGTGAGACGGTCGGCCTCGTGGGCGAGTCGGGCTCCGGCAAGACGACGCTGGCCCGCTCGCTTCTCCGTCTCGTGGAGCCGACCGGTGGGGCCGTGCGCTTTCGCGGGCGCGACATCACGCACGCTTCCCGCCGCCAGCTCCAGCCGCTGCGCGAGGACGTACAGATCGTCTTTCAGGATCCCGTCGCGTCGCTCAATCCGCGTCGACGCGTCGATCAGATGCTCCGCGGGGCGCTTCGGCCACGAGGTCTGGATGGATCGAGAGCCGAGCTCGCGGCCCGGGAGCTGCTGGAGCGCGTTGGCCTGTCGGGCGAGCACCTCAACCGCTATCCGCACGAGCTGTCCGGGGGTGAGCGCCAGCGAATCGGGATCGCGCGAGCGCTAGCTCCGTGCCCGAGTGCGCTGATCCTCGATGAGCCCGTGTCAGCGCTCGACGCGTCGATCCGAGCGCAGATCCTGACCCTGCTGCGGCAGCTTCAGGAGACCTCCGGGCTCGCTTACCTCTTCGTGGCCCACGACCTCGGCGTCGTGCGCCACATCTCCGATCGCGTGGCGGTCATGTATCTAGGGAAGATTGTCGAGTCCGGTCCCGCCGAGGAGCTCTTCCGCCGGCCGATCCACCCCTACACGGGTGCGCTGATCGCCTCAATGCCAACGCTCGACCGGCGTTCCCGCCGCCCGCCGGCCGCCGCGCCGCTTCGAGTGGGAGGGTCGGAGGCCGCGAGCCTCGGGGAGCCACCGCCCGCCTGCCGCTTCCAGCCACGCTGTCCTCGGGCGACGGACGTCTGCACGGCCGTCGAGCCCCCGCTCACCCGCTACCCGGGTGGGCGGCTCGCTGCATGCCATCACCCCCAGAACGTGTCGGTCCGGGAAATCGGCGATGCGGCGCGCTCCTCCGCCAGCCCGAGGACCGCCGGCTCGCAGCTTTCGCCGGTTAGTTGAACGGACCCGTCTCTTGAACTTGTGCAAAGGAGCCGAACGGGCTCAAGGCCCGCTCAAAACGCTCCGAAATAGTGCCCGTGCCTTCTCATCCCTCACCAACTGCAGGCAGACGTCTGGCCCTGTCGACTTCCCAGGTAGCGCGCCGGCTAGGCGTTTCCGTCGGAACCGTGCGACGGTGGTCTGACGACGGGCACCTCAGCGCCTACCGGACGCCGGGGGGTCAACGACGCTTCAGCTCAGAGCAGGTCGACGCGTTCCTCGCATCGCTCGAGCGCTCGGGCGGGCGGTCTCGCTAGCTCCGCCTCCTGCGGCTCGTCACGGCGCGACGGCCTCGCTGATTCGTCGCTCCACATCGAGCTCGCGGTCGAAGTCGGCGCCGCCCGCGTGCCGGTATTCGACGCCGGTGCCGCCGAGTACCTGACCAAGGGCCTCCACGTAGCGCTCGTCGAGCTGGGAGCCGGCCACCCGTCGGAGCTCCGTGAGTGCCTCGAACGAGCTCATCTTCGTCCGATAGGTGTCGTCCGATGTGAGCGTGTCGTAGACCTCAGCGACCGCCACGATCTTGGCTATCTCGGGAATCTCTTCGCCCGGCAGGCCGGCCGGATAACCGCGTCCGTCGAGCCGCTCGTGGTGCGTGCGGATGATCTCCGCGATCGGGCCGTACACGCCCAGGTCCTTCAACATCGTGGCGCCGAGCTCCGGATGACGGCGAACGCCCTTCCAGTCCGTCTCGCTCAGCTGGACTCCGGGCTCCATGACGCGGTCGGACAGCGCAAACTTGCCGACGTCATGGAGCAGTCCCGCGGTGTGCGCCAGCTCGCACTCGTGCTCGGGGAGCCCGACTGCACGGCCGATGTCGCGCGCGAACATAGCCACCGCCGCCGAATGGCGCGCGGTTCGGCGGTCGCGCATGTCGAGATTGCGGAGCATCCCGGAGAGCACCCCCCATGAGAGCGAGGCGTACTCGCGCGTGCGCTCTTCGGCGCGGGCTACGAGGCGAAGCTGATATGTGAGGGCGAGCAGTCCGCTCAGGATCAGCGCTGCTGCACTTAGTCCGGCAGTGGCATAGACAGAGGCAATCGCCACTGTCACCGCGACGTTGACGGCCCAGACCGGCACGAGCTCTCGAAGGAAGCGGGCGCCCCAAGTCGGTCGCTCGCCGTCGTGCAGTGAGTGAACCGCGCCGATTATGAGCACGTTCAGGCCGAGCGCCGCAAAGGCGAGCGCCGCGAACGTGAGGTAGAAGACGGCGCCTTTTGTGGGTCCGCTCGGCGCGACGGTTTGCAGGGTCGCTCCGGCTACAAGCGCCGGCGCACCGAGGCCGAATACATTCAATGGCAGAGCGATCGGCCTTAGTCGCTCGATGCCCCATCCAGCTACTTCTGCGACCACCACGACGGTGAACGCAGGGGCAGGGCCTAGGAACGCACCCGCGATCAGTGCGGCGATTAAGGATCCCGACAGCTCAACTGACCGGTTCCAGCGGGCGGACAGTAGGTTGGTGGCAAGTGCGAAGACCGCCAGGAGGGCGGTCAGTGGATCAAGCACCGCTCCCGGATCGCTGAAACCGAATGCAATCAGGCAGGCAAGACAGCCACTGATGGCGACGACGAAAGCCGTCAGGCGCAAGCGAGGGGAACTTACAGGCGCCACGGAGTGACCGTAACGCCTGTCCTGAACCTCAAGAGATGTGTTTAGCGGCTACGAACGCCCATACCTGTGCACCCCCTCCCAGAGGTTTAGCTAGCAATAGGGAGGTTTGGACCGTAACAGGAATCTCGGCAAATTGCACGGGATTCGTCGCCCTACCCGTGCAGAACGATTGCGTCCCTTCAAGTCGCGCCCGCGCCATGGGACCTTTTCCTTGGCGCCATGCGAACTCTGAAGACGAGCGAGGCCGCTGCGTTCCTCAACGTGTCCGCAAACACTCTGAGGTCCTGGGAGCGGCGATTCGGCTACCCACGACCCATGCGGTCGCCCGGGCAGCACCGCCTGTACACCTACGGGGACATCACCGCGCTGCGGGACGCGCTGCTGGCGGGGCTCTCGATCTCCTCCGCCATCGGTGTGGCTCAGGAGGGACTGCGGTCGGGAATGAACGCGCTCCTCGGCGCCCTCGCCGCCTTCGACGCGCCGGCCGCCGACGAGGTCATGGAGTCGACGCTGGCGCTCCGCTCGGTCGAGCGCTCCGTCGAGGACGTCCTGCTACCGGCGATGGACCAGATCAGCGAGCGCCACGGCGCCGACAGCGCTCCGGCCGCCTTCGCCGCCCGTTGGGCGGGCGACTGGTTGCGCCGCGCGCTGCGCCTCGCCTACGCCCCGGAGCAGAAGGCATCAATCGTGATCGGCGACGCGTCGCGCGACGAGTTCGACCCCGACGCCGTCTACATCCGTGCGCTCGAGCTCGTGTGCGAGCGCTCGGGCCCGGGCCCGCTGTGTCTGCCGGTGCGGGGTATCGGCTCCATGACCCAGGCGATCTCCGCCACGAGCCCGAGCGCGATCGTCATCGCCGGTCGCCACGCGAGCGACGACCAGGTGGCTCGCTGGGCCTACACGGTGCGCTCGGCCGCCGGGCCGTTGCCCGTGGCGCTCTTCCGGCGACGCCCCGACTCGGAGCGCCTCCACCCGACGGGCGCTCGCGTGCTCTCGCAGTCGCCGCTCGCCGCTCAGCAGCAGCTGATCGAGACGATCGCGGCGGAGCGCCCTTCCGGTCAGGCGGCGCGCGCGCGTGCTGCACCACGGCGCCGCCTGGCGCCCGTGAGGCGTGCGGCCGTATGAGCCGGCGAACAGGGAGCCGGTAGTGGGCGCTGCACCACGTGCGCTGAGGCTGATCCAGCCGAGCGAGCCGGCGCTCCTCAAGCAGTTCTGCGGCCACTGCGCGCGCTCGCCGGAGATAGAGCCGGGGCGTGAGCCGGCCTCACGCGTGTGCGCCCACTGCGGCCTCGGACTGATGCTCGAGGCCAGTACCGACGTCGCCCCGACGCCCGAGGACCCGTTCATCGTGATCGACCAGGCGATGTCGCTCAGCGCGGTCTCCAGGAAGGCCGAGAAGTTCCTTGGTGTGCGTGAGCCGGCGGCCGTCGGTCGGCATCTCAAGGAGTTCCTGGTCCCGGCCGACACGGACATCCCGGCCGCGCAAAGCTTCTTCGCCCTGGTGATGCTCGCGGCGGCCGGCGGCTCGGAGCCCCGAACCGTGGCCGTGCGGCCGGCCGACCTCTTCGGCGTGCGCTACTGGGCGCGTGTCGCGACGTGCGGCCCCTCGAACGCCGCGCTGCTGCTACTCGTCACGATGGATTAGCCGCTCCGGCGTAACCCGGCGTCGCCTGTCCGGCGCCGCGTCGGTCTGCCTGAGGCGTGCGGTTTACTTCGTCCCGAGATGGGAGGCATGCTGGACCTTCTGCGGCGCGACCCGCGCTCGCGGATCTTCTTCGTCGCGCATGTTCAGTCGTCGATCGGCACCGGCGCCGCTTACGTAGGCCTGCTCCTCATCGCGTACGAGCGGCTACGGTCACCGTGGGCGATAACGCTCGTCCTGCTGGCGGACTTCCTGCCGGCTATGCTGCTCGGACCGCTGTTCGGGGCGGCGGCCGATCGTTGGTCGCGCCGGTGGTGCGCAGTGGCCTCCGACCTGGCGCGCGGAGGCGCCTTCATAGCCATCGCGCTCGTAGGAAGCTTCGAGCTCACGGTGCTCTTCGCGCTCATCGCCGGGGCCGGGAGTGGGCTCTTCACCCCAGCGGTGCTGGCTGGACTGCCGAGCTTGGTCTCCCAGCCGCGCCTGCCGGCCGCTACCTCGCTGTACGGCGCTATCGCCGACCTCGGGCATACGGTCGGCCCCGCGTTGGCGGCCGGAGTGCTCGTCCTCACGACCCCCGAGGCCTTGATGATCGCCAACGGAGCGACGTTCGCGATCTCGGCGCTGCTGCTCGCCCGGCTGCGTTTCGGGGAGCGACCGGCCGAGTCAGCTGGGGAGCGGCGATTGCGGCCATCGCTCCTGGCCGAGGCGCGCTCCGGACTGCGAGCGACCGCCGAGATGCATGGGGTGAGGACGCTGATCCTGGCGTCGAGCGCGGTGATCCTCTTCGCCGGCATGTTCAACGTCGGTGAGCTCCTGCTCGCCCAGGGCGAGCTGGGTGCGGGCGAGTCGGCCTTCTCCGCGCTCGTCGCCGTCTTCGGTGTGGGGGTGATCGCCGGCTCCTTGGCCGGGTCCAGGGCGGATACGCCGGCGAAGCAGAAGCGCAACTATCTGCTGGGGCTGCTCGGCGTGGCGATCGGACTCGTCGCGTCGGGGCTCGCGCCTTCCTACGGGGTCGCCATCGCGACGTTCGGGCTGACTGGCATCGGCAACGGCCTCGTGCTGGTCCACGAGCGACTGCTGATGCAGCGCACCGTGCCCGACGGGCTCATGGGACGCGTCTTCGGCGTCCGCGATGGTCTCGGGGCGTGGGGGTTCGGTCTCGCGTTCGCGGGGGCGGGAGCGATCCTGGCCTTGATCGGGACGCGTCCCCTGTTCTTGGTTGCCGGGGCGGGTGCCCTCGTGGTTTGGGCAGTGTCGGCGCTGGCGCTCCGGGGAGCTTGGAATCAGCGCGTTCCGGCAGGTGCGCCGGCGCCGGTCCCCGGCGAGCCACTCGCGTCACCCTTCCCGGGCGGGCTCGCTTCGGAGACTGCAGCCGCGGTCTCTCTGGGCCGCGGGGCGTTGATCGAGCCGCGATCTCCCGCGAAGCCCGCGCCCGATAGGTTCATCCGGATGACCGACGACGCCCCCCAGCCCACGCCCGCCCCCCGCTCGCAAGACGGATGGCGACGACTGATCCCGTGGGGGCTGGCGGTCCTGGCGCTCGGCCTTGCCGCCGGGGCGGGCGGCTATGCGCTCGGCCGGACCAGCGGCCAGGACCTAGAGGCGGCGAAGCTCGCCGGCGCTCGTGCGGGGGAGGAGACCGGAACCTCGGTCGGTACCGAGCAGGGGTTCAAGGTCGGCGTGCAAGAGGGTCGTAGGGACGGTTATCGACGAGCCATCCGGCGCGCCGAGTCGCAGGCGGCTGACGACGCCACCCCGGCACCACCGGTCGCACCTGATCTCTCAGCCCCGGAAGGCCCGCCGACGGCCGACCAACCGGCGCCACAGCCGGAGGCACTCGAGCCCGCCGCGCCCTCGAGCGGCGACGAGGGCTAGCCGTGTCGGCGGGGTTATGAGGCGATCGAGGGGGAGCAAGTGAACCGGCTTGAGCGCTTCATCGCCGTGGGGATCCTCGTGGTGAGCGCGATGGCCTTCGGCGGCTACGCGATCGGCAGCTCGAGCGTGCCGAGTGAAGAGGAGGCCAATCGGGTTCGCGATCGGGCGCGGGCGGAGGCCGAGCAGGCGGCGGTCGAGCGCGTGTACGAGGCAAGTCGTGAACGCGGCTACGAGCGAGGGCTCGCCAAGGGCCGCCGGGAGGCCGAGCGGACCGGGGTGGAGGGCCCGCCGGCGGAAGCCGAAGTGGGCTGCGGCGAGGGCGAGATCTTCGACGAGGTCCGGGGCTGCGTTCCCGCCGCCCGCGACGACCAGGAGAAGGCGGCGCCCGACGCATCGGATTCCGGAGCTGGTGAATGTCCCTCCGGCGAGGTGCCCTTGGCCGCCGGGGGGTGCGGCCCCCCGGCGCCGACGGAGCAAGGCGAATAGCATCTGCTCCTCCCTCTTCCGGCGCGTGTGGAGCATTCCCACGCCCCCTTCGCTCGAACGCCGCGTTTGCTAGTCGCGGATCCCGACCGAACGCAGTGCCGCGCGGCGATCGAAGTAGATCCGGCACCGCAGCGCCCGGTCGTTCTGGAGCGTCCAGACGTGAGCGAACCCGAAGTCCTGTCCCAAGCTCTCACCGCTTGGTCGGGGACGCTCATGGAGGAGGGCGACGACCTTGTCGTTGCATTGCCTCAGTTCCTGGATCTCCACTCGGAAGTGGTCCCAGAACAACCGGAAGTACTCCCACGCCGCTCTTGTGCCCACATAGATTCGAGCTTGGGGAAACTCAGGAGCGTCGTGCAGCTCGAAGTTGGGATCGAGCCGCCGGAACACCGCCGCCGGATCGCCGAGGTTCCAAGCGCCGTAGAGCTCCCTGATGACCTTCTTGTGTCGCTCGGACACTTCTGCTCACCTGCCTTAGCCGCCTGAGCATGAACCTGACGGGCCCACGTCTCGCTTGCTTCTACGTTGAGTCTCCCCGCGCACGAACCGCCGGTAAACGCGACGGGGTGCCGTCAGAGGACGACGTAGTGCGCTACGGAGACGCGGACCAGGCCAGGAGTGGTGCCTAGCTCGAG
Organism: Thermoleophilaceae bacterium; assembly: GCA_030447875.1. Classification (GTDB taxonomy): domain Bacteria; phylum Actinomycetota; class Thermoleophilia; order Solirubrobacterales; family Thermoleophilaceae; genus JAUJOA01. The sequence goes on from JAUJOA010000002.1 coordinate 39,215, forward strand.
GCGGAAACGGGTACTTCGCTGACGAGCGAGGGAGGTGACAGCGTGGAGAGCGACGAGAAGGAACAGGGCACCCCTCAGCAGGAGATGCAGGGCGGCGACGTGCTGAAGCCCGAGAGCGAGGAGGAGCCCGAAGAGGCGGGCGGCGCCGATACGGCCGGCGACGCCGCGAAGGAGAAGCAGGGCTAGCGGGGACGGCCAGCGCAAGCCCGGTAGAGGCGAACGGCTCGTAGAGACCCCGCTGCGGCGGGGTCTCGTCGTCCGTGGCGATGTGATCGGTAGCTCTTCGACAGCTACTGTGCACCCGCCAGCAGATCCTCGGCGCCGACTACTACATATCCGAGAGGATCAAGGAGCACGGCGAACTTGTGGCATTCCCGTTTCGAAAGCGCGCCTTCAGTGTCGACGGTCGGACACCTGGGAGGGCCGAGAAGGGCCACGACAGCCGATGCCTAATCTGTTGCTCAGAGGATGAGGTTTGGCTTAGGGTGGCGCGATGAAAGCCGCCACTGGACTCAGAAGGCAACGGTTCGCCGGACGGTGATGGTGGAGCGCCTGCCCCGACGGTGGTGGATCTCAGATCTCCGCGGCTGCTTCCCGCCCCGACGCTTTGCAGCCGTGGAGTCCTACTGCATGTTTCTCGGCTACCCGCGAAGCGGTCACTCGCTGCTGGGCGCGCTGCTCGACGCGCATCGCCACGCCGTCATCGCGCACGAGCTTCACGCTTTGCGGCACGTACACGCCGGCGCTGGCCGCAAACGCCTCTTCTCGCGCTTGTGCGCCCAGTCACGCGCGTTCGCCGATCAAGGGAACGAATGGACTGGTTACTCCTACTCCGTTCCGGGCCAGTGGCAGGGACGCGTCGACCGGCTTGTGGTCATCGGCGACAAGAAGGGCGGGGGGTCGGCCAAGTGGTTGCGCAAGCATCCGGACAGTCTCGAGCGGCTCGAACGGCTCGTGCGCGTGCCCGTAAAGCTGATTCACATGGTCCGCAATCCCTACGACAACATCACCACGATCGCTGCGCGCAATGAGCTGCCCCTCGACGAGGCGGCGCGCCGCTACTTCAGGTTGTGCAAGACGATCCAGCCAATCGTCGAAGCGCGCGGGCGCGGCGTCACGCTGATCAGGCACGAGGACCTGATAGAGGATCCCCGGACGCACCTGTCGGCCGTATGCGCCTTCCTGGGCCTCGACGCCCCCTCCGATTACCTCGCTGCCTGCAGCGCCGTAGTCTTCCCCTCGCCTCAGAGCACCCGGTTACGAGCCGCGTGGACCTCGGAGCTCATCGCCGACGTTTCAGCGGAAATGGCGCGATATCCGTTTCTGCAGGGTTACTCCTATGAGACCCGACCGACCCCGCGGTTGGCCCACTGAGAGAACCTCGCCAGTAGATTCATCCGCGGCCAAGACAACGCCGAGCGGCTTCGCCAACGGCCGCTCGCGACAGAAAAGCCCGGCGGGGCTTTAAGAGATAGCTCCGGGTGGACTCGAACCACCGACCTCAGCATTATGAGTGCTGCGCTCTAACCGGCTGAGCTACGGAGCCGCGCTGGGGGAGAATTCTATTCCGTGACCGCGCGCCCGCTTCTACTCGCTGTGCCGAACGCCAGCGAAGGGAGCCGGGAGAGCGCAATCCGGGCGATCGGAGCCGCCTTTCGCCCCGCGCGGCTGCTCGACACCCATTCCGACCCCGACCACGCGCGATCGGTCTACAGCCTGGCCGCACCTCAGGGAGAGATGGCCGGCGCCCTGGTCGCAGGGGCCCACGAGACGCTTCGTCGGATCGATCTCAGGGGCCATGCGGGGCTTCACCCGCGCGTTGGGGCGATCGACGTGGTGCCCGTCGTATATGTGCGCGAGTCTGATCGCGGCGCCGCCTGCGCCGAGGCCCTAACCGCCGCCGCCCTGATCGGCGAGGACCTCGGCGTGCCCGTCTTCCTCTACGGGCAGCTTGCCACCGCGCTCGAACGACGCGAGCGCGCGGCGCTGCGTGAAGGTGGGGTCACCGGACTGCGCGCCCGCATCGAGGCCGGTGAGCTGATCCCCGACTACGGGCCTGCTCGCATCGATCCCGCAAGCGGCGCGGTGCTGGCCACGGCGCGACCGCCGCTCGTGGCCTTCAACGTCGAGCTACGTAGCGACGATCGGGACCTGGCCAGGCGTGTGGCAGCGGAGCTGCGCGAGTCGGGTGGCGGGCCGCCGGGTGTCCGGGCGATCGGGCTGTTTCTGCCGAGCCGCGGCCACGCTCAGGTCTCCATGAACGTCCACGATCCGGCGGCCTTGCGGCTCGCAGAGATAGTCCGGGCGGTGCGCGCGAGGGCAGAGGTGTGCGCCGCCGAGATCGTCGGGCTGGTCCCACGCGCCGCCCTCGAGGGCTTTCCCGACGATGTCCCGCTTCGGGGCTTCGCGCCCGAGCGGCAGGTGATCGAGGACTCGTTACGCTCAGTGGAGTGACCGCCTCGAAGCCGCGCCGACCAACGCCTCGCGCGTAACGCAGCGCCTTGGCCCAGACCAAGAAGAAGCGGCGCCGCAAGCACTCGGGCACCCAGGCGGGAACGGTGGAGCGCCGGACGAGCAGCGCATCGAGCGGACGGCCGCAGTCCAAGGAGGAGAAGCGTCAGGTAGCTCGCGAGCGTCGTATGGCCCGGCTACACACGCCGCCCACCTGGCGCGGCGCCGTCACACGTGCCGCGGTGGCGGCGCTGATCTTCGCGGTCGTGGTGATCCTGCTGTTCAGGCGGCCGCCCCTAGAGGGAGCCGCTCTGGCGGCGGTCATGTTCGTCATCTACATCCCGATGAGCTACTTCACCGACCGCTTCATGTACAGCCGGCGGCAACGGCAGAAGCAGCGCGGCGGCGGGTCCGGAGAAGCACGCTCCGACAGGTAGGCTCAGCGCGATGGAAGTGCGCATGTTCACCGTCGGGATGGTGCAGGAGAACTGCTACCTATTCCGCCGCGACGGCGCCGACGAGGCGCTGATGATCGACCCCGGCGACGAGGCGCCGAAGCTGCTGGGCGTCCTGGAGGCGCTCGACGTGAAGCTCGCCGGCATCCTCCTGACCCATACGCATTTCGACCACGTGGGCGCCGTCGCCCCCGTGGCCAGGGCGACGGGCGCGGAGGTGTGGGTGCCCGAGATCGAGAAGGGCGTGCTCGCGGACATCATGAGCTACGTGCCGTGGCCGGGCTTCGGTCCGTTCGAGAGCTACGACGCGGACCACACGCTCTCAGGCGGCGAGCGGCTCGAGCTGGCCGGCTTCGAGATCGACGTTCTGTTCACGCCCGGCCACAGCCCCGGGCACGTGACCTTCTCGATCCCGGACGAGCAGGCCGTCTTCTCCGGCGACGTCCTGTTCCAGGGATCCGTCGGCAGGACGGACCTTCCGGGCGGCGACTGGGGCGTGCTGCTCGAATCGATCCGCTTGCTCGTCGACTCCCTTCCGCACGAGACGACGGTGTACCCGGGCCACATGGGCGTCACATCGCTCGGCGCGGAGCGGGCGAGCAACCCCTTCCTGGCCGAGCTAGCGCGCTAGCGCGTGTCGCGCGCGGAGAAGCTGCGGGCGCCGAGAGGCACCTTTGACATATTGCCGCCGGACGGGCGGCGCCGGCGCGAGCTCGCCGGCATCGCCGCCGAGCTATTCGACGCCGCGGGGTACGAGCCGGTCGAGACCCCGATCTTCGAGGACACGGACCTCTTCGCCCGCGGCGTGGGCGAGACGACCGACATCGTGCAGAAGGAGATGTTCACCTTCGAGGACGCGGGTGGTCGGTCGATCACGCTGCGCCCGGAGGGAACCGCCGGCGTCTGTCGCGCCTACGCCGAGCATGGGATGCACAAGCTGGCCCAGCCGGTCAAGCTCTGGTACGCGGGCCCCTACTTCCGGTACGAGGCACCACAGGCCGGCCGCTTCAGGCAGTTCAGCCAGATCGGCGCGGAGGCACTCGGGTCCGATGATCCCTCGATCGACGCCGAGCTCATCCTGCTGCTCCGCGACCTCCTCGAACGCGCCGGAGCGCGAGGTGTTCGCCTGCGGCTGTCAAGCCTCGGCACGCCCGAGGCGCGTCGCGCCTACTCCGGCGAGCTTCGCGAGTACCTGCGCGCCCGGGAGTCGGAGCTCTCCGACGACGTGCGCGCCCGGCTCGACGCAAACCCCCTGCGGGCGTTCGACTCAGACCACCCAGGCACGCGCTCCGTCGTGGAGGGCGCCCCGCGGCTGCTCGACCGCTTGGCGCCCGAGGACTCCGAGCATCTGGTCGCCGTCTGCGCCCTGCTGGATGACGCGGGCGCCGACTACGAGCTCGACGGCACCCTGGTACGCGGCCTCGACTACTACACACGGACGGTGTTCGAGTTCACAAGCGACGCGCTCGGCGCCCAGAGCGGCGTGGGCGGCGGCGGTCGTTACGACGGCCTCGTGGAGCAACTCGGCGGCCCAGCGACCCCCGGCGCGGGCTGGGCGGCCGGCATCGAGCGGATCCTGCTCGCGTCGGAGCGCTCGGGCGCGCCGGGGCCCGCGCCGGTCTTCGTCGCGCTGGAGGAGGGCGAGGATGCGCGGCGGGGCTTCGCCCTCGTCAGGCGGCTGCGCGCCGCCGGGCTCGGTGCCGAGATGGAGCAGGCCGGGCGTTCGCTGAAGGGACAGCTGAAGCATGCCGATCGCCGGGGAGCGCGCTGGGTGGTGATCGTCGGATCGGGCGAGCTCGCCCTGAGGGACATGACCAGCGGAGAGCAACGGCCGCTCGGGGACGAGGGGCAGCTGATCCGGACGGTCACGGAGCTGCGATGAGGTCGCCGCCGCCGAACCGCTACAGAACGGCATGGGCGGGTGACCTGCGCCCGGGCGACGTGGGAGCCGACGTCCGCGTGGCCGGCTGGGTCCACCGACGTCGCGACCACGGCGGCCTGATCTTCATCGATCTGCGCGACAGGACTGGGCTCCTGCAGCTCGTCTTTCGGCCCGAGGAGGCGCCCGACGCGCACGCGGCCGCCCACGGTCTGCGGTCGGAGGACGTGATCACCGCCGCCGGTTCGCTCTCGCCGCGGGAGGAGGGAACCGTCAACCGCGGGATGAGCACCGGCGAGGTGGAGTTGAGCGTCACAGAGATGGAATTGCTGGCCGACTCCGAGACGCCCCCGTTCCAGATCGACGAGGACACACCCGTGGAGGAGGAGCTGCGGTTGCGCTACCGCTACCTGGACCTTCGGCGCGACCAGATGCGCTCCGCCATGGAGCTGCGCGGCGCGATCACCCACACGATGCGCCGGCACCTCCACGACCAGGGCTTCCTCGAGATCGAGACGCCGATCCTCACGCGGTCGACGCCCGAAGGAGCGCGCGACTACCTCGTGCCGAGCCGCCTGCAGCGTGGATCGTGGTACGCGCTCCCGCAGTCGCCGCAGCTCTTCAAGCAGCTCCTGATGGTGGCCGGGTACGAGCGCTACTTTCAGATCGCCAGGTGCTTTCGCGACGAGGACTTCCGCGCCGACCGCCAGCCCGAGTTCACGCAGCTCGACGTGGAGATGTCGTTCGTCGAGGAGGACGACGTGATGCGGGTATGCGACCAGCTGCTTGGAGCCGTGCTCGCGGTCGCCGGCGTCGAGGTGTCGCTCCCGCTCGAGCGCATGGCCTACGACGAGGTGATGCTCCGCTACGGCACCGACCGCCCCGACCGCAGGATCGGCATGGACATTCACGACCTCGGGGCCGCGTTCGCCGGCTCGGAGTTCAAGGTCTTCACGAGCGCACTCGCTTCGGGGGGTGTCGTGCGCGGGTTTCGCGCGAACGGCGACTTCTCGCGGGCACGCCTCGACGAGCTCACCGAGCGCGCCAAGGAGCTGGGGGCCAAGGGGCTCGTCTGGGCGGTCGTCGAGTCCGACGGCTGGCGGTCACCGATAGCGAAGTTCCTTAGCACCGAGGAGACCGCGGACGCCGGCGCCGAGCTTCAGGCCGGCGAAGGCGACACCCTGTTCATCGTGGCCGACGAGGAGAGGGTGGCCGCACGCGTGCTCGGCCGCCTGAGGATCGAGGTGGCGGGCCCGCCGTCGGGCCACGACCTCTTCTGGGTCACCGACTTCCCCATGTTCGAGTGGAGCGACGAGGAGTCGCGCTGGGACGCGCTGCACCATCCCTTCACCGCTCCCCAAGGTGACCTCGACGCCGACCCGGGCACGTGGAGGAGTCGCGCCTACGACGTGGTCATGGACGGCCTCGAGATCGGCGGCGGCTCGATCAGGATCGACCGGCCGGACGTGCAGCGCAAGGTGTTCGATGCACTCGCCCTGTCCTCGGAGGAGGCCACTCGCCGGTTCGGGTTCCTCCTCGAGGCGCTTCGCTACGGGGCGCCTCCTCACGGGGGCATCGCCTTCGGCCTCGACCGGGTCGTGGCGCTCCTGGGGGGCCGCGACTCCATCCGCCAGGTCATCGCATTTCCAAAGACCGCGAGCGGCTCTGACCCGATGACGGGCGCCCCGGCGCCGGTGGGCGAGACTCAGCTGCGTGAGCTTGGGATCCGGCCGTCCGGCGCAGGCTCCGAGGGCCGGGCCTGAGAGTGCGTTTCGCCGCGTCCCGACGGCGCTGTGAGTGCTAGCTTGTTCGCAGGCCCGAGCCTGTTCGCCAGCCGTCTATTCGTTGAGCCAACACGACTGGGATGGGTGTCCGGCTCGGGGCGAGTCGAGGCTCGTCCCGGAGGACGCCCAAGCTTGCTAAGGCAGGTTCAACTCCCAGGCGGCAGCGGCAGGTTGGGGCCTGATCCCACAGCGATCCCCATCCGTGGCTAACCAGCGCTTCCCAGCTGAGGTCAAGGCGGCCGCGGCGCCGCTCCTCTCTCCATTCGAGGATCACCTCTCGACGCCGCGTGGACGCGGGCGGCTGCGGCAGGCGCCTCATATGGGGGCGGCCGGCGGGGCCGCGTGTGGCGACCTCATCCGCGTGGCCGTTCAGGTCGACGAGGATCGAGTGGTCGACGCCGGCTTCGACGCCCGCGGTTGCGCCGCCGCTTCTGCGGCCGGCAGCGCCGTGGTGGAGCTCGTGGCGGGGGCGCCGCTGCTCGCGGCGGCCCGCGTGACACACGACTGTGTCGCCGATGCGCTCGGCGGGCTCGACCCGTCGCGCCGCCACGCCGCGGCACTGGCCGCCGATGCGCTCCACCGCGCGCTCGGTGCAGCGGTCGCGGACGGGATGGCACGATTGGACGCCTCGAGCGACCGTACGCTGGTGGCGATGAGCGGTGGGGTCGACAGCGCCTTGGCCGCTCGACTCGCGCTCGAGGCAGGCCACCAGGTGATCGGGGTGACGCTCGAGCTGTGGTCCGATCCGGCCAACGACGGGGGGAAGAGCTGCTGCTCGCCGCAGGCGGTGACCGGCGCGCGGGCGCTCGCGCACGGGATGGGCCTGGCGCACCTGACGCTCGATCTTCGGGGGCGGTTTCGCACCGCCGTGGTGGACGACTTCGTGGCCGAGCACGACGCGGGTCGCACACCCAATCCGTGCGTACGTTGCAATGGACTCGTTCGCTTCGACGCCATGCTGAGGCTCGCCGGGTCGCTCGGTGCCAGGCGCCTCGCGACCGGCCACTACGCACGAATCGCGCGCGATGAAGAGGGGCCGCTCCTTCGCGCGGCGGCCGATCCCGACAAGGATCAGACCTACATGCTCGCGCGGCTCACGCCTGACGAGCTCGAGCGTCTGTGGTTTCCGCTCGGAGGTCTGACGAAGGACGTCGTCCGGCAGCGCGCCCGGTCCGTGGGGCTGTCCGTGGCCGACAAGGCCGAGAGCCAGGACCTCTGCTTCCTAGCCGGAACGCGCCGCGCGAGCTTCCTCCGCCGTCACGCGACGCGGACATCGAAGACGGCACGCCGGGGGGAGATCGTCGACCTCGGGGGAACGGTGATCGGCCACCATCAGGGCCACCAGGAGTTCACCATCGGTCAGCGGCGCGGCCTCGGTCTCGCGGCCCCTCAGCCGCTGTACGTCATCCACAAGGACCCAGTCGCCAATCGCGTCAAGGTCGGTCCGCGCGCCGCGCTCGCCACCCGCCGCGTGGCCCTCCGGCTGGCGCGCCTGGACCGCGCGGGGGGCGCCGTGGACCGTGTGAAGCTTCGCTACCGGTCGGAGCCGGTTCCGTGCCGTCTGGCGGGCGGACCTCCCGCGGGCGACCACGACCGACTCGAGCTTCGGCTCGAGAGACCGGTGGAAGCGGTGGCACCGGGGCAGACGGCCTGCCTGATGCGCGGCGACGCCGTGGTTGGATGGGCGACCATCGACGAGCAGGAGGAGCGCCGTGCCGCCTGAGAGGATCGAGCTCGTAACGCCCGCCGGACGCGACTGGTCGCCGGTCGTGCGGCTCGTGCTCGGCGGGATCGGAGATCGCCTCGACCTGGGCTTTGACGAGCTCGACGACCTCCAGCTCGCCGTGGAGCGGCTGCTCGCGGAAGCGGGGGCTCAGGAGGCGGTTCGGATATCGGTCGAGATCGTCGACGGGGGCGTGAAGGCGCAGATCGGCCCGCTGAACGAGGTCACCATCGCGGAGGCGCTGCAGGGACCGGAGCCGCGGCCCGGCGAGCTGACCCTGCGCCGGGTCCTCGAGACGGTCGTCGATTCCTTCGGCGTCGAGGACGTGGACCGCGAGGGGCTCTACGTCAGGCTCGACAAGGTGGTGCACCGGTCCCGGTGACGAGCAAGCGCGACGGGAGGGGCGGTCGGGCCGCCGGTACGTCGACCGCGCCGGGCGCTCCACCGCAGACCGACCGAGAGCTGCTTCGGCGCTACCACGAGGGAGGGGACCGGACTGCGCGCGAGGAGCTCGTGCAGCGCCACCTGCCCCTGGTCCGCGCGCTGGCGCGCCGCTACGCCGGGCGGGGCGAGCCGCTCGACGACATCGAGCAGGTCGGCGCGATCGGCCTGCTCAAGGCGATCGATCGCTACGAGCTGTCGCGCGAGGTCGCGCTCACGACCTACGCGACGCCCAACGTGGTGGGCGAGATCAAGCGGCACTTTCGTGACAAAGGTTGGGCGATCAGGATTCCGCGCGGCCTGCAGGAGCTGAACGCGCGCATGTCCTCGACGGTCGAGAGGCTCACCTCGCGGATGGGACGCTCGCCGACGATCGCCGAGATCGCCCGTGAGCTAACCGTGGGCCCCGAGGAGGTACTCGAGGCGCTCGAGGCGGGGTCGGCCTACGCTCCTATGTCGCTGTCGGGGAACCCCTCGAGCGAGAGCGATCTCGACCCGATGGAGGCGCTTGGCGGAGAGGATGAGGCGTTCGAGCGATCGGAGCAGCGCGCGACGCTCGAGCCGGCGCTTCACGCTCTGCCCGAGCGCGATCGGGAGATCTTGAGAAAGCGCTTCGAGGAGGGGCTGACGCAGACGCAGATCGCCGAGCAGGTCGGGATCTCACAGATGCACGTGTCGAGGCTTATCCGGAAATCGCTCGCACGGATGCGAGCGGAGCTGTCCGGTTAGCCGCCACGTCGCCGGCTTGCGCCAGCTCCATCTCGCGGTCGGTAGTTCGCCCGCGACGGGCGAAGAGGACGCGCGCCACGGCGGCGACCACGGTCGGGTCGAACTGGCTTCCCGCGCCGGCCCACAGCTCGGCGACCGCTCGTGCGTGGCTGACCCCCTTGCGGTAAGGGCGGTCGGTCGTCATCGCGTCGTAGCTGTCGCAGCAGAAGACGATTCGGGCGGCCAGTGGGATGTCCTGGCCGGCCAGCCCGTCGGGGTAGCCCGTCCCGTCCCAGCGCTCGTGTGATGACCTGACGATTCGAGCGATGCTCGACAGCGACTCCTCGGCGCGCGCGAGCATGGCTTCACCCTCGGTGGTGTGGGTCTCGATCACCTCACGCTCGACGGTGGTTAGCCCGCTGGGCTTGTCGAGGATCGCGTTCGGGATGTTGAGCTTGCCGATGTCGTGGAGAAGTGCCGCGAGCTCGAGCTCCTGGCGTGCCTCAGGCTCGAGGCGGAACTCCTCGGCGACCAAGCTGGCCAGCTCCGCAACGGAGCGAGCGTGGTCCGCGGTGCGGTGGTCAGCCGCCTCGGCGAGGGACAATGCGTGTGCCGCGAGCGACATCGAGAGCCAAGCCTGGGGGGTACGACATCCGTCCGCGTACCAGCCTGCAAATTGCAGACTTTTTGGCGACTAAGTTGTCCCTCGCTTGCAGGTTTGATCGACCTGCGGTGGCCATAACCCCGCTCTAGACTGACCAGCGGTGCAGGCGGACGAGATCAGAGAGACCTACCTCGAGTTCTTCGAGGAGCGGGGCCACCGGCGCGTGCCCTCGGCATCGCTCGTGCCGTCGAGCTACGACCCTTCGGTCCTGCTCACCACGGCGGGCATGCAGCCCTTCAAGCCCTACTTCCGCGGTGAGGAGGAGCCTCCAGCCCCGCGGCTCACCTCCTGCCAGAAGTGCTTTCGCACGACCGACATCGAGAACGTAGGCATGACCGCGCGCCATCTCACCTTCTTCGAGATGCTCGGAAACTTCTCCCTCGGCGACTACTTCAAGCGTGGGGCGGTCGAGTACGCCTGGGAGCTGTCGACGGCGGGCTTCGGGCTAGACCCGGAGAGGATCTGGATCACGGTCTTCGAGGGCGACGAGTCGCTCTCGCTCGGGCCGGACGAGGAGGCGATCGAGTGCTGGCGCTCCGTCGGGGTGCCGGACGAGCGGATCTTCCGGCTGGGCCGGGACGACAACTTCTGGCAGGCCGGTCCAACGGGGCCGAGCGGACCGTCCTCCGAGCTGTATCTCGATCGTGGGCCTGGGTTCGGGTCCGACGGGGACCGGCCGGGCGACGATACGGAGCGCTTCCTGGAGTTCTGGAACCTGGTGTTCATGCAGTACGAGCTGCACGACGATCAGTCGCTCACCCCGCTTCCGAAGCGCAACATCGACACGGGGCTCGGGCTCGACCGGCTCGCGGTGCTGCTCCAGGACGTCGACTCCGTCTACGAGACCCACCACTTCCGGCCGCTGGTCGAGCTCGGGGAAGAGCTCTCCGGGCGCTCCTACGACGCCGACGAGGCCACGACGCGCGCGCTACGGGTCCTGGCGGACCACGGGCGTTCGATGACGTTCCTCCTGGCCGACGGAGTCGTCCCCTCCAACGAGGACCGCGGCTACATCCTGCGGCGCATCATGCGGCGGGCGATCCAGCAGGCCCGTGTGCTCGGCATCGAGGACTCGTTTCTGCCCGTCCTCTGCCAGCGGGTCACCGACGTCATGGGCGATGCCTATCCGCAGCTGGCAATGGAGCGGGAGTCCGTGGCGCGCTGGGCCGCCGCCGAGGAGCACGGCTTCGGCCGCACGCTCTCGCAGGGGGAGCGACTGCTGACCGATGTAATTCGCCGCGCGAAGGACGCGTCCACGTCGTGGGTGCCCGCCGAGGATGCCTTCCGGCTTCACGACACCTACGGGTTTCCCTACGAGATGACCAAGGAGCTGCTGGCGGACGCGGGGCTCGCGGTTGACGATCGCGGCTTCGGCGAGCTCATGGAGGCCGCGCGTGAGCGCTCGCGCGGTCCCGGCCGCGCGGAGGTCCGAGCGCCGACCGCGGGCGGTGGGCCGCCGCACGAGCGGGTGATCGAGTTCGCCCGCTCGACCGGCTTCGCGAGCCGGTTCGTCGGCTACGAGTCGATGGAATCGGACACGGTGGTGGCTGCCCTCGAGCGCGCGAACGGCCGCTACCTGGCGAAGCTCGGCGAGAGCCCCTTCTATCCCGAGGGCGGCGGGCAGGTGTCCGATTCGGGCTTGGTCGAGACGCCGTCAGGGGCGGCGCGGGTATCGGCCGTCTATCGAGTGGGCGACGACCAGGCGGTGGCCCTCGAGACCACGAGCGGCGAGCTGGCGGTGGGTGACACCGCGCGCGCCGTGGTGGATCGCGAGGCGCGACTCGCGACGATGTGCAATCACACGGCGACGCACCTCCTCCACGCCGCGCTCCGCGAACGGCTCGGCACGCACGTCCGTCAGGCGGGCTCCTACGTCGGTCCGGACAAGCTTCGTTTCGATTTCACGCACGGGGAGCGCCTGAGCGGCGCGGAGGCGGCCGACGTCGAGGAGCGGGTGAACGCGTGGATCCTCGAGAGCCGGCCGGTCCGGGCGATCCACACCACGCGGACCGAGGCGGAGGCGCTCGGAGCCATGGCGCTGTTCGGCGAGAAGTACGGGGACTGGGTGCGAATGGTCGAGGTGGAGGCGGTCTCGCGCGAGCTCTGCGGTGGCACGCACGTCGGGTCGACGGCGGAGATCGGCCTCTTCCACATCACGACCGAGACCTCGAGCGCATCGAACGTGCGGCGGATCGAGGCCGTGACGGGTCACGCGGGCGTGGAGGTCTTCCGCGCGCGCACGCGCGACCTGCGCGACATCGCGGCTCTGCTCAGGGTGCCCGAGCACGACGTCGTGCGGGCGGTGGGAAAGCTCACGGACCGTGTTCGCGAGCTATCGAAGCGCTCGGGCGGGGGGGACGACCGGGCGCTCGCCGAGTCGCTCATCGAGGGAGCTACGGAGGTCGGCGGAATACGGATCGTCGGCGAGGTGGTCGATGCAGCGGACCCGAAGGCGCTCCTCGATCTGTCCGACCGCGTCAAGCAGTCGCTCGACGGCGCGGTCGTGCTCGGGTGCGCTGTCGACGGCCGGGCGCACCTCGTGGCCAACTTCTCGCCGTCGGCCATCGAGCGGGGGCTCAAGGCCGGCGAGGTGATCCGCGCGGCCGCCGAGATCGCCGGGGGCGGTGGCGGTGGACGCGACACGATGGCTCAGGCCGGCGGCCGCGACCCCGAGAAGCTGCCCGAGGCGATCGCCGCCGCGCGGCTGGCGATGGAGCAGGCGCTCGGATGAGCCGAGTGCTCGCACTGGATTACGGACGGGCTCGCTGCGGCTGCGCGATCTCGGACCCGACGGGGCAGCTTGCCACGCCGCTGTCCGTGATCGAGCGGCCGCCGACCCGCCGCGGTCTGGCCACCCTTCGCTCCTTGATCGAAGAGCGCGAGGTGGAGCGGGTCGTGGTCGGGCTGCCGCTGACCCTCGCGGGCGACGAGGGAAGCCAGGCGGACGAGACGCGCGCTTTCTCGGCGCAGCTCGCTAGCCTCGTGCGCGTGCCGGTGGAGCTCCACGACGAACGGCTGACCACGGTTCAGGCCGACCGAAGCGGCCTGGCAGCGGGCGGCACGGCGCCCGTGGACTCGCGCGCCGCTGCTCACCTGCTCGAGAGCTATCTCGCCGCGGGCGGCCGCGGCGCCGCGCCGGTCGACCCCCGAGCCCGCAAGTGAGCACTCCCGGCGACCGGCGCCAGCGCAGCGAAGAGGAGCGTGAGCGGGCGCGCATCGAGCGCGAGGCACGCCGCTCGGGGCGGCCTCAACCGGCCCCCGGCGCGGCGAGCGGGAACGGAAGCGATGCTTCGCGAGCGCCTCGATTCAGGCATCGCCGCGAGGACCCGGGCACGCAGCGCGAAGAGCCCCCACCGTACTCCGTGCACCGGGCCGGCGGCGGGCGCCCGGCCGCCGACTCGGCCCGGCGGATACTGGCGGCGCGCCGTGAGCAGCTCGCCCGGGGTCGTGACGGAGGGGAGCCGGCGAAGGTAGGCGCGGCCAACCGGCGTCGTAGGCTGCTCCCGCTTCTCCTTGCACTCGCCGCCGGCTCCCTCGTCGGCCTGTGGTTCCTGCTCTCCCTGTTCCAGCCATTCAAAGGCGACGGGGAGGGAGAGCTTCGCGTGGCCATCCCGGAGGGCTCGAGCATCGGACAGATCGGCGACCTGCTGGACGAGCGCGGCGTGGTGTCCAGCGGCTTCTTCTTCGCCACCCGTGCGCGGCTCGCGGGTGACGCGAGCGAGCTCAAGTCAGGGAAGTACACGTTGAGGCGGGGCATGAGCTACGCGGCGGCGCTCGACGTGCTCTCCGCCGGGCCGCCGCCGCCGAAGACCCTGAACATCACGATCCTCGAGGGGCCATCGAGAGAGGAGGTGGCCCCAACGGTCGAGGATGCCGGCGTGGAGGGCGACTACCTGAAGGCCACGAAGAGCTCCAAGGCACTCGATCCAGCCGACTACGGCGCCGATGGCGCGGAGAACCTAGAGGGCTTTCTGTTCCCCGCCACGTACGAGCTGAAGGCCGGCGCGGCGGTCGACGATCTGGTCACACAGCAGCTCGATGCGTTCAAGGATCAGTTCGCCGACGTGGACCTGAAGGCGGCGAAGCGGGCGAACCTCAGCCCATACGAGGTGCTTGTGATCGCCTCGATGGTCGAGCGCGAGGCGCAGCTCTCGAAGGAGCGGCCGATAATCGCCTCGGTGATCTACAACCGGCTGAAGGACGGCATGCCGCTCGGGATCGACGCCACCACGCGCTTCGCGACCGGGAACTGGACGGAGCCGCTCACGGAGTCGGAGCTCGCGCTCGACTCGCCTTACAACACGCGCGAGAACGCCGGCCTGCCCCCGGGCCCGATCGGCAACCCGGGACTCGACTCGATCGAAGCCGCGGCGAACCCCGACGACACCGACTTCCTCTTCTACGTCGTGAAACCGGGCACCTGCGGCGAGCACGCGTTCTCGGAGACGGACGCCGAGTTCCAGCAGAACGTGGAGCGCTACAACTCCGAACGCGCGGCGCGCGGGGGGCAGTCGCCCACCGATTGTCCTTCCTAGATGCGTGACGGTCCCCCCGGCGCCGGTGGGCTGGCCGGCGTGGTCGGCTTTCCGGTGGGACACAGCCGCTCGCCGGCGATGCACAACGCGGGCTACGCGGCGCTCGGGCTCGACTGGCGCTACCTGAAGCTTCCGGTGGCGCCCGATCGGTTCGCCGAGACCGTGCGGGCGCTTCCGGGGTCCGGCTATCGCGGCGTGAACGTGACCGTGCCCCACAAGCTCGCCGCGCTCGAGCTGGCCGACGAGCCCTCGCCGCCCGCCGCGGCCATCGGAGCGGCGAACACGCTGACGTTTCGCGAGGACGGGCTCGTGAGCGCCGACAACACGGACGCCCGGGGCTTCCTCGACGCCCTCGGCGCTGACCAGCGCGGCGTTCGAGCGCTCGTGCTCGGGGCGGGGGGTGCGGGCAGGGCGGTGGCCTGGGCGCTGCGGGAAGCGGGCGCCGCCGACGTCGCGATCTGGAATCGGAGCCCGCAGCGCGCCACCGCGCTCGCACACGAGCTCGGCCTTCGGAGGGTGGCGGCGCCCGAGCCCGGGGACCTGCTGGTGAACGCGACCACCGTCGGGCTCGAGGCGGGCCTGGACGAGCCCGCAGCGCTCGAAGCACTCGGCCTTACGCGCGTCGAGCCGTTCCCGACGGTCGTGGACCTCGTCTACTCGAGCGAGGTCACCCCGGTAGCGGCGTGGGGCGCTCGCGCGGGGTCGCGTGTCGTGGACGGCCTCGAGGTGCTCGTGCGCCAGGGGGCGCTCTCCTTCGAGCTCTGGACGGGCATGTGCCCGCCGCTCGACGTGCTGCGTGGAGCGGTGCGAGCGGCCGGCCCGCCGGCTACCCGGTAGCGGGTCCCTCGACGACCAGCGACCCCGCTCGCCGGTCGATTCCATCGGTCGGCTTGAAGACCACGTCGAAGCGCCCCGGGCGGTCGACCAGCAGGTCGAACACCGCCGGTGTGCCCGACTCCGCCGGGGCCACCCGCCCCAGGCCATCGAGCTCTACGAGGCCGGGCTCGGAGGCCGTGACGGTGAGGATCACGCGAGTGCCGGCCTCGACCGTCTTGGGCCTCGGCCGGTCGAGGGGCGACCCGGCCGCGGCCGTGAACTTGATTCGCCTGGGCTCGTCGGCCGACTCGCTCGAGTCATCCGGCGCCGCGGGGGGCGGGGCCGGGGCGTCGCTCGATTCGGGAGCCGGTCTCAGCAGCGAGGAGACACCGGCGACGACGAGAAGGGTGATCGCCAGCAGAAGGAGGCCGCGCCGAAGGTCCATGGGCGCGAGGATGCTAGCCCGCTCGCACAGCGGCCTCTCGTGGCCGGCCGAGGAGCACCTCGCCAGTAGGGTTAGCCGCACGATGGCGCTTCGCTTCACAACGGCCGGCGAGTCCCATGGTCCGGGGCTCGTGGCGGTGCTCGAGGGCCTCCCGGCCGGCCTCGAGCTCGAGCCCGACGACGTCGATCGCGACCTGCGCCGCCGGCAGCTCGGCCATGGACGCGGTGGCCGGATGAAGATCGAGAAGGACCGAGCGGATGTCACCGCCGGCCTTCGTCACGGGCGCACGCTGGGCAGCCCCGTGGCGCTACGGGTCGAGAACCGCGACTACGCGAACTGGGAGGAGCGGATGAACCCGTGGCCGGTCGCCGCCGCTGTCGACGAAGTCCATCTTCCGCGCCCGGGACACGCCGATCTGGCCGGGGTCCAGAAGTACGGCTTCACCGACGTGAGGAACGTGCTGGAGCGCGCCAGCGCGCGCGAGACCGCCGCGCGTGTGGCCTGCGGAGCGCTAGCCAAGGTGTTCCTGCGGGCGCTGGGCGTACAGGTCCTGAGCCACGTGCTAAGCATCGGATCGGTCGAGGCGCGCGCGCGCGACGACCTCACGCCCGCCGAGTTTGAAGGCGTCGACGAATCTCCCGTGCGCTCCCTCGACGGAGACGCCTCCGCGGCGATGGTGGCCGAGATCGACGCGGCGCGCAAGGCGAACGAATCGCTGGGGGGCGTCTACGAGGTGCGCGCCTTCGGCGTCGTTCCGGGTCTCGGATCGCATGTGTCCTGGGAGGAGCGCCTGGACGGCCGCTTGGCCCAGGCGATCATGTCGATTCAGGCGATGAAGGGGGTCGGGATCGGCGAGGGCTTCGGCCTCGCGGGAATCGTGGGATCGCGGGCCCACGACGAGATCTTCTGGTCCGAGGAGCGCGGTTACTACCGCGAGACCAATCGCGCGGGAGGGCTCGAGGGCGGCATGACCACCGGCGACGCGCTCGTAGTGAGGGGAGCGATGAAGCCGCTCCCCACGCTCACGAAGCCGCTCCGCTCGGTCGACCTGGCGAGCAAGCAGCCCGCGCAGGCGCTGCGCGAGCGCACCGACTCCTGCACGGTGCCGGCGGCGGCCGTCGTCGCGGAGGCGATGGTGGCGCTGGTGCTCGGCTCGGCGTACCGTGAAAAGTTCGGCGGCGACCACCTGGACGACGCTCGGGCGGCCCTGCGGGCCTACGAGGAGCGCATCGGTTGGAGGCGCTAGTCCGGGACAAGGGGACCGCGGCGGGGAGGATGAGCGACCGCGCACTCGTCTTCGTCGGCTTCATGGGGGCGGGCAAGTCGAGCGCGGCCCGCGCGCTGGCGGGGCGGCTCGGGGTCGAGGCACTCGACTCCGACCGGGAGCTCGAGCTAGAGCTCGGTGAGCCACTCGAGTCGTTCTTCGACCGCGCCGGCGAGGCGGCCTTCCGTGAGCGCGAGGAGCGGGTCGTCACGCGCCTGCTCGCGCGTTCGGATGCCCTCGTGGTGGCGCTCGGTGGCGGCGCGCTCGGCTCCGCGGCGGTCCGCAAAGCGCTGGAGCCGCATACCGTCGTCCACCTCGAGGTGGATCCATCCGAGGCGTGGGCCCGTGCCGCGGGTGGCGGGCGCCCGCTCGCGCGCGATCGCGAGTCGTTCGAGGCGCTGCACGCCGAGCGCGCGGCGGGTTACGCAGAGGCGGCCGACGCCGTGCTTCCTTGCGGTGACCGGGAGGCCCCCGTTCGCGCGTTCCCGGCGCTCGTCGCACTGCACGGACTCCTCGCCGGCGCCGACGCGCCGCGCGCGCGCCTGATCTGGGCCGATGCTCGCTCGGGCGACTATCCGGTGTTCATCGGGCGCGGGATCCTGGCCGCGGACTTCTTCTACCCCGAGGACGGGCGCCGCTTCCTGGTCACGGACGAGAACGTGGAGCGGCACCATGCGGTGACCGCCGACGCGCGGGGTGCAATCCCGGCCGGGGAGGCCCAGAAGACCTTGCCGCGCGCCGAGGAGCTTCTGCGCGCGATGGCCCGCGCGGGACTCGGCCGCGACGACGTGGTGGTGGGCCTCGGCGGGGGCGTCGTGGGCGACATGGCGGGCTTCTGCGCGGCCGTGTATCAGCGCGGGATCCGCTGCGTTCAGGTGCCAACGACGCTCGTGGCGCAGGTCGACTCCGCCTACGGCGGCAAGACCGGCGTGGACCTGCCCGAGGCGAAGAACTACGTGGGTGCGTATCACCAGCCCGCGAGCGTCTTGCTCGATCCCGCCGCGCTCGACACCCTGCCGGCGGCCGAGCGCGCCGCCGGCTACAGCGAGGTTCTGAAGACGGCGCTTATCGGCGGCGGGGCGCTCTGGGAGCGGGTGCGCGCCGGCGCGGATCCGGACGAGGAGATGATCGTCGGGTGCCTTCGAACGAAGCTCGCGATCGTGGCCGAGGACGAGCGCGACGATGGGCCGCGGCAGGCTCTGAACCTGGGTCATACCGTCGCTCACGGGATCGAAGCCGCCACCGGCTACGCCCGCTACCGCCACGGGGAGGCGGTCGCGATCGGGCTCCTCTGCGCGCTTCGCCTGTCCGGTCAGGATGAGCTCAGGGAGCAGGCGGCCGAGCTGTTGTCCGCCCGCGGGTTGCCGCTCAGGTTCGAGGGGGCGCGGCCCGAGGAGGTGCTCGCGCGCGTCGAGCTCGACAAGAAGCGCCGCGGCGGTCGAGTCCCGTTCGTGCTGGTCGAGGGACCCGGACGGGTCACCCACGGCCATGAGATCGACGAGCGCGACCTCCGCGCGGCCGTGGAGGAGGCATGGGCGGGATGAGGAACCGCGTGGAGATCCTCCACGGCGTGAACCTCGACGCCCTCGGCCGCCGCGACCCAAGCCACTACGGCCGAATGACGCTCCCCGAGCTGGAGGTCAAGGTGAGGCGCTTCGCGGTCGATCTTGGGCTCGAGCCGTCGTTTGCACAGACCAACCACGAGGGTGAGTTCTGCGAGTTCCTCCAGCGGGCCGGCGAGACGTCCCACGGGCTCGTGCTGAATCCCGGCGCCTGGACCCACTACTCCTACGCGATCCGCGATGCCCTCGAGGTGGCGGCGCTGCCCGCGATCGAGGTCCACATCTCGGCCGTCGACGACCGCGAGGAGTGGCGGCGCTTCTCCGTGATCGAGGAGCTCTGCGCGGGGCGCGTGCAGGGGCGCGGGGTGGACGGCTACCGCGACGCCCTCGAGCTCCTCAAGGCGGAGCTCGAGCGATGAGCGCGTCGAGGGCCGACCGGCTGGCGGAGCTGGTCACGGCGAGCGAGCTCGACGCGCTCGTGGTCACCAACCTGATCAATGTGCGCTACCTCTCCGGCTTCACCGGCACGAACGGGTTCTGCGTGGTCGGCGACGGCCTTCGCCTGTTCCTGACGGACTTCCGCTACGTGGAGCGAGCCAAGCACGAGGTCACGGGGTTCGAGCAGATGCGCGGGCAGCAGGATCTCTTCAAGGACGCGGTCGAGCGACTCGCCGAGTCGGGCGCGAAGCGCGTCGGCTTCGAGGACCATCACGTGTCCGTGCGCCAGCACGCCCGCTTCGCCGAGGCGCTGCCGAACGGCTTGGAGCTGTCACCGGCCGGCGACCTCGTCGAGGGTCTTCGCGCCGTCAAGGACGCGGACGAGCTTCGGACCATGCGCGAGGCGGCGGCGGCCGGCACCGGCATCCTCGAGCACCTGCGAGCGCGTGGCCTGACCGGTCGCAGCGAGCGCGACGTGGTTCGTGACATCGAGCGTGAGATGCGCGAACGGGGGCTCGAGCCGTCGTTCCCGCCGATCGTGGCCGCGGGGGCGAACGGCGCCCTGCCGCACGCCACGCCAAGCGAGGAGCCGATCCCCGCCGACACCCTCGTGGTCGTGGACCTCGGCTGCGTAGTCGACGGCTACTGCTCCGATTGCACGCGAACGTTCGCCACGGGGCGGCTCTCGGACGATGCCGCCGGCGTCTACGAGCTCGTTCGCGCGGCTCAGGCGCGTGCTCGATCGGCTGTGGAGGCGGACGCGGGCTGTCGAGCGGTCGATTCGCTCGCCCGCGAGATGATCGCGGATGCGGGGCACGGCGACCGCTTCGGGCACGGACTCGGGCACGGGGTGGGCCTCGAGGTGCACGAGGCCCCGCGCCTCTCGCAGGCGGGGGAAGGAGAGCTCGTGGCCGGCAACGCCGTGACGGTCGAGCCGGGCGTCTACGTTCCGGGCGCCTACGGCGTCCGGATCGAGGATCTGGTGGTAGTCGTGGACGGCGGCTGCGAGGTGCTCACGAGCTTCCCCAAGGAGCTCATAACGCTCGAGTAGGCGCTTGCGGTCTATGCGAACATACGTTCGCCATGATCGTATGCGTCCTCCTCCCTCGCCTCCCCCTCCTGGGGGCGGTGGGCGACCGGCGGGCACTGCTCGGGAAGCCGGTGGCGCTCGCGCCCGAGGCCGGTCGCGAGCAGAGCGTGGGGGATGCCTCGACGGCGGCCGAGGCGTTCGGAGTCGTGCCGGGGATGCGCGTGGGGGAGGCGCTGGCGCGCTGCCCCGAGCTGAGGCTCGTCCCACCCGACCCGGAGGGAGTTCGGATGCTCTGGAGCGGTCTGCTCGACCGCCTAGAGCAGATCGGCGCGAGCGTCGAGTCGGATGCGCCGGGCGCCGCCTTCTTCGCCGCCGATGGCCTGCGCGGCATCCACGGCGGGCGGCTGGAGGACGTCTTGGCGGCCACACGGTTGATGCTCGGCCGCACGCTGCCCGGCGCGGCTGACGGCCTTCACGGCGTACGCCGTGGCCGCGCACATGCGCCCGCGGGGGCGCCGGCGCACCGGGCACCGCTCCACCGAGATCGTCCAGGATCGTGCGGCAAGGGCGTTTCTCGCCCCACTGCCCGTCGCCCTTCTGCGCTCACGCCCAGAGCTCGCCGAGCTGCCCGACGTTCTGGAGCGCCTCGGCCTCAGTACGCTCGGCCAGCTCGCCGATCTACCGGCCGCGGCGGTGGCGGAGCGCTTCGGCCACCCGGGGCTGCTCGCGCTCGACCTCGCACAGGGGCGTGACACCCAGCTCGATCCGCGCCGTCCCCCCGAGCCCGTCGTCGAGCGGCTGGCCCTCCCGGAGGCGGCCTCCGGACCGCAGCTCGAGCGCGCGCTCGAGCTTCTGATCGCTCGAGTGCTCGCGCGGTCGGAGCGCCGCGGCCGCTCGCTGCGCTCGCTCGCCGTCTTCGCCCGCTTCGTGGAGGGCGGCACCTGGCGCGCGCGCACGACGCTCCGCCGGGCGAGCGCCGACCCGGTGCGCCTGCGGCTAGCACTTTCCCCGCGGCTCGCTGAGCTCCCGGCGCCGGCCGAGTCGATCGGCGTCGAGGTGGAGGCCTTCGGGCCGCCGGCACATGATCAAGGGCGATTGCTGGAGGAGCCGGCCGCGGTCCGCCGGGCTCGTCTGGGGGAGGCGGTTCGCCAGGCGCGCCAGGCGGCCGGCCACGCCGCGGCACTGCGCGTGCTAGAGGTCGACCCCGACTCGCGGGTGCCCGAACGGCGCGCGACCCTGGCGCCCTACCCGGTCGAGGATGAGCGCGAATGAGCGATCTACGCCGCCTGGCGGCGCCCCGACCGGTCGCCGTCACGGCCGGACCGGGCGGCGTGCCGCTTGCCTTCGGAGGATCGCCGGTCGAGGCGGTGGCCGAGGAGTGGGTGGTCGAGGATCGGTGGTGGACCGGCCGCCCGCTTCGGCGACGCTACTTCGAGCTGGTCCTCGCCGACGGACGCAACGCCGTCGTGTTCCGCGATCTCCTGAGCGGGGAGTGGTACTCGCAGCGGAGCTAGATGCAGCTGGGCATTGACTCCCTGCGAAGCAGGCCGTGCGGAAGTCACCCATAGTGGTGACGGGCGCGTATCTGGAGAACCCGCCGGACCGGAAAGGAATCCGTGAACCAACCCCTACAAGAGCTCACCCTCGACGCCGCCAACGACACGATCGAGAGCATCCCCGCGACCGCTCGCGAGATGCTCGAGATGGACATCGCCTACGTGGCGCAGTTCACGGACGGCCAGCAGGTGTTCCGCCACCTGGATGGCGATTCCCGGTCGTTCGGCGTGGAGCCCGACCAGTCGATGCCGCTGGAGGGCACCTACTGTCAGCGCATGGTCGAGGGCGACATCTCGAACGTGGTCGAGGACGCGCCCGCCATCGAGGCGCTCGCCTGCCTGCCGGTCACGGAGACGGCCGCGATCGGCTCCTACATCGGAGTGCCGATCCACCTCTCGAGCGGTGAGCTCTACGGCACCCTCTGCTGCCTGGATCACGACACCAATCACGCGCTCGCCGCGCGCGAGGTGCGGTTCATGCACGTGCTGGGCCGGCTCGTGGCGCAGGCCTTGGAGCGAAAGGAGACGGACGAGCGGCTGAGCCGGATGCGCTCGCAGGCCCAGGGACTCGAGGCGCTGCTTGCCGCGCTCGGCGCCCGCGACAACTACACGGGCGAGCATGTGCAGGCGGTCGTCGGCCTCGCCGTGGGCTGCGCGCGCCGGATCGGTCTCCCCGAGGCCAAGGTCGGCGAGATCGAGCAGGTCGCGCTTCTCCATGACATCGGCAAGGTCGGGATCGCCGACTCGATCCTCAGCAAGCCGGGACCGCTGAGTGACGAGGAATGGGTGGCGATGAAGGAGCACCCGAAGATCGGCTCGCGCATCATCAGCTCGATTGACTCGCTGCGCCATCTCGCACCGGCGGTCCGCTCGGAGCACGAGCGCTGGGACGGAAAGGGCTATCCCGACGGCTTGAGCGGCTACGAGATCCCGGTGGCGAGCCGCATCGTCTTCGTCTGCGACGCCTACCACGCCATGACGAGCGATCGGCCCTACCGCAAGGCGCTCAGCGCGGAAGAGGCGCGCATGGAGATCGCCGACAAGGCGGGCAGTCAGTTCTGCCCCGAGTCGGCGGAGACGCTCCTGACGGCTCTGTAGGCGCTCGCGAGGCCGATCCCGACTTCGGCCGCGTCGAAGAGGTGCTCGAAGGGCTCGCACGCTTCGAGCCCTGAGCGTCCGCTTCTTGCGTCCGCTCCGGTGGCATGCGAACATACGTTCGCATGCCATACGTAGAGCTCCACTGCCACTCCGCCTTCTCGTTCCTCGACGGTGCCTCGCATCCGGTCGAGCTGGCCGCCGCGGCGGCGGAGCAGGGGCACACGGCGCTCGGGCTGACGGACCACGACGGCCTGCCCGGGACGATGGAGTTCGCGGAGGCCTCGAAGCCGCTCGGCGTGCGGCCGATCACCGGCGCCGAGCTGACCCTCGATGACGGCTCGCACCTCACCCTTCTCTGCGAGGACCGGACCGGCTATCGCAACCTCTGCCGGCTGATCACGACCGCGCACGAGGGAACGCGAGGGCCGCCCTCCGGCGAGGCCTCTGCGGGGGGCAGCATCCGCGCGCCCGTGAGCTCGCCGCGAATCTCGCTCGAGGCCATCGAACGGCACTCGGGCGGTCTCGTCTGCCTCTCGGGTTGTGCGGCCGACGGGGCGCTGGCGGCGCGCATCGAGCGCGGACAGCACGCCGCCGCGGCCGCGACCGGCAAGCGCCTCCTGACGACCTTTGGCCCTGGCCGCTTCCGCGTGGAGCTCCAGCGTCCGTTCGCGCGCAACGACCGCCGCCGCAACCGCCTCCTCGCGGGACTTGCCGAGCGGCTCGGCGTGCCGTGCGTCGCGACCGGAAACGTGCATGTGCACCATCGTTCGCGGGCGCCGCTACAGGACGCCTTCGTCGCCGTGCGCCATGGCACCACGCTCGAGGAGTCGGAGGCGCTTCGCCGCGGCAACCGCTCGCACGCGCTCGCTTCGCCCGCGACGATGGCCGAGCGCTTCGCCGACCACCCCGACGCGGTGCAGGAGTCCGGCCGGCTGGCTGAGCGGCTCAGCTTCGACCTGACGTGCGACCTCGGCTACCGCTATCCGGGCGCCGAGGATCCCACGGCCGACCGCCGGCTGGCGGAGATCTGCCGCGCGGAGCTCCGCGATCGCTACCGCCGTCGCTCCACCCGTGGCGAGGCCATCGGGCGGCTCGAGGAGGAGCTCGGAATCATCCGTTCGCTCGGGCTCTCGGGCTTCTTCCTGCTCCACCGCGACCTGCTCGAGCTGGCGCGCGAGGTGGCCTGCGAGGTTCGTGGTGCCGATGCGGCACGACGGACGCTGCCGCCCGGTCGGGGGAGGGGGTCGAGCGTCTCGTCGATCGTCTGCTACCTGACCGGCCTCTCGCACGTGGATCCGGTCGAGAACGAGCTCTTTCTCGGGCGCTTCCTGAACGAGGATCTGAAGGCGCTCCCTGACATCGACCTCGACTTTCCGCGCGACATCCGCGAGGTCCTGATCCCGCGAGTGCACGAGCGCTACGGGCACGACCGCTCGGCGCTGATCGCCTCGTTCCCGACCTACCGCGTGCGCTCGGCAATCCGCGACTTCGGCAAGGCGCTCGGACTACCGCCCGGAGAGATCGAGCGCTCCGCGCGCTCGTCCGATCCCTTCAGCTTCGATCTTGCGGGCGGCGACATCTTCGAGGCCGTTGGCGAGCAACGCGCGGAGTCGCCGCGCTGGCGCGCACTGGTTCGGCTGATGGCCGATGCCACGAACCTGCCACGTCACGTGAGCCAGCACCCCGGCGGCATGGTCATCTCGACCGAGCCGCTGGTGGACATGTGCCCGGTGCAGCCGGCGGCCATGGAGGGGCGGCAGGTGGTGCAGTGGGACAAGGACTCCTGCGCCGACGCCGGCTTCGTGAAGATCGACCTGCTGGGGCTCGGAATGCTCTCCGCGGTGGAGGACTGCGTCGCGCGGATCGCCAGGGCGCGCGGCGAGCGGATCGATCTCTCGCGCATCCCCTTCGACGACCCGAAGGTCTACGCCGAGATCCAGCGGGCGGAGACGATGGGCGTCTTCCAGATCGAGAGCCGCGCGCAGATGCAGATGTTGAAGCGCACCCGCCCCGAGTCGCTCGACGATCTGACGGTGCAGGTGGCGCTCGTGCGGCCCGGGCCGATTCTGGGCGGCGCGGTGCATCCCTACATCGAACGGCGCAAGGCGCTGCGCGCGGACCCCGCCTATGAAGTGCCCTACGAGCATCCCTCCCTCGAGCCCGTGCTGCGCGACACGCTGGGGGCGATCGTCTTCCAGGACCAGGTGATCGAGGTGGCGATGGCGTTCGCCGGCTTCAGGCCAAGCGAGGCGGAGGGCCTGCGGCGCGCGATGAGCCGCAAGCGGTCGGAGGCGGCGATGCGATCCTACGAGCAGCAGTTCCTCGAGGGCGCGGTGGCGCGCGGGGCGTCGCGCGAGGTCGCCGAGCGCGTCTACGAGCAGATCGTGGGCTTCTCGGGCTTCGGCTTTCCGAAGGCGCACTCGGCGGCGTTCGGGCTGCTCGCTTATCAGTCGACATGGCTGCGGGTGCACTACGGGCCGGAGTTTCTGTGCGCGCTGTTGAACGAGCAGCCGATGGGGTTCTATCCGGCGGATGCGTTGGTGCATGAGGCGCAGAGGCGGGGGATAGTGGTGTTGCCTCCGTGCATTTCCTCGAGCGCTGCCGAGTGCACGGTGGAGCCCGTTGCGTTTGTGGCGGGCGGGTCCTGCCGGCGTCCGGACCCTCTCGACTCCGGCTCCGTTCGGGCTTCGCCCTCACTCTTGACGCCTTCGCGAGAGGGTCCTACCGCCGCCACCCGCCCGATTAGCGCCCGGGCTCACGTCCACGGCTCAGGTCCGGAACGCACCGCCGGTCTTGTTGAGAGCGAGGGGTTCGAGGCCGCTTCTCAATCCGCGTCCTCACCAGATGCCGTCTCTGCGCTCGCCGTGCGGATCGGCCTTGGGTACGTGGCCGGCGTTCGGGCCGATGATGTGCGGGGGGTTGTCGCGGAGCGGGAGCGGGGTGGCGCTTTTCAGTCAGTGTCCGAGCTCGCGGCGCGGTGCGCGGCTCAAGGGGATGCGCTCGAGCGGCTGGCGTGGGCGGGGGCGTGCGATTCGCTCGTGAGGGATGCGGAGGTAGATGGCTCCGCCGAGAGCGCGCGGCGGCGGGCGTTGTGGTTGCTCGGCACCTCGGCGTCCGGCGTGGCGGTGCGCGATGGGACCCAGCTCGCCCTGCCGCTCGAGCCGGCCGAGCCGCCGGCGCTGCCCGAGATGACCCAGTGGGAGCGATTGCTCGCCGATTACGGCTCAACGAAGGTCACGCTTCGCGAGCATCCACTCGAGCTGATGCGGCCGGCGCTCGATGAGGACGTTCGCTCAAGCGCCGCGCTCGAGGGAGCTCCACACGGTGCGCGCGTCAGGGTGGCGGGACTCGTGGTGGCCCGCCAGCGTCCAGCGACCGCGAAGGGCGTCACCTTCCTGCTGCTCGAGGACGAGCACGGACCGATCAACCTGATCGTGCCGCCACCGATCTATGACCGCTGTCGGCTGGCCGTGCGCGCCGAGCCGCTCGTGCTGGCGGGGGGGAAGCTCGAGCGCCAGGAGGGAGTGACGAACATCGTGGTCGACACCGTGCAGCGGCTCGAGCGACCGGATCTCCCGCTCGGCGAGGTCAGGCACATCGAACCCCGGCGCATGTGGAGCACGGACGAGCCGGACACCGCGGACCTACGTGCTGTCGCCCCGGCCGCCCATAGCTTCGGCCGCCGGGGGCGCTAGGTTCGCTCGAGCGCGAGCCCGAGTTGGGCGATACGTCGCTCGAGGTCACGCGCCTTCTCCGCCCCGTGGACCGCCTCGAGCCGGAGGCGCTCCAGGGCCTCCTGCTGTTCTCGAAGCCGCAACGCCAGCTCGGGGTCCTCGCCCTCGAGCCGGGCCTGGAGCTCCTCCTCCAGCCGTGCTCGCTCGACGCGTTCGAGCTCCTCCCGGGCGACCACCTCGGCGAGCGTCTGCCGCGCCTCGGCGATACGCGTCTGGAGCTCGGCGACCTCGCCCATCTGGCGCTCGACTGCCGCCCACGCGCGTTCCAGCTCTTTGGCTTGCCGCTCGAGCGTCTCCTGGTCTCCTCGATCTTCCTGGAGTTGTGCGTCCAGCTGACGCTCGAGCACCGAGCGAAGCTCTCGTTCGGCCCCCGCCTCCGCGCGGGCGTCGGCCAGCTCCGGGCTCACCTCGACCCGGTGCGGCGGCTCGACCTCTCGCGCCGCGGCGACATTCGCAAGCTGCTCGCGATCGCGCCGCAGAGCATCTCGATCACGGTCGAGCTCCTCACGCGAGCGCGCGAGCCGCTCTTGATCGGCGTGCATTGACTTCCGCTCACGGCTCAGGTCCGCGCGTTGACCATCCAGGGCCTCCCGCGCCTCCACGATCCGCCGCTCGACCTCCGCGCCCTCCGCGACCCAGCGCTCGGCCTCCATCCGAGCGCGCTCCAGCCCGGCGCGCTCGGACTCGACCGCTTGGGCCAACCGGCGGACCCGGGCCAGCTCGGTCTGTAGCTCGAGGCGCTCCGACTCGAGCGCCTCGGCGTCCGGCGCGCCGGAGGGGCTCGGCGGCATGGAGCGAGGGCGTGCGTCACCGGGCCGATCGGTCAGTTCGCGAAGCGGGCGCTCCAGTGGCGAGGGCAGCTCGAAGCTGAGGCCGGCGCCGGTCTCGAGGGCATAAGCCGTCTCGTTGGCCTCGCTCAGCGCGACCGGCACCGAGAACGCCGCTCGCCAGACGCTCCCGCCGGCCTGGGGCTCGGTCGAGCTGCCGCTCGGATCCGGAAGCGGAGCGAACCGTGACGCTCCCTCGGGGTTATGAACGGACAGCACGATCGGCGCCAGCGGCTCGTCGGACCTCGAGCTGAAGCGAGCGGCGATTCGCACGAGGACCGAGGTCTCGGTCGCCGGGAGTCGCTCGAACCGCTCGAGCTCGAAGCTCACCGGCGCCATCGTCGCTGCGACGCCAAATGCTTCAGGCGAGGTGCCTGCGGAAGACATTGCGCCGGCCCGCGCGCCAGATTCGGACGGGACCGCGCTGGCCGTTCGAGCGGCCCAGGGCGGACGGCGCGGGTGTTCCCGAGGCGCCGATCCCCGGCAGCTCCTCAAGCGCGGCTGCCAACGCCTCGTAATGCCGTCTCAGCCCGGCGGCATCCGCGCGGAGCTCGTCGACGAGCTCCGGAAGACCCGGGTCGACCGTGGGCCGCGACGCGTCCGGCTCGGGTGGGGACTGGGCATCCCTGTGCATGATCTCCTCTCTCACCGATCGAACGCGGCCAGCGGCAAGGGTAGCGGCAGGGACGCGGGTCTGGCGCTACCGTCGGCTGGATGGCGGGCCGCATCGTTGTCGGGACGTCGAGCTGGGCGGACCCCGGCTTCGTCGAGGACTGGTATCCGACGGGCATGCCCGCGCGTGAGCGCCTCGGATGGTACGCCGAGCGCTTCGACGCGGTGGAGGTGAACTCGAGCTTCTACGCGGTGCCCGAGCGGTCGACCGTGGCCCGCTGGTGCTGTGTCACCCCGTCCGAGTTCACCTTCGACGTGAAGCTCCATCGCCTGCTGTCACGCCACGCGGCGGCGCTCGAGTCGCTTCCCCCCGACCTCCGCGGCGAGGCGAAGGTCAACGAGCGCGGGCGGGTCCGGCTGACTCCGGACCTCGAAGCCGCCCTGCTCGACCAACTCTTCGCCGCCCTCGCCCCGCTGGAGGAGGCGGGCAAGCTCAGCGCCCTGCTCCTTCAGCTCACGCCCGCCTTTGCGCCGCGGCGGCACCGCTTGAGTGAGCTCGCCGGTCTGCTCGAGCGGTCGGCTCCGCGCGTCGTGGCCGTCGAGTTCCGTCATCGCGGGTGGGTCGAGGGCACTCAGGCCGAGGACACGTTCGACTTCCTGTCCGAGCACGGCGCCGTCTTCGTCTCGGTCGATGCCCCGCCTGAGTACCACGCGCCGATCATGCCGGCGATCGACGCCGTGACCCGTGAGGACCTGGCATACATGCGCCTGCACGGTCGCAACACGCACGGCTACCTGTCCGGGAAGACCGTTGCCGAGCGCTTCGGGTGGGTCTACGCCGACGACGAGCTGGAGGAGATCGCGGGCCGCGCGCGTGGGCTTGCGGAGGACGCGAAACAGGTGCGAGTCATGTTCAACAACAACCGCTCCGACGATGCGCCGACCGCCGCGCGGCGCTTTCGCGAGCTCATCGGGCAGGACCCGGGACCGCCCCCGGCCGAGCGGCAGGGCCGCCTCCTCTGAGCCGCACGCGCTGGACGATCGCCACCGTCGACGTCTCCGATCGCCAAGATAGGGGCATGCCAAGTCGAATCGCCACCGGGCTGGCCGACGCGGGCGGAGGCGCGGGTTCGTTCGTCGCGGCCGCCGAGAGCGCGGCGGCCGGCCTCGACGGAGCGCCCGCCGACCTCGCGGTCGTGTTCGTCGGATCGACGCACCTTCGCTGGCTCGACGAGGGGCTCGCCGCGGTGCGCGAGCGCCTCGATGCCCCGGCGCTCGTGGGCTGCGGCGCGCAGGGCGTCGTGGCCTCCGGGCGGGAGCTCGAGACCGGGGGCGTGGCCGTCTGGGCGGCCTCGCTTCCGGGCGCGCGCGTCGAGAGCTTTCATCTCGAGACGGTGAACGCCGGTGAGTCGACCGTCGCCATCACCGGGATGCCGGACCTCGACGATGTCGAGGCCCTGATCATGCTGGCCGATCCCTACACGTTTCCCATCGAGCCGCTCCTCGGTCAGCTGGGCGAGGACCATCCGGGGCTCCCGGTGCTTGGCGGCCTGGCCAGTGCTGGGGGAGGGCCGGGCCTCGCGGCGCTCCTTCATGACGACCAGGTGGCGCGGCAGGGGGCGGTCGGCGTCGCGGTCGCGGGAGTTGAGATCACCCCTTGCGTCTCGCAGGGAGCTCGGCCCATCGGCCCGGAGATGGTCATTACGGCGGCAGAGGAGAACGTCATCCACGAGCTCGCCAGCAGGCCGGCGCTGGCGCGCCTGAAGGAGGCGATCGCCGAGCTCAGTCAGAGTGAGCGTGCGCTGGCCGCCCAGGGCCTGCTGCTCGGGATCGTCGTGGACGAGAACAAGCCGGAGTACGAGCGCGGCGACTTCCTCGTACGCGGTCTACTGGGGCTCGACGACGAGGGTCAGACGGTCACGGTGGGAGAGCGCGTGCGCGTCGGTCAGACCGTACGGATGCAGGTTCGCGACGGTGAGTCGGCCGACGACGACCTGCGCGAGACGCTCGCAAGCCGGCTCCGCGATTCGAACGCGCCGCCCGCGGGCGCGCTCCTGTTCACCTGCAACGGTCGCGGATCTCATATGTTCGCAACCCCGGATCACGATGCGTCGGAGGTGGAGCGCGCGTTCTCCGGCGCCCCGACCGCGGGGTTCTTCTGCGCCGGCGAGATCGGCCCGGTGGGCGAGCGCAACTTCGTTCACGGCTTCACGGCGACCCTCGCCGTCTTCGGCGCCTAGCTGATATCCGGCGCTCCGCCTGCGGGCGAGCGGCGCCGTGGGAAGGACGCGGGGCTACTCGTGTGGCTCGAAGCCGTCGTCGGGGCGGATGCTCTTTCCGGCGCCCGTGGCGTCGTCGTCGGTGGGGTCGTCGGGGCTCGTGGGCCCTCCGACGTCGCGGTCGGTGCGCTCACCCGTCCCCCCAGGATGACCTTCGTCGGGGCTAGTGTGCGGAGCGCCGGCCCCGCTGCCTTCCTTGTCCTCGGGCGCCCGCCCGGCGGCACCGGCCTCGTCGCTGTCCGGGCCGCCCGGGGCCCCGATCGTCTCATCGGTCATCGCTGTCTCCTTGTCGCGTTCTGTGGCTCGAGACCGGCCTACCCGGGGAAACGGGAGGCGAAACGAGCGGCGGCCCGGCAGCGCTGCGACCATGCCCGCATGCCGGACGATCGATCGCCGGACGGAGTGGTCCGCGTGCCCGCGAGAAACCCCTCGCCGCTCACCCTCGACGGCACCAACACCTACGTCGTCGAACGCTGGGTGATC
Organism: Thermoleophilaceae bacterium; assembly: GCA_030447875.1. Lineage (GTDB taxonomy): Bacteria > Actinomycetota > Thermoleophilia > Solirubrobacterales > Thermoleophilaceae > JAUJOA01. The sequence goes on from JAUJOA010000002.1 coordinate 69,999, forward strand.
GATCCGGGGCCGGCTGACCGCCATCACCTCGAGGCGGTGCTAGATGCAGCGGCGGCCGGCGTCGAGGGGATCGTCCTGACGCACGAGCACCACGACCACTCCGAGGGTGCCCCCGAGCTTTCCAAGCGGGCGGGGGGAGTCCCGATCGTCGCGCCGGGGGACGGTGACGAGGTGGGCCCGCTGAGGGCCTTGGCCACCCCGGGACACTCGCCCGAGCACGTCTGCCTCCTGCACGGGAGGATCTGCTTCACCGGCGACACGGTGCTCGGGGCTGGGAGCGTCTTCGTGGCCCCGGGCGGGGGATCGCTTGCGGCCTATCTCGACTCCCTGCGGCGCCTGCGCGCCCTCGATCTCGAGGTGCTCTGCCCGGGCCACGGTCCCTTCGTGTGGGAGCCGGCGAGAAAGCTCGACGAGTACATCGACCACCGGCTCGACCGCGAACGGAAGCTGATCGCGGCTCTCGACGCCGGCGCCCGCACCCGCGAGCAGCTGCTCGACGCCGCGTGGGACGACGTTCCCGCCGCGCTGCGGCCGGCCGCGGAAGTGACGCTCGAGGCCCACCTCGAGAAGCTGCGCGACGAAGGCGTGCTCTCTGACCAGAACGCCGGCTTCCTACACTAGGCGCCGATGATCTCCACCAACCAGTTCAAGAACGGCACGCACATCGAGGTCGAAGGGACCGTCTTCAAGATCGTCGAGTTTCAGCATGTGAAGCCCGGAAAGGGCGGGGCGTTCGTCCGGAGCAAGCTGAAGCGCGTGACCGACGGCGCCGTGATCGACAAGACCTTTCGCGCCGGTGAGAAGTTCCGGCCCATCCGGACCGAGACGCGCACGATGCAGTTCCTCTACACGGACGGCTCGGAGGCGCACTTCATGGACATGGAGACCTACGACCAGCTGACCATCCCCGAGGACGAGGTCTCCGGCGCGCTGAACTGGGTGCTTCCGAGCCAGGAGATCGAGCTGCTGTACGTGGACGGCAAGCCGGCCGACGTGCAGGTACCGAGCGCCGTGGAGCTGTCCGTGGCCGAGACGGAGCCCGGCGTGAAGGGCGATACCGCCTCGGGCGGGGGCGACAAGCCGGCAACGCTCGAGTCGGGCGTCACCGTTCGGGTGCCGCTGTTCGTGAACGTCGGCGACCGCGTGCGCGTCGACACGCGCTCCGGCGCCTACGTGGCGCGCGCGTAAGGTCATGCGCCGCGCGGACCAGCGCAGGGCGGCCGTCGTGGCCCTGTACCAGGAGGACCTCACGGGCCGCCCGCTGGCGGAGCTCATTCCCCGGGACGCGACGCCGTTCACGCGCGATCTCGCGCGGGGCGTAGTCGCCGAGCGCGACGGACTCGACGCCCTGATCGAGCGTCACGCCGTGGACTGGCCGCTCGACCGCATCGCGCCGCTCGAGCGTAACCTTCTCCGCGTGGCGCTCTACGAGCTGCTCCACCGCTCGGACGTGCCGGACGAGGTGGCGATCGACGAGGCGGTGGAGGCGGCGAAGGAGCTCTGCGCCGCCGACGCCGCGGGGTTCGTGAACGGCATCCTCGGCTCCGCTCAGCGCGAGCGAGTGGCCGCGCGATGAGCGACGACCTCGACTACGCGCTGGCCGAGCTCGAGGCGGCGGCCACCAAGCTGCAAGCCGGCCAAGTAGAGGGGCCCGAGGCGGCGGCGGTGGTCCAGCGCTGCGCGGAGCTCGCGTCACAGATCGCTGCGGACCTCGATCACCGCTCGCGCGAGGTCCACGAGGAGCTTCCGGAAGCCGACCTTCCCGAACAGGAGCGCCTCCTTTGACGCTGCCTGCGCCCCGCCTCGAGGTCTACCCGGTCGAGCTCCAGGTCGAGGTCGACGAGTACCTGGCGCGGCTCTCGTTCGCCACGGATTCCGCCACCGCCGGCCTCGAGGAGGCGATGCGCTACTCCCTGCTGGCCGGCGGGAAGCGCATCCGACCGGTACTTGCTCTCGCCACCGCGGAGGCGCTCGGGCGCCCGACCGCCGACGTGATGCCGCTCGCGGCGGCGCTCGAGCTCGTCCACACCTACTCCCTGATCCACGACGACCTGCCGGCGATGGACGACGATGAGCTCCGGCGCGGCCGGCCCACCTGTCACCTGGCCTATGGCGAGGACGTGGCGATCCTCGCGGGTGACGGCCTCTTCGCCGAGGCGCTGCGGCTGGTCGTCGAGCGTCAGGAGGGGCAGCCCGAGCATGTGCTCGCGGCGCTCGGACGGCTGGTGTCCGCCGCGGGCGTAGAGGGCATGGTCGGCGGGCAGTACCTGGACGTGACGGCGACCGGAGAGCTCGACGGGCCGGCGCTTCGGCGCCTCCACGAGCGCAAGACCGGTCGCCTGATCGGAGCGTCCGTCGAGTGCGTACTGCTGCTGAGGGGAATGGTGGAACCTGCCACACTCGGCTACGACCGGTTCGCGGTGGAGCTGGGCGTGCTGTTTCAGATCGTCGACGACATACTGGACGTCACGGGCGATGAGCAGGCGCTTGGCAAGCCGCATGGTTCCGACGCGCGTCACGGGAGGCGAACCTACGTGAGCGTCTTCGGCCTCGAGCGCGCCCGCGAGCTGGCAGACGAGTCACACCGCAAGGCGCGCGCCGCGCTCGCCGAAGCGGACGGACGGACCCAGACGCTGGAGCGGATCACGGACTACATACTCACGAGACAGCGATGAGCCTTCTGAGTCAGATCAACCAGCCGAACGACCTGCACGGGCTCTCCGACGCCGAGCTGCAGGACGTGGCCCAGGAGGTCCGCGAGCTGATCATCGACACGATCGGCGAGATCGGCGGCCACTTCGGCGCAAATCTCGGCGCCTGCGAGATCGCGGTCGCGCTGCACAGCCTGCTCGACTCCCCGCGCGACAAGGTGCTCTGGGACGTGGGGCATCAGGCCTACCCGCACAAGGTGCTGACCGGCCGACGCGATGAGCTCTCGACGATCCGCAAGTACGGCGGCCTCGCTCCCTTCTGCTCGATCTTCGAGTCAGAGCACGACATCATGGGTGCCGGCCACGCCTCGACATCAGTCTCCTACGCAGTGGGCCTCAAGGAGGCGATGCGGCGGGGCGTGAGCGAGGACGGCCGCGTGGTCGCGGTCATCGGCGACGGCGCGCTGACGGGCGGAGTGGCCTTCGAGGCGCTTCACAACGCGGGCGGCATGGACCTACCGATCGTGATCGTCGTCAACGACAACGGCATGTCGATCTCCCCGAACGTCGGCGCCATGTCGCGCTACTTCAACCGCGTCCGGCTGCACCCCAAGCTTCACAAGGCGCGCGAGGAGGTGGAGGTCGGGCTCACGAAGATCCCGGCCGGGATCGGCGAGCGGATCGAGCGGCTCGGGCCCGTGCTCAAGGAATCGCTCAAGGCCTACTGGGCCCCCGGCCTCTTCTTCGAGGAGCTCGATCTGGCCTACGTCGGGGTGATCGACGGGCACGACGTCGCCGCGCTGCGCGAGGCGATCGGCGAGGCGCTCGAGGCGGAGCGCCCGGTGGTGGTCCACGCGAAGACGGTCAAGGGCAAGGGCTTCGCGCCCGCCGAGGACGGCGGTCTCGAGGGCATGGAGAAATGGCACGCGGCTAAGCCGTCGTCGATCGTCAAGGGCGCGCCGGCGCCGACGACGCTCGCCTCCGCGCCCCAGCCCAAGGGCGCGCCGCAGTACACCAGCGTGTTCGGCAAGGCGCTCGTCGAGGAGTGCCGCCGCGACGAGCGGATCTGCGGCATCACGGCCGCCATGAACTCGGGCACCGGGCTCAACATCCTCCAGAAGGAGATGCCGGAGCGTTACTACGACGTCGGTATCGCCGAGCAGCACGCCGTACTCTTCGCCGCCGGGCTCGCGCTCCAGGGCATGAGGCCCGTCGCGGCGATCTACTCGACCTTCCTCCAGCGCGCGTACGACCAGATCGTGCACGACGTGTGCCTCCAGCAGCTCCCCGTCGTGTTCGTGATGGACCGCGCCGGCCTGGTCGGCGACGACGGCCCGACCCACCACGGGGCGTTCGACATCTCTTACCAGCGCTGCCTACCACACATCACGCTCATGGCCCCGCGCGACGAGGCGATGCTCGTGAACATGCTTCGCACCGCCCTCCTCCACGACGACGGCCCAGTGGCCATCCGCTACCCGCGTGGTGAAGCCGAGGGAGCCCCGCTGCCGGAACGCCCGACGCCGATCGAGCTCGGTCGCGGTGAGCTCCTTCGCGAGGGAGAGCGTGTGGCCTTCCTGGGCTACGGCTACGGCGTGCCGCTCGCGCTCGGCGCGGCCGCGCGGCTCGAGGAGCACGGGATCGACGCAACGGTGGCCGACGCTCGCTTCGCCAAGCCACTCGACGCCGAGCTGGCCGCGTCGCTGGCGGCCGATCACGAGCTTCTGGTGACGGTCGAGGAGAACGTGCTCGGCGGCGGCTTCGGCTCGGGCGTGATCGAGGCGCTGTCGGACCGCGACGCGCTCGGTGAGGCGCGCGTCCTCCGGCTCGGGCTCCCGGACCGCTACGTGGTCCACGGAAAGCCTGCGCTGCTCCGGGAGGAGGTCGGCCTGACCCCTCAGGCGATCGCCGAACGCGTGGCGGAGGCGGTGCTCGACCCGCCGCATGTACTCCAGAGCGCCTGAGGCCGTCCAAGCCGGCCTTGCAGGCGCGTCCGCCGCGGTGGAGCCCCTCCAGGGAAATATCCGAGCGCCTCGGCCGGGTCGCCGACCGCCTGCCCGGGGGCGTTCGCGCTCGCGGCTAGGGGATCGGCTCGGCCCACATCGATCGCATGAGCCGGGCGAAGAAAAAGAGCGACCCGCCGTTAGGCGGGCCGCTCTGAGGGAGGAGTGATGCGTATGTGATCGATGAGAGAAGTCTTGTACCTACGCGCTACGGCTGTATCGGGTGACCGCGATCAACGCCAGCTGAGCCAGTCCTGCGGCGGCGAACAGGGCCGCGGCGCGGGGCTCAGCCGCAAGGGCGGTCAGCGCCCCCGCTCCGAGCAGTCCCACCGCCAGCGCGCGGTCGTAGGCAGCGTGGGCAGCCAGCGAGACCGCACCCGCTCCATCGCCGACGCCCGCGCCGAGCGCGAGTCCCATCAGCGTGGTGCCCAGGAAGACGCCGGCGACTATCCCGGCGGCCCCGAGCCCAAGGGCGAACGGCGCGGCCGCGACCGCCATCCCGAGCGTCAGCTCGAGGGCTCCGTGAACCGGGAGAGGAATAAGTCGAAGCAACATAGGGTTAACCAACCTAGCTGGCAGGTCGCAGATGTGTGTGAGCTGAATCACACGCCCGATCGAATCGCTGCGTCAGTGGCGGATACGCTCCGCCGATGCTCAAGACGAGGCTCGACGCGCTGCTCGTGCAGCGGGGTCTATACGGGTCCCGAACGCGCGCGGCGGCGGCGGTCATGGCGGGCGAGGTGCGAGTCGGGGAGGGCGGCACTCGGACCGCCAAGCCCGGTGACCGCGTCTCGACCGACGTAGCCGTCGAGATCGATCCCCGGCGCGACTATGTCTCGCGCGGCGGGGTCAAGCTCGCCAACGCCCTCGACGCGCTCGAGCTGGACGTGAGCGCCCGCCGCTGCCTCGACGCCGGCTCCTCGACGGGGGGCTTCACCGACTGCCTGCTGAAGCGCGACGCGGCGCACGTGACGGCGGTGGACGTGGCTTACGGGCAGCTCGACTGGCGGCTGCGCGGCGACGACCGCGTCACGGTGATCGAGCGAACCAACGCACGCGCTCTCCGGCCGGAGCTCTTGCCCTATCGACCGGACCTGATCGTCGCCGACGTGTCGTTCATCTCGCTCACCAAGGTCCTGCCGGCGGTGCTCGCCTGTGCCGACGATCGCTTCGACTGCCTGGCGCTCGTCAAGCCGCAGTTCGAGGTGGGGCGCAGTCGAGTCGGAGGAGGGGGTGTCGTGCGCTCCTCGGACGACCGCCGCTCGGCGCTCGTTGCGGTCGGGTCGCATGTCATCGAGCTCGGCTACACGGTGCTCGGGTTCCAGCCGTCGGGACTACCGGGGCCCGCCGGCAACCGCGAGACCTTCGTATGGATCGCCCCCCGCGGCGACCGGCGCTCGATCGGGGACGTCCATGCCGCCGCCTGGCATGCCGAGCCATGAGCAAGCCCCGCGCGATCAGCATCCTGACCCACCAGAACCCCGACGACACGGCCGTGGCGCTGCGGCGGGTGGTGGAGGATGCAACCGGCGCCGGCGTCGAGGTTCGGGTCGGGGAGGAGGAGGTCGAGAAGCACGGCCTGACGGAGCGCGAGGGCCTGAGCCTCGGCGTCGATCCCGCCGCCGAGACGGAGCTCGGGGTCGTGCTCGGCGGCGACGGCACGATCCTGCGGGCCCTGCGGATGTTCGCGGGGAGCGGCGTACCCGTGTTCTCTTTCAACTTCGGCGCTATCGGCTTCCTCTCGACGGTCGACCATGGCGAGCTCGAGGACGGGCTGAGGCGCGTCCTGTCCGGGGACTTCGAGACCGTCTCGATGCCGGCACTCGCCATCGAGACGCACGACGGTACGCGCCGCGCCGCGGGCGACATCTCGTTTCACCGTCGTCCCGATGCCCGGGTGGCGGAGCTTGCGTACTCCGTCGAGGACGAGCAGCTGGGAAGGGTGCGCTGCGACGGCCTCGTGGCCTCCACCCCGGTCGGCTCGACCGGCTACAACCTCGCGAACGGCGGCCCGCTGCTGGCATGGGGAGTAGAGGGCTTCGTGGTCTCCTTCATCGCGCCTCACAGCCTCACCGCGCGCGCCGTCGTGGTGGCGCCGGACACCCCGCTGCATGTGCTCAACTGCTCGGATCGGGATGGCGTCGACGTCACGACCGACGGTCGCCGGGTGTGTCCGCTCGCGCCGAGGGACGATCTCGAGGTCCGCTTCGAGCATGACAAGATCCTCCTGGCTCAGACGCCTGGCTCCACGTTCTACCGGCGGCTCCGCGAGAAGTTCGGGCGGATCGCGTACTGAGTAGGCAGTAGGCAGCACTCGAACGCGATCCTGCTCCTCGGCTGCTCCCTCCCCGGAGTGCAACAGGCGCTCGACAGGACCGCTACATCCGCGGCGCGAAGCGCTCATCCGTCGGTCCCCGCTGCTAGACCTCAGCGCGTGCTGCTCGAGCTGCGCGTCGAGAATCTCTTGCTCATCGAGCGCGCGGAGCTGCGGCTCGGTCCCGAGCTGAATGCGATCACGGGAGAGACCGGCGCGGGGAAGACGGTGCTGGCCCATGCCCTGGACCTCCTGCTTGGAGGGCGGCCACGCTCGGGCATCGTGCGCCCGGGCGCCGGGGAGGCGTACGTCGAGGGCGTCTTCTCCGTCCCCGACGAGCTGTTCACGGCAGAGGGGCTCGAGGAGCTTCGCGAGCGGCTTCCGGACGACCTCGACGAGATCGTGCTCGGGCGGCGCGTAAGCGCCGAGGGCCGCACGCGCGCGTTCATCCAGGGCCGCTCGGCGTCCGCGTCGGACCTCCGTGAGCTGGGCGGCCGACTCGTCTCGTTCTACGGCCAGCACGAGCATCGGAAGCTCACTCTGGCTTCGGCGCAGCTCCAGGCGCTCGACCGCTTCTGTGGCCCCGAGCACCTGGCCGAGCTGAGCGCCTTCGCCGCCTCTCACGCGCGTGTACTCGTCCTTCGCAAGGAGGTTCAGGATCTGCGCGAGCGTGCCGGGGCGCGCGACCGCGATCGGGATCTCCTGATGTTCGAGCTCGAGGAGATCGATGCGCTCCGGCCCACGGAGGAAGAGCGCGACGCGCTGGCCGCCGAGCGGCAACGACTCAGGGGGCTCGACGAGCTGACCGCCGGCGCGGGTGCGGCGGCCGAGACGTTGGCGCCCGAGCTGCCCGACGCTCCCGGGGTCCTGGCGCTGATCGCCGACGGGGAGCGTCAGGCGCAGGCCGCGGCGGGTCTCGACCCACAGCTCGCCGGCATCGTCGAACGGCTCACCGCCCTGCGGCTCGAGGCAGAGGACCTCGCGGCCGAGCTCCGTCGCTACGGCGCCGAGCTCGCCGCGGAACCCGGGCGGCTCGACGAGGTCGAGGAGCGGCTCGATCTCTACGACCGCCTGGAGCGCAAGCACGGTGGGAGCGTCGCGAGCGTGCTGGCGCACGGGCGGCGTTGCCGGGAGGAGCTCGAGCGGCTCGAGCTCTCCGAGATCTCGCTCGAGCGGGCGGAGGCGGACCTGGCCGCCGCCACGACCGAGGAGGACGCTCGGGCGGACGCCCTCACCCTCGCGCGTCGACGCGCCGCCCCGCTGCTGGCCGAGCGGGTTCGAGTGGAGCTGGCGAGCCTGGCGATGGAGGGAGCGGCCTTCGATGTCCGCCTGCACGCCCGCGAGCAACGCGGATCGACGGGCGACGAGCGCGCGGAGTTCGTGATCGCCCCGAACCCTGGCGTGCCGGCAGCACCACTTCGCGACACGGCCTCCGGCGGGGAGCTTTCCCGCGCGATGCTCGCCCTGATGAGCGTCGCGAGCGGCGACGCCGGTCACACGCTCGTCTTCGATGAGGTCGATGCCGGCATCGGCGGCCAGACGGCGCGAGCGGTGGGCGAGCGGCTGCGGAGGCTGAGCGTCGATGCCCAGGTGCTGTGCATCACGCATCTGCCTCAGATCGCCTCGCTCGCCGAGCACCACTTCCGCATTGAGAAGGAGCCCGGGGAGGGCGTGGCCCGGGCCTCCGTCGAGCGGCTCGAAGGCGCCGGGGTGGTCGAGGAGCTCTGCCGCATGCTCGGCGCTGACACGGACGATGCAGGCGCTCGCAGGCACGCGAAGGAGCTGCTCGCAGCGGCCTGATCCAGAGGCGTGACACCTCCCGGGCGGCGGACCGGAGCGTACACTCAGGTGCCCCCCGCCATGGCCGCTTCGCGCACGACAAGCAGCCCTCCGAAGGCGGCACAGCGCTCCTCGAAGGAGTTGTCGCACACGCGAGAGGTGGTGGGGAAGGCTCGGCTCGGACGGCGTACGAAGCGGCTCGTGAAGCGTCTGGATCCCGGCGACGTCGCGGTCATCGATCATGAGGACATCGACCGCGTCTCCGCGGAGGATCTGGTGGCGAGCGGCGTGGCCTGTGTCGTGAACGTCGCCCCGTCGTCGTCGGGGCGCTATCCCAACCAGGGCCCGATGATCCTGGCCGAGGGCGGATTGCATCTGGTCGACATGTCCGGGGTGGATCTCTTCGGGATCCTCAGGGACGGTGACGCCGTGACCGTCAGAGGCGGCGTGCTGCTGCGCGAGGAAGAGGTCATCGGCGACGGGGAGGTGCAGGACCTCGAGTCGGTCACGCACGCCCTCGACGCGGCGCGCCGCACCATCGGGGACGCGCTCGAGGCGTTTGCCGAGAACACGATGGCCCACATCCTCGAGGAGCGCGAGCTCCTCGCAGGCCATCTCGAGCTTCCCGACTTCGACACCGAGATCCGGGACCGGCCGGCCCTGGTCGTCGTCCGAGGGGTCGACCACCAGAGGGACCTACGCATGCTGCGCCCGTACGTGCGCGACATGAGCCCGGTGCTCGTCGCGGTCGACGGAGGCGCCGACGCCATCCTCGAGGAGGGCTTCAAGCCGGACATGATCGTCGGCGACATGGACTCCGCCACCAACACCGCGTTGAGCTCGGGCGCCGAGCTGGTCGTGCACGCCTACCCCGACGGACGGGCGCCCGGGCGTGCCAGGCTCGATTCGCTCGGGCTTCCCTACAAGGTGGCTCCGGCTCCCGCGACGAGCGAGGACGTGGCCATGCTCATCGCGGCGGAGAAGGGAGCCGAGCTGATCGTCACGGTCGGATCGCACTTCAACCTCGTCGAGTTCCTCGACAAGAATCGCCGCGGGATGTCCTCCACCTTCCTCACCCGGCTGAGGGTCGGCGAGATCCTCGTCGATGCGAAGGGAGTGAGCCGCCTCTACCGGCCGTCGGCCGGCCGACGGCCGATCATCGTGGTCACGCTCGCGGCGCTCGCGACGTTCATCGTCGTCGTCGCGACCTCGCCCAGCCTCGAGCCCTTCCTGGAGCTCCTGTGGCTGAAGCTCCAGGTCCTTCTGGGCCTGAAGTAGTCAGTCCTTGTTCGACTTTCGCTATCACGCCCTGTCGCTCGTGGCAGTGTTCCTCGCGCTCGCCATCGGAATCCTGCTCGGCGTGACGATCGGCGACTCGCTGGTCTCGCGCGCCGATCGCGGGCTGCGCGAGTCGCTCCGTCAGGACGTGGTCGAGGCGCGTGCGGCCAGCGACCGGGCCGGCACCGACCTCGAGCGCCGCGACGAGCTCATCCAGGACGTCCTCCCCGAGCTGGCCGGCGGAATGCTCTCAGGGGAAAGGGTGGCCGTGATCGGCGTCGGCTCGCTGCCCGAGGACACGGTGGCCTCGGTGCGGGAGGCGGTCGAGGCGGGGGGAGGGCGGCTTGACTCCGTCACCTCACTTCCCACTCCCCCTGTCACCGAGGCGCTCGCGAGGGCTGTCGGCGGTCGATTCGAGGGCGCCGAGGAGGACCCCGCGCTCGCGACTCGTCTCGGTCGGCGAATCGCCACCGCGGTGGCGAGGGGCGATGGCCTGGCGCGGCGGCTCGCCACCGAGCTGCCGGAGCAGTTCAGCGGCGACTACGAGGAGGCCACGGCGGTCGTCTACCACCGTGGATCCACGGGAGAGCCCTCGGCCGAGACCGATGCCTTCGAGACGGCTCTCCTCGACGGCCTCGACGACCAGGGGGTGCTCACCGTCGGCGTCGAGGAGTCCGATGCCGAGCCCTCCCAGATCTCGTTCTATACGGGACGCGGCCTCTCGAGCGTCGACAGCGTCGACCTGTCCGGCGGCAGGCTCGCACTCGTCTACGCGCTCGCCGGCGCGGATGGAAGCTTCGGCTTCAAGGACACCGCCGACGAGCCGCTACCAGAGCTTCCGAGTCCGCGCACGTCGGGGGAGCCGGCCGTCCGCAGCCGCCGGTAGGTTCAGGCCGTGCCGTCGCTCCCGCTGCTCGTATCCCTCGCGGTCGCGGCACTGATCGTCCCCGCGGCTGTGCGCGGCCTCCGCGAGCAAGGACTTGTCCGTGAGAACTACCGTGGCGCCGCGGTGGCGTTTCCGGCCGGGGTGGCGATCATCGTGGCCGCGCTGCTCGCCCTCGTGCCGCTGGCCCTCGCGCGCGAGCTCGGGGTCGACGACGTGTTCACCTCCGCCTTCGGGCAGGGGCTCACGTACGTGGTGGGCGTGGCCCTGCTCGGGTTGGTCGACGATCTCGTGGGCCAGGGACCCCCCACCGCCGACGTGGGCCCGCGCGGCTGGCGCGGGCATGCGCGCGCGACGGTGGGCGGCCGCCTGTCGACCGGAGCCCTGAAGGCCGCCGGCTCGCTTGGCCTCGCCCTGTACGTCCTCGGCGGTCAGGGGCTTAGCGCGAGCGAGTATCTGCTCGGCGTGGCGGTCCTCGTGCTCGCCACGAACTTCTTCAACCTGCTCGACCTGCGTCCGGGGCGCTCGGCGAAGGCGCTGCTGCTGCTCGGCGCGGGCCTCACGATCGGATCGCTGAACCTGCATCCGCTCTGGACGCTCGGCATCTTCCTCGGCCCGCTTCTCGTGCTGCTGCCGCTCGACCTGCGTGAGCGCGGGATGCTCGGGGACACGGGCTCGAACGCCGTTGGCGCGATCGCGGGGCTGTGGCTGATCCTGACGCTTTCCACGACCGGCCAGACGGTCGCGCTTGCTCTAATCGCGCTCGCGACGGCGTATGGCGAGTTTCGGTCGATTTCCGCGCTCATCGACCGGACGCCGGGATTGCGGCAGATAGACTCGCTCGGGAGAGCCTCTCATGCGTGATCGACAGCCGCCGACCAGGTTCATATTCATCACCGGGGGCGTGGTGTCGGCGCTCGGGAAGGGCATCGCGGCGGCGTCGATCGGCCGCCTGCTCGTCTCGCGCGGGATGAAGGTCACGCTCCAGAAGTTCGATCCCTACATCAACGTGGATCCGGGCACGATGAGCCCGTTTCAGCACGGGGAGGTCTTCGTGACCGAGGACGGCGCCGAGGCCGACCTGGATCTCGGCCACTACGAGCGGTTCACCGACGTCAACACGACGCGGGGGTCGAACGTCACGACCGGGGCCGTCTACGACACGATCATCAGGCGCGAGCGCCGTGGGGACTACCTAGGCGGCACCGTGCAGGTGATCCCCCACATCACGGACGAGATCAAGCAGCGGATCCGCCTGGTCGCCGAAGCTCAGCAGGTCGACTTCGTGATCACGGAGATCGGCGGCACCGTCGGCGACATCGAGTCGCTGCCGTTCCTCGAGGCCCTGCGCCAGTTCCAGTTGGAGCACGGGCGCAATCGCTGCATGTTCGTCCACCTCACGCTGGTTCCCTACCTGGGCCACGCCGGAGAGCTGAAGACGAAGCCCACGCAGCACTCCGTCCAGGAGCTGCGCCGGATCGGCGTTCAGCCCGACATGGTCATGTGTCGCTCCGAGGGACCGCTCTCGCGCGAGATCCGCGAGAAGATCGCCCTGTTCGCGAACGTGCCGGTCGACGCGACGGTGTCGGCTCGCGATGTCGACTCCATCTACAAGGTGCCGCTCTACTTCCGCGCCGAGGGCGTGGACGACGTGATCCTCGATCACTTCGGACTCGAGGCGGAGCCCTCCGACCTGTCCGACTGGGAGTCGCTCGCCACCCGTGGCGACGCCGCTAGCGACGTGGTTCGGATCGGGCTCGTAGGCAAGTACGTGAAGCTCGAGGACGCGTACCTGTCGGTGATCGAGGCGCTGAACCATGCCGGCCTCAATCACGGGGTGAAGGTGGAGGTTCGCTGGATCGACGCCGAAGGGCTCGACCGCGAGGAGGCCGAGCGCCAGCTGGACGCGTGCGACGGAATCCTGATCCCGGGCGGCTTCGGAATCCGCGGGATCGAGGGCAAGGTGCGCGCGGCCCGCTTCGCCCGCGAGCGAAGCGTCCCCTACCTGGGTATCTGCCTCGGCATGCAGATCGCGGTGGCCGAGTTCGCCAGGCACGTGGCGGACATGGACGGCGCCAACTCGACCGAGTTCGATCCCGAGACCCCCTACCCGGTGATCGACCTCCTGCCCGAGCAGAAGGAGGTCCGGAGCTTGGGGGGGACGATGCGCCTCGGCGCCGACCCGGTGAAGCTCCACGAGGGAACCCGCGCGCGGGAGGTCTACGGCGAGGCGGTCATCTACGAGCGTCACCGTCACCGCTACGAGGTGAACAACCACCTGCGCGGGCACCTGGAGCGGGAGGGGCTCGTCTGCTCCGGAACGTCCCCCGACGACCGGCTCGTGGAGCTCGTCGAGCTGCCCGACCACCCCTTCTTCGTCGCCTCGCAGTTCCATCCGGAGTTCAAGTCGCGGCCGCTGCGGCCGCAGCCCCTCTTCCGAGAGTTCGTTCGCGCGGCAATCGATCGCGCGCGTGAGCGGTCGGTCGTCCCGCACTCCGCGATCACCGCCACCCGAGCGGAGCGGACGACCACCACCTGATGGCCTGGCCCTGGAGGGCCGGCGACGCGACCGCGGAGCCGCCGCGGGCCACGGCGGGGGACCGTCAGCGGCTGGTCGAGGACTTCAAGCGCCTGTGCTCCATCGAGAGTCCGTCGCGGCGCGAGCGGGCGGTGGCCGACGTCATCGAGGCGGAGCTGCGCGGCCTCGGCTTGAACGTCCGCGAGGACCGCAGCGCGAGCGCGACCGGATCGGATGCCGGAAACCTGGTTGCGGTGATCGACGCCCCCCCAGGCGGCCGCACGATCATGTTGTGCGCGCACATGGACACCGTTCCGCTCGAGGCGCCGATCGAGGTGATCGAGGAGGACGGGTTCTTCACGAACGCGCGCGACGGCGTCCTCGGCGCGGACAACAAGGCCGCGGTGGCGGTGATCCTCGCGATCGCCCGCCGGCTGGCCGGCGGCTCTTCACCGGTGGGGATCGAGCTGGTGTTCACGACCTGCGAGGAGCGCGCGCTGGCGGGCGCGAAGGCGCTCGGCGGTCCCCCGCTCGAGTCCGAGTTCGGGTTCGTCTTCGACCACGCGTCGCCGATCGGCGACCTGATCGTGGCCGCCCCGACCTACTACCGGATCGAGGGGCGATTCCGTGGCCATGCCGCGCATGCCGGCATTCGCCCCGAGCGCGGGCGAAACGCGATCGGCGCCGCCGCGGCGGCCATCTCGAGGCTGGAGCTCGGGCGCCTTGACGAGGGCACGACCGCCAACGTGGGGCGTATCGAGGGCGGCACGGCTCCGAACGTGGTGGCGGAGCGCTGTCACGTCGAGCTCGAGGCTCGCGGTCTCGACCACGAACGGGCGACAGCGGTCGTGACGCAGATCGTCGACACGTTCAGCGAGGTGGCGAGCGACGCGGAGTGCGACGTCGAGGCCATCGTCGACGAGCAGTTCCGCGGCTACCGCGTCACTCGATCGTCCCCGCCGGTGGTCGCGGCGGCCGGCGCCCTCGAGTCGCTAGGCATCGAGCCCCGCTACGTGGCCACCGGCGGCGGGAGCGACGCGAACGTCTTTCAGGAGCGCGGGCTGCCGTGCTTGAACGTGGCGAACGGAACGGAGCGTAACCATCAGCCCGACGAGCGGGTGAGCAGAGCTGCTCTCGAGACCATGCTCGACGTCGCGCTCGGCATCGTGGCGGCGGGGGCGTGACGCGGCTTCGGCTCCGACGTGGAGTCGTGGTCTCGCGCGGAGAGAAGGGGCGGATCGATCGACTGACCGTCGACGTGGGCGGCGATCCGAGGCCCGGCGTTTCGTACAGGGAGCTGACCGGTCCGATCGAGGTCGGCGACGAGGTGCTAGTCAACACCGCGGGGCGGGACCTCGGGCTGGGCAGCGGCGGCTTCGACATCGTTCACGCGAACCTCACGCGCGGGCTCGGCGGTGAGGGCGAGCCGGACGCGCATGTGATGAAGCTCAACTACACGTCCTTGCAGCACGCCGTGCACCCGGTGGAGGAGCGGGCACCCGGGCTCGACGAGCCGCTCGGCAGGCCGGTGGCGGTGATCGGGCTTCACGGCCAGTTGCCCTGCGTCGCCTGGGCTGCGTCCAGGGCATCCGGGCGCGCGCGGGTCGGCTATGTGCAGACTGCCGGCGGTGCCCTTCCGGGCGCGCATTCGCTCGTCGTGTCCGAGCTGCGCGAGCGCGAGCTCCTGACCGACCACGTCACGTCCGCGCCCGCGTTCGGCGGCGAGCACGAGGCCATCACGGTCGCCGGCGCCCTGCACGCCGGCCTGACGACGCTCGGCTGGGACGCCGCCATCGCCGGGCCCGGGCCGGGGATCCTCGGTTCCGCGACGGCCCTGGGTCACGGCGGCCTGGCGGCGCTCGACACGGCACATGCCGCCATGGCGCTCGGATGCCCGACCGTCATCGTGCCGCGCATGTCCTCCGGCGACGCGCGCACGCGCCATCGCGGGCTCTCCCATCACACGCGAACCGTCCTCCGATTGCTCCTGAGGCCGGCCATCGTCGCCGTGCCATCCTCGGCCGAGGCCAGCGAGATCCCCGGCGAGCATCGGATCGTGGAGGGCGACGTGGAGGTGAACGGCTACCGGGCCTCGGGCCTCCCGGCGCGCACCATGGGTCGTGACGTCGAGGAAGACGAGCTGTTCTTCGCGGCCGCCCTTGCCGGCGGCGCGGTTCTGGGGGGTGAGCTGCGTGGGCTTTGAGCGCGTCGACTCGGAGCAGGTCTTCGAGGGCAAGATGATCGCCCTGCGAAGGGACCGCTTCCGCCACGAGGACGGCGAGGTCACGCGGGAGATCGTCGAGCACCCGGGCGCCGTGGCCGTCGTGGCGCACGACGGCCACCAGCTCTACATGGTCTCGCAGCCAAGGGAGGCGGCGAACGAGCAATCCCTGCTCGAGCTCCCCGCCGGAAAGCTCGAGCAGCGCGAGGACCCGCTCGCGACCGCCAAGCGCGAGCTCGCGGAGGAGATCGGAAAGGCGGCGATGACCTGGGAGCCGCTGACCACCTGTTACTCGTCGCCCGGTTTCACCGACGAAGAGCTCCACGTCTACCTGGCCACCGACCTGACCGACACGGAAGCCAACGCGAGCGAGAACGAGCGGATCGAGATCTACGCGATCCCACTTAGCGACCTCGACCGAACGATCGAGGAAGTCAGGGACGCCAAGACCCTCATCGGCCTGCTCTTCCTAAAGAACCGACTGCTCCAGGGTTGACCAGCCACGACGGCGCCCAGGAGTAGCGTCGCCCACGATGGCCGGAGCGGAGGCATCCCTTCGCAGGGGCGTGTAGCGAGCGAAGCGAGCGAGCCCCGGAGAAGGGATGCCGCAGCTCCGTGACCGCCTGATTGCAGTGAGAGGAACCCCCGGCCAACGGAAGAACAACTCTCCGATGGCCACCGCGGCGCAACCAGCGACACAGCGTCAGCCGTTCGAGCACCTCGTACTCGACTTCCTCGCCTACCTCGAATTCGAGCGCGGCCTCTCCCGCAACACGCTCGAGGCCTACCGCTCCGACCTCCTTCAGTTCGGCCGCTTCCTCGCGAAGCGCAACACCTCCGCGATCGAGGCCTCGGGACCCGATGTGGCCGAGTTCCTCACCGAGCTCGCGGGGGGCGACGGGGGCGCCGGGGCCTCGCCGGCCACGATCCATCGCAAGACGGCGTGCCTCCGCTCGTTCTACCGCCACCTCCGCCGCGAGGGTGTCCGTGAGTCGGATCCCACCGCGGCGGTCACGGCACCGCGCCGCGGGCGCCGGCTGCCGCACGTTCTCACCCGCGGTGAGATCGACACGCTGCTCAAGCAGCCGAAGGGCACGGAGCCCGCCGCCCTTCGCGACCGGGCTCTGCTGGAGGTCATGTACGCGTGCGGCCTCCGGGCGTCTGAGGCCATCGGCATCGAGCTGTCGGACCTCGATCTCGAGGAGCAGATCGTCCGAGCACGCGGGAAGGGCGCGAAGGAGCGGCTCGTGCCGATCGGCAGGGCGGCCACCCAGGCGGCCCGGGACTATCTCAGCCGCGGGAGGCCGAAGCTCGTGGAAGGCGACCTCGAGCCGCACCTCTTCGTCAACTTCCGTGGGGGGCCGCTCACCCGTCAGGGGCTCTACAAGATCGTCCAGCGCCACGCACGCGGGGCCGGACTGGCCGATCGAATGAGCCCGCACACGCTCCGCCACAGCTTCGCCACCCACCTGCTGGCGGGAGGATGCGACCTTCGCTCGGTGCAGGAGATGCTCGGTCACGCAGACGTGGCGACGACCCAGCTCTACACCCACCTCTCGAGTGAGCGGTTGAAGGACGTCTACTTCAAGGCCCACCCGCGAGCGATCGGCTGAGGAGCGCCGCGGGCAGGGCGCCCGAGGGCTGCTAGAACCGCTCGCATGGACCGCGAGCCACGCCGGGCATTCGTCGTGGTCCTCGATGCGTGCGGCTGCGGTGCTCTGCCCGACGCCGATGACTACGGCGACGAGGGCGCGAACACGCTAGGGAACCTCTCGCGTGCGGTCGGAGGGCTCGGCCTTCCAACCCTCGGCCGACTGGGCCTCGGCAACGTCGTCGACCTGGAAGGTGTTCCGCCGGCCGATCGTCCCGTGGTGCACGGTCGATTGGCGCCGCTCGGTCCGAGCAAGGACACTACGGCCGGACATTGGGAGCTGATGGGTCTCTCCGCGCCTGCGCAGCCCACGTACCCCGAGGGGTTTCCGGATGACGTGATCCAGGCGTTCTCGGCGGCGGTTGGTCGAGGGGTGCTCTGCAACGCCGCCCGCGAGGGCATTCGGGCGATCGAGGAGTTCGGAGCCTCGCACCTCGAGACCGGCGATCTGATCGTCTACACGTCGCAGGACTCCGTGTTCCAGGTCGCCGCCCACACGGAGGTCCTGTCCGCGGAGGAGCTGTACGGGGCCTGCGCGGCCGCCCGCCGACTCCTCGACGGTGAGCACGCCGTGGGACGGGTGATCGCCCGGCCCTTCGAGGGCGAGCCCGATGCGTTCCGGCGCACCGCGGGGCGACGTGACTTCGCCCTTGCGCCGCCCGGGAGGACCTACCTCGACGAGCTGTCGAGTCGCGGAGTGCCCGTCCACGCGGTTGGGAAGGTGGCGCAGGTGTTCGCCGGGCGCGGCGTCGACGCTGATCACCCGGCCGCCGACAACCTTGCCGGGATAGCGGCCACGAGCCGGCTGATCGGCGAGCTGGAGCGCGGGCTCGTGTTCACGAACCTGGTGGACACCGACCAGTCCTACGGTCACCGCAACGACGTCGAGGGCTTCCACGACTGCCTGCGGGAGATCGACGCCGCGGTGGCGTCCTGGCTGGAGCGACTCCGGGCGGGCGATCTCCTGATCCTCACCGCCGATCACGGCTGCGATCCGACCCACCCGGGGAGTGACCACACGCGCGAGCACGTGCCGCTGCTGGCCGCCTTTGAGGGCGCGGCGGGCCACCGGCGCGACGGGCCGATGGCCGCGGTCGGTGCCAGCGCCCTCGACTGGTTGACCGGGGAGGAGAGCTCGCTACCGGGCCGCTCGTTCGCGGCAGATCCCCGGCCCTAAGCTGGGATCGTGCCCGAGCTACCCGAGGTCGAGACCATCCGCCGCCAGCTTGCCCCCGCGCTCGAGGGGCGCGTGCTCGAGCGCATGGAGGTGATCGATCCGCGGTGGTGCGAGCCCGCGCCGCCGTGGGAGCTCGACGACGCGGTGACCGGCCGGCGCATCGAGCGGCTGGAGCGGCGTGGCAAGTACCTGGTCTGGGAGCTGGAGGACGAGGTGTACCTCGTCATGCATCTGCGCATGACCGGCAGCCTCCTGCTCGTCCCGGCAAGCGAGGACGCGGACGACCGCCGGTACGTGCGGGTGCGGATCTTCATCGACTCGGGCCCGCGGGTCCTCTTCTGCGACGCGCGCCGCTTCGGCACGGGCGTCGTGCTGCTCGGATCCGAGGCGCGCGATGCCTACTTCGCGCAGCGCTTGGGGGTGGAGCCGCTCGGCCCCGACTTCACCGCCGAGACGCTGCGAGCGCTCGCGAGCGGGCGCAGGGCACCGGTCAAGGCGTTCCTGCTCGCCCAGGAGCGGGTCGCCGGGGTTGGGAACATCTACGCCGACGAGGCTCTATTCCGCGCACGCATCCATCCTTTGCGCCCGATCGGCTCACTAAGGCGTGGTCAGCTCGAAGAGCTCAGGGACGCGGTGGTCGAGTCGCTCGAAGCCGGTATCGACGCCCGCGGCGCGACGATCGACGACTTCCGCGACGCCGAGGGTGCGCGCGGCTCGTTCCAGGATCGCTTCCTCGTCCACCGCCGGGAGGGCGAGCCGTGCCCGCGGTGCGGGCGCCCCGTCCGGAAGATGCGCGCCGCCGGTCGGGGGACCTACGTCTGCGAGCGCTGCCAGCCGCGGCCGCGGCGACCGGCCGCAAGGGCGCGAACAGCTACATAGGGGAAGAGCGGCTCCAGAGCGGCCGATGTACCTTCCGCCGGAAGGGCTTCAGGGCGCGAGCAGCCGCTCGAGCGTGCCGTCGCGGTCGGCTTCGACGAGCTCCCGGAAGCCGCCGATCGAGCGCTCGCCGACGATCACCTGCGGGAAGGTCATCTGGCCGGTCAACGCCACGAGCTCCGAACGGCCGTCGGGATCGCGCGCGAGGTTGACCTCGTCGTAGGCGATGCCGCGGCTCTGAAGCAGCGCCTTCGCCTGCCGGCAGAAGCCGCATGGCTCGGTGGTGTAGAGCTTGACGTGCCCGTTGTCCGACATCAGCGCAAAAGTGTAGGAAGTGCCCGGATCCTTCAAGACAGAAGCCGTGGTACTGCGCTCGATCCGGTTCGGCGAGGCGGATCGAGTGCTCCACCTCTATACCCAGGACCGTGGACGAGTAGGCGCGATGGCCAAGGGAGTGCGACGCGTCCGCTCCCGCTTCGGCGGCCGGCTCGAGCCACTCTCGCGCGTGCGGCTGATCCTCCACGAGGGTCGCGGGGAGCTCTGCACCGTCACCTCCGCGGAGACCGTGAACGCGCACGCGACCATCCGCGAGCGCCGTGAGCCGCTCGAGCGCGCCGCGCAGGCGTGCGACGCCGTCCTCCGGCTCTTCGACGCCGCGGAGCCGAACCGCCCCGCCTACAACCTGCTCTGCCAGGAGCTGCTGCTCCTCGACGACGAAGCCGCCGCCGCTACCCGGGCGCAGGCGCTCGCCTTCCGGCTCAAGCTGCTCCTGGCGGCCGGCTTCGTGCCCGAGCTGTCGGCCTGTGCGTCGTGCGGAGACGCCGACCACGGGCTGGCGGCCTTCTCCGCGAGCGCCGGTGGAGTGGTCTGCGCCTCCTGCGAGGCCGGCTCCTTCCCACTTGGCCACGATGCCCGCGAGTTTCTGTCAACGGCGCTCGCGAGGCCCTTGGCCGAGGCGCCCAGCGCCCCCGACCCCGCGCTGCGGCAGGCGGAGCGGGCGATCGGCGAGACCTTGGAGCACCATGCCCACGTGAGGCTGCGGCGCGTGACCTGAGTGCCCGCCGCGTAGAATCGAGGACCGTCTTGGCCGTCGCCGCGAGCACCAGGTTCGTATACGACTTTTCCGAGGGCTCGCACGAGATGCGCGAGCTGTTGGGCGGAAAGGGCGCGGGGGTCGCTGAGATGACGCGCATCCTGGGCCCCGATCGAGTGCCCGCCGGCTTCACGATCACCACGGAGGCGTGCGTCGCCTACATGGAGGCCGGCCGAGTGGAGCCTGACGGACTCGACGAGCAGGTCGCCGAGGCGCTCGATCGCCTCGAGCAGCACGCTGGAAAGCGGCTCGGAGACGACGAGGACCCGCTGCTCGTGTCCGTTCGCTCCGGGGCGCGGGAGTCCATGCCCGGCATGATGGACACCGTCCTGAACCTCGGCCTGAGCGACCGATCGGTCGAGGGCCTCGCACGGAGGACGGGTGACGAGCGCTTTGCCTGGGACTCCTACCGGCGCTTCGTGCAGATGTTCGGCAACGTCTGCCGCGGCGTGTCCGGAGAGTCGATCGAGGAGGCGATCGGGGACCGCAAGCGCGACGCCGGAGTCGAGCTCGACACCGAGCTAGGCGTCGACCAGCTCATGGCGCTCACCACGACGTTCAAGGGCCTCTACCGGGAGCGCACGGGCGAGGAGCTCCCGCAGGATCCGAAGGAGCAGCTGAACCAGGCCATCCGCGCGGTCTTCGACTCGTGGATGGGCGAGCGCGCTGTGGAGTATCGGCGGATCAACCGCATTCCGGACGAGTGGGGCACAGCGGTCAACGTTCAGCAGATGGTCTTTGGAAACCGCGGCGAGCGCTCGTGCTCAGGCGTCGCCTTCTCTCGCGACGAGATCACCGGCGCGCCCGAGCCGTCGGGTGACTTCCTGGTGAACGCCCAGGGCGAGGACGTGGTGTCGGGCGTACGCACGCCGCACGATCTCGGCGCGATGAAGGACGTGATGCCGGACGCCCATGCCCAGCTGCTCGAGATCCTCCGGACGCTCGAGCGCCACTACCGCGACATGCAGGACACGGAGTTCACCGTCGAGGACGGGCATCTGTACATGCTCCAGACCCGCACCGCCAAGCGTCCCGCGCAGGCGGCCGTGCGGTTCGCCGTCGACGCGGTGGACGAGGGCCTGCTCAGCCGTGGTCAGGCGCTTCTCACGATCGACGCGGGCTCGCTCGAGGCGCTCCTGCATCCGACCTTCGCCCGCGACGCCGACCCGGACGTCCTGGCCCGCGGCGTCAACGCGTCGCCCGGAGCAGCCAAGGGGGCGATCGTCTTCACCGCTCCCGACGCGGTGGCGGCGGGCAACCAGGGCCGCGACGTCATCCTCGTGCGGCCGTTCACCGAGGCCGACGACGTGGCGGGCTTCTTCGCCGCCAAGGGGGTGCTCACTTCCGAGGGCGGGAAGGCGAGCCACGCCGCGCTGGTCGCGCGCGGCATGGGTCGGCCCTGCGTCTGCGGCGCCTCGAGCCTCGAGATAGATCCGGTCGCGGGCGAGGTGCGAGTCGACGGCACGGTGCTGCAACGAGGTGACTTGATCGCGATCGACGGGAGCACCGGAACGGTGACCACCGACGACGTGCCGCTCGTGGATCCCGAGGTCGACCCGAGCTTCGAGACCGTCCTGAGCTGGGCCGATGAGCTCCGCGTCCTGGGCGTTCGCACGAACGCCGACACGCCCGAGGACGCCACGAAGGCGCGCGAGTTCGGCGCGGAGGGGATCGGCCTCTGTCGCACCGAGCACATGTTCATGGCCGGCGACCGGCAGCCGAAGATGCGAGCGATGATCATGGCCGAAGAGGAGGATGACCGCCGCTCCGCGCTGGCGCAGCTGCTGCCGCTGCAGCAGCGAGACTTCGAGGGCCTCTTCTCCGAGATGGCGGGCCTGCCGGTCACGATCCGGCTGCTCGACCCGCCGCTTCACGAGTTCCTGCCCGACCCCGAGGAGCTCGCGCACGAAGTCGAGAGGGCACGGATCGAGCGGACAGCCGACCTCGACGAGCTCGAGCACACGCTCGAGCGCGTTCACACGCTTCACGAGACCAATCCGATGCTCGGAACGCGCGGCTGCCGCCTCGGCGTGCTCCACCCCGAGATCTACGAGATGCAGGTCGCGGCGATCATCCGAGCGTCGAAGGCCGTGAGGGAGCGGACGCGTGAGGCGCCGCACATCGAGATCATGATCCCGCTCGTGGCATACGAGAAGGAGCTCGAGTTGATGCGCGGGCTCGTCGAGCGCGTGGTGGACGAAGAGGGTGGCGGCAGCGGTCTCGAGCTGAGCGTCGGCACCATGATCGAGCTGCCGCGCGCCTGCTTCGTGGCCGACCGAATCGCGCGCGCTGCGGACTTCTTCTCGTTCGGCACGAACGACCTCACGCAGACCGCCCTGGGCTTCTCGCGCGACGACGTGGAGGGCAGGTTCCTGGCCTCTTACATCGAATCGAAGATCGTCGATCGCAGCCCGTTCGACACGATCGACCAGCCCGGGGTCGGCTGGCTCGTCCGCCTCGCGGCCTGGACCGGTCGCGAGGCCAAGCCGGATCTCAAGCTGGGGATCTGCGGCGAGCACGGTGGCGACCCACTCTCGGTCGCCTTCTTCCACATGGCCGGGCTCGACTACGTGAGCTGCTCGCCCTACCGCGTGCCGATCGCACGCGTGGCCGCGGCGCAGGCGGCTGTGAGGGACTGGCGATGACGCCGTTCACCGAACCGGGTGGCGCGCCGGCGCGCCTTCGCCTATCGTGTCGTCCGTGATGCGGATCCTCGGTAGGCGCTGGAGACGGCAGACCGTGCGCCGAGCACTGCTTGTGGGGGCGGTAGTTCTGGCGGCGCTGGCTCTGCCCGCGCTGGCGCTCGCACACCTCGAGCGGCCGTCTTACTGGCCGGACCCGCGGCCCGACAAGTCGGTCAAGCCGGCGGCAGGCGGCGAGGTGCCCGACGCCCGCTCGCTCGAGTCCGCCGCTACCGGCCGAGGGCCGGGGCAGGTGCGCGTGGTCTGCGAGGGCCGCAACGGCAGCAGGTCCCTCGACCTCCTCCGAAGCTCGATCCGGTCCGCGCGCAACAACGGCTTTCGCCTGCGTCCCAGCCAGGAGAAGACGTCCTTGAGTCGCCGGCAGGCCGACGATTTGATGCAGACCAATCGCCGCCTCGCGAGGCAGTGCGACTACAAGCTCATCCAGCAGGCCGTCTTCGACTCGGGCAACGACGACCGCGTCGTCGTGATGCCGGGCCACTATCGCGAGGGCCCGTCACGACGCGAGCCGACGAATGATCCGCGCTGTGCGGACATGACTCAGGACAACGGCTCCGGCGGCGAGGCGCCGAGCTACCGCTACCAGGTCACGTGCCCGAACGACCAGAACCTCATCTACATCCAGGGACGCAAGGTCCCGAAGAAGCCACCGCCCGAGCCGCCGCGCGAGGAGCGCGAGGGCATCCCCGACCTGGGCCGTTGCGTGCGCTGCAACCTGCAGCTCGAGGGCTCAGGCGTCAAGCCCACCGATGTGGTGATGGATGCCGGCAAGAACTATGCGGGCGCGCGCTCGCGTTCCAGCTTCAGACGCAAAAGCTCGTCTGACGGCGGCGGATCGAGACCCGGCGCCAAGCCCGGAGTGGCCAACGGCTGCGACTTCGAGCCCGAGTGCGCCTATGCGAAGGACGTGGTCCTGCGCGTCGATCGTGCCGACGGCTTCGTGGGGCGCAACTTCCTCACGAAGAGCTCCACCGAGCACGGCGTCTACATCGAGGAGACCGACGGCTACCTGCTGAACAAGACGAAGTTCTTCTGGTCGGCCGAGTACGGAAACCTCACCTTCACCTCGGATCACGGCGTCTACAAGAACTGCGACTCATATGGCGCGGGCGACGCCGCGGTCTATCCCGGGGCGGCTCCCGAGACCGGCGAGGACGTCGAGGACAAATCCTTCTATCCCGACGCCCCGCGGTTCAACACCGTGGTCAAGAAGTGCGACCTGCGCAGCAGCGCCCTCGCCTACTCGGGCTCGCAGGGCAATGCCGTACGGATCACCCGGAACGAGATCTACGCGAACACGGCCGGGATCGTGAGCGACTCGATCTCGGCCTCCGGCCACCCCGGCTATCCGCCGGACAGCATCAGCGTCGACCACAACAACATCTACTCGAACAACCTCGACTCCTACAACGACCCGCCGTTCGTGAACACTGTCGGGCTCCCGATCGGCGTGGGAATGTTCTGGCCGGGCGTGAACAGCAGCACGGTCAAAAAGAACTACATCTTCGACAATTGGCGCCGGGGGACGATGCTGGCGGGCGTGCCCGATGCGGCCACTCGAGGATCGCCCGAGGATCCAAGCCCCTCTGCCTGCAGGAACCCGGCCGCGCAGACCTCATGTGACGACGAGTATCGCGACAACTTCATGGGCCAGGCGCCACGCGGCTTCAAGCCATCGGTGGCGGTCGGCAAGTTCGACAACCCCTCGAGCCTCGGTGGCGGCAAGAGAAACGGCGTCGACTTCTGGTGGGACGAGTTCCCGACCAATGAGGGCAACTGCTGGCACGACAACGAGGGCCCGAACGGCAAGCGCAGCAGCCTCACGGCCGATCCTTCGATAAACCCTGTCCCCGGGATCAACGCCCCGGGCTTCCTCCCCGAGGTCTGCAACCCGGACGACCCCACCTACGCCGCGGGCATCGGCACCGGTGACGCGGTGAAGGAAGCGGAGCTGGTCAACTGCGCCGTGACGTACGAGCCGGGTAACACCGCAGCCGACAATCCTGTTTGCCCCTGGTTCAGGACGCCGCCCGAGCCGGGCAGCGCGGAGGCCGCTCGGGAGCAGGACGCGTCGGCCCGAGCCGCGCGCGACTTCGAGCGCTCGGACGAAGGCGTGCGGCTACGCGATCGCCTCCATTCGCTCAGCACGGTCGCGGAGCGGCGCTAGAGGCGTGCGGCGGGCTGGCGCGGGCGCGCTGGCCGTGGTAGCCGTCGCCCTCGCCGCGTGCGGCAACGACAAGCCTCCGAGCGACGCGGAGGCGACGGGCGTGGGTCAGGTCAGAGCGGGGTCGGTCGCCTCACTCGCGCAGTGCAGCGACTGGAACGCGGGCACCGAGGAGGAGCGACGGGCCACGGTCGCCGACATTCGCGCCCAGCTCAATCAGGCCGGAGCCGATGGACCGACGCCTGAGTTGCCCGACGCCGAGGCATACGACCTGTTTGAACGTGCCTGCTCGAGCGACGTCGCGGCAGGCCTTCGCCTGTACAAGATCTACGCTCGCGCCGCCGCCTTCGCGCCTCTGGCCGAGTAGGCCGGTGTCGACGCAGGCGCGGCTTTCCTCAGGCGTCCTCCGCGCGTGCCGCGACGCGCCCTTCGATCTTGAGGAGGTCGCTCGTGGCGACGTGATCGACCTGCAACGTCGTGTGGCTGATCTCGAACCGCTCGCGGAGGACTTCCTCGAGGCGTAGGCGCGCCGCGTGGCAATCGTCGTCGCGGCCCACGAGCACGTGGGCGGAGAGCGCCGGGAACCCCGAGGTGACCTCCCAGACGTGGAGGTCGTGCACCTCGACCACGGCCGGCTCCCGGATCAGCTCCCGCCCGATGTCGTCGGGATCGATTCCGGCCGGTGCCCCCTCGAGCAGCACCCGCCCGGAATCCCTGATGAGTCCCCACGCCGCCCGAAGCATCAGGGCGGCGACGAGGAGGGACGCCAGCGGGTCGGCGCGGTCGAAGCCGGTGGTCAGCACGACCGCGCCGGCGACCGCCGTCGCGATGAAGGCATAGAGGTCGGTGAGGATGTGCTGGAAGCTGCCCTCGACGTTCAGGCTGCGACGGTTGGCTCCGGCGAGCGTCCAGGTGGCGGCGAGGTTCACGCCGATCCCCGCCACGGCGACGGCCAGAACGAGGCCGCCCTCCACGTCGGGCGGCTCGACCAGCCGGCGTATCCCCTCGTAGACGATGAACGCCGCGAGCACGGCGAGCGTGGCGCCGTTCAACTGGGCGCTGAGGATCTCCGCGCGCTTGAGGCCGAAGGTCATCGCCCCCTTCGCGGGGCGGGCGGCAAGCCGCAGCGCGACCAGCGACAGGCCGATCGCCGCCGCGTCGGTGAGCATGTGCGCGGCGTCCGACAGCAGCGCCAGGGACGAGGCGAGGATCCCGACGACCACCTCGAGCGTCATGAACGCGAGGATCAGGGCGAGGGCGACTCCGAGCCGCCTCGGGTCCCCGTCGCCCTGGCCGCGGTGCTGGTGCGGGTGACGGTGTGCGCTAGACACGCTTCCCGCAGCAGCCTTCCTGACCCGCGGGGCCGGCAGCCGCGATGGGAGCCGGGCAGCGGTCCTCGGCCACGGACCCATCCTAACGTTCGTAATACGTCGGCCCCGGCGCCGTGCCCTGGCTCGCGCGCCGGCTTGGAATACTGAAACCGATGTCGCTGAGACGTCCTGTCCTTCGGTCGACGGCTCTAGTGGGAGCCGGCGCCTTCGCCCTGCATGAGCTGAGGTACCTCGTCGGCTATCCGATGTCATCCGAGCACGCGCTGGCCGCCCAAGGCCACGGGTACCTCTCGATCCTGGGGCCGCTGCTGGTGGTCATCGTGGGACTGGCGGCAGGTCAGTTCGTGGCGTCGGTCGCGCGCGGACGCGGGCGGGGCGCGCGCGGCACGGGCTTCGCGCGCATCTGGCTCCGGGCCAGCGCGGCGCTCCTCTCGATCTACGTCGCCCAGGAGTCGCTCGAGGGATCGCTGACGGCTGGCCATCCCGATGGCCTGGCCGGCGTCTTCGGAGCCGGTGGTTGGTCGGCGTTCTTCCTCGCGGTGGCGATCGGAGCGCTGGTTGCGCTCGCTCTGCACGAGGCCGACGGACCGATCGTCTTCTCGTCTCGGCGAGCGTTGCCCGCCGGCCGAGCGCGACTTCAGCCTCTCAAGCTCCCGGCACGGGCCGACCTGCCTTCCGCCGGCGTCCTCGGCCGCAACCTGGCCGGCCGCGCCCCGCCGCTGATCTCCGCCTGAGCACTTCGCGCTCCGCGGACAGCGGGGCCCAACTGCGAGAACGGAGGTACCTGTGCCAAGCAGGCAACGCATCGGATTGATCGCGGCCGCGGTGGCAGTGGCCGCGGTGGCGTTCGTCGTCCTGCGCCCGCAAGGCGACGGGGAAGAGATTCGCCCGCGGAACGCTCCCGAACAAGCGGCCGACGGATCCACTCCCCGATCGGGATCGGCAGCCGGGTCCAGGGAGCGCGAGAGGAAGCCTGCCCCCGATGTCGCTCGAATCAAGGTGGCGGACGGGGCGCCCGTGGGCGGGGTGGAGCGGCTCGAACTGAGCAAGGGAGACGACGTCCGGTTCGAGGTCAGCTCCGACACACCGGAGGAGGTCCATGTGCACGGCTACGACGTGTTCGAGGAGGTCGCCCCCGGGGAGGAGGCGCGGTTCGACTTTCCCGCCGAGCTCGAGGGCATCTTCGAGGTCGAGCTGGAGGGCTCACATACGGCGATCGCCGAGCTGAGGGTCAGCCCATGAGGGCTCGACTCGCGCTTGGCACAACGGCGGCAGCGCTCCTGGCCGGAGCGCTGCTGCCCACGTCCGCCCTGGCGCACGGCCTCGTCGTTCGAGAGGACCTCCCCATCCCGGAGTCCCTCTTCGGGGTGGGAGCCGCGGTGGTGCTCATCGTCTCGTTCGTCGGCCTTGCGCTGCTGTGGACGACGCCCCGGCTCGAGGACGAGCGCTGGCGAGCACTTCCCGGCGGCGTCGGGCGGTTGCTCGGCGCTCCGCACGTGCGCCGGCCGCTCGAGCTGGTTGCCGGCCTGGTCGGCGTGCTCCTGCTGGTCGTGGTGGTCTGGAGCGGGCTCGCGGGCGTCCAGACATCGGCGGCCAACTTCGCGCCGAACTTCGTCTACGTCGTCTTCTGGCTCGGACTCGTCCCGGTGAGCGTCATCTTCGGCGACGTCTTCCGCGCCTTCAACCCGTGGCGGGCGGTCGGGCGCGCCTTCGCCTGGATCGCGGGGCGGTTGTCCGGTGGCGGTCTCCCCGAGCCGCTTCCCTATCCCGACCGGCTCGGCCGCTGGCCGGCCGCCGCCGGGGTCTTAGCGTTCGCTTGGCTCGAGCTGGTGGCCGACGGAGGTGACATGCCACGGACAGTGGCGATCGCAACCCTCGTCTACTCTGCCGCCACCTTCCTCGGGATGGCGCTCTACGGAGTCGATGCCTGGATCGCGCGGGCCGAGGCCTTCTCCGTCTACTTCAACCTCTTCTCACGGGTGTCGGTCTTCGAGCGGCGTGGAAACGAGGTGGGCGTCCGCCGCCCGCTGTCGGGACTGTCGTCGCTCGAGCCGCTTCCCGGGACCGTCGGGCTGCTCATGGTCATGATCGGCTCGGTCAGCTTCGACGGCCTGAGTGGAGGCCAGGACTGGCAGCGCATCGTGCCCGCGTTGCAGGATGCTTTCGGAGCGCTCGGGCTGGGGCCGGCACGGACGCTCGAGCTGACCTTCGGCTTCGGGCTGGTGGCGACGATCGCGCTCGTCACCGCCTTCTACCGCCTCGGCATCGCCGGGGCCAGGAGCGTGGGCGGTCGGCTCGGGCAGCGAGAGCTGGCGCGCGCCTTCGTTCATTCGCTCGTGCCGATCGCGCTCGTGTATGCGGCCGCGCACTACGTGAGCCTGCTCGTCATCCAGGGCCAGGCGGTCGGCTTTCTCGCCTCGGACCCGCTCGGCGAGGGCTGGAACGTGTTCGGCACCGCGGCGGCCACGATCGACTACGGCGTGCTGAGCCAGAGCGCCTACTGGTACATGCAGGTCGGCTTCGTCGTGGCCGGCCACATGGCGGCGCTCACGCTCGCCCACGACCGGGCGCTCGCGCTGTACGAGCGCGGGCGGCTGGCGGTCCGCTCGCAGTACTGGATGCTCGCCGTGATGGTCGGGTTCACGATCCTGGCGCTCTGGCTGCTCGCTCAGGCAAACGAGGGCTGAGCCGGGCGGGCGCGCCGGTACGGCCGCCGTCCTCGGTGAGACAATCGCGCCGTGCACCCCTCGACTCACGCCGCCGCAATTCGCCCGCTTCGCGAGCGCGTGGAGTCGTGGGAGGAGGAGTACCTCTCGCCGCTCGCCGAGCGCTCGTATCCGGCCAGGCGCACGGCCGGAGAGGGCGACTCGGCCATGCGCACGCCGTTCCAGCGCGATCGCGATCGCATCGTTCACTCGAAGGCGTTTCGGCGCCTCAAGCACAAGACGCAGGTCTTCATCTCCCCGGAGGGCGATCACTACCGCACGCGTCTCACGCACACGCTCGAGACGTGCGGGATCGCCCGCACGGTGGCGCGAGCGCTGGGGCTGAACGAGGACCTGACCGAGGCGATCGGCCTCGGGCACGACCTGGGGCATCCGCCGTTCGGGCACATCGGCGAGGCGGTGCTCGACTCGTGTCTGCAGGAGCGCTATGGCCTTCGCTTCCGTCATAACGAGCACTCGCTGCGGGTGGTGGAGCGGTTGGAGCGCGACGGCCGCGGACTGAACCTGACGGAGCAGGTTCGTGACGGCATCCTCAGACACACCGGGCCGGAGAAGCCGGCGACGCTCGAGGGGCAGATCATGCGCCTCGTCGACCGGATCGCGTACATCAACCACGACATCGACGACGCGCTGCGCGCCGGGGTGCTCCACCCGGCGGACCTGCCGCGAGCCGAGATCGCGGTGCTCGGCGACAGCGGCTCCCAGCGCATCGACATGCTCGCTCGCGATTTGGTGGAGCGGTCGTCCTCGAGTGGAGCGATCGTCCAGAGCGACGAGATCGGCGCCGCGATGACGCGCCTGCGCGACTTCATGTTCCAACGCGTCTACCTCGGTCCGGCCGCGCAGCGCGAGCACGCTCGGATCGAGCGAATGCTGCACGCGCTGTTCGACCACTTTGCGGCCTGCCCGCCGGCGCCGGCGGCCGAGGGAGCGAACGAGGCCGAGCGGGTGACCGACTACCTGGCCGGCATGACCGATCGTTTCGCGGTGCGAGCGTTCGCCGAGCTATCGGTGCCGCAGGGCTTCTAGGCACATGGCGCTCTACACCAGGGAGTCGGTCGAGCGGGTCAAGGAGGCCGTGGACATGGTCTCGCTCGTGGGTGCCCGCACCGACCTTCGCCGCGTGGGCGCGCGACACACGGGACTGTGCCCGTTTCACGACGAGCGCACCCCCTCCTTCTCGGTCAACGCCGAGATGGGCCTCTACCACTGCTTCGGGTGCGGGGAGTCGGGCGATGCCATTCGCTTCGTGGAGCGAACGGAGGGCGCCGACTTCAAGGAGGCGGTGGAGTTCCTGTCGGAGCGATTCGGCGTCGAGCTCCAGGCCGAGCGGGAGGATCCGCGTGCCGAGGAGCGCCGGCGCCGGCGGGAGCGCCTCCTCAAGCTCGTGGAGCGCACCACCGCCTACTACGCGCGCTTTCTGTGGGAGTCGGGCGAGGCGGGCAAGGCACGGGCTTACCTTGCGGGGCGCGGGCTCGGGGACCAGGTGCTGCGTGACTTTCGCGTTGGCTATGCGCCAAGCGCGTGGGACCGCGTGCTGCTCGCCGCTCAGCGCGACGGCTTCACCGTCGAGGAGGTCGCCGCAGCCGGCCTCGGTCAGCGCGGGTCTAAGGGCGGCTTCTACGACCGCTTCCGCGGCCGAATCATGTTCCCGCTCGCCGACGCGCGAGGACGCGTGCTCGGCTTCGGCGCGCGTGCGCTGAGAGAGGACCAGCGGCCGAAGTACCTCAACACGTCGGAGAACGACCTCTACCACAAGGGTCGTCAGCTGTTCGGCATCGACCGCGCACGCGCGCCGGCGGCGAAGGCGGGGCACATCGTCGTCGTCGAGGGCTACACGGACGTGCTCGCGCTACACCAGGCGGGTGTGCCCGAGTGCGTGGCCATCATGGGCACGGCGCTGACCCAGGAGCAGATCGCCGAGCTGGCGCGGGCTGCGGCCACCGTGTACATGGCGCTCGACGCCGACCCGTCGGGCCAGGAGGCAATGCTCCGCGCGGCGCGCACGGCCGGCACGCGCGGGCTCGAGCTTCGTGTAGTGGCGATGCCCGACGGGCGAGACCCCGCCGAACTCGTCACGGCCGAGGGGCCCGAGGCGTTCATGTCGCTTCTCGACAGCGCGGTGACCGTGCCGGAGTTCGAGGTTCGCCGAGTGCTCTCGGAGGCGGACCTGGCGTCGCCCGCCGGACGCGACAGGGCGTTGGCTGCGGTCCGACCACTGGTGGGCGCGGTGCCCGAGCGCACCGCCACGCGCGACGAATTGGTCCGTTACGTTGCGGATCGTCTCGACGTTCCGCCGACGTACGTGACGACGCAACTCTCAGCCTCCGGGGCTCAAGCGGGCGGGCCTCCGCGACGAGACTCGAGGCAGCCTCGAGCGGACGGGCGCGCTGCGCCGCCCACTACCCAGTCCTCGGTGGAGATGGTGGTCCGCGCGGAGCGGGCGTTCCTCGCGATGTGCGTGAGTCAGCCGCGCCTCGGGGCTTCCTACCTGGCCCGTCTGAGCGACGAGCACCTGTCCTCGGACTCGTTGCGGCGACTGCGCCGCTATCTCGAGGATCATTTGCTCGAGCCGTTGTCGCATCTGCCCGACGACGATCCGTCGCTGGCGGCGCTCGTCTCCGACATAGTCATGCTCTCCGAGGAGCAGCCGTCGTCTGAGCCGGCGCTGCGTCTCGGCTTCCTCCAGCTCGAGCTGCGCCGGATCGAGCGGGCGCTGCGCGACGCGCGCGACGAGCGGAACTTCGAGCAGCAGCGGCGGCTTTGGGGCGTGCGCGAAGACGTGCGGTCGCAGATGGCCGACGTCATGGGGCAGGTGGTGTGACCGGCGCTATCCATGGATCGTCGAACGTACGTTCGCTTTCCGTCCGGTGCGTGCGCCAAAATGTGGTGATGGAGCGCCGGATCCTCGAGGAATATCTCTCAAGAGGCATGTCGCTCCAGGCGATCGGGGAGCGAACCGGAAAGCATCCGTCGACGGTCGGATACTGGGTAAGGAAGCACGACCTCTCGGCCGTGCACCGCGAGCGATATGCGCCCAAAGGCGGGGTCGCCGAGGGAGCGCTCAAGAGGCTCGTGGAGGCTGGCGAACACGCTTTCGAGATGGCGGTCGAGCTGGGTGTCAGCGTCGCGACGATCAGGTACTGGCTCGAGCGCTACGAGCTCTCGAGGGTTGACGCGAAGGCATCTGCGTCCTCGGCTCCAAGCCGAGGAGGTGGTGCGCGTTTGCTCTACGCACGGAGAGACCCGCTTCGTCCTCGAGGGTCGGGGGTACTACCGCTGTAGCAAGTGCCGACTCCTCGCTGTGTCCGAGTGGCGACGGCGCACGAAGGCGAGACTTGTGGCTGAGAAGGGCGGCAGGTGCATGGCGTGCGGATACAACCGCTATTCCGGGGCGCTCCAGTTCCACCATCTGGATCGGACGACGAAGGAGTTCAGCCTCTCGGTGAGGGGGCTCACCAGATCGGTCGAGCGCATACGCTCCGAGCTCACCAAGTGCATCCTCCTCTGCGCGAACTGCTGCGCGGAGATCGAAGCCGGATTGATCGAAGCCCCGCCTCCCCGGGGAGCGCGCTGGCGCGGCAGCTACCGGAGGCGGCGACTATTCTGGTTGCGCAGATCCCCGGTGATGTAGCCGGCAACATGCTTGACTGTTAATCAAGTCATGGTGGTTCGAATCCACCCGGGGAGTTGGCCCGCTTCCGATATAGCGTGCGCCGGAGCCGTTGTGACATGAGCGACCGCGCGCTCCCAGACCGACCTCTCTACCGCGATCTGTTTTGGCCGACGCTGAAGGCGATCCAGGATCTTGGAGGTTCCGCGACCCGCCAGGAGGTGTTCGCGAAGGCCATAGAGATTGGCGGCTCAGCGAGGACCAACAGGCCGCGGTCATGCCGAACGGTCGCACCAGCCGGCTTGCCTACTACGTGAGCTGGAGCCTGACCCGACTCAAGCGCGTCGGCCTGGTGGATAACAGCCAACGGGGAGTCTGGTCGTTGACCGAGCGCGGGCAGCATGCGTCCTACGACGAGGTCCCGGCCCTGTGGGAGGAGATGCAACGCGCGTATCGCGAAGCGGCACGTGATCGTCCGGAGCCGCGGGCGGACGGCGATAGCGCTTCCGAGCAGAACGAAGGAACCGACGACTGGAAGGACGCGCTTCTCGATCGAATGAAAGCACTCGAACCCGCCGTTTTCGAGCGTCTCTGCCAGCGACTATTACGCGAAGCTGGCTTCGAGAAGGTTTCCGCGGCCGCAGCGGCGATCAGGAATCGACGGCGAAGGGTTTGTCTGCCTCAGCGGCGACTTACTTTCAGTGCAAGCGTCATGAAGGAAACGTCGGCTCAGGAGCTATTCGTGACTTCCGAGGCGCGATGGCCGACCGCGGAGAGAAGGGCGTGATCATCGCGACCGGCACGTTCACCCTGTCGGCCCAGCAGGAAGCGACTCGCGACGGGGTGTCACCCATAGACTTGCTTGACGGGGACGCGCTCTGCGACCTGCTGAAACGCCATGGCATCGGCGTTCATGTGTCTCACCGCGTCGTCGATGACGTGACCTTAGACGCAGCATGGTGGGACGAACAGAGTTGAGCTCGGCGCGCTCGCGAAGTGAGAGTGTCGCCGGTGCCGCAGTTTACGTCGTGACTGCGAACGCCTCCACGGCGTCCGCGGCCGTAGCCGGCCCATTGTGCGCCGCCGCCCACGCGGCGAGCCCTCGAGCCCGGCGCGCATAGCCCTCGTCGCCCAGCAACCGCCGCACCGCCAGCCGCACCCCGCGAGGAGTCACGAGCCTCCGCGGCAGTGACACCCCGGCGCCCGCCCAGGCGACCCTCGCCGAGTTCTCCGCCATGTCACCGGCCGCGGGGCAAGCCACGACCGGCGTACCCGACACGAGCGCGCGGGCGAGGGTGCCGTGGCCGGCGTGACAGATCACGGCCGCGCAGCGTGGCATCTCGCGCGCGTACGAGACCCAGTCCACAAGGCGCGCGTTCGCCGGTACGCGGAGCGGCTTCGGCGGCGCCCGCCGGTTGGTCGTGGCCAGCACTCGCACCCGCTCACCCGCCAACCCCTCAAGCGCCGCGGCGAGCATTCGCTGCTGCGGGTCCTGGGAGGTGCTCGGCGCCACGAGCACGAGCGGGTCATCGCCGGGTGGCGCCTCGGTGTCGCCGTACGGCTGTTCCCAGAGCAGCGGACCGGTCACCTCGACCCACGGGGTGGAAACACGGCGCGGATATTCGAGCTGAGGAAACGTCGCAACCAGCGCCAGCGTCCGCGAGATCCCGCCGTGTAGGTGGTCGATCGGCGGCAACCCCACGCGCTCACGCGCGCCGTTCAGCTCGTCGCGCCCCATGCGCTCACCGCGCCGCACCGCTGGGTCGAGGAGTCGCCAGAACCCCGCCCCGAACGGCGTCCGGGGCCGCCGCGCGCCGATCGAGAAGGGCGGAAAGCCGGGCTCCGTGAGGGGAAGGGGGTGGGGGACCAGCGTTGCCCAGCGCCGTCCCTCGAGCTCCGCCGCCAGCGTGGCCGCCACCGTCAGGATGTCCACGATGACCGCGTCGGGGCGGAACTCCGCCACAAGCGGTCGCGTCTCCTTCGCCGCCCGCACCGCGGCCTGGTACGGCTTGAGCGGTTGCTCGCACGTGGGGAACACCTCGTAGACCGGTGCGGGGGCGAAGCGCATGCCCTCGCGCTCCACGTCGTCGCGCCAGCGCGACCAGGTCTCGAGGCATACCTCGTGGCCCCGTGCTGCCAGCTCGCGTCCGAGCGCGATCGCGGGAAACGCATGTCCGGGCTCCCCGAACGCCGCCAGCAGGAATCGCCGCGCACGAGCAGGGCGAGCGCGCGCGCCCGGACCCACGAGACGCTCTTCGCTCAGAGCGACTCGGCGAGCGCGCGCATGATCTCCGAGCGGCCCTCGGCCGTGGGCGCTATCGGGCTCGTGATGAGCGTTCCCACGCCTGCGTCGCGATATACGGCAAGCCGCTCGGCCACCCGCTCCCTCGGCCCGCACAAGCACGTCGTGTCGATGAGCTCCGCCGGCAGGGCGGCCGCCGCCTCGTCCTTCTTGCCGGACAGGTACAGGTCCTGCACCTCGTCGGCGGCCTCCTCGAAGCCGTACCTACGGACGAGCGCGTTGTAGAAGTTCTTCTCCCGCGATCCCATACCGCCGACGTAAAGCGCCAGCAGCGGTCGCATGACATCGCGCGCGCGGTCCACATCGTCGTCGACGCAAACATTGACGTTCGGCGCGATGTCGAACGAATCATCGAGCGTCTTCCCGGCCCGCGCAGCTCCTTCCTCGAGCAGCTCACGCGCGTCGCCCACGTTCTCGGGCGAGAAGAAGAACGGCATCCAGCCGTCCGCGATCTCGCCGGTGAGCTGCGTGTTCTTCGGGCCGATCGCCGCGATGTAGATCGGGATCGTGTCCTGCACGGGGCCGATAGTGAGCTTGAGCGCCTTGCCCGGTCCATCTGGGAGGGGAAGGGTGTAGGTCTCACCTTCGAACTCCAGCCGCTCGCGCGCCAGCGCCTTCCTCACGATCGCCACGTACTCGCGGGTTCGCTGGAGCTGCTTCGCGAATCGCTGGCCGTGCCATCCCTCGGCCACCTGAGGCCCGGAGGAGCCGATTCCGAGCAGCATTCGCCCGTTCGAGAGGTTGTCGAGGGTCGCGGCCGTCATCGCCGTCATCGCCGGGGAGCGCGCCGGCATCTGGAAGATCGCCGAGCCGATCTTGATGCTCTCGGTCTGAGCGGCGATCCAGGCCAGGACGGTAGCCGTGTCGGACCCGTAGGCCTCGGCGGCCCACACGGAGTCGAATCCGAGCGATTCCGCCTCCTGCACGAGCCCGAGCTGCTCCTCCTGAGAGAGCCCGAGCCCCCAGTAGCCGACGTGTAGCCCGAGCCGCATGCAGATCTCCTCTCATTCGACCGTCCCCGCTTGGCTCCACGGGCGCCGTTCGTTACATTGGGTGCCGAAAGCGGACCGGATCCTAAGCGACCTCGGGAGGACGGCTCGGGATGAGAAGGCCCCGCCGGCCGGCGCAGGACCTCAGATTCACGATCGAGTGCCTGCCGGCGCGCACGCGAATGGCGATGCTGGAGGGCATCCGCGACAACTCGATCATCGTCGGCGCCTACACCGACCGCGACGGCGGGGTGTGCCCGATGCTGGCAGCGCACCGCTGTGGTGGCCGCACGGATCTCGCCAGCTTCGCCAGGGCCTGGGACCGCTACACGCGGGCCACGAGCCGGTCACGCAAGGCCACCGAGCGCGAGGTCCTGACGCTCAAGAGCATGCTCGAGGCGAGCCTCGTGAGCGACGAGGGCGCGCGCGACGAGCTCGCCGCGGCCGTGGCCGAGCTCGAGGCCGCCAGGGCCCGCCGAGCGGCGGAGTCCCCGGAGCCGGCGCGGGCCGCGACTCGCGAGCGCGCGCAGTCGGCCGCGCCGCGCGACACCGGGGAGCGCGATCGCTCGAAGGAGCTCGAGCGGACGCCCGGTTGGTCCTGGCTGCGAATCTTCCGTCGCTACGACGACTTCGAGGCCGCCCTGGACCGCGTCCGCGAGGCGGAGCGCGAGGCCGAGAGCGGCGAGGTCGAGCGCGTCTAGCACGGGGCGCCGCGCTGGTTGCGCGGCCGTGGGAAGGCCCGCCCTCTAGAGCTTGTCGCCGGGCCGGACGAACTGCATCTCGGGCACCATGCACGCCGGAGAGGTGCGCAGCAGGAAGCGGACCGCCTCGGCGATGTCCTCCGGCTGGATCATCTCCTCCTTCGGCACGCCCTCGACCCAGTCGGTCATCGGCGTGGCCACGAACGCGGGGCAGAAGGCAGTGATCTGGACGCCGTCGCCGGCGAGCTCCCCATGGGCTGCCTGGGTCAGGCCGATGACTCCCGCCTTGGTAGCGGAGTAGGCCGCGAGCCACGGCTGACCGAACTTGCCCGCGATCGAGGCGACGTTCACGATCAGCGCCTTCTTGTGCTCGGCCGCGGCTTCCTTCAGCATCGGCACGCATTCGCGCTTCATCAGGTAGACCGCGCGCAGGTTCACGTCGAGCTGCATGTCGAGCTTCTTGGTCTCGTGGTCGGAGATGGCCCCCCCGATGCCCACGCCGGCGTTGTTCACCAGCACGTCGAGGCGACCGAAGCGCTCCCTGTGAGCTGCGGCGAGCGCCGTTATCTCCTCCTCCTTCGCCATGTTCGCCGGAACGCCCTGGACGTCGAGGCCCTCGTCCGCCAGGCCCTTCACCGCCTCCTCGAGCTTGTCGGGGCGCCGAGCCGAGACCGTCAGCGCGTATCCGTCGTGACCGAGCGCACGCGCGATGGCAAGGCCTATCCCGCTGGATCCGCCGGTGACGAGGGCCGCGCGCACGGCGGGGACCTTACACGCGCCACTTCGCGATCCGGCGCGCCCGGCCGGAACTGCGGTCCCCGGTTCGTCCGTTACGTACCCTTGATCCGATGACGGGCGTGCGACCAGCGATTCGGCTCTTTGCGGCGGCGGCCGTCGCCCTCACCCTTGCCTCGTGCGGCGGCGGCAGCGCCGAGGAAGCCATGACCCCACCGCCGCCGGCGAACCCGGCCGACTTCCCGGACCCCAAGGGGAAGACCCTGACCGAGCTGCGCACCGAGCTGCCCCAGGGCGGCCCGGTGCTCTCGCCGTCGGTCTCCGTGCTCGAGCCGGGCAAGAACCGCTTCGGCTTCGGCCTGTTCGACCGGGCCCGGCGGCAGATCGCCGATGCGCCCATCGCGCTCTACGTCGAGCCGGTCGGGGGCGGCGACGTGCAGGGCCCGTTTCCTGCTCGCTACGAGTCGCTGGCGGTCAAGCCCCAGTTCCAGAGCCGCGGCACGGCCTCCGACCCGGACGCGGCTCGCTCGGTCTACGTCGCCGACCTGCCGTTCAAGAAGCCGGGCGCATACCAGGTGCTCGGCGTGGTGGACCTGGACGGCCGCCTCGTCGCCGCCGAGTCGGCCGGCGCGCCGCTCGAGGTCACCAAGAACAGCGAGGTCCCGGACATCGGCGACCCGGCGCCGAAGATCTCGACTCCCACGGAGGAGTCGGTCGGGGGTGACGTATCCCAGATCGACACGCGCGTGCCGCCTAGCGACATGCACGAGGTGGACTTCGCCGACGTGGTCGGCAAGCAGCCGGTGATGCTCCTGTTCGCCACGCCTGCCCTGTGCCAGAGCCGCGTCTGCGGCCCGGTCGTCGACGTGGCAGCGCAGGTCAAGGCGGCGCATGAGGACGAGGCCGATTTCATCCACATGGAGATCTACAACGACAACGAGCTCGAGCAGGGCTTCCGTCCACAGGTCCGCGCCTTCAACCTCCCGACCGAGCCCTGGCTCTTCGCGATCGACCGCGACGGCAAGGTCGCCGCGCGGCTCGAGGGCGCCTACAGCGCGAGGGAGGCCGAGGATGCCCTGGAGGCGGCGACCGGCGACCGGCGGGGATCCTGAGGCGCTGAAAGGGCACGGCGGCCACGTTGGCCGCAGGCCCGCGAGCCGGTGCTAGCGTGCCCGTGGGGCCGGTAGCTCAGCTGGTCAGAGCAGCGGACTCATAATCCGTCGGTCGCAGGTTCGAGTCCTGCCCGGCCCACTGAAGGCGCTGCAATCGGCGCCTTATCGGCTTGAGAGGACTGCTCATCTCGGATGAGCGTGTCCCAACTGGGTCACAGCTTGCATCGACTAACCGCCGTTCGAGAGGCGCTCAATCTCGCGCGTGAGCCACTCATAGAGTCGCCACCACTCATGTGCCGGAGGCTCAGGTTCTGTGGGTAGCGCCTGCGACTGAGGGCCTCGCCGATAGTCGTCTCAATCGACTCGAGCTCCCAGTCGAGGAGGCGGAGCGCTTGCCGCAGATCAGCGCGATCCTCGTCTTCATCGTCCTCCTCGTTGCGAGCGAGCCGAGCCTTGTCGAGCGGCGCGCCGTAGGAGTTTGATAGAACTAAATCTCAACTATGTATGGCCAAAAAAGCAGCGCCGCGCCGACCACCCGATCCGACCCCGCTTCAGGCGGCCCTCCCGCAGGATCGGGGCCGCGCCGCAGCGCCGAGCTCAGCCGCCGCCGTATCGGCCTGTTGTGGCTCGCCGCGGCGCTCGCGGTGATTCCGGGCCTCCCGCTCGTCGAGTCGGAGGCCGGCCTTTGGGTGCGCTTCCACAACTGGTCGATCTTCGTCGCCGGCATCCTTTTCGGGTGGGTCTTGGCGAACGCGCGTGCGTCGCTTCGCTGAGCGGCCGCCGGCTCCGCGCGCCGCGAAGGCGCCGCGAGCGCTTCCCTCGCGGCGGCTCGGCCTCACGATGGCCCTGCTCTCGGTCACGCTCGCCGCCAGCGTCGCCACCGCCGTCCCGCTCTTCGTGGACTCGCTTCGGGATGCCGCCGCGAGGCCCGCCGTCGTGTGGCTGCACGCGGGTGTCAGCAGCGCGTTCTTCGCAGTTCTCAGCCTCAAGCTCATCCTGCTGGGGGCACGCGCGAAGCCGGCTCGCGCCCGCCGCCTGTGGAGCTCGCTCGTCGCGCACGTCGGCTCTGCGCTGTCGGGGTACACGCTCCTCACGGGGGTGCTCCTGTTCTTCAGCGCGGCGTGGGCGGACCAGCACCTCGCCGCCTCGTTCTGGATGCTCGCGGCCGTCGGCGTGCATTCGCGCCAGTACGGTCGCCGCGCCGCGGCTCTGGTCGTCGGCGCGCTGGCGCGAGGCCACCGGGCCCGAGGCCCCGAGCGGCCAGGCGCCACTCGGAGGCGGCCCGCGGCGCGCGGACCGACCTCCGCGGGAGACGCCATTCAAGAGCCGGCCCCGCCCCCCCCCGAAAATCTGCGTGCCCAAGCCTCGTCGCCCGCCGCGGCGACGCCGGCCCGGCGAGCGCTCCCCGCCGAAAAGCGTCGGTTGGTCGTCGTCGGCACCGGCCTGGCCGGTCTCGCCGTCGTGGAGGAGGCGCTTCGCCGCCGGCCAGCCGACAGCTGGGACATCACCATGCTCGGCGAGGAGCCGGGGCGTCCCTACAACCGAGTCCTGCTGTCGAGCCTCCTGGCGGGCACGTGCGATCCACATGAGATTGAGTCCCGGCCCGCCTCCTGGTTCGCGGCGAGCGGAATCGACGTCCGCGCCGGGTTGCCGGTCGCGACTATCAGCCCCGAACGGCGTGCGGTCGTCGACTCCGGTGGCGGGCCGCATCCCTACGACGCGCTCGTGCTCGCCACCGGATCGCGGCCCTTCATCCCACCCATCCCCGGCGTCGAGGCCGGCCATGTCTTCGCGTTTCGCACCCGCGCGGACGCCGATCGGATCGCGGCCGCCGCTGCGCCGGCCGGCGCGGTCGTCGTCGGCGGCGGCCTCCTCGGCCTGGAGGCCGCGGCCGGTCTGATGGCGCGCGACGTGAAGGTCACCGTGGTCGAGGCGGCCAATCGCCTCATGCCGGAGCAGCTCGACGCGGGCGCGGCGGGCATGCTCGAGCGGGCACTCGCTCGCCGCGGTCTGCGCGCGCTGGTCGGGCGCTCGGTCCGGTCGATCGAGCCGCGCTCCGTGCGACTGGACGACGGCCGGGAGCTTGCGGCCGATCTCGTCGTCGTGGCCGCCGGGATCCGCCCGGAGGTCTCGCTCGCGCGGAAAGCCGGGATCGACACCGGCAGGGGCATCCTCGTCGACGACGAGATGGCCACGAGCGCTCCGGGGGTGTGGGCGATCGGTGAGTGCGCGGAGCACCGCGGCGCGGTCTACGGGTTGTGGCCTCCTCTGCTCGAGCAGGCCCAGGTCGCAGGGGCCTCCCTGAGCGGGTCGCCCTCGGCGTTCCGCGGCGCGGCCGTCGCGACGACGCTGAAGGTCTCGGGTGTGAGCGTCTTCGCCGGCGGCCCCCAGAGCGCGGGGCCGGGCCAGCGCGAGGTCGCCTGGAGCGACGACGAGCGCGGAACCTACGCAAAGCTCGTGCTGCGCGGCGATCGCCCGCTGGGCGCGCTCGTGGTCGGCGATGAGGGTCTCGGGCAGCAGTTCGCGCGACTACTGAGAGAGGGCGCGCTCACACTAGGCCTTCTCGACACCCTCAGCCCGCCGGTGACCGCCACGCCGGCACCCGACGGGGCGGGAGCGGACGCCGCGCCCGAGACTGCCGATGCCTCGCTGGACGTGTTCGGCGATACCGAGCTCGTCTGCGTATGCCGGCAGATCACGCGGGGTGAGATTGTTCGCGAGATCCGCGCCCGGGGCCTCGGCACATGCGCCGAAGTGGAACGCGCGACCGGCGCGTCGGGTGGCTGCGGATCGTGCCGTGGCCGCGTCGAGGCGCTGATCGCGCTGACGGCGTAACGACGGCGAGCTCGTCCGAGGGAGCACTGGAGTGAAACTGCGCGGCAGGCTGACATCGTCGTCGTTGTCGGGGCCCCGTCCCAACTTGGACGGTGGCTCGCGCCTGGGACCCCGATGGTCCAGTCGAGCGTCAAACCGGGTTCGACATGAAGATCTCGGGATGTAGGCCGAGATAGTGATGAAGGCTGGTGGTCCCACCCTTCGGGGCTCCGATGACGATCAGGTCGGGCAGCATCCCGAGCGCAGAGCACGGACCGGCGGCGGTCCCACCACTGCCGAGGCCGGAAGGAACTCCAGGCGCGCGGGCGAATCTGTTGCCCGTGACGCGCACCGGCACCACGGCCCTCACGCTCTCGGCTGAGATCCGCCAGCGCTTCGACGAGTTCTCGCGCTCGCAGAAGGACGTGGGCCAGTACATCGTCGACCACCTCGACGAGGCGGCCTTCCACACTGCCGAGGAGCTCGCGCCGGGCCAGCACCTCGAGCTCCACCGTCGTCCGCTTCGCGCAGGCGCTCGGGTTCGAGGGTTTCCCGGAGCTACAGTCATCCGCCCAGGACGAGTACCGCCGCCACCGCGAGACCTCGAACGGCGATGGCGACGCTGATGGCGCCACCGCTCTTCCCGATCGACCAGACCGAGTTCGAGGCGGCGCTGGCGGCGGACCACACGAACATGGAGGACAGCGCCAGGCGCGTGAATCGCGACGAGGTGAACGCCGCCGTCCGAGCCGTGTCGCGCGCGGAGCGCATCCTGCTGTGCGGCACCGACCAGATGGCGTTCTTCGCGAGCTACCTCCGTCATCTGATGCTGCTCGACCTGCGCTGCGAGGTGGTCGCGAGCCCGAGCCAGGAGGGCTCACCCGGCTCGGGCGCATCGACGAAGGCACGCTCGTGATCGGGTTCTCGGCGGGACGGCCGCACCCACTCGTGGTTCGCGCGATCAAGCTCGCTCGCCACAGGCGCGCGCCCACCGTCGCGATCGCCGACGCCACGCTGTCCGAGGTGGCGAAGCTGGCCGACCACCGCCTCTACTACTCGTCCAACAGCCCCACGTTCGTGCGCTCGCACAGCGCGCTTCTGAGCCTCGTGCAAGCGCTCGCCTACGCGGTCTACGCGCGACGAGTCGGCGTACGCCGACCGGATCAAGGCTTCCGCCTCGGCAGCCACACCCTGGCGAACGCGCCTCGTGGCGGCTTCGGCCGCCGCTAACATGGATCGAGTGAGGGACACGGCCACTTTCCGCGTCAAGGCCGGGCTCGCCGAGATGCTGAAGGGCGGCGTGATCATGGACGTGGTCACTCCCGAGCACGCGCGCGTGGCGGAGGCCGCGGGGGCCGCAGCGGTGATGGCGCTCGAGCGGGTGCCGGCGGACATCCGCAAGGTCGGCGGCGTGGCGCGCATGTCCGACCCCTCGATGATCGAGGGCATCCAGGGCGCGGTCACGATCCCCGTCATGGCCAGCGCGCGCATCGGCCACTTCGCGGAGGCGCACGTGCTCGAAGCGCTCGAGGTCGACTACATCGACGAGTCCGAGGTCCCTCCTCCCGCCGACGAGGCGAACCACATCGACAAGTGGCGCTTCAAGGTGCCGTTCGTCTGCGGCGCCACGAACCTCGGCGAGGCGCTGCGGCGGCTCGGCGAGGGCGCCGCGATGATCCGGACGAAGGGGGAGGCCGGCACGGGCAACGTGGTCGAGGAGGTGCGCCACATGCGGGCGATTCAGGGTGAGATCCGCCGTCTGGGTTCGCTCGACGAGGCCGAGCTCGCCGCGGCGGCCAAGGAGCTCCGCGCGCCGCTCGATCTGGTGCGGGAGGTCGGCGAGAACGGGCGTCTGCCGGTCGTCAACTTCTCCGCCGGCGGCATCGCCACGCCGGCCGACGCCGCGCTGATGATGCAGCTCGGAGCCGAAGGCGTCTTCGTAGGCTCCGGAATCTTCAAGTCGGAGGACCCCGAGCGCACGGCGGCGGCGATCGTCGAGGCCACGACGCACTTCGACGATCCGGCGCGCGTGGCGCAGGCGTCACACGGCCTCGGCGCGGCCATGGGCGGCATCGAGATCGCGGAGCTCGAGGCGCCCGGTGGCGGCGGGCTGATCCAGCACCGCGGCTGGTAGGCCGATGATCATCGGAGTGCTCGCCCTCCAGGGCGACTTCGAGGCGCACGCGAGAGTGCTCGAGCGGCTCGGCGCGAGCACGCGAATAGTGCGTACGCCGGCGGACCTCCACGGCATCCACGGACTCGTCATCCCGGGCGGCGAATCCACCACCATGACGCTCGGCATCGAGCGCGAGGGCCTGGCCGAGCCGCTTCGCGAGCTCGCGGCCGAGGGCACGCCCGTCCTCGGCACCTGCGCCGGACTCATCATGCTCGACCGTGACCACCTCGGTGTGCTCGACGTCACCGCCCGGCGCAATGCCTTCGGCCGTCAGATCGCGAGCTTCGAGGCCGACGTGAACCTGGTCGGCATGAACGGATCTCCGCTCCGGGCGGTCTTCATCCGCGCCCCGTGGGTCGAGGAGCGCGGGGAGGAGGTCGAGGTGCTGGCGGAGGTCGAGGGTCGCCCCGTGGCCGTCCGTCAGGGCAACGTCCTGGCCGTGGCCTTCCATCCGGAGATCGCGGGCGACGGCCGGCTGCACTCGTGGCTGCTCGAACGGGCCGCCGAGCGACAGGCGAAGGAGCCTGCATGAGGGACCAGCGTGCCGAGGCGCTCGCGCAGATCCTCGTTCGCTACTCGACGAAGGTTGCGGAGGGCGACGTCTGCGTGATCCAGTCGACGACCACGGCCGAGCCGCTCGTTCAGGCCGTGTACGAGGAGGTCCTGCGCGCGGGCGGTCTGCCGATCATGCAGGTCGGGACCGAGGGGGCGGCGGCCGCCTTCTACGAGCTGGCCTCGGAGGAGCAGCTCGACTGGATCCCTCCGACCGCCACGTGGGCGGCGGAGAACGCCGACGTCCGCATAGCGATCATGGCCGACGCCAACTCGCGTGACCTCTCGCAGGCGGACCCGGCCAAGCAGTCCCGTGCCCAGCGCGCGCGCAAGCC
Source organism: Thermoleophilaceae bacterium (assembly GCA_030447875.1). GTDB lineage: Bacteria > Actinomycetota > Thermoleophilia > Solirubrobacterales > Thermoleophilaceae > JAUJOA01. Next base: position 114,695 of record JAUJOA010000002.1, read on the forward strand.
GCTGATGGAGACCTCGATGAAGCGCGCCGCGGCCGGCGACTACCGCTGGGCGCTAACGCTCTTTCCCACGCACGCCTACGCCGGCGAGGCGGGCATGTCGCTGGCCCAGTACGAGGACTTCTACTACGCCGCCTGCCTGGTGAACGACGCCGAGCCGGTCACCGCCTGGCAGCGCCAGTCGGACGAGGTGAACCGGCTGGCGGAATGGATCGAGGGCAGGGAGGAGGTGCACATCACCGCCCCGGGGACCGACATCAAGCTGAACGTGGGCGGCAGGACCTTCATACCGTGCACCGGCGAGCACAACATGCCCGATGGCGAGTTCTTCACGGGACCCGTCGAGGACTCGGTCGAAGGCGAGGTGGCGTTCTCGTTCCCGGCGACCTACAGCGGCCGCGAGGTCGCGGGGGTGAAGTTCCGCTTCGAAGGGGGCAAGATCGTCGACGCCTCGGCCGAGCGCGGGGAGGAGTTCCTGCTCGAGACGCTCGACACCGACGACGGCGCCCGCCGGCTCGGCGAGCTCGGGATCGGCACGAACTACGGCATCGCGACGGGCACCAAGGAGATCTTGCTCGACGAGAAGATCGGCGGGACGGTGCACATGGCGATCGGGATGAGCTATCCGGAGAGCGGCGGCACCAACGACTCAGCGGTGCACTGGGACATGGTCTGTGACCTCCGCCAGGGCGGGTCGATCGTCGTGGACGGCGTCGAGCTCCAGCGCGACGGGAGCTTCGTCGTCTGACCACCGCGCTCGTCGCGGCACTCAGCGGTCGAGCTAACCGAGGTTCTCGGGTTGCAGATCCCGAGGGCTCTGGGATCGTCCGCGGCCGGTCACCTTTGCCACGCGCATGCAGAGGTCGGCGGCCGCGAGCAGTTCATCGACCGTCTCGGCGTCGTCGGGTGAGCGCGCCCAGCCGATGCTGACGCTGAGCCGGAAGCCCAGGAGGTCGAGCTCGCGGTCGACTTCGCGGATCCTGTCGAGCACCCGGTCGGCGAGCCGGCGCATGCCGTCCTCGCTGGCGCCGCGAGCCACGATCGCGAACTCGTCGCCGCCGAGCCGGGCCGCAATGTCCTCCTCCGCCCGTACCACGTGGCGAAGCGCATTGCCCGTCTCGCACAGCACGCGATCGCCGCCCGGGTGGCCGAACAGCGTGTTCACGTCCTTGAAGCGGTCGAGGTCCACGAGCAGCAGGCCGACTGCGTCGCTGGCTCGCTCGCCGCCCACCCGCTCCTCCATAGCCTCGAGCAGCGCCCGCCGGTTCGGCAACTCGGTGAGTGGGTCGAGAAGCGACAGGCGCCTCGCCCGCTCGCGAAGGCTCACGATCAGGCGCTTTCCGCTGAGGATCAGTCCCCCGAGCACGAGATATGTCGGGGCGACGATCAGGAGCTCCCCGAGGAGTCCGTCGCGCAGGGCACCGGGTTCGTACACCAGCGGAAGCGCATGAACGGCTATGCAGCCGATCAGGTAGGGCACGGCTTCACGCAGCGGATAGAACGACGAAGCGAAGACGACTATGAACAGCAGGTAGTACTTCGCGGGAGAGTCGGCGCCACCGGTGGCGGCCATGGCAACGGCCGTCAGCGGGAGGCCGAGGAAGGTCGACGTGTGCGACACGAGCGGGTGCGCTCGCTCCCACGGGACGAGCGTGAGGCATAGCGTGCCCCAGACCGTGCCGAGCCCCGCGGCGCCGAGGACCACCGGCCAGTGGCTGGTCCCGCCGCCCGGCAGGAGCGGAAGCAGCACGATCGTGGCCGCGGCGGTGAGATAGAGGATCCCCGCCAGCCGTCCGGCCAGCGACCGCTCCTCGACAATCTCCAGGCCTCTAAGCGCTCCCCTCATCCCTCTCCCCGCGAAGTTCAATGGGTCATTATCGGCAGGACTCCCGGCCCGCGCAAGCGGCGGGGGGCGCGGACCGGACGTAGACTGAGCTCATGTCCGGACATTCCAAGTGGTCGTCGATCAAGCACAAGAAGGGGGCTACCGACGCCAGGCGCGGACAGCTCTTCACGAAGCTCGCGCGCGCGATCCAGGTGGCCGCTCGCGAGGGCGGCGCCGATCCCGCAGGCAACGCGGCGCTCGCCAATGCCGTGCAGAAGGCAAAGGAAGCGCGCATGCCGAAGGACAACATCGAGCGGGCCATCGCCAAGGGCACGGGGGCGGATGCCGACGCCCAGGCGATCGAGACGGTGGTGTACGAGGGTTACGGGCCCGGGGGCGTCGCGATACTCGTCGAGGCACTGACCGACAACCGCAACCGCAGCGGGTCCGAGATCCGGAATCTCTTCACGCGGAACGGCGGGAGCCTGGGCGAGCCGGGCTCCGTCGCGTGGAACTTTCACAAGAAGGGCGTGATCCTGGTCGACGCCGAGCGGCATTCCGAGGACGAGCTGATCGTGGCGATCGACGAAGGGGCGGAGGACGTCTCGATCGACGACGACGTGTACGAAGTCGTTACGGCGCCGACGGACCTGCCCCGCGTGCGCGCGGCGCTCGAGGCCGCGGGGGTCGAGCTTCAGTCGGCCGATCTGACGATGCGGCCGTCGAACAGGATCGAGGTGGACGAGTCGGAGCTTCGCGCACTGCTGCGCGTGGTCGAGGGCCTGGAGGACCACGACGACGTGGCCGCGGTGCACGCCAACTTCGACGTGGACGCCGCGGCGCTCGAGCGAGCCGCGGCCTGAGCGCGACCCTCGCTCAGCGATCCAGGCCGGCCGCCTCGAAGGCCGCGCCGCGCCACTGACGCTCGGAGTGCAGGAGGAAGTAGTCGACCTCCGGGTTCCAGGTGTGGCCGGTGCCGTGCCGATTCATCAGGTAGCCGAAGCCGTGCGTTCGATGCACGCGATGTGAGGCGCCCACGATCGCGCTGATCAGGGGCGCCTGTTCCCGCCTGCGGACGGCCGCCCACCCGCCGACCTCGATCAAGGTGTCGCGGTGAACGAGGAGGGCGCCACTCGTGATACGGCGGTCGGAGGTCTCGGCATCGCGAGCGAACCGTCGAATCGTGATCCCGAGGTCCGCGAGGAACAGGAACTCCGCGGCTTTGCCGACGAGCGCCGCGCCCGAGTACTCATGCGCGAGCACGAGGTCCCACAGGTGGTCCTCGGCGTACCAGTCGTCGTCGTCCATCTTCACGATCAGCTCGCCGCGTGCGGCCTCGACCCCGAGGTTCAGGGCGTCGCCCAGCGGCAGTCTGCCGTCGGCGCGGACGATCGACAGCGGTCCCTCGACCTGGTGCTCCAGCGTCTCGGCGACGTCCGGCGAGAAGTCGTCGCCGTGAAGGACCACGATGAGCTCGCGCGGCTGATAGCTCTGGCGGTTCACCTGCCGTATCGCGGGCTCGAGGAAGTTCGGGCGCTTGGTCGCGAGGAGCACGCTGAGCCGTGCCGGCTGTTCGACCGAACGACCGAGAGCCTCGGCGATCGTGCGCCACGTCGCGACACCTGAGTGGCACTTCAGCGCCGCTCGCCTGAGTCGCACGCTGACGAGCTCCCGCGCGTGCCGGTCCCGCAGGTCCTGGATCGACACCGCGGCCAGCGCATCGCGAAGCTCCGGGGACAGCAGGTCGAGGAACTCTCGTCTGCGATCGACGAGAGCCGTCGGAATCCCGCTCGCGGCCAGGCGCACGATGAGCGCCGCCTCGGTCCGAGGGTCGGGATGCAGCCCGGGATGGCCGAGCACCCCACGGTAGGGCTTGAGCCTCCGAGCCAGGGCGGGTGCGCCGAGAGCCTCCCGGATGGGCTCCATGCCGCTCGGCAGCCCAACGTCGGCCGCGCCGCCCGGAAGGAAGACGTCCGTCGGGTCCGCCGCGGCGTCACGAATCGCTCCGAGGGCGCTGGACAGCTCCGCGGCCGTAGCTTCCGGCGAGACGACGACCGCGAACCGCTTCTCGGGTACCTGCGGAAAGTCGCAGGGGTTGAAGAGGAGCGGATCGACCGGCGGCACGAACGGCAGGGCCGTGGCCGCGGCGCCGTCGCGCCCGAGCCCGAGCTCGAGGTCCACGAGCCCGTCCCAGATCGGCTCCGTCCCGGCTGGGCCGTGGATTCCGACGATGCTCGCGCCGAGGTTGCGCGCCTCGCCCGTCAGGCGCTCCACCGCCGGTTGATCGAACCCGGGCGGCTCGGCGTCGATGACGACGACCTCAGGTTGGCCGGCGAGGTTGCCCCCCAGCGAGTCGGCGGACGCTCGGCGGATCAGGACCGAGCGGACGCCGGAGCTCAGCTGCGAGAAGGCGAGCTCCCCTACGAACGCGACGCTCAGCCCGAGCCGCGGAAGCCGGGGTGAGCCGTGAGTGCCCCCCATCCGCGGCGACCGTAACAGGTAGCCTCTCGCAGCCATAAGCCCTCGGACGGATAGCACGAATCGCCCCACGGACGCCGCCTCGCGGCGACCGGACGCGCCACCGACGGATCGCGACCGGCCGAGATCCACGCGCGTTCCCTGGAATCGGTGGAAGGAGCTGACGCCGCCTTCGGTTGGACACTCGGAGCCCTCGACGACCGTCTCGGTGATCCTCGTCGGCCAGGGGAGCCAGCTCTCGCGGGAGGCGCTCTCGACGCTTCAAGCCCAGACCTACCCGCGCTCACTCATCGACGTCCTGCTCCATGGAGAGCCGCCGTCGGGGGGCAGCGAGCTCGCCGATCTGTTGGATGAGCTCGAGGTGTCGGTCGTCGGGGACGGCCGGTCCGCGGGTGAGGCCGCGGACGGCGAGGTACTCGTCTTCCTCGGCGCCGACTCGCTTCACTCGCCACGCTCGCTGGAGGCGCACGTCCGCTGGCACGAGTCCGTGTCGGACGCGGTGGTCCTCGGGCAGCGGTGCGAGATCGCGCCTGCTCCGGGAGCTGATGCGGTCGGGCTGGTCCACGCCCTGAGCGAGGATCGCGGCGGTGACCTCGTCGCCGAGCTATCCGAGCGGCCGGAGCCGTGGCAGAAGGCGCATCTCGAGCGCACGCGTGACCTCGCCGACGGCGGCGCGGACGTCTTCATGGTCGGCCTCGGGGGCAATCACTCGATGCGAGGGGAGACGTTCCGGGCGGTGGGGGGCCACCGCGTGGCCGCCGGCAACGACTCGCATGGGCTCGAGCTCGCATACCGCCTGGCCGCCTTCGGCGCCGTGTTCGTCCTCGAGCGTGAGGCGGTGAGCTGGCGCGTGGTCGACGAGCTCCGCCCGCCCGACGGGGAGGACGGTCCGAAGAACGCCCCAGAGCTCGTCGACCGCGTCGCCCTCGGCGGTCTTAGGCCGACCGGACGCGGCCGGATCTTCGCGACGCCGGCGGTGGCGGTGACCTTTTCAGTGGTCGACGAGCCGGCCGAGGTCGTGGCGGCTGCCGTCGACACCGCCCTGGGCGGCCGGCTGAGCGACCTGGCGGTCAGGCTCGAAGTCGCCGATGGCTACACGGATCGCGCCTTCCTGGAGCGCTCCTTCGCGTCGGACCCGCGGGTGTCGATCACCGGTCAAGACGCGCCGAGCGAGCTCGGGGCGTGCGCATATCAGGTGCTGTTCCCTCCCTCGGCGGTCCCCGACACGATGACGTTCCAGGACATATACGACGTTGTGACGGAGGAGCCGCTCGGAGCGCTGTACGTGACCGTGCCGGGACGGCCCGCCGGTGAGGCGGTCGTTCGGGTCTTCCTCACCGGAGCGCTCGCGAGGTCGCGTCGCGTCGCCGCCGACGAGAACGTCGAGGTGGAGCCGGTCATCGCCGAGCTGTTCGGCGAGCGATGGATCAGCGGGGTGGAGGTGGGCGTCCGCGACTGGCGCGAGCCGGAGCCGCGGCTCGCCGATCAGGGGCCGCTCGCCTCCAACCCGGAGCTCGTCAGGGAGCGAGCGAGGGCCGCCAGGGAGAAGGCGCGTGCCGAGCAAGCGAAGGCGAGCGCCGAGAGGGAGCGCGCCGAGGCTCGGGACCAGCGCGCACGCACGAAGGCCGCGGAGGCGGAGAGCGAGGACGCCGCCGCGCGCGCCGAGGAGGCCGAGGCCGAGGCGGCCGCCGAGCGAGCGAAGCGGCGGAAGGCCGCCGATCGCCTCGACGCGGTGCAGCGGAGCCGGACGTACCGCCTGGCGCGCCTCATGTCGCGATCGAGCGCCGTGGCTCGCAGGCGCATGCGGCGTCGGCGCTCGAGCTGATCGCCTGGCGAGAGGGCAGGCGTCCGGGCGCCGGCGCAGAATCCCTCGCATGGTGGTCGTCCTCGGCATCGATCCCGGCACGGCGCACACCGGATACGGCGTGGTGCTCTCGCGCGGGCAGCGGCTGGCCGCCCTCGACGGAGGAGTGATCGGCACGGGGCCCGACGAGCGGCTCGAGCGTCGGCTGGCGCGGATCCACGCGCGCGTGTGCGACCTGATCGCCGAGCACGAGCCGAGCGCCGTGGCCATCGAGGACCTCTTCTTCGGCCGGAACGTGCGTACCGCCTTCGCCGTTGGGCAGGCGCGCGGAGCGGTTCTGCTGTCCGCGGGCCTGGCGGGCGTCCCCTGCTACTCGTACACGCCGCAGGCGGTCAAGCAGGCGGTGTGCGGATCGGGGCGTGCCGAGAAGGAGCAGGTCCAGCGCATGGTCGGAGCGCTGCTTGCGCTGGCCGGGCCTCCGGAGGATGACCACGCCTCGGACGCGCTGGCCGTCGCGATCTGCCACGCGAACGGAAGTCCGGTCCGGGCGGCGCTGGCGTGATCGCGTCGATCGCCGGGACGGTCACGGTCCGGCGTCCGGACCACGTCGTCGTGGAGTGCGGCGGCGTGGGCTATCGCCTGGCCGTCTCCGCCGAGACGCTTCGCTCCGTTCCCGCCGCGGGGAAGCAGATCCGGCTCCAGACCCACCTCGTCCTTCGCGACGACGGCATGCACCTCTACGGCTTCGCGAGCGAGGAGGAGCGCGACCTCTTCCTGATGCTGGTAGGCGTGCAGAGCGTCGGGCCGAAGGTCGCCCTGGCGGTCCTCTCGGGCGGTACCACCCGCGAGCTCCTGAACGCCATCGCGGCCGGCGACTCGGCACGCTTCCAGGCCGTCCCGGGGATCGGCAAGCGCACCGCCGAGCGTGTCATCGTCGAGCTACGCGAGAAGGTCGCGGGGGCGGCGGTCGACGAGATCGTGATCACCCGCAGCGACGACCCTCGCACGCTTGCGCGCCAGGCTCTCGTGGGTCTCGGCTTCGGCCCCGAGGAGGCCGACGGCCTGCTCGACGACGCCTCGGGCGAGACCCCCGAGGAGCTGATCGCCGAGGCTCTGAAGGCGGCCCGATGAGCTCTCCGGCCGAAGGCGGCGGGATCAGGACGCCCGGAGTCGACAGGGTCCATGCGCCCGTGGCTGCAGCGGGGGAGGATGAGCTCGACCGGTCGTTGCGGCCGCGCCGACTCGAGGACTTCGTCGGGCAGCGTTCGGTGAAGGGGCAGCTCTCGGTCTTCATCGAGGCCGCTCGCGCGCGCGGCGAGGCGCTCGACCACGTGCTGCTGGCGGGTCCGCCCGGGCTCGGCAAGACCTCGCTCGCCCAGATCGTGGCGGCGGAGCTCGACGTTCCGTTCGTGCAGACCGCCGGGCCGGCGCTCGAGCGAAAGGGCGACGTGGCCTCGTATCTCACCGCGCTTGAGCCGCGCTCGGTCTTCTTCGTCGACGAGGTTCACCGTCTTCCGCGGGCGCTCGAGGAGACGTTCTACCCCGCCATGGAGGACCGCAGGCTGCCGATCACCGTCGGCCAGGGCGCCGGGGCGAGGGTGGTGACCCTCGACCTCCCGGACTTCACGATGATCGGCGCCACCACCCGCACGGGGCTCCTCACCACGCCGCTGCGCGACCGCTTCGGGGTGACGCACCGGCTGGATCTCTACGACCAGGACGAGCTGGCCCAGGTCATCCGCCGCTCCGCGGGAATCCTCGACGTGGAGATCGACGAGGGCGGCGCTGAGTCGATCGCCGCGCGCTCGCGCGGGACGCCCCGCGTGGCCAACCGGCTGATGAAGCGCGTGCGTGACTACGCCGAGGTTCGCGGAGCGGGCTACATCGACGCCGAGGTGGCCCGCGAGGCGCTCGATCTGCTCGAGGTGGACGAGGCCGGGCTCGACCGGCTCGATCGTGACATCCTGAAGACGATCTGCGAGAAGTTCGACGGCGGTCCGGTCGGGCTGTCCACGCTGGCCGTGTCGGTGGCCGAGGAGGCAGACACCATCGAGGACGTGTACGAGCCGTACCTGCTCCAGCAGGGACTCATCAAGCGGACGCCGCGTGGCCGCGTGGCCACGGCCGCCGCGTACACCCACCTCGGCCTGACTCCGCCCGGCTCCGCGTCCGCAAGCCTGTTCTGAGGTCCGGGGCGGGCCCGAGCTCCGCGCGGCTAACCTGCTGCTTAGGCGCCACGCCTACCCTTCTGCAAGCCATGCCCAACTTCATCTGCCCCAACTGCGGCAACCGCAGCATCGCGACCGATCGGACCTCCGGGTTCCGCGACCAGCCGAAGGGTTGTGCGCGCTGCGGCTTCGGCTTCCTGTTCGAGCTGCTGGACGACTACTACCCGGCGCCCAATGCGGCGTTCGTCGTCTGCGACGCCGACGCGCGCGTGATCGGCTGCGGCCGAGGCGTCCGCGAGCTCGTGGGACTCGGCGATAGCGACCTGATCGGTCGGCCGGTCCGCGACGTGCTCGGCCTCGAGTTCCAGAACGGCGACGACCACATCGGCACCGCGCTCGAGTGGGGCGTCCGTGTGCTCGACAAGCCCGTCGTCGTGCACGCGGAGGGCGACCGGCCCGAGCCCGCCCAAGCCGACATCTTTCCCGCCTACGACGAGGACGGGGGCCTTCTCCTGGTCCTGACGCCCAGGTAGCGCGTCCGGCGTGACCAACCGCCGGCGCAACCTGTTCGTGATCCTGCTGGTGCTCGGCCTGCTGGCCGCGTCGGCGTACGTAATCGCGGAGAAGCCCACGCGTCTGGGACTCGATCTCAGGGGCGGGGTGGAGCTCGTCTACGAGGGCCAGCCCACGCCGCAGGTCCCGGAGGTCACCCCTCAGGCGATCGACGACGCGATCGAGACGATCCGCAAGCGCACGGATGCGCTCGGCGTCTCCGAGCCGGAGATCCAGCGCTCGGGCGCAGACCAGATCTCGATCGGGCTGCCCGACGTCCAGAACGTCGACCGTGCGATCGAGCAGGTCGGCACCACGGCTCAGCTCCAGTTCTACGACTGGGAGCCCAACATCCTCACCAGCGAGGGCAAGCTGATGTCCCTCCAGGAGGCACAGCAGACCGGCAGCGGCCAGAACCCGGACGCCCTCACGCGACCGCTCTCCCTCTTCGAGGCCGCGCAGCGGGCCTCGAAGGCAAAGCCGACGGCCGAGCCGGACGACGTTCCCCCCGGCGGTCCCGCCCCCGAGATCGCGGAGCGCTTCGGCGACGATGAGGCGGCGATCCAGCAGTACTACGACGGTCAAAACGACACAGGTGCCGACAAGTACTACCTGTTCGGGCCGGACGAGGAGCTGATCGCCGGCCCGAGCGAGAACTGCGAGGAGCTGCTCTCTGACTTCGAGGACGGCCCGAGCGCCCCCGGGACCGTCGGCCAGCGCGAGGTGCCCGCCGGAAGCGAGTGCGAGGACGAGCTGAGCGCTCTGCCGGGCGACCAGCCACCGGACGGCAGCCAGGCGGTGGTCGTGCCGCGCGGCATCGTCCTCATCCAGTCCGAGCGCCCGCAGAACCTGCCGCCTAACGCGCCCTTCGACCGCTACCAGATCCTCGAGGACGACTCCGAGCTCTCGGGTGACGACATCAGGAACCCGGAGCAGAACTTCGATCCCCAGACGCAGGAGCCCGTAGTCACCTTCGAGTTCACCGACGAGGGGAGGGAGGCGTTCGCCGCGGTCACGCGGCGGATCGCCCAGCGCGGGGCCGAGCAGATCACTCCACCCGGAGCGCCGCCTGAGCTCACCTTCCAGCGCTTCGCGATCACGCTCGACAACGAGGTCGTGTCGCTCGCCACGATCGACTACACCGAGAACCCCGAGGGGATCGACGGCCGCACCGGCGCGCAGATCACGGGCATCGGCAGCATCGAGGCCACGCAGGACCTGGCCGAGAGCCTCCGCATCGGCGCGCTGCCCGTGCAGCTCGAGCTCATCTCGAACACCCAGGTCTCGGCGACGCTCGGGCAGCAGGCACTCGACCAGGGCCTGCTGGCGGCCGGCGTGGGCCTCGCGCTGACGCTGCTGTTCCTCCTGGTCTTCTACCGCGTGCTCGGAGCCGTGGCCGCCGTGGCGCTGGTGACCTATGCGGTCTTCCTCTTCGCGCTCGTCAAGCTGATCCCGATCACGCTGACGCTGCCCGGGATCGCGGGTCTGATCCTCACGCTCGGCGTGGCGGCGGACGCGAACATCGTGATCTTCGAGCGGATCAAGGAGGAGGCGCGCTCAGGGCGCTCGATACCGGCGGCCATCACCGCCGGCTACGGCAAGGCGCTGCGGACGATCATCGACGCGAACGTGGTCACGATCGGCGTCGCGTTCATCCTGTTCACGCTGGCGACCGCCGGCATCAAGGGCTTCGCGTTCACGCTCGGCGTCGGAACGCTCGTCTCCCTCTTCACGGCGGTGCTCGCCACCTCGGCCGTCCTCGGCTCGATCGCTCGCACGCGGCTGCTGCGGTCGAAGCACGCCCTCGGGGCGACGAAGGAACGCGTGCGCTGGCACTTCGACTTCATCGGCCTGTCCAAGTGGTTCTTCTCCACCTCCGGCTTGATTCTCGCCGTGGGCGCGCTCGCCATCGCCGGGCTGGGGCTCAAGTTCGGCATCGACTTCGAGTCGGGTACGCGCATCACCACGCCGCTCGAGCAGCCGGCCTCGGTCCAGGAGGTCCGCGACTCGCTGCCGCCCGAGTACCAGGACTCGGAGATCCAGGCGGTCGAGGACCCCGAGCTGGGCGCGAACGTCGTCCAGATCTCGACCGGCACGCTCCAGCCCGGTCAGGAGGCGCAGGTCCGCGAGGCGCTCGACTCCTCCTTCGGAGTGGACGAGGCGGAGTTCTCGAGCAACTCGATCGGTCCGACGTTCGGGGCCCAGATCGCCCGCACCGCGCTGATCGCGATCGTCGCGTCGCTGCTTCTCATCTCGCTCTACATCGGCCTGCGGTTCGAGTTCAAGTTCGCCGTGCCGGTGCTGATCGCCCTGGCCCACGACCTGCTCATCACGGCGGGCGTGTACGCGCTCACCGAGCGCGAGGTCACCACCTCGACCGTGGCCGCCCTGCTCACGATCCTCGGCTACTCGCTCTACGACACGATCATCGTCTTCGACCGAATACGCGAGAACGTCCCGCGCATGCCGCGCGCGACCTTCTCGCAGATCGTGAACCGGTCGATGTCGGAGGTGCTCACGCGCTCGCTCGCCACGAGCTTCTCGACGCTCTTGCCCGTCACCGCGCTCATGCTGTTCGGCGGCGAGACGCTGAAGGACTTCGGGTTCGCGCTGCTCGTAGGCGTCATCTCGGGCACCTACTCGTCGATCTTCATCGCGTCGCCGGTCCTCACGGCCTGGAAGGAGCGGGAGCCCGTCTCCCGGCGCCGCCGTCGCCTGGCCATGGAGGACAACGACGGCGTGGTGCCCGCGTTCGCCGGCGACTCGCTCGGGCGGTCCGCCGGCGGCGACGGACAGCCCGCGGCTCGAGCGCGAGTCGGTCGGGCCGGTAGCGGCGTGCCCGTCCCTCAGCGAAGCGAGGAATCCCCCGGTCAGCCCGCGCGGACCCCGGCGGACCGGACGCCCGGCCCGGAAGCGAGGTCCGGACCGGTCGAGGGCGATGGAGCCAACGGAGTCCCTCCCGACGGAGCCCACTCCGACGGAGCCCCCGCGGTCCGCGACGGCGCGGATGGGACCGGAAACGGTGCCGACGGAGCCGCATCGAGGCCCGGGGCCACGAGCACCGGCGGCGCCGGTCGGCCGTCTCGTCCCACCTCTACCTCCAAGCAGCGCAAGAGGAGGAAGCACGGTCGATGAGCCTGCTCGTCTGGATCATGATGGGCATCGCGATCTGGCACTTCACGGTGTTCGTGCCCGACCGGTTCAAGGGAGGCATCGTCGGCGCGTTCCTCGCGGCGGTCGCCGGCGCCGCGCTCTTCGGCTTCGTGCTGGCCGGCCTCACGGTGCCGGGCCGCAATGACACCGACCTTCTGCAGGCGCTGGTGGCGATCCCCGGCTCGCTGATCGGCCTCGGCGCCTCCTACCTCTACGGCGCGCGCACGGACCCCGAGGCGCGAGCGGCCTGAGCCGCGCCGGCAGAGGCCGGCATGCAGGGCAAGAGGCGTTCCAGGGGCGAGGCGCGCTGTTCCGTCGCCTTCCGCCAGCAGAATGGCCGGCGTGTCGGCTCCCGCCGCCAGATGGACGACCCCACCGTATTCCGTCGCAGCCGCCGACCGGATCGGCCGTGAGCTCGGGCTGTCGCCAACGACCGCCGCGATCCTCGTGCGTCGCGGACACGAGACCGTCGAGGAGGCCAGGAGCTTCCTCAAGGCGGACGAGCGTCACGACCCCGGGCGGTTCGGCGGGCTGGGCGCCGCCTGCCAGGTCGTCCTCGAGCATGTGCGCCGCGGCAGTCGGATCGTCATCCATGGCGACTACGACGTCGACGGCGTGGCCTCGACCGCGATCCTCGTCCGTGCGCTTCGGACGCTCGGTGCCGATCCGTCGTGGCATCTGCCCGCGCGGCTCGAGGACGGGTACGGGCTGTCGCCGGCTACCGTCGACGCGCTCGCGTTGCGGGGCACCGGCCTCCTGGTCACGGCCGACTGCGCGATCACCGCGGCGGCCGAGGTCGACCTGGCGAAGCGCCACGGCATCGATGTGGTGGTCACCGATCACCATCGGCCGGCCGACCGGCTGCCGGACTGCCCGATCGTGCACCCGTCCGTGGGCGGGTATCCGTTCGAGGGGCTCTGCGCCGCCGCCGTCGCCCACAAGCTGTCCGCGGCGCTCATGGCCGCCGCCGGAATGGATCCCGGACGGGCGGACGAGGAGCTCGACCTCGTCGCGCTCGCCACCGTCTGCGACGTCGTGCCGCTGGTCGGCGAGAACCGGCGCCTCGTGCGCGAGGGCCTCCGAGCGCTGGCGCGTACGCGACGGCCCGGCCTCCGAGCCCTGATGCGCTCGGCCGCCGTTGATCCGGGGGCGATCGACGAGCGGGCCGTTGGCTTTCGCCTCGGACCACGCCTGAACGCCGCCGGGCGCCTCCGGCGGGCCGACGCCTCGCTCGAGCTCCTGCTCACCGAGGACGACGGGCGCGCCGCGGACGTCGCCGAGGAGCTCGAGCTTCTGAACCACGAGCGCCGGGACACCGAGACCCGCATCCTCTTCGCGGCCGAGGCGGCGCGCGCCGAGCAGGCCGACGCTCCGGCGCACGTGCTCGCCGGCGAGGGCTGGCACCCCGGGGTCATAGGGATCGTCGCGTCCCGGATGGCCCAGCGCCACCATCGCCCTTGCGTGATGATCGCGCTCGAGCGCGACGGCGGCAGGGGCTCGGGGCGCAGCATCCCGGCGTTCGATCTCCACGCCGCCCTGACCGCGTGCGCTTCGCATCTTCGTCGCTTCGGCGGCCACCGGGCGGCCGCGGGCCTGGAGATCGACCACGATGAGATCGACGGCTTCCGCAGGGCGTTCGCCGCGCACGCGGCGGCCGTGCTCTCGGCGCACGACCTGAGGCCGGTTCAGTCGATCGACGCGGTCGTGCCGGGCACGGATCTCGGACTACCGCTCGCCGAGGAGCTGCGTGGGCTCGCGCCATTCGGTGAGGGCAACCCCGAGCCGACGCTCCTCGTGCCCGCGGCGCGCGTGGCTCAGGTCGCTCCGATGGGCGATGAGGGCCAGCATGCGCGCTTCACGCTGGTGAGCGGCGGCGCGCACGCTCGGGGGGTCGCCTTCCGCATGCCGCCTCGCTCGCTCGCCTCGGCCGAGCCGCAGGACGCGGCCGTCCGGATCGAGGTCCGCGAATGGATGGGAGCGGTCGAGCCACGCCTGCTGCTGCGGGCGCTCTGTCCCACCGAGCCCGGCCAGTGCCGCATCGTGGGAGAGCCCGCGGACTTCTCGCAGGCGCTCGAGCTCGAGCTGACCGAGGACCACGGGCGTCCGGAGCGCCAACCGGGGGGCAGGCGCGCCGTTCGCGACCGTCGCGGCGCCGGCCTGGCCGGCCTGGCCGGCGAGCTGCTATCGAGCCGTGAGGGCGTCCTGATCGTCGTGGCGGACGTGGCGCGGCGCCGGTCTACGCTCGAGCGCCTTGTCGCGGGCCTCGAATCGGGCGGGGAGCGGCTGGAGATCGCCTCCTGGGCGGCGCTGGCACGCGACTCGTCGGTGGCGGGACCATTCCCGCACCTGCTCGCCTTCGATCCGCCTCCCGCCGGCGATGGCGTCGAGGTACTCGCCACGGCACCGACGGGTACCGGACCGGGCTTCGCACATCTCGGCTGGGGCCGTCCGGAGGCGGACTTCGCGCTCGCCGTCGCGCGGGCTGAGCTCGACCTTCGAGAGCCCTTGACCGACCTCTACCGATCGCTCCGCGGCCCCGGCTCCGCCTCCGGGGCGGAGCTTCGCGAGCTCCTGGAGGGCGGAGGGCGCTACGCGCGATCCCCCGCGCTGTGCGCACGGTTGCTTCGTGTGCTGACGGAGCTCGGGCTTATCGCGCAGGAGCGGGCCGAGGGCGGAGCGCTCTCCTGCCGGGTGCTGGAGGCTGAGCGTACGGCGCTCGAGGCATCGGCCACCTACCGCACCGCTTCTCGCCGACTCCACGAGGCGCGGCGCTACCTGGTGAGCGAGGGCGCGAGCGAGTCCATGCCCGGGTGCGAGGTCTCGAGAGAAGCGGCCTAGACGTGGTGGTCGGCGTGTCCCGCTCGGGCTAGCTGCCCCCGTCAGATCGACCAGTCCGCGAAGTCGCGGCCCGTGAACTCGCGGAAGCGATCGATGTCGTCCTTGAGGCGTGCGGTGAGCTCCCGCTTCAGCTTGTCCCCCACCCTGGGGCGCTCGACCGGCTCGACGCTCTTCACGCGTCCCTCGAGCCGCGTCCAGACCGGCCTGGGCAGTCGCTCGCCGAGGACGCCCATCCGCGTCTTGCGCTGCTTCATCTGGGTCTGGTGGCGAAGCTGCGAGAACTTCTTGTGTTCGAACGACTCGTCGACCCCCAGGAAGCGAAAGACCTTGCGGAGGGTCGGCAGGCGATCGTGCTCCGCACGGAGATCGTCCTGGGCGAGGACGAGAATGCTCGACTCCGGATAGAACCTGAGGAAGCGCTCGATCTGCATGAAGTAGCTGCTGCGCGGGAGGTATGTGGTCCCGTCCTCGAGCACCGTCTCCGCGAGTCCCTTCCCGCGCCGTACGTGCTCAAACCTTCCCCCCGGAGCAGTCCGGGTGCGCCGCTTCGTGTAGTTGTGGACGTACTGGGAGACGATCCGTTCGATGGGGTCCCTCACCAAGTAGATCAGCTTGGCCTCAGGCACGAGCGAATGCATGCGCCTGGGCACTCCGCGAAAGTGTGGGTGCGCGGTGTAGTTCGGTGATGCCTCCCCCGTGATCGTGGCGCCCGAGTCGAAACGGCCCTCGTACCACTTGCGGCCCTGCGGCCAGTTGCGCTCCTTGATGAAGAAGTTCAGCTCCTTGGGCCTCGACATGAAGACCTCGGGGTGGAAGCTCAGGTAGTAGTGGAGCGCGCTCGTGCCGCATTTCTGGGCACCGATGATGATCAGGTTGGGCAGCACGATCGGCTCTCCGAGGCTGGCATGGCGGCAACAGGTTAACGGGGGGCGCAGGCGCCCCGTCCGTGCCGGAGCCGCTCCGGGCGAGGGTAAACTCGGCGGTGATGGCCAAGCTTCCGAAGCCGACTTCCGGGGCCGGCAAGGGTACGGGACGCCGGCGCAAGTCGCGCGATCAGGCGGCGGCGAGTGGCGGCGGGGCCGGCACGACGAAGCCGACCGCCGGGCGCCGCTCCGCTTCGCGGAAGGAGTCGCGGGCGGCCCCTCCGGCGGGCCGCGAGGGCGCAGCGAACGAACGCGCTGACTCCTCGAGCGGCGTCGCGCTCGCGGAGCCCAGCTTCGAGCATGAGCCGATCGACGTCGCCGATGGGCCGATCGCGGTCGAGGTCGATCGCCCCCTGCCCGACGAAGCACTCGCGCTGGTGGGCGATCTCTTCGCGGTGGTGGAGGAGCACGCCGAGCCGGTCGCGTCCGTGCGCGATGTCGATCACGATCTGATCGAGCAAGCCTTCGCGTTCGCCTGGGACCGGCACGGCGACCAGCGGCGCCGCTCGGGAGAGGACTTCATCACGCATCCGGTCGGCGTGGCCAAGATCTGCGCCGGCATGCGGCTCGACTCCGAGACCCTGTGCGCCGCGCTGCTCCACGACACCGTCGAGGACACCAGCGCCTCGCTCGACGAGGTCCGGCAGGAGTTCGGCGAGGAGATCGCGACGCTGGTCGACGGCGTCACGAAGCTCACGGGCATCACCTTTCACAGCCGCGACGACCGGCAGGCCGAGAACTACCGCAAGATGATCGTCGCGATGGCGCAGGACATCCGCGTCGTCCTGATCAAGCTGGCGGATCGCCTCCACAACATGCGGACGATCGAGGCGCTGCCGAAGCAGAAGCAGCAGGAGAAGGCGAAGGAGACGCTCGAGATCTTTGCGCCGCTGGCGCATCGCCTGGGCATCCACGCGATCAAGTGGGAGCTCGAGGACCTCGCGTTCGCCACGCTCCACCCGCGCAAGTACAAGGAGATCAAGGGGCTCGTCAGCCAGCAGCGCCAGGAGCGTGAGGAGTACGTCACGCGCGCCGGCCGCTACCTGCAGAAGGAACTGGAGGCGGTCGAGATCGACGCCGACATCTCCGGCCGCGCCAAGCACTTCTATTCGATCTACGTGAAGATGACCCGCAAGGGGCGTGAGTTCAACGAGATCTACGACCTCACCGCGATGCGCGTCCTCGTCGACTCCGTCAAGGACTGCTACGGCACGATCGGGGTCATCCACTCGCTCTGGAAGCCCCTTCCGGGGCGCTTCAAGGACTGGGTGGCGATGCCCAAGTTCAACATGTACCAGGCCCTTCACACGACGGTGATCGGGCCGGAGGGACGGCCACTCGAGATCCAGATCCGCACGCGCGAGATGCACGACACGGCGGAGTTCGGCGTGGCTGCGCACTGGCTCTACAAGGACGGCGCCTCCGGCGACGGCGTGGAGGACAAGGTCGAGTGGCTGAAGCACCTGCTCGACTGGCAGAACGAGCTGAACGACCCCCAGGAGTTCGTCGAGGGCCTCAAGGTGGACCTGTTCGAGGACGAGGTGTTCGTCTTCACCCCCAAGGGGGAGGTCAAGTCGCTCGCCGCCGGCGCGACTCCCCTCGACTTCGCCTACGAGGTGCACACCGACGTCGGCCACCGCTGCGTGGGCGCCAGGGTGAACGGCAAGATCGTGCCGCTCCACTACGAGTTGACATCGGGCGACATCTGCGAGGTCCTCACCTCGAAGAAGGAGCGCGGCCCCTCGCGCGACTGGCTGGCGCTCGCCAAGACGGCGCGCGCGCAGTCGAAGATCCGCGCCTGGTTCAAGCGGGAGCGGCGCGAGGACTCGGAGCGGAGCGGCCGCGAGATCTTGCAGGAGAGCCTCAAGCGTCAGGGGCTCCCGGCCCAGAAGATGACCGGCTCGCCGCTCCTGGCCGACGTGATCCGCGAGATGGGCTTCCGCAAGGGCGAGGACTTCTACATCGCCCTCGGCCAGTCGAAGATCTCGGCCAAGGTCGTGACGAACAAGCTCCTGCAGCGGCTGAAGCAGGGCGAGGCGGCGGTGGAGCCGCGCGGTGCGGCCGAGGACCTGATCGCAAGCAAGAAGGGGGAGGTCCCGAAGCCAACAGCGGCCTCCTCGAGCTACGGGATCAAGGTCGACGGCGCCGGCGACGTCATGCTCCGGCTCGCGAAGTGCTGCCGTCCGGTGCCGGCGGACCCGATCGTCGGCTACATCTCGCTCGGCAAGGGAATCACCGTCCACCATGAGGACTGCCCGAACGCGCGGGCGCTCATGAAGAACCCCGAGCGGTTCGCCGAGGTCTCATGGGAGGGGGAGGGCGCCACCTCGTTCCGCGTCGAGCTGCAGGTCGACGCCTGGGACCGACCGCGGCTGCTCGAGGACCTATCGCGGGCGCTCGCGGAGTCCGGGGTGAACATCCTCGAAGCGCGCTGCACGGTCGATCATCCGATGGTCAAGGACCGCTTCGTGATCGAGGTGGGAGACACCGCGTCGCTGAAGGCCTGCGTCCAGCGCGTGCGGAACATCGAGTCGGTCTTCGACGCCTATCGCGTCACGCCTACGGGCTGACCGCCTGATCCTTCGGGAGCGGCGGCCGGCGTGACCCGCCCTGGACGCTCAGGGTGATCAGGGCTCGTCGAGGATCCGCCCGACGCCGGGGTTGCCGCCGGTGAAGCGGACGAACTCGTTCCAGGCGGGCTTCGGATAGCCGTCCGACCAGAAGAGGCCCGCGTGCTGCCACCATCCGCCGGCGGTGTCCCGACGCGGCTTCAGGTCGCGCGAGTTGTACCAGACGGCGGTTCCGAGCCTGAGCTCCGACGCGTTCCGCCTGACGAACCGGAATGCTTTCTGGAGGCGCTCCGCCTGCCCTTGCGGAGTCGTCGTGAGCCGAGTACGCGGCCCGCCGCCGGCCCAGCCCATCTCCGTGAGCCAGAGGGGCGTCTTCTGATCGCCGTGGTCGTTCATGATCCGTCGCATGGCCTTGATGCCGGCCGTCACGTCCGAAACCGTGTTGCCGTAGGGATGCCCGGCCCCGATGTCGAATGACCTCTTGACGCGGCGCACGCGGTAGAGGCGGTCGAGATAACCGGGAAGCGACGACAGACTCTTCGGCATGCCGGCGATGACGACCTCCGCTCGCTCGTCGGCCCCGTGGATCGCATCGCCGGTGAGCTTGAGGAACTCCCCGTACTCCCTGCCATCGGGATCCTCGTTCCAGTATTGCGGTAGGTTCGGCTCGTTCCAGACCTGCCATGCGCGGATCGGCCGGTACGGCAGGGCCAAGTTCGCCGGCTGCTTCCAGAACTGGCCGCCCCGCCCGTAGCGGTTCACGAGCGCGACCACGAAGCGCTTGTAGGCGCTCAGCGCTTTCGCGTTCGGTGGATAGGAGCCCTGCCGGGCGGCGAACTTCGGAGACCCGATGATGACCGGCAGTATCGGCAGGCCGTTGAGGGTCGCCTTTCTGACCAGAGCGTCGTAGCGGTCCCACCGGTAGCGCGCGTCGCGAGTCGGCTGGACCACCTTCCAGAGGAAGGGCGTCCGGACGATGCCCGCCCTGCCCTGCCCCAGTCGCTGGAGCTCGAAGGCGTTCGACGCATCGATGTGCACCCCGAAGCGAACGCTCGCCGCACCGGCGTGGGCCGCGCTCGCGGGCCACAGCACGAGCACGAGCAGGGCGCCAACCAGGGCCGAGAGCGCGAGGGCCGCGACGCTCCTGCCGCGGGCCACCTGTTCGAGGCTTTCGGCGCTCACCATCACGAGGCTACACGCCCGTGTCCACGGATGACCCACGGTGACGGGCCGCTACCGGCGTCCGCATCGTTCAAGATGGGTGCCGGACGCCCGATGGAACACACCTCGCTGGCCTACGCTCTCGACCCGGACGCCCCGTCGGACGACCTGACGCCTCCCGCGCACGCGCCGGTTACCACTATCAGGAGGGAGTCCCCTACGAGCTCGTTTGCCGCGGCGGCGCAGGGGCTACTGAGGACCATCTCCACGGGCTGGCCTGCGCCGCGGGAGCGGCGTAGTCCCGTGGATCCTCGTGGCGTCGCGCTCACGCTGGTGGTGCTCGCCTTACTGCTGGCCGGCGCGAGCCAGGCCTCAGCGCAGGAGCTTCGCTTTGCCGGGGCGGCAGTGCACCTCGATGACACGAACGCTCAGACCGACGCGGAGCTCGACCTTCTCCGCGCCGCCGGAGCCAACGCGGTCCGCGTCGACGCGAACTGGGGCCAGATCGAGCGCCTCGGTGACGATCTCTACAACCCCGCCCAGATCGGCACCGGCTCGCTCGACTGCGACGCCGCGCCGGCGGCCCTGGACCACGCCGTCTGCAGTGCGGCTGCGCGGGGGATCGAGCCCCTTCTCGTTCTGTACTGGACGCCGACATGGGCTCGCTCCCCGCTCTGCAGGCACCATTCCTGTGCCCCGGCCGAGGCGCGGGAGTACGGCGAGGTGGCCGCCCACCTCGCGGAGCGCTACAGCGGCCGCCTGGCCGGCATCGAGATCTGGAACGAGCCGAACAGCACCACGTTTATGCAGAACGGGGAGCTGTCGTCCGACCCCGCGACCGTGCGCGCGCGCAACCTGGCGCGTTTGACGCGTGCCGCGTGGAAGGCCGTGCACGCCCTGCCGGAGCGCGAGATGAGGACGAGGATCGTGAGCGGCGGCCTGGCCACGGCGTCCGACGTGAGCTTCCTGCGCAAGCTGTACCGCGTGCGCCCGACGATCCGCGGCCACTACGACGCCATTTCGATACATCCCTACAGCGGGCGCTTCTCTCCCTACGACCTGCGTAAGGACGGCTCGGGCCGCGTCGATGGGCCGTCGAAGGAAGGCTCCGCCGGTCGGCGGCATCCGTACCCGTCGCAGAAGTCCAAGCCGGGGGGGAGCTTCGTGGGAACCGTTCGGGCAATCCACGGCGTCATGCGATCGGAGGACGACCGCGACCGTGAGCTCTGGCTGACGGAGTTCGGATGGGGAACCTGCACCGGCGCGCCCGACGCCGCGGCCGCGCCGAGCTCGGTCCGCCCCCAGGTCAGGGATCGACGCGTTGGCTCGAAGTGCCTGTCACAGGATCCACAGCTCTCCGCCGCGGCTGCCGTCGCGGAGGCGGAGCGGGCGCAGGCGCGCTACACGCGCCAAGCCTTCACCCTTCTGCGGCGCCGGCTGCCCTACGTCGACGCGGCCTTCGTCTACGAGCTCCGGAACAGCAACACGCCGTCGCCCGCGCAGGAGCGAGACGGGAACTGCTGGCTGTGCCGGCTCGGGCTCGTGACCGGCGACTTCCGCGCCAAGCCGGGCTTCCGCGCGTTCAGCCGTGCGCTCGAGGCCACGCTGGAGCGCTGAACGGCCGTGCGGGGCTCGCACGGCACTCCGATCCCTCCGCAGCGCATGAAGGGACTCCGGCGCGCGCTCGCCGTCCTCGTCAGTGAGACGCGCGGGCTCGCGCGCCACCACCTCAGCGTGGCCGCCGACACTCGGCGCATCCAGCTCGATCGGCCGCTGAAGCTCAACCTAGGCTCAGGCCGCAAGCTGAAGGCCGGCTGGGTGAACGTCGACGCGATCCGCGGCGCCGACCTTCGGGTCGACCTTCGCGAGCCGCTGCCGCTTCCCGACGGGTGCGCCGAGATCGTCTACAGCGAGCACTTCTTCGAGCACCTGAGCTTTCCCGGGGACGCCGAGAGCTTCCTGGGCGAGTGCCGGCGCGTGCTGCGTCCGGGCGGGCGCCTGTCGCTGGGCGTGCCCGATGCCGAGGCGGTGCTGAGGGAGTACGTGAGCGGCCGTTACGAGCTGCTCGATATTGCTCGGGAGTGGTGGCACCCCGCCTGGTGTCGCACGCGCCTCGACCAGGTCAACTACCTCTTCCGCCAGGACGGCGAGCATGGCTACGCCTACGACTCGGAGACCCTGGCGGAGCGACTGACCGCCGCCGGCTTCGCCTCGCCACGGGTTCGAGCATTCGACCCGGCGCTCGACAGCGAGGAGCGCCGACTCGGAACCCTCTACATGGACGCTCGTCGACCGGAGTGAGGGAGTGAGCCAGCTCCCCGCCTCAGCCGCGCCGCCTGTGCGAGGTAGGCCCATTTCTCGACGCCGTGGGCGGCCGCGCTCCAGCAGCCGCGACCGGCGGCATGGAGCGACGTGCGCAGCGCCGCCCGCGCCGTCAGCTCGCGTGGCGGGGCGAGCCCCTCAGCGCGGTCGAACTCCGCGGCCCTCACGCCTCTCAGCCCGGCGGCCCCCAGCATGCCCCGCGGCGTCAGGTCGGTGGCGAGCCGCGTGTGAGTGACGCCCGCCGCCGCGACGTACCACACGAGGCCACCCGCCCTTCGGAGCCGCAGGACCCATTCGGTCTCGTCGCCGTAGATCGGCAGTCCCGCGTCGAAGAGGCCGTGGCGATCGAAGGCCGCGCGTGGAACCGCCATGTTGGCGCTGAAGACGAGGTCGACGTAGCGGTCGCTCGGGCCGTGGTCGAGTGAGGTGATCGGAAACGGCTCGCGCCCGCACCAGCGCGGGTGGCCGGGCTCGAGCCAGACGGCGATCGGACCGCCGTAGCACTCGACTCCGGGACTGCGATCGATTCCCTCGGCGAGGTTGCGAAGCCAACCGCGCGTGAAGCGGCAGTCGTCGTCGACGAAAGCGACGATGTCACCGCCGCTGCGCTCGATCCCGACGTTACGGGCGGCGTTGGGACCGCGGCCGCCGCCCGAGTGCTCGTAGCGGACCGGAACCGCCCCGCCGAGCGCGATCTCCTTCACGAGTGCTCGAACCCCCGCCGTCTCGGAGTCGTCCACCACGACGACCTCGAAGCGCTCGCACGGATATTTCTGGTCGAGGAGGTCGAGCAGCGCCGGGCCGAGGTAGCGGGCACGGTCGCTCGTAGGGACGACGATCGAGAAGCTGTCTGGCATGATCGCCGCCACTCTATGTCGAGGCCCACCGCAGCGTGACGAGGGCCGAGGCCTCACGGGAAGCCGAGGACACCGTCGTCCGCCTCTTCGCCGAGCGGCTGCTTCCCTCCCGCGGCTGGGCGCAGGTCCTCATAGCGGGCGGTCTCGAACACCGCTGGGCCGAGTTCCTGGCCGAGCGCGGCTACGACGTCACGGTCATGGAGCCGGACGCACGCTCGCTCGAGGAGATGCGCCGGCGGCTCTCGGCGGGCCGGCTGAGCGCGACGCTGCTGCCACTCGCCCCCTCCGGCCCGATCGCAGGGCGCTACGCGGCCATCTTTTGCTCAGAGCGCGTGCTGGATGAAGCGCCGGACCGTCGCGAGGCGATGGTGCGGCTTGCCGGCGCGCTGACGCGGCAGGGCTACCTGTTCGCGGCCGGGACCGCCAGCCGGAAGGGTGAGGTCACGCTCGCTCCAGGCGCGAGCACCGACGAGGGCGGTCGGACGCCCGGGCTCACTCGGCTCGGCAGGGCGGCGGATAGCGCTCTCGGGCGCGCGGGCCTCGACCTCCTGGCCGCGCGCGGATGGCTCTGGCCGCTGCAGGCGCTTCGCCCGCTTCCCCCGCCGCCCGGACAGAGGCGGCGGCTGACCGAGAGAGGAGTGCTGTGGTCGCTCAAGCGAGCGCGAGAGCGCCTCGTGACCACGGCGTCCGAGGCCTGCATCGAGGGATTTCCGCGGTCGGGCAACACCTTCTCGGTGTTCGTCTTCCGCCAGTGGAATCCGCGCGTGCGCCTTGCCGATCACCTGCACACGCCGCTGCAGGTGCGCCGAGCCGTGCGGCTCGGCGTGCCGGCGTGCGTCCTGGTCCGGCGGCCGCTCGAGGTGGTGGCAGCCCTGACCCTCAACGGCCGGGTCTCCGACGATGCCTGTTTTCGGAGCTACATCGGCTTTCACCGTCGGCTACTGCCGCTGCGAAATGGGTTCGTCACGTGTCGCTTCGAGGAGATCACCGAGGATCCCTCGATCGTGGTCACGCGCCTGAACGACCGGTTTGGAACGTCCTTCGCATCGGCGCCGTTGACGTCCGAGGGCAAGGAGTGGGTGCTGTCGGCGCTCAGGGCGGGCACCCACCCTCGCACGGCAGGGCTGCCCGACCTCTTCGGCGCGTATCCGACGGATGACAAGGAACGAAGCAAGGACGCCCGGCGCGAGCGCCTCTCGCGCCACCGGCTGCTGGCCGAGGCAGAGGCGGTCTACGCCGCCCTCTGCGCCGACGCCCGCTAGGTCTCGAGCACAGCCGCGACGAGGCGCATGAACGCGTCCGCCGCGGCCTCCTCGGTGTAGTGGTCGCGGACCCGTCGCCTGCCGTCGCGCACGAGTCGCTCGGCCGTGTCCTTCTCCTCGACCAGCCGAATCACCGCCTCGGCGATCGCGACCGGGTCCTCGGGCGGCACCAGAAGCGCCTCGCTGCCGTCCGTCAGCACCTCCGGGATGGCACCGGTGCGGGTGGCCACGACGGGGCGGCCCGCGACGAGCGCCTCGAGCGCCATTCGCCCGAAGGGCTCATGGAAGCGCGGGGTTCACGAGCAGGTCCGCCGCGGCGTAGACGTCGGCCACGTGGTCGACGAACCCCGAGAAGACGACGCGGTCGGCCACCCCGACGGTCCGGGCCAGCGACCCCAGATAGGCGCGGTATGCGATGTCCGGTGCGCGCTCGTGGGGCTCGCCGGCGATCAGGGCAACCGGCGCGTGGCAGGCGGGCCAGGATGAAGGGAAGGGCGCTGATCAGCACGTCCTGACCGCGTCCGTGCGTGATGTTCCCCACCGCTGCGACCAGGGGGTAGGCGTCGGACGGGCGGGGAAGGACGTCGGGGTCACCGGCGGCGTGCTCCTCGCCGATGCCCGGGTAGACGACCTGGATCGGCGCCCGTGTCCTGCCGGTGAACTGGTGCGCGACAGTCCGCGAGCAGCATGCGATCCCACTCGCCAGCCGCGCGATCAAACCGATCACCGCGGCTCCGGCGAGTGCGCGCAGGCTGCCGCGCGCGCGTCCGCGATCGAGGATCTCGTCGACCTCGACGATCACCGGTATCCGTTCGAGGCGCGCTGCGAGCGCGGCCGGGAGCGTGCTCGTGGCGACCACCACCAGCTGAGCCCCGGTGGCACGGAGGTGCGCTCTCAGCCGCCGCAGGTCACCGACGAGGCGCCGGCTCTCGCGCAGGAGCGCCCGCGGCGAGCGCGGAAGCGAGAGCGGCGCGTAGTCGAGCTGGGTCACGGTCGCGAAATCATCGAACGCCGCGCCGGCCGCGCCGGAGCCGGGCACCAGCACCTCGAGCTCTCCGAGCTCGGCCAGGCGCTCGAGGCTCGGCCGCAGCGTCTTCGACGGGCCGCTGGTCTCCGCCAGGTGCAGGATCGCGACGCTGCGAAGCGGAGCCATTCGTCCGGTTACGAGGTCGCCCGCCGGGACCCGAGGCGCGCCAGGAGAGCGGACATGCGCTCGATGAACCGCTCGGTCGAGAACTCGCCGGCCCGCGCGGCCAGCGCCGCTCGATCCCACCTGCCGGTCGCGACTCGGTCGACGGCCTCGCGCACCGCGCTCACGTCCGGGTGATCGACGAGGAGACCGTCGATTCCGTGGCGGACGATGTCGCGGGCGCCGCCGCGATTGAGTGCGATCACCGGCGTCCCGGCCGCCAGCGCCTCGACCATGGATATTCCGAAGTCCTCCTCGGCCACGTGCACGAACCCCGCCGCCGTGGCGTAGAGGCCCGCGAGCTCCGAGCGCGAGAGCCACCCGCGCAACTCGACGTTCGGCGGCAGGATCCTCTGCAGCTCGCCCTCCAGGGGGCCCAACACCGACCATGGTCAGGCGGTGGGGGTGTCCCGGAACGCCTCCACCACGAGGTCGGGCCGCTTGTAGCGCACCAGTCGATGCACCCAGAGGAAGCGCCGAGGGTCCTTGCGGGCACCGGGCTCGAAGCCGAGCACGTCCACCGGCGGGTGGATCACCTCGGAGTCACGCCCGTAGAAGCGCTTGATCCGCTCCCTGACCGCCTGCGAGTTCGCGACGTAGGCGGTCGCGCGCCGCGAGCCCTCGAGGTCGAGCCGACGCAGGCGCCGGGCGGAGGCACGCAGGGCCGTGCCCTTCACGCCCCCGACGCGCCTGGCGTCGGTCTCGGCGTCCAGGCGTAGCGCATGGGCGTGTGGCAGTAGCAGACGTGGAGCGCCTCCGGACGCGGTCGCACCATCGCAGCGCATGCGTGCGAGGAGGAGATCACCAGGTCGTAGGGGCTGAGGTCCAGCTGCGCGAAGTAGCGCGGCATGTACGGCAGCAGGTATCGCCAGCGCCCGGGGTCGTGCCCGCGCTGGCGGATCCCCGGCAGCGACGCGAGGCGCGACTCCTGGACGATGGCGGAGCTCAGCCCCGGCGGGAGGAGCTCGTGCGCCGCGTGGAAGGTCAGCACATCCGGCGATGCCTCCGCCGGGAACAGTCCCGTGCGCATGGCCTCGACCACTCGCTCCGAGCCGTGGTAGCCCTGGAACCAGTCGTGAACTATGGCGGCGCGACCTGCGGGCATCCCGGCAGCGGGGCCGGTCACGACGCGCTCAGGGCTCTGACCCACCGGCGATGTAGGCCGCCCTGCGCCGCAGAGCGGCCCGCACGCCGTGCGGCCGAACGAGTGGGACGGGGCGGCGAGGGGTTCCGGCTTGGCGGTAGGCGCGCCACTGTCGAAGGCCATTGAGTCGTCCCTGAAGGGGGGCGAGCGTGCGATCGGCCGCCGCCGCGTAGATCACGTACGCCGCCTCGTACGCGACGATTGCCGGCCCGTAGCGGCGCAGTTGCCGCGTGTGCGCGTTCTTGGCCAGCACGCGAACGCGGTTCAGTCCCACATGGAAGTACTTGAAGCTGGAGCCATGCCGCGAGGTGGCCGAGTGATGGTGGCGCACGATCGCCTGCGGCACGTACAGGCAGCGCCAGCCGCGCATCCGCGCACGCCAGGCCACGTCCAGGTCCTCGAGGTACACGAAGAATGAATCGTCGAAGCCACCGATGGCCTCCAGCATCGAGCGCCGGTAGAGGGCGGCTCCGGCCGAGGCGCCGAACACCTCGGTGGGGTGAGTCTCGCCCGTGGTGGCGGGCGCGCCGAGCAGTCGGTCGATTCCGATGCCGAGGCGGTCGACCTCCAGGCCGGCGGAGTTGATCGTCGGCGGCTCGACCGCAAAGCGCATCTGAGTCGCCACGGAGCCGACGTCGTCGGACGAGCGACCGGCCACGAGCATGTGCGAGACCGCGTCCGGCTCGATCGTCGCGTCGTTGTTCAGCAGCAGGATCCAGTGACCGGGAAACCGGCGGATTCCCTCGTTGGCGGCCGCGGCGAAGCCCCGGTTCTCGGAGAGCTCGAGGAGCTCGGCGTCGGGATGCTCGGCTAGCACGATCGCGGAGGAGTCATCGCCCGATCCGTTGTCGACCACCACCAGCCGGTAGGTCTCGCCGCTGGCCCTGAGCGCCGCCCGCAGCGACGTCAGGCATTCGCCGAGGAGGGCCTCCCGCCGGTAGTTGACGACGATCGCTGACACGGCGACCTCCGTCATGGGCGTACGGTAGTGGACGCCCCGAGGTACACCCTCGCCATGGCCGCGTATCTACGGGCGGGACCGCCGTGCCCCGCCGCTCGCAGGCCGAGCGCTCGGCCTGCGTAGCCGAGGCCCGTGAAGACCCTGATGGCGGTCGCCCTGGCGGGGCCGCGGTGCGCGGACAGGAGCGCCAGCTCGCTTCTTGCTACCAGCGCGCTCCGTCGAGCCTCCGACCAGCGCTGCGCCGTGGAGTGCCCCCCGAGGTGGAGCACCCGCGCCGCGGGGACGAGGCGAACGTCGAGACCGAGCCCCCTGACCTTGAGCGCCAGGTCGGCGTCCTCGCCGTAGAGAAGCGGCCAGAACCCGCCGACCTTGTTGAAGACCGCGGTGCGAATGGCGAGCGCCGCGCCCGTCAGCCAGCCGGTGCTCCTCGGATGATCGTGCGACCAGACGGGGGGGTGGAGCCAGGCGACCGCTGCGTCTGGGAGCAGGTGGTGTACGCCCGCGGCGACCGCCAGCGACCGCAGCGCCGTCGGCTCGCCCACGCACGAGGGCTGCAGCGTGCCGTCCGGGTTCTCAAGCCGCGGGCCCACCAGTCCGACGCGGGGATCCGCGAGCGCGGTGGCCAAGAGCTGGAGAGCTTCGGGGTGGAGCAGGACGGTGTCGGCGTTGAGCAGGAAGAGGATCTCGCCGCGGGCCGCACGAACGCCTTGGTTGTTGGCGGCGGCGAAACCGGCGTTCGACTCGTTGCGGATCACTCGGACGCGTGAGCCGCGGGCGCGAAGGATGGCGGGGGTGCCGTCGGTCGAGGCATCGTCGACCACGATCGTCTCGAGCGGGGCGTCGAGGCGCTGGGTCTCGAGGCCATCCAGGCAAGGGCCGAGCACCGAGCCCGCGTTCCAGGTCGCGATCACGGCCGAGTAGCGTGGTGCCGCCGCGGCGGAGTCAGCCTCCATATCGGGACGGCAAGCGGGTTAGAAGGCGCCGCGGCGGCGGACGACGGCGGCGATGGTCTGGGCCAGCAGCTTTATGTCCTTCCGCAGGGAGTAGTTCTCGATGTACTCCCGCTCGACCGCCACCCGCTCCTGGAACGTGAGCTCCCCCCTGCCGTGGACCTGCATCGGACCTGTGATCCCGGGCCGCATCTCGAGCCGGAACCGCAGCTCGTCGTCGTAGCGCGCCACCAGTCGGGTCTCCTCGGGCCGCGGACCGACGAGGCTCATCTCCCCGCGGACGACGTTGATCAGCTGGGGGAGCTCGTCGAGGCTCGTTCGGCGCAGGAAGCGGCCGATGCGGGTCACGCGGGGATCGCCGCGCAGCTTGAACATCGGCTCGGGCAGCTCCTCGATCCGGACGAGCTCCTCGAGTCGCGCCTCCGCGTCCCGCACCATCGTGCGGAACTTGATCACGTGGAAGGGCGCACCGCCGAGGCCGGCCCGGTACTGCCTGAAGAAGGCCGGCCCGGGAGAATCGAGCTTGATCAGCACGGCGATGAGGGCGAGCAACGGCGCGAGCACCACGAGGCCGAGTGTCGCCAGCGTGGCGTCCACGGCGCGCTTGAGGAACATCGTCGAGCGCGAGGGATCCCACGTCTTGAACTCGATCAACGGAAGCTCGGCCAGGTGGTTCAGCCTCACGGCGGTGCCGAGCATCGCGCGCAGCGGCGGCGCCACGCTCAACTTCACCGACATGGAGCGGCAGGCGGCCACGACGCTCGAGAGTGTGTCCTCGTCGAGATCGTGAACGGCGAGCACGACGCGCTCCGCATCCTCGCGGACGATCGTCTCTCGCACGAGATCGCCGGTGTTGACGTCGTCCGACCTGTCGTCGTCGATCCGGCGTGAACGGGGCTGGAGGGAGAGCGAAGCCACGAGCACGAGGTGGTGTCCCGACTCGAGGGCGAGCTTCCGGGCGACCGAGTCCGCCACGTGCCCCTCCCCGATCACGAGGCCGCGCTCGGGCGGCACGATCCAACGCCAGACGGCCCGCGCGAGGGCGCGAAGTGTGAATGAACCGCCGAGGACCACCACCCACATCGCAAACAGGGCGCTGGCGGACAGGGGAGAGGGTCCGAGCGCCACGAGGAATGCCGTCGCCACGACAGAGACGGTCGCCCAGCGGAAGAGGCCCGGCAGCTCGTCGGTCGTGAGGTGCCTGATGCGGACGTGGTCGTTGTCGTAGAGCCCATGGAGCTTCGCGGCGACGATCCACATCGGAAGCAGACCGGCCACCCAAACGGTCGTAGCCACCCCTCTAGGGTTCACGGCGCCCGCTGCGGCGGTGGCGGCGAGGACGGCGAGGAGGTCGCCTCCGGCGAGCATGCGCCTGAGCAGTGCGTCCTTCCACGGCCCGCGGCGGTGCCTCAGCGAGAACGGTCCGCGGACCGCCTGTCCACCACCCCGTCTCCGACCGTCCGTGCCCGCGTCGCGCGACGCGGGCCACTGGGGGTCGACCCGTATCGGGCGACCGCCGGCCGGCTCTCGACCCGTCAGCGTCCCGATCGTCCGGCGTCACCGGCGTACGGGACAGTGGGCCTTAGGCGATTGGCTCGCTTAGTTGCGTCGAGCGCGCCCTGCACATCGCCGGTGCCGGCGTCGAGGCTCGCGGCCACGAACCACACCCGCCAGTCATCCGGAGCCCGGGCGATCGCCTCCGCCATCGCCTGCTCCGCTCCGGGCAGGTCGCCTCGCAGCTGTTGGATCTGGGCGACCTGGAGATAGGGAGCGGCGGCCCAGGGCTGCAGCGCTCCTGCCTCGCGCGCGTCCTGCGCCGCCCCCGCCAGGTCCCCGCGGTCGACCGCGTCGCGACTGGCGTTCAGCTTCAGCTCCGTGAGGATGCCGGCGATTCCCCCGAGGATCGCCACCCACCCGACGAGCAGCGTCGCCACGCCTACGCCGAATCGGCTGCGGCCGCCCGCCGCGCGAGGGTTGAAGGCGGGGCCCGTCAACAGCGCGGCTCCCACGATCACCGGCCCGAAGACGGCGGGTATCTCCCACATCCAGTCCTGTGCCGCGGCCACCCCACCCACGGCCACGACCGCCAGGGCCGCCCCGAGCGCCGCCCTGTCGGTCCCCCCTCGATGCGTTCGTATGGCGGTGACCGCGACGATCGCGAGAAAGGCGAGGATCAGAAGCAGTCCGAGTGGGCCCAGCTCCGCGAGCGTCTCGACGAACAGCGAATGAGCGTCGCGCACCGTTGCCGGAAGCGACCCGTGCTCGCCCCACCAGGCCTCGTAGCCGCCGGCGCCGATCCCTGTCAGGGGTCGGCTGGCGAACGCGCTCAGCCCCGCCTCCCAGTACTGGAAGCGGCCGTTGCCCGTGCTGCTCGCCAGTCGGCTGGTGGCGAGCTCGGCGCCGCCGCTGGGAGCCTGCGAGGGGGCGGCGAAGCCGCTCAGCCACTCAGCCGGGCTCGCGGCGATGATCGCGAGGATCGCCGCGACGGCGGCCACGGCCACGGCGGCGCGACGCGCGCCCCGCGACGGCCGCGCGGCCAGCCGCGCTCCCTGAAGCCGAGAGTCGGAAAGAAGGCGGAGCACCGCGACGACCGCCACCGTGAGGACCGTCAGGGCGAGCAGGATGTGGCCCTCCTGCCTGGCCGCGGCCGTGTCGGCCCCCGCCAGGAACGATGGGCTCGTGGCCGCTCGGGTCACGAGGACGGCCGCGCCGAGCATCCCGAGGCCGAGTCCGCCGGCGACCGTCAAGCGCCTCGGCCCGATGGCGACCATGACGACGACGCCCGCTGCCAGCGCGGCGAGACCACCTCGTGATGAAGTCAAGAAGATGTCGAGGGCCGGGATCGGTATCAGCCCCGCGGCGATCGAGCGTGTCCAGCGGCTCCGCGCGGAAGCGGCCAGCCAGCCGAGGAGAACGATCGCCATCGCGGCACAGGCCGCCACGGCGTTCCAGTAGCCGAGCGGGAAGCTGGCCAGCGCCTCGGGCTCCCGGATCGTCTCGGCGACCTCGCTCGTCGGAAGGATCGAGGGCTCGAGCCGGCTGCCGAGCGCCAGGGCGGCGACCATCGTAAGCCCGAAAGCGAGGCCCAGAAGCCAAGGCCGTGGCCGTCCAGATCCTGAGGCAAGGACAACCGCCACGAACAGGCCAAGGTAGGTGAGCACGCGGACGATCTCAGTGAACGCACGGCCGTCGTCGCTTGCCCACGTCATGGACAGCGCCGTGAGCCCGGCGAGCCCGGCCAGGCAGGCGCCTGCGGTGAGCGCGGGGCGCGGGACGGGAGCTCGCGGCCAGACCCCTACGATCAGGCCGAGGATGACGGCGACCCATAGTAGGATCGCCACACCCGCGCGTACCTCCGCGTAGTAGCCGCCGTTCAGCAGGGCTACTGCGAGAACCGCAGCCGCAACGATCAGCGCGTGCGCGTGTTCTCCTCGACTAAGGTTGGAAGCCTCACTAGGAAGGTGACTGGGTTGGCGACGTTCCACGACGGTACGCACGGGAGCAAGCATAGGTGGCGCTGGTCCACGGCCGCGACGGTCCTGGGCGTGGCAGCGCTGGCGGCCGTGCCTGCGTTGAGCCTGGCGGGACCGGCCGAAGACGCGTACATCGACGAAGGCCCGCTGCCCGGCAACGACGGAGGCAGCCAGGGGGGCTCCGGCGGCACCGCCGCGCCCCCGTCGACGGGTGGATCGGTGTCCGAGGCCCCCGACACAGGTGGGGGGACGATCGACGGCACGGGCTCCGGCGGCTCCGAGTCCGGCGCGAGCGCAGTGTCGCCCACCGCGTCCGCGGCACCGGCCGGTGAGGCCCCCGTCGATGACGCAGGAAACCGCGATCGGAACCGCGACCGTGGGGCCGACAAGACTCAGCTCGCCCGGATCCAGCCGCTCGGCGACATCACGGACCGGCCTACCGCGGCCCTGAGCGCGCAGGCGGCCACCAGCAGCGGTCTCGGCATCGTTCCGCTGCTGATCGGGATCTTGCTTGTCGTGACCGCCCTGGCCATTATCCTTCGCCAGGTAATTCAAGGCCGAGTGGCCCCGAGGGAGAAGTAGGAGTCAGGATGAGCTCGTCAAGCGCCGCACGGAACGCGGCTCCACAGGGAAGCCTGGCCGATGCGACTGGCCATGGCCTCGCGCGGATCCACGTCTCCACGTTGGGCCTCAAGCGCCTGGCGGCATGCCTCGCCGTGGCGATCCTGGTCGGGCTCGCGCTGGCCGAGCCGAGCCAAGCGGCGCTGCGCTTCGGTGTGCACAGCGCCGGGAACCCGAATCAGCGGACCGACGATGAGATCCAGCGCATGGCCATGGGCAAGGTCGGGATCATGCGAGTCGGATTCGATCCGCGGCAGCTGGCCGGCGAGACGAAGCTCACCCCTGTCAGCGACTACGACCCGATCGTCGCCCGTGCCGCCGCGGCGGGGGTCCCGCTCCTGCCGGTCCTGATCGGCGGGCGCGACAACCCCCCGACCAACGGACAGGAGCTCGCGGCCTACAGGAACCAGGTCGCCACGCTGGCTGCCCGCTACGGCCGCAACGGAACCTTCTGGTGTCAGAACGATCCCAACATCGGACCTGGCTGCAGTAACGCCTACCGCCCGATCACCGCGTGGCAGGTCTGGAACGAGCCGAACCTGGAGTTCTTCTGGGGTGACGACCCGAACGCACGCGAATACGCCGACCTGCTCGAGGAGGGACGGCGCGGCCTTCGGGGCGGCGACCCGAAGGCAAGGATCGTCATGGCGGGCATTCCCCTGTTCCCCCGCAACGGCATGACCATGGAGAGCTTCCTGAGGAGGTTCTACAACGTGGACGGAGTGAAGCGGCAGTTCGACGCGGCTGCGATCCACCCGTACGCGCGCGACGAGGACGGCGTGGAGTACCGCCTGTCGCTGATGCGGAGCTGGCTGAGGGACAACGGCGACCGGGACCGCGACGTCTGGATCACGGAGCTCGGGTGGGGCACGGACGGGACCCAGTATGCGCGAGACGCCGGACTGGTGAAGAGCCTCGACGGTCAGGCCAAGGTCCTGAGGAGGACGTTCAGAATGCTCCAGGAGGAGCGCTCGCGCTACAACCTGAAGACGGTCGTCTGGTACGACTGGCGCGACACGCTCCCCCCCCCGGGCACCCCGAACTACTTCTACTACAACACCGGGCTGTTCAAGAAGGACGGCGCCCCGAAGCCTTCCTGGGACGCGTTTACGGACTTCACCGGCGGCAACGACGGTGGCGACACGCAGTTGAGCGGGCCGACGCAGATCCAGACGATCGGGCCGGCTCAAGTCGTCGAGCCGGCGCCCGACGCCTACAAGGTTCCCGAGGCGCCGGCCGAGTAGCCTCCCGAAGGCCTCAGGCCACGACGGCGAGGGCCCGGGGGACCACGCCGTAGACGACGTCGCGGAACTCGCCTACGTAGTCCCCGTCGACCTGCACGGGGAACCGGAGCTCTTCGAGCGCCGTGACCCGGGCCTGCAGGACGTCGCGTGCCCCGTCGATCTGTCGATGTCGGTGGAGCGTCTCGGCCCGGGCGGAGAAGACCCGCGGCATGAGGGTCGGGATCTCGAGCGGGGTGGCGCGCTTCAGCACGCTGAGCGATAGCGAGCCGCTGTCGAGCGAGGCCCCCTCGGCGATCCGGATCGGGCGGCGGCCGAAGTAGGTGAACGGGTCCGAGTTCTGGACGATGACCGTGACGCCCTCGAGCGAGCGCCCTGCGACCTCGACCCGGACGCGTGGCGGGCGCACGAGGTAGCGGCGGGTGAACGTGCTCACGGCGGCGTAGGTGAAGTAGTACTCGCCGAAGCGCGACTTGAGGTGGGGGTGACTGTCGACCCGTTCCACGACGCTCGCGTCAAGTCCGGCGCCTGAGCTGAAGACGAAGTAGCGACCGTTCACGCGACCGACGTCGACCCGGAAGGGGTGGAAGTCGTCGGCCATGCGGAGCAGGTGCTCCGTGGCGTCCACCACGTCCGTCGGGATGCCCAGCGTTCGGCAGAAGACGTTGGTTGCGCCGCCGGGGAGGCAGGTCAGCGGGGTGTCCGAGCCCACGAGCCCGTTGGCCACCTCGTTGACCGTGCCATCGCCGCCGAACGCCACCACCACGTCGTAGCCGGCGGCGGCCGCCTCACGGCAGAGCTCCGTCGCGTGATCGCGGGCCTGGGTCTCCACCGCCTCGACCGAGTAACGGCCCTCGAGCGCGTACACGACCAGGTTCTTCAGGCGGTTGGAGACGGTCGTCGCGTACGGATTGACGATGACGAGCATGCGCTTCTTCGGGGTGCGCCGAGGCAGTCGCCGCTCCACCGGCTCCTCGGCGCGATCGACCGTCGCATGGGCTTCGACCACGAGGCATGAGAACCCCGGCGCCCTCCGCCCGTTACTGCGGCGACGCGGCCACGGCCCGATCGCTCAGGTCCACGGCCTCGGCCGGCTCGCTCGGCTTGCCGACCAGGCTCCACAGCAGGCCGTCGGGCACCGCTCCGAAGGTGACCGTTCGCTCGACCTCGTAGATGCGAAACAGCGCGTCGATCCGGTGCCGGACGAACGACTCGTAGTCGCGCTCGGGGAAGTGGGACTCCCAGTCCGTGCGGGGCGGCACGTATTCGACGCGACAGCCCGTCTTGCGAAAGAGGTGGACCGCGTCGCTGTCCGACACGCAGGCGACGCGTGTGGGATCCCCCACCGCGTCAAGCACGCGCTGGACGATCCCGGCGAGCTCCTCCTCGCTCACCTCCCACGCCATGCAGAGCAGCTTGAGCTTGGGCGGCGTGAAGTTGACCGACGTGGTGACTTTGGGGGGAAACGCGCGGCGCCTGCCGCCCGACGCCGCGTAGATCACCGCGGCTCTGAGCGCCCTGGCCTGTCCTGGCGGGAGCCGCCGGATCAGCCACCAGTAGACGCGTCTAGGCAGGGTCACGGACGACGATCTCGACCTCGGGGGTGGACAGCTCGGCGATCAGGCGAGCGGCCGCCTCGGCGCCGTTCTCGAACGAAAGGTCGCGCGCGCGGCGCGCCATCGCCGCGCGCCGGTCGTCGTCCAGGAACCAGCTCAGGTGGTCCTCGAGCTCCTGCTCGGTCTTGCTCTCCCAGCTTCGGCCGACGCCGGCTTCCTGGGCGTAGCGGGCGCGAGCCACCTGGTCGTCCAGCGGTGTGCCCGCGTTGGGCACGAAGAGACCGGGGAGCCCGTACGCGATCAGCTCGTGGAAGATGTTGTACCCCGCCCCGCAGATCGAGAAGTCGAACGCACGGTAGACCTTCGAAAGGGGGTACGTGGAGACCTTGGAGATGCCCTCGGGAAGCGGCACCGAGCGCGCTTGGAGGGGCGACTCGGCCACCATCATCTGCACGGTCGACTCGCGCTCGAGCCGCTCGATGCAGAGCCTGGCCGACGGGGAGAAGACCTCGTTCTCCCAGCCGGGCTGCATGAGCACGTTGAGTCGACCGGGGGAGAGCCCCAGCTCGCGCTCTGCCTCGGCCCGTTCCAGCAGGTCGTCGTCATCGCAGTACAGGATCGGCGCGACCGCGACCACGCCCTCCTTGCTCTCGACGGTCAGCCCCGAGTCGGCCGCCGAGGCGAACTCGCCGGGCTCGACGACCGTGTCGAAGAAGGGGGCGAACTGAAGGTTGACGGTGCCCTGTCCGGCCTTCCACATCCCGCGCCGGACCCAGAGGAGCTTGCGTCGCGGGGGGCGCCGCAGCGCCTCGAGCATCCCGCGGTACGGGTAGGTCCCGTCGAAGATGACGACGGCTGGATCGTACTCCTCGAGTGCGGCGGTGACCCGGCGCGAGAGCCGGCCGTTCCAGTGGTTGGCCGACTCCGCCTCCTGGTCGCGCGACGGGAAGTACTCGGCGAAGAAGCCCTCGCGACGGACGATCGGCAGCGCCTCCGACAGCGTGAAGACGATTGGCTCGACGTCGTCCGGCAGCCGCCGGGCGATGGCCATGCAGCGCGTCACGTGGCCGAGGCCGAACCCGTTGCTCGTGATAAAGAGGACGCGGCTCATCGGATCTAGGCGCCCGCCGCCACCAGCGCCTGGCGGTACACGTCCTTGAGGATCTCGCGCTCGACGTGCCAGTCGAGCGTGGCCGCCGCCCGTGCCGCCGCTTCTCGGTACAGCGGTTGCCTGTCGGCGCGTGTGACCTCGTCGATGCCGGTCGCGATGGCCTCCACGTCCTGCGGATCGACCGTGACGCCGAGTCCGTGCTCGTTCAAGAAACGGGTGATCATCGGGAGGTCGCTCGCCACGACGGGCACGCCGGCCACGGCGTACTCGAAGAGCTTGTTGGGAAGGACGAGGCGATGGCTGAGGCAGGTGGGCTGGAACAGCGCGAGACCCACCTGGGCGTTCGCAAGCGCGCCCACCACCTCCGTCGGCGGCACGGGGCCTGGGAAGTGGACGCGCTCGCCGACGTCGAGCGACGCCGCGAGCCCCTCGAGCTCCGCGCGGTAGTCCGCGGCCACCGGGCCGATCAGGCGCAGGTGAACGCGTTCCACCAGCGCCAGCGCGCGGATCGACTCCTCGAGGCCGCGGTTGCGAAGCAGCCCGCCAACGTAGACCGCGACCGGTGGGCCGTCGAAGGTGGGTCCGTTCCCGTTCAGGGCCGGCGTGGCCTCGGGCACGATCTCCGGGATGTTTCGAACCACGACGGGCTCGGGGATCCGGTAGCGCTCGGCCATCACCTCCGCGTGGGCGGGACTCGTCATGACCACTCGGTGGGCAATGCGCACGAACAGCGCCTCGCAGAGCAGGAGCCACCAGCGCGGCTCGGGGCGCAGGTTGCGGTCGGGCCAGAGCTCGTGTGAGTCATAGACCACGAAGCTCCCGACCAGAAGGCGGGCCGCGACGCCGATCCACATGGTGTTGTAGTCGTTGCAGTGCACGAGCTGCGGCTTGAGCGCTCGGACGACGCCGATCGCGCGCCGGTAGTACGCGAGCGTGGTCGTGAGGCGCACGAGCCGCGTCACCAGCCGGGGCGGTGAGGGTGCGCCGGAGGCCGCGCCCGCGTCCCTCCGCGGGGCAGGGGCCGAGCCGTCTTCCCGTGACCTGCCCTCCCGCGCTCGCAGCCGCCGGTAGACCGAGCGCTCGAGGACGGATGACGGTCCGAGGCGGCGCACTCGGATCTCCCCGATGGTCTGGCGGCGTCGGTCCTCGGTGGGGGAGACGACCGCCAGCACTGTGCTCTCGAACCCGAGCGACTGGAGGGCTCGAGCGGCTCGGAGCACTCGCGCATCGTGCTCGAAGCTGTTTCGCACGACCAGTAACGCGCGGGGGAGCGGCGGGCCGCCTGCGGGATCGTCGGTCACCGCGCGGAGTCTAGATCGACGTGTCTGGAGCCCGGCCGAGGGCCGCGGTGCGGCCGGCGCGTGCCATGCCCTCGCGGTAGACGCCCGCGAGGCTCTCGAGCTCCCGTTTGCCGTCGAGCGCCTCCGCTGCGCGCGCCGCGGCCTCTCGATGGCGCTCGTTGCGCGCGGGCTCCAGGAGCTGCTGGAGCTTGATCGCGATGGCGTCGACGTCGTCCGGGTCGACGGTGGCGCCGAGGCCGTAGCCGTCGATGAACTTCGCGATCATCGGGAGATCGCTCCCGAGGATCGGCAGGCCGGCGAGCGTGTACTCGAACAGCTTGTTCGGAAGCGTCAGGCGGTAGCTCAGGTCCGCCGGCTGGATCAAAGCGAGGCCGGCGTCGGCACCCACCAGCGCCTCGAGCACCTCGGCAGGCGCTACGGGCGGCGCGAACTCCACCCGGTCTTCAATTCGCAGCCGGCCGACCAGCTCCTCGAGCGAGCGCTTGTAGTCGGGCAGCGACGGCCCGAGCAGTCGCAGGCGCACCCCCGGAGCCATGGCGACCGCCTTGATCGCCGGCTCGAGGCCGCGATTGGGCTGAAGGCCTCCCACGTAGATCGCGACGGGCGAGCCGTCCGGACGCGTGGGTCGCGGCGCGGGAGGCACCTCAAGGCCCGCCTCGGGGATGTTTCGGATCACGAGCGGCTCGGGCACGCGATAGCGCCGGGACATCACCTCGGCATACGCCGGGCTCGTGGTGACGACGCGGTCGGCGATGCGCACGAACAGCGCCTCGCAGAGCAGGAGCCACCATCGCGGCTCGGGGCGCAGGTTGCGGTCGGGCCAGAGCTCGTGCGAGTCGTAGATCACGACGCTGCCCGCGAGAAGGCGGGCCGCGACGCCGATCCACATCGTGTTGTAGTCGTTGCAGTGCACGAGCTGCGGCTTGAGCGCTCGGACGACGCCGATCGCGCGGCGGTAGTACGCGAGCGTCGCGGCCCAGCGCAGAAGGCGGCGAGCCCCTCCGCGCCCGGCGGGCAGGCCCCCTCGGGCGCCCTCGGAGGCGCCGCGCTGCGGCGCCTCCGCATCCTGTCGCCGGCTCCCGGGACTCAGGAAGCTGATCCGGCGGTACACGGCCCAGGCCAGGCGCGAGGACGGCGCGATGCGCCTTATCGGGATGCCGCGGTGATCGCTCGCCTCGCGGCGCTCGGTCCACGAGACCACGCCCAGGATCTCGGTGCGGAAGCCGGTGTCTCTCGAAGTGCGGGCCGCCCTCAGCACCCGAGAGTCGTGGTCCACGGCGTTGCGGACGATCACCAGGGCACTCGGCGGCCCCGGCGGCCGCCCGCCGCGCGTTCCTCGCTGGGAGCTCATGGCGCTGCCTCGGAGCTCACCTGCGCGTCGAGATGCTCCCGCAGCGTACGGCGCTTCGGCCGCGGACAGCGGGCCGACGATCCTCTGCCAGCCGGTGGGCATTTAGGCCAGCCAGATCTGCTCCACGCGGAAGTTGTACCGGAAGCCCGGGGGCCGTCCGTCCGCCGGTCGGTGCCGACGGGTTCCTTGCCCGGTCCCCTGGCTACTATTTCGTGGTCATTCCTCAACGCTTCCACCCTCCTGTCTGAAGCGTGCTACGGCTGTTCCTCGACTGGCTCCTCCGCGGTCTGCCGCAGCTCGGATCGTGGCTGCGGCGCGCGCTAGCAGCCGCATCGCAGACGCCGTGAGCAGCGGCCCCCAGGCCGCGGCAGGCACCGGCGCGGTCGCGGTGCCGCCGGCCACGGACGCGTTGGAGCCCCGCCTCTCGCCGGCCGCCCTGCCGGCGGCGCTCGTGGTGCTTCTGCTGCTGATCGCGACGGTCTACGACGGCGGGTTCGCGATCAGGCAGTGGTCCCCGCCGGCTCTGTTCGTGCTCGTGATGCTCGCGGCGATGTTCCTCGGCGGCGGCGCGCGGCGCGTGAGCCGTCCGATCGGCGTGGCGCTCGTCGCGATCTGGGCGTTCGCCGGCTGGACGCTCCTCTCCATCACCTGGTCGGAGTCCGTTGCCCGCGCCTGGGCTGGCGGCAACCGCACGGTCTTCTACGCCGCTCTGGTCACGGTCGCGCTCGTCGCGATTCCCGGCCCGCGGGAGAGGCGCACGATCGGCGCGCTCCTGATCGGAGGGGTGACGCTGCTCGGCGCCGTCACGCTCGTGCGGATGCACCTCCACGGCAGCGAGCTGTTCGTCGGTGGAAGGCTCGACACCCCGGTGGGCTATCGCAACGCCACGGCCTGCCTGTTCGCGCTGGCCTTCTGGCCGCTGATCGGGGCAGCGGTCACCCGCGGTCGCAATCCGACGCTGCGCGCGGGGGGCTTCGCGGCTGCCGTGCTCATGCTCGGCCTTGCGTTCGTCACCCAGTCGCGCGGCGCGCTGCTGGCGCTCGTCGTCGGCGGGATGGTCGCGCTGGCGCTCGGAACCGAGCGGATCCGGCGGGCGTTCCTCGCGCTCATCGCCATCGCCGGCGTGGCCGTTCTCTCCGGCTCGCTCCTGAGGGCCTATCGTGCGTTCGAGTTCGGCAACGGGACCGTGACCGTCGGGGACATCGCCACCGTCACCAACGCTCTCACGTTTCTGGTGGTCGACGCCTTCATCGTCGGGCTGCTGCTCGCCCTGCTCGACGGGGGCCTGCGTGCCTCGGTGCAGAACCTGCGGCGAGCCCGGCGGATCGCCGTGGTCGGCCTGCTCGTCGGAACGGTCGGGTTGATCGCGGGTGCCGTGGCCGCCGCCGGCAACCCGGTCAAGTTCGTGGACACGAAGCTCGACGAGTTCCAGAAGATCGAGAGCCGCACCTCGGAGGTCACGCGGCTTGTGACGACCGGTGGCCAGCGCTACGACCTCTGGCGCGTGGCGCTCGACGAGTTCTCGGCGCACCCGATCCGCGGAGTGGGGGAGGGCGGGTACGCGGCCGGCTACTACCTCGAGCGAGACACCGACCGCAACCTCAGCGATCCCCACAGCCTGCCACTGCGACTCCTGGCCGAGACGGGCTTGGTGGGAGCGTTCCTCTTCGCCGCTTTCCTCGTCGCCCTCGCGGTCGCGATCCTCTCGGGGGTGAGGGGGGCGACCCTCTCCACGCGCCACGCGGTGGCGGGGCTCACCGCCGCCGGCGTGGTCGTGCTCACCCAGGCGCTGGTCGATTGGATCTGGCTGGTTCCCGGGGTCACGGGGATCGGGCTGTTCTGCCTCGCCCTCGCGGCGGGCATCGTCTCGGAGCCTCGGCCGCCCGTGGCGCCCGCCGGCCGAGCGCGCGTCGCCCTTACCAGGGTGGTGCCCGCGATCGCGCTGCTGGCGGCGGCGGGCAGCGTGCTGATCGTCTTTCTGGCCGACTTCCACACGCGTGAGGCTCGCGCCGCGGACTCGCCCGAGGGGGCCCTCGCCGCCGCCCGCGCGGCCGAGGGGCTCAACCCCGCGGCCCTCGCGCCGCGCTACCTGCAGGCCTCGGCGCTCGAGCGGCTCGGAGAGCTCGACGCGGCGCGGGCTGAGCTGCTGGAGGCACTCGGACGGGAGCCCCGCAACTCCGCGACGCTCGGGCTGCTCGGCGACCTCGAGGTGCGTGCCGGCGATCTGCGCCAGGCCAGGAGCTACTATGCCGACGCGCTCGCGCTGAACCCGCGCGACTTCGGCATTCGGGAGCTCAAGCGGAAGACGGCGGCCCGGGCGCGCTCGGCCCCGCCAGCGCCCGCAGCAGCTCCCACCAGCCGTCCGTCATCTTCTCGCGGCTGAAGCGCTCGGCCACACAGCGGCGCCCGGACTCGCCGAGCTGCGTCGCGCGACCGCGGTTCGAGGCGAGCTCGGCGAAGGCTTCGGCCAGCGCGGCGGGATCCTCCGGCGGCACCACGAGGCCTGCGCCGCATGACTCCACGACGCCGGCCGACTCGCCACGGGCGGAAAGCACGATCGCGCGGCCGGCGGCCATCGCCTCCAGCAGCTTCGTAGGCAGCGCGCCGAGGAAGATCGGGCGATCGCGGAGGAGCACCGCGGCGGCGTCGGCCTCGGCGTACAGGGCGGGCACCGCGTGGTGCGGCACGGTCCCCGCCATCCGCACGTTCGTGATGCGCTCGTCGCGCAGACGCCGCCTGACCGCCGGGGCATCGGCCCCGTCGCCCGCCACCACCAGCTCGACGGCGCCGGAGCCAGCCAGGCGGGCCGCCTCGACCAGGGTGTCCACTCCCTGTGCGAGGCCGACGGTCCCGGCGTAGAGCACACGCAGCACGTCGCCTCCAATCCGAGGCGAGGGCTCGAAGAGGCCGAGGTCCACCGACGGGCCGAGCCGCCTCACCTTGCCGCGCGCGGAGGGCATCGCCTCGAGCGCCGCGACCAGCCCCTCGGTGGGGACCGTCAGCGCGGCGGCACGTTGGTAGACGGCGCGCTCGAGCCACTCGGCGAGGCGAACGGCGCGCCGATCGTTCAGCGCGCCGAGCTCGACGGCCGACGCGGGCCACTGGTCGGCGACGTTCACGACCAGCGGCGCTCGCTTGATTCGCGCGTATGCCACGCCCGCGGCGGCGGTGAAGAGCGGCGGGGACTCCACCACCACCACGTCGGCGGGCCCCGTCAGCCGAGCTCCGGCGAGCGCCGAGGCCGCGAGCGACGCGTGGTTGGCCAGCCGCCGCGCGAAGCCGCGATTCGGCGTCGGGTAGACGGCCGTGCGCACGACCTTGACCGGGCCGTCGTGCTCGATGAAGTAGGGCCGGTTGCGGTAGGGGGTGAGGATCTCGTCGCCCGGGTAGTGGGGAAACCCAGTGTGCACCGTGACGCTCGCCCCACGCTGGGCGAGGTCACGCGCGAGCGCGCCTATTCGGGCCTGCGGCGCGCCGACCTCGGGCGGGAAGTAGTGGGTCAGGAAGCAGACGCGCACGGGGCGCGAGATTAGGGGAGCTCTAGCATGGGATGCGATGCGATGGTCGGTGACGGTCGCCGTTGTATTCGCCGCGATGGTCCCGGCCGCGTCCTCGGCTCAGGAGGCGCCCCGGATCGACCCGGAGGCCGGAAGCCCCGCCGAGACGATCTACGGAATCCCGCTGGAGGAGGCGCGTAGGGAAGCGGCGCCGAGGGCGGGGGGCGGCTCGGCCGTTCGGTCCGAGCTCGGAGTGGCGTCCTCGGCCCGCGTGCCGGGTGGCAGAGCCGGCCGCCCGCGGAGCGGGTCGGGGCCGAGCGGCGCGGGGCCGAAGGGGCAGCGGCGGCCAGAGGGAGAAAGCCGGCGGGCGCGACCGAAGCCGGCGTCGTCGAGCGCGCCTGCGCCGTCGGCGACGGGCACCTGGTCGCTGCTCGTGCTCACGGTGCTGCTGGCGGCCGGCGCGGGCATGGTGGCCGCGCGCCAGGGTAGCCGCGGCGACCGGTAGGACGTCGGTCGTCAGCGAACGGGACCCGCCGCCATGGCATAGGCGGCCACCAGCGCGAGCACGCCCAGAGCCGCCAGGCCGCGGACGAGAAGCGTTCGAGGCGCCAGCCGGCCGGCGCCCAGCGCGATGCGCTCCTTGAGCGTTCGCGCCGGCAGGAGCGCGGTGTGGGCGAGGATCGCCAGGTCCTTCGAGAGGCTCTGGGTGCGGATGTACTCGAGGTCAACTCCGATCTTGCGCGGCAGGATCTCGCGCGCGTAGAAGGCCGACGACTCGTGCGCGTCGGCCAGGAGGTGTCGCTCCTCGACGTACTCGAGCTGAGCCGGCCCCGTGATTCCGGGCACCACGGTGAGTATCTCCCTGTACTCGTCGGGATACAGGGCCACGAACTCCTCCACCTCCGGGCGCGGGCCGACCAGGCTCATCTGCCCCTTGAGGACGTTCCAGAGCTGTGGCAGCTCATCGAGCTTGGTGGCGACGAGGAAGCCGCCGATCGGCGTCAGCCGGTCGTCGCGGAACTTGGTGAGCGCAGGGCCCTCCGCGTCGCGGTGCATCTTGCGGAACTTGAGCATGTCGAACGGCACGCCGCCGGCGCCCACCCGCCGGGAGTGAAAGAAGATCGAGCCGGGGGAGTCGACGAAGATCAGGACCGCGATCGCGGCTCCGACGAGCAGTGCGAGCGGCATGACGACGATCGCCACGGTCAGGTCGAAGGCGCGGATGACCTTGGGCGAGGAGTGGGCGGTCACGACAGGGCTCGTCTGGACGCTCATCGCTTCATCGAGCCCTTCGGCGCGCCGGGGCTCCGCGCTCCGCGCGCAGATCGCGCTCCGCGGGCCGTGCTTCGGGGTCCGTGATCGCCGCGAACTCGCCGGTGTCGAGCTTCCTGCCGAGGAAGTCCTCGGCGCCGCCCTCGAAGTCCTGGACCGCCGCCTCCAGGTCGTGGAGCTGTCCGATGTCCATCCAGTAGCCGTCGTGATCGTAGGCGGCCACCGTCTCGCCCTCGGCGATCAGCCGCTCGATCAGCTCGGGAAGATCCATCCGGCGCCCGGGCTCCACGAACCGCTGGACGCGGGGCTCCACGGCGTAGATCCCCATGCTCACTGGCCACGAGTAGCGCGGCTTCTCGTCGATCCGCTCGATGCGGCGCGCGGCCCCGAGGTCCTCACCGAGCTTGAGCACGCCGTAGTTGATGTCGATCTCCTGGCACTTCGTGGCGATCGTCGCGGCGGCGCCGGAGGCGCGGTGGGCGGCGATCAGGTCGCGGTAGAGCGGCGTGGTGAGCACGTCGCCGTTCATCATGATGAACGTCTCCTCGAGCTCGGGCATCAGCGCGAGCGCCCCGACGGTGCCGAGCTGCTCCTTCTCGCGCATGTAAGTGATCTCGACCCCGTACGCGCCGCCGTCGCCGAAGTAGGTCTCGATCAGGCTCGACAGGTACCCCGTGGCCATCACGACCTCCGTGATTCCGGTGTCGCGCAGCTGGCCCACGATGATCTCGAGCACGGGCCGATCGCCGACCGGGAGCAGCGGCTTGGGTAGGACGCGCGTATAGGGAACGAGACGAGAACCCTCGCCGCCGGCGAAGACAACAGCCTTCATCGCGACGCCGCCCGTCGTGTCTCAGCGTCACGACGTGACATCCGGGACAACGTAACAGGAGACCCCGCCCGTAAAATGCCCCGATGAGCTCCTACTGGGCCGGGAAGCCCGTGCTGGTGACCGGCGCCGGAGGGTTCATCGGCAGCCACCTCGTCGATCGGCTCGTGGCGGAGGGTGCCAACGTTCGCGCCTTCCTCCGCTACAACTCGCGCGGCGACGTGGGCGCCCTCGGGTGGGAGAGCGACCTCTCGGAGGTCGACGTCCGCCACGGCGATCTGCGCGACGCGGCCACGATGGAGACGGTCACGGCCGGGTGCCACACGGTGCTTCACCTCGGCGCCTCGGTAGCGATCCCCTACTCGTACATGGCGCCCCGCGACGTGGTCGAGACGAACATGATCGGGACGCTCAACGTGCTGTCGGCGGCCGGCCGCCAGGACGTGGAGCGCGTGGTCTGCATGTCCACCAGCGAGGTCTACGGCACGCCGGCGGG
The DNA here is from genome assembly GCA_030447875.1 of Thermoleophilaceae bacterium. Taxonomy (GTDB): domain Bacteria; phylum Actinomycetota; class Thermoleophilia; order Solirubrobacterales; family Thermoleophilaceae; genus JAUJOA01. The sequence goes on from JAUJOA010000002.1 coordinate 159,597, forward strand.
AGAGGCCATCGTCGAGGGCGACCGCCTCAACGCCCAATCCCCCTACGCGGCCTCGAAGGTCGGGGCCGACATGCTCGCGCTCTCCTTCCATCGCTCCTATGCCATTCCCGTCGGGGTCCTCAGACCCTTCAACACCTACGGTCCGCGGCAGTCCGCCCGCGCGGTCATCCCCACCGTGCTCGCCCAGGGCATCGCGGGCGGCACGCTCGAGCTGGGGTCGCTGCACCCGGTCCGCGACTTCCTGTTCGTCGAGGACACGGTGGCGGGCCTCCTGGCGTTCGCCGAGTGGGAGGACGCCCCCGGGAACCTCGTCCACATCGGCACGGGGGACGCCGTGAGCGTCGAGGAGCTGGTGCGCCTCGCCGGGGACGTGCTCGGGCACGAGCTCGACGTGCGGCTCGACGAGCAGCGCGTGCGCCCCGATCTCAGCGAGGTTCAGCGACTGATCTGCGATCCGAGCGCCGCGCGCGAGCGGCTCGGCTGGCGCTCGGAGGTGTCGCTGCGCGACGGGCTGGCGCGTACAGCCACCTGGATCGAGCAGAACCTGGCGCGCTACCGGCCGGACGTGTACGCCGTATGAGCTCCGAGGTCGAGACGGCGTGGAGGGTGCCGCTCTCCGACGTCCGGCTGCCCGCCGAGGCGATCGCCGCCGCGCGTGAGGTGCTCGAGGGCGGCTGGCTCTCGAGTGGCCCGCGCGTGGCCGGCTTCGAGGAGGAGGTGGCGGCCTACGTCGGGACCGAGCACGCGGTGGCTTGCTCGAGCGGCACGGCGGCACTGGAGCTCGCCTACGCGGCGCTCGACGTCCGTCCCGGGGACGAGATCGTGATGCCCTCGCTCACGTTCGTGGCCGGCGCCAACGCCGCCCGCCTGCGCGGCGCCGAGCCGGTCTTCGCCGACGTGATCGGGGCCGACGACCTGACGATCGATCCTGAGTCGCTCGAGCGCTGCATCACGGCGCGTACCAAGGCCGTCGTGATCATGCACTACGGCGGATACGCCTGCCGCCCTCAGGCGGTCGCGGTCGCGCGCGAGAACGGCGTGGCGCTGATCGAGGACGCCGCCCATGCCCTCGGGGCGGGCGGGGAGCTCGGCAACTGCGGCACGTGGGCCGACGCCGCCTGCTTCAGCTTCTTCGCCAACAAGAACCTTCCGCTCGGCGAGGGGGGCATGCTGACGACAAACGACCCGACGGTGGCCGAGGCCGCCCGCCGGCTGCGCTCGCACGGGATGACGAGCGCCACCTGGGAGCGCCACACGGGCTCGGCCACGTCCTACGACGTGCCGCGCTCCGGCTTCAACATGCGGCTCGACGAGGTGCGCGCGGCGATGGGCACCGTGACGCTCCCCCAGCTCGACGCGGCCAACGCCCGCCGCGGCGAGCACGCCGCCCGCTATCGCGCGCTGCTCGACGCTGTCGACGGCGTTGCCACGCCGTTCGCCTCGCGTCCGGAGGCCGAGCGTCCGGCGCACCACCTCGCGCCCGCGGTGCTCGACCCCGGCGTCGATCGCGCGCGCGTCATGGAGGCGCTGCGCGCGTGGGGAATCCAGACGAGCGTGCACTACCCGCCCACCCACCGGCTCTCGGCGCACCGCGCCTGCCGCGCTGACGTTGCCGAGACCGAGGCGCTGGCCGAGCGGCTTCTGACGCTGCCGCTCTACCCGCACCTCGAGCCGGGCCGCGTTGAACAGGTCGTGGACGCCCTTCAGGCGGCGCTCGGCGGTCAAGACGATCGACGCGGACGAGGTGCATCGTCAGGCACTCGCCTGTTCGATTAGGCAGGTCCAGGCTCACGGCGGACATCCTCGCCCCGGCTATCCTTCGGCCGCTGATGGCGGTCCTCCGACACGAGTCAAGCGCCGTCGGCCGCCGGCTCGACGCCTGAGCGATGAACAGCGATCCGGCAAGGGCGCTCCCGGGGCGCTGGGGGCTCCACCGCGCTCCGGCCCTCCCGGCGTGGCGCCCGGCGCTCGCGGGGGCGGCATTGGCGGGTTTGCTGGCGGCCGGGCTCGCCATAGCGGCCGGCGCGGCGGCCGGACCCTCGTTCCTCGTCCTGTTCGGGCGCGAGAAGCTCTTTGCCGATTGGCTGGCCGGTCCGCTCGCCGGGCTTGCCCCCGGGCTCTCCAAGGCCGACTTCAGCGCCCTCGTCCTCGCGATGTGCGCCGGCTACGCGACCGTCCTGGCGCTGGCGCGGGCGATTCGCCCACGGCTGGCGATCGGCGCGATCGTCGCGCTCCACCTGATCTTCCTGGTCGCACCCCCGCTCCTCACCACGGACCCGTTCTTCTACATCACCACTGCGCGCATCGGAACGGTCTACGACCTCAACCCGTACGCCGATGGCGCCAGGTCGATCCCCGACGATGTCGTCAACCCTTTTATCCGGCACAAGGACCCGAGCCCCTACGGGCCGCTCTTCACGGTCATCTCCTACCCGCTCGCCGCGATCAACTTCCATGCGGCCATGTGGCTGATCAAGCTCGGTGCCGCCCTCGCGAGCCTCGGCTGCGTCGCCCTGGTGTGGCGCGGCGCGCGGCTGCGCGGTCGAGACCCCGTCTTCTCCGCGATGTTCGTCGGTCTCAACCCCGTGCTGCTCGTCTGGGCGGTGGGGGGAGGGCACAACGACCTGCTTCTCACCCTTCTCGTGCTCGTTGGCGTGGAGCGGATTCTCGCCGGCCGCGACGGCTCCGGCGGGGCAGCCCTGGCCGGCGCCTTCGCCGTGAAGGCGCCGAGCGCTCTCATCCTTCCCTTTGCCCTGCTCGGCGCCCGGCAGGGCCGCAGGCTGCTAGCCGCGACGGCGGGCGCCGGCGCGGGCTTGCTCGCCGCGGTGACGATCGTGCTCGGTCCGGACGCCCTCCTTCACTACCCGAGCGCGGTCGCGAACCAGTCGGGCTACGTCTCGCGCCGGAGCGTCCCCACCTACGCCGGACAGCTGGCGGGGCTGGGCGGAGCCACCGGCGGCATACGCCTGATCGCCTCGGTCGCGCTGCTCGCGGTGGTCGTCGCTCTCCTCGTCCGGACATGGCGCGGCGCGGATTGGATCAGCTCGGCCGGCTGGGCGACGCTCGCCCTCCTGGTGACGTTGACGTGGCTGGTGCCCTGGTACATCGTCTGGATCCTGCCGCTCGCAGCGCTCGCGCTTAGCCATCGGCTCAAGCTAGCGGCGCTCGCCATGACCGCCTTCATGGTGATCACGCTGCTCTTCGACTAGCCGTCCTCTCGAAGGACGCCTCTCGAAGCTCCGCCATCGGATAGGCGTCCTGCGACCGGTCCATCGCCCACAGGAAGACGTACGCCCGCAGGTACCGGGCTCCCCTGTACAGGCTCCTGACCTTGCGGTCGAGTCGCTTGTGGGCGCGGCTTCCCCCGAAGCGGGGGATGCCTCTGGCTTCCCGGGAGGCGGTCCTCAAGAGCCGGATGCCGCTCCACATCGCGCGGTCCACGGCCGGACTGGCCACGAGCGGCACCCGACGCTCGCCGAGCGAGCGGCGATGCCGGCGAAGCCACGCCATGTAGTCGCTCATCGAGGCAGGCGTCAGGAACTCGCGGGCCTCGAACAGCGCCGTGCCCACGCCGGCCCGCTTGCGCATCCCGAACGCCTTCCGCGGCACGCCGGCCTCCTCCACGATCCGCCGGGCGATGGGGCGCTGGTAGGTCTTGCCGATGACCCAGGGGCGCATCTCGTCCGACCTGCTGATCGCCACGACGTCGCCGAGCTGACGCCCGGTCCAGTACGCGGGCGGGCAGTGTATGAACCCGGCTCTGAGACGGTACTCCGTGAACGTCAGCCCCGACGGCGTGAGGCGGCGCATGTCCGGGGTCAGGTCCTCGGTCTCGAGGCCCCAGACGCTGTCGCCGTAGAACCCGGTCACGAGAACGCGACCCATGAGGTGCGCCTCGGCTCCCTTGTAGGGGATCAACGCGCGCTTCGGCGAGCCGGCGAAGAAGGGGGCCTCCGGAGGCGGACGCCGATCGTCGATCGCCTCCGGCATCGACCGCCACGCATCGATCGGGATCACCAGGGGGCGGATTCCGAGCGCGCGGGCGATCGGCTCCCCGCTGTCGGGCTCGCCGGTGCCGGTGACCGAGAAGCACAGCGCCTCGTCGCATCCCGTCTCGGCGGCGAGCACCGTGACGGTGGCCGCGTCGTATCCCGACGACAGCGTGCCGAGCATGCTGAGCGGGTGGCGCCGGGCACCGTCACGCATGTTCTCGGCGATGGCTCCGAACGTGTCGCGCAGATAGTCGCGGTAGCGATCAAAATCGGACAGGTCGACCTCCTGCCGAGGCTTGTCCCTGATCGCCAGCTCGTCGCCGTTCCAGACCAGGTTCTGGAAGTAGGTCAATCTGACGCGTCCGGCGGACGTGGGAATGAAGCGGCGGTAGCGGTCGACCCCCCGACCGATGCTGAGGATGTCGCGCTGGTAGCGCTGATAGCCGCGGACGAGGTGCGCGTCCAGCGCGCTCAGGAGGCACGGGAGAGAGTTCGAGACAAGCGAGCCGTCCGGTCCGTCGTGGGAGTGCAGCCGGTCGACCGTCGAGGTGGAGCTCACGAGCGTCACCTCCCCGCCGGACGCCCTCACTCCGCTGCCGGCGACAACCGCCGCTCGGTCGAGATCGCCCTGCTCAAAGTCACCGTCCCACACCGCCTCGCATGCGAAGCCGTCGCCGATCTCCACCCGCGGGCCGTGGAAGACGACGACGCGCTCGCCGTCCTTCGAGCATCTCGCGAGCCATGCCAGCGGCGGCCAGTTAGCTGCCAGTCGCGCTTCGAGCCGCATGGAGGCGCGCACTCTACAGCGGCGGGAAGCGCCCGTCCCTCAAGCCGTGGTCGAGCGATCGTGTACAACTGAGCGGTGATAGAGACCTGGCTTGCTTACTCGCTGGACGAGGAGCTGCCGGCCGAGCGGGTCGAGCGCGCCCTGGATCGCGTGGCCGGCCACTATCAGGAGGCGGTGACCTTCCCGCTGATGCGGCGCGGCCGGGCGAGCACGCGCTGGGGCATGGTGATATGGGCGGGGGCTGAGTCCTCGCGCGAGTGGCCGGCGTGGTCGGAGGCAGGAGAACTGGCGATCGCGACGGCGTACGTGCCGACGGGCTGGGAGCGCCTCGTCGGGGCTCGTGCGCCCTCCGACGCCGTGACGTCGCTTGGGCGGGCGCTCCAATCCGACCCAGCCCGTGTCGGCGAGCTGAACTCTCCGCTGCTGGTCGGGATCTGCGACGCCGAGGCCGACCGGCTCACGATCATCAACGACCAGATCGGCGTGGCCCGCCTCTACGAGATGCCCTTCGACGGCGGGTGCGTCTGGTCAAACCGGTTGGGAGCACTCCCGATCTTCGCCGGGGTGGCTCCGGAGGCCGACCACCGCGGATGGGCGCTGCTCGCCGCGGGCGGCTGGTTCATGAGCGACAGCACGCCGATCCGGGGGGCCCGAAAGGTGCCCGCCGGGACGGCGATCACGGTCGACCGCTCGGGGGTCGCCCGCCGCCAGACGGAGGCGCTGCACGGGCTAGTCGCGCCGCGCGCGCCGCGCCTGGCGGCGGAGGTTGACGCGAGCGCCGAGCAGGCGGCCGCCGTTCTCCGCGCCGTCAGCGAGCTCTGGGGCGGCCGGCGCCTCGACATCGACCTGAGCGGTGGGCGCGACTCGCGCGTATCGGCGGCGGCGGCCGTCGCTGGGCGAATCGACGCCATCCTCCGCACCACGGAGGAGCTTCCGGGCGAGACCGAGATCGCGAGGCAGCTTGTCGCCGCCTCACCGCACCCGATGAAGCACGTCGTGCGCAACGCGAAGGAGCTGAAGATCAGGCAGCCCCTTCGCGAGCGTGCGATGAACAACCACCTGGTCTACGACGGAATCGCCGCGCCTCAAGCCGTTCGCCGCTCCCAACGCGTGCTGAACGACCGCGCCCCCGCGCCGACCATCGCGGGCTACGGGGGCGGCATCGCGCACGGCGCCCCCTTCTACTCGAGGCAACCGCTGCTCGACAGGATCCGCGAGCAGGGAGACACTGGGCCCCTGCGCCGCCTGATGAAGTTCTGCAGGCGAAAGCACGAGGCGGCTCGCGACGAGGTCTACGAGATCGCCCGCTCCGACATGAAGGAGACGCTTGCCGCAGGGCGCCGTCACGGGATCGAGGGACCGTCGCTGCTCGACTACTTCCTGCTCGTCGACCGCTTCGCGTTCAAGACGGGGCTCAGTAAGGACTCGGCCACGTTCTCGGTCTTCACGACGCCGGCGTTCATCCGAGCCGCCTTCGACCTCACGCCGGAGCAGCGGCTCGAGTCGCTGCTCCACCGCAGGCTCATCGGCCGCCTCGTCCCCGAGTGGACCGAGATCCCGTTTCACAGGCGGCAGGCCCCGACTGAGATGCCCAAGATCACAAGGCCCCGCCTCTGGGACACCATCGACGGCGAGTCGGTCGACGAGATGCTCGCGGACGACTCGGCCTGGAGCCCGCTCTTCCACCCCGACCGCCTGAGGGCGATGTGGGCAGAGGTCAAGGCTGGGCAGGGCCACAGCCACCACGAGCAGGTCTTCGAGCGGTTGATCTGGCGGCAGACCTACGAGGACCACCTTGCCCGTCTCGGCCGGCGGGCGACCGAGGACCCCGAAAGCGGTGGCTCCGAGGCTCTCTTCGTCACGAGCAGCGGCTGAGCGACCGGGCGGCGAAGGCGCTGCGAAGCCGCGTCAGCTCGCCGAGCCGGTCGTGGCCGGCTCGTCGACGCGGGGGACCCAGGAGACGCCTTCGCGCGCGAGCTCTGCGACCAGGCGGTCGTAGTGCCGCGCCACCTCGGTCTGCTCCGGCTCGCTGAGGTCGGTCCGCCAGCGTCCCAGATGTGCCTGCTCGGCCCTGATCTTCGCGTCGAAGTAGTCGCGCAGCGGCGCCTGGTCCTCCACTCCGAGGAAGTCGATCAGCCGGCGAAACGAGCGTTCCCGATCTCTGACCACGAGGTCCTCCAGCCGCATGACCAGCACCGTTTCGGGCGGCATGGCGCGCGTCACGGCGTCGCCGATCCGCAGCCGCCGCTGCCACAGGTCGAGCGAGCGGATCATGTCGTCGCGCCCCCACGACTTGTTGCGAACCGAGGCCGCAGCGTCGCGCCCGTCGCGCACCATGTGGATGAATCTGGCCCGCGGCAGCATGCGAAGGAGCTGGTCCGCTCCCATGATGTTCTTCCCGCTCACCTCCACCCAGCTGGGCTTGCCCGCTTGCCTGGCCTCCGGGTCGATCACGGCACGGACCAATCGCCCGCATGCCACGATCGGATCACCGCTGAATCCTCTCTCGAAGTCGCCGATCGCCGCCTCGAGCGCCTCCTCGGAGAGAATCACCTGCACGCCGCGATGGAGCCGGCTGCCGCGTCGAAAGAAGCGGCCGCGCAGCTCCTCGAGGAACTGGTCGACGGTCACGCGGCCGGTCAGGAGGTCGGGGAGCCCCCCGCGGTCGCAGTGGAATCGCGCCTCGACGGGGATGAGGTGATAGTTCGGATGGCTCGCCAGCAACCGGCCCATCGCGTGGGTCCCACTGCGCGCCATGCCGCCGACGAAGACCGGGTCGGGAAGAGTGTCCTGGTGTGCGGGCATCCCTTGTCTCCTGAGGCTCGCGACTAGCGGCAGGACGGGCTCAGGAGCCTCTTCGCGCCCCTGCGCCGGTGGCGCGGCTCAGTGGGCGACGTGCGAGGCGGCGCCTGCCGGCGCGCACCGTGGCGTGGACCGGCCGCGCGACGCGACGGCGGGTCCAGCGGGCGGCCCGGCGCACCGGCCGCGGCGTCGCCCGACGGACCCTCTTGAGCCCGCGTCGAACCCGGCGCGGCATTGCGTCGCGCACCCGGCGCCTCGCCGTGCGGCGAAGCGCCAGTGGCGTGAACGGGCGCTGGATGTCCCATCGCCTGAGCGGCGCCGGAACGCTCAGCCTGGGGGCCGGAAGGCCGGCCTCCTCGGGCGTCGGCACCCACGTGACCCCGTCGCGATGGAGGTCGCGGAGGATCCTCGCGTACACGCGCTCGACGCGCCGCGCGTCGTACTCGCTGATCCTGGCGCGCCACTGGCCGATGTGCGCCGCTTGGGGACTGATCCGAGAGTCGAAGTGGTCGCGAATCGGCTCGTCGTCCGGTATGCCGAGGAACTCGATAAGCCGCGAGTACGACCCCTCACGATCGTCGTGGACCAGGTCCTCGAGCCGCATCGTGAGAACCTTCCCCGGGGGCATCCGCCTCAGGGCGGCGTCGGCGTTTCGGACGCGCCCGTTCCAATGGCGCAAAGCGATCATCGGGTCGTTGGTCATCGACGGCTTGTTGAGGATCGAGGCGACCACGGCGCGGCCGTCGCGGAACATGTGGATGAACTTCGCGTTCGGAAAGAGCTGGCTCAGCATCGGCGAGCTGTGGATGTTCTTGCCGGTGACCTCGACCCAGTAGGGCTTGCCGGCCTTGTGCGCAACGGGGTCCAGGAGCCTGCGGATGAGCTCCCGGCTCGCCCCCATCGGATCGCGCTCGTAGGCCTGTCGAAAGTCGCCGAGCGCGGCCTCGAGCTCGTCCCTCGCGACGATCCGCTTCAGCCCGCGCGTGTTGTGCATGCCACGCTCCCACCAGAACCCGAGCGCCTTCTTCATGAACTTGTCCATGCTGGCGTCTCCGGTCAGGAGCTCGGATACCCCACTGGCCGCCGCATGCATGCGAACCTCGAGCCGGATCAGGTTGTACTTTGGGTGGGCATCGAGTAGCCCGCCCATGGCGTGGGTGCCGCTGCGAGCGCTGCCGCCCACGAAGATTGGCTCGGGGAGGTGCGGTGCGGGCTCCGTCATGGATGGCTTGATTCCCGATCGGGCGGGGCGGCGGCCGCGGGAAGCGCGGAGAATATAGCGATGCGGCGGACGCCGGTACGGCTCCGGGACCGGCGTGAGCTTCGCGAGCAGGGCCGGACTAGCGCCCCCGGCGGGCCGCTGACGGCCCCGCCGACCACGCCGCGCCGGCCGCGCCCGTGGCTACCATTCCGGGGTGATTCCCGAGCCCTGCCCATTTTCGGTCTGAAGCGTGCGCCGTCCGTTTTTCCAATGGGTGGAAGGCCAGTTGCGGCGGTTCGGCGAGTGGATCCGCCGCATGCTCGGTCGTCAGGTCGCGGACCGCGGCGACCGCCGTAGGCGCAGGAAGCGCAAGCCGCCGCCCACGGCGATGAGCACCTACGGCACACGCGTTGGCCACCACGCCGGCATCTACGGCGTGGGCAACGTCGGGCAGATCCTCGTGGCGCTCGTCTCCGTCGCGGTGCTCACCCGCTTCCTTCCACCGGCGGAGTTCGGGAAGTACCACATCTTCGTCGCGTTCGCCTCGCTGCTGACGCTCCTCTACAGCCTGCCGACGCAGCGCGGGATCATGCGCTGGGTCTTCGGCTCCGGGGGAGACGACGACGAGGACGACGACGAGGACGACGACGAGTCCTCGGTCGAGGCGCCCGAGGGCGAGAAGCGCTTGGCGCTCGGAACCGGCATCGCCTTCATGGCCTTGCTCGGCGCGGCCGGTTCCGTCGTCGTGTGGCTCCTCGCGCCGGTGCTCGTCAGCCTCGTGTCCGGCGACGGCTCGGACGCTCGGATCGTCGTCTACGCGGCGATCGCCGCGGCCTTTCTCACGCTCTGGCAGGTCGCCGCCGCCGTGCCGCGCCGCGAGCGTCGTCCGAAGGCCTTCGTGTTCCTCCACTTGTCACGTCCGGTCTTCGTGTTGCTGGGAACGGTCCCTCTGGTGGTGCTCGAGCCGAGCGTCGAGAACGCCGTCCTCGGGATGGCGCTCGGCAGCGCCGTCGCCGCGATCGTCTCGCTGCTGCTGACGCGTCACAGCTTCCGCCCGGCATTTCGACTCCGTGACGTAAAGAGCATCTTTCGCCTCGCCGCGCCGTTCATCCCCCTGAACGCTTCCTACTGGGTGATCGGTCACGCCGGCGTCTTCATTCTGGGCGCTCACTCCGTGAGCGCGGTCGGGTTCTATCGCGTCGCCTCAAGCGTCGCGACGCTGGCCTATCACCCGGTATCCGCGTTTCTCCGCGCATCCGGGCCGCTTCGCAAGGATCCGATCGGTGGCGCGGTCAAGGCCGAGCGCGGGAAGGTCGGCGCTGGAGCGCTCGTGGCGACTTACTTCGCCCACGCGGCCGCCGGCATCCTGCTCGCCTTCGCCCTCGGCGCCGAGGTCCTCGTTCGGATCGCTCCGCCGGCCTACGAGTCCGCCGCGCCGCTGGTGCCGCTGCTGGGGCTGGGCGCCGTGATGCAGGGCGGCGTGCGCATAGTCCGGCGCAGCACGAACTTCAAGAAGAAGCGGAGGTTCTACATCCAGTCGATCACGCTCGGCGGCGTGTTCTTCGTCGGGCTCGGCTTTGCCCTGGTCCCGTCGCTCGGCGCCTACGGGCTCGGGATCGCCCTGATCCTGACGTTCCTCGCCGTGCAGGTCGCGATGCTCGTCCGCGCCCAGCGGGGGCCCACGCCCACGCCGTACGACCTGCCGCGAATTGCGGCGGGGCTCGGGATAGCGGCTGGCTGCTACGCGGCCGGGAGACTCGGCGCGGACCTGCTCGAGCCCGCCGCGCTGGTCATCGAGCTGGCGGCGATCGTCGCGTACCCCGTGCTGCTCGTGGTGACCGGCGTCGTGTCCAGCGACCATGTCCACCGGCTGCGGCGTATCGGCGCCGCGGCGATCCCGGGGCGCTCGCCCGCCGCCAACGGCCGCGTCGACCTGAGCGGGATGGACGACGCGCACCACGCGGTGCTCGAGCTGCTCGTCAGGCACCGCCAGCCGGTGGTGGACGTGGCGGTCCTCATCGGCACTCCAAAGGAGGCGGTGGCACGGCACTTCGTCGCGGCGCTTCGGGAGGTGGGTGGAGTCGGAGCGCCGAGGGAGGGTGACGCGCGCATCGGCGCCTACCTGCTCGGCGCGGGGTCGATTGCCGATCGCGACGCCATCTGGCGCAAGCTGCTCTCCGACGACATCGTGGATCCGATGGACACCGATGCGCTAAAGCTGACGCTGGAGCGCCTGCGCCGGGCACCGGCGACAGCATGGGAGACGCGCTGACATCCCCGCCCGCCCCGGGACGTCGGCCCGCCAGTCCCTAGGCCCTGATCAGCTCGAGCAGCTCGTCACGGCGCTCGCCCATGTGGTCGGGCGAGACGAGCGACTCCAGGTTGAGCCGCAGGAGCGGCTCGGTGTTGGAGCCGCGCGCGTTGAAGTGCCAGTCGTCGTAGTCGACTGACACCCCGTCCAGCCAGCTGACCCGGCCGTCCGAGTAGCGCTCCGCCAGTTCCTGCATCTTCGCGCCCTGGTCGGCCACCTCGGAGTTGATCTCCCCTGAGATGAAGTAGCGCTCGCGATAGGGGGCGAGCAACTCGCTCATGCGCCGGCCCTTGACCGACAGGAGCTCGAGGATCAGGAGCGCGGGGATCGTGCCCGAGTCCGCGCAGTAGAAGTCGCGAAAGTAGTAGTGGCCCGACACCTCGCCGCCGAAGGCGGCTCCCTCGTCGCGCATGCGGGTCTTGAAGAACGCGTGGCCCACGCGGTTCACGTGCGCGGTGCCTCCGGCGCCGGCGACCGTGTCCGCCACCGCCCGGCTCGCGCGGACGTCGTAGAGGATCCCGGCGCCGGGCTCCTTGGCGAGGATCGACTCCGCCAGCAGGGCGGTGAGGAAGTCGCCGTCCACGAACTGACCCGTATCGTCGATGAAGAAGCAGCGATCGGCGTCGCCGTCCCAGGCGATGCCCAGCTCGGCGCCCTCCGAGAGCACCTTGCGAACCACGAACGTCCGGTTCTCGGGGAGCAGCGGGTTCGGCTCGTGGTCTGGAAAGTCGCCGTTCGGCTCCCAGTAGGTGAGGACCTGGTCGATCGGGAGCGAGTCGAGCAGCGGCCCCACCATCGGCCCCGCCATGCCGTTGCCGCCGTCGAGCACGACCTTCATCGCGCGCACGTGGGCAGGGTCGATGAACGCCATCGCCGCGGCACGGAACTCATCGCTCACGTCCTCCTCGCGGTAGCTCCCGCGCGGCTCGGCGGGCGGAGCGCGGTCCGCGGCCGCCGCGATCCGCCCGACCTCGGCGATGCCCGAGTCGCCCGACAGCGCGATCGCCCCGCGCCTCACGAGCTTCGCGCCGGTGTAGGCCTTCGGGTTGTGCGACGCCGTGCACATGAGGCCTCCGTCGAGGTCGCGCGAGCCGACCGCGAAGTAGAGCATCTCCGTGCCCACCTGACCAACGTCGAGCACGGAGGCGCCCTCGTCACGCAACCCGTCGGCGTAGCGCGTCGCGAGAGCCGGGGCGGCGAGGCGCATGTCGCGGCCGAGCCCGACGCTCAGCTCGGCCGGCGGCCTTCCCTCCTCCTCCGCGAGCACGCGGGCGAAGGCGCGACCGAGTCGGTAGGCGACCTCCTCGTCGATCTGCTCCCCGTACAGGCCGCGTATGTCGTAGGCCTTGAAGATCGACGCGTCGATCATCGGGGCGTCCTCACGCGGAGCTCGCCCGCTCGAACGCGGCTTGGAGCTCGGCGAACGAGTCCTCGAGGCTCTGCGGAAGGACCCGCGTCGAGGCGATCACCGGCATGTAGTTCGTGTCGCCCGCCCAGCGCGGCACCACATGCAGGTGCACATGGTCCTCGAACCCCGCGCCCGCGATCTTTCCCTGGTTGATGCCCATGTTGAAGCCCTCTGGCCCGTAGACCTCCTCGAGCACGCCGAGCGCAGTCTGCGCCATGGTCATCAGCTCGAGGAGCAGGGGCTGGTCGAGGTCGGCGATCGACCCCGCATGACGGTAGGGCGCCACCATCAGGTGACCGTTGTTGTAGGGGAAGGCGTTCAGCATCACGAAGCAGCCCTCGCCCCGGTGCACGATGTAGGAGGCGGCGTCGTCGCGCGCCTCGGGCCGCGTGCAGAAGATGCACTCGCCGGACTTGGGACCCCTGATGTACTCGAGGCGCCAAGGCGCCCAGAGGCGCTGCTCTGACACGCGGCCGGACTCTAATGGCCCAGGTCGCTCAGCACTTCGGCGATCACCGTCCGTAGAGGTCCGTGCCGCCGGAGCCGCGGATCGACCCCGCCGGCACGACGGCCTCGATCGGCACCCTTGCCCGGTCTCGGAGCCTTCGACGCTCCCTCGCCACCTGCGCCAGATGGGGCGCAGCGGCCACCAGGCCGCGGAGATGCGCCCGCAGCCGCCCCTCGCGGAACGCGTGCCACGCCCAGCCGAGCTGGCGGTAGGCCACATAGGGGACCCAGCTGAGCGGAAACGCCTTGATCACGAGCAGGAGCGTGTTGCGCTCAACCCACGCCCAGAGCGGTTCGCTCAGCTGTCCGGACGACCCCGCGCTCGCGTGGAGCGCGACGGCGGGCTCGTAGCGGCATGTCCATCCGCCGAGGCGCAGCCGAAGGGCCAGGTCCACGTCCTCGACGTAGGCGAAGAACCGCTCGTCGAAGCCGCCCGCGGCCAGCACGGCGTCACGGCGGTAGAGCGCCGCTCCCGCGCATGCCCCGAAGACGTCCCCTGGCTCGTCGAAGCGCCCGTCGTCGCGGGTAAAGCGGCCGCGCTGGTCGCAGCGGCCGTCGCGGCGGAGCACGTCGCCCGCGTCGTAGATCAGCGAGCGGTCGGCGAGGTCGAGCATCTTGCACGCCACCGACGCGGCGCGAGGATCGCCGTCAAGGGCGCGCGTCATGCGCTCGAGCCAGTCCGGCTCGAGCACTACGTCCGTGTTCACGAGCGCAACGGCGTCCGCGCCGGCCGCCTCGATGCCGCGGTTGACCGCGTGGGCGAAGCCCGTGTTGCGCCCCATCCGCAGAACGCGCACCGCCGGCTCGGCGGCCTCGAGCAGCTCGAGCGAGCCGTCGCTCGAGCCATTGTCGACCACGATCGTCTCGTCCGGCGGGAGGGTCTGGGCCGCGATCGACTGGAGGCAGTCCGGGAGCCACGAGCGACCGTTCCAGTTCGGGATGACGATGGCGACACGGGGGAGGGGTTCGGCGCTTTGGCGCAAGTCATTTCATGATCTCAGGAGAGCCTGGTCCGCCCGCTGATCTCAGCTTGGTCGAGATCGGCGTGCCTACACTGAGCCTCGATGACGGAGGCTTCGCGCAAGCGCTTCGTGACGATGGCCGCCGGCGCCGGCGCGACGGCCGCGTTGGCGGGCGCCCTCGCCGCCTGCGGTGACGACGGCGGGACGTCGACCGCCGACGGAACCGGCGGGAGAGCGCCGCGTATCACGTCGGCGGACCTCGACGTCCTGAACTTCCTGCTCGTGATCGAGTACCTCGAGCAGGCTTTGTTCCTCCAGGCTCTCGAGTCGGAGGCACTCGAGGGACACCCGCTTGCGGGACTCGTCTCCGAAATCGCACAGACCGACGAGCAGCACGTAGCGGCTTTGGGTCGCGCCATTCAGCGCGGGGGTGGTATTCCGGCCGCAAGACCCGCGACGGACCTCGACGAGATCATCTCGAATGGACCCGACGCGATCCTGTCTACCGCTGCGTCGCTGAAAAACGTTGTGGTGGCGGCCTACCTCGGCCAGATTTCGAAGCTCGAAAGCACCCAAGCCCTGGTACTCGTGCTCTCGACACACACGGTCGAAGCGCGCCACGCGGCTGCTCTGAACCGTGGTATCGGCAGGGCGTTCGAAGAGGGGGATCAACTCGAGGGGAGCATTCCGGATGGCGCCCTGGCCGCTCCGCTCGAGAGCGAGCCGGCGCTCGAGCTTGTGCAGTCGTTGGTAGAGGGTGGACAGCCTTAGGCAGGACGTTCTTCGCCTAGGACCGCCGGGGCACTTACCCATCAGCGATCTGCTCGAGACGCGTGTCCTTCGCGGCGGGTATTCGAGGCGGCGAGGTACCCGCGAGCGAAGGCCCGCGCGGCCCGCCGCCCGTCCACCCAGTCGTCGAAGCGGCGATAGCCGGCTCGGCCGAGACCCCTCGCCACGCGCTCCTTGACGTCGCCGATCCGGCGCATCTGCGGCGGCGGTTCGGCCAGTTGCGGCCACTTCCGGTGGAAGGCCGCCGCCGCGCTCCCAACCTCCTCCATCCGCGCCTCGGTGCGCTCCGGGGTCTCCACGCGCAGGTGATGACCCAGGGCGTCCGCGTCATAGCGCAGCCGCAGTCCGCGACGACTCAGGCGGTAGGCGAGCTCCGAGTCCTCGAAGATCGGCAGGTCCGGATCGAACGGCTCGACGAACGAGCGCTTCAGCGAGACGTTCGCCGTGTAGAGCATCCGCCACGGCACATCGTTCGGGTCGTCGATCTCGTCGTAGGCGAACAGCGGGCCGCCGTGCTCGAGCCAGTGCATGTGGCGCGTCACCTCGACCTCGGGGGACCAGGTCACGCGGCCGAGCAGCGCCTCGTGCGGTCCGCCGTGGCGTGCATGGTGGGCCACGTGCCGCGAGACCAGCCCGGGCGTGGCTATTACGTCGTCGTCCAGGAAAAGCAATACATCGCCGCGCGCCGCCTTCACGCCGGCGTTCTTCGCCCGCGAGCGCCCGCTCCGCTCGAGCCGCACCGATCGGGTCCACGGGGTCGACGCGAGAAGCTCGGGAGTCGAGTCCGACGAGCCGTCGTCGACCACGATCACCTCGTCGGCGGCCTCATGCTCGAGCGCCGCGAGGCAGCGGGCCAGCACCGGGGCGCGGTTGTAGGTCGGCACGACGACCGACAGCACGGCCATGACGCTAGGTATAGCTTCCTCGAGCGTCCTTGAGAGCTCATCATTCAGATCCCCTGCCTCAGCGAGACCGACCAGCTCGCGTCGACGTCGATCCCGTCCCCAGGGGCAACAGCTACGACAAGTACGGGTCTTCGAACCCCGTCGTCAGGCGCTTGATGGCGGGGTTTCACGCCGCGCTCGACGAGCTCTGGACGCGCGCGCGGCCCACGTCGGTCCTCGACGTCGGTTGCGGCGAGGGCGTGATCACGAGCCACTGGGCGGCGCGCCTCGGTGAAGGGCGCGCCGTCGGAGTCGACCTCGAGGATTCGCAGCTTCAGAGGGAGTGGGAGGCGCGCCGCAGGCGGAACCTCGAGTTCCGCGTCGAGGATGCGACGTCGCTCTCGTTCTCGGACGGTCAGTTCGACACGGCGGCTGCCATCGAGTCGCTCGAGCATGTTCCCGAGCCGGAGGCCACGCTGTCGGAGATGGCGCGCGTCGCTCGACGTTACCTGCTCGTCTCCGTACCGCGCGAGCCGCTCTGGCGCATCACGAACCTGGCGCGCGGCGCCTATCTCGGCTCGCTCGGCAGCACTCCGGGTCATGTCCACCACTGGTCAAAGCGCACGTTCCGGTCGCTGGTGAACCGCCACGGCACGGTCGAGGAGGTCCGCTTCCCGTTTCCGTGGACCATGCTGTTGGTCCGCCTGCCGGAAGACCGCTAGACCGTCCGAACACGCCGAACACGCTGCCTCGCGGAGCAGCACTCGGACGTGCGCCGGCAGACCGCGCGGCTCGGGAGCCTGTTCGCCGAGCGGCGAAGCGCTAGCTAAGCGCGACGGCGACGAATTCCGCGGGGCTATACTCGCCGCTCCCCGCGTTCGGCCCTGAACAGGCCTCTCGGCCTGGCGCGAAGCGGGGGAGGGGAACGATGATTACCGCGTTGATCGAAGCCTATATCGACCCCGGCAGCGGGAGCCTCATCCTCCAGCTCATCGTGGGCGGCGTCGCCGCCGTAGGGGTCGCGTTGAAGCTCTATTGGCGGCGGCTGCGTGGCCTGTTTCGCGGCCGCAGCGGCGCCGAAGAGTAGGCGCGGGCCCGCTCGCTCGCTGGCGCTTACCCACGCACGATGGCGTGACCAAGCCGCTTGAGCTCGAGCCAGGGTCCTTCCGAGACCCCGACTCCAGGGTCTTCTACACGGACGGTGAGGTATTCCGCGCCCTCTCGGCGCGCGGCCTGAGCGACTGGCAGGCCCTCGAGAGCACGCCGCTCTACGAGCGCCTCAGCGCGGAGGGAACGCTGGTCCGCAGCGAGTTGCTGGAGGACCGCAGCATGTGGCCCGAAGGCCTGGCCGGCGTCCTCGTGGACGGCTGCGCCGCGGTGGTCTCCCACGAGCGCATCCCGTTCGTCTCGTATCCGTACGAGTGGCCGTTCGAGATGCTCCGCGACGCTGCGCGCCTTCAGCTCGACCTGCTCCTCAGCTCGCTCGAGGAGAACTCACCTTCCTCGACCTGCTCCTCAGCTCGCTCGAGGAGGGGCTCACGCTCAAGGACGCCACGCCCTACAACGTGCAGTGGCGCGGCGCGCGGCCGGTCTTCGTGGACGTGGGCTCGTTCGAGCGGCTCGCCGAGGGGCGGCCGTGGCTCGGCTACCGGCAGTTCTGCATGCTCTTCCTGTATCCGCTGATGCTCCAGGCCTACAAGGGCCTGCCGTTCCAGCCGTGGCTCCGAGGCAGCCTCGCGGGCATCGATCCCGACGCAGCCAGAAGCGTGCTCTCGCTTCGCGATCTCTTTCGCAGGGGCGTGTTCGCGCACGTGTACCTGCACAGCAAGCTCGAGAAGCGCTACGCGGCGGCGGGGCGGGACGTCAAGTCCGAGCTGAAGGACGCAGGGTTCAGCGCGGAGCTCGTCAAGGCCAACGTGAAGCGGGTCTCGAAGGTGGTCGAGCGGCTGAGGTGGAGACCGCCGAAGAGCGAATGGTCGAACTACGCGTCGGTGAACGAGTACGAGGTGGAGGACGTCGAGCGCAAGAGCCGCTTCGTCGCGGAGGCGGCGAGCTCGCGCCGCGGGGGCCTCGTCTGGGACCTCGGCTGCAACGACGGGCGCTACACGCGCATCGCCGCCGAGCATGCCCGCTATGTCGTGGCGATCGACAGCGACCCGGTGCTCGTGAACGACCTCTACGGGGCGCTCAGGGAGGAGGGCAACAGCTCGATCGTCGCGCTGACCATGAACCTGGCGGACCCGACTCCCGCGCTCGGATGGCGAGGCCTGGAGCGCAAGCGGCTCGAAGAGCGCGGCAAGCCGGATCTGACGCTCTGCCTCGCCCTGGTCCACCACGTGTCGATCAGCGGCAATGTGCCGGTGCGCGACTTCATCCACTGGCTGCGAGAGCTCGAGACCGCCGTGGTCGTCGAGTTCGTCACCCGTGAGGACCCGATGGTGGAGCTGCTTCTCTCGCGCAAGGAGCAGGGCTCGCATCCCGACTACGACCGGTTCTTCTTCGAGCGGTGCCTCGAGGAGGCATTCGAGATAGAGCGCCGCGAGGATATATGCGGCGGCCGGCGGCTCCTGTACTTCGCCGTGCCACGGTCGTCCGCCTCGCCGGTCGCTTTCTAGCGTGGAGGCGAGAACAGAAGCTCGGCCCCGACCGGCGCGGATTGCTTACGAGGCCGCGGCCGGTAGGTGGGCGCTCCGAAATGGCGCACACCTCCTGGCCCTCTGGGCGTTCGCCGTCCTCCAGCCGACGCTCAGCCTGCTGTCGCAGAGCCCGGAGTTCTTCGTGGCCCGTCGCGTGGACGGCTGGGCCTTCGTCGCGGTGCTCGTCGTGTTCGCGCTCGTGCCCCCGCTCGTGCTCCTCGCTCTCGAGGCCGCCGCCGGCGTCGTCAGCGCGCGGCTCAGGCGATGGCTCCATCTCGTGTTCGCATGGGGGCTCATCGCGCTCACGGCGCTCTACGCGCTGAAGACCCTTGCCCCCGCAGCGGGGCTCGCGCTGGTCCTGGTCGGCTGGGGGGTCGGGCTCGTCGGAGTGGCGGCCTACGCGCGCTTCGGGCCGGTGCGTTCGTTCCTGACCGCCTTGAGTCCCGCACCGCTCGTGTTCCTGATCCTGTTCGTGGCCTTCTCGCCCGCCAAGGCCCTCCTCTTCCCCGCCGGCGCCCCGGCCGCGGCCGCCGACCAAGGGTCGGACACGCCGGTGGTGATGGTCATCTTCGACGAGCTGCCCGTCAGCTCGATCATGGACGGCCGCGGCCGCATCGACGCCGCCCGCTACCCGGGCTTCGGCGAGCTGGCGCGCGACGCCACCTGGTACTCGAACACCACTTCCACAGGCGACTCCACCGAGGAGGCGATTCCATCGATCCTCGACGGTCAGCGCTCCGTGGCGGGCGTGCCTCCGATCCGCTCGCAGCACCCCGACAACCTCTTCACGCTGCTGGGAGCCAGTCATGACGTCCACGCCATGGAGCACGCCACCTGGCTCTGTCCGGTGGAGTACTGCCCGAACCCCCGCTCCACGGCGACCAGGATGAAGTCGGTGGCCTCCGCGATGAGCCTCGCCTATTCCCATGTGGTGATGCCGGAGCGGTATGAACCTCGCTTGCCGGCGATCGGGCGGACCTGGGGCGAGGCCCTCGCACCTGAGGATCCCGCCTATGAGGTGGACCCGGCACGCGTCGAGCCGGCCGAGCTCAGCCGACACGCCGACGCCGAGTTCGAGCAGTTCCTGGGGTCGATAGGGCCGGACGCGGACGGCCGTCCGCCGCTCTACTTCCTTCACTCGAACCTGCCCCATGTGCCCTGGCAGTTCCTGCCCTCCGGCAAGGCCTATACGGGCATCGAGGACGACGTGCCGGGGGTTGTCGGGAACACTGCATGGTCGCTCGACGAGGCCCGCGTGAACGAGGGCTGGCAGCGCCACCTCCTCCAGGCCGGCTTCGCCGACCGGCTGCTGGGTCGGCTCGTCGAGCGGCTTCGCCAGTCGGGGCTCTATGACCGGGCTCTGGTCGTGGTCACCGCCGACCACGGCTCGAGCTTCAAGCCGGGCGGCGCCCGGCGCATCGTGACCGAGCAGAACGCCGCCGACGTGGGGCTAGTCCCGCTGTTCATCAAGCCCCCGCGGCAGACCCGTGGCCGCACCGTGGACGAGAGCCTCCAGTCCATCGACGTGCTGCCCACGATGGCGGAGGCCCTCGAGATGCCGATCCCGTGGCGGGTCGACGGCAGGCCGGCACCGGCCATATCCGGCGAGGGCCGGCGTGAGGTGACGATCAGCCGTCACACGGGCGGAGCGGTGACTCTCCCCGCGGCGACCCTGCAGGAGCAGCGCCGCGAGACGATCGCGCGTCAGGTGCGCCTGTTCGGATCCGGGACCGACCGCCCGGGTCTCTTCGGGCTCGGCCCCAATTCGGAGCTGGTCGGGAAGCGGCCGGACCAGCTGGAGGTCCTCGAGTCGGACGGGACGAGCGTCGAGCTCGAGCGCGCCGAGAGCTACGCGTCGGTCGACCTCGAGTCGCGCTTCCTACCCGCGCGCGTCGAGGGCCGCATCCTCGGACCGGACGCTGCCGGCGTGCCCGAGGTCGCTGTGGCGGTCAACGGACGGATCGAGGCGGTGTCGGAGACGTCCAGGTCCGGGGGCGAGGTCCGGATGTCGGCGATCGCCCCCGAGGAGGCCTTCCGGGACGGCGCCAACAGCGTGGAGGTCTTCGCCGTGTCGCCGACGGGGGGCGGCGCTCCGACGCTTCGGCGGTTGGGAGGCGCCGGGGCGCCTCCTCCGAGCTAGCGCCCGCACGACTCCGCCGGCCATCGTCTCGGCTACAGCCAGCCGCGACTGCGAAAGAAGCTCAACATCCCCACGAGCAGCGCCACCATGAAGCCGATGATCACCCAGAAGGCAGCCGTAGACCCCTCACCGGGCACCCCTACGTTCATGCCCCAGATGCTCGCCACGAGCGTGAGCGGCAGGATCACGACGCTGAACGCCGTGAGCACGCGCAGCACGTCGTTGACGCGATGAGACAGGACCGACTCGTTCGTGTCCTCGAGCCCCTCGACGACCTCCTTGTAGTTCTCGAGCATGTCCCAGATCCGCTCTGAGGCGTCCACGATGTCGTCGAAGTAGATGTCGAGGTCGTCGGCAAGATAACGCTGCTTCGTCCGCTCGAGGTCGCGCAGCACGCTGCGCTGCGGTCGGATGATCTTGCGGAAGTTGATGATCTCCTGCTTCACCTGCGAGATGTCGCGGACGACCTCCTCGGAGCGTCCTTCGAAGATGTCCCCCTCGATGCGGTCGAGCTTGTTCCCCATCTTCCGGAGCATCGGGAAGCAGTAGTCGAACGAGTCGTCGACGATCTTGTAGAGGAGGTAGCCCGGGCCCTTCGAGAAAAGTTGGTCACGGAGCTCCTCGGAGGTCCGGCAGCGCTCGAACAGGTACTCGACCGGGTGGAGCTGGGCGTTGGGAAGCGTGATCAGGTAGTCGGGCCCGATGAAGATGTCGAGCTCGCCGGTGTTGAGACGGCCGACCGTCTTGTCGAACACCGGAAAGTGCAGGACCATGAACAGGTACTCGGGGTACTCGTCGATCTTCGGCCGCTGGTTACGCGATGAGACGTCCTCGTAGTCGAGCGGGTGGAACTCGAAGTGCTCCTCGAGCCACGCCTGATCGACCGGGCCCGGGCTCTCGATGTTGATCCAGCGCAGACCGTCGCGCTGGACGATCTCGACGTTGGGCTCGGCGCTAGCCGGCGCGACCTGAGCGTCGATGACGGAGCGGGCGCCCCGCCTCAAACGTGGCTTTGGAAGATTGGGCATCGCGTATGAGGGGGTCGTCGGTCATCGTCGCTCCCTAGCGATTCTACTTACGGCGCGGAAGTCCTAGGTCGAGCGCTGGGCGCTCGGTGCCGGACCACGGGCGATGACCAGCATCCGGTCGCGGAAATCGGGCGCCCAGAGGCGGTCGGCAACCCCGGCCGCACCGGTCGCGGCTACCAGCGCGTCGGCGGCCGTGCGCGAGTAGCCGCCGATGCGGTCGAGGTAGTAGCGCACGGTGAAGGCCTTCGGCGCGGTGGCCAGGTAGAGGGGCTGGAAGCCGTGTCGCTCGAGCAGCGTCCGGAGGCTCCCACGCGTGAAGTACTGGACGTGCGTGGGAATGACCGACCACCATCGAGAACCCATCGCGCGGGCGAGACGGCTGCCGGCGTCCGGCAGCACGAGCGCCACGACCCCCGACGGCGACAGCAGCGTGGCGAGCCGTTCGAGCGCGTCGCCGGGGTGGGGAAGATGCTCGATCACGTCGCCGAGGACGATCGCGTCGAAGCGGCGGTCGTCGAGCGCCTCGTCGTCTAGGTCGCCGCTCACCACGTCGAGCCCGAGGTGGTCACGCGCGTACGCCGAGGCGAACGCGCTCGGCTCGACGCCGAGCGTGTCCCAGCCGCGCCTGTCCGCCTCCGCGAGCAGGAAGCCGACCCAGCAGCCCACGTCGAGCAGCGCGCCGCGCTCCACGTAGCGCTCGATCCGCTCCAGCGTTCGTCGCGCGGTCTCCCGCTCGCCCGCTTCCTCCTCGACGTACGCCTCTGATTTCGCCTCGGCGTAGGCCTCGCTCAGCTCAGAGTCGATTGGAAGCCGCTCTAGCTGCATGTGCCCGCATCTGGGGCAGCGCACGATGTCCGAGAGCGCCGTGCCGAAGCGGTCGGTCGTGGGGATCAGGCCGTCGGGACCGGCGTCGCCCGCGACGGCGAGGTGTGGCTCGAGTCCGGATGAGCCGCAGGTGGAGCAGAAGTCCGCCACGGCTCAGGCGCGCGGTTGCCGGAGCGCCACGTTCGAGCGGTGCCGCAAGCCGGCTCGATGGATCGTCTTCGGCTTCACCGCGGCAAGTCTAGGTTCGCCGATGAGCTCGGTACCACCGATTGCCGAAGGTAGACTCGGCCGTGGTGCACGGAGCGAGCGGAGAGTCGTCTGCCGGACGCGCGCCCGGAGTGGTCGAAACGCGCGCGTCGCAGCGATCGCTAGGCCTCCTCAGCGTGGTCGCTCCGATGTACGAGGAGGCGGCGACGGCCGAGGCGTTCTACGAGCGCGTGCGCACGGCGCTCGCCGGTATCCGGTTCGAGCTCGTGGTCGTCGACGACGGAAGCAGCGATGGCACCGCCGCGATCCTCGATCGCCTTGCCGAGACCGACCCGCGACTGCGTGTGCTGCACCTCTCGCGGAACTTCGGGCATCAGACCGCCCTGACGGCGGGCCTCGAGCACGCGCGAGGCGACGCGGTCGCGATGATCGATGCCGACCTCCAGGATCCGCCGGAGGTCATCCGGACGATGCTCGAGCGCTGGTACGAGGGATCCGACGTGGTGTATGGCGTGCGCTCGCACAGAGCGGGGGAGACGCGCTTCAAGCTGACCACGGCGCGCTGGTTCTACACCGTGTTCGCAAAGATCACGCAGGTCGAGCTGCACCAGAACTCGGGCGACTTCCGGCTGATCGACCGCCGCGCGCTCGACGCGATCCTCTCGATGCCGGAGCGCAACCGCTTCCTCCGCGGGATGACGGTGTGGGTGGGCTTCAACCAGACCGCGGTGGAGTACGAGCGCGACCCTCGCTACGCCGGCGAGACCAAGTTCACCCTGCGCAAGATGGCGCGCTTCTCGATCGACGCCATGTCCTCGTTCACCTACGTGCCGCTTCAGCTCGCCACGCTTCTCGGCTTCTTCGTCTCGGCGCTCGCGTTCATCTCCTTGCCGCTGGTTGTCGCGGCGCGCTTCGCCGGGATCTACGTCCCGGGCGTGAGCTCCGTGCTGTTCGTGGTCCTCCTGCTGGGCGGCATCCAGCTCATCACCGTCGGGCTGATCGGCGAGTACGTCGGCAGGATCTACGACGAGGTCAAGCGCAGGCCGCTCTACTTCGTCCGCGACGGGCGGAATCTCTCCGAGCCGGTGGTCGAGGACCACACGGCGGAGCCCGAGCGCGTGGTCAGCCGCTAGCCCAGGAGGAACCAGCGTGAGGGTCGCTGTCGTAGGCGCCGGCGTAACCGGCTTGGTCGTGGCGCATCGACTGTCCGAGGCGGGGCACGCGTGCGACGTCTACGAGCGCTGGCCGGGGCTCGGGGGGCAGGCCGCGACGCTTGACGTGGGCGACGGCGTGTTGCTCGAGCGCTATTACCACCATCTCTTCACGAGCGATCGCCACATCGTGGCGCTCTACGAGGAGCTCGAAATGCCCGAGGAGCTCGAGTGGCGAGCGTCGAGCATGGCGATGTTCTCCGAGGGCCGCAGCTACCCCTTCACCACGCCGCTTGACCTCCTACGCTTCAAGCCGCTGTCGCCGGTCTCACGAGTGCGCATGGGCGCCGCCGCCGTGATGCTGCAGCGACGGCACCGCAAGGTGGAGCCGTTCGAGAGTCTGACCGCTCGAGCATGGGTCGAGCGGTCGATGGGACGCCAGGCCTACGAGAAGGTGTGGGGGCCGCTCCTTCGCGGCAAGTTCGGCGACCGCGCCGACGACATCTCGATGGCGTGGCTCTGGAGCAAGCTGACGCTCCGGCGCCAGATCAAGGGCGACGAGGCGAAGCAGGAGCTGCTGGGCTATCCGCGCGGCAGCTGGGAGCCGCTCTACGCACGCTTGCGGCGGACGATCGAGGACGCCGGCGGGCGCGTCTTGCTCGATCGTCCCGCCGCTCGCATCGGCTGGGACGGCGACGCCTTTCAGCTGACCCCCGGCGCTCCGGACTCCTTCAGGCGCGGGTTGGACCCCCGCGCGTTCGAGGCCGCGGGCGAGCCCGAGCGCTACGACGGCGTGGTGGCGACGGTGCCCTCCGACGTCTTCGATGCGCTGCTGGAAGACGACCTGGCCGGCCGCGTGGGGAGCGCCTACCTCGAGCGCGTGCGCGGCGCCGAGTATCAGACGGCGCTGTGCCTCCTGCTCGAGCTCGATCGCCGCTTCTCACCCTTCTATTGGACCAACATCGCGGATCGCGCGCTGCCCTTCGTCGGGCTCATCGAGCAGACCAACTTCGTCGAGCCCGAGCACTACGGCGGTCGCCGATTCCTTTACGTGGCCAATTACCTGGCGCGCGGTCAGCCCCTGCTCGAGGTCGGAGTCGACGAGCTCCTCGACGTCTATGAGCCGGGGCTCCAGCGGGTCAACGCGGAGTTCTCGCGCGACTGGATCAGGAACGCCTGGCTGTTCAAGGAGCCGGCCGCGCAGCCGATCGTCACAGTCGGCTACCGCGAGCGCATCCCGCCGCTCGACACCGGTGTGCCCGGGCTCGTCTTGGCCAACACGACGCAGATCTATCCCGAGGACCGAGGCACGAACTACAGCGTCCGCCTCGGGGGAGAGGCGGCGAAGGCCCTGACCGCGAGCATGGCGGCCCTGAAGGCCGTCCGCTGACGCCCGATGGATCGGGTCACGTCGGACGACGGCGGAGCACCACGAGGCAGAACTGGGTGCCGGCGCCGGATACCCGCTCCAGGTCCATCCCGGCCTGGTCCGCCACCTCGGCGAGGGGCCCGAGCTCCACGGCGGAGCCGAGCCATGCCGGATCGTCAAGCCCCTGTGGCGACCGGCGCAGGAGCCTTCCGAGCCGCTTGCGCAGCCCGGCGCTCCGTGAGCGGTGCACGGCCGGGTCGTTCGAGACGTGCAGCGCCGCCCAGCCGCCGGAGCGGAGAACCCGCCCCGTCTCGGCGACGTATCGCAGCGTGATCGCGGGGTCGGGTATGTGCTGGAAGACGACGTGGGACACGCACGCGTCCGCGCTCGAATCATCGATGCCCGACAGGGTGGAGCCGTCGCCGCGGATCCACGTGACGTTGCCGAGGTCGGGATGCTCGGCGCGCGCGAGCTCGAGCATGCGCTCGGAGACGTCGAGCGCACGGACATCCGCCGCGCGCGTGGCGAGCACCCGAGTGAGCCTTCCGATCCCACAGCCGATCTCGACCACCGAGTCGAGCGGGCCGATCTCGACGCCGGCGGCGTCGAGCAGCCGGTCGAGGTCCATCTCTCCGGACGTCCAGAAGCGCACCGAGTCGGGGCGCCCGTAGTCGAGCCTGCTGTCCACGAAGTAGAACGGGTCCTCGCCGGCGCGCCGGTCCCAGAAGCGCCGCATACGCTCGCCGTCCACGGGCCCTATGGTGGCAGCGATGGTCAGCGTCAGCGTGGTCGTCGCAGCTCGCAACTCCGCGGCCACCCTGCCGCGGACGCTGACGGCTCTGGCTCAGCAGGAGCTCGACGAGCCGTACGAGGTCATAGTGGTGGACGACGGCTCGGATGACGACACGGCTGCGCAGGCGCAGGGCGCCGAGGGCCCCGTGGTAGTGCTGCGCCAGCCGCCGACGGGTCCCGCGGCCGCTCGCAATCGCGGCGTCGCGGCGGCAAGCGGTGACGTGCTCGCTTTCACGGATGCGGACTGCTATCCGGAGCCTGACTGGCTCGCGGTCGGGCGTCGCGCGCTCGGCGAGTGCGACCTCGTCCAGGGCGCGGTCATGCCGGAGCAGGGCACGTCGGCCGGACCCTTTGACCGCTCCCTCTTCGTGGTCGCCGAAAGCGGCCTGTACGAGATGGCCAACCTGTTCGTGAGGCGCGAGTGGTTCGAGCGGGTCGGGGGCTTCGAGGCCTGGCTCGAGCCCGAGATAGGCAAGGCGCTGGCCGAGGACCTCTGGTTCGGCTGGCGCGTGCGCCGGGGCGGCGCGCGCACGTGCTTTTCCTCCGGGGCGCTCGTCCGCCACGCGGTGTTCCCCCGTGGGGCTCGTGAGTTCATTCTCGAACAGCGCCGGCTTCGCCACTTCGCCGACATCGCCGAGAAGGTCCCCGAGATCCGGCACACGCTCTTCTTCGCGCGCTGGTTCGTGAGCCGCCGAAGTGCCGCTTTCGATGCGGCGCTGCTGGGCTGCGGCGCGGCGCTCGCCAGACGCTCCGCGGCCCCGCTCGCGGCCGCCCTGCCGTATCTCGCCATGGTGGCCGCGGCCACCGGGCGCTGGCGCCGCCGCGCCCCGACGGTGGCCGCCGGGCAGGTCGCGGCCGGCGGCCTGGGCGGCGCGGCGCTCCTGCGCGGCACCCTGAGACGGCGAACGGTGGTCCTCTAGCGTGCGGTCGTTCTCTGCGGCTTGGGCATAATGGCGCGCCGCATGAGCGTCGAGTCGAGATCGTCGGGGGGAGACGGCGGCGAGCAGGTGCCGGAGCTCTCGGTCATCGTCCCCTCGCACGAGCGACCCCTGCGGCTTCGCTGGCTCCTGAACGCCTTGGAGGAGCAGACGCTCGAGCGCCACCGCTGGGAGGTCGTCGTGGCCCACGACAGTGCTGGCACCGAGACCGACGAGCTCCTCGCGAGCCATCCGCTTGCCGACACGGGAGTGCTTCGAGGCCTGCGCCTTCCTCCCTGCGGCCCGGCCACGAAGCGCAACACGGGCTGGCGAGCGGCGCGCGCGCGAAGCATCGTGTTCACCGACGACGACTGCCGGCCCCCTGCCGACTGGCTCGAGCGGGCCTCGTCAGCCGTGGACCGCCACGGGCGGGCGGTCATCCAGGGCACCACGCGACCGG
Source organism: Thermoleophilaceae bacterium (assembly GCA_030447875.1). Lineage (GTDB taxonomy): Bacteria > Actinomycetota > Thermoleophilia > Solirubrobacterales > Thermoleophilaceae > JAUJOA01. The sequence goes on from JAUJOA010000002.1 coordinate 186,765, forward strand.
ACCCGGACGAGCTGAGCCTGCTCGAGGCCTCCCCGTGGTCGCGCACGCAGAACATCACTCCGCCGGTCGTGTGGGCGCAGACGTGCAACATCGTCTACCCGCGGACCGTGCTCGAGGAGGCGGGCGGCTTCGACGAGAGCTACCCGGAGGCCGCGGGAGAGGACACCGATCTGGCGCTGCGGGCCCGCGAGGGCGGTGCCCGCTACGTGGGGGAGCCCGAGATGCTGACCTACCACGGGGTTGAGGCGGGCTCACTGCCCACGCGCCTGCGGTCCGTGTGGCGCTGGCAGGGACTTGCGTACACGGTCAAGCGTCATCCGCAGCTGCGGCGCTACTTCCAGCTCTGGATGTTCTGGAGGGCCACGCACCTCTGGCTGCCGGTCGCCCTGGCCGGGGCGGGCCTGGCGCGGCGAAACTGCGCCTACGCGACGCTCGCGCTGCCCTGGCTGCTGCACGCCTTGCCCGACTACGGGCCCGGCCCGCGGGGCCGGCTGCGGGGCCTCTTCGAGCTGCCGGGCCTCGCGGCGCTCGACCTCGTAGAGCTCGCCGCTCTCGCTCGCGGCAGCGTCAAGTACCGGACCCTGTTCCTTTGACCGCGGGGAACCGGGAGGCGAGCGGAGTTCGCGCCGCTCTTCTCAACCCCTGCTTCTGGCCCGAGGTTCGGCGCGGCTCGGAGCGCTTCGCTCGCGACCTGGCGGACGGGCTGATCGAGCGCGGCCACCTGCCCGCGCTGATCACGAGCCACCCGGGGCTGCCCGGGCGGGCGGTCGAGGAGGGCCTTCCGGTGATCCGCAACTGGCGACCGCCCGACGGGCGCCTCCGGCGGCGACGCTACGAGGACTACTTGACGCACGTCCCGTTCAGCTACCTGTCGCTGCGGCGCGGAGGCTACGACCTGGCGCACGCCCTCTACCCGACCGACGCGCTGGCGGCCGCTCGCTGGGCGCAGGAGAGCGGGCGGCCTTCGATCCTCTCCTACATGGGCATCCCGAGCCACTTCGGACTGCTCTCGCGCCGGCTGAGGGTGGACATCACGCTCCGCGCGGCTCGGGGTTGCGACGCAGTCGTGGCGTTGAGCGATGCCGCGGCGGCCGCCTTCCGCCGCTGGCTCGGCGTCGAGGCGCAGGTGATCCACCCCGGCGTGAACCTCGATCTCTTCTCCCCGGCTGGGCAGCGTGCCGAGGCGCCGACGCTCTTCTGCGCCGCCGCCGTCGACGATCCTCGCAAGCGCGTCGATCTGCTGCTCGCGGCCGCCCGTCTCGTGCGTCGGGAGCGACCGGCGCTACGAGTGGTGCTGTCGCGGCCGAGCGACCCGGCGCTCGCCGCGCGGCTCCTGGCCAACGAGGACGGCATCGAGCTGCGCGACGTGGACGATGCCGAGGCGCTCGTGCGGACCTACCGAGAGTCATGGGTCTCAGTTCTGCCCTCGCACGGCGAGGCGTTCGGGCTGGTGCTGGTCGAGGCGCTGGCGTGTGGGGCGCCGGTGGTGGGAAGCGACTCGGGAGGACCGGCCGAGATCATCGACGGGGACAGCATCGGCCGGCTGTTCGCGGGCGACGACGAGCACGCGCTCGCCCGTGCGCTCCTCGACGCCCTGGAGCTCGCCACGGATCGCGCGACCGCCGCGACCTGCCGCGCCAGGGCGGAGCAGTTCTCGATCGACCGCTGCGTCGACGCCTACGAGGCCCTCTACCGCGCCTTGATCTCCGGCCACGACACGAGCGGCCACGTCCACCGGCGATAGCCACGGGCGCCTGCTACTCGGATATGCCGCGCTAGGCTCCCGGCGTGCTTCCGGTGGCCATCCTCTGCGGCGGCAAGGGAACCCGCATGCGGGAGTCCGGCGAGACCGTGCCCAAGCCGCTGGTCGAGATCGGCGGTCGCCCGATCCTCTGGCACGTCATGTCGCTCTACGCCGCGCAGGGCCTGTCGCGTTTCGTCCTGCTCCTGGGCCACGGCGCCGACAAGGTGGCGAGCTTCGCGGGCGACATCTCAGAGGATTGGGAGGTGACCTGCCTCGATACGGGGCTTGACACGCCCACCGGCGGACGCCTCGCCCGCGCGCGTCCGTACCTCGAGGACGGCCCGTTCTGCGCTACGTATGCAGACGGGGTGGCCGACATCGACCTCGGGCGCCTCCTGTCGTTCCACGAGGCCCACGGCGGCGCCGCGACGATGACGGTCGTGCGCCCCCGGAACCCGTGGGGCGTCGCGAGGCTGGGAGCGGGGGACCGCGTCGACGGCTTCCAGGAGAAGCCACAGCTCGAGGCGTGGGTCAACGGCGGGTTCTTCGTAATGGACCCGCGGGCGCTCGACGCGATCGGCGACGAGGACGTGCTGGAGCGCGAGCCACTCGAGTCCCTGGCCGCTGCGGGCGACCTCTTCGCCTACCGTCACGCGGGCTTCTGGGACTGCATGGACACCTACAAGGACACGCTCGTCCTCAACGAGCTCTGGGACCGCGGTCAGGCGCCCTGGCGGGCGCTGGTCGAGGAGCGCGTGTAGTCATTCGGCCCCGGGCTAAGGCAGCCGAATGATCCGCCAGCTGTCCTCCTGCTTGACGAGCACCGCCGACGCCGTTCCGCCCGGCGGGATCTGCGCCCCGTCTACCGTGCCCGTGGCGGTGAACTCGGCGGTAGCCGTGGTCCCGTCGATGGTCACATTCTCGACTGTAAGGTCGAGCTCCTCGGACCGAGGTGTCGCCTCGCTGACGAAGCGCTCGCAGCCGCCGGGTGACTTAACTGTCTCCGCGAGCTCCTTTGCAAACAGCTCGCCACAGATCCGGTCGCTGCGGCCGGCCCTCAGTGCGGCTTCGTAACTCTCCAGAACCTTCGCGACCGCACGTTGGTCACTGGCAACCGTCTCGGGCTCCTGTACAGAGCTCCCGCAGCCGAACAGGGGCACGGCTGCAATGAAGAGCGCAATGCCGATGCTGCCGCACATGGTGCTCAAGGTCGGGCGGAGCGCGCTCTGGCGCCGTGGCGTCGTTCCAAACAAGGCCATGGAGCCAGTCTAGGTTGCCGATCGTACGGGGCCTATGTCCGGGTCTCGATGCCGCGCTTGACTCAGCGGTACGCCGTTGTCCGCGGAGCCCTGCGCTAGCCAGGGGCTTACACTGTGTCGGCCCTCGGCAGAAGTAATCGCTCTATCGTGCTGCCGGTGAACCCGCTGCGGTCCTCACAGCTCGGTCGATCGCTAGCGGCTGTGCTCGGACTCGGGCTACTGATTCGCCTAGTGCTTCTCATCATCACGGACGGCAACGGCGACACCGCGCATGCCCGTCAAGTCGCGGACGTGATGCAGAGCGAGCCGCTTCGCCTTTACACGAACCAAGATCTCACGTGGCCGTATCCGCCGGGCTACACGCCGGTCCTGATCCTCAGTGACCTGATCGCTGACGCTACCGGCCTCGACTTCTCGAGGATCGTACGGCTGCCGGTAATTGTTGCTGACCTGGGGACCGCCTGGCTCGTGGCTGGGGAATTGGCGCGGTCGGGGCGCAGCCAACGAGACTGTCTACTGGCGGCGGGCTGTATCGCTCTTGCTCCGGTCTACCTCGCTGTCGCTGGGATTCACGGGCAGATCGACAGTGTCATGATGCTGTTCGCCGTCGGCGGGCTCGTTGCGTGGCGTCGGCTGCCGCCACCGTACGACCTGGTGATTGGCGGTCTCCTGCTAGGGGTAGCAGTCTCGATCAAGAGCATGGCCGTGTTGGTGGTGCTGGCGCTCGTGTTTGCGGCCGGAACGCTACGACGCGCCGCCCTACTGATCGCGAGCACGGCTGCCGTCCCGTTCGCCCTCCTGTTGCCATACCTGCTCGTGAATGATGCGGCCGTTCGGCTGGCCTTCTCCTATCGGGGGCTGCCCGGCGTAGGGGGGCTCAGTTTGGTCGTCCAGCCGAGACTCGCCGACTTCTGGCTCCTAGGCATAAATCGTCCCCCTTCGGCCCTCCAAATAGGCCTGCTGCTGGCGATCCCTGCATTCATCGTTCTCATCGTCGCGGCGACGGCGATCCTTGCCCTGCGCCGTCGTCCAGCGCCGGAGCTTGGCGCGGTTCTTCTCCTCCTAGGCGTCTACTCGGTGGGGGTCAATTTGCGCTTCACTACACGATCTGGCTGATTCCGCTCCTCCTCCTGGCGGGCTACGTCAAGACGACCGTTGGTCTCCAGGTCGCGCTGCTCTTACCTGCGATCGCGGTCTATCTCCCGCTCGCTAACGGCACGTTCCACACATTCGACGCTTCGTGGCCGCCGTGGTTCGTTCACGGTGTCTACGTTCCATACATGATCGCTTTGTGGCTTGCAGGCGTTATCGCCTACATCGTCGGCGTCGCGCACGTGCGGAGGCGACCGACGGTCGCCTCGGATGCCGTTTCGTTGTCGACATAGGACATGGATACGGCTCTTGAAGTGAATAGTCGGCTCGAAGCGAGGCATTCGGCAGGAGTCCCGGGCAAAACTCGGCCACCATCAATGACGAACGGGAACGACGACCGCTGAGGGCTCGTCGCCGAGACGAATACGACGTCGTCCTCGCGCACCCGCATACCGCTTCCGGCGACGACAGGTGAGCGGTCGAAGTTGGGCGTCGGTATCGAGCTCAGAGCGCGGTGCCGCTGGCGGCGGCCGGATAGCATGCGCGCACAGTGGCGGTCGAGAGGCTCACCGCGCCCCTTGCGGCGCTGCGTGACCCGCAGTGTCGCCCGGCTCTGATCGTCTCCGGCGCGCTGCTTGCGTGGGGATGCATCCCTCTGGCCGTCCTTCTCTTGGACGTCGCCCGTCGGGGCGGAGTCCTATCCGGCTCAGAGGGAATGCTCGCGGGGCCGGACCAGCTCTTCTACATGAGCTCCATTCGCGAGTCGGGTCGCGACGGCCTGATCTCCAATCAGTACCGGCTCGGGTACAGCGAAGGCGTTTTCTTTCACCCCATGTTCGCGTTATCTGGCCTGCTTTGGAAGGCCGGGCTGAGCGTGAAGCTCGCGCTGCTTGTCTGGAAGCCGATCGCCGCGGCCGCCCTCGGGGTCGGAGCGTGGGCATACGTGAGCCGTCTGCTCAACGGGCACGCCAGGCTGGCCGCGGCCGGGCTCGCGCTGTTCTTCTTTTCGCCAGCGCTGCCCGTGCTCGACTGGGGCGGCGTCAGCCTGGACGGCCTCGACCGCTTCACGATGCTGCTCGTGTCCGGCGAATCGATGCCGGCCCTCCAGCTGTGGGGGTACTTGCACGCAGCGCTCGTGATCGGGCTCATGCCGCTCGTGCTGCTCGGGACCGAGCGCGTCCTCGACCCGGCACGACGCCGACCGGGCCGAGGCCAGGGCTGGTACCTGGGTTGGACCACCGCCGGGGGTCTTGCCATCGCCTGGCTTCATCCCTGGCAGGGGGCAACGCTTATCGCCGTCCTCCTTGGGGTTGCGGCCTGGGGTCGCTTTGCGCCGCGGTACCGGGCACTGGCCATTCCGGTGGTGGCGATGTGCGTGCCGATGCTCTACGAGGTGCTGCTCACGAAGCTCGATATCGACTGGCGGATCAGCGCCGCTCAGAACGCCGGCGCGCTAGCCCCGACGTGGATCTTGCTCGCCGGTCTTGCACCCCTCGTTATTCCGGCGATCGCCGGCGTGCGTCTGAGAACCCACAACGAGCAGGAGCGCATGCTTGTGCTCTGGGCCGTCGCCGCCCTCGCGGTCTACTTCCTCGCGACGACCTTTCCTTTTCATGCGCTGCAAGGCATCACCTTCCCGCTCGCGGTCCTAGCGGTGCGCGGCTTCCAGCGTCTGCGCATGCCGTCGGTCGCCGGCGTGGCGTGCGTATTGGCCTTGACTCTCCCGGGAGCCGCGTTCGCGCTCGGCACCTTCCGCGATAGTAAGAACTCCGGCGAAGCACCGTATCGCTTGGACAGCGGGGAGAACGAGGCCCTCCATTTTCTCGCCCGAGCGCCCGAACCGGGCGGCGTGCTCGCCCGCTTCTATCTCGGAATGACCGTTCCGGCGCTCACCGGACGCGACACCTGGGTGGGCCAGTATTCGTGGACGCCCAGCTTCAACCGACGTCGCCCTGTCGCCGAGGACCTGTTCGCCGGCCGGCTCCCGCCCCGCGCCGCTCGCCGACTCGTGCGCTCGATCAGGCCTGCATTCCTGCTCGCCGACTGCGGCGCTCGTGCGGACCTGAGCCAGCTCCTCGGTCCCCTGGTGACCAAGACGCACCGTTTTGGCTGTGCCGCGGTCTACGTCGTCACTCCCTGATCGATTCGACAGGGAAGCTTGGCTCGCAGCTTGTAGCTAGCGAAGCGAGTGCGTCCGAGGAACACAGAAACCGCTTACAGAGCGGGCTTTAGAGACGCGCCCGGCAGGATTCGAACCTGCGACTTCTGCCTCCGGAGGGCAGCGCTCTA
>JAUJOA010000003.1:0-151858 GCA_030447875.1 Thermoleophilaceae bacterium
GGAACTCGAGGCTGGCCGCGTCCTTCGGTGCGGACGTCGCCTCGGTGTGGGCGGTAGGAGTGCTCTTCAAGGGCGGTGCCCGAGGGCGGGAAGCCGCCATCCTAACCGGAAGCCCGGCTGCTTTCACAAACTCGCGGCGCGCTGGGTCGGATCCCGCCCTCTCGCATTCGAGGGCGCTCCATGGCACTATGCGAGCCATGCTGAGGGCTGGCCTGGCGGGAGCCGCGACGGTCGTTTTGGCGCTCGGCACCGCGTCGCCCGCCGCAGCCGAGCGCGTGCGGTCCACGCCCATCCCCGAGACGCCCACGGACGACGTGGCGACCTTCATCGGCTCGCCGGCGTCGCCCAAGCCGCTCGAGCGCCTTACGGTGCCTCGCCATCCGTTCATGGCGCCGAACGGGCAAAGCAACATTCACGACGACGCCTACATGAGCGACACGTACAACCGCGCTGGTCCGCTCGGGCGCAGGATGAGCCGAACCTCGACCTACCGAGCGCCCGGAGCGGACTGCGCGTCCGTGACGTTCGACGCCCGCGGGCGCGTGGTCACGATCTGCGTCGGGCTGCTGCGGCCGCAGCTCGTGCTGATGGATCCAAGGACGCTGGACGAGCTGGCCAGGTTCGACCTGCCACCGCGCCGGCCCGGCCTCGGGAACCCGTTCACCGACTTCACCGGTGGTGGCTACTTCTATCTCGACCACCGGGACCGGGCCGTCATCCCCACCACCACCCGCCACATCTACGTGGTCGCCGAGGCTTCCGGGCCGAGCTTCGAGTTGAGGCGCGACTATGACCTGACCGCCGTCGTGGGCCAGGGCGATTCGATCGTCTCGGCGCTGCCGGACTTCGACGGCCGCATCTGGTTCGTCTCGACGCGCGGGGTGGTTGGCAATGTCGACCCGCGCAGCGGCCGTGTCAGGGCGCTCACCCTGCCCGGAGAGGGCATCACCAACTCGTTCGCGGTCGACGAGGACGGTGGCGTCTACATCGTCACGGACCGCGCGCTCTACCGCTTCGAGGCGGCCCGGAGCGGCCGACCGAAGGTGATCTGGCGACAGGGCTACCGGAACAGCGGAGAGCAGAAGCCGGGCCAGGTCGACGACGGCTCGGGCACCACCCCCACGGTCATGGGACGGAAGTACGTCGCGATCACCGACAACGCGGACCCCATGAACGTCGTCGTGTACCGCCGCGGGCGCGAGGTGAACGGACGACGACAGGTTTGCCGCCAATCGGTCTTCAAGCGCGGAGCGAGCGCAACCGACAACTCCCTGATCGCCACGGAGCGCTCGATCATCGTCGAGAACAACTACGGGTACACCGGCCCCTCATCCACGGAGAACGGCGGCGTGACCGAGCCTGGAGTCGAGCGAGTGGACCTCGACCGCGACGGCCACGGCTGCGACACGAGGTGGAAGAGCGACGTGATCAGCCCGACGGTCGTGCCGAAGCTCTCGCTCGCGAACGGCCTCGTCTACGTCTACACGAAGAACCGCGATCGCGACGATCCGTGGTACCTCACCGCGCTCAGCTTCCGAAGCGGCAAGACGATCTACAGGCGGCTCTCCGGCACCGGGCTCGGCTTCAACAACAACTATGCGCCGATCTCGATCGGACCGGACGGGACCGCCTACGTGGGCACGCTCGGCGGGTTGGTGGCGTTGCGCGACACGAGGCCGGCGCGGCGCGCCGACCGTGACGGCGACCGATTCAACCGCGGCGACGGTCCGTTCCGCTGAGCGAGCACCTCAGCGGCCGGACGGCCCGCCGATCGACGAGCCCGAGTAGAAGAAGAACCAGATCTCGAAGACGGCCACGGCGATCATGACCATGCCGACGAGGATTCCGTCGAACAGCGACAGCTGCGCCTGACCGCCCTCCTCGTGAGGTCGCTCACCGCGCATGCTGCGAAGCCAGGGGGTGTGCCGACTGACGGTGGGCCGGCGGCCGGTGACGCGATCGTAGGTGCGGCTCAGCCTACTGAGGACGGCTACGAGCACGCCGCTCACGCCGGCGATGATCAGTGCGACTACCGCGATGGCGCTCATCGACGGCGGCCCGCTGCCCTGCACTCGCGAGCCGACCCACAGGGCGAGCAGCGGGCTGCCGGTCCAGACGTTAAGTGCGACGACGGCCATGAGGATCGCGAGCCCGACTCGCTTCAGGCGGAGCGACCACCCGGCGCTTGTGGCCTCCTGAGCGCTCACGGCACGCCTATCTAACCGCCTTCGACCCGGCGTGTCGAGTGTCGGGCCGCGGCCGCTCGCCGCGCGCCCGGCCGGGCCGGGAGCGCGCGCGACGGCGGATCTGCCCCTAGACGTCCTTCTCGACCGGCACGTTGACCATGTTGCCCCACTCGGTCCACGACCCGTCGTAGTTCTTCACGTTCTCCTCTCCGAGCAGCTCGTGCAGCACGAACCAGGTGTGCGCGGAGCGCTCACCGATCCGGCAGTAGGCGATCACGTCGTTTCCGTTCACCACGCCCTTGCTGCCGTAGAGCTCGCGCAGCTCGTCGGCCGACTTGAACGTGCCGTCCTCACGGACGGCCTGCGCCCACGGCACCGATGCGGCGCCGGGGATGTGGCCCGCACGCTGCGCGCCTTCCTGCTCGTACCCCGCCATCGCGATCAGCTCGCCCGAGAACTCCTGCGGCGAGCGTACGTCCACGAGCTTGATCCTGGAGTCGAGCGCCGCCAGCACCTCGTCGCGCTTCGCGCGGATCGCGTCGTCGCCGGGCTGCGCCTGGAACCGAACGGGCTCGTACTCGGGCACGTCGCCCGTGGTCGGGCGGCCCTCGTCGATCCACTTCTCGCGCGGGCCGTTCATCAGCTTCACGTTGTCGTGGCCGTAGAACTTCAGGTACCAGTAGGTGTAGGCGGCGAACCAGTTGTTGCGGTCGCCGTAGAGCACGATCGTGTGATCGTTGGAGATGCCCCGGCTGCCGAAGAGGGCGCCGAACTCCTCGGGCCCGAGGAAGTCGCGCTTTACCTGGTCCTGGAGGTCCGCCTTCCAGTCGAAGCCGACCGCGCCCGGGATGTGCGCCTCCTGGTAGAGGGCGGGGTTCTCGTCGACCTCGACGATGCGGATCGAATCGTCGTTCAGATGCTCCTGGACCCAGTCGGTCTCTACGAGCACGTCCTTCGCGTAGTCAGCCACAGGACCTCACCTCCAGAGGAAATACAGAAAAGCCACTTGGGATTAGGGACATTTGTATCAGGACGACGGCTCCAACTCGGGCGCAGGCTAATGGGAGAGGACGCGCTCCACGGCGGTCGTTGCGGCCTCGATCCAGGCCGAGTGGTCGCTCGGGTCCTCAGCGAGGATCGCGACCGGCATCCGGTGGGTGTGGCCAACGTCGGTGGCGAGCTTGGCTCCCCGCTCGAGGAGCGTCGACGGCACGCTCCCGGCCGCCTCGTAGACCACGCCGCGCACCGGGGTGTCGACAAGCGCGTCGAGCAGGGACTGCAGCCGTGGGCCGTGGAGAGCGGCCACCGCTTCCGCTTCCCCGCCGGCCGTTCCCATCAGCCAGCAGAGCACGCTCACCCCCTCGACATGGGACATCAACGTTCCGAGGCGGTCGGGATCCCCCACGACCGCCTCGGCGCCGCTGGCCTCGATCGCCGCGCGCCTCGACGGGTCGCGCGTCGTGCCGCGCACGGTGTGCCCGGCGCCACCCAGCGCGACGGACAGCGCCCGGCCGCGGCAGCCGCAGCCGACGATGAGCGCGCGCGCCACCTACTCGCGCTCGCGATACCTCTGGGCGCGCTCCTCGCGCTCGCGCTCCTCCGCTTCCACCTGGGCGCGGAAGCCCTCCTCGGTGATCTCCTGACGCCCCGAGCGACGGCGACGCTCGTTCTGGGCCTCGAGCATCTGGTCGACGTCATCGAGCTCGAGCTCGATCTCCTGCTCCTCGGAGCGGGTCGGCCTCCAGTCGAGCACGTCGGCACCGCTCTTCGGATGCCATCTCCCGATCGCGATGAAGCCGAGGACGAGCGCGATCAAGGCTCCGACGACCACGAGGGTGAACGGATCCATCGGCCTAGCTTAGTGCCGATCCGGGCCGCCAGTACGATCCCGCGATGCCCGACGCCTTCATCGTCGACGCCGCCCGCACCCCGATGGGCCGCTACGCCGGGGCTCTTTCCAGCGTGCGGCCCGACGACCTGGCGGCGCGCGTGGTCTCCGCCGTGGTCGAGCGCACCCGCGCGCCGACGGGCGAGATCGCCGACGTGTACATGGGCTGCACGAACGCCGCGGGCGAGGACAACCGCAACGTGGCGCGGATGGCTTCGCTTCTGGCCGGGCTGCCGCATGAGGTGCCCGGCGCGACCGTGAACCGGCTGTGCGCCTCCGGCCTCGAGGCGGTCAGTCAGGCGGGCCGGGCACTGCGGCTGGGCGAGGGCGACCTGTACCTCGCCGGCGGAGTGGAATCGATGAGCCGCTCGCCGTACGTGATGCTCAAGCCCGAGCGGGGCTTCCCGCGCGGAAGCGGCGAGCTCGTGGATTCGGCGCTCGGGTGGCGCTTCGTGAACCCGCGAATCGCCGAGCGGCACTCCACGGAGTCGATGGGCGAGACGGCCGAGAACGTGGCCGAGCGCTACGGCGTCTCGCGCGAGGACCAGGACGCCTTCGCGCTCGAGTCGCACCGCCGGGCCGTGGCAGCCACGGAGGCGGGGCGCTTCGACGATGAGATCGTGACGGTCGACGCGCCACAGCCGAAGGGAGCCCCGGTCACCGTGCACTCCGATGACGGGCCACGGGAGGACACCACGCTGGAGCGCCTGGCCCAGCTGCGCCCGGCGTTTCGTGAGGGCGGCTGCGTCACCGCGGGCAACTCCTCCGGGTTGAACGACGGCGCCGCGTGCGCCTTGATCGCCACGCGCGAGCGCGCGGAGGCGCTCGGGCGCGAGCCGCTGGCACGGATCGTCTCCACCGGTGTGGCGGGCGTCGACCCCGCCTACATGGGCATCGGGCCGGTGCCGGCCACGCGACTCGCGCTGGAGCGGGCCGGGATCGGGGCGGACGAGCTCGACTTGGTAGAGCTCAACGAGGCCTTCGCCGCCCAGGTGCTCGCGTGCATGGGTGAGCTCGGCATCCCGCACGACAAGCTCAACGTCAACGGCGGGGCGATCGCCCTCGGCCACCCCCTCGGCTGCTCGGGGGCCCGGCTCCTTGGAACGCTTTGCTGGGAGCTTCGCCGTCGGGGCGGCCGCTACGGCCTCGCGACGATGTGCATCGGCGTGGGCATGGGCATGGCAATGGTCGTGGAGAACCCCGCCGCGTGATCGACTTCGAGCTGACCGACGAGCAGCGGCTCGTTCGCGAGACGGCCCGCGACTTCGCGGACGGCGAGATCGTCCCCGTGGTACGCGACAACGACCGGGCCGAGCGCTTCGACACCGAGCTCGTGAAGAAGCTCGGCGACATGGGCTATCTCGGCTCCATCGTGGCCGAGGAGTACGGCGGACGGGGACTTGACTACCGAACCTACGGGCTGATCGTCGAGGAGGTCGGAAGGGGCGACTCCTCGGCGCGGACCGTCGTCTCAGTCCAGACCTCGCTCGTCTGCTCGTCGATCGAGCGTTGGGGCACGGAAGGGCAGAAGCACGAGTGGCTCCCGCGGCTGTGCACCGGTGAGGCGCTCGGCTGCTTCGGCCTCACCGAGCCGAACACCGGGTCCGACGCCGCGAACCTGTCGACGCGCGCCACCCGGACGGACGGCGGCTGGAGCATCTCAGGGCAGAAGCAGTGGATCTCGATGGGCAACTACGCGAAGGTGGCCCTCGTATTCGCGCAGACCGATCCCGGGAAGGCGCACCGTGGACTCGCCTGCTTCCTGGTGCCCACCGATACGGACGGCTTCTCCGCCTCGTCGATACACGGCAAGCTGGGTCTGCGCGGCTCGGACACCGCCGAGCTCTCCCTGGACGCCGTCGAGGTACCCGAGGAGGCGATGCTCGGCGAGGTGGGCGACGGCTTCAAGGTCGCGATGTCGGCGCTCGACTCGGGGCGCTTCAGCGTCGCGGCCGGCTGCGTCGGGATCTGTCAGGGCTGCGTGGACGCCTCGGTCTCGTACGCGAAGGAGCGCGAGCAGTTCGGCCGGCCGATCGCGGCCTTTCAGCTGGTCCAGGAGATGATCGCCGACATGGTCGTCGACGCCGATGCCGCTCGGGCGCTGGTCTGGCGCGCGGGGTGGCTCAAGGACTCCGGAAAGCCGAACACCACCGAGACCTCGATCGCGAAGCTGTTCGCGACGGAGGCGGCCGTGCGGAGCGCCAACGCCGCGATCCAGGTGCACGGCGGCTCCGGCTACGTGGATGACTATCCGGTCGAGCGCTACCTGCGCGACGCGAGGGTGACGACGCTGTACGAGGGAACGTCCCAGATCCAGAAGCTGATCATCGGCCGCGCCGCCACCGGCGTGAACGCCATGACCTGATGGAGCCGCCCGAGGCGCACGGAGCGCACGGGTCGACGGTCCTCGCGGAGGTCCGCGGTGCCGTGGGTTTGGCGCGGCTCAACCGGCCCGAGGCGCGTAACGCCCTCTCTCCCGAGGTGATGGAGACGCTCGCGCAGCTGCTCGAGGCCTTTGACGCGGACCCGGCGATCCGCTGCGTGGTCGTGGCGGGCGGCGATGAGGTCTTCGCCGCGGGAGCCGACATCAAGGCAATGCGTGACCGCAGCTTCCAGGAGGCGCTCGTGTCCCCGGCGGCGCGGTTCTGGCCGCGGGTGGCCGCCTGTAGGACTCCGCTCGTGGCGGCGGTGTCCGGTTACGCGCTCGGGGCGGGCTGCGAGCTCGCGCTGGCGTGCGACATGATCGTCGCCTCCGAGACGGCGGAGTTCGGCCAGCCGGAGATCATGCTGGGGATCATCCCGGGCGGCGGGGGCACCCAGCGGCTGGCGAGGGTGGTGGGCAAGCAGCGGGCGATGGAGCTCGTGCTGACCGGGCGGCGGATCGGCGCGCAGGAGGCGCTCCGATTCGGGTTCGTCAACCAAGTGGCCGGCAAGAGGGAGTGGCTCGAGAAAGCGCTCGAGGTGGCGGGTGTCGTAGCCCGCCGGCCGCCGATCGCCACGCGCCTCGCCAAGCAGGCGGTGCTCGCGGCGGAGGAGGCGGGACTCACCGCGGGGCTCGACCACGAGCGCCGGCTGTTCGAGATCGCGATGGCCACCGAGGACCGCGTGGAGGGCATGACCGCCTTCATCGAGAAGCGGCCGCCCGAGTTCCGCGGGCGCTGAGCGGCGCGGCTCCGAGGGGCGCGGGGGCTCCGAGCGGCCGGCTACGGCCGGTGGGGCCGGAGCCGGACCCACCGCCAACCCCGCTGGCGACTTACGAATACGAAGTTGCGTCACACGCAAGAAAGTTGCGTGGAGGACAACTCCGTTCTCGTAAACCGCCAGTCACCGGAGAGGGAGCGTGCAGGCGCCGGCGGGCGATCGTGAGCCGTCCGCCTACCGCCTGCCCTCGCTCCACTTGCCGGCCACTCGAGGCTCATGACGCTCTATCCGGTCGAGGATCGCCGCGGGCGACCGCTCGACGATCAGCTCGGCTCGATGCTCCACGCCGAAGAAGCCTTCGGCTACCGAGTGGTCGAGGAAGGAGAGCAGGGAGTCGTAGTAGCCGGCGACGTTCAACAGGCCGCAGGGCTTCTCGTGCAGACCGAGCTGTCCCCAGCTGAGCACCTCGATGAGCTCCTCGAGCGTTCCGAGCCCGCCGGGCAGCGCCATGAAGCCGTCGGCCAGTTCCGCCATGACCGCCTTGCGCTCGTGGAGCGAGCCGACCACGCGGAGCTCGGAAAGTCCCGTGTGCGCGCGTTCGCGCTCGACCAGCCGTCGGGGTACCACTCCGATGACGCGGCCGTCGTCGGCCAGCACCGCATCGGCCAGGGCACCCATCAGGCCGACGCTCGCGCCGCCATAGACGAGCGTCGCTCCCCGCCTCGTCAACTCCCGGCCGAGCTCCCCCGCGGCATCAACGTAGGCGTGGCCTGCCCCGGCGCTCGAGCCGCAGAAGACGCAGACGTGCGTCAAACTCGCGCGCGCATGGAGGGGACCGTCACGGACGCGATCATCCCGGACCGGCCAACGGTCGATCGGCAGGCCATGGACTGATGGGCTCGGCCCCGGGTCACCTCGGCGTCGTGGGCGCGGGCACCATGGGCGCCGGCATAGCACAGCTCGGCTGCCTCGCAGGCATGGAGACGTGGCTGCACGACCCGATCGACGACGCCCTCGCGACGGGTGCCGAACGCGTAAGCACGGCGCTCTCGAAGGGCGTCGAGCGCGGGCGCTGGAGCGAGGACGAGGCCCGTGCCGCGAGCGAGCGGCTGCACGCGACCACCTCTGTAGAGGATCTAGCGGCGGCTGAGCTGGTGATCGAGGCTGCGCCCGAACGGCTCGACCTCAAGCGAGACCTGTTCGCGCGGGTGTCGCAGGTGTGCGCGGCGGACGCCGTACTCGCCACCAACACGTCCTCCATCCCCGTTGTCGCGCTCGCCTCCGCCGTCGAGCGGCCCGAGCGCGTTCTGGGCATGCACTTCTTCAACCCCGCCCCGCTGATGCGGCTCGTGGAGGTGATCGCCACCGCGGAGACCGACGAGCGGTCACTTTCGATGGCCCGCGCCGCGGGGGAGGCGATGGGAAAGCGCGTGATCCTCGCAAAGGACGGCCCGGGCTTTCTCGTGAACAGGTGCGGGCGCCCGTTCGGGGCGGAGGCGCTGCGGCTCCTCCAGGAACGGGTGGCTTCGCACGAGCAGATCGATCGCATCTGCCGGCTGGGTGGCGGCTTTCGCATGGGACCGTTCGAGCTGATGGACCTCGTCGGAGTCGACGTCGGCTTCGAGGTTGCGAAGTCGTTCCATGCACAGAGCTTCGGGGAGCCGCGCTGGAAGCCGAGCCCGATCCAGGCGCAGATGACCGCGGCGGGACGGCACGGGCGCAAGGCAGGGCGCGGCTATTACTCGTACGCCGAGGACCCGTACCGGCCGGAGGACCCCGAGCCGCTGACGCTCGGTGGCGGGGACGGCCGCGTGGTGGCGATCGACGGCCACGGTCCACTCGCCCGCGAGCTTCGGGACTTGGCGGCGAGGGCCGGGTTCGACGCTCGCGAGCCGACCGCGGTCGACGCCGGCGAGCCGGACCTGTTGATCGACGCGTCGGCTCCTGCGCCGGTCTCCGATCTGCCGGCGGGTGACCTCGGCCTCGGAGCCGACGGGCCGCCGCTCGTCGTCGCCTGCGCCGATCGAAGCCTCGCCGCTCGAGGGGCGCCCACGGCCTGCGGCTTCAACCTCGTGCCGCCGATCGAGGCGGCACGGCTGGTGGAGCTCACTCGTCTGCCTACGAGCGCCGAGCGAACGTGCGAGCTGGCCGAGCAGTTCTTCGCCGCCCTCGGTCTGCGTTCGGAGTGGGTCGAGGACGCGCCCGGGCTCGTGCTCGGTCGAATCGTCTGCCAGCTCGTGAACGAGGCTGCCTTCGCGATCGGCGAGGGCGTGGGCTCGGCGGAGGACGTCGACGCCGGTGTGACGCTCGGGCTGAACCACCCGCGCGGGCCGGTCGCCTGGGGAGACGCGATCGGCCTGGAGCCCGTGCTCGCCACGATCGACGGCCTGTGGGAGGAGCGGCGCGAGGAGCGCTACCGCGCCGCCCCGCTGCTGCGCCGCGCCGTGGCGACCCAGACCGCGCTCGCCTAGGTATACCCTCGGCCCCCCGATCGACCGACAGAGGAGCCAGCTCGAGATGACCACCGCCACCGCTGAAGCACTGTCAGACGCCGCCCGCGCGTTCGTCGCCTCGGCTCCCCACAAGCTGCTGATCGGTGCCGATTGGGTCGAGGCCGCCGACGGCCGGAAGTTCGAGACGATCGACCCGTCGACCGGCGAGGGGATCTGCGAGGTCGCGCAGAGCGGGAGCGAGGATGTCGAGCGTGCGGTGATCGCTGCGCGCTCGGCGCTCGAGGGCTCCTGGTCGAAGATGCCGGCCGCCGGGCGTGGTCTCGTCCTGTACAAGCTGGCCGATCTGATCGAGGCCAACGCGGCGGAGCTGGCCGAGCTGGAGGCGCTCGACAACGGCAAGCCGGTCACGATGGCCAGCGCCGTGGACCTGCCACTGGCCGTGGCGCACCTTCGCTACTACGCCGGCTGGCCGACCAAGATCGAGGGTGAGACGATCCCGGTCTCCTGGCCGCAGATGTTCTGCTACACGCGCAAGGAGCCGGTCGGCGTCTGCGGTCAGATCATCCCCTGGAACTTCCCGCTGCTGATGGCCACGTGGAAGATCGCCCCGGCGCTCGCCGCCGGTTGCACGGTGGTCCTGAAGCCCGCGGAGCAGACTCCGCTCACCGCGCTTCGGCTCGGGCAGCTGATCCAGGAGGCGGGGATCCCGGACGGCGTCGTGAACATCCTCACCGGCGACGGCTCGACCGGGGCGGCGATCGTCGAGCACCCGGGCGTCGACAAGGTCGCTTTCACCGGGTCGACCGAGGTCGGCCGGCAGATCGGCGAGACCGCCGGGCGCATGCTGAAGCGGGTCACGCTCGAGCTGGGTGGCAAGAGCCCGAACATCATCCTGCCTGACGCCGACATCGAGGCGGCGATCAAGGGCTCCTTCCAGGGGATCTACTTCAACACGGGGCAAGCCTGCAACGCCGGATCGCGCCTGTTCGTGCACAAGGACCAGTACGACACCGTCGTCTCAGCGCTCGCGGACGCGGCGAGGTCGGCGAGAGTCGGGCCGGGGCTCGAGAAGGACACGCAGTTCGGTCCCGTCGTCTCGAGCGAGCAGCACGACCGGGTGCTCGCCTACATCGATGCCGGCAAGCAGGCCGGCGCGGAGGCGGTCGCAGGTGGCGATGGCGCTGGTGAGGGGCTCTCGAACGGCGGCTACTTCGTTCCCCCCACTCTCTTCGCGAACGTGACCGATGACATGTCGATCGCCCGCGAGGAGATCTTCGGGCCGGTGCTCGTAGCGATGCCATACGACGACCTCGAGGAGGTGGCGCGCCGCGCGAACGACACCGAATACGGGCTCGCCGCGGGCGTCTGGACACGCGACGTGGCGAAGGCGCACAAGCTCGCGGCCATGCTGAAGGCGGGCTCCGTCTATCTGAACGTCTGGGGACCGAGCGATCCCGCGGCCCCCTTCGGCGGATACAAGGCGTCAGGCTTCGGACGCGAGATGGGCCACGCGAACCTCGACGCCTACCTGGAGGTCAAGACGGTATGGACGAGCCTCAGCGAGGCAGCGCCGAGCGCCGCCGTCGGCTAGCGCGGTGGCGACGGCCGACCTGACGGTGCTGGCCCTCGGGCGGCCCGGCACGAGCGCGGGCGAGTACATCGCCGAGATTCAGAGGCGCTTGGCGAGGCAGCAGCGCGTGCGCTACCGCATGCACGCGATGGGAACGTCACTCGAGGGAACGACCGCGGACATCCTGGCGACCGTCGTCGAGCTCCACGCGGTGCCGTTCGAGCAGGGAGTCCCGCGGGTCTACACCGTGCTCAAGCTCGACGAGCGACGCGACCGCCCGGACCAGACCCTCGACGACAAGGTGCGATCGGTGGAGGAGCGACTCGCAGGAGACTGAGCAGATCGTCACGCGCCGAGCTGTCGGCGGATGCGCCACTCGCCGTAGAGCGAGCCCGGCGGCCCGAGCGTGACGACGACGATCGCCGGATACCACCATCCCCACCGGCCCTCCACCGAGCCCCTCACACAGAGGGCGAGGAGCACCAGGAAGCCGGCTCCGTGGATCGGACCGAGGATCGAGACCGTCCCCTCCGCGTGAGTGAGGGCCGCCGCGACGAGCGGCACGAGGAGCAGGAAGTCGAGCACGGCCACGACCGTGATCAGCCTGAGGCGGCGCAGCGTGCCGTCGCGGTCGTTCACGCCTGCGACGCTACAGGGCGCGCACTGCGGGCTCTCAGTTGAGGCGAGCGCGCAGCGCCCGTGCCTCCGCGCCGAGCGCGGCCTTGTCCGACTCCGCCAGCGGCAGCTCGAGGCGCAGCTCCGCCGTGCGGATCGCCCGGATGAGGTCCGAACGGCGCCGGTAGGAGCCCACCAAGTTGTTCAGCATCCGCAGTGCCGTCTCGTGCGGGCCCCAGGCGCGGATCTCGAGTGGCGCGGCGAGCTCCACCGCGGCCCCGGCACCGAATGGGTCGAGCAGGAGCGGCGGCGTTTGCCCGAAGTGGCCCACGACGTAGTGGCCCGGCAGCCCGACCCCCGCGAGCGCGATCCCGGCGCGGCGTGCCACCTCTACGTAGACGATCGACAGCAGGATGGGCAGCCCCTTGCGCCGCTCGAGTACGAGGTCGAGCATGGAGTTGTCGGGGTGGTCGTACTCGTCGCGGGCGCCCGCGAACCCGTGGCGGCGGCCGAGCAGCTCGCGCAGCGCCTCGACCTCCGCCACGGCCCTCCCACCGGCAGCCGGAGCGAGCTCCGCCCCCAGCCGGTCGAGCTCCGCCAGCGCAGCGTCGGCGTCCACCTCCTTGAGCTCGCCCGCCAGCGAGAGCGCGAGCTCGTCGAGGGAGGGCTCGGACTCGGCGGCGAGGTCGGAGAAGGATGCGAGGGACACGGACCTATTCTGGCCGTCCTCGAGCTGCCCCGTAGCCTCAACCCATGGACTCCGTGCAGCCCGGTTCCACCCCCGAGCCGCCTTCGTCGACACCCTCGCTCTGGCGCACCGATCTCCCGACCCTCGTCCGCCTGCTCGCCGGCCTCTGGATCTTCGGAACGGGCGAGGCGTGCCTCGTGCTCGCGGCGCTCGGCAACTCGCCATGGACCGTGCTCGCCGAGGGCGTCTCCGAGCAGACGAGCCTGGGCATCGGCGAGGTGACGATCGCGATCTCGTTCGCCGTGCTCCTCCTGTGGGTACCGCTCCGGCAACGGCCGGGGCTCGGGACGGTCCTGAACGCGATCGTCATCGGGCTCGCGATCGCGGTGACCCTCCGGGCGGTCGGCGAGCCCTCCGAGCTTTCGCTTCGCGTGGCCCTCGTGCTGGGCGGCATCGCCCTCGTCGGGGCCGGGAGCGGCCTCTACCTCACGAGTCGCCTTGGGCCGGGCGCGCGCGACGGGCTCATGACCGGGCTCCACGCCCGAACCGGCAGGTCGCTGCGGCTGATCCGAACGAGCATCGAAGTGACCGTCACGGTGGCAGGCGCGGCGCTCGGCGGCACCGTCGGCCTCGGCACGCTGGCGTTCGCGCTGCTGATCGGGCCGAGCGTGCAGCTCTTCGTGGGACTCGGCGGTGGGCTCAGCCCGCCGGTTGGGAGGGGACGGACGGGCATGACGTTGGTCAGAGGACAGAGGCCGAGATCGCAGTCGAGCGCGCCGCTACCGGCGGCGACGTCGCCGCCCGCCGGAGGCAGAGGCAGATCGCCCTCCTCCACGGCCTCCGCCGCCCAGCCGCCGGCGCCGTCGTGGTGCAGGTCGAGCTCGCGGCCCAGTCCGCGCCACGGGCGCGGACGCGCAGGCGCCGAGTGATCCAGTCGCCGTCGACGTCGAGCTCGTACTCGAGGCGATACGGCACGGGCTCGACGCCCAGCTGAGTGCCCTCACCCGACAGAGAGCCCGGGCGGATCTCGATCGTGGTCGCCCCGCGCGCCACGCGTCGATACCGCTCCAGATCAGTAGCCGCCGCATCGGTTCAGGACGATATGGGACCTACCAGCGCCTCCACCGCGTCGCGATGCGCCCTCGTCGTAAAGCACATTGGCTCGGCGTACTCCTCCATAGCTATCGCCTGATCCCACGTCATGTCGGCCGCAGCGCGCAGTAGCGGCTCGATGCGCGTCGCCTGGCCGCTCATCTATCGTCCGCTGCACGATGCCCTGATCGAGGACTCGCTCAACCGCGCGGAGCTCGCGGTCGGCGCAGAGCGGCGTTCGACATCGAAGTGGTCGCTCCAGGTGCGCTTTCTGCGGCGAGCGCTCAGGCCGCACGCTCTGAGACGTGGTCGACATTGAGCACCACGTTGGTGCACGAAGTCGACCACGGGGTCAGAGAGGCCCGTCCGGGGCCGGCGCCGTAGGCCGCGTCCTACGCCGGCGCCCCCACCTGCTCGCCCCGCTCCTGGAGGTAGTGGAGCAAGCCGCCCTCGACGAGGATCTCGCGCTCCTTCGGCGCGAAGTCGTGCGTGACGGTGAACTCGTCGCCCGTGGCGTCGATCCGCACGGTGATCGTGTCCGAGCCATCCTCGAGCTCCCGCTTGACGCTTGGAAGCGACCACGTCTGTCCCACCTCGGCCCGGTCGTAGTCCGACTCCTCCTCGAAGGTCAGCGCCAGGATCCCCTGGGCCACGAGGTTGCGCCGGTGGATGCGCGCGAACGACTTCGCGAGCACCGCCCTCACCCCGAGCTGGAGCGGCGCCAGCGCCGCGTGCTCGCGCGAGGAGCCCTGGCCGTAGTTGTGTCCGCCGACGATGAAGCCCGTCCCCCACTCCTTCATCCGCTTCCGGAACTCGGGATCGCGGTGCTGGAAGGTGAACTCGGCGATCGCCGGAATGTTCGAGCGGTAGGACATGACGACTACGCCGTCGGGCGCGAGGTCACCGGTCGAGATGTTGTCCGGCTGCACGGTGGCGATCCTCGCCTCGACCGAATCCTCCAGCGGCACGTGCTCGGGCGGCGTCTTGATGTTCGGGCCGCGCGGAACCTCGACCTGATCGGCCTCCGACTCGTCCGCTGGGGCGAAGATGTGCACGTCGTCGACGTAGGGCTTCAGCTCCGGGGGCGCGAGCAGCTCGGGAGCATCGCCGTACTCGCGCGGGTCCTCGATCCGCCCCCTGAGTAGCGACACGGCGGCGACGGCCGGTGAGCAGAGATACACGGAGTCCTCCGGAGTGCCGCTTCGCCCAGGGAAGTTGCGGTTGAAGGTGCGCAGCGAGTTGGAGTCGGACGGCGGCGCCTGCCCCATCCCCACGCACGGGCCGCAGACCGGCTCGAGCATCCGCACGCCGCCCTCCACGAGCTGACGGTAGACGCCCGACTCGGCGATCGCGGTGAGGATCTGGCGGGAACCCGGCGTGGCCGTGGCGGCGATCGACGGGCTCACGATCTGGCCGCCGCGGTCAGCCAGCACCGCGCCCGGCAGCGCGAGGTCCGCGTAGCCCGAGTTGACCGACGATCCCATGCACACCTGCCCGAGCTCCGTCCCGGCGACCTCCTCGACCGGCACCACGTTGTCGGGGTTGTGGGGCTTCGCCACGAGCGGCCCGAGCTTCGCCAGGTCGATCTCCACGCGCTGGTCGTAGGAGCAGCCGTCCTCGGGCTCCATGGCTACGAAGTCGTCCGGGCGCTGCTGGCGCTCGAGCCAGTCACGCGTCTCCTGGTCCGGCGGGAAGACCGCCGAGGTCGCGCCGAGCTCGGCGATCATGTTCGCGATGGTGCCGCGCTCGGGCACCGAGAGGTCGTGCGTGCCCGGGCCGGTGAACTCGAAGATCTTGTTCTTGCCGCCGCGCACGGTCAGCCGGCGCAGAAGCTCGAGGATGATGTCCTTCCCCTGCACCCATGGCCGAGCGAGCGTGTTCTCGAGGTGCACCTCGACGATCTCGGGACAGGCGATCTCGTACGGGTAGCCGCCCATCGCGACCGCCACGTCGAGCCCGCCGGCGCCGATCGCGATCATCCCGAGCGCTCCGCTGGTGGTGGTGTGCGAGTCGGCGCCCACGAGGATCCCGCCGGGCTTCGCGTAGCGCTCGATGTGCACGTAATGGCAGATCCCGTTGCCCGGACGCGAGTAGTCGATCCCGTGCTTGCGCGCCAGCGCCTGAAGCATCCGGTGGTCGTCCGGGTTCTTGAAGTCGAGCTGGATGACGTTGTGGTCGATGTACTGCACCGCGCGATCGACCTGCACCCTCGACACCCCGAGCTGCTCGTACTGCATGCACGCCATCGTGCCCGTCGCGTCCTGCAGGAGTGTCTGGTCGATCCGCAGGGCGATCGGGGAGCCCGCCGTCAGCTCACCCTCGACGAGGTGCTCGCGGAGGATCTGGCGGGAGAGGTTCTCGGGCATGAAGGGGATCGGTCTCCTGTCTCGGGGCTGTCTCTAACGCTACCTGCGGTCCCGTACGTCGACGTACCTGGCGCGCGCCTCGGCGAGCCGCGGGTCCCCGTCTGCCGCAGCGGCCACCGCGCTAGCCCACAACTCGTCACCTTCCCGGCGGTCGATCCTGGCCTCGAGCTGGACGAACGTGCCGAGCGGCGCCGCTCCGTGGAGATCGAGGTGAAACTCGGACGTTCGGCCCTCCGATCCCGCGGCGAGCACGGCGAGCGACATCGCCTCCTCGAGCGCGGCGGCGATCACCCCACCGTGCGCCGAGCCCGCCGGTCCCTGGTGGTCCTGCTTGACGAAGAACCTGCCGGCCACTCGCCCCCCGCGGGCCTCCAGCTCGATCTGGAGGCCGAAGAGGTTCGCGCTGCCACAGCCGAAGCAGAGCTCGTGGTGGGAGACCGCCATGCCCGAGGCAATCTACTGCCGGACATGCCGCGGCAGCGCGCCGATTAGGCTCGCTGAGCATGCCCTCGCCGCCGCAGCTCCACGACCTCGCGTGCGTGATCCATCTGCACTCGACCTACTCCGACGGCACGGGCAGCGTGCCCGAGATAGCGGCGGCCGCTCGGAAATCGGACGTGGACGTCGTGCTCCTCACCGATCACGACACACTGGAGGCCAAGTGGCGAGGCGAGGAGCGCTGGTACGGCTCCACTCTCGTGCTGGTCGGCGAGGAGGTCTCGCCGCCCCCGGGCAACCACTACCTAGCCTTTGACCTCGACCACGCGATCGACCACTCGGACCTCGCGCCGGCCGAGATCTGCGCCGCCGTGGCGGAGGCCGGCGGCTTCGGGTTCGCGGCGCATCCGTTCTCGCGCGGGTCGGAGCGATTCAAGCGGCACAGCGGCGGCATGCCGTGGGACGACCTCGGCTGCGCGGGCCTCGCCGGCGTGGAGCTGTGGAGCTTCGTGACCGACACCGCCGAGTCGCTCGGCAGCATCCGCGAGGCGATCCGCTTCGTGGCGCGCCCGCAGTCGGTCATCGACCACCCTCCCGAGCGCAACATGTCGGAATGGGATCGGCTCTGCCGCAGCCGGCGCGTCGTGGCGATCGGCGGCCTCGACGCGCACCAGTTCGGTCGACGTATCCGCGGGCGCGTGCCGCTCAGGCTGATGTCCTACGCGCGCTCCTTTCGCTACCTCCGCACCCACGTCCTCTGCGTGCGGCCGCCGACCGGCGACCTCTCGCAGGATCGGGACAGCGTCTACGCGGCACTGCGGGCGGGCCGCTGCTACCTGTCGATGGACTGCCTCGCGCCCGCGCGCGGGTTCTCGTTCTGGGCGGAGCGGGACGGCGACCGGCTGGCGATGGGCGATGAGGCCGCCGGACCCGTCGCGAGCGCATGGACCGTCCACGGAGCTCTGCCGCGACCGGCCGACCTGCGACTCCTGCGCGACGGCGTGCCGGTCCTGGAGCGATGGGGAGACGCGCTCGAGCTCCCCGCGGAGGAACCCGGCGTTTACCGCCTCGAGGCACGGCTGCGGGCCGGCGGCCGCGAGCGGACCTGGATCGTGTCGAACCCGATCTACCTGCGCTGAGGCATTGGCGAGCTCGACCGCAGGCCGCCCGACTTCCCCGGCCGAGACCCATCGCCGCTACGAGGGCGCGTTCTCGGCGCTCGACGCGCCGTTCGCGTTCGTCGACCTCGACGCGATGTGGGCCAACGCCGACGACCTGCTACGGCGCGCGGCCGGCAAGCCGATCCGCATCGCTAGCAAGTCGGTCCGCTGCCGTCCGCTGCTGCGCGCCATCCTCGATCGGCATCCCGGCTTCCATGGACTCATGACGTTCACGCTCGGCGAGACGCTCTGGCTTGCGGAGGCGGGCTTCGACGACCTGCTGCTGGCCTACCCGACGGTCGACCGCGCGAGCCTGGCGGCACTCGCGAAGCTCGAGCGCGAGCACCCGCCGGTCCTCATGGTCGACTCCGTCGCGCACCTCGACCTCATCGCCGCCGTCGCAAGCCCAGGTGGGGCTCCCTTCCGCGTGTGCATCGAGCTCGACGTGGGCTTCTGGCTCGCCGGCGGCCGGGTGAGGATCGGGCCCAAGCGATCCCCGATCCGCACCGCCGACCAGGCTGTAGCGCTCGCACAGGAGGTCGCGGCGCGTCCGGGCCTCGAGCTCGCCGGCCTGATGGCCTACGAGGGGCACATCGCGGGCCTCGCGGACCGCCCGCACGGCAGGCGGGTCCGCGGCGCGGTCATTCACGCGATGCAGCGGGCGTCCGGTCGAGAGATACGCGAGCGCCGAGCGCAGATCGTGGCGGCCGTCCGTGGCGTGGCGCCGCTCGAGTTCGTGAACGGCGGCGGCACGGGCAGCCTGCACGAGACGGCGCGAGAGGGCGCGGTCACGGAGGTGACCGCGGGGTCGGGCTTCTACGCGCCCGCTCTCTTCGACGACTACTCGGCGTTCTCGCTGCGCCCCGCCGCCATGTTCGCCGCCCCGGTGGTGAGAAAGCCGGGCGGAGGCGTAGCGACGGTGCTGGGCGCCGGGTATCCCGCCTCGGGGCCCGCCGACAAGGACCGGCTGCCAACGCCCCACCTTCCGCACGGCCTCCGGCTCGATCCGTTCGAGGGCGCCGGCGAGGTGCAGACGCCCGTGCGCGGCGAGGCCGCAAACGGGCTCCAGCCCGGAGATCGGGTCTACTTTCGCCACGCCAAGGCCGGCGAGCTCTGCGAGCGCTTCGACCGCCTCTACCTCCTCAGTGGCGGGGAGATCGTGGACGAGGTGCCGACCTACCGAGGCGAGGGCCGCTGCTTTCTCTAGTGGCTTCTATGCCGCGGCGCCGATCGGCCCGAGCACCCGATCGATGTAGTCGTTGCGAAAGAGGCCACGGGGATCGAGGCGCCGCCGCACCGACTGGAAGCGCTCCCACTCCGGATAGAGCTCGGTCAAGCCGGCCGCCGACTGGTAGTGGCGCTTGCCCCAGTGCGGCCGGCCTCCGTAGTCGCGCATGATCGCCTCGACGCCCCGGAAGTACGACTCGAACTCCATGCCGCGGAACATGTGCACCGCCACGTAGCAGGTGTCCCGTCCGTGCGATGGGCTGAGGTGCGAGTCGTCGGCCGCCACGAAGCGGACCTCGAGCGGGAAGCCGACCGGTAGACGGCGGCGCTCGACCATCTCGAGCACGCGCTCGACCGCGGCCGGCCCGGCGGCACGCGGGATCGCGTACTCCATCTCGGTGAAGCGCACGTCGCGCCGCGTCGCGTACACGCGGTGGCTGCGCTCGATCAGCTCGGACTCGCGCACCAGCCGCGAGATCCCGCGGTTGATCGGCGGGACGAGCGCCGGCACCCGGCGGCCGACGCGACAGCACAGCTCGAGCAGGCGGTTCTCGAGAACGGTCTCCTCGATGTAGCGCCGGCGCGGGTTCTCGGGCTCCGGTGAGCGATCGCTGCGCTCGGTGGCCCGTGTGATCGCCGTCCGCGAGTATGGGAAGACGAAGAACTCGAAGTGGTCGTTGCCCTCCACGAGCGCGTCCAGCCCGGCGAGCGTCTCGTCGAGTGGCCGCGGTCGGTCGACGCGGTGAAGCGTGAAGATCGGAAGGCAGCGGAGGGTGATGGAGGCGATCACGCCGAGCGCCCCAAGGCCTACGCGTGCCGCCCTCAGGAGCTCCCGGTCCGAGTCCTCAGAGACGTCTACGATCGAGCCGTCGGCCGCCACGAGCCGGAGAGCCGCCACCTGGGCCGAGAGGTTGCGAAAGCTCGCGCCGGTCCCGTGCGTGGCGGTGGAGACGGCGCCCGCGAGCGTCTGGGCGTCGATGTCTCCCTGGTTCTCGAGCGCGAGGCCGCGGACCGCGAGCTCCTTACCGAGCTCGTGCAGCGTGATCCCGGGCTGCACCTGGACGAGTCCCGTGGCGGGATCGGCGTCGAGCACCCGTGACATGCGCCGAAGCCGCAACATGTGACCGTCCGTGCAAGCGATATCGGTGAAGGAGTGCCCGGAGCCGACGACCCTGAGCGAGCCCCCGGCCTCCGACGCACGGCGCACGCACTCGATCAGCTCGGGCTCGCCGGCCGGCTCCTCGAGGATCGCGGGCGCGCACCGCTGGTCGCCGGCCCAGTTGCGCCAGAGGGTTCGCATCGGCGCCCTTATACGCCCACGGCGCCGGCCGAGGGGCGTGCCGCTAGTTCGCGGCGGCCTCGGCGGCCTGCTCGACCGCCTCGGCGTCCGGCGACCAGTGCGCCTCGGGGTCTGGCGGCGTGTCGCGCAGGTACCACTCGGCGTCGAGCGCCGCCTGGCAGCCGGTACCGGCTGCTGTCACGGCCTGGCGGTAGGTGTGGTCGACAAGGTCCCCGGCGGCGAACACCCCGGCCAAGCCCGTGCGGGTGGACCTGCCCTCGGTCATCACGTAGCCGTCGGCGTCGAGCTCGACCTGGCCCGCGACGATGCTCGAGTTGGGTTGGTGGCCGATGGCGATGAAGGCGCCGTCCACCTCGAGCTGCCGCTCCTCGCCACCGTCGGCATTGCGCAGGATGGCGCGAGCCAGCGAACCGCCGTCCTCTGCCTCGAAGCGATCGATGAGGTACGGCGTCATCAGCTCGATGTTCTTCTGATCACGAGCGCGCTCCAGCATGATCTTCGATGCGCGGAACTCGTCGCGACGATGCACGATCCCCACGCTCTTCGCGAACTTCGACAGGAAGATCGCGTCCTCCATGGCGGTGTCGCCGCCGCCGACCACGATCGTGGGCTTGTCCCGGAAGAACGCGGCGTCGCAGGTGGCGCAGTAGGACACCCCCCGAGCCGACAGCTCCTCCTCGCCCGGCACGCCGAGCTTCCTCGGCTCTGCGCCCATCGCGAGGATCACCGAGCGTGCCCGATGCTCGGTATCCCCCACCCACACCCGATGCACGCCGCCGTCCGTGGCCAGCTCCACCCGGGTGGCGTCCTCGCTGAGGAAGCGGGTCCCGAAGCGCTCCGCCTGATCGCGGAACCGCTGCATCATCTCCGGCCCCATGATGCCCTCGGGGTAGCCGGGATAGTTCTCCACGTCGGTCGTCTGCTGGAGCAGCCCGCCCCATAGGAAGCCCTCGATGACCAGCGGCTTGAGATCGGCCCGGGATGTGTAGAGCGCGGCCGTATAGCCGGCGGGACCGCTGCCGATGATGATCACGTTCTCTGTGGTCGGTTCGCTCACTTCGCCTTCCTCGTTCGGTCCGCTCAGGTGGCCTCAGCGGTCACTTTACTTTTTATAGTATAGCTTTCCTCGTCCTTCTCCCGCTCCTCCTCCAGCCAGGCGGCCACCGTGCGGCGCAACTGGAAGTAGGCGACGATTCCCGGCGGGATCGGGAGCCAGAAGGCCATCACCCGGTAGATGAGAACCGCCGGAAAGACGACGGCGCTGGCTACCCCGAAGAGCAGGAAAGCCGCGATCATCCCGGCGTCCACGGCTCCCGCGCCGCCGGCGGGCGACGGGATGAGGTTTGCCGCCATGCCCAGGAAGAAGCCCTGGACCAGGACGGCGAACGGCACATCGCCGCCGAACGCCTCGAAGCTGGCCCACAGAACGCCGATGTTCGCGCCCCAGAAGCCCACGGCGCCGGCGGTGGCGAGCGCCCCTCGCTTGGGATGGCGCATGTAGTCGATCGCTGTCCGGATCCCGGTCGCGACGGTGGCGGGCCCGGTAGCGAGCCGCGAGGCCAGGCGGGAGAACCGCGGGCGGCGGGCGCTTACCTTCTCCAGGCGTCGCTCCACGTCACGCGGGATCAGCGCGATCAGCCCGATCAGGACCAGCAGGACTCCCGCCACGGCCGCCGGCACGATCGTTCCCCCGAAGGGGTTTTCGCCGGGGAGCACACCGGTTCGAAGCAGCACGCCGAACACGAGGAGGGCGACGAGGTAGATCGAGTACATGACCGCGAGGAAGGCGGTCATCCGGCAGGCCGCACGTCGCCGCTCCATTCCCGCCCTCCGAAGCGCCCAGTAGGTGAGGGCGATGCCGCCCGCCCCGGCCGCCGAGAAGATGCGGGTGGCGGCGAGCCCCGCCATCGTGATCTGGTATGAGGCGCGCGCGTCGAGGCGGCGCTGAAGCTCGTCGTTGCGCGTGCCGCCGAGAATGCCGCGGAAGAGGGCGACGTACGCCCCGAAACTGGCGACCGCGAACGCCGCCGCGACCACCAGCCAGTACCACTTCGCGTCGCCGAAGCGCTCCAGCGCGTCGTCAAGGCCGACCACCTTCGGCAGGAGCACGTAGATCGCCACGATGATCAAGACCAGGACGATCAGTCCCGCGACGAGCCGCCTTCGATCGGGGAGTAGATCGAGGCCGCCGTCCTCCATCGCCCCGTTCTCCGCTTCGGGAACCGAGGGGGAGGAGCGACGGCCCACGCTCATCGCCCCGCCTGTAGCTCCAGGCGCCCGACCAGGGCCCCGACGGCTCGAAGGGCGGGCGCCGCGCGCGGCCCCAGCCGGTAGAGGCTCTCGCTGAGGGCGAGGCCGGCCGCCAGATCCACCACGTAGTGCTCGCCCAGGTAGACGAGGGCGAACCCGAGCGTGAGAGCGTAGGCCCAGGCGAGCGCGCCGGGGCCACGGCCCACGTCCCAGAGGAGGCGGGCTGAGGTCACGGAGGTGGCGAAGTGAAGTGAGGGCATTGCCGCGAAGGGATTGCCTCCGATCGAATCGTAGAGCGGATCCCAGAGGGGTCCCCAAACGCGCTCGCCGGCCTCGACCATGATTCGTCGAACTGGCGGCATCTCGCCGTTCTCGCCGGCCCACCAGGGCGGCGCCGTGGGCACCGCCCAATAGATGACGAGACCGAGATCGAAGGTGCCGGCCACCAGGCAGGCGGCGCGCGGAAAGCTCTCGCGATGGCGTAGCAGGACGTAGGCGACGGATCCGTGCGGAATGAAGTACCACACCCAGTGCACGACGGACAGCGCCAGGTCGTGCGGGGCGACCTCGCCCTCGCGCGCGAGGATGCCCTGCAGGCGGCTGGTGGGCACGCTGCCGAACCCAAGCGCGGTATCGGCGACGATCGGGTAGCGGACCCTTAGCCGGCGCCTCAGCCGTTCGGGATCGTCGTTGGGCATCTGGTAGTGGGCGAAGTACGCCCACATCTGGAGCGCATACATCCCCGCGTCGCGACCGCGGGAGCGCTGGGTGGCCGCGGCGAGCGCGAACGGCGCCTGCCAGGCAAGCGCCGAGATGACGACCCGAGGAAGCCTCACTCGCAGCCGCACGATGGGGGCTGCCAGGCCGACCGCCACGGCGCCCACGGCGACGCCGCGGAGGATCGCGCTCTCCCGCAAGTTGGCTAGCTCACCTTGTCCATGATCGTCACCTCGACGGGAGCCTTGGCGGCGAAGGCGCGCGCGTCCGCGTACGTCCCCAGGTGCTCGCCCCAGTGCATGGGTATCGCAACGCCCGGCTGGATCCGGCGCGCGGCCTCGGCCGCCTCACCGGCGGTCATGACGTACACGCCGCTCACCGGCAGCAGCGCGACGTCGACGCCGGCCACCGAGTCCATCTCCGGGATCACGTCGGTATCGCCCGAGTGATAGAGGTGCTCGCCACGGACGTTCAGGTGATAGCCGAGGCCGCCGGCCTCGCGCGGGTGAAAGACATTGCCCGCACCGTCTCGCTTCGACGTGTTGTAGGCCGCCACGCCGGCGATCTCCACCCCGCGCGCAAGCTTCTGGTCGACCACCTCTCCCGGCGCCAGCGAGACGACGCGGCCTCCGGCCCGTTCCGCCACCGCGGGCGGGCCCACGAGCAAGGTGCGCTCGTGCGACAGGCGCTCGATCGTCAGCGGCGAGAAGTGGTCGTAGTGGCCGTGCGTGATCAGGATGAGGTCCGCTCGAGGCCCGTCGCCCACGCGATACGGGTCGATGTAGATCGTCGCGCCGCCCGCGGAGACGCGGAACCCTGAATGTCCCAGCCACTCCAGCGCGTCCAGCAGCACGGGCGCGAGCATACGGAGAGTTGACAGTTGACAGTTGACAGTTCAGCGTGCACCCGGCCGCGCTGAGTGGCCAGCCGCTCTCGAGCGCCACCATCCAACTGTCAGCTGTCAACTGTGAACCCAACTGAGGAGACCCACGTGTCCGACGACCTGGTGCTGTGGGAGCAACGTGACGGAGTGGGTCGCATCACCCTCAACCGTCCACAGACCTTGAACGCCTGGACCGCCGAGTTCGGCGCTCAGCTCCGTCGCGTGGTCACCGAGGAGGCCGCCGAGGCGTCGGTGCGGGCGGTGCTGGTGAGCGGCGCCGGTCGCGGGTTCTCATCGGGAGCCGATCTGCGCGCCGGCTTCGAGCAGCACCCGGAGGACGGGCTACCCGACGTGCGCAAGGAGCTCCACGAGATCTACCACCCGGTCATCGCGGGGATCCGAGCGCTCGAGAAGCCGGTGGTGGCGGCGGTCAACGGGCCTGCGGTGGGGATCGGCTGCTCGCTCGCCCTGGCCTGTGACCTCGTGCTCGCGGCCGAGTCGGCCTTCTTCGGACTGGCCTTCGTGAACATCGGCCTGATGCCGGACGGAGGCTCCACGCTGTTCGTGCCCACGGCCGTCGGGAAGGCGAGGGCATTCGAGATGGCGTTCCTCGGCGAGCGGGTCCGGTCGGCGACGGCGCTCGAGTGGGGACTCGTCAACCGGATCCACCCCGACGACGTGCTGATGGATGAGGCGAACGCCCTGGCTGAGAAGCTGGCCGGCGGCCCGACGCGATCCTATGCGGGCTCGAAGCGCGCCCTCAACCAGATGCTCTATCCGGACCTCGAGGGACAGCTCGCGCTCGAGGCAGAGCTCCAGCATTCGCTCGCGCGCACGGACGACTTCATCGAGGGCGTGGGCGCGTTCGTCGAGAAGCGCGAGCCGTCGTTTCGAGGCGCCTGAGCGCCCTCGGCACGCTCGTCCGTACCCATGGCGTGCGACCCGCCGTGGACCGCCGACCCGTCGTTATGATTCTGCGCCCCTTGCGAGCAGGAGCCGCAAATTCGCGCCGTCGCGCTCTGATCGTCGCCCTGCTCGGGGCGATCGGCGCGCTCCTCGTGCTCGCGCCCGGCGCACTCGCCGGCGTGTTCAGCCCCGAGAACGCCGGCGGCTCGCCCAACGCCGAGAACATCAGCCTCCTCTACAAGATCTCGTTCGCCATCGCGATCGTGATCTTCCTCCTCGTCGAGGGACTTCTGGTCTACTCGCTCGTCAAGTACCGGTTCCGGCGCGGCGGGCCCGAGCCGGCACAGATCCGCGGCAACGCGCCGCTCGAGATCGGCTGGACGGTCGGTGCCGGGCTGATCCTCGTCGTTCTGATCGTGATCACCTTCATCTACCTGGACGACATCGAGAGTCCGGCGGCGAGTGGTCCGAACGGCCTCCAGGCGGCCGAGGGCGTTCAGTTCGCCTCCGTCGACCAGCCGGAGGCACCGGGCGGCGACCCGCTTCAGATCGAGGTGAACGGGCAGCAGTACCTCTGGCGCTTCGAGTATCCCTCGAGCGGGGACACGCAGGTCTTCAGCTACTACGAGATGGTCGTGCCGATTGACACGACCGTGTCGCTACAGATCACCTCCCAGGACGTGGCCCACTCGTGGTGGATCCCCGACCTCGGCGGCAAGGCCGACGCGATCCCCGGCTACACGAACGAGACCTGGTTCAAGATCGAGGAGCCGGGCGTCTATCGCGGCGTCTGCGCGGAGCTCTGCGGCGAGGGCCACGCCGACATGCGCGCCCAGGTGCGCGCCGTGCCGGTCGACGAGTACAGCGCCTGGATCGAGCAACAGGCCACCGACATCGAGCGCTCGCAGGAGCTGCTCGCCGCCTCGCGGCGACAGCGCGAGGCCGCCGCGGAGCAGTAAGGGGGCGACCGGAGACCGATGGCGACACCCGAGCAGATGATCAGGGGAGGCATCGCGACGATGCCCCGGCCCGAGGTCCTCGTGCGCGGCGGCGACGAGCGGCCGGGCGGCTGGCTCTCGTGGCTCGCCACCACCGATCACAAGAGGATCGGGATCATGTACCTCTTCGCGACCTTCATCTTCTTCCTCCTCGGTGGCGTCGAGGCGCTGCTCATGCGGCTCCAGCTGGCCACGTCCGGCAACACGCTGATCGACGCACAGACGTACAACGGCCTGATCTCGATGCACGGCACGACGATGATCTTCCTCTTCATCGTCCCGGTCCTCGCCGGCTTCGGGAACTACTTCGTGCCGCTGATGATCGGCGCCCGCGACATGGCGTTCCCGCGGCTGAACGCCCTGTCCTTCTGGCTGCTCCTCTTCGGGGGCATCGCCTTCTACGCCAGCCTGTTCTTCGAGCCTCCCACCGCGGGCTGGACGAGCTACGCGCCGCTCTCGGACGACGCCTACCTGCCGGACGGGGGGATCGACGCGTGGATCTTCCTCATCCACCTCACCGGGCTCTCGTCCCTCATCGGCGCGTTCAACTTCGTCGCGACGATCCACAACATGCGCGCGAGGGGCATGGGCTGGGGCCGGATGCCCATCTTCGTCTGGACGATCCTCATCTACTCGTACCTCCTGATCCTGGCGCTCCCGTCGATCGCCGCCGCGGTCACGATGCTCCTCACCGACCGCCACTTCGGCACCGCGTTCTTCGACATCACCGGGGGCGGCGATCCGATGCTGTGGCAGCACCTCTTCTGGTTCTTCGGCCACCCCGAGGTCTACATCATGATCCTGCCGGCGTTCGGGATGATCTCGGAGATCCTGCCCGTCTTCGCGCGCAAGCCGATCTTCGGCTACCAGGCGATCGTGGCCGCCACCGCCGGCATCGCCTTCCTCGGCATGCTCGTGTGGGCCCACCACATGTTCACGACGCCCACCGCCACCGTCGTGCTGGCCTTCTTCATGATCTCGTCCTTCGCCATCGCGGTGCCCACGGGGATCAAGATCTTCAACTGGCTCGCCACCCTGTGGCGTGGCTCGATCATGATGAAGACGCCGCTCTACTTCGCCGCGGGCTTCCTCGGCACGTTCGTGATCGGCGGAATCTCCGGCGTGATCCTCGCGATCTTTCCGGTCGACTGGCAGCTGCACGACACCTACTTCGTAGTGGCGCACCTGCACTACGTGTTGTTCGGCGGCAGCGTCTTCGCGATCTTCGCGGGCCTCTACTACTGGTTTCCGAAGATGTCGGGGCGCCTGATGTCGGAGGGCCTCGGCAAGGTGTCGTTCTGGCTCATGTTCATCGGCTTCAACATGACCTTCCTCGTGCAGCACTCGCTCGGCATGTCCGGCATGCCGCGACGCGTCTACGACTACCCGGAGGGAGTCGGCTGGGACGGCATGAACCTGTTCTCCACGATCGGCTCCTTCCTGCTTGGGATCGGCGTGATGGTCACGGTCGTCAATGTGATCCGCAGCCTCCGCTCGGGCAGGCGAGCCGGGAACGACCCCTGGAAGGGCAACACGCTCGAGTGGTTCACCCAGTCCCCGCCGCCGGAGAACAACTTCGACGTCGTCCCGCGCGTCCGCAGCGTGGAGCCGATGAAGGACATCCGCCGGGAGGTCCAGACGGGCACCCGCGAGCCGGCGGGCACGGTGGCCCAGCCGGTAGCCTGACGCCGCGTGCGCCCGGACCGTCCAGCGCCGTGACCATGCCCTCGCCGGGCTTCCGCCGGCTGGCGCTGGTCACGGGTATCGCCACCTTCCTGCTGATCGTCCTCGGCGGGGTAGTGCGCGTCTCGGACTCCGGACTCGGCTGTGGGCCGGCCGGCAGCGGCTTTCACGGCTGGCCACTCTGTCGGGGGGACCTGGTCCCGGGCCTGGACCTCAACGCCATCATCGAATACGCGCACCGAGCGGCGGCCACCTGCGTCGGGCTCCTGATGGTCGCCATCGCCGTCATCGCCCTGCGGCGATACCGCAATCAGCGCGGCATCGTGCTCGCCGCCACAGGCGCGGCGCTCCTCGTCGCCGCGCAGGGACTGCTCGGTGCGGCGACCGTCGAGGAGAACCTCGAGAAGACGCTCGTGGCCGCTCACCTTGGACTCGCGATGCTGCTCCTCGCGCTCGTGATCTACATCTGGCGCTCTTCGCGCCCAGAGGTCATCGGCGCTCCGCCGGTCGACGGTGGCCCGCGCTTCCGGGCGCTCGCCGGGGCGGCTCAGGGCACCCTCTTCCTCACGATCGTCGCGGGCGGGTACATGGCGGGCACCCAGAACTACGGCCGCCCCGACTACCAGCTGGGCGACGGTGCCCATCATGCCTGCGGGAGAGAGTTCCCCACCTGCAACGGCGACTTCCTCCCGTTCGGGCAGGCGCCGCTCGTGGACATCCATCTCACGCACCGGGTGCTGATGTACCTGGCCACGGTCCTGATCGTCGCGCTGGTCGTCACCGCCGTGCGGCGGCGACCGAGCGCTCGAGTCGTCGCGATGGCTTGGGTCGCCGGTGCCCTGCTGGGAGCTCAGGTTCTCCTCGGCGCGCTGAACGTCTGGCTCGAGGAGTACGAGGTCCTCATACTCGCCCACCTCGCTCTGGCGACGCTGCTCTGGGGCCATCTCTTCGCCATGAACCTGCAGCTGTACGGCGTCCGCTCGCCCACCGCGGAACGCGTTGGCCGGGACCGTCGAGGCCGCGCCGAGGCCGCGCCGGCCTAGTTATGGAAGCCGGCACCTCACCCGCTCCGACCGCCGCTCGCGTCGGCCTCCGCACCGCGGTAGCGGACTACCTGGCCCTGACCAAGCCGAAGGTGCAGTCGCTGCTCCTCTTCACGACCGTGACGACGATGTACGTGGCCGGGGATCCTTCGCTCGGCCTGGTCGCCCTCACCTGCCTCGGCGGCGCCCTGTCCGCCGGCGGAGCCGGGGCGATCAACCACTACTGGGACCGCGACATCGACGCGTTGATGAAGCGCACGGCCGACCGACCGCTTCCGTCAGGACGCGTGGCTCCTCGCTCGGCGCTCGTCTTCGGAATCGCGCTCGGGGTCACGGCCTTCGGGCTACTGGCCGTCACGGTGAACCTCCTCGCGGCCGCACTCGCCCTCGCGGGGCTGCTCGGATATGTCTTGGTCTACACGATCTGGCTGAAGCGCTCGACGCCGCAGAACATCGTCATCGGGGGCGCAGCCGGCGCCGTGCCCCCGCTCGTCGCCTGGGCGGCGGTCACCGGCTCGCTGGATGGCAGCGCGCTTTACCTCTTCGCAATCGTCTTCTACTGGACGCCTCCGCACTTCTGGGCGCTCTCCCTGCTCATGCGCGACGAGTACGCCAAGGCCGGCGTACCGATGCTGCCGGTGGTCCGGGGGGAAGCGGAGACGCGCTGGCAGATCCTGCTCTATTCCGTTCTGCTCGTGGCGGTCACGGTGCTGCCGTTCGCCGGGCAGCTGTTCGACGGGCTCTACCTCGCCGTCGCGCTGGTGGTGGGCGGCGCGTTCGTCGCGCTGGCCGCGCGCCTGCGCCGGCGCGCGGACCGGCGGTCGGCGATCAGGCTGTACCTCTTCTCGCTGGCCTACCTCGCCGTGCTGTTCGCGGCCATGGTCGTCGACGTTCGAATCTAAGGAGAGCGATGGTCGATCCAGACACCTCGAGAGTCACCGCCGGCGACGGGTACGCCGTGGCCAACCTCGAGGACCTCGGCGAGGGTCCCGGCTTCCGGAAGATCCGCAAGGGGCTCGGGGTCACCGCGTTCGGCATCAATGCGATCGTCATGCCGCCGGGGATCTC
Organism: Thermoleophilaceae bacterium; assembly: GCA_030447875.1. GTDB lineage: Bacteria > Actinomycetota > Thermoleophilia > Solirubrobacterales > Thermoleophilaceae > JAUJOA01. The sequence goes on from JAUJOA010000003.1 coordinate 29,673, forward strand.
GAGCGGGCGCCACTTCCACGACAAGCAGGAGGAGATCTACTTCGTCCACCGCGGGCGGATCGAGATGGAGTTCGGCGACGGCTCGCGTCACGAGCTCGGGCCGGGCGGCGTGGCGCGCGTGGACGCCGCGACGATCCGCAAGGTGACGAACGTCGGAGACGAGGACGCCGTCTACGTGATCGCCGGCGGCAAGGACGGCTACGTGGGGCGTGACGGCCGCCTGCCCGAGGGCGAGACCAGCCGGGTTCAATCGTCCTCCTCGTAGCGGCGGATCGCGGTTTCGCGTTCGCCGACCTCTACGCCGTGGCGCTCCTGTTCCTCGGGGTGGCCGTGTTCGCGGCGATCGGTGCCCTCTCACACCAGCACGAGCGTGCCTTCTCGGCGAGCCTCATCTACCTCGGGCTCGGCTTGGCGGCGGCCGTGGCCGTCGAGCTGATCGGAGTCGCGTGGATCGATCCCGTCGCCGACGCCAAGCTCATCGAGCGTCTGAGCGAGATAGCCGTGATCGTGGCCCTCTTCACGACGGGGCTCAAGATCGATCGGGCCCTGTCCTGGCGATCGTGGTCGTCGGTGGGGCGCCTCCTGGCGCTCGTTATGCCTGCCACGATCGCCGCCGTCGCTCTCTTCGGGACGCAGGTCATGGGTCTCTCACTCGGGGCGGCGATCATCCTCGGCGCGGTGCTGGCACCCACCGACCCGGTGCTCGCCGGTGACGTGGGAGTCGGCCCGCCCGGCGAGGAGGACGAGGCCGAGCCGAACTTCTCGATCACGGCGGAGGCAGGGCTCAACGACGGGCTGGCGTTTCCGTTCGTGTTCCTCGGCGTGTTCGTGGCAGGGGAAGGCGGAACGGCATGGGTGGGCGAATGGCTGTCGGCCGACGTCGCGTACGGGATCGCCGTGGGCGTGGCGATCGGAACGGCGGCCGGCTACGGGATCGCCGCGCTCGCGATCCGGCTCCGCGACGCCCGCCTGCTCGCGCACGAGCTGGACGGGTTCGTCGCGGTGGCCGCGGTGCTCACGATCTACGGGCTCGCCGAGCTCGCGGGCTCCTACGGCTTCCTGGCCGCCTTTGCCGGCGGACTGGCGTTCCGCCGCTACGAGCATGACCACGAGTATCAGGGACGGGTGCACGAGGGCGCGGAGGTGGTCGAAAACTTCTCGGAGCTCGCGCTCATCCTTCTGCTGGGGAGCGTGGTAACGCTCGCCGGCCTCGGGGAGCCGGGTGTGCCGGGCTGGATGCTCGCCGGTGCATTGATCCTCCTGATCCGGCCGCTGACCGCGCTGGCGGCCTTCGCCGGCTCCGGCATCGGCTGGCGTGAGCGCTCGTTCGTCGCCTGGTTCGGCGTACGCGGCATCGGATCGCTGTACTACGTGGCGGTGGCGATCGGAACCGGCGTGCTGACAGCTGCCGAGGAGTCGACGATCTTCTGGACCGTGGCCGTGTGCGTGATCACCTCGATCGCCGTGCACGGAACGACCGCCACGCCGATCAGCCGGCGGCTAGTTGTGGCTGACTAGGACTCGAAGCGGACTTGGCTCGACTGCTCGTGCAGCGCCGACAGGCGAGCGCGAGCGCCGCCGGTGGCGTTCGCGGCCACCTCCTCCTCCGCCCGAATCACATGCATGACCGCGTTGATGAGCGCGAGATGCGTGAAGGCCTGCGGGAAGTTGCCGAGATGCCGGCCGCTGCGCGGGTCCAGCTCCTCCGCGTACAGCCCGAGGGAGCTGGCGTGCGAGAGGAGCCGCTCGCAGAGGTCGCGGGCGCGGTCGAGCTCGCCGATCTCCACGAGCGCCGACACGAGCCAGAATGAGCAGATCGTGAACGTGCCCTCCTCGCCGGCGAGGCCGTCGTCGGTCTCGCCGACGCGGTAGCGCAGGACGAGGCCGTCCTGCGTCAGCTCGTCGGCGATGGCGAGGACCGTCTTGCGGATCCGCTCGTCGTCGGGCGGGAGGAACCGGAACAGGGGAAGGAGCAGCACGGACGCGTCAAGCGCGTCGGTGTCGTAGTGCTGGGTGAAGACGCCCCGCTCGTCGACCGCGTTCTCGCAGATGTCGGCGTGGATCTCGTCCGCCGCCGACTGCCAGCGGGCGGCGCGCTCGAGGTCCTCGCGCAGCTCCGCCAGTCGCGCGCCGCGGTCGAGGGCCACCCAGCACATCAGCTTCGACGAGGTGAAGTGCTTAGGTTCGCCGCGAACCTCCCAGATACCGCGGTCGGGACCGCGCCAGTTCTCGAGTGCCGCCTCGACCTGCTTGTTGAGGATCGGCCACACCCGCTCCGGCAGGTAGTCGCGCGACTTCGTGTGGAGGTACACGGAGTCGAGCACCGCGCCCCACACGTCGTGCTGATCCTGGTCGTAGGCGTCGTTGCCGATCCTGACCGGCCTCGCTCCCTCATAGCCGGAGAGGTGGTCGAGCGTCGACTCCTCGAGCTGGTCCTCGCCGTCGATGCCGTACATGATCTGGAGCTGCCCCTCCTCCGCCTCGGCGACGTCGGCCACGAAGTAGAAGAAGTCGTTGGCCTCCCAGTCGAAGCCCAGGATGTACAGGCCCCACAGCGTGAACGTGGCGTCCCGGATCCAGGCGTAGCGGTAGTCCCAATTGCGCTCGCCGCCGGGCGTCTCGGGCAGCGAGGTCGTGGCGGCCGCCAGCAGAGCGCCGGTGGGCGCGTAGCTGAGCCCCTTGAGCGTGAGCGCGCTGCGCTGGAGGAAGGTGCGCCAGGGGTGGTCGGGGAACTCGCCGCGGTCGAGCCAGTGCTGCCAGTGATGGGCGGTCCACACCTGGCGGTCGTAGGCCTCCTGGTAGGTGGCCGGCGGATCGTGCTCACTCCACGACAGAGCGCAGAAGTGGGTCTCCCCCTCCTTCATGAGGGTTCGCGCGGTGGCGCGCGGGCCCTCGAAGCCGATGTTCATGTCGGTCGTGAGCTTCAGCTCGAGGTTCGTTCCCTCACCTCTAGCTACACACTCGTGGTAACCGGGGCCGGTGTAGTCCCAGCCGGCCCTCACCCGCCCGTACTCGAAGGCCGGCTCGCAGTCGAGGTTCATCTGGACCTCGCCGTTCACGCAGCGCACGAGCCGGAGGAGCACGTGGTCGGCGTCGTAGTCGGTCGGCGAGCGACGATGCGTGTGGGAGCGGTCGCTCTCGTGGTGCCAGGGGCCGATCAGCAGGAGGTCGCGGACGATCACCCATCCGCCCCGGTGCCCCCAGCTCGTCTCGAGCACCATCGTGCCCGGCAGATAGCGGCGCGCCGCGGGCACGGTCACGTCGTCGGGAGCCAGCCGGAAGAGGCCCGCGTCGCGATCGAGCATGGACCCGAACACGCTCGGCGAATCCATGCGCGGGAGGCACATCCACTCGACGTTCCCGCTCGGCGCCACCAGGGCGCAGCTCTCGCAGTCGCTCAGGAAGGCGTACTCGGCGATCGGCGGAAACGGGCTTCCGACGAGGCCCTTCTCACCGACGAACGACCTCATGCGGCTCCCTCGCCCTCGGGGACGGCCTCAGCGGGCAGCTGCGAGGCCGCCTCCGGATCGAGGAGGACCGTCAGCGACCCGCTCTCGGGCGAGACCAGGCTGGCGGGCGCGTCCGGGTCGGGCGCGCCCGCGAACGCTCGCCGGACCGCCTCGGCCTTGTCCTCTCCGCTCACCAGGAAGAGGACCTCGCGGGCGCAGTTGAGGACCGGCAGCGTCATCGTCACGCGCGGCACGAGCGGCGCCATGCCGGGCGTCTCGACGCCCACCGCCAGCCGCTCCCGCTCCCCGAGCGCGGCGTCGCGGGGGAAGAGCGAGGCGCAATGGGCATCCGGGCCGAGGCCGAGGAGCAGGAGGTCGAACTCCGGGACGCCCCCGCCGAAGACCGAGCGCAGGACGCGCTCGTAGGCGTCGGCGCCCGCGGCTGGGCCACGCTCACCCTCGATTCGCTGTACCGCCGGACCCGGACCCGCGAGCCGATCGAGCAGCGACTCGCGCGCCATGCGGAAGTTCGAGTGCTCGTGGTCGGGCGGAACGCAACGATCGTCGCCGAACCACAGGGTCGCGCCCGACCAGTCCACGTCGAGGTCGGCCGCACGCTCGTAGGCGGCTCGCGGCGTGGACCCGCCGGTCAGCACGACCTGGCGACCGTCCGCGGCCGCTGCCGCGATGCGCTCGGCCGTGGCCACCGCCGGATCCTCCAGGACGACTGTCCGCGCGCCGCTCATCAGGTCATCGCGCGGGCGGCCTCGAGCGCGGGCGCATAGGTCGGGTCGCGCAGCAGCGCCTGGCGGATGCCCTCGCCGAGGATGCCGGCCTCGCCGCGCGAGGCCCCCATCACCGTCCACGAGGACTCACGACCGTCGCGCGTCCGGCGCACGGCAGCGAGGCCGCCCGGGCCACGATCGAGTGCGATGGACATGCCGGATGCGGTCTCGATCGTTATGCCCGCGAGGCCGGGAGCGCTCTGACGCTCCTCGGGCTCAAGCCTCAGGGCGACGTCTCCGCGCGCTCCTCGAGCGCTCCCGTGGAGCGTTCCGTTCTGCGCCACCATCGACCCCGGCCGCCAGCCGAGCCGCGAAGCGAGCCAGCCGAATACGAGCAGACCGGCGGCGGGCGAGTCGGGCCGGTGGCGAACGGTCACCGAGCTGATCGCGCGGAGCTGCCCCCGCCACGCCGCCGGATCGAAGGTGGCCGCGATCCGCTCCCGCCACGGCGTGCCCCTCAGCCACGCAAGGTCGACGACGTAGGCGCGCTCGGCCAGCTCGCTGGCCCGCGCGAGGGCGGCTTCGAGCGATGGCTCCTCGACCGAGTCCACGAGCACCACCTGGGCGAGATGCATGAGTGAGTCGACGGCGTCGGCGTGCCCGTGGGGAGCCCAGACCACCGTCGCCAGGTCGGTCACGACGAGCGGGTCGACGATCGAGTCGAGGTGGGCGAGGTGCTGAGAACCCACGTCGATCACTACTCGCTCGTGCCCGAGGGCGAGCGAACCGCCTTCGGCGTCGTCCTCCGCGCCGAGCGTCACCCACGCGTCGATCGTCGACCGGCCGCGCTCGACCGAGCAGAGGACGGTGCGCGACGGGTGGTAGCGCCCCACCCGTTCGAGCCGGTTCTCGATCTCGCCGCGCCATTCGCGGTCGGCGATCACCACCAGGTTGAGCACTCGCGCGGGGACGAACGCGTCGTCCTCCGCGTGGCGTTGGGTCAGCAGCTCACGAAGGGCGGCCTCGATCGCCGAGGGGCTCGTCCCCTGTTCGGCCCACAGGTGCTCACTCATCCGCAGCGGCGATCAGATGGCCCTCCATCGCTGCCCCTCCCCCAGCAGTCGAGCGGCCTCCTCAGGACCTTGGGAGCCCGCCTCGTATTGCGGTAGCGGTCCGGGCATCTCCTGCCATGCCTTGATGATCGGGTCGCAGACCCGCCACTGGGCCTCGACCTCATCGTCGCGCGTGAAGAGCGTCGCGTCCCCGCGCATGGCATCCATGATCAGGCGCTCGTAGGCCTCCGGCGACTGCGACAGGAACGCGGTGCCATACAGGAACTCCATGTTCACCGGCCTGATCCGCATTCGCGTGCCCGGGATCTTCGCGCCGAGCGACAGCGACACGCCTTCGTTCGGCTGCATCGTGAGGATGAGCTGGTTGGGCTGCACGCCGACCGAGCCGTCCTGCGTGAACGCCAGGTGGGGCACGGGCTTCAGCGTCACGGCGATCTCGGTGACCTTCCGAGCCAGCCGCTTGCCCGTCCGCAGGTAGAACGGCACCCCCGCCCAGCGCCAGTTGTCCACCTCGAGGCGCAGCGCCGCGTAGGTCTCGGTCGTGGACTCGGGCGGTACTCCATCCTCCTCGAGGTAGCCGTTGACGTCCTCGCCGGCCTCGAAGCCGGACGCGTACTGGGCCCTGACGGCCATGTTCGGCACGTCGTCGGGCGTCGGCGTCGGGATCGAGTGCAGCACCTTGACCTTCTCGTCGCGGACCTCGTCGGCGGAGAAGGACACGGGCGGCTCCATGCAGAGGAGCGTGAGCAGCTGGAGCATGTGGTTCTGCACCAGGTCGCGCAGCGCGCCGGCGGAGTCGTAGTAGCCGGCCCGCGTGCCGATTCCCATGTCCTCGGCCGCCGTGATCTGCACGTAGTCGATGAAGTTGCGGTTCCAGAGCGGCTCGAACATGCCGTTCGCGAACCGGAACGCCAGCATGTTCTGGACGGTCTCCTTGCCGAGGTAGTGGTCAATCCGGAAGACCTGGCGCTCTTCGAGCACCTCGAGCACGTCCCGGTTCAGCTGGCGCGCCTCCTCGAGCGTGGTGCCGAACGGCTTCTCGATCACGACCCGGACCTCGACTCCCGCGAGGCGATCGAGCCCGTGCTCACCGAGCTGTCCGACGATCACGGGGAAGAACGCGGGAGCGGTCGACAGGTAGAAGACGCGGTTGAACGTCATGCCCGCTTCCTCGTCGAACTCGGCGGCGATCTTGTCGAGCGTGTCGTACACGCTCGAGTCGTCGAACACGCCGGGCACGTAGCGAACGTGCTCGAGCAGCCCGTCGAGCACCTTCGGGTCGGGCTTCGTACGAGAGTACTTCTCGATCGCCTCGCGCGCGAGCGTTCGATAGTGCTCGTGCGGGTGATCGGCACGCGAGACCCCGATCAGGTTGAAGCGCTCGGGCAACGCGCCCTCGTGGGCCAGGTTGTAGAGCGCCGGGAGGAGCTTTCGCTGCGCGAGGTCGCCGGTCGCCCCGAAGATCGTGAGCGTGGTGGGATGGACCGGCAGCCGCTCGAGCCCCTTTACGAGCGGGTTCTCCTGCTGCTGCTCGACGGTCGCCATCACTCCGCGGCGGGGTCGGCCTGGGCGACAGGATCGTGGGCCTTTACGGCGTGGCCGCCGAACTGGTTGCGCAGGGCCGCGAGCACCTTGGCCGTGTAGTCGCCGTTCTGCCGCGAGTAGAAGCGGGCGTAGAGCGACGTGGTGATTACCGGCGTGGGCACGTTCTTCTCGATCGCGTCCTCGATCGTCCACCGCCCCTCGCCCGAATCCTCGACGTAACCCTCGAGCCGATGCAGGTCGTTGCCCTCCTGCTCGAACGCCCGCGCAGCCAGCTCACAGAGCCACGAGCGCACCACCGAGCCCTGCATCCACAGCTTCGCGATCTGCTCGTTCTCGAGGTCGAAGTCCGACTTGTGGAACAGCTCGAAGCCCTCGGCGTAGGCCTGCATGATCCCGTACTCCACGCCGTTGTGGACCATCTTCACGTAGTGGCCGGCGCCGCTGTCGCCCATGTGGCCCCAGCCCGGGCCCCACTGCTCGGTCTCCGGCGGCGCGAGCACGTCGAGGATCGGCGCGACCCGATCCACCGCCTCCTTCGGCCCTCCGACCATCATGCAGTAGCCCACCTCGAGCCCCCAGACACCGCCGCTCGTGCCGACGTCGACGTAGCTGATCCCCTTGGGGGCGAGCTCCTCCGCGCGGCGCAGGTCGTCCGTCCACTTGGAGTTGCCGCCGTCGATGATCGTGTCGCCGTCCTCGAGCAAGCCCGCCAGCTCCTCGACCGTCCGCTGCGTGGGGTCGCCGGCGGGGACCATGATCCAGACGGTCCGCGGCGCGTCGAGCTTCGACACCAGGTCCTCGAGGGAGGAGGCACCGGTCGCGCCGTTGCCCTCGGCCGCCTGGACCGCCTCGTCTGCGAAGTCGAAGGCGACCACCGTGTGGTCCGAGTCGCGGTGGATGCGATGGACCATGTTCCCGCCCATCTTCCCGAGCCCCACGAAGCCGATCTGCATCAGACGATCTCCTTCATCCTCGCGGTAAGCGCGCGGACCGCCTCCACCGGGTCCCCCTCGAGCCGGACGCGCTCCGCCGGCAGGTCATGGGAGCGCAGGGTCTGGAGGTCGCCGGTGGCCTGAGCGTTCTTCAGCGTGCCGAAGGTGTACCCCGCGCCGGGTATCTCGGCGTCGTCCTCACCGTCGTGGACGAGCTGCAGGAAGACGCCGGTGGGCGGGCCACCCTTGTGGAGCTGGCCGGTCGAGTGCAGGAAGCGCGGCCCGTAGCCGAACGTGGTGGCCGTGCGCCGCGCGTCCCGAATCGTCGTCCGCAGCTCGGTCACGGCCTCGTCGAACTCGTCCGACGGCTCCACGTAGGCCATGATCGCCACGTACTGCGGTGGGGCGACAGCGGCGAGCAGCATGCGCAGGGCATCGTCGTCGGCCTCCGCCACGTCGGGCAGCGAGCCCTGCTTCGCGTACTCCTCGAGCACTCGGTTCGTGTTGTCCTTCGCCTCCTGCACGTTCGGCTGGTCGAACGGGTTGATTCCGAGGACCCAGCCGGACACCGCCGTGGCGAACTCCGCAAAGAAGAAGATTCGACCGAGGTCCTCCGCGCCGAGGGAGTTCAGCGTGAGCGTGGGATGGCCGGCCTTCGCGAGCTCCACGAGCTGAGTCGCGAAGCCCTCGTCGGGCTCCGACGGCGAATCCGGGTTCCGAAGGTGCGCGAAGATGCGATCGTCGCCGTAGGCATCGGGGTCGCCGAGCGGCTCTCCCGCCACCGGCAGGATCCCCTTTCCCTCCTTGCCGGTGCTCTCGGCGATGAGCTGCTCGGCCCAGAGGCCGAAGCTGTGGATCGGCTCCGAGAGCACGAAGGTCAGCTTGTCGCGCCCGTTCCGCGCCAGCTCGCCCATCGAGAGACCGAGCCACAGGCCCTGGTTGTTCGAGGAGTGGTCGTAGTTCGCGCATGCCTGCTCGGCCACCTGGGCCCTGTCGAGGATGGCCTCGACGTCCACCCCCATGAGGGCGGCCGGCACGAGCCCGAAGTAGGAGAGCGCCGAGTAGCGGCCGCCGATGTTCGGGTCGTTCTGGAAGACGCGGCGGAACCCGTGCTCCTCGGCCAGCTGGACCAGTGAGGTGCCGGGATCCGTGATCGCGATGAAGCGGCTTCCCGCGTCATCACCCAACCGCTCGGTCACGCGCGCGTGGAAGTACTTGAAGAACGAGGTCGGCTCGATCGTGCCGCCCGACTTGCTCGAGACGATGAAGAGCGTCCTCTCGAGGTCGACCGAGCGCTCGACCGACAGGACCGCGCCGGGATCCGTGGAGTCGAGGACGTGTAGCTCCAGGCCGCCCTCGACCTCTCCGAAGCTCCTCCGGATCACCTCGGGAGCGAGGCTCGAGCCGCCCATGCCGAGCAGCACTGCGTCCGTCAACCCATCGGCCCTGCACTCGTCGACAAAGGCCTTCAGCTCGGGAGCGGCCTCCCTCATCGGCTCCGTGATCGTGAGCCACCCGAGGCGGTTGCCCACCTCGGACGCCCCGCGCTCGCCCCAGAGCGTGTCGTCCTTGCGCCAGACTCGTTGGGCCACGTCCTCCTCGGTCGCCCTCTTGACGAGCGCGGCGATCCCGGGCTCGAGCTCGTCGGGCAGGTTCGACTCGATCGTCTTCGGCCGACCGGTTATGGCCGCCTCGCGACTCGACTCCACCCCGGCCAGCAGCTTCTCCATGGGCTCGATGAACTTGTTGATCGCCTCGACGAGCAGCGTGACGGTCACGTCGCGCATGTCGATCCCGGCCTCCTCGAGTGCACGAAGCTCGCCGCTCGGATCGTGATCGGCCGTCGCGCCGGTGATCTCGCCGCGCTCGGCGACCGCGAGGAGCGTGGACATCGGCATCGTGTTCACGGTGTCCGGCCCGACGAGGCCGTCGACGTACATCGTCTCGGAGTACTGCGGGTTCTTGACGCCGGTCGACGCCCACAGCGGTCGCTGGACCGGCGCGCCCGCATCGCGCACGCGTGCGAAGCGCTCGCCGCGGAAGATCTCCTTGAAGTGCGCGTAGGCGGCCCGCGCGTTGGCCAGCGCCGCGGTGCCGGCGAGGTCCTGGCGGTCGAGCGACTCGAGCCGCTTGTCCACCTCGCTGTCCACCCGCGAGACGAAGAAGCTGGCCACGGAGTGCACGTCGAGCGCCTTCCCGTCGTCGAGCCGGCGCTCGAGGGCGCGCACGAAGCGTTCGGCGACCGAGGTGTACGCCTCGACCGAGAAGAGCAGCGTGATGTTCACGTTGATGCCCTCGTAGAGGGCCTCCTCGATCGCCGGCATCCCTTCCTCGGTGCCCGGGATCTTGATCATCACGTTGGGGCGGTCGAGGCGCTGCCAGTACATGCGCGCCTGCTCGAGCGTGCCCTCGGTGTCGTGGGCGAGGCGCGGCGCCACCTCGAGCGACACGAAGCCGTCCGTACCCCCGGTCGACTCCCAGACCGGGTGCAGGACGTCGGCCGCGAGTTGGACGTCCTTGATCGCGATCTCGTCGTACATCTGGCCTGCGTCGAGACCGCGGTTCGCCATCTCGACGAGCTCGTCGTCGTACTCGTCGCTCCCCAGGATCGCCTTCTCGAAGATCGCGGGGTTCGAGGTCACCCCCCGCAGCGAGTCCTCCTCCATGAGGCGCTTCAGCTCGCCGTCCTCGATCAGCCCCCGGCGGATCTGGTCCAGCCAAACGCTCGTGCCTGCCTCGGTGAGGGCGGCCAGCCGCTCGTTGACGTGTGCAGCGACGCTCATCTCTCTCCTTCCGACCGGTGGAGGCCAGATGCAACCAGGGAGCGCCACCGCCCGCCTCCGGCTGCTCAACGGATTAGATCACACGGTCGCGCAACGGTCGGGGCGTGGAGCCGACCGGCCTGCTATGCCTTTTGGGGTGCCCCGCCCGCAACCGCAAACGCTGACCGCCGGCCTCCTCGGGCTCTTCTTCATCGGTGCCGGGGTCATGCACTTCGTCAAGCCAAGCTCGTACGAGGCGATCGTGCCCGCTTCCGTCCCCTATCCGGCGGAGATCGTCGCGGTGAGCGGCGTCGCGGAGATCGTCGGCGGCGCTGCGTTGTTCGTCCCGCGCCTGCGTCCGTGGGCGCGCTGGTTCCTGATCGCGCTGCTGATCGCCGTCTTCCCGGCGAACGTCCACATGGCGATCAACCCGGAGCAGATCCGCGGCCTGAGCGTGCCCCAATGGCTCCTGTGGGCACGCCTCCCGCTCCAAGGCGTGCTGATCCTCTGGGTGCTGGCCGCGACGCGCAGAAGCGCGCCTCCTTCGGGCCTTGGGGGACTCGGGGCTCGAGCCGCCGGGGCGCTTCGGGGCCGCTGAGGCCGCTCAGCCGGCGGCGAGCCACTCGGCGACGATCTTGCCGATCCGCTCGCCCTGATCCTCCTGGAGGAAGTGTCCGGCGTCCTCGATCACCGTGAGCTCGTCGGCGCTCGGAAAGAGTGACTGGACGAGCCGCCCCACGGGGTCGAGCGGCAGCGCAGGGTCGGAGTCGGCCCACAGGAGCAGAGCGGGCCGCCGGTCCTGCATGAGCTTCTCCGCCACCCTCTGCCCCGCGGCGGCGCCAGGGGCGTCGGGACTCAGCGGCACCATCGCGGGGAAGGTGCGCGCTCCCGCCTTCGACTCCGCGGTGGGAAACGGCGCCTCGTACGCGGCCAGCACCTCCGGTGACGGAGGCGTCTTGCAGGCGTTGGCTACCAGCATCCCGATCGGCAGGTCGGGCGTCCGCGCGACGAACTCGCGGAACCGGTGCCAGGTCTCGCTCATTCGCTGGTGGCCGGTGAAGACGCCGGTGTCCATCGCAACGATGCGCGCAACGCGGTCCGGCAGCTCGGTCGTAGCGATCCGCAGTCCTATCGGGCCGCCCCAGTCCTGCACGATCACGGTCGCGTCGCGAAGATCGAGCTCCTCGAACAGCGCGACGATGGCCTGGGTGTGGTTGTCGTAGGAGTACCAGTCGTCGTCGACCGGCTTGTCGGAGCGCCCGAAGCCGGGAAGGTCCGGCGCGATGCAGCGGTGACCGGCCTCGAGCAGCGGTGGCATCAGCTTTCGGTAGAGGAACGACCAGGTCGGCTCGCCGTGGAGCATGACCACGGGCGAGCCTTGTCCCTCGTCGACATGGGCCAGTCGAAGCCCGTTCCAGTCGCGATGGTGGACCTCGTACGGGAAGTCGGGGAGGTCTTCGAAGCGATCATCCGGCGTGCGAAAGGCCTCCACGGCGCGCACGCTATCGGGTCGAGACCGCGACCGGTAGAGGGCTGCGCCCCGGCCCCCTGAGCATCGGCTGTTTTTGGCGGGTCCTCTGGCGGCAGGTGGCCTAGCCGCCACTCACGCCCGGGCTCGTAACGGTAGCTTGGGATCGAGCTGGGTGGACGCATGCGCCTCGCCTCGTACCGCGGCATCAGGAGCTCCTAGCGCCGACGCAGCCGCTCGACCAAGGCCCTGCCGCGCTCGGCTACGCGCTCGGGCGTGAAGCCGAAGTGCTCGTAGACGTCCTTGTACGGGCCGGACTCCCCGAACGTCTCCATGCCGATCGCCTCACCCTCGTCACCAACCCAGCGATCCCAGCCGAGTGGGCTGGCCGCCTCGACCGACACACGCGCGCGGCAGCTTGGCGGGAGTACCCGATCGCGGTAGGTCGCGTCCTGCTGGGCGAAGCGGTCCACGCACGGCATGCTCACGAGCCGGGTGGCCACGCCCTCGCCCTCGAGCCGCTCGGCGGCGGCGACACAGATGGCCACCTCCGAACCGGTCGCCATGAGGATCAGGTCCGGCTCTGGACTCGACCCCTCGCGCAGCACGTACGCGCCCCGCTCGATGGCGTCGTCCGGCACCGTGCCCGGGTCGAGCACCGGCAGGTTCTGGCGCGATAGCGCGAACACGCTGGGCGCCTCCGTCTGGCGCAGCGCGAAGCGCCATCCCAGCGCGGTCTCGTTGGCGTCGGCCGGCCGGATCACGTTCAGGCGCGGCACCGCTCGCAGGCCGACGAGCTGCTCGATCGGCTGGTGGGTCGGCCCGTCCTCGCCTAGTCCGATCGAGTCGTGGGTGAAGATCCAGATCGACGGCAACTTCATAAGCGCCGAGAGCCGGATCGCCCCCCGCATGTAGTCGGAGAAGATGAGGAAGGTGCTGCCGTAGCCGCGGAAGCCGTGCAGCGTCAGGCCGTTGACGATCGCGCCCATGCCGTGCTCGCGCACGCCGAAGCGGAGGTTGCGGCCCTCGTAGCTCCCCCTCTGGACGTCCCCCGCGTCCTCGATGTCCGTGTTGGTCGACGGCGCGAGGTCGGCCGCCCCGCCTACCAGATGCGGGACCGCTTTCGCCGCCCACTGGATCGCCTTGCCCGACGCCTTGCGGGTGGCGATCTCGTCGCCCCCGGCCTCGAAGCGGGGCACATCGGCGTCCCAGCCCTCGGGCATCCGACCGGCGAAGATCGCCTCGAAGTCGGTGGCCCGATCGGGATGAGCCTCGCGGTAGGCGGCGAAGCGCTCGTTCCACTCCTCCTCCAGCTGACGACCGCGGTCGCAGCACTCGCGGAAGTGCGCGAGCGCCTCCTCGGGCACGGCGAAGTGGGCATCGGGGTCCCAGCCGTAGAACTCCTTGGTCTCGCGGATGGCCTCCTCACCAAGCGGAGAGCCATGCGCCTTGTAGGAGTCCTGCTTCGGACTGCCGTAGCCGATGTGCGTGCGCAGGACGATCAATGACGGTCGGTCCTCGACCTCCATGGCCGCGCGTGTCGCCCGCTCGATCGAATCGAGCTCGAGGTCCTCGCCGAGGTTCTGGACGTGCCATCCGTAGGCCTCGTAGCGCGCCGCCACATCCTCGTCCATCGTCTCGTCGACCGGACCGGCGAGCTGGATCTTGTTGTCGTCGTAGAACGCGATCAGGTGACCGAGGCCCACGTGGCCGGCGAAGGACGATGCCTCCGAGCCCACGCCCTCCTGCATATCGCCATCGCTCGCCACGGTGAAGGTGTAGTGGTCGACAACCTCGTGGCCCGGTTCGTTGAAGCGCGCCGCGAGCATGCGCTCGGCCAGCGCCAGTCCCACAGCCATCGAGAGGCCCTGCCCGAGCGGGCCCGTGGTCGCGTCGATCCCCGGCGTGTACTTGCGCTCGGGGTGGCCCGCGGTCGGAGAGCCGACCTTCCGGAAGTTCTCGATGTCCTCGAGGGTGAGCGGATAGCCCGTGAGGTAGAGCATCGAGTAGAGGAGCATCGACGCATGCCCCGCGGACAGGACGAAGCGGTCACGATCGGGCCAGTCGTCGTTCGACGGGTTGTGGCGCATGATCCGCGTGTAGAGCACGTATGCGAGCGGAGCGAGGGCCATGGGCGTGCCGGGGTGGCCCGAGTTCGCCTTCTGGACCGCGTCCATCGAGAGCGTGCGGATCGTGTTGATGCAGAGCTCATCGAGCGTCCGCGTGTCCATCTCCGTCGTGCTCATGTCTCTCCCTCGATCGCTGGCGTAGCGGCAGTATCCCCGCCCTCCGACACTTCATGCATCGCGAGCAGGCCGGCCCCGATCACGCCGGCGGCCGGGCCGCCACGGGCGAGCGAGATCGAGACCCCCTCGAAGATCGCCGGCAGGGCGCGCGCGGCCGCCTCGCCGCGCGCCGCGTCGCTGAACAGGTCGCCCGCGCGCGAGAGGCCGCCCCCGATCACCACGTGCTCCGGCTCGAACGTGTTGACGGCACCGGTGATGCCAACTCCCAGATGGCACCCGAGACGCTGGAGGAGACCCAGGGCATCACCATCCCCGGCGCGCGCGGCATCGGCCACGGCACGGCCGTCCACGGCCCCATGCCGATCGACGAGACCGGCCAGGCGCGAATCGGGCTTCGCGCGGCCGAGCTCGGCGGCATCGCGCTCCAGTGCCGTGCCGCTGCACAAGGCCTCGAGGCAGCCCCTGCTGGGACAGTTACCCGGGCACTCCGGCCCCTCTTCGTCGATCACCGCGTGGCCGAGCTCCCCGCCGAGCCCGCTCGCGCCTCGGAAGATGCGCCCGTCGATGATCACGCCGCCGCCGACCCCGGTGCCGAGCGTGTACATCACGAGGTGGCGAGCGGCGCCGCCCGGAGTCACCTGGGCCTCCGCGAGCGCCGCACAGTTGGCGTCGTTGTCGACGAACACCGGAACTCCGAAGCGGCGACCGAGCTCCTCGCGGAGGTGCACGCCGGCGAGTGGGATGTTTACGCTCGCCACCACGCAGCCCGTCGCGAAGTCGATCTGGGATGGAACCCCCACCCCGACCGCGACCGGAGCACCAGCCCGCGCGACCACCTGGTCGACCGCGGACTCGATGCCGTCGAGCAGGGCGGGTCCGGTCGACAGGTCGGTTGGCTGCTCGACCGACTCGATGGCCGCGCCCTCGACCACGGCCGCTACCGCCACCTTGGTACCGCCCACGTCCACGCCGAGCACGTGCGCGGGCCGGCCGTCGCTCGATCGAGCCTCGGGCATTGACGCATTCTCTCCAGCGCCGAGGCGAGATTGCAAACCGAGGTAGGATTCCGCCGGATGGATCGCCGGCTCGCCCAGAAGAACGTCCGCACGGGCCTCATCGCCGCGGCGATCTCGACGGTCGTGTTCGCGGCCGCGTTCTTCGCCGGCTACGTCTACTAGGCCTGGCGGCGTGGCGACCGAGCTGAGCCGCGGCGATGGCGATGCCCCGGGCGAGGAGCTGGCTCCTCGGGCTACCGAGGAGCTCCACCTTCCCGGCCCCTCGTACCTGCCGGTGCTCACGGCGTTCGGCATATCGATCGCCATCGTCGGGGTGGTCTTCAGCGTCGTCGTCGTAGTCCTCGGCGCCATCATCACGGTCGTGTCCGTGGTGCGGTGGGTGCGTGAGACCCGCGAGGACATGGCCGAGCTGCCGCTCGAGCACTAGCCGGTTGCCTCGGGCGTTCGGGTCGAACGCCGTGGCGGGCGGGTCCTGGCGGCGTCCGGACCTCGCTCGGCTCGGGCTCCGTTCGCTTCGCTCACTAGACGCCCTGGCGAGCGAGTCCTACCGCCGCCACCCGCCCGAGCGGCGCCCTCGTGGACGGTGGTGGCACGGTCCACTGCTTTCGCTTTAAGCGCTTCACTTCGATACGCCCAGGCGGCTCCATGTGTCCCCCGCGGCGCGGCCGGGTGTAGCGGTGCTGTGATGCGTCCGCCTCCAAGCGTCTCGGAACAGCCGGGCGCCGTCTCGGTCGCGCCTCCGGCGCCGGGGCGCTCGTGGCGCTTGCTGAGCCCGGCGGTGCTCAGCTGGATCCTGTTCGACTTCGCCACGACGATCTTCTCCTACGTCGTGCTCACGCGCTACTTCAACGAGTGGATCGTCATCGAGCGCGGACAGCCCGACGCGGTGATCGGCCTCATGGGGGCGTCGGTGTCGATCCTGCTCGTGTTCGCGCTCCCGACCCTCGGTGCGCTCTCCGACCGGCTCGGGCGTCACAAGCCGTTCCTCACCGCCTTCACGCTCGCGGCCATCGGTGGGACGGCCGCATTGGGCGTGGTCGACAGCGTCCTCGTGGCCCTCATCGTGGCCGGCGTGGCGATCTTCGCGTTCAACAGCGCGGAGGCGCAGTACCACCCGCTGCTCGCGAGCGTCGCTCCTCCCGATCGGCGAAGCCTCGTATCGGGCATTGGCGTCGGGGTCGGCTATGTCGGAGCCTTCGTAGCGCTCTACCTTCTGGGAGCGATCGTCGCCGACGGCGACAATCAGGCCGCGTTCCTGCCTACCGCCGCCCTCTACCTCGCGTTCGCTCTGCCATGCATCGTGCTCGTTCGCGACCGGACGGCGCGCCGGGTCGAGCCCGCTCCGGCCGGCGGCGGCCGTCTGCCGCTGAACGCCGCCTCCCAGGCCCTCGCGAGCGTGCGCGCGGCGTGGGGAAGGCCGCACGGGCGCCTGCTGCTGGCGCGCTTCCTGTACGTCGACGCGATCGCCACCGTGATCGCCTTCATGACCGTTTACGCGCGCAGGACCGGGGACTTCTCGTCCGGCGAGCTCGATCTCCTGATTGGCATCTCGATCGGCTTCGCGATCGTCGGGGCGATCGCCGCGGGGTTGCTCGTCGAGCGGCTCGGACCGCGGAACGTGCTGCTCGTGACGCTGCTGGGGGTTGTCGCCGCACTGCTCGTGGTCGCCGTGTCCGGACTGAGCGCCGTGCTCTGGGTGGTCGGTCCGATCGTCGGGGTGGCGCTCGGCAGCGTCTCCGCGAGCGACCGCGTGTTCCTGCTTCGGCTCATTCCGCCGAACCGCAGGGGCGAGGACTTCGCCCTCTACGCGCTTGTCGGCAAGCTCTCGAACGGCTTCGGCCCCCTCGTCCTGTGGGGCGGGACGATCTTCCTCCTCACCAACGTGCTAGCGGCCGCGAGCACGTTCACCGCGAGCCGCGTTGCGATCTGCGTCCTCGCAATGGCCGCGCTGGCGGGTGCCTGGCTGGTCCGGCCGCTGCCGAACCCGCGCGCCACCGACCCGGACCCCGTGGCCGGCACGGCAAGGTCCTAACAGGGTCCTCCAGGAGCGAGGCACGCGGTCGGCCGGCTTGAATACACTCGCGGCCGCGTGGATCCTGAACGGCATGCGACCAACTCGTCGGTGACCGGGACAGATGCGTAAGCACCCCCTGGCGCAGATGCTCGTGATCGGGACGATCGCCTCGATCCTCGGCGTCATCCTCGCACTCGCGATCGACTGGTTCCCGCCCCAGGGCTCGGCGTCCGCGCGCGACATCGACACGCTCTACGACGTGTTGATGATCGTCTCCGTGCCGATCTTCGTCCTGGTGATGACGGTCGCGATCT
The DNA here is from genome assembly GCA_030447875.1 of Thermoleophilaceae bacterium. Taxonomy (GTDB): domain Bacteria; phylum Actinomycetota; class Thermoleophilia; order Solirubrobacterales; family Thermoleophilaceae; genus JAUJOA01. The sequence goes on from JAUJOA010000003.1 coordinate 47,217, forward strand.
ACAGCGTCGTGAAGTTCCGCGCGCGCCCGGGCGATCAGAGCGACGGCGCGCCGATCCACGGCAACACGAAGCTCGAGGTCGTCTGGGTCACGATCCCGTTCTTGATCGTGAGCGCGCTCGCCTTCTACGGCTGGGTCGTCCTGGACGACATCGAGAGACCGCAACCGAACACCATGGTCGTGGACGTGACCGGCCAGCAGTTCGCCTGGAGCTTCGAGTACCCGCAACCCGGCGGCGCGGAGCCGGTCCAGTCCAACGAACTCGTGCTGCCGGTCAACAGGCCGGTCGACTTCAACATCCAGGCGCTCGACGTGATCCACTCCTTCTGGGTCCCGGCCTTCCGGTTGAAGTCGGACGCCGTGCCCGGCATCGAGACGACCTACCGGGTCACTCCCGACGTCGAGGGCACCTACGACGTGGTCTGCGCGGAGCTCTGCGGCCTCGGACACGCCACCATGCGCCAGAGCGTGCGCGTGGTTCCCGAGGAGGAGTTCACGAGCTGGCTGGCGCAGCGCAAGGAGGAGGCGGCCCCGGCGGCCGGGGCCGCGCAAGGAACCGGCCCCGACGAGGGGGCGGCACCTTCCGGAGAAGATCAGCAGGCGCCGCCGAGCGACCAGCCCGAGGCCGGCACCGAGGGGGCTTCATCGGGGGGCAGCGAACCCGTTGGTTGACGGTTGTCCAGTCGCTACGATGCCAGGCGGTCGGCCGGATCGGCTTGCCGGATGGAGGCATAGCCGGCTGAAGGCCGCGGCCTGCGCGAAGAGCGACTGCGAAGGAGAGAGACCCCAGTGACGATGGCCGCCAAGCTGAGGGCACCGGGCTGGTACCGAGCCGCGCTGTCCCTGCCCATCGGGGCGCTCGTGGCCTTCGCGATCGTGGCCGGCGCCCGTGCCCTCTACGGCTGGACGCCGGTGATCGATGGAGAAGCGATCACCACGGTCGCCCTGATAGCCATGCCCCTCGCCTTCCTCGTGGGGATCGGCTGCTTCGACTACTGGTTCCGCTGGGCATCGGGCGCCCCGACCGTCCCCGAGGATCACTCGGGCCACGGTGCCACCTCCTGGCGCGACTACTTCCGGGTGAACACCGACCACAAGGTCATCGGGATCCAGTACATCGTCACGACGTTCGTGTTCTTCATGCTCGCCGGCCTGATGGCGATGCTGATCCGCGCCGAGCTCGCGGCTCCCGGCACTCAGTTCGTCGATCCGAACACCTACAACGGACTGTTCTCGGTCCACGCGTCGCTGATGATCTTCCTGTTCATCATCCCGGTCTTCGCCGGAATCGCGAACTACGTGATCCCGCTCATGATCGGCGCGCCGGACATGGCGTTTCCACGCCTCAACGCGCTGTCGTTCTGGATGCTCCCGATGGCGGGGATCATGATGCTGGCCAGCTTCTTCGCGCCGGGCGGCGCGTTCGCCACCGGCTGGACCGCCTACGCGCCGCTCTCGACCGACACGCCACTCGGTCAGACCTTCTTCACGATCGCCGTGCAGTTCGCCGGTGCGTCGTCGATCGCCACCGCGCTCAACTTCCTGGTCACGATCATCACCATGCGGGCGCCCGGGCTCACCTTCTTCCGCATGCCGCTGCTCGTGTGGGCGAACTTCACCACGTCGTTGCTCGTGGTGATCGCCACCCCCTTCATCGCCGGATCGCAGTTCTTCCTTCTCCTCGACCGTGCGCTCGGCACCGAGTTCTTCCAGGTGGCGAACGGCGGCGACGTGATCATGTACCAGCACGTCTTCTGGTTCTACTCACACCCCGCCGTCTACATCATGATGCTGCCCGGCTTCGGGATCATCAGCGAGGTCATCTCGGCCAACGCCCGCAAACCGATCTTCGGGTACCGCATGATGGCCTTCTCCCTGGTGGCCATCGTGATCCTCGGATTCACCGTCTGGGCGCACCACATGTTCGTCTCCGGGATGGCCTCGTGGCTGCGCGTGCCGATGATGATCACGACGATGCTGATCGCCGTGCCCACCGGCATCAAGATCTTCTCCTGGCTGGCGACGCTATGGCGCGGGGTGATCCACCTCACCACGCCGATGCTGTTCGCGCTCGGCTTCATCACGATGTTCACCCTGGGTGGGATCAGCGGGATCATGCTCGCCGTCATCCCGGTGGTGATCCACGTCTCCGACACGTACTTCGTGGTGGCTCACATCCACTACGTCCTCTTCGGCGGAAGCGTGTTCACGATCTTCGCCGGCATCTACTCTGGTTCCCGAAGATGACCGGCCGGATGTACGACGAGACGCTCGGCAAGGTCCACTTCTGGCTCTCGTTCATCTTCTTCAACCTCACCTTCGGACCCATGCACCTCGTAGGCGTGGACGGCATGCCGCGCCGGGTGGCGGACTACGCCGACCAGTTCGCGACGCTCAACGTGATCATCTCGGTCTCGAGTTTCCTGTTCGGGCTGTCGTTCTTCGTCTTCCTCTACAACATGATCTCGAGCTGGCGCCACGGGCCAAAGGCCGCGGCCAACCCCCTGGCGGGCGCACACGCTCGAGTGGCAGGTCACCTCGCCGCCGCCGGTCTTCAACTTCGACGAGATCCCCACGGTCGTCGGCGGGCCGTACGAGTACGGCGTGCCGGGCGCGGTACACGGCGTCTTCAAGGACAAGAAGCAGGCGGTGCCGGCGGGCACCGCTCCCGGCGGCCGCGAGCGAGTGAGCTAGGTAATGGCCGGGCGCGAGCCGAAGAGGATCCTCGTCGTGGCGAACGAGACCGTAGGCGGCCGGGAGCTGATCGACAGGGTCAAGGCGCGCGCCGAGCAGGTCATGGAGGAGATGCGGCCTTACTCCGTGCTCGTGATCTGTCCGCAGAACCAGCCGAAGCATGGCTACGTGCTCTACGAGGACTCGATCAGGACGGCCGCCGAGAACCGCCTGATGACCACGCTGGCGCAGCTCCAGCAGGCCGGCGTGACCGCCGCCGGTGAGGTCGTGGACCCCGACGCGTACTCGGCGATCATGGATGCCGTCGACCACTTTCGGCCGGACGAGATCATCATCTCAACGCATCCGGAGACGCGGTCCGGGTGGCTCCGGCGCGATCTGGTCGCGCGCGTCCGCGACGACACCGGCCTGCCGGTCGAGCACGTCGTGGTCGATCTCGGCAGCGACCGCGGGGACGTCAAGCACACCCTCGTGGTGGCCAACCAGACCGTCGAGGGCGCGCCGCTTCTGCGCCACCTGAAGCAGAAGGCCGCCGATGAGCCCCACCGCTTTACCGTGATCTGCCCCAGAGCGGGCACGGAGATACCCAGGCGTTCGACCGCCTCGCGGCCATGCTCGAGGATCTCGAGGAGGAGGGCCTCGAGGCCGTGGGACAGGTCATGCATCCCGACCCGTTCACCGCGATCCAGAACGCGATGCAGTTCTACGCCGTGGACGAGATCGTCATCTCCACGTTCCCCGATGAGCGCTCGGGGTGGATGCGCGGCGATCTGGTGGGCCGTGTCCAGCGCACCACCTCCAGGCCGGTCGAGCATGTGGTCGTCACGCCGGAGCAGGCACGCGAGGGGGCGGCGCGCTGATGGAGTCCGCCGGTGTCGCACTCGGTCACGGCCACGAGCACGAGCACCACGGGCCGCCGCCCGCCAACCGCTCGTCGCGAGTGGAGGCGCAGTTCCTCGGGATGCTGCTCTTCATCATCTCGGAGATCATGCTCTTCGGAGCGTTCTTCACCGCCTACTTCTTCATCCGGGTCGTGAACGGGGTCGACTGGCCGGCCCAGGGCGAGGAGCTGCCCAAGCTCATCGCCGGGGTGAACACGGCGATCCTCATCTCGTCGAGCTTCACGATGCACTGGGCGCTCGAGGGGGCGAAGAACGAGAACCGGTACGGCTTGCGAGCGGGCCTCCTCACGACTTTCCTGCTCGGACTCACGTTCCTCACGATCCAGATCAACGAGTACGTGCACCTTGGCTTCGCGCCGCATGACCATGCTCAGGGCTCGGTCTTCTACGGGCTCACGGGTCTGCACGGGGCGCATGTCTTCGTCGGGTTGACGCTGCTCCTGTTCGCCACGATCCGGGCCTTTCGCGGCCACTTCACGCCGAAGGAGCACCGCGGCGTGGAGGTGCCGGGGATCTACTGGCATTTCGTCGACGTCATGTGGATCCTGGTCTACTTCTCCCTCTACGTCCTGTAGCCGTCGCAGGCGTGGGTTCGGCGGATCATGCTTAATCCGCTGAGGTCGGAGGCGGAGGCGTTCCGGTTTCTGCTGTACGTCCTGGTCGTCGTCGGGACGATCGTCGTGATCGTGCTCAGCGTTCGCGCGCTCCTCTGAGCCCCGTGACGGATCTCGAGCTCGCCGAGCGGGCTGCTCGCCTTGCGGGCGAGGTGCTGCTCGAGCGATGGCGCAGCCCGGCGCAGGGCGTCGAGGCCAAGTCGTCCGCCACCGACCTGGTCTCGGACGCTGACCGAGCGGCCGAGGCGGCGATCCTCGAGCTGCTGGTGGTCGAGCGGCCGAGCGACGGAGTGCTCGGCGAGGAGGGCTCGGAGGTCGAGGGCCAGGCCTCGAGGCAATGGCTCGTCGACCCGCTGGACGGCACGACCAACTACCTCTACGGGTATCCCGCGTGGTCGGTCAGCGTGGCGCTCCGCGACGAGCTCGGAGCGGCCGTCGGCGTGGTGCACGACCCCTCGCGCGAGGAGACCTTTGTTGCCGTGCGTGAGCAGGGCAGCCGGCTGAACGGCGCCCGCCTACGCGTAAGGCAGGACGAGGCGCTTGCCACGGCGCTGGTCGCCACCGGGTTCGGCTACATGCCCGAGGCGCGGGCAGCCCAGGCCGAGACCGTGGCCCGAGTGCTGCCGAAGGTACGCGATATCCGCCGCGGCGGCTCGGCCGCCCTCGACCTGGCGGGGCTGGCCGCCGGGCGGCTCGACGGTTACTACGAGCGCGGGCTGCAGCCGTGGGACTGGGCGGCGGGGCGGTTGCTCGTGGTCGAGGCCGGTGGAGCGGTCGAGGAGCTCAGGGGCGAGCCGCCGGGGCTCGTTGCGGGCGCGCGCGGGCTGGTCGAGCAGCTCGCGGAGCTCGTCGCCTAGACGCTAGCCGCCGCTCGACTCGAGCAGGTACTCGGTGAGCGCCTGAATCTGCTCGGGCGTGAGCTGGTCCTGGTAGTTGGCGGGCATCACGCCCTCCTGGAAGCCCTCTGCCACGACGGCGTCGGGCTCGACGATCGACTCCTCGACGTACTTCTCGGGCGTGGGGCCCCCGTCCTCGGCCACGCTCGCCAGCTCGTCGAGGCTGGGACCGATGGTGCCCGTGGACCCGGCCGCCGCGAGCGTGTGACAGCTGCCGCAGCCCGCCGCGGTGAAGATCTGCTCGCCGTCGGTGGCCTCGGCGAGACCGGCGGTGGCGAGAGCCCCGGTGTCCTCGCCCGGCTGTCCGGCGACCTCGGCGACGTAGGCCGCCACGTCGCGTGCATCGTCACCCGTGACGAGATCCTCGGGCATGATGCTCCCCCTCCTCACCTGTTCGATCTGCTCGTGGACAACGCCCTGGATCGTCTTCTCGCCGAGTCCCTGGCGGCGGGACGGGCCAAACGACTCGTCGAGGTTGGGGCCCTGGTTGCCCATGGTGCCCGCCCGACTCAGGGTGTGGCAGCCCCCGCAGGTGCCCTCCCCGATGAAGAGCGCCTTGCCGTTGACGAGGTCGGGCTCGTCGCGACTGCCGCAACCGATGGCGAGCGCGGCTGCGGCGACGACCGCGAGCGTCGCGGCGAGGGCGCGAGGTCTGTTCAGCCGACCGATCAAGCGGAGGAAGATTATCCGCTCCGCCAACGGCGACGCGGCGACTCGCCGAATCGGCTCGAAGAGTCCGGCGGGAGCGCTTCCGGAAGCGCCGAGAGCCGACCCTCTGCCGCGGCCAGCACCCCCTCGGCGACCGACTCCCACGAGTACCTGGCGCGCGCCGAGTCGGACAAAGCGGCGGCCGCTCGCGCCCGCCGCGATGGTTCGAGCAGGAGCCACTTGACCAGCTTGTCGGCGATCTGGCGCACGGCCTCGGGACCGCGGTCGAACGAGAGCAGCGGCCGGAGGTCGGGCTCAACCGCCGGGGCGAGCGACGCGGTGACCTCCGCGAGTCCCGAGTGCGCGGCGGAGATCGGGAGGACCCCGCAGCAGGCAGCCTCGGCGGCAACCATTCCGAACGCCTCGGGGAAGGTGCTCGGCACCACCTGGGCGTCGCATGCCGGGAGCAGGTCGGCGAGGTCGGCGTGCTCGAGCCGCCCGGTGAAGTGCAGGCGCGCGAATGCGGCGGGCGCCGCCCCGACGTAGGCGGCGTGCTCCGATCCCGTGAGGGAGTCGAGGAACGACATCAGATACGCGAGCTCTCCGGTCGCTCCGCCCTCGAGCTCACGGCCGCGGGCGGCCACCTCGCGCGCCGCGTGCAGGTCGCCCTCGCGAAGCGCGGCGACGAGCCGGTCGAGTCCCTCCCGGTAGGTGCCGAAGCCGACGACGCACAGGCGAGCGGCCGGCACGCGCGCGGCCACGAGCGGCCACGCGGCGAGCAGGAGATCCACGCCCTTCGAGACGATGAGCTTCCCGACGTAGACGATGGTCGGGCCGGAGGAGTCGAGCGCCCGGAGCGCGGCAGCCGCGCCGACCTCGCCACCCCAGGCGGCGGTTCGCGCGTCGAGCCTTGCGGCGAGCTCGGACAGCCCGCGGGCGGCATCCGCGCTCGAGCGCCGGCTGAACGCCCGAACGTCGACTCCGGGAGGTCCGAGACGCGTCCTGTCCCTCAGGCTCGGGTCGGCCATCACGCTCCAGAGGCTCTCCGCGGTGTGTCGGGAGCCGACCAGTACCCCCTCGGCGGCGGCGAGCCCCTCCCGCGCGAATGCCAGGAACCGGTCGGGGTGCGGACGGACCGTGTACTCGAGGGCGCTCCCGTGGATCTTCACCGCGTATGGCACCTCGCCGCCCACGGCCCGCGCCAGCACGGCGGGGCCCATCACGGCGTGGTTGGCCAGCGCCACGTCGGGGCTGGCGCGCTCGGCCACCTGGCGGACGGCGGTGACGTTGGCGCCGAGGTAGCGATCCAGCGCCTCGTCGTCCAGCTCGGGAAAGGGCACGGCGTCGAAGCCCTCGTACTCGTCGGCGACGTAGACCGGAAGCGTTCGGCCGATGGCGGGCAGGTAGGCGCTGCAGCGAACCGGCTCGCGCAGGACCTCAGTCCGGAGATCCCCGTCCTCGAAGGTGCCGACCGCGTCGACGAACGGCAACTCGGCCGCGCGTCGATCCTGGCAAAGGAGGTGAACCTCGTGACCAAGGTCTCGAAGCGCGCGGGCGAGGCTCGCCGTGTAGATGTTGCTCCCCGTCCCGCGCAGGAGGTAGCCATGGAAGACGAGCACCCGCACCGGCCTCGAGTATCGCGCCGTGGGCGGCGGTCGGCTTCAGGGTGTGCGGTCGCGAGTCCGCCGGTGCCGGTTGCTATGTTGCCCGGCCGTGAGCCGCGGCCAGAGATACCGCCTGCGCGCCCGCTCGGATCGCGAGGTCATACGTGAGGTCGAGCCGGGAACCGTCTACGTGGATCGTGAGACGGGCGAGGAGTTCGAGATCGTGGGGAAGGTGCTGCCGCTCGCTCCCTCGCAGAGCAACCTTCCATGGTCCGTCGAGAACCTCCGTCTCTGCGGGTGCTCGCTAGAGCAGCTTGCGCCGAAGGACCTGAACGACTGCCCTCACTGTGGCCGCCGGCTACCGGCGGTCGAGCCCTGAGCGCGGTGCGCCACTCGCTGGCCTGCATCCTGGCCTTCGTCTCACTGGCAGGCGCGGGCTGCGGCGGCGATGACGAGCCGAGCACCCCCGCGCCGCCCGACCTCACGGTGCCGACGGACAGTGAGCGAAAAGACCGCACCCAGGAGGAGAGTTCGACCGCCGAGGAGGAAACGGGCCCTCAAACGAGCACCGAGGGCGCCGCTACCACCGACACGCAGCCGAGCGTGGGTCAGCCTCCGAGCGGCGTGCCCGGTGGCACCACGGCGTCGCCGCCGCCGCCCTCCGGGGGCTCAGGGGGATCGGGCGGTTCCGGTGGATCGGGCGGCTCCGGGGGAGGCAAGCCGGACCGGTCGAAGCCCGACAGCCCGGAGAACGACATCCCACCGGAGCCCGGGACCCCGGAGGACCGCTTTGAGGAGTTCTGCCGCCAGAACCCGCAGGCCTGCGGCTGAGCCCCGATAGCCGTGGCCGGGCTGCGTCTCGGGGCTCGCCGTATCGGCATCCGGCTTCGCCCCTGCGTCCTTGCCCTGCTCGGCTCTGAGGCTCAGCCCGAGGTCATCACCGTCGGAGGGCAGCCGGCGGCGCGGCGCGTGGCGGGAGTCGGTGAGCTTGGTTGTCGCACGCGCGCGGGAAGCGGGGCCGGCGCGGGCGCCGGCCGGCGGTCCGCTTGGCGCGGGCGCGGCCCGACCTGGTCACGAACGCGGTCCCGCCCCAGCGACAGCGGCGAGCCGTTGCCCCCGGGCGCGGGCCATGGATCCGGATAGCGCTCCTGGCCCCCGCCACCGCGTCCCTCGTCCTCGGAGGAGTCGTCCCCTTCCTCGCGCAGCCGGAAGAACCAGATCAGCCAGACGATCAGCAGGCCGACGTCGAAGACCCGGAAGCCGACCATGAAGATCCACCCCTCCGTGCTCACGGCCCGGATGGTAGCGCCCGTTCTTCGCGGGCGCGAGACCTGGTCGACCGGCCCCGGAGCTACTTGTAGCGGTAGGTGATTCGGCCGCGATCCAGGTCGTACGGCGAAAGCTCGATCTTGATGCGATCGCCCGGGAGGATGCGGATGTAGTGCCGGCGCATCTTGCCCGAGATATGACCGAGGACCTCGTGGTCGTTGTCCAGCTTCACGCGGAACATCGTGTTCGGGAGGGCCTCGGTGACCTCGCCCTCCATCTCGATTTTCTCTTCCTTGGCCAAGCGCTGTGCGAAGGTTGGCCGGCCGCGCGCCCGGGAGCCCCCAGGCGCGCGCAGCACGCCGGCTAGATCTTCGTGACGTTTACCGCCTTGGGACCCTTGTCGCCGGCCTCCTCCTCGTAGGAGACCTTGGAGTTCTCCTGAAGGGTCTTGAAGCCCTGACCGTTGATGCCGGTGTGGTGGACGAAGAGATCGCGGTCACCCTCATCGGGAGTGATGAAGCCGTAGCCTTTCTCGTCGTTGAACCACTTGACCGTTCCGGTTGCCATGCGATTAGCACCTTCCTGTCTTGCTATGCCCTACTCGGTGCTCATCTGGCGATCCGAACGTACGGCACATGCGTTTCCGCCGAGATGTCCCGGCCCACTCAGGTCGGAACGCTAGCAAGCCAGCCCGGCGACTGGGAGGCGCCTCACCTTCCCTCGAAAGTCGCCCTGCCAGGCCCCTCCTCGAGGAAGGACCGCACGGCGCGCTGGAGATCCTCGGTATCGAACAGTGGCCCGACGGTCTCGCCGACCCTCGCATCGGCGCCGCGCACCCCCTCGTCGAGGAACGCCCGGACCATCCGCTTCGTGGCGGCGTTCGCGATCGTCGGCCCGGTGGCAAGGCGCTCGGCGAAGCGCATCGACTTGGCGGCAAGGTCGGCGTCCGGAAGCACGCGGTTCAGGACGTTCCACCGCTCGAGCGTGGCGGCGTCGTAGAGGCCGCCGCTCATCACGAGCTCGCGAGCGCGCGCCGGCCCCGCCCGCTCGGCCACGCGCTGGGTGCCTCCCATCGCCGGCGTCAGGCCGACGACGATCTCCACAAGCCCGAACTTGGCCGACTCCGACGCCCAGATCATGTCGCAGGCGAGCGACAGCTCGAAGCCGGCCGTGAGACAGAGTCCGTGGACGGACGCCAGCGTGGGGATCGGCATGTCCTCGAGCTTGTGCACGATCCGGATCAGGTCGGAGAAGAAGTCGCTCGCCTGGGCAGGCGTCTTGCCGTCGAAGACGTGAACGTCGGCACCGCCCGTGAATACGTCGCCCTCCGCTCGGACCAGGAGAGCCCGTGGAAGGTCGCGGTCGACCTCCTCGAGAACGGCGATCAGGTCGCGCGTGAGCTCGTCGCCGAAGAGGTTCAGCGGCGGGTCGTCGATGATGACGACGCCCACGTCGCCATGACGCTCGAGCCGGGCTCTAGCCACGAAGCTCCCGTGCCACCTCGGCGAGAACCTTCGGCTCCGCCCGCTCGGGCCGCGTGGGCAGCTCGAGCGGATCGTCGGCGTAGCGAGGGATCACGTGCAGGTGGAAGTGCCAGATCGTCTGCCAGGCCACGGGCTCGGCCGCGTTGAGCAGGTTGACGCCGTCGCAGTCGAGCCGCTCACGCATGGTCAGCGCCAGGCGCCTGGCGGCCATGGTCGTGCGCCCGAGGTCCTCGTCATCGATGTCGAAGAGGTTCCTCGAATGGCGCCGGGGGATGACCACCGCGTGGCCACGCGTCCACGGATTGATGTCCATGAACGCCACCGTGTGCTCGTCCTCTTGAATGACTTCGCCGGGCATGTCGCCCGCGAGGATCGAGCAGAAGACGCAGTCGTCGGCCATGGGCGCCCGTAGCTTAAGGGGCTCCTAGGGCGGATTCTCACGCAGGCGGCGTGCATAAGCCACCGCGTCCTCGGCCGTGACCACATCGCCCGAGAAACGCGCCTCGCGCAGCGCTGCGAGCAGACGACCGAGCGCGGGGCCCGGCGGAATCTCGAGCGCAGTAGCGAGTTCGTCGCCCCGGATCGGCGGACTCGGGGGTCCCTTGGCTCGCCACGCCAGCGCGTCGGTCATCAGCTCGCGCGCCAGGCCCAGGTGGGCTGCGATCGCCGTCTCAGCATTCTTGCCCCTTGTGGCCAGACGATCCGCGCATGAAAGGACCGTCACCTCGACCTCGACCGGCTCGCATCTGGCGAGGTAGCGGTAGACGGTTCGGCGCGACAGCGGGCGCTCGTGCACGAGGAAGCCGAGGACCAGGTGGTGGCGCGTGATCCTGGACAGGAACTGGCTTAGCCGCTCGCTCGTGCGGAGTCGCCCGCAGAGCGTGGCGATCAGGTCGGCGCCCACCGAATCGTGCCCGATGAACGTGACGCGGCCATCGGCCCTGATCCCCCGCGTTGCCGGCTTCCCAACGTCGTGCAGGAGGGCGGCGAAGCGCAGCGCCTGCCCGCGCGTGAGCTCGTCGGCGAGCGGCTCCGCGAGCTCCCGCCGCAGATCGTCGCCGAGATCGCCGAAGACCTCGGCCAGGTGGTCCTCCAGCCATATCTGGCGCCGGAGCACCTCGAGCGTGTGGGCGTGCACGTCGAGGTGATGGAACTGGCTCTGCTCGACGCCGTGGAGGGCACCCACCTCGGGCAGGACGGCTGCGATCAGCCCGAGCCGATCCGCGAGCTCGAGGCCCTCGACCGCCCGGTCGGCTATCACCAGCCGGCGAAGCTCCGCAAACACGCGCTCAGGTGAGGCCTCCGAGACTCGGGACGCCGCCGCTCCCGAGAGCCGCTCGGTCTCCGCGTCGGGGCTCAGCTGCAGTTCGGTCGCCAGCCGTACGAGGCGCAGCGGGCGGAGCGGGTCGGCCTCGTACGCCGCGGGACCTACCACGCGCAGCACCCCCGCCTCGAGGTCGGAGCGCCCGCCGTGGGGGTCGACGACCTCTCCGCCGTCGATCGGCATCGCCATCGCGTTGACCGTGAAGTCGCGCCTGGAGAGGTCGGCCGCGATGTCCTCCCCGTGGAGGGGCGATACGTCACAGACCCACTCGCGCTCGCGATCCATCGCGCGCCAGGCGCCGAACGCCTCCGACAGCTGGAATACCGGTCCGCCGCCCCTGCGGGCGACCGCGCGAGCGGCCGCCTCGGGGTCCCCCCGCACCGCCACGTCGACGTCTGTGACCGGCCGCTCCAGCAGGGCGTCGCGAACCGTGCCTCCTACGAGCCAGGCCTCTCCGGCCGAGCCGGCGAGTGCCTCTCGCACGATCCGAACGGGGCCCTCTCCCAGCACGGCCTCGTCGGGACGCCGCGTCATCGGTCCTCGTGCAGTCGCCTGACGCGCTGGGTCAAGCCGCACGTCACCTCGTAGTTGATGGTGCCCAGTCGATCGGCCGCCTCCTCGCACAGGAGCCGCTCGCCGTCCTGGTCACCGATCAGCACCACCCGGTCCCCCGGCTCGACGTCCGTCTCGGCGCCGAGGTCGATCGTGATGTTGTCCATGCTCACGGTGCCCACGAGCGGGCGGCGACGCCCTCGGACGAGCACGTCCGCGTTGTTCGACAGGCCCCGACGCACGCCATCGCCGTAGCCGATCGGCACGACTGCCACCCACGTCTCCGCTTCCGCGCGCCATCGTCTCCCATAGCCGGCGGTCTCCCCCGGCTCGAAGCGCTTCACGTCGGCCACGTAGGACTCGAGCGCGAGCACCGGTTCGAGCCCCCGCTCCGCGGGATCCTCCTGGAACGGGTCGAGGCCGTATACGGCGATGCCACAGCGCACCATGTCGAAGTGGCTCGCGGGCTCGCGATACACGGCCGCGCTGTTCGCGGCGTGAACGACGACGTGGGGGTGGGAATGCCGCATCCGGTCGACAAAGGCCCTGAAGGCCGAGAGCTGGGCGGGGAAGTGGTCATCCCCCAGCTCGTCGGCGGTGGCGAAGTGGGTCATCAGGCCCGCGAGCTCGAGCCGGTCGTCGGCGACCACACGATCTGCCACCGCTCGGGCCCGATCGGCGACCTTGGTCCCGAGGCGGCCCATCCCCGTGTCGAGCTTCACGTGGACGCGGACGGGCCGATCGGCGCCGCCGGCGAGATCGCCGAGCTCATCCACGAGCGCCTCGTTCCAGGCCACCACATCCGCACCGGCCACAAGCGCGGTTCGCGCGTCCGCCCCGGTTAGCGCGCCCATCACCAGGATCCGGGCGTTTCCTTCCGCCTCGCGTAGCGCCGCCGCCTCTTCGGCGGTAGCCACGCCGAGCCAGGCGGCTCCCCCCTCCAGGGCCGCCCGCGCACAGGCCGCCTGGCCGTGGCCATAGGCATCCGCCTTCACCACGGCGCAGAGATCCGCGCCGCCCGTGAGCAGCGCACGCAGATGACCGCAGTTGCGCCTCACCGCACCCACGTTCACGCGCGCGAGCGCGCGCTCGTTGCCGGCGGTCATTCGTCGCGGCCGCGGGCGAGTGCCTCGGGCAGCGCCGCGATCACATCGCCGGCGATCGTGTGGTCGGCGCCGATCCGCTCGGCGGCGACGATGCCGGCGCGGGCGTGGGCCAGCACTCCGGCGGACGCCGCCTCGAACGGGTCGAGCCCCTTCGCCAGCAACGCTCCGATGACGCCAGAGAGCACGTCGCCGGTCCCGGCCGTCGCGAGCGCCGGAGTCGCCCCCGCGCTGATCGCGACAGGCCACTCGGGCGTCGCCACGATCGAGTCGTCACCTTTCAGCACCACGACGGCGCCGCTTCGCTCCGCCGCCGCTCGGGCGGCCAGGAGTCGGCCCGCGTTGATCGACTGGGAGTCCGTGTCTAGCAGGCGCGCGAGCTCGCCGGCGTGTGGAGTGAGGACCGTCGGTCCCGGACGCTTCGTGAGCGACTCCAGCCGCCCGACGTGTGCGTTCAGCCCGTCGGCGTCGATGAGCATCGGCGCCTCGACCGCTGCAGCGACCTCACGCGCGAAGTCGAACGCGCCGTCGGTCCTTCCGATGCCCGGTCCGAGCACCACGCATCCCGCCCGCTCAGCGAGCCTCGCGACCTCCTCTGCGCCCGCCGCCACATGGGCGCCGTCGGCCTCCGGCAGCCCGACCGTCATCTCCTCGAGAAGTCGTAGCTCGAATGTGGGCTCGGCGGACGCCGGTACGGCCACCTGCACGTAGCCCGCGCCCGTGCGCGCGGCCGACTTCGCAGCCATCGTGGGGGCGCCGGTGAGGCCGCGAGAGCCGCCTGCGATCACGACGACGCCGGACGTGAACTTCGAGCCGTCACGCGCGCGGCGTGGGATCAGCTCGAGCGCGCGGGTAGCGACGAGACCGGCGCGACCCGGCGCCGGAGCGCCACGGGGAATGCCGATCTCGACGACCCTGACCTGCCCGCTGTGGTAGGTCCCGGGGGCCACATGGAGCCCGATCTTCGAGCCGTGGAACGTGACCGTCAGATCCGAGCGAACCGCCTCCCCCTGCACCTCACCGGTTGAGGCGTCGACGCCAGAGGGCACGTCGCAGGCGAGGACGGGGCAGGTCTGCTCGTTGATCGCGGCGATCGCTCCGGCCACGGGCTCCCTCGGGGTGCCTGAGAACCCGGTCCCCAGAAGGCAGTCGACCACGCACCCGGAGCCGTCCAGTGTGCCGGGCGCAAAAGGCGCCGGCCGAGCGCCGGGCAGGCGCTCGAGGTTCGAGCGCGCGTCGCCCTTGAAATCGTCCAGGGCGCCCGTCGCGAGGACGTCCACCTCGTGCCCGTCGCCGCGAAGGAGGCGGGCGGCCACGAGCCCGTCCCCGCCGTTGTTCCCCTTCCCGACCACGACTCGCACGGGTAGCGCCGACCGCGCCACCTCAGTCGCCGCTCGGGCGAGCCCCTCACCAGCGCGCTCCATCAGATCGAGGGAGGGAACGCCGGCCTCCTCGATCGACCAGGCGTCCGCAGCCCGCATCTCATCGGCGTCGTAGAGCGGGTCGAGCCAGTTGGGGACCGCCATCAGCGGCTCGACCGCGGACGGGCCGGCGTCAACACGGCCACGGCGCCCGCCGTCATGCGATCGTGGGTGAGGGATACGGCGGGCGCGACACCGAGCTGCCCGGCTCGACGGGCCGCCGCGCCGGCCAGGCGAACGCGCGGCCCCTCCTGGTCCGAGACCACCTCCACATCGCGATGGCTCCAGCTCGTCAGGCCCAGCGCCTTCGCCACCGCCTCCTTGGCACAGAAGCGCGCGGCCAGATGCTGGGCGGGGCGGGCGCGCCTGGACGCATACGCGCGCTCGAGGTCCGTGAAGAGGCGCTCGGCGATCAGCGGTCGCCGTTCGAGTGCCCGCTCCATGCGGTCGATCTCGAGCAGGTCAAGTCCAATCCCCGGCACACCGGCGAGCGTAGCGACGCGCGGTCAGCCGCGCCGGCACCGAGCACCAAGACTTCCGGTTCGCAGCGCAACCTCTAGCCTCTGGCCCGTGACCTCGGCCAGACGCTTGCTCATACTGCTCGCGTTCGTCCTCATGGCGGCGGGCATCGTCCTGATGCTTGCCCTCGAGAGCGCCGTCTTCCTCGTGCTGACGATCGCGGGCTTCGTGCTAGTGATCCTGTCCGTTCCGGGCCTGTCTCGCGACGACGAAGACGGCGCCGGCGAGCCCGCCGGCACCCCGCCCCCGGCCCCGGACCAGCCGACCATGGTGCAGGCGCCCGCCGACGTGAAGACGGCGGAGGCGGACGAGCAGGCACTGACCCAGACCGCCGTTTGGACGGAGCCCGAGGGCCAAGCTCGAGGAGTCGACGCTCCGTTCGATCCTGAGCCCCCGCACGCCGATGCCGAGGCGCTTCGAGCGGACGCGTCGTCGCCGCCGGATGCCGCGGAAGGCGACACTGAGGCGGTGGGGGCGCCCGGCGGCGGTGTGCGGGAGGTTCACTCCGGCGTGACGATGACCGGTCCGGGCGCCGAGGATCGGGAGGGCGAATCGGAGCCCGAGGCGGTCGGCGCGATCCACGATCAACGCACCGGCGCGGGAGCCGTCTTCGGACCGCCGCTCGGTGACGCTTCCTGGGACGAGAACGCGGTCGGTGGGCCTGGGGCGCTCATCCGCGGGCTCGGCGACCGAGCGGCCGAGCGGCCGGCGGGCGCCATCGCCGTCGCCGGCGCCGGGGTCGTCGGCCTCCTGATCTGGCTGCGACGCCTGCGGTCCTAGCGCCGTCGCCGGTTGAGCAACCATAATGTGATCGGTGATGCGCCCCCCTAGATCACTGACCGGTCGGGTGGCTCAGGAGTACATCCTCCGCCGGCTCGGCTCCCGAAGTCACCGACGCCGCGGCTATGGCTGGCCGACGCAGCGGGGCCACGGTGGGTTCCCGTACGGGAGCAGAGGGTGGCCGGCCTCATCGCGCGGATATCGGGGCGGTACCAACGTTCGCGTCTTCGGCTGCTGCCTCCCGGGCTGTGGCGCCTACTCCCTGCTCGGGGTCACGGCCGTCGGCGCGGGAGTGAAGCTGGCCGCACGGCGCCTGTCAGCATGATCGCCTTCTTCTCGAACCGCCTGGGCTGCGTCGGCTCGCTGCTAGTCTCCGCGGGGCTCACGCTCGCGGTGTTGCTCCTGACCGGAGCGTTCGACTGAGAACCATGGCCACGGCAGCCATCCCAAGTGTCAAGCAGCGCTCCGGGGAGCCCTTCTGGCGTGAAGCCATCGCCCCCTACGCCCGGGCGCATCTCGGTCGCAGCCTGCTCGACATCGCGACCTCGATCGTGCCCTACCTGCTGCTGTCGGTCGTGATGTATCTCGCGCTGGACCTCTCGTACCTCTTGGTCCTCGCCCTGGCGGTGCCCGCCGCGGGGTTCTTGCTGCGGACATACATCGTCTTCCACGACTGCACTCACGGGTCATTCCTCGCGTCGAAGCGGGCCAACGCCTGGCTGGGGATCGCCTCGGGGCTCGTCGTCTTCTCCCCTTTCCACAGCTGGCGACACAACCACGCGGTCCACCACGCCACCTCCGGAGACCTCGACCGGCGCGGCGTGGGGGACGTTCCCACCAAGACGGTGGCCGAGTACGCCGCCCTGCCGTGGAAGCAGCGGCTCGGATACCGGCTCTTCCGCAACCCGCTCGTCATGTTCGGTATCGGGCCGATCTGGGCGCTGGTAGTGCAACCGCGCCTGGTCTCGCGCTCGGCGCGCCCGCGCATCCGTCGCAGCGTCATCGGCACGAACATCGCTCTGGCGCTCCTGGTCGGCGGCCTCTGCTGGCTTGTCGGCTGGCGTGAGTACCTGCTCGTGCAGACGCCGACGATCCTGCTAGCCGGCTCAGCGGGCGTATGGCTCTTCTACGTCCAGCACCAGTTCGAGGACGCCTACTGGCAGAGCTCCGACGGCTGGAGCTACGCCGACGCCGCGCTGCGCGGCAGCTCGTATCTGAAGCTCCCGAAGGTGCTCCAGTTCTTCACTGGCAACATCGGCCTCCACCACGTGCACCATCTCAGCGCGCGCATCCCCAACTACAACTTGCAGCGCGCCCACGACGAGAATCCGATCTTCCACGACGTGCCCACGCTGTCGCTGTGGGACGGACTCCGCGCCGTCAGGCTCAAGCTCTGGGACGAGGACCGCGGCCAGCTCGTGACGTGGGCGCAAGCTCGTGCACGGGCAACCACGCCGACGGGACAGCTGGCTTCCGGTCACTAGACACCGGCGATAACCCCGTGATCGCCAGGCGGAGTCCCGGGCCGCCGCGGGCAGGCAGCGCTACTCGACCGTGACCGTCTTCGCCAGGTTGCGTGGCTGATCCACGTTCAGTCCCCGCGCGCGCGCGATCTCATAGGCGAGCAGCTGGAGCGGGACGATCGCGAGGATCGGCTGCAGGAGCCAGTCGGTCCGGGGGACGTAGACCACCTCCTCCGCATGGTCGGCGACCCTCGTCGTTCCTTCCGTGGCCACGGCGATCACGTGCGCCCCGCGCGCACGTACCTCCGCGATGTTCGAGAGGACCTTGTCGAGCACGGGAGCGTCGGTGGCCACGCACACGACGGGCGTCCGCTCGTCGAGCAGGGCGATCGGCCCGTGCTTCATCTCGCCGGCCGCGTAGGCGTCGGTCGGGATGTAGGAGATCTCCTTGAGCTTCAGAGCACCCTCGAGGCACACGGGCAGCCCGACGTGGCGGCCGAGGTAGAGGAAGAACTGAGCGCCCGAGAACCGCTCGGCAGCCGAGCGGATGTCCACATCGGCGGTGTCGAGAAGCCTCGTGATCAGCTCGGGGACCCGCCGGAGCTCCGCGATCAGCTCCGTCAGCCTGCCGGCGGGAAGCGTGCCGCGCGTCTGGCCGAGCTTGAGCGCGACGAGGTACATGGCCGCCACCTGCGCCACGTAGGTCTTCGTGGCCGCTACCCCGATCTCGAGTCCGGCGCGCGTGAAGAGCACGCCATCGGCGTCGCGCGTCGCCTGGCTTCCCATGACGTTAGAGACCGCCAGCACCTTCGCGCCGCGCTCACGCGCTAGGCGCATGGCAGCGAGCGTATCCGCCGTCTCGCCGGACTGCGAGATGCCGATCACGAGGTCTCCCTCGCCGACGACGGGGTCACGGTAGCGGTACTCGGAGGCGATATCCATCTCGACCGGCACGCGGGCCCAGTGCTCGATCGCGTAGCGGCCCACGAGCCCGGCGTGATAGGAGGTCCCGCAGGCGACGACCACTATTCGCTTGAGGTCGCGGAGCTCGGAGTCGGACACGCCGATCTCCCCCAGGTCGACGTGGTCTTCACGAAGCCGATCGCCGATCGTCTCGGCCACCGCCTCGGGCTGCTCGTGGATCTCCTTCAGCATGAAGGTCTCGAAGCCGCCCTTCTCGGCCGCCTCCTCGTCCCAGTCGATCTGTTCCTCGGGACGCTCGATCGGCTTCCCCGAGTTCGCGTCGAAGAACTCAACTCGATCCGGCCTCACGGCGACGATCTCCTCGTCCTTCACGATCTGGACCCGGCGGGTCTCCTGGAGAAAGGCCGGGATGGCCGAGGCGATGAAGCTCTCGCCGTCGCCGACCCCCACCACGAGCGGCGGCTCCTTGCGAGCGCCGACGAGGAGATCGGGCTCGTCGGCGGCCATGGCGACGAACGCGTAGTGCCCGCGGAGCTCGGCGTACGCGCGGCCCACGGCCTCGACCAGGTCGCCGCCGTAATGCTCGGCGACCAGGTGCGCAACGACCTCGGCATCGGTCTCGGACGTGAACTCCGCGCCGCTCTCGATCAGGCGGGCGCGGAGCTCCGGAAAGTTCTCGACGATCCCGTTGAGCACGATGTGGAACCGGTCAGCCGAGTCGAAATGCGGGTGCGCGTTCTCCTGGCTGACCCTGCCGTGCGTGGCCCAGCGGGTGTGCCCGATACCGGTGGTCGGCTCCAGCTCGGCGGTCGCCACCGCCCCGTCGGTGGCGGCGGCTCGCCCGGCCACGGCCTCGCGCAGGCAGGCCAGGTTTCCGACCGCGCGCACCGAGTCGATCCGGTGGTCGGCGAGCAACGACACGCCGGCGGAGTCATAGCCGCGGTACTCGAGCTTCTCGAGGCCCTGGAGAAGGAGCTCGCGGCACGGCCGGGCTCCGACATATCCGACGATCCCGCACACGGGTCCCGCGTCACCTCCTTCGCGCCCGGCCGGAGGCGTCAGCCGGCGGCCCGTCGACAACCAAAAAGAGCCGCTTCAGCGCGGCTCTCCCAAACCCCTTCTGGTTGAGACGATGCTACCAGCGGGTCAGGGCGCGAAAACGGCGTCAGCCGAGCTCGTGCTCCACGGTCGAGACCAGTCGCCGGGTCACCTCGTCGCACTCCGAGGGCTCGGGCGCCTCGACCATCACCCGCACCACGGGCTCGGTGCCCGAGGGTCGGACGAGTACGCGTCCCCGGCCGTCGAGGAGCTCGCCTTCACGAGCGACGGCTTCCCAGATCGAGGTCGCTGACTCGAGCCGCGCGGCGTCGGCCACGCGCACGTTGACCAGCCGCTGAGGAAGCTTTCTCATCGAGTCCCGCTCGGCGAGGTCACGGCCCGCCAGCGCCTCGAGCGTGAGCAGGGCGGCGGCGATCCCGTCGCCCGAGGGCACGAACTTCGTGTCGATGATGTGGCCGGACTGCTCGCCGCCCAGCGCCCAGCCACGCTCGATCAGCTCGAGCAGAACGTGGCGGTCGCCGACCGGCGTGGTGGCCACCCGCACGCCCGCCGCCTCCATCGCCTGATGAAAGCCGTAGTTCGTCATCACGGTGACCGCGACGCCACCGCCGGGCAAGCTTCCGCGGCCGCGCAGGTGCAGAGCGGCGAGCGCGATCAACTCGTCTCCATCCACCACCTCGCCGCGCCGGTCGACCGCGAGCACTCGATCGCCGTCGCCGTCGAAGGCGAACCCGATGTCGAAGTCCTCGTCCGCCATCCGCCCCGTCAGTCCCTCGAGGTGAGTCGACCCGCACTCCTGGTTGATGTTGCGGCCGTCTGGTTGGACGGCCACAGCCGTCACTTCCGCGCCGAGGCGCCGGAAGATCTCCGGTGCCACCCGGTAAGTGGCGCCGTTCGCGCAATCGAGCAACACATGCACGTTCGTCAGGTCGAGGCCGCTGAAGCGCCCCTCGAGCTCGCGCAGGTAGTCGGAGCTCGACCCGTGCAGCTCGCGAACGCGTCCCGGACGCTTCTCCATCCCCAGCGCACCGTCCGACCGCGCGCGGACAGCCTCCTCCACGCGAGCCTCCTCCGAGTGTGACAGCTTCGTCCCGTCGGGGCCGAAGAACTTGATGCCGTTGTCTTGGAACGGGTTGTGGGAGGCGGAGACGACCGCTCCGAGGTCGAAGCCGAAGCGGCGCACCAGCAGCGCCGCACCGGGGGTGGGCAGAACGCCGCCGAGCAACGCCTGTCCGCCTGCGGCCGCCACTCCGGCGGCGAGCGCGGTCTCGAGCATGTGGCCCGATTCCCGAGTGTCGCGAACGATCAGCACTTGCGGCGACTCGACCGGGGACACGGTCGCCGCCCCTCGACCCAGCGCCAACGCCAGCTCAGGCGTCAGAAAGTCGCCCGCACCCCCGCGGACGCCATCCGTCCCGAACAACCGCTTGGGAGAGGGTCCGTGGGCGGACGGCACATCCGCCGCCGCGACATTCGCCTCCGCCGCCACCGGCGGATCAGCGCTTCGAGAACTGCGGGCGCTTGCGGGCCTTCTTGAGGCCCGCCTTCTTGCGTTCCTTGACGCGCGGGTCGCGTGTGAGAAAGCCCCTGCGCTTCAGCTCGCCGCGAAGGTTGGGATCCGCCTCGACGAGCGCACGTGCAACGCCGTGGCGAAGGGCGCCGGCCTGGGCGGACACCCCGCCACCGTGCAGCTTCGCGACGACGTCCATCCGCGAGTCGTACCCCGCCGTGCTCAGCGGTTGGCGGGCGGTCTTCTGAAGCGTCGGCCGCGGGAAGAACTCCTCGAGCGAGCGCCCGTTGACGATGTAGGCGCCGCTGCCTGGCTTCAGGATGACGCGCGCGACCGAGGTCTTGCGCTTGCCGGTGGCCTGGTAGCGCGCGTCGGCGGCGAGCTCCATCGGAGTCCGGGGCTCCGGCGCCTCCTCAGGCCCGGCCCCGGCCTCCACGACGGCGGGCGAGGGCTCGGCCACCGCGTCGTCCTCGCTGGCGGGCTCCGCGTAGGCAGCGCCTTCCTCGGCATAGGGGTCGGCCTGAGTCGACGGCTCGTCGAGGACCAGGTCCGGCTCGAGGTCGGCGCCCGGCACCACCTCGGGGGCCTCGTCGGCGGCGGGCTCGTCGCGGCGAGGGCGCGGTCGCTCCGGCTGGCTCGACTGGCCCGGCGGAGCGCCGGGCGCATCGGCGGTCAGGGGCTCCGACGCCGCCGCCGCGTCCTCCGCCGGGCGCGCAACCTCGGCCGGTGGCTCCTCGGTGGCTGCGGCGTCGGCCTCGTTGGCGTCGGCCGCGGGGGCGTCGCCCGCGGGGGCGTCTGTCGCGGGCCCGCCGTGCTCCGGCGCCTCGGCCGCCTGACTTTCGCTCGGGGCGGCCTCGGGGATGTCCTCCCGGCCGGCGTTCTCCTCGGGCTGGGCGCCCGGAGCGTTTCCTGCGTCGGGCCCCTCGGGGCTCGTGCGCTCGTCGTCCATCATCGGGCGTCCACCTCCATCGGCTCCGGCTTCTGCGCGGCGTGCGGGTGGTCGCCCCCGGCATAGACCTTCAGTTTCGTCAGCTGCTGACGGCTCAGGCGGTTCCGCGGCATCATTCCCCGAACCGCGAGCCGGATTACCTCCTCCGGACGGCGCGCCAGCATCTCGCCGAGGGTGCGGGACCGCAGGCCTCCCGGATAACCCGAGTGGCGGTAGTAACGCTTCTCCTCGAGCTTGTTGCCGGTCACCGCGATCTTCTCCGCGTTGACGACGATGACGAAGTCGCCCACGTCGCAGTGAGGCGTGTACTCCGGCTTGCGCTTCCCGCGGAGCGCATCCGCTATCTGAGTGGCCAGACGGCCGAGCGTCTTGCCGCTGGCGTCGACCACGAGCCAGTTGCGCTCGCGCGTAGCGGGATTTGCTGCGAAGGTCTTCATGACTGAGGGCCGGGCGGGGCCCGGCCGGAGCCGTGGACGCTGAGCCGCGCGGCAGCGGACATGTTGACACACCGGGCCGTGACGAAACGGTACGCGCTCCCGCCCGTCCTGCGACGGCGGCTTCCGGTGGCTGCCAGGTCATGTCCGCCCGCGGCGCTTGTTCCGCCGAGTTTCCTCGTTATACTGCCGCGCTGGTCCGACAAGCCAGCCGAATCCTCGGGCGACTGCGCCGGGGAACGGGGGAACCAATCGGCGGTCGAAGGTGACCGTCGAGGGGCGAATCGGTTGAGCGCATCAGCGCTCGCAGGTCCGTAGCGCCGCTCTTTCGGCGCGAGCCCGTCAGCTAACCCCGTAGGCACGAGAAAGAGGGGCGAAGACCGTGCGGGAAGCGGGCGAACGAGACGTACCGAGACGAGGACGGCTGGCCGCCGGCGCGCTGGCGGTGGCCGCGCTCGCCGCGAGCGCCGTGCTGCCCTCGGGGGCCGCCGCGGAAGATCTCGTCCGCGCCTCGGGGCCCGGCGATCCGGAGGGTCCTCGGGTCGAGACCGCCACCAACGCACGGAAGGTCTACTACCGCGCCGAGGAGTCCATCAAGCTCTACTACCGGGTGACCGATCCGAAGCCGGTGGAGGTCAAGATCGACCTGATCAACGACTCCAGCGGGCGCGTGATCGAGACCTGGAGGCCCCCGCCCGTGGAGTCGGACGAGGTCCAACGCGTGCGGTGGCGCGGCGTGATTGACGGAGACCTCAGGCGCGACGGCCGCTATCGCTTCCGCCTCACCGCGGAGGACAGCCAGGGCTTCACCTCCAGCAGCGCCGCCGAGGGCGATCGCGATCGCGACGCCTTCAGGTTCTACCGGAACTACTTCCCGGTTCGCGGCCGTCACACCTACGGTGACGGCTTCGGCGCCGGTCGCGGGCACCGGGGGCAGGACGTCTTCGCCGATTGCGGCACGGACCTCCAGGCGGCCCGCGGCGGCACCGTTCAGACGCGGGCGTACCACAGCGCGGCCGGCTACTACCTGGTAATCGACGGCAAGAAGACAAAGGTGGACTACGTCTACATGCACCTCCGGCGCCCGTCGCCGCGGCGGGAGGGCGAGCGGGTGCGCACCGGCCAGCGGCTCGGGAACGTCGGCCAGTCAGGGAACGCCTCCGGCTGCCATCTTCACTTCGAGCTCTGGAGCGGGCCGGGCTGGTACGAGGGTGGCGACGCGTTCGATGCGACGCCGTCGCTTAAGTACTGGGACTCCTACAGCTAGGCAGGGGCCCCTGCAAACCTTCGCCTGCCGGCGTCCTCGGGTCTCGCCTTGGCCCACCAAGGCTTCGACCCTGCGTCCTTGGCAGACTCGGTTTTCGGAGCCCCTGCGGTCGGGCCCCTACGGGGCGGTTACGGCGATTCTGTGAGTACCACGATCGGTATCCAACTTTGCCGCGTCACTCCCACTCGATCGTTCCCGGGGGCTTTGAGGTGATGTCGAGCACCACGCGGTTCACCTGCGGGATCTCGTTGATCATCCGGGAGGCGGTGCGCTCCAGCAGGTCGTAGGGCAGGCGTGCCCAGTCGGCGGTCATCGCGTCGTCGCTCGTCACGGCTCGGATGACTACCACGTATCCGTAGCTGCGCTCGTCGCCCTGCACGCCGACCGAGCGCAGGTCGCCGGGCAGGACGCAAAAGGATTGCCAGAGCTGGCGGTAGAGGCCGGCGTTGCGAATCTCATCCTGCAGCACGAAGTCGGCGTCGCGGAGGAGATCGAGGCGCTCGCGCGTGACCTCACCGCCGACGATCCTGATCCCGAGACCAGGGCCGGGGAAGGGCTGGCGCCAGACGAGGCGCTCGGGAAGCCCGAGCGCCGCCCCCACCTCACGGACCTCGTCCTTGAACAGCGTCCGAAGCGGCTCGACCAGCTCGAACTCGAGGTCCTCGGGGAGGCCGCCGACGTTGTGGTGAGACTTGATCGTCGCAGCGCCCGTGCCGCCGCCCGACTCGATCACGTCGGAGTAGAGCGTCCCCTGCACGAGGTAGCGCGGGTCGTCGAGCTTCGCCGCCTCCTCCTCGAAGACCCGGATGAACTCGGTCCCGATGATCTTGCGCTTCGCCTCGGGGTCGGTCACGCCGCTCAGCCGGTCGAGGAAGCGATCCTGGGCGTCGACCGCGACGAGCGGGACCTTGAAGTTGTCTCTGAAAGCCGCGACGACCTGATCGCCTTCGCTCTTTCGCATCAGCCCGTGGTCGACGAAGATGCACGTGAGCTGGTCCCCGACCGCGCGATGCACGAGCAGCGCAGCCACGGACGAGTCGACGCCGCCCGAGAGCCCGCAGATCACCTTGCCGTCTCCCACCTGCTCGCGGATGCGCGCGATCTGCTGCTCCGCGATCGACGCAGCCGTCCACGACATGTGGCACCCGCAGGCGTCCTCGAGAAACGTCGCGAGGATCTCGGTGCCGTGCGGGGTGCGGACGACCTCCGGATGGAACTGGATCCCGTAGAGGCCGCGCTCGGCGTCCTCCAGGGCGGCCACCGGGCTGTGCGGCGAGGACGCGAGCGGCGTAAAGCCCGGCGGTGCCTCGAAGACGCTGTCTCGGTGGCTCATCAGGCAGTTCTGCTGCCGGTCCGGCAGGGCGCGAAGCAGAAGCCCGCGCTCTGTGACCGTGAGCGGCGTCGTGCCGAACTCACCGCTCTCGGCCGCCTCGACCCGTCCGCCGAGCTCGCGAGCCATCGCCTGCATGCCGTAACAAATGCCGAGCACGGGAATCCCCAGCTCGAGGAGCTCGCGCCGCAGGCGCGGGGCGTCCTCTGAGTAGACGGAGGCCGGTCCGCCCGAGAGGATCAGCCCTCGCGGTGCGCGCCGCCGGATCTCGTCGAGCGGAAGGTCGTGCGGCAGGAGCTCGGAGAAGACGCCGCACTCGCGGATCCGGCGAGCGATGAGCTGCGAGTACTGGCCGCCGAAGTCCAGGACGAGCGCCTCCTCGACCGCCTGGGCATCACCCCGTCCGCCCTCGGCGATCTCGGCGTGCGGAGCCGCCCGTTCGCGCGTCGTGACGACCCTCTCGGCGACCGCTCCCGCCGCGGTCGACCGATCCTGTCGGACCGCCCGCGCGCCGGCCGGCCGCGTCACTCGCCGACGGGCGTCGGCTCGCTGGGGACCGCCGGGGCGGGACCGCTGCCGTTCGTGATCCCGTCGCGAGACGGGGCAGCGGCGGCCCCGCCGCTGCCCATCCCGATCGCCTGGTCTCGCTGGAGCCGCTTGCCCTCCGACTGGAGCGCCGGCGCCACCATCACCTCGGCGCGGTGAAAGGACGGGATGTCCTCGTAGCCACAGGCCATCGAGGTGCGCAGGCTGCCCATGAGGTTGAAGGTGCCGTCGTTCTCGTGCGCGGGGCCGAGGAGGATCTGCTCGAGCGTGCCGTTCTGGGTCGTCTTGACGCGCGCGCCGCGCGGCAGCGACGGGTGGAAGGTGGCCATGCCCCAGTGAAAGCCGCGCCCGGGCGCCTCATAGGCGCGCGCCAGCGGGGAGCCGATCATCACCGCGTCGGCTCCGCAGGCGAAAGCCTTGGCGACGTCGCCCCCGTTGCCCATCCCGCCGTCGGCGATCACCTTCACGTAGTCCCCGGTCTCGAGCATGTGCTGTGAGCGGGCGGCCTGGACGTCCGAGATCGCCGTGGCCTGGGGCACGCCGATTCCGAGTACCCCTCGAGTCGTGCACGCGGCTCCGGGCCCGACGCCGACGAGAACCGCCACGGCGCCCGTGCGCATCAGGTGCAGGCCGGTGGAGTAGGAGGCGCAGCCACCGACGATGACGGGGATCGGCACCTCCTTCAGGAACTCCTTCAGGTTGAGCGGCTCCGATGTCGTGGACACGTGCTCGGCGGATATGACCGTGCCCTGGATGACGAGGATGTCGAGGCCCGCCTCGAGCACCGCGTCGTAGTGCTTGAGCACCCGCTGGGGCGTGAGCGACGCCGCACATACGACACCCTGCTCCTTGACCTCGCGGATCCGCTGCCCGAGCAGCTCGGGAATGATCGGCGCCGAGTAGATGCGCTGCATCTCGGAGGTCGCCGCCTCGGGCGGCAGCTTGGAGATCCGCTCGAGCTGGTCGTCGGCGTCCTCGTACCTCGTGAAGACGCCCTCGAGGTTCATCACCGCCAGCCCGCCGAGCTTGCCGACGATGCCGGCCGTGGTGGGAGACACGACCCCGTCCATCGCCGCCGCGAGCAGGGGCAGCTCGAACCGGTAGGGGCCGAGCGTCCACGTGATGTCGATGTCGTCCGGGTCGCGGGTGCGGCGAGAGGGCACGATGGCGATGTCGTCGAAGCCGAAGGCGCGACGGCCCTTCTTGCCCCGGCCGATCTCTACTTCCATGGCGGCATCCTAGGTTCGGCGGCGGATCGAAAGCTCGCGCGGGGCGAGCCCGAAATTGACCTTAGCAGCGCGGCGGCCGACTGCAGGGGGCCGAAAATCCGGTGGTTGCGGGCTCTATCCGCGCGCTTCCAGCGCGGGCTCGGAGACCGCCTCGACGTTCACCTCGCCGGCCAGCCGCTCGACTGCCCTCGGGTCGAGCACACCGGCGCCGAAGTGCTGCGTCGACTCGGCTCCGCAGGCGACCGCGAAGCGGAGGCCGTCCTCGGGCGGACTGCCCCCGTAGCGGGCGGCCACGTACCCCGCGAGGAAGGCGTCGCCGGAGCCGACACCCGACACCGGCGTGTCGACCGGGTCGACGGTGACCCGGTAGAGCCGGTGTGACTGCGGCGGGCCGTCGGGATCGCCGATCAGCGCAAGGCACCCGGCCGGCTGCGTCATGACCGCCTCCTTCGCGCCGAGCTCCAAGATCTCCCTCATGGCCACGAGCCGGTCCTCCTCGTCGTCGAACTCATGGCCGACGAGCTCCTCGGCCTCGAGCTCGTTCGGCGTGACGACGGTCGGCTCGGCGCGCGTCGCGAGGCGAAGCGACTCCCCCTCCGAGTCGAGGACGGTCGTCACCCCGAGCTTCTTCATCTCGTGGACGAGCTCGGCGTAGAGGCCCGGATCGGCTCCGCGCGGAAGGCTGCCGGCGAACACGCAGACGCCGGCGCCCTTGGCGAGGTAGAGGAGCTTGTCCCTGAAGAGCTCGAGCTCGGCCTCGGAGACCTGCGGCCCGTGCTCGTTGATCTCGGTCTGCTCGCCGGAGGTCGGGTCGACCACGGCCGTCGAGGTGCGCGACTCCTCGCGGATGCGCACGAAGTCGTTCAGGATCGCCTCGTCGGTGAGCTGCTCGATGATCCGCGTACCGGTGGGGCCTCCGGCCACACCCGTCGCGATCACCGGCTGGCCGAGCGCCTTCAGCGCGCGCGCCACGTTGACGCCCTTTCCGCCCGCCATGGCCCTTTGCTCGACCGCGCGATGCCTGCGCCCCAACCTGAAGTTCGGAACGGCGAGGGTCTTGTCGACGGCGGCGTTAAGTGTGACCGTGATGATCATCTGCAGCGCGGCGCGCGAGCGTGGTCGATCGGATCCGGAACACCGCCAGCGCGCTCGCCAACACGATGGCGGCCACGGCGATCCAGGTCAAGGGGGGCCTCAGCGCCGATGTCACCCGGGCCACCGTGCCGGGCTCCGCCACTGCTCCGGCCGTGACGAGCGGCACCGTCTTAGCAACGTCGTCGTCGTAGAGCACCTCGATGGAGCCGATACGGCTGCCGGGCGCCAAAGGACCCTCGAGCTCGTCCGGCGCCGACACGCGGGTGCGAACCTCTCCACCGCCGCGCCGCACCGTCAGGACGACGTCGCGAGGCGTTGTAAGGGTGACCTCGCCGCTCCGGCCGGTCACCCCGGCGCTCGCCATTGGGCGCCCGGCCCGCAGCACGGTCCGCCGGCGAAACTGATCGAGCCCATAGGTCAGGAGTGCGCGGCTCACGACATCGCGCGCCTCCTCGCTGGCTGCGCCCAGCACGACGCTCACCACCTGTGCGCCACGGCCGGTGGCCGAGCCAACGAGCACATACCCGGCCCCGGCCGTGTGGCCGGTCTTCACGCCGTCGATCCGTGGGTAGCGCCCGACCAGCCTGTTGCGGTTCTCGACGACGCGCCGTCGATCTCCGCTCTTCAGCACCGCCCGTGGACGTCGCACGATCGCCTCGAAGCGCCGATCGCGGAGAAGGACGCGCGCCAGCGCCGCCAGGTCGCGCGCGCTCGAGTAGTTCGCGCGATCGTCGAAGCCGATGGGGTTCTCGTAGTGGGTGTCTCGAAGTCCGAGCTCTCGCGCACGCCGGTTCATCTCGCCGACGAACGCGCCCTCGGACCCCGAGATTCCGGTCGCCAGGGTCGCGGCGGCGTCGTTCGCACTCTCGAGGAGCAGGGCGGTGAGCAGATCGCGCACCCTCATCCGCTCGCCGTCCTCCAGACCGATCTGCGACTCGACGGCCGCCGCCCGATAACCCCCGGCGGCGAAGACCTCGCCCGGGCGAGTGCGCTCGAGAGTGAGGAGAGCGGTCATCAGCTTGGTCGTGCTGGCGATCGGTCGCCGCTCGCCGGGCGCCTTCGCCAGCAGCACGTCCCCGGTACGGCCGTCCTCGAGGATGGCCGCCGGTGCATCGATCTCGGGACGGTCGGTCGACTCGCGTGCCGAGGCGGAGCTCGCGGCCGGCGCGCCTGATAGAGCAACCAGGGCGGCGATGATCAGCGCCCGCGGGGCTCCCTTCACTCGCGCAACTTGATCTTCTGACCGGCCGCGAGCGCTTGCGGATCGACGTCCGGGTTGAGCCGCTCGATCTCCGCTACGTCGACGCCCGTCTTGTCCGCAACCGACTGCAGCGTGTCGCCCGACTCGACCCTGTAGCGCTTCTTCGTGGACGGCTGGCTGTCCGCGCTTCCGCCACCGTCCTCCTCGAGCTGCTGATCGGCGCTTGCGCCGCTCGATCCCTCGTCGTCCTCCGCGGAGGAGTCGAAGAGCACGACCAGGAAGAGAAAGCCGAACACCACCAGCGCCAGGGGCGCCAGCATGCGCAGCGGACTGCGATTCCGGTAGCCCATGCCCCCAGGAGATGGTACTCGCCGCGGTGGCGCTTCCCCGCCGGGCGTCGTTACCCGGTGGCCAGCCTCCACGTAGCGCGGCGGAGCTCGTGGGCGGCCGCGGCGGCGGCCGCGGCCGGTTCCGCGCCTCCGCCGGCATGCGCGTCCACGATCGAGCGCGAGGCCGCTACGAGCCCGGCCGCGGGATGCGGCGTGAACGCCGCCGCTAGATCGTCCACGCGCCCGCCCTGGGCTCCGACGCCGGGAAGCAAGAAGATCGCGCGCGGCATCAGTTCGCGCAGGCGCCGGAGGTGCTCGGGCCTCGTGGCTCCCGTGACGGCTCCGGCCCCGGACAGCCCGGACGCCCCGAGCAGATCCGCCCCGAAATCGTCGACGAGCCGAGCGAGTGCCTCGTGGACCGGCCCCTCAGCCGCCACTAGATCCTGCACGTCTGCGGCGCCGGGGTTCGAGGTCCTGACGAGGCTGAAGCACCCGGCGCCGCACTCGCGGGCGGCGGTCACGAGCGGCTCGAGCGAGTCACGGCCGAGCAGCGGGTTGGCGGTGAACGCGTCGGCGCCCAGGCCGGCCACCGATCCGAACGGCCCAGGCGTCTTCCCGATCAGCGCCTGCGCGTACGCTCGCGCGGTGACCGGCACGTCTCCGCGCTTGCCGTCCGCGATCACCAGCAGGTCGTGCCCGCGCGCGGCCTCCGCCGTCTCTGCGAGAGCCGCCCAGCCGGCCGCGCCGAGGCGCTCGAAGCACGCGAGCTGCAGCTTCACGGCCACGCAGGCAGCGCCCGCCGCCTCGATGACGGCGCGGCAGTGACGCGCGACCGCCGCCGCCGTCAGCTCCGCCGGATCCCCGTCCGCGCTCGTCTCATGGACGGCCGGCCACAGCGCGGCGGGGTCGGGGTCCAGCCCGAGCGCTATCTGGCTGTGTCGAGCCTCGACGAGCGCGGCCAGCCGGTCCGCGAAGGGCTCGGTCGCCCCGGTGGCCGACTGGCTGCGGCTGCCGAACCCCGCGGTCACGGGGACCGGTCGGGCTGAGCGGTGGCTCAGCCGCCCTTGACGGACTTCTTGAGCGCCGACCCGGCGCTGAACCGCGGCACCTTGCTCGCGGCGATCTCTATCCGCTGGCCGGTCTGGGGGTTCACGCCCTGGCGGGCGCCGCGGTCGGCCACGGAGAACTTTCCGAATCCGGTGAAGTTGATCTCACCGCCGCGCTTGAGCGTCTCCTCGATCGTGCCGAGGACGGCGTCGACCGCGCTGGCCGCCTCGCCCTTGCCGAGTCCTGACTCAGCCGCTACCTGGTCCACGAATTCAGACTTCGTCACCTGCTCCTCCTCCGTATGGGGGCTCGCATGAGTTGCCGAACCTAACAATGCCCTCGGATGGCGCGGCACCAAACCCGCTTGGCAAGCGGGATTCTGGCCGAAAGACCGCCCAGTTTGCGGGTTATGGGCCTAGGACCCCGAGACCGTCATCTCGCCGAGCAGGAGCGGCACGGCGCTCACGCTCCCGCCGAAGGGCACCCAGCGAGCGGTCGCGCCCACCGCCCGAACCGACCGAAGCATCGAAACGAGATCGCTCGCGATCGTGATCTCGCGCACCGGCGGCCCGAGCTCGCCGCCCTCGATCAGCCTGCCGGTAGCGCCGACCGAGAAGCTGCCGGAGATCGGATTCACGCCGGAGTGCAAGCCGGCGACATCGGTGACGAAAAGGCCGTCGCGGGCCGTGGCTACAAGCGCCTCCAAGTCACCGTCGCCCGGCTCGATCACGAGGTTCGCCGTGCCCACCGAGGGTGGGCTTCGGTAAGAGGAGCGAACGGCGCTCCCCGTCGTGGCGCGTCCGGCCTTGCGGGCGGTTCGTGTGTCGAACAGATAGCTGGTGAGCCGGCCCTCTTCGATCAGCGGCGTCCGCCGCCTGGGCGAGCCCTCCCCGTCGAACGGCGCGCTGGCGAAGCCGTCCGGATGGGTGCCGTCGTCGAGCAGGCGGAGCGCGGGGGCGGCGATCTCCTCACCCTCGCGATCTGCGAACAGCGAGCGGCCGCGCTGCACGGCGTCCGCGGACAGCATCCCGCCGATGAACCCCACGAAGCTGGCCGCGACGAAGGCGTCGAGCACGACGGGACACCGGCGGCTTCCCGGCTGGCGCGCACCCGTGAGGGCCAGCGCGCGGTCGGCGGCCTCGCCTCCGATCGCCTCTGGGTCGAGCGCCTCGGGCGCGCGCCCGAGACCGACCCCGAGCCCCGTCATGAGATCCGAGCCCTCGCCGGCGAACGCCGACGCATATGCCCAAGCAGAAGTGGCCTCGTACGAGGCGGCGAAGCCGCGCGAGTTGACTATGGCGGCACACTCCTCGCTGTCCGCGTACACCGTGTCCTCCACCTGCGTCACGCCGGGTCGGGTGCGCGCGGCGCGCTCGACCTCCAGCGCGAGAGACACCTTGCGCTCGGTGCTCCAGGCGGCGAGATCCGGTGAGCTGAGCTCCGTCACCCGGGCGGCGCCGCACTCATCGGGCAGCCCGGCGTGCTCGTCCGGGTCGGTCACCGCGGCCGCCCCGGCGGCCGCCCGGGCGAGCGCGGCAAGCCCGGACTCGCTCAGGTCCGTGCCGTAGGCATAACCGGGGCTGTCACCGTTGAAGACCCGCACCCCCGCCCCGCGGGCGCCGGCCTCCGAGAGGCTCTCGACCGCTCCCTCGTAGACCCGGATCTCCCGCCCCCAGGATCGCTCGACCCAGGCCTCGGCGTCATCGGCCCCGGCCGCGACGGCGGCCTCGACCGCGCGCCGGCCGATGTCCTCGAGATCACGCCCGTCGGCGGGAGCCGCGTGATCAGCGGGCATCGCGCTCACGCGGCCGTGCCGCCCACGGTGAGCCCACGTATGCGCACGTGGGGCTGGCCGACGCCGGCGGCCACGCGCTGTCCGGCCTTTCCGCAGAAACCGGTGGCTATGCGCAGATCGCCCGCCACGCCGTCGATCGCCCGCAGGGCCTCGAGCCCGTTGCCGATCAGCGTGGCGCCGCGAACCGGGGCGGTCACCTCTCCGCCCTCGATGAGGTAGCCCTCCGACACTCCGAAAACGAAGTCGCCGGTGGCCGGCTCCACCTGGCCGCCGCCGAAGGACACCGCGTACAAGCCCCGGTCGGTTCCGGCGATCAAGTCGTCGGCGGTGGCGTCACCCGGAGCGAAGTAGGTGTTCGTCATGCGCGGGACGGGGAGATGGCGGAAGGACTCGCGCCGGCCGTTCCCGGTCGATGCGACGCCGTCCTTGCGTGCGCGAAGGAGGTCGTAGAGGTAGGAGGTGAGACGGCCATCCTCGAGGATCCTCGTCATCTGGGTGGGCGTGCCCTCATCGTCGATGCCGTCGCTTCCCCACTCGCCGGGCTTGCGCCCGTCGTCGTAGGCGTTCACGAACGGCTCCGCCAGCCGCTCGCCGAGCTTGCCCGCGTAGACGCTCGCGTGCTTCTGGACGGCGTCCGCCTCGAGCCCGTGACCCACCGCCTCGTGGAGGAGCACCCCTCCAAATCCGTTGCCTACCACGACCGGCATGCGCCCCGTCGGCGCATCCACGGCGTCGAGCATCGTCAACGCCCTGCCGGCCGCCGTCGCGGCGACCTCCTCCGGTCGCTCGTCGAGCAGCTCGAAGCCGGCGTGCCCACCGCGAGTCTCGTGGCCGGTCTCGACCGTGCCGTCGCGCCGAGCCACGACCTGTACCCCGAGTCGGACGCGCGTCCGGTCGTCGGACGCCGTACACCCCTCGGAGCTGAAGACCTGCACCCGCCGACGCGTCTCGGCATAGCTGACAGTCACCTGCGCGACCTCACCTCCCGCGCCGCGCGCTTCCTCGTCGCACGCGCGCAGCATGTCCGCCTTGCGGGCCACGTCGACGTCCTCCGGGCGCTCACCGACCGGGTGACTCGAGACGGCCGTGGGACTCTCGAGCGCTCTCGGCGCGCGCGCGTCGGCGTCGAGAGCCCGCGAGACAGACTCGGCGACGCTCAGGACGTCGTCGTCGGCCAGCCCATCCACGTGGCCGAAGTAAGTCGCCTCGCCGAGGACGACGCGCACGGACGCTCCGCGCTCGCGACCGGTCTGGGCGCGCTCCAGACGACGATCGTCGAGCGAAAGCGCCAACCCGTTGCGGTCCTCGACGTAGAGGTCGGCGAAGTCGCCCCCGCGAGCCAGAGCGCGCGCGATGGCGCGCTCCGCGAGGTCGCGCCCGAGCAGGCTCACGCCGTGGGCCCGCGGCGGGGGTCGCGGTCGGAGCGTGCGCCCGCGGTCCCGGCCGCCTCGACCATGCGCTCCGCGATCTCGAGCAGATCGTCGTACCCGGGCGCCGCGGGGGCGATGACGCGCGCACTTCCGGACCGGCCGTAGAGCACCACGCGCGGCTCGCGTTCGCGCTGCCTGCGACGGACCGCCGCGGCCACCCCCTCGGTGACGCCGGTCGCCCGGACCGGTCGGGCGCGACGCTCGCTCACGCGGCCTCGGGCCTCAGCCGAGCCAGCACCCGCAGGAGGTCGTAGAACATGAGCGACGGCAGCGCGAACCGCTCCGCCACGACTGCAATCGTCCAACGCCGGCCTTCGGAAGCCGCGCCTCGCATGGCGAAGACGGTCCCGGTCACCGTCGATACCTCGACCTGCTCGGCGTCGGCGCCGGAGCGCTTCGCGGCCGCGTCGGCCCGCTCGAACAAGTCTCGCGCGAGCGCGCCGAGGCGCTGTCCGCGTTCGGCGTCGTCAGCCGTGTGGGCGACAAGCTCGCCGCGCTCGTCGAGCAGCACCGCCGCGCGAACCTCGGATGACAGCTCACCCAGGTGATCCAGGGCGAGCTGCGGCGTCAGCGCTGATCGAGGCACTGCGGTCAGAATACCCGCGTGCCCCTGTCGCAGATCTCATGGCTCGTAACGGTGGTGGCGTCCGTGATCGCCGCGGTGGTCTTGCTGATCAACGGCTACGTCGGTTACTTCGGATTGTTCCTCGCCGTCGCGGCCGCGGCCGCGGTCAACCTCTTCACCGACTTTCCGTAGCAGTCGCGTAGGTCACCTCGGCTCGGGCTCCAGGTGGATGAGGACATCCGCTTCGCGGACGCGAGCGCCGATCTCGCGCTGTAGCTCGTGGCTCACGGCGTGCGCCCGCTCGAGCGTCGTGCCCGGGCGAAACTGCACGTGGAGATCGATGTACCGGCGGCTTCCCGCGCGGCGGGCGCGGAGCTTGTGAAAGCCGATCAGCTCACCAGCGGCGTGAGCCTCGATCGCCGCGCGGATCGTCGCGAGCTCGGCTTCAGGAAGCGCCTCGTCGACCAGCACCCGTGACGAGCGCGTGAGGATGCGCGCGCCGGCGAAGATGATCGCCCCGGCAACGACGAGGGCGGTGGCGGGATCGAGCTGCGCGATGCCGGTCGTCTCGACGAGGATCAGGCCGAGAAGGACGCCCAGCGACGTAAGGGCATCGGTGCGCAGGTGCGCGGCGTCGCCCTCGAGCGCGGGCGAGTCGGTTCGGCGGGCCTGTCGGAAGAGGTAGGTCGAAACCGCCGCGTTCGTGACCGCGGACAGCCCGATTACGGCTATACCGAGCGTCAGCGAGTCGACCTCGGCCACGTCCACGAGCCGCCGGATCGACTCGAAGATGATGATCCCCGCCCCGAGGAGGATCAGCATCCCCTCGATGGCGGCAGCCAGGTTCTCGACCTTCGCGTGACCGTACATGTGCGATTCGTCGGCGGGCTCGTCGGCCTTCCGCACGGAGAAGTAGGCGATCACCGAGGCGACCAGGTCGATGCTCGAGTGGACCGCCTCGGTGAGGATCGCTATCGAGCCGGTAACCGCTCCCGCGATGACCTTCAGCACGATCAGGACCGAGTTCGAGACGATCGACACCGCGGCGACGCGCGTCTTTCGCGGTGCCCCGGCCGCGGGACCGATCACGTTCGCCGGGCCTCTCACCGCACCGGCGAGCGCGGTGTTGAGCGTGCGCCGGCGGCTCATGCCGCGGCCGACTCCGCCGCCAGCCATTCGAGCAACGCGCGTGCGGCGCGCCCGCGATGGCTGATCGCGTCCTTCTCTGCTGGTGTCAGCTCGGCCATGGTCCGGTCGTCCCCGGTGTCGATGGGCACGAACGCCGGGTCGTAGCCGAAGCCCCCCGTGCCTCGTGGCTGCAAGGCCAGCGTTCCCTCACAGCGAGCCTCGACCAGATGCGTCCTTACGCCCCCGTCGCCTGGCTCGGCGTAGACGAGCGCGCAGGCGTAGGCCACGCGTCGATCACCGGCGGCCGCTACGTCGGCGAGTAGCTTGCAGAGGTTCTGCTCGTCGCTTGCGCCCTCCCCGGCGAAGCGGGCCGAGCGAACGCCCGGGGCGCCCCTGAGCGCCGCCGCCTCGATCCCCGAGTCATCTCCGATCGAGCGTCTACCGGTTGCGATCGCGGCCGCGCGCGCCTTTCCGAGGGCATTGTCGGCAAACGTGGAACCGGTCTCCGGAGGAAGGTCTACGTCGGCTGGAAGGGGGGTCAGCTCGTACGGTCGGAGGAGCGCCTCGAGCTCGCGCAGCTTGTGTGGGTTCCGGGACGCGAGCTGAAGCCTCATCCGCTCGGCAGCCCGCCGGCGACCTGGCTCTGAGTCACCTTGAGTCGCTCGATCCCGGCCGCCGCAAGCGCGAGCATCTCGTCGAGCGACGCGCGCGAGAGGGGCGTCCTCTCAGCGGTGGCCTGCACCTCGACGAGGCCGCCGTCGCCGGTCATCACGACGTTCATGTCCACCTCGGCCGACGAGTCCTCGGAGTAATCGAGGTCGAGCAGCGCGCGTCCCCCGACGATGCCGCAGGAGACGGCGGCCACCGACTGGGTGAGTGGCAGTCGCTCGACGCTTCCCTTCTCGACGAGCCGCGCCAACGCCAGCTGCAGCGCCGTGAAGCCCCCGGTGATTGCCGCGCAGCGCGTACCGCCGTCGGCCTCGAGCACGTCGCAGTCGACCCACACGGTCCGCTCGCCGAGCGCCTCGAAGTCGATCACGCCGCGAAGGGAGCGGCCGATCAGCCGTTGGATCTCGACGGTGCGGCCGTCCGGGCGCCCCCTCGACACGTCCCGCTGCCTTCGCTCGCCCGTGGACGCCGGCAGCATCCCGTACTCGGCGGTCAGCCAGCCACGGCCCTGCCCCGCCATCCAGCGCGGGACTCCCTCGGCCACGGAGGCGGTGCAGATCACGCGGGTCGCGCCCTCGGCGATCAGCGCCGATCCGGTCGCCGTGCGGACGAAGCCCGGCTCGATCGACACGGGCCGGAGCGCGTCGGGCTCCCGGCCGTCGTTTCTCATGCCGCCGACCTCGACGCGGTCGGCGAGGCGTGCGGGCCGACCGGCCGAGCTGGCGCGACCGGCGCGCGCCGCACGTCGCCGAGCGGCATCTGGAGGAACCGCGTGCCGACCCGCCGGAACTCGTCCGGATCGCCCGAGCAGAGGAAGCGGTAGCCGCCCCGGCGCGCGGGCTCGTTGTCGACCTCCGCCCGGCGCAGCTCGCGCTCCACCTCGTCCGCGATCGCCTGCCCGGAGCTCACCAGAGTGACTCCGCGGCCGAGCGTTCGCTGGAGGATCGGCCGAACAAGGGGGTAGTGGGTGCACCCCAGCACCGCGGTGTCGACTCCCGCCTCCCTGAGTGGGGCGCACGCCTCCTCGACGCACTCGACGACGCGCTCGTCCACGTCCCCTCCCGCCTGGATCAGCGGCGCCAGCTCCGAGGAGGCGACCGGATGCAGCGTCGCGTCCGGGGCGGCCTGCGCCAGCGCGCGCTCGTAGGCGCCGCTCGCCACGGTCGCGGGCGTGGCGAGCAGGCCGACACGATCGTTCTGGGTTACGGAGGCGGCCAGGCGGGACTCCGGCGTGACCACGCTCACGACGGGGACGCGACCCGCTACGTGCTCGTCGAGCGCGGGCAGCGCCGCGGACGTGGCCGAGTTGCAGGCCACGACCAAAAGCTTCGCGCCCTCCTCGAGCAACCGATCGGTGAGCTCGAGCGCGAAGGAGCGCAGCTCGTCCGGCGAGCGGTCGCCGTATGGGAAGCGCGCGGTGTCGCCGAAGTAGACGAAGTCCTCGTGCGGCAGCGAGACGAGGCATTCGTGAAGCACGGTGAGGCCGCCGACGCCCGAGTCGAACACGGCGACCGGAAGCGTGCGGTCGAGCGCCATGCGCACCATGTTCGCATGGGCGCCCGCGGCCTCACCGCCGGGCCTCAGAACTTCACCCGCTGCACCGCCTCCTTGATCTTGCCGAGGATGGCGTCGCCAAGCTCCTTGCCCTCGTCGGTCCTGAAGCCCTTCATGGCCGCGACCACGCCGGCCATCACGAGCGCGACCAGCAGGATCAGTGCGACGTACTCGACGGTGCCCTGACCGAGGTCTCCCCGAAGGCGCCGTGTGGTTCGGTCGAGCGTTGCGTGGGCATAGCCCATTGCGCGGTACATGGATTTGCCTCCCTGTCCGAGTCGATCTGCGAAGGAGGCAATCGTCGCCGGCGCGGCGCGACGGTTCCACACGCGGCGGCCACGAGATGGGTCGTGGACGGTGACAAGTCTCCACGGGTCAAGCCATTGAGACATCCCAGCGCGCGCCGACCGCCGCGGCTACCGAGCGAGTGGTGGCGTCCGGCTTGACCGAGCCGGGCTCGCCACCCTCCGACAGGGCTTTCATGGTGGCCGCCACCGATCCGCTCAGCGCATCCAGGTCGTAGCCGCCCTCGAGGACCGCCCCCACCGGCGCGCCGACCTCGTCCGCCAGCGCGCGCACATGACGCGCCATCGCAGCGAACGACTCCGTCTCGAGCCGGCAATCGGCGAGCGGGTCGGCTCGGTGGGCGTCGAAGCCCGCCGAGACAAGGATCAGCTCCGGCGCGTAGGCGCGCCCCACGGGAGCCACGACGTGCTCGACGAGCGCCAGCCACACGCCCTCACCGGAGCCGGGCGGGACCGGCATGTTGATCGTGTAGCCCTGCCCCGCCCCGGAGCCCGAGTCGGCGAGCGACCCGCTGCCCGGGTACAGCGGCGACTGGTGGATGCTCGCGAACAGCACCGCGTCCGTGGCGTGGAAGATGTCGTTCGTGCCGTTGCCGTGATGGACGTCCCAGTCGAGGATGAAGACCCGGTTCGCGTCGAGCGAGTCCAAGGCGTGTCGCGCCGCCACGGCTACGTTGTTGAAGAGGCAGAACCCCATGGCCGTGGCCGGCTCGGCGTGGTGTCCGGGCGGGCGCAGGCCGCAGAAGCCGGCGGCAGCGCGTCCGTCGAGCAGCGCCTCGACGAGCGAGCAGGCTCCGCCGGCGGCATGCAGGGCGGCGTCGTAGGACCCGGCGCTCGCCAGCGTGTCGGCGTCGAACGCGCCGCCGCCCCGCTCGCTCATGGAGCGAACCGAGTCGACGTACGCCTGCGGATGGACCCCGGTCAGCACGTCCATGTCGACGGCGGGCGCCTCGACCCGCCGGTAGCCGAGCCAGTCGCGCGCCTCGAGTTCCCGCTCGATAGCCGGTATCCGGCCCGGTCCCTCGGGATGAAGTCCCGTGTCGTGCTCGAGCGACGAGGCGTGCCGTACGTAGAGCGGCTCTGCCATGCCGATACGGTAATCCGAGAAGCGTGGCGACCGAAGCACCAATAGACGTGCTCCACGCCGACGTCGCCGTCGTGGGCGCCGGCGCCGCCGGGCTATTCGCGGCGCTTGTCGCGGCGCGCGAGGGCGCGCAGGTGGTCCTCGTCTCGCGCTCGCCGCTCGCCGAGTCGGCCAGCTACTGGGCGCAAGGTGGCGTGGCGGCGGCGATGACTCCGGGCGACTCACCGGCACGGCACATGGCGGACACGCTGGCCGCCGGGCGCGGCGCGGCGCGCGAGAGCGCGGTACGCGTTCTGTGCGAGGAGGCGCCGGCCCGGCTTGCCGAGCTGACGGCGCTCGGCGTGAGCTTCGACGCCGACCGCCACGGAGCTCTCGCGCTCGGTCTCGAGGGCGGCCACTCGGCCCGCCGGGTCGCGCACGCCGGCGGAAGCGCAACCGGCAGGCGCATCACGCGCGCGCTGTCCGCGGCGGTGGCCGTGGACGCGGGCATCGAAGTGCTGGAGGGCGCCTCGGCGAGTGCCCTCTGGGTCCACGAGGGACGCTGCATCGGCCTACTTGCGGAGCCGGTCCGGCGACGAAGCACCCAATCGACGCTCGCCACCGCCGTGGCCGTGGCCGCACGCGGCACGTTGCTCGCGACCGGCGGCGCGGCTGCGCTGTGGGAGCGCACGACGAACCCCCGCGGCGCGATTGGCGCGGGCTTGACCCTCGCGCATGCCGCGGGCGCCGACCTCGCGGACTTAGAGCTCGTTCAGTTTCACCCCACCGCGCTCGTAGCCGAGGGAGACGACGACGGGTTCCTGATCACCGAGGCCGTGAGGGGGGAGGGCGCCCTGCTGCTCGACGCGGCGGGGGAGCGGTTCGTGGACGAGCTTGCACCCCGCGACGAAGTCGCACTTGCGATCCGGGAGCGCCTGCACTCGCAGGGCACCCCCTCGGTGAGCCTTCACCTGCGCCCCGTCGACATGACGCGGTTTCCGAACGTGGCGAACGCGCTGGCGGCCGCCGGTCTCGACCCGCGCCGCGACCTGATCCCGGTCGCGCCCGCGGCCCACTACACGATGGGCGGAATCGCCTCCGACCTTCACGGGCGCTCGTCGTTAGCCGGGCTCTACGCGGTGGGCGAATGCGGCTGCACGGGGCTCCACGGCGCGAACCGGCTGGCCTCCAACTCCCTGGCTGAGTGCTTCGTGTTCGGGAGGCGCGCGGCGATGGCGGCCGGCGAGGAGCCGCGGGCCGCACCGCCCGCCGCGGGCCGCCCGCAGCCGGGGCCCTCCCCCGTTCCCTCGCCGCACACCCGCGCCGCCCTCTGGCGGCTGGCCGGCCTCGAGCGCTCGCCGGACGAGCTGCGCCGGCTCGCCCATGACCCCTTCGGGCTGGCGCGTCGCATCGCCGGATCGGCGCTTGCGCGCGAGGAGAGCCGGGGCGCGCACCAACGCTCCGACGCCACGATGCCTGAACCGCGGCTCGACGGCATGCACACGGTCGTACGCGGCGAGGGCGCGCCAGTCATGGAGCATTGGTCCTAACCGGTCAGGCCTTAGGCTCCCGCGCCGTGACGAGTACCGAGCTCCCGCCCCACCAGCCCCACTGCCTGGCGTGCGGGGACCAGAATCCGGGCGGCATGGGTCTTCGCCTGCGATCGGAGGGCGAGCGGGTCAAGGGTGATGTCACTTTCGACCGTCGCCACGAGGGGGCGCCGGGGTTCGCGCATGGCGGGGCGCTTGCGACCGTGCTGGACGACACGCTGGGGTCGCTTCTCATTCTCCTGCGGGTCCCGGCCGTCACAGCAAAGCTCGAGGTCAACTACCGGCGACCGGCGTTCATCGATCATCCGTTCGAGGTCGAGGCATGGGTCATCGGGATCGATGGCCGCAAGCTCCACCTGGCCGGTGAGCTGACCGAGGCGGGCGAGCCGGTAGCGGAGGCCTCGGGCCTGTTCCTCAAGGTCGACGCGGAGCACTTCCTCCGCGGCCTGAAGAACCTGCCCGACGGCTCACGCGGTCCCGACGAGCACTTCAAGCTGCCGTGGTAGCCGGTTAACAGCGCCTTAACGGGCGCTTCTTCGACGCTTTACAGGCCATTGCGATACTCGCGCCTACTTCAGGAGTTATCGCAGCACTGGTCGTCATTCGAGGGTCGAGGGAGGCCCGCGTATGTATCACTTCAGCCGCTCGATGTATCGCGAGCTCGCCCCGGAGGTGGTGGAGGATCGCCACGGTCGGGGAGGCGGAGTGAATCGCGCCCGCTTCCTCCAGGCGTGCGAGTCGGCCGTCGAGCGCCTCGCCACCGACCGCCACTACTTCGCCCGCCCGGCCCGAACGCTCTTC
Organism: Thermoleophilaceae bacterium; assembly: GCA_030447875.1. Lineage (GTDB taxonomy): Bacteria > Actinomycetota > Thermoleophilia > Solirubrobacterales > Thermoleophilaceae > JAUJOA01. The sequence continues at coordinate 88,269 of JAUJOA010000003.1, forward strand.
AACGACGTACGCGTGTACTTCCCGATGAACCGGCAGCTGCGCGCTACCGCGTCATCGAGCGACACATGATGCTGGCCAGCGAGTACGTCGATCGCGCTGCGCAGGCCGGGGTGACGCTCGACGGCGCTCCACTGTGCTGCCACGCCACCACGCGCAGGGGGACGGCCTGTCAGCGGGTGCCGCTGCCGGGAAGCCAGTACTGCCCGTCCCACAAGCACCTCGAGGAGGGACTCGAGCCAATCGCCGCTTAACGCGGCCCGCTCTCCCGCGACTCGGTCGCGGGGCACGGGCACCGTCGAAGGGGACAACGAGGGGCGGCCGGGTGGGCCGCCCTTCGTGCTCCGATAGCGCGGGAGAGCGCCGGTACCTTGAGGCGATGGTGCTGGGAGTCGACGTCGGGGGCACGTTCACCGACGCCGTGCTGCTGACCGACGGTCGGGTCGTGACCGCGAAGGCGCCGACCACCGCCGCCGATCAGTCCGACGGAGTGCTGGCCGCCGTGGAGACGGCCCTCGAGCGAGCCGGCACGACTGCGGGCGAAGTCGACCGCTTCGTTCACGGGATGACCGTCGGGACCAACGCGCTGCTCGAGGGAAAGGTCGCGGCAACCGCCCTGCTTGCGAGCGAGGGCTTCACCGACCTCGAGGAGCTCGGGAGGCAAGCGCGTGCCGAGCTCTATCGCCTGTGCGCCGGACATCCGCCACCGCTCGTGCCACCGGGGTTGCGCGTCGGCGTGCGAGAGCGGATGGGCCCGGAGGGGGTTCTCAGGCCGCTCGACGAACGAGCGTTGTACGGATCGATCCGCGCACTGTCGCACTCCGAGGGCGTCGAGGCCTTCGCCGTGTGCCTCCTGTGGGGCTTTCGTCATCCCGAGCACGAGCGCCGCGCGGCCGCCATCCTCGAGGAGGAGGTCCCGGACGCGCATGTCTCCACGTCGCACGAGACAGCCGGCGTCTTCCGCGAGTACGAGCGGGCCGCGACCACGATCGTCGACGCCGCTCTCTCGCCTCTGCTGCGCCGCTACCTCGAGCGGCTCGGCGAGCGGGCGCGCGACCTCGGGTTACCGAACCCCGAGGTGATGCTGTCGGGCGGCGGGGTGGCCGACGCGGGGACGGCCGCCCGGCACGGATCCTGGACGGTGCTCTCGGGACCGGCGGGCGGCTCGGTGGGAGCCGCGCGCATGGCCGAGCGCTCAGGCGCGCCGGACGCCGTCTGCCTGGACATGGGCGGCACGTCGTGCGACGTCTCGCTGGCCGAGGCGGGAAGCGTCAAGCGCACCGGCGGACGCGAGGTCGGCGGCCGCGCCCTGGCGCTGCCGATGGTGGACGTCCACACCGTAGGGGCCGGCGGCGGCAGCGTCGCCTGGGCGGACGCCGGTGGCGCCTTGCGGGTCGGACCGCGGTCGGCGGGCGCCGATCCGGGACCGGCGTGCTACGGCCGGGGAGGCTTCGAGCCAACGGTCACCGACGCGAACCTGGTGCTCGGCTACCTCGATCGCGGTTCCCCACTCGCCGGCGGTGTCGAGCTCGACCTCGGCGCGGCGCGGCGCGCGCTGGCCGATCTCGGTGGCCGTCTCGAGCTGGAGCTCGAGGCCGTGGCGGCTGGAATCGCCCGGGTGGCGAGCGCGGAGATGGCCCGCGCCGTGCGGGTCGTCACCGTCGAGCGGGGCATCGATCCACGTGACCTGGCGCTCGTGGCCTTCGGTGGGGCGGGGCCGTTGCACGCCGCCGCGATCGCAGACGAGCTCGGGATGCGGCGCATCGTGGTGCCCCGGGCGTCCGGAGTCCTCTCGGCGCTCGGGCTGGTGGCCGGCGAGCGCCGGCGTGACCTCGTCGAGAGCGTGCTGCTGGCGGGCGGGGACCTCACCGAGGAGGCGGTCGGCGCGAGCGTCGCCCGGCTTGCCGCCCGGGGGCGCGAGGAGCTTCACGCGCCTGAGGCCGAGGTGCGGGCATCCTATGACCTCCGCTACGCGGGCCAGGCCTTCGAACTGACGATCGCGGAGGCGCCGGAACCCGACCCGGGCCGTTTGCGACGCGCGTTCGAGTCGGCGCATGAGGAGCGCTACGGCTATGCCGACTCCCACGCCGACCTGGAGCTCGTGACCGTACGCGTGACAGTCGCTGAGCCGGCGGCCGACCTGATCCCGGGGAACGACGGCGCCGCCGCCGAGGAGACGACTCGAAGCGCCCTCTTCGACGGCCGCCGCATGGAAGCGAAGGTGCTCGGCGGGGCGATCTCCCGTGTGTCCGGCCCTGCGATCTGCGAGCTGCCGGAGGCCACGCTAGTCGTGCCTCCCGGCTGGTCCGGCGGCGCGGACGTCGACGGCACGATCGTCCTGGAGCGCGGCTGATGGATGCGGTGAGCCTCCAGGTCATGGTCGGCGCGCTACGGGCGGCGTGTGACGAGATGGGCGTCGTGCTGGTCCGCTCCGCCCACTCCGCGAACGTGAAGGAGCGCCGTGACGCCTCCACCGCCCTCTTCGACCCCGACGGGCAGATGGTCATGCAGGCCGAGCACATTCCCGTCCACCTCGGGGCAATGCCCTCGGCGGTAGCGGCGGTGGTCGGCGAGGACCACTCCTCGGGCGACGCCTGGGTCCTGAACGACCCTTACCGGGGCGGCACGCACCTGCCGGACATCACCGTCATCTCGCCGGTGCTCTCGGGAGCCGAGCTCGTCGGCTTCGCCGCCAGCCGCGCCCATCACGCGGACGTGGGTGGCGCGACACCCGGCAGCATGCCCGCGGACTCGCGCGTGCTGGACGACGAGGGCGTGGTGATCCCGCCCACTCGGCTGGCACGCGCCGGACGGCTCGACGAAGAGTTGCTCCACGACCTCACCGGCGGGATGCGCGCGCCCGCCCAGCGCCGCGCCGACCTGCGCGCCCAGCTCGCCGCCAACCGCACCGGAGGGATGCGGCTTAAGGAGCTCGCCGCCAGAAGCGGCCTCGGCGCGCTGGGCGAGGCCATGCGGGAGACGCTCGACTACGGGGAGCGGCGCACGCGCGCCCGGATCGCTCAGCTCCCGGACGGCGACCGTGACGCCCGCGACGTGCTTGAGGCCGGCGAGCACGATCTACCGCTCCGCCTGACGGCGAGCGTCGGGGGCGAGGGGCTGTTGCTCGACTTCACCGGCTCGGCCGACCAGCACGACGGCAACCTGAACTGCCCGCTCGCCGTGACGCTGTCCGCCTGCTACTTCGCGGTCCGTGTGCTGACGGACCCGGACGTGCCGCCTAGCGCCGGGGCCTACAGGCCGGTCAGAGTCATAGCGCCTGAGGGGTCACTCCTGAACGCCCGTCCCCCGGCCGCCGTCGCGGCCGGGAACGTCGAGACCTCGTCACGCGTCGCGGACCTCGTGCTCGGCGCATTCGGTCAGGCACTCGGCCAGGGCACGATGAACAACCTCACGCTCGGAAACGACGACTTCACGTACTACGAGACGCTCGCCGGCGGGCAGGGCGCCTGCGCGGACGCGGACGGGCCGAGCGCCGTGCACGTGGCGATGAGCAACACGCTGAACACGCCGATCGAGGCCCTCGAGCTCGAGTTCCCGCTGCGAGCGGTCGAGTACTCGGTCCGGCGCGGATCCGGTGGAGCAGGCGAGCACCGGGGCGGGAACGGGGTCGTGCGTGAGCTCGAGGCGCTCGGCCGACATGCGCTATTCGCTGATCACCGAACGCCGCCGGCACGCACCTCGGAGCCGCGGGGAGGGCCCGGCGAGCGCGGTCGGAACGTCCTGAACGGCGTGGAGCTCCCGGGTAAGGTCGACGGCGAGCTCGCGCCGGGCGATCGGATGCGCATCGAGACTCCCGGCGGCGGCGGACAGGAGGTGGACATGGCAGAGGTTGAGCGCGTCGAGCGGGTCTTTCTGGGCCTCGGGATCATGGGCGCGCGGATGGCGGCGAACCTCTGCCGCGCGGGCTTCGAAGTCACCGCCTGGAACCGCACGCGCGCGCGCGCCGAGGGGCTGGCCGAGGCGCACGGGGCGCGCGGGCCGCGACACCCGCCGAGGCGGCAAGCCACGCGAGGCGACGATCACGATGGTCGTGGACGCTCCGCAGGTCGAGGGTGCTCTTCGGCCCGGACGGCGCGCCGAGGGCCTCGCCGAGGGCGCGCTCGCGCCGACATGTCGACGATCGCGCCCACCGCCAGCCGCGCGATCGCCGACCGGCCTCGCCGAGCGCCAGGTCGCCTTCCTGGACGCGCCCGTGACCGGCTCGCGCCCGAAGGCCGAGGACGCCACGCTCACCGTCATGGTCGGTGGCGCGCGTCGAGGCCTTCGAGCTCGCTCGACCGCTGTTCGCCGCCATGGGAGAGCTCGTCGTGCACGTCGGCCGCAGGGGCGACGGTTCGATGATCAAGCTGGTGAACAACACGCTGGCCGCGGTCAACGCCGCCACCCTGGCCGAGGCGCTCCACCTGGCGCGCGCCGCGGGCCTCGATCTGGACGCGATGCTGCGCGTCGTGGCCGCGGGATCCGGCGCCTCGGCGATGCTCGATCTGAAGGCGCGACCGATGCTGGACCACGACTTCGAGCCGCTGTTCAAGCTCGACCACATGCTCAAGGACGTCCGTCACTGCCTCGAGGAGGCGCGCGGCCGGGGCGTGCCTTCAGCCTCGCCGCGGCCGCGGAGCGCCTCTACGCGCGCGAGCCTGCGCCGGGCTCGCGGCGGTAGTGGCTCCGACTTCGCCGCCGTGATGGAGGTCGCCGGCCGCGGCGGCGCCCTTGGAAATCCGGCACCCATTTCGTAGAATGCGCGCCCTCGCGCCGCCAGCACGGACCCGTCGCCGGGCGCGAACCGCAGCACCTCTTCTCCATGCCGATCGCCTTCAAAGAATGGGCCGTGACCGTGCGTGCTCTCGCCGAGGAGAGCGGCTCCTCACCCTCCGCAAGGGCAGCATCCGCGAGGAGAACAAGCACTTCGAGATCGAGCACGACCGCTTCTTCCTCTACCCGACCTTCGACCACCAGCGCAACGACCTGGTGCGCGACTCGCACCGGCCGAGCTCGGGCGCGCGCTCGAGGAGGGTCTGGGCGGACGGCGAGCCGCCGGCCAGCGCGCTCTCGCAGGACGGCGGGATCCCGCAGCCCGACCGCGGTTCGGATCCGGCGCCTGGGCCGAGGTCGCCGCCAGCTACCTGATCACCGACCCGCGCTGCGTCGACGCGCTCGCCCTACTACGTCTGGACGCCGGACTACGCGGAGAAGCGGCTCCGCGTGGAAGCGCCGCCATCCGCTGCGTCATCGTCCTTCGGACCTACCGCATCCCGCGTCCCGTGACCGTCAAGGTGCGCGACGACTACGGCGGCTGCCGCTCGTGGGTCGAGGTCCATCGCGAGCTGCCCTTCGAGGGAACGCCGGCGCTCTCCGACGACGAGTTCGAGCGCGCTGCCGGCGGAGATCGAGACATCGCGCAGGACGCCGTCGCCGTCGTCGCGTAGCCGGCGCGCGGAACCCGCGGCCCGGAGTAGAGTCTCGCGCGTGAAGCGCGCGGTGACAGCCGTGCTCGTGCCGCTGGCGGCGACCCTCGCGCCCGCGACCGCCCGCTCGCCGAGCCGAAGCCCGGTCCCTACGAGGACGCGGGCGACTCGTTCCGCAACATCCTTCCGCCGGGGTCGAGCAGGACGGCCAACGGCGGGCAGTCGCGCTCTTCGGGGCCACCGGCGCCACCGGGGCCGCCCGCGGCACAACAACGACCAGCTCGGCCTCTACGGAAACCTGGTCTACGAGTCGCCGACGCTCGCCCCGGGGCAGATCGGCGAGTTCTTCAAGGACGCGGCTTCGGCGTGCGTCAGGGCGACGTCGAGGAGCGGTACCAGCCGTGCGGCACCGCGACCGACCCCTGTGACCCGCAGGTGCGCAACCACCCGTGCGCCGAGGTCACGGTCCAGCGCGACCGCGGCTTCGGCGTGCCGCATCTTCGGCGCCGCCCGCGCGGGCGCGATGTGCGCCGCCGGCTACGTGGCCGCCGAGGACCGCCTGTTCCTGATCGACGTCCTGCGCCACGCCGGTCAGGCCGAGCTGTCGGAGTTCATCGGCGGCTCCGAGGGCAACCGTGCGATGGACCGCGAGCAGTGGGCCACCGCGCCCTACACCGAGCACGACCTGCAGCGCCAGATCGACCAGTTCGACAACCTCTACGGAAAGCAGGGCGAGAAGCTCAGGCGCGACCTGACCGCGTACGTCGCGGGGCTCAACCAGTACGTCTTCGAGGCCCGCCTCGACGACCAAGATGCCGGGCGAGTACTTCGTCCTGCTCGGGCCCGAGAACCCGACGGCCGGTCCGGCCGACCAAGAAGACCGACGTCGTCGCGATCGCCTCGCTCGTCGGAGGCATCTTCGGCAAGGGCGGCGGCGCCGAGATCGAATCCGGCCCAGTTCCTCCAGGCGCTCGAGGACCAAGCCGAGGGCACGGGGCTCGACGCCGGCGCCGTCTTCGAGGACTTCGCTCCGCCGAGGATCCCGAGGCGCCGACGACGATCTTCGACGGAGTTCCCCCTACCAGGAGCCGCCGGCCGGCCCCGGACCCGGACAGCCTCGCGATCCCCGACGAGGGCTCGGTAAGGAGACCGACGTCGTCGAAGTCGTCCGGCGACGACTTCAGCGCCGCCGAGGCCAACAACGGCTTCTTCGGCAATACTGCTCAGGCTCGAGGGGTCGGCTCGAACGCGCTGCTCGTGTCGGGAAGCGAGACCGAGTCGGGCCACCCGATCGCCGTGTTCGGCCCGCAGACCGGCTTACTTCTCCCCGCAGCTCCTGATGGAGATGGACATCTGGTCGGGCATCGACGCCCACGCGGGGTCGCGTTCGCCGGCACCAACCTGTACGTCAGCTCGGCCGCGGCGTCGACTACGCGTGGAGCGCCACCTCCGCCGGCCAGGACAATGTGGACACCTTCGCGCTCGACCTCTGCAAACGGCGGGCCCGTCGCTTCAGGACTACCGCGGCTACGTCTACCGAGGGAAGTGCCGGCCGTTCGAGGTGTTGAGGCGGCGAAACCTTCACCCCCAACCCCGCCGATCCCAGCCCGCCCGGCTTCGAGGGTCCTGCGCGTCAACCAGGACCAAGCTCGGCCTCGAACCGCGCGCGCCACGATCGAGGGCGACCCGGTGTCTACGTGTCGCTGCGCTCGACCTACCTGCACGAGATCGACTCGGCGCGCGGTTTGGCCGACTTCAACAACCCCAACAAGATCCAGGACGCCGAGGACTACCAGCGCGCCGCGGACGAGATCGGCTACACGTTCAACTGGTTCTACACCGACGCCGAGGACATCGCTTACTACAACTCCGGCGAGAACCCCGAGCGCCCGGACGGCATCAACCACAACTTCCCGGTCCGGGCCTGCCCCGACTCCGACTCCGACCTGCGAGTTCGAGTGGGAGGGCTACCAGCCGATCCGCGACGGCGAGCTGACCGGCAACCGCGCCGACTACACGCCGTTCTCGGAGCACCCCCAGGTCATCAACCAGCGCTACATCACGAGCTGGAACAACAAGCGAGCGCCGGCCTTCCGGGCGAGCGACGCCAACTTCAGCTACCACTCGCTCTACCGCTCGATCCCGCTCGACGAGGGCATCGAGGCTCGCACCGAGGGCGGCGAGAAGATCTCGCCGGCGGAGCTGATCGACGTGATGGAAGCACCCGGCACGGTTGACTACGCAGCGACCGTGCTGCCGTGCCTGCTCGAAGACGCTCGACTCAGAGACGATCGCGGGCGACTGCCGCGCGCCTGCCTCGCAACGCGGCGCCGGAAGGCCCGGCGGCGGCGGCCTGGGAGCGAGAAGCCGTGCCCCGAGGAGGGCTTCCGGGATCGAGGACGCCAAGCAGGTGCTTCTGGCCTGGTACGAGGACGGCGCGCACCGGCGCGACCTCGACCAGGGTCAACTCCTACGATCACTCCTGCGCGATCCAGCTGATGGACGCGTGGTGGCCTGGTCGTGGAAGATGTTCGAGCCCGCGCTCGGCGGCAAGGCCTATAGGGCGCGCCTGGGGCTCGGGGGGATCGACAACGAGCCGAACAACCACGGCGCCCACCTCGGCTCGGCCTACCAGACCGGCTTCTACGGCTACGTCGAGAAGGACATCCGCAACGCCCTCGGCGAGGACGTCGAGGGTCGCTACTCGCGCATCTACTGCGGCGGCAACGCCCAGGCCGAGGGGACGCTCGCCGACTGCCGAGAGAAGGTGCTCGAGCCCACCCTGAAAGCCGCGATCGCCACGCCGCGCGCGAGCCTCTACGACGAGGACGACATCTGCGACGAGGGAGGCGACGGCGAGGCGCTCGAGGATCAGTACTGCTACGACACGGTGGCCCATACGGCGGCCGGCGCGATCACCCAGCCGCTGATCCACTGGATCAACCGGCCGACCTTCCAGCAGGTCGTGGAGGTGCAGCAGAGCGTGCCGCGCGAGCCGGGCGGCCCCGGCGAGCCGCCGTCCGATCCTCCGGGAGAGCCGCCGGGCGGCGGCGACCCGCCGGACGGGCCGGGCGGTGGCCCCGGCGGCAACCCCGGCGACGACCCGAACGGCGGCGGCGGAGCGCCGACTTCCGGAGGCGGCGGCGACGTCGAGCAGACGGTCGCGACGATCGACGCTGGGGCCGCGGACGACGCGGACGGCGGGGGCGGCGGCTTGCCGTTCACCGGGCTCGGTCTTATCGCGCTTGCGGTGCTCGGAGCGCTGTTGCTCGGCGCCGGCATCGCCACACGCCGACGCGCCTCGAGCTAGTCGACGGCTCGAGCCGCGTCGTGCGGCCGCGCGGCGGCGACCTTCGGTTACCGCCGGCCCCGTGCGTTCCCTGCCGTGGAGTGGTTGATCCATACCGCGGTCTCAGCCAACCGTTCCGCGGGAGAAGGCTGCCGTCGGGGGACGGAGCCGGTGATCGAGCCCAGCGGCGAGCTGGCGCGGGGTCGGTCGACGCCGGCCCGGCGCCGCTACCGACCCGGCGTGCCGCACTGCGCACGCCGGCGCAGCAGGGCGCCGGCGCCGAGCGCCGCGGCGGCCAGGAGCAGCGCCGCCAGCGGTAGGCCGGTGAACGGCAGGCCGTCCTCGTCGCCGGCGCCGGCGGCGGAGCCAGGGTCGACGGTCGCGGTCGCCTGCCGCTCGGGGCGTCGTCCCAGGCGGCCGGCCGTGCTCGGCGANACCGTACTACGTCTGGACGCCCGACTACGCGGAGAAGCGCCTCGCCTGGAAGCGACGTCATCCGCTTCATGTCATCGTCCTCAGGACCTATCGAATCCCGCGTCCGGTGACGGTCAGGGTCCGGGACGACTACGGCGGCTGCCGGTCGTGGCTCGAGCTTCAGCGCGAGCTGCCCTTCGAGGGAACGCCGGTGCTGTCGGACGAGGAGTTCGAGCGCGCTGCCGGCGAGATCGAGGGCATCGCCTCGGGCGCAGTTCCGGTGCTCGCCTAGGGCGGGCGCTTCCGGTATCCCTTCTCTTCACCTCGCTCGGGCTGCGCCCTCGCTACACGGTTCGAGCAGGGACACCGTCGCCCCCGCTTAGCGCGGTTGTCGGTGGCGCTCCCTACTTTGGGTGAGTAAGGTGGCCGTTCGGTGCGGCGCTTTACCACGGCTCTGGTAGTTGCCATCGCCGGCTTGCTGACGCTTGCCGGCGCTGCGCCCGCGGCCAAGCCCGGTCCCTACGAGGGGCGGGCGAAGAGCTTCAGGAACATCCTCCCCCCTGGCTCGAATGGATTGGCCAACGCCGGGCAGATCGCCGCGTTTCTGGCTACTGGGGATCGGCCGCGGCACAACGACGATCAGCTCGACATGTACGAGGACCTCGTCTATGCAACCCCCGGCCTCAAGCGGAAGCAGCTCCCGAACTACTTCAAGGACGCGAGCTTCGGCGTCCGGCCGGGCGACGTTGAGCGTCAGTACGACCCCTGCTCGCCGCTCGACCAGACCTGTCCCGACGTCGTCATCCAGCGCGACGCGGGATTCGGGGTGCCGCACATCTACGGCGGGACGCGCGCCGGGGCGATGTTCGGCGCCGGCTATGTAGCCGGTGAGGACAGGCTCTTCTTCATCGACGTGCTCCGCCACGCCGGTCGGGCCCAGCTATCGTCGTTCGTCGGCGGTGCGCCGGGTAACCGGGAGATGGACCGCGACGTATGGAGGATTTCTCCCTACTCCGAGGCCGACCTGAGGCGCCAGGTCGAGCAGTTCGACGACCTATACGGGGCTCAGGGCGCCCAGCTTCAGGAGGACCTCCGCAACTACGTCGACGGCGTCAACGCCTACATCGACCAGGCCAGGACGAACCCGAACAAGCTCCCTGGCGAGTATTTCGCGATCAACCGGCCCCAGGGCCCTGAGGAGTGGAAGGACACAGACGTCGTGGCGATCGCCGCGCTCGTAGGCGGCATCTTCGGCAAGGGCGGTGGTCGTGAGGTCGACTCCGCGCAGGTGCTCCAGGCCGCCAAGGACGAGTTCGGCGGTCGGCGGGGCAGGGGCGTGTTCAGCGACTTCCGCTCGGCCGAGGACCCGGAGGCGCCGACGACGGTGTTCGACGAGCGCTTTCCGTACCAGAAGCCGCCCGCCGAGGTGGACGAGCGAAGCGTCGCGATCCCCGACGAGGGCTCGGTCGTCGAGGAACCGGTCATCGAATCGTCCGCGGGCACGGGCGGCGGGTCGGTGGAGGGCGGCCCCGGAGGCGAGCCGATGGATGATGAGCCGGAAACGGAGCCGGCGGGCGCCGGCTCGACCGGCCAGCAGCTCCGCGACGGGCTGCTCTCCTTTCCGAGCGGGAACTCGAACGCGCTGTTGGTCTCGGGACGCGAGTCGAGCTCCGGGCACCCGCTGGCCGTCTTCGGTCCCCAGACCGGCTACTTCGCCCCGCAGGTCCTGATGGAGATGGACATCCACGCGCCGCAGACGAGCGACGGGCCGCCGATCGACGCGCGCGGCGTGGCGTTCCCGGGCACCAACCTCTACGTCCAGCTCGGTCGCGGGCGCGACTACTCCTGGAGCGCCACCTCGGCCGGACAGGACAACGTCGACACCTTCGCCGTCAAGCTCTGCCAGCCCGGCGGAGGTAAGGCGAGCGTCGGCTCGCGTTTCTACAGGTTCCGCGGATCGTGCCTGCCGATGGAGGCACTCAAGCGGAGGAACGCATGGACGCCGAACGCCGCCGATCAGACGCCGCCCGGCAGTGAGACGCTGCGCACCTTCCGGACCAAGCTGGGCCTCGTGATCTCGCGCGGGAGGCTCGACGGAGATCCGGTCGCCTACACGTCGCTCCGCTCCACCTATCTCCACGAGGTCGACTCGGCGATCGGGTTCGCCGACTTCAACAACCCGAAGAAGATCGACGACGCGCGCGACTATCAGCGCGCGGCCTATGACATCGGCTACACGTTCAACTGGTTCTACGCCGATGAGAAGGACATCACCTACTTCAACTCGGGCGACAACCCGGTTCGTGCCGAGGGCACGGATCCCAACTTCCCGACCCTCGGCACCAAGAAGTACGAGTGGGAGGGCTTCAGGCCAAACGCCCTAATCGCCGACTACACGCCGTTCTCGGCGCATCCTCGGGTGACCAACCAGTCGTATATCACGAGCTGGAACAACAAGCAGGCGCGGGGATACCGCGCGTCGGACGCGAACTACTCGTACAGCTCCGTCTACCGCTCGGAGCCTCTCGACGACCGCATCCGCCGCGGGATAGCGGGTGATCGTGAGATGAACGTCGTCGAGCTGATCGACGCAGCGCAGGATGCGGGCACCGTCGACCTGCGCGGCGACAAGGTCCTGCCTTGGGCGCTGAAGGTGCTTGGCGAGCCGCGCGATCCGCAGCTAGCGGCCGCGGTGTCGAAGCTCCGGGCGTGGACGCGTGACGGCGCGCACCGCCGCGACAGCGATCGGAGCGGGAAGTACGAACATGCCGCTGCTATCCGGATCATGGACGCGTGGTGGCCGCGGATGATCGCGAAGGAGTTCAAGCCCGAGCTCGGCAGGCCGCTCTTCAAACGGCTGACCGGAATGATCGAGCTGGACAACGAGCCGAACAACCACGGGGCCCACCTCGGCTCGGCGTACCAGACCGGCTGGTACGGCTACGCGGAGAAGGACCTCAGAACCGTGCTCGGCAAGCGGGTCAGGGGCCGCTACTCGCGGGAGTACTGCGGGGGCGGGAAGCTGAGCCGCTGCCGCGACCGCCTCGAGCGCTCACTGGCGGCCGCGCTCGCCAACGACGGTCCCGAGCAGCTCTACCGCGACGAGGTCTGCGAGGACGAAGGCAAGGGGCTCGATCCTCAGCTGTGCTTCGACAGCATCCGCCACCGCCCGCTCGGGGGTATCACCCAGCCGCTGATCCACTGGATGAACCGCCCGACCTTCCAGCAGGTGGTGGAGATTACGGGCGATGACGAGAGCTCGGGCGACGACTCCACCCGGGATCGCTCGAACCCGCGCCGCTTCCCCCGGCGCGACAAGCCTCGCCGCTGAGCGACCGGCGTCACGGCCGTCAGCCCCGCACGCCTCGCTCGTCCCGTCGCAACTAGTTTCCGCAACCCGTCGCTGGGCGGCTTTCCACGACGGTGCGAGCGGGGTCGCCGCGCACCACACCGGACTAAGTCGAGGATCGGCCGCCCGCCGGAGGCTAGCCGCGACCCCGCTCGGCGGCGGGCGCGAGGCCTTCGGTCGCGACCAATGCGGCAGTCTGACAAACCTTCGTCACACGGTTCACACGGTCGTGCGTCTTGCAGGCCGGGCAGCCGAGGCCCAGCTGACGTGGACGACATCAAGCACCACATAGGTGCCCGAGGTCAACCAGGTCGGCGCTCAAGTCACCGACGGGACACAACTCCCACAAACGTGTGACGAGCCCGTCGGGCCCAGCCTCCGGCGCAGGAAGGAGCGGCGAGGAAGGTCTACCCGCGGCGCCGGAACCGCGGCCGCTGGTCGCGCTCTGACTCGCCGCCCTTCGGACCGCCCTTCACCTGCACCACCTGCTGGAACGTCGGGCGATCCTGCCAGTGGATCGGGTCGGTCCCGATCGCGCCGGCCGTCGTGAACTCGATCTGGTCGCACTCACGCGGTTGCGTGGGATCCCGCTCACAGGTGGCGGGCCGCTCGGCGTCCTTGACGTTCGAGACGTCGTAGCGCCGGCGCACGTCGCGGGCGGCCCGTCTCAAGGTGCTCTTGAGCCCCTGGCGACAGCGTCCGAGGTCGCCCTTCCCGCAGTAGCGCCGCGAAAGCGGCTGGCGGACTCGATCGCCGAGCAGGGCGCGCAGGTCCTTGTCGGCGTAGCCCCACCAGCCCTCGAAGAAGGAGCTTCCGCCGGGCTGCGGCGGGGAGCCGAAGTCGTTGACCGCCCGGATCCGGTCGGTGAGCTCTCGGCCGAGCCTCGGCTTGAACATACGCGTCAGGAGGCGTGGCCACCAGGCGTCCATCAGTACCACGCCCGGGCTGTCGTCGAGCACGTTGTCCTTGTTCAGGTCCCGGCGATGGGCGCCGTCCTCGACCCAGGAGTCGAGCGTGCCGACCAGCCGCCTGAGTTTCGGGCCCCCACCATCCCCGATCACCCTGCGCAGCACCGGATAGACCTCCTGCCCGCGGAGGTCCACCGTCGCCGCGGTCTCCATGATCTGTGTCAGCTCGGCGAGGTTGAGCTCGCGGCCGCCGCGGATGCCGGCCCGCACGCGATCCTCCAGCCGCTCGGAGCGATGCACCGAGCTGAACTGCCCGAAGACGTCGTCGGCGGATCGCCACTCCGGGGCCTGCTTGTTGTTCCAGTTGACCAGGTACCCGCGCGCGGGGTTGGTGTCCTTCGGCTTCTCGTCGAAGGACATGCGCTCGGAGAGGAACGTCTTCGGGTCGAAGCCTTGCCAGTCGTAGCGCCCGGTTCCGGACGTGGGCAGGCTCGGGTCCGTGCCCTCGGCGCGACGCGGGAACCACCCGGATTGGAAGAACGTGACGTCGCGGTCGTCGGCGTAGAACCAGTTGAACGCGAAGTTGACGAAGTTCATCGTCCGTTGGAAGTCGCGCGGTCCGTCCACCTCGTTGCCGGTCAGCCGCTTGAAGGCGCGTGCCGACTCGAGCTCGTGCATGTACGTCGACCGCGCCTCGGCGATCGCGACCGGGTCTCCGTCCACCTTCGCGGTCCCCTGAATCGGCCCGTGGACGCTTCGCTTGACCTGGAGCACGACCCGCCGCGGCGGACTCGGATCGTTCGCGGCGCCGGTGCCGGTCTGGAGGACGTGATCGCGCATGGTGAACGGCCGGCACCGACCCTTGTACAGGTAGTGGTCGGAGCTCCTCGTGGGCTTCGACCCGTCGGGCTCGCACAGCTTCTCGACGAACTCGTCGACGTTGTCGGCGGTCGACGTGGTCGCGCTCCACGCGTACTCGCTCCCGCGGCCGAGCAGTACGTACAGGCTGATGCCGGGGAAGGCGGCCCCGCGGGCGTCGATCCCGGGGCCGTGCAGGTCGAGCTCGAGCAAGATCTGGGGCGAGAAGTAGCCGACCTGCGGGCCCATCACGGCGAGTGGCGTGCCTGATCGCGATTCGCTTCCGGGAATCAGGAGTGCGTTCGACTGCTGCTTCGGGATCGGCAGCCCGCCGAGGCCCTCGAGGAGCCCGCCGCCGCCGGAGCTCGCGCGCGCGTCGGAGGCACCCGAGGCACTGGACCCGCTCTGAACCGGATCCCGGTTCTCGATGGAGCCGAGCCTCGGGACCGCCACGGCCCTCGGGTCGACCTGACCCGGGTCGTCGAAGGGGAAGGTCTTGGTCGTCGTAATCGGCGCCTCGGGATCGTCCTCGCGGCGGAAGTCCTCGAACACGCTGCGCCCGTCGCGGTTTCCAAAGCGCTCCTCCGCCGCCTCGAGCGCCTGGGAGGCGAGGGCCTCGCTGCCTCCGCCGCGACCGAAGATGCCGCCGATCAGCGACGCTATCGCCACGGTGTCGGTCGGCTTCCACCGCTCGGGCCCCTGGGGCCGGCCGAGCGCCGGGTACTCCACCGGGAGCTTCGTCGGGTCGGTGCGGGTCTCGTCGATGTAGGCGTTGATGCCGTCGACGTAGTCCAAAAGGTCGCGCTTGATCTGCTGGCCCTCGCTGCCGGCCGCCTCGGCGGCGTCGTCGATCATGGCCTGCAGCTCCTTCTCGGAGTAGTCCGCGATCTTGAGCTGCTCGGCGTCCATCTTCACGGTCGCGTCGTCCTCGCCGGGGCCGATCAGCTCGCTGAGGCGCGCCCGACCGGCGTGGCGAAGCACGTCCATCAGGAACAGCCGATCGGTGGCCGACGCGTAGCCGGCCCCGAACAGCGTGTCGGCGCGCGTGGCCCCGTAGACGTGCGGGACCTGGTAGGCCTTGTCGCGCAGGATCGTGACGCCCGGACGCGGGCGCTCGGTGCGCCGTGGGTCGATCTCCTCCTGCGGCACGCCGAAGCCCTCCGACTTGAAGAAGCGGTCGAGATCTCGACTCCTCAGCGAGGGTGCCGCGTAGAGCAGGTTGTTGTAGAGCGGAAGCTGGTCCCTGAAGCTGTCCGGAGGGTCGCCAGTGGCCTGGCTCCGGGCGAACTCCGCCCCGTTGACGGTCTCCCCCTGGCCCCCCGGAAGGACGTTGCGAAAGCCGCCGGGGTCGTTCTTGCCCGCCGGCTCCACCTCCGGCCCGGGGCTGACTTGAGCCATGGCGGCCGGAGCGAGCGCAAAGCTCGCGAGCGCGACGATCGTCGCGGTCCGCCTCCCCAGCCAAGACCCCCCTCGCATCGAGCTAGAGCGTACCTGTCGTCCGAACTACGTGCGCCACCGACTCAGGGCTCTAGAAGCTCGCGCAACATGTCCTCCGAGCTCCGCTCCTTGCCCGTGATCCGGCTCAGGTCGGAGCCGGGGGGCACCAGCGGCATCAGCGGCCATGGCAGACGGTTCCCGCCGGCGTGATTCAGGTAGTCGGGATCGTTCGCCGCGGCCACGTACTCGCCCTGCGTCCGAGCCTGGGAAGCGCTGGTCTTAGGAGCGGTCCCCGATCCGGGTGCCGGGTCGGGCGGAGGTCCGGGCGGCGTGCTCGGCGGGAAGGTCCCCACCCCGGCGGGGCCCGGTACCGGTCCACCGCCGATCGGGATCGGGGGCGGGAAGCGCACCGGCTCCACTTGGCCGATCCGCAGGCGTGACCTTGCCCCGGAGCGGTTGCCCAATCCGTCGCGCAGCCCGTGTCGCGGAACCGTCACCTCGCCCTTGGCTGGCCGCGGAAGCGTCGCGCGCCACGCGCCGCGCCGGTAACGCGCCCTGCGGCTCTCGCCCTCGAACCGGAAGCGCAGGACTCCGCCGGTTGGCTCGGGCCGCCGGATGCGGATGTTCCGCTCCGGGTCGGGCGCCGGGTTCTGGGCGAAGAAGGCGATGCGCCGACCGTGCGCGCGAGCCCCGCGGACGATGAGCCCGTTCGATGGCCGGACGTCGAAGCGACGTGTGGCCAACTCGTACCGGCGCGAGGTCACGCGGAACCGGTAGGTACCCGGACGTAGGTCCGGAGGAACGTCGTAGCGGGCCGTGTAGCGGTTCCCGGGCGCCTGGAAGCGCCATAGGAAGTTGAGGCCGAGGTCGGAGTCGGCGCGACCCACCCGGTGGCGAGAGGGCCTCCGGATCGGGCGAGGACGCGAGCGCTTCCCCGGGCCGGCTCCCAACCGCTGGAGCTCGATGAACGGCCGATCGAGCGGTCGGTCGAGGCCGTTCGGTCCGCCGGTCCAGCTCACGTCGAGCACGTTCATTCGACGCGCGACCTCCGGCGGCTCGCGCACCAGCTTCCCGGGAGCCCCGCCGTCGCCCTGGTCGATCTCGCTCGGCCGCTTCGCCGGGGGCTCGAGGCGAGCCGCCGGCTCCGGGTTCGAGCGCGCCCGGCGCAGACGGCGTGCGAGGTCCGCGAGCACCTCGCGCATGAGGTTCGACTGGAACTTGCCGTACGGCGTGAACCCGCCCACGTAGTGCTGCTGGTCGTATTCCTCGGGCGTCGTGAAGTAGCCGAGGTAATCGTCGGTCAGTCCGGCGAGGACCACCTGGTTCGAGCCGACGCCACTCGCTCGCGCCACGGCTGCGCGGATGCGCCGCCCCATCTCGACCGACGCCTCGCCCGGCACGGTGGCAAGCGCGAACGGCCCGATCCTGCGCACCTGGGCCGGGAACTTGCCCTCGCTGCCGCGCTCCAACACCTTCACCTTGCGGCCCTGAACGGGGTCGGCCGCCTCGGCCGGAAGCCGCCGGCCCTCGGTCCCCGTGTCGTAGAAGATGCTCGGTCCGTCCTCGGCGCCTCCGAAGAAGCTCGCGCCCATCCAGGCGTTCGAGTCCACCCGCCCACCGGCGGTGCGCTGGCCGCAGAAGCAGAAGACGGTGTGTCGTCCGGCGAGCGAGAGGTCTCGCGACGTACGAGCGCGGCGCCAGCCCCGCTCCAGGGCCACCGCGATGCGGCGCCCCTCCTCGTCGGCGGCGGCCGGTGCGTTGAAGCCGGCGTAGCGCGGCGACTGGTCACCCTCGTTGCCGTTCGCGAGCGCCACCATGGGAGCCCGGCGGCCGTGCCCGAGCCGCGCTTCCAGTCGCCTCGCCGCCACGCCCGGGTAGTCGGCCGCGTAGAGATGGTTGTACGGCGTGAAGGTCGTCGAGTGCGCGGAGAACTGCGACCAGACGGCGAGCGGCTCGCGGCGCCCGTCGCCGGAGACGCGATCGACTCTCAGGACTCGAGCCTCCGGGTCGATGGTCCGGCGCCGGCCGCCCTCAACCTGATGAAGTGATCCCTCGTGCGGCGGGATGTCGAGGCCCTGGTTGGCGAGGAAGGCCTCGAGTGACCGGTTCTTCGACGCGTCGGCCCGCGGCGCCCGCCCCCAGCCGGCGGCCGCCGGACCGAGGCCGCGATCGGCGCGCTTCACGGCGAGGGCGATCCGCTCGGCCAGGAAGCCGCCCCGCTCGTCGACGGGCGGCTCCCCGCCGATCCGATCCCCGGGCCCGGAATGGGTATGGGTCGCGCTCACGATCACGTCGGCGCGCTTGAAGCCCCGCGGCCGCAGCCGGGCCGCCACGTCGCGCTGAAGCGACCCGGGAACCCCCTGCAGGTCGACCACTATGAGCGCCACTCGCTGAGATCCGCGACGGAGCACCACGGCGCGTGCGTACAGCCGGGACGCCACACCGTCGATCGAGATATCGGGGCGCACGTACCCTCCGGCCGGCCGGCCGAGGTCCGGCGTGATGTCCGCGCGGGCCGCCCCGGCGCGCAGGCCGGCCGCTGAGCTGGCCGCCGGCAGTCCGGCGAGCGCCGCCGCCGCCAGCCCCAGCGCTACAGCGGCACGGACTGCGCCCTTCCCGGCGATCGGCCGACCAAGCGGCGTCCTCCGTCCCCCTCGCACCATCCGCCAGAGTACAAGCGTGACCTGGACCGAGAGTCACTCGGCGTCGTTCACCGCACGTCACGAGGCCAGCGACACCGACGCGGCGGCGAAGGTCCTCGACCGGCTCGAGCGTTTCCGCGCCCACCTCGACGGGCGCTTTGAGAGAACGCCGGGGGAGGTAGAGGTCGTCATCCATGGTCAGCCGTTCCTGCTCGCGCTCGCGCATCCGTGGCTGCCGGTGGCACGGATGGTCGCGGCGCCGGCCAGCCGGCGCTACTTCGCCGGATGGTTCTCGTCCGGCGAGATTCACGTCCTCGAGCCGGCCGCCCTCCAACGACGCGCGTCGGGCTTGCCCGAGTCGAGGCGGGCGCTCGAGCTGGCGCCGCTCCACGAGTACATGCACCTCGTCATCGGCGATAACAACGCGGGGCTGCCTCCGCCCTTCACTCCCAGAAGCTTCTCGCGCTATCTTCACTGGACCTGGCTCTGCGAGGGTGCCGCCACGTACTTCTCCGGCCAGAGCCGGCTTCTGCGCCCGGCGATCGTGCGGCGGCTTCGCGAGGGCACCGCGCCGACGCTGCCGCCCGCGGCACGCGACGCGCAACTGCTCGGAGGAGCCGTCTTCGACCTGCTCGAGGAGAGCGCCGGGGTCGGCGCCTGCGTGAGGCTTGCATCGAGCCTGCCTGCGGGAGGGCCGACCCGAGCGATCGAGCAGGCATTCGCTCGCCCGCTGCCCGCGGTCGCCCGCGACTGGCGTGACTACCTCGACGGCCTGACCGCGCTCTAGAGTCGTTACCCGCTCATCCGTCCGGTCGGCCGGGCGGCCGAAACGCGGGACATCGTGGATCTCTCGCGCTTCGCTCAGTCGTGCCGCGCGAGAGGATCCGGCGCGCCGAGCTGCGTGACCTCCGGCGCGGCATACGGCTTCCCCGGATAGCCCCCGACAACGAGCACCCGAACGCCATCGTTGCCGGGCCACAGTTTGCGCGCGACCCCAGGCCCCACTCGCATCATCGTGTCTGGGTCGAGGCGATGTCGCTCGCCATGAATCTCGACCTCAGCGGAGCCACGCAGCGCCACGTAGACCTCCTCCTGGCCGTCTCCGGCGTGGTCATGCTCCGGGTAGTGCTCGAAGTTCGGCGGCATGTCAATCACCTGCAGCCCGAACGACTCGACGCCGAGCTCCGCCCGCGCCCGCTTGAACCCGCCGCGGTAGGCGGCCTCCATCTCGTCGATCCTCTTCACCGCGTGACCTGCCATTGGGCCTCCTCGCTGCTCCAGTAGCAAACCGACTGTGGTCGAGTTTCTACTTCATGGACTGCTCGACCGCGCGCGATCCTCGAAAGCCAATCCTCCGAGTGCCGCCGCTCGGCCAAGCGCCGACCAACTCGCGCTTGTGCCGCCTAGAGCCCCAGGGTCTTCGCGATGATGTTCCGCTGGATCTCCGAGGTGCCGCCGAAGATCGTCGTGACGACCGCCGAGCGCAGGTGGCGTTCCATCGGGTACTCGGACGCATAGCCATAGCCACCCATGATCTGCATGCCTTCGAGAGCGCACTTCTTCGCCAGCTCGGTGGTGGCGAGCTTCACCATCGACGCCTCCTGGGGCAGCATCCGGTCCGGATCCTCGTCGGTGAGTCGTGCCACCGACCGCACCAGCAACCGAGCCTGCGTCAATCCGGTCGCGAGATCTGCGAACTTGTGCTGGATCGCCTGGAAGGAGCCGATCGAGCGGCCGAACTGCGCGCGCTCCTTGGCGTAGGCGAGCGCCTCGTCGAAGGCGCGCTGGGCGAGGCCGAGCGCCTGCGCGCCGAGGATGACACGCTCGTTGTTGAGGCCCGCCATCAGCTGGGTCCAGCCGCTTCCCTCCACTCCGAGCAGCGCGTCCGCCGGGACGCGACAGTCCTCGAGGTACAGCTCGTTGGTCTCCGTGCCCCCGAGCGTCTGGATCGGCGTCATGGAGAAGCCGTCGGCCTCGCGCGGAACGAAGATCATCGACAGGCCCTCGTGGCGCGACGAGCCCTCGCCGGTCCGGCACACGACCAGCACGTGGCTGGCCTTGTGCGCGTACGAGCACCACATCTTCGAGCCGTTGACGACCCACTCGCCATCCTCGCGGCGGGCCGAGGTCTTGAGCGCGGCCACGTCCGAGCCCGCGTCGGCCTCCGACATCGCGATCGCCAGCGCGCCGCCCGCGGCCACCCGGCCCAGCAGGTCGCGCTTCTGGTCCTCCGTGCCGAAGCGGTTGAGGGCGCCCACGCAGATCAATGTCACGGCGTAGGCGCCCACGGGGGCCTGTCCGCGGGCGATCTCCTCGAGAAACAGCGCGGCGTCGAAGAAGCCACCCCCGGAGCCGCCGTACTCCTCGTCGATCGTCAGCCCGAGCCAGCCGAGCTCCGCCATGCGCCGCGCTATCTCGTCCGAGTGCAGGTCCTCGTAGTCCCTCGTGATCTCGCGCAGCCGATCGCCACCGAACTCGCGCGCCGAGAAGTCGCGGATCGAGCGCACGAAGTCCTGCTGCTCGTCGGTCAGCGCGAGGTCGGCGTTGCGCGTCAGCGTGGCGTCGAGCATGTGCGCTCAGGCGGGTGCGCCGGCCGCCTGCGCGGCCGGGGCCTGCGCCTCCGCGACCTGCGAGTCGGCGGCCTTGGCCCGGTTCAGCTCGCGCAGCGCGATCACCATCTTGTGCACCTCGTCCGGACCATCGGCCAGACGAAGCCACCGCCCCTGCCGCCACATGAGCGCGAGCGGCGTGTCGTCCGAGACGCCTAGCGCGCCGTGTACCTGAATGGCGCGATCGAGCACGTCCATGAAGACGTTGGCGGCGACGACCTTGATCATCGAGATCTCCTGCCGCGCGGCCCGCTTGCCGGCCGTGTCCATCTTCCAGGCGGCGTGAAGCGTCATCAGCCGGGCGCCCTCGATCTCCATCCGCGAGCGTGCGATGAAGTCCTGGACGAACTGCTTCTCGGCCAGCGGGCCGCCGAAGGCAGTGCGCTCGTTCGCCCGTCGGCACATCATCTCGAACGCACGCTGGGCGCCGCCGATCGCCCGCATGCAGTGGTGGATACGGCCGGGTCCGAGCCGGTCCTGCGCGACGACGAAGCCGGCGCCGCGCTCCCCGAGCACGTTGGACGCGGGCACGCGGCAGTTCTCGTAGCGGATCTCCCAGTGGCCGGGTCCCCCGTCGTGACCCATCACCGACACGGGGCGCACGGCGTTGAACCCCGGCGTGTCGGTAGGCACGAGGATCATGCTCGCCCGCTTGTGCGGAGCGGCCTCGGGCTCCGTCACGACCATCGCGATCGCCACCTCGGCTCCGTTCGCGCCCGACGTGTACCACTTGTGCCCGTCGATCACCCACTCGTCGCCGTCAAGCACCGCCTGCGACCGAAGCCCTGTCGGATCCGAGCCGGCCGTATCGGGTTCGGTCATCGAGAAGCAGCTGCGGGTCTGACCCTCGAGCAGCGGCCTGAGCCAGCGCTCCTTCTGCTCCTCGGTCCCGTGCTCGGCGAGGATCTCCATGTTCCCGGTGTCGGGGGCCGAGCAGTTGAACACCATGGGCGCCACGAGATTGCGACCCATGACCTCGCAGAGCATCCCGTACTCCCAGTTCGTGAGCCCCGCGCCGTGCGCGTCGTCCGGCAAGAATAGGTTCCACAGGCCCTCTCCCTTCGCCCGCTCACGCAGCTCGACCAGCACGCGCGGGTAGGGAACCTCGCGACCGACCTCCTCATCGAGCGCCTCGAGGGCCTCCCGCTCGACGGGATCGACGTGCTCCGCGATGAACGACGCGATCCGCTCGCGGAGGGCGTCGACCTGCGGCGAGGGGGCAAAGTCCACTGCTCGGCAGGCTACCTGTCGCGGAAAGCTTCCGCCCGCCCCTGCCGAGCGAGCTCTACGCGCCCTGGATCAGCAGCCAGGCGATGAGCGCGGCCAGTGCGCCGCCCGCGAGGATCGCCCCGAGCACCATCGCGGTCTGCGGGCCGCTCGGGCCCGGCTCGGGCCCGGTATGCGGGGTGACGAGCTCCGCGTCGAGGAGCGTTCCGTGTGCGGCTTCGGCGCCCGACTCCGGCACCATCACGTCGCGCGGACCGGCGGCGAGGAAGTCCGGCACGTCGAACCCGCGCGTGCGTCGCAGCACACTCGGTACACCCTCCTCGATCAGCAGGTTCTGGATCAGCTCGGCCTCCGCCTGATTGCGGCCGCCCGCGACCCGTACGAGGTCCCCGCGCGCGTACTCCGGCTTGATCTTCCGGGCGCGCGAGTGTGCGTCGCTGCGAGGCTCCGTGACCGAGGTCGCGCCGGCGTAGACGAGCGGCATTCCGCACTGCACGCAGAAACGCTCGTCGAGCGGGTATCGACGCGCACAGGCAGGGCAGGCGAGCACGGCGTTGTCGCCCGAGCTACTCGACAAGAAGCTCCTCTTCCTCCACTCGCCCCTCCGCGATTCGCCATGCCCTGACGTCGGGCTCGCCCTCGAGGGAGACGATCAAGTAGGTCCAGTGCGGATAGTGGGCGAGGTTGATGTCGGTCTGCGAGGGCTCGGCCGGGCTGCGGGGATGCGAGTGGTAGATCCCGACCTCGAAGCCCTCGTCGTCGAGCTCGTTCGCCGCCAGCAGGCTCTTCGGATCCAGCTCGTAGCCATAGGGCGAGGCCCGGAGGCTCTCGGCTCGAAAGACCTCGTCGACCACTCCGTCGCGGGCGCGGAGATATCCGCAGCACTCGTTCGGTGCCGAATCGAGCGCGTGGTCCACGAGTGCGTCCCAGTGGGGCCGTTCGATGCGCATCGAGCACAAGGCTAGACAAGGCGCCGCCACTAAAGTTCGCTCTCGTGAGCGCCGATACGCGCCCGGCCCAGCGCGACGGGCGTTCCCGCCGCGACTTCTTCGGGCTGACCGCCCCCCGGCGGGCGCACTGGCGGCCACGTTGTCGGGCTGTGGCGGCGGCGGGCCGGAGGCGCCGCCGCCGGAGGTGCCGAACGGCGCCATCCTCACGGCGATCATGGCGAACGAGGGCCAGCATCTGGCGATGCTGAGGCTCGCGGTGAACCGGAAACCGGTCCCGACCGCATTCGAGACAGCCGGCCGGAACTCTTCCTCTATCCTCGGCGACACCCGTTAAGGAGCAGACGCAATGCCTAACGTCGGACCAATGGAGCTCATCATCGTCCTCGTGATCGCCCTGATCGTGCTCGGGCCGAAGAAGCTGCCCGACGTGGGCCGCTCCGTCGGGCGCGGCATGCGCGAGTTCAAGAGCGCGCTCAGCACCGATACCCACGACGACGAGCGCGACGCAGGCACCGACGACAAGCAGATCGCCCGCGGCGCCTGATCACCGCCCCCCTAGCGCGGGTGCTCGCCCGCGCCGTTCGCCGCTACCAGAAGGACGCGGAGTCCAGCGTGTCCTCGAGCTCTTCGAGCGGCTTCGTGTAGACGCCGGAGCTCAGGTACTTCCAGCCGTCGTCGCACACGACGAAGACGACGTTGCCCTCGTCGAGGTCGCCCGCCGCACGCACGGCGATCGAGGCGATGGCGCCGCTCGACACGCCCGCGAAGAGCCCCTCTTCGGCGAGCAGTCGCTTGGTCCAGATCACGGCGTCGCGGTTCGATACGAAGATCTTGCGGTCGAGCAGTGAGATGTCGACGATCGGTGGGATGAACCCGTCGTCCAGCGAGCGGAGGCCCTGCACCAGCTCGCCCTGAAGCGGCTCCGCGGCCACGATCTGGGTGTCCGCATCCTCCTCCTTCAACCGGCGCCCGACGCCCATCAGCGTGCCGCCGGTTCCGAGTCCGGCGACGAAGACGGCCACGTCGTCGAGCTCCTCGAGGACCTCGATCGCGGTGCCGTTGTAGTGGGCCAGTGGATTCGCCTCGTTGCCGTACTGGTAGGGCATGTAGTAGGACGGGTCGTCCTCGGCCATGTCGAGCGCCATCGCGACCGCGCCGTTCGAGCCCTGCTCTCCAGGGGAGTAGACGATGTCCGCGCCGTACATCCGCAGCAGGCTCGTGCGCTCGGCGGTCACGTTGTCCGGCATGACGACCTTCAGCGGATACCCCTTGCGGGAGCAGATCATGGCGAGCGAGATGCCGGTGTTCCCGGAGGTCGGCTCGAGAATCGTCTGGCCCGGACCGATCGCGCCGGTCATCTCGGCGTCCTCGATCATCGCCCGCGCCACGCGGTCCTTGACCGAGCCCGTGGGGTTGTGGCTCTCGAGCTTCGCGTAGATGCGTACGCCGGGCTTCGGTGAAAGGCGCTTGAGCTCGACGAGCGGCGTGTGCCCGATCGCCTGGACGATGTCGCCGTACTTGCCCCCGCACGGCCGGTTGTCGAGGCGCGGCTCGATCATCACTTCAAAAAGTGTAGCGCTGGCGCCCTAGCCGCCGGCCATCGCGGGCAGGATGACCAGCGTGTCGCGCTCGCCGACCGCCGTGTCGAGCCCCTGCAGGACCCGCACGTCCTCGTCGTTCAGATAGACGTTCACGTAGCGGTTCAGCTGGCCGTCCTCGGCAAAGAGCTGGCGCTCGGTGTCGGGATGGCTGGCGGCGAGCTCACGAAGCACCTCGCCGACCGTCCCGCCGTCGGCCGCGACCTCACGCTCACCTGCGGTGGAGGAGCGAAGGACCGGGGGAATCTTGATCGTGCTCATTGCGAAACGGTTGCCGCTGGGGCTGAGTGCAGGGGAGGCGAAAACCGAGCCTGGGAAGGACGCAGGGTCGAAGCCTTGGTGGGCCAAGGCGAGACCCGAGGACGCCGCCAGGCGAAGGTTTGCAGCCTACCCTGCCTCAGCCCGAGCAGAAGGATTCGTAGTCGGGAAACTTCCCCATCTCCTCCTCGGAGATGGAGCCCGGGCTGCGCGAGCAGATCGGGCAGTCCGGATCGCGCTTCACCTTCAGCTCCGTGAAGGTCTCGCTGAGCGCCTCGTAGAGCAGGAGGCGGCCGACCAGCGGCTCGCCCGCGCCGACGATCAGCTTGATGACCTCGGTCGCCTGGAGCATGCCCATCGTGCCCGGCAGCACACCCAGGACGCCATTCGCACCGCACGACGGCGCGAGCTCGGCCGGCGGGGGCGTCGGGTAGAGGCAGCGGTAGCAGGGACCGTCGTAGGGCTTGAAGACCGACAGCTGCCCGTCGAAGCCGAGGATCGAGGCCGACACCACAGGAATCCGAAGCCGGACCGTCGCGTCGTTCAGCAGGTAGCGCGTGGGGAAGTTGTCGGCGCCGTCGATGATCACGTCGTAGCCCGCGATGATTCCCATGATGTTGTCGGCCTCGAGGCGCGTCTTGTACTTCACGACCTCGATGTCCGGGTTGATGTCGTTGATCGACTGCTCGGCCGAGTCGACCTTCGCCACGCCGATCCGGTCGTTGGTGTGGGCGACCTGGCGCTGGAGGTTCGAGAGGTCGACCTCGTCGTCGTCGACGATGCCGAGCGTCCCTACCCCGGCCGCCGCGAGATAGAGGGCCACCGGTGAGCCGAGACCGCCGGCGCCGAGCAGGAGGACCTTGGCGTCAAGGAGCTTCATCTGCCCCTCGAGCCCGATCTCCGGGATCAGCAGATGGCGCGAGTAGCGCTGGCGCTGCTCCGCGGTGAGGGCGCGCGGCACCTCCACCTCGAAGCCGCGGTCCTTCCAAAGCGTGATGCCGCCCGCCATCGACTCAGCGTCCTCGTAGCCCAGCATCTGCTGGAGCGTCTGGGCAGCCAGCGCCGAGCGGTTGCCCGAGGCGCAGTAGAGGATCACGCGCTGGGACTTGTCGGGAGCCGCGGTCTCGATGCGCGACTCCAGGTGGCCGCGCGGCACGTGCACGGCTCCCGGGATGTGCGACTCCTCGAACTCGTGCTGCTCGCGCACGTCGACGAGCACCGCGCCGTTGCCGTTCTGCTGGATCTCGTGGACCTGCCTCGGGTCCACCTCCTCGATCTGCTCCTTCGCCCGTCGGATCAGCTCGCTGCCGCTTGCCATGGCGGAAACTCCTCAAACTTGGTCGTCTTTACTTCAAAAAGTATAGCGAGACCGTCCGGCTCCTTGAGATCGGTCCGGCTGGCCACCTGGTGCCGTCCCCAGGGCTCCGTAGACCCTACTCGCAGGGTACGGCCGCGGCGACGACCGAGCCTCGGGGCTACCCTGCTCTAAGTGCATCCGCGGGTGCTCATGACCCTCGTGCTGGCGGCGCTCGTGGCGTTGGGCGGCCTCGTGCTGGTCGCAAGCGGCGAGGACGGCGGGACGGCCCCGATCGACCCGCTCACCTCCGCCACCGGCTTCGCCGGCGCCGTGCTTCCCGAGAACGTCCGGGCGCCCGACTTCACGCTGACTGACCAGGACGGCGAGGAGATCGCCATGCGCGACCTGCGCGGGCAGCCGGCGATCGTCACGTTTCTCTACACGCACTGCGACGAGACGTGTCCGCCCCAGGCTCAGCAGATCAAGGGCGCGCTGAACGAGCTCGGGCACGATCTGCCGGCACTGGCCATCGCCGTCGACCCGGAGAACGACACGCCCGACAGCGCGCGAAAGTTCCTCGCCGAGGCACGAATGACTGGGCGCATGGACTTCGTGCTGGGCTCCGAGGCGGAGCTGCAGCCGCTGTGGAACGGCTACGCCATCCAGCCGCAGCTGCCCGACGCCGAGCACCAAGCGCGGATAGTGCTCGTGGACCGGGACGGCTTCCAGCGGGTCGGCTTTCCGCTGGAGCAGGCCACCCCGGAGCGGCTCGCCCACGACCTGCGCGTGCTCGAGTCCGAGTAGCCCGCGCGGGCCTCCGTTATCCTAGTCCTCAGGTAGGTATTCAGCGATGATGTTCTCAACCAAAGCCGAGTACGGCGTCCGTGTGATGGCGCACCTCGCCGAGACGGACGGGGATCGTCCCGTCTCGCTCGCGTCGATCGCCGAGGCCGAGGGCCTTCCGCTCGCCTACCTCGAGCACCTGGTCCAGCGGCTTCGAAAGGCCGACCTGGTCGAGAGCCGGCGTGGCGCGCACGGCGGTTACAGCCTGGCGCGGCAGGCAGAGCGCATCACCATGGCCGAGATCGTCGAGGCGCTCGAAGGCCGGATAGCACCGATCGAGTGCATCACGGCGGACGCCGACGGCGAGCTCATCTGCGCCCGCGAGGCCTCCGCCGACCACGCCTGCCCGACCAAGCTGCTGTGGACCCGCGTCCACGGAGCGATCGTCGGCACGCTCGAAGACATGACCCTGTCCGACCTAGTCGAACCAGCGAGGAAGAAGACCATCGTATGAGCCTCGAGATCCAGAAACTGCACGTGCGCACCGAGGAGCGCGAGATCCTCCACGGCGTGGACCTGAAGGTCGAGAAGGGCGAGACACATGCGCTGATGGGGCCGAACGGCTCCGGCAAGTCGACGCTCGCGAACACGATCATGGGGAGCCCCGAGTACGAGGTGACCGAAGGGAGGATCCTCCTGAACGGCGAGGACCTGACCGAGGCCGACCCGGACGAGCGCGCCCGCGCGGGCGTCTTCATGGCGTTTCAGTACCCGGCCACGATCCCGGGCGTATCCGTCGCCAACTTCCTGCGCATGGCGGTCAACGCGAAGCGCGAGGAGCCGATCAAGGTCAAGGAGTTCGGTCAGATGCTGAAGGCGAACATGGACCTGCTTCGCATCGACCGCGAGTTCACCAGCCGCTACCTGAACGAGGGGTTCTCGGGCGGCGAGAAGAAGCGCGCGGAGATCCTCCAGCTGGCAATGCTGAAGCCCGAGATCGCGGTGCTCGACGAGACCGACTCGGGGCTCGACATCGATGCTCTTCGGATCGTCTCCGACGGCGTGAACGCGATGCGTGGGCCCGAGCTCGGCACGCTCATCATCACGCACTACACACGCATCCTCGACTACGTCACCCCGGACTTCGTGCACATCCTGCTTAACGGGCGGATCGTCCGCCAGGGCGGGGCCGAGCTGGCCAGCGAGCTCGAGGACAAGGGCTACGACTTCGTGCGCGAGGAGGCCGGCGTAGCCGATGCCCGCTAGCTTCGTAGACGATCGCCGCGCGGCCGCGCTCGAGCTTTACGAGCGCGAGCCGGTGCCCACGTGGCGCCGGTCGGGATTCTGGACCACCACGCTGCGGAACCTGCGGCTGGAGGAGCTCCAGCCGCGGCATTACGACCCGGTCCAGGCGGTGGAGGACCTGCCGGACGTCGTAACGGACGCGTTGCCCGATCGGATGGCAGATGGCAGATCCCAGATGGCAGGGCTTCTCGTACAGCGCGGGGCCTCCACCGTCTTCGCTTCGGTCGACCCCGAGGTCGCTGCTCAGGGGGTCGTCTTCACGTCGCTCGAGCGCGCCGTCGAGGAACATCCGGAGCTCGTCGAGCAGTGGTACATGCGCCGGCTCTCGCACGAGGAGGGCAAGTTCCCGGCGGCCACGGCGGCCTTCTGGACGGGCGGCGCGTTTCTGCACGTGCCGGCGAACGTGAGGCTCGAGCGGCCGCTCCAGGTCGTCTACCTGATCGACGAGCCGGGCATCGCGCAATACGCGCACACCCTGGGTGTGGTCGGCGACTTCGCGGAGTGCTCGCTGCGCGAGTACTGCCTCGCCCCCGACTTCGACGGCCAGGCGCTGCACTCGGGAGCGTTCGAGCTCTACCTCCAGACGGGGGCGCAGGTCAAGCTCGCCCACTTCCAGGACTGGGGCCGCGGCGAGGTGTACGACCTCTCGACCAAGCGCGTGGAGATCGCTCGCGACGCGCACTGCTCATGGGTGCCGATCCACCTGGGCGGGCGGCTCACCAGGCAGACGCTCGACATCATCACGGCTGAGCGCGGCTCCAACATGCGCCACACCGGCCTCTACTTCACCGAGGGCAGCGAGCATCTCGACCTCTTCACGACCGATCTGCACGAGCAGGGCGATACCACCGGGGACACCGTCTGGAAGGGCGTGCTGACGGGCGACTCGCGCGCCTCCTACGAGGGGCTGATCAGGATCAACCGCGGAGCGCAGAACTCGCACACCTACCTGCAGACGCACTCGATGCTGCTCTCCCCGAAGGCGAAGGCCGACGCGATCCCGTCGCTGATCGTGGAGACCGACAACGTGTCCGCCTCGCACGGAGGCACCGTCGGGGAGATCGACGAGGCGCAGGTCTACTACATGATGAGCCGCGGGATTCCGAGGGTCGAGGCGGTCCGCACACTGGTCGAGGGCTACTTCGAGGAGGTCGTGCAGCGACTCGACGACGAGTCACTCACGGCGCTCGTGCGTGAGCGGATATCAGCGAAGCTTGCGGCCGCCGAGGACAACGTCGTCGAGTTCACCGCGCAGCGCTGATGGCGGTCGCCACCACAGCGCTCCCCGACGTGCGTGCCGACTTCCCGGTGCTCGACCGGGAGCTGAACGGCAAGCCGCTCGTCTACCTCGACTCGGCAGCGACGTCTCAGAAGCCGCAAGTGGTGATCGAGGCGATGAACGATTACTACCGCCGCTCGAACGCGAACGTCCACCGCGGCGTCTATTCGCTCGCCCGCGAGGCCACGGACTTGTTCGAGGGCGCGCGCGAGCGCGTGGCCCGCTTCTGCGGCTGGGAGACGCCGGCGACGATCTTCACCCGCAACGCGACCGAGGCGATCAACCTCGTGGCCTACGCCTGGGGGCGGGAGAACGTGGGCGAGGGCGACGAGGTACTGATCACGGAGATGGAGCATCACTCGAACATCGTGCCGTGGCAGCTGCTCTGCCAGGAGCGGGGCGCTCGGCTGCGCTACCTGTCGGTCTCCGACGAGGGCACGCTGTCGCTCGACGAGCTCGACGAGGTGCTGGGCGAGGGTCGCGTCAAGCTCGTCGCGGTCGTGCACGTCTCGAACGTGCTCGGCACGATCAACCCGGTCGCCGAGATCACCCGCCGAGCGCGCGAAGCCGGTGCTGTGTCGCTCGTCGATGGCTCGCAGGCGGTGCCCCAGCTTCCCTTCGACGTGTCCGAGGTCGGCGCCGACTTCTACGCGTGGACGGGTCACAAGGCGCTGGGCCCGACCGGCATCGGCGTGCTGCACGGCCGCCGCGAGCTGCTCGAGTCGATGCGACCGTTCCTCGGTGGCGGGGACATGATCGCGCACGTCGGCTTCGAGTCCTCGACCTGGAACGAGCTGCCCTGGAAGTTCGAGGCGGGCACCTGGCGATCGCCGAGGGCGTCGGCCTCGGCGTGGCGATCGATTACCTGTCGGAGCTCGGCATGGATGCCGTGCGTGCCCACGAGCGGGAGCTCACCGCGTACGCACTCGAACGGCTGCCCGAGATCCCGGGGCTCCGCGTCCTCGGGCCGGCGGACCCGGACGGCCGCGGTGGCGTCGTCTCGTTCGCGATCGACGGCATCCACCCGCACGACATCGCCGAGATCTGCGACCGCGAAGCGGTCTGCGTGCGCGCCGGCCACCACTGCGCGCAACCGCTCATGCGGCGGATCGGCGTGCCCGCGACGGCGCGTGCTTCCTTTCACGTCTACAACCGCCGGGACGACGTGGACCGTCTCGTGGACGCGCTGCACGAGTCGCGCTCGGTGTTCGGCCTGTAGCCACCTCGAAGCGCATGGCGTTGGCTCCACCCTCTCCGAGATCGTCAGGTGAGCTGACCAGCCCGCCTGACGAAACAGTGGGGGCAGAGGTGCCTTTCGCCATCGGGGGTTGGTGTGATGGACGCCCTCTACCGCGACTACATCCTGGACCACTACAAGAACCCGCGGAACTTCGGCGAGCTCGAGCCGCATGACCTCGAGTGGCACGACCACACCCGCTGTGCGGGGATGAGCTGGGTGTCCACGTGCGGGTGGAGGACGGCAAGGTCGCCGACCTTCGCTTCCATGGCCAGGGCTGCGCGATCTCGCAGGCGGCGGCGTCAATCGCCTCCGAGGAGCTGGTCGGGTTGCCGGTCGAGGAGATTTCGGCGCTTCCGGCGGACTGGGTGATCGACCTGCTCGGCATCGACATCTCCCCCACACGGCGCAAGTGCGCGCTGCTCAACCTGAAGGTCATGCGGGGCGCCACGAGCGGCGACGCCTCGTGGCCGGTCGACGAGGAGTGACCGGCCACGAGGAGTGACCGGCCCCCGAACTCGACGACGCGCGGCACGCCGGCCGACGGGACGGGCTTGACAAACACCCGCTCCCCGACCTCGTAGAGCTCGATCGACGGAAGTTGCACCAGCACGGTTCGCCCGGCCTCGTGCTGTAGGCGGTAGAGCACGTCGTGGCCACGGAACTCGCGATGGGTGACCTCGGCGTTCCCGCCGGAATCCGAGCGCAGCGCGAGCTGCTCGGGGCGGACGGCTACGTGAACGGTCCCAGCCCCGGTCGTCGCCCTGGCCGGCGAGGGGAGGTCGAACACGCCGAGCTCGGTCACCACCGCCCGGCCTCGGTCGACCCCCGCGAGCACGTTGACCTCCCCCACGAAGCCCGCCGCCCACCGATCCGCCGGACGCGCGTATACATCCTCGGGCTGGCCGACCTGCACCAAGCGGCCGTCGCGCATCACCGCCAGGCGATCGGCGAGCGACAGCGCCTCCTCCTGGTCGTGTGTGACGAGCAGGGCTGTCGCGCCCGCCTCCCGCAGGATCAGCTCGACCTCGCGGCGGAGCTCGGCACGGAGCGTGGCGTCGAGGCTCGAGAACGGCTCGTCGAGCAGGACGACGTCGGGCTCCGGTGCGAGCGCCCGAGCGAGGGCGACGCGCTGGCGCTCTCCTCCGGAGAGCTGGTGCGGGAAGCAGTCGGCCTTGTGCTGGAGGCCGACGAGCTCCAACGCCGGCGTGGCGCGCGAGCGGTCGCGCCGCGGGAGGCCGAAGGCCACGTTCCGGGCCACTGTGAGGTGCGGAAAGAGCGCGTAGTCCTGAAACACCATCCCGATGCGTCGCTTCTCGGGGGGCACGTACAGGCCCGCCCCCGCGGCGAGCCGACCGCCGACGGTTATCTCTCCCCGCTCAGGGCGCTCGAACCCTGCCACGAGCCTGAGGAGCGTGGTCTTCCCGCATCCGGACGGACCTAGGACAGCGAAGAGCTCGCCCTTCCCGATCTCGAGCGTCACCTCCTGAACCGCACGCGTGAGCCCGAATGACTTCGAGACGGCGTCCAGGCGAACGCTCATGTGATGGCCGGGACAACGCCGCGGCGGCGGGCCAGCAGAAGGTAGAGGGGGACGACGGACACGAGCACGAGCAGTAGCGCGGCGGGCCCGGCATCCGCGTACAGGCCGTCGCGGGCAGGCGTCCAGACGCGCACCGGCAGGGTGTCGAATCCGAGCGGACGCAGGATGAGCGTGGCCGGGAGCTCCTTCACGACGGTCAGGAAGACGACCGCCCAGGCGGCTGCGGCACTCGGCACGAGCAGTGGCAGCACGACTCGGCGGAAGGCTCCCACGCGCGACGCCCCGAGACCCCGTGCGGCCTCGGACAGGTTTCCGCCGATCTGCTGGAGGCCCGCCTCCTCGCTCTGGATCGCCTGAGGGAGGAAGCGGATGACGAAGGCGGCGACGAGGAGCCCGAGCGTGCCGTAGAGCGGGTCCACGTAACGGGTCGCGATCGCGACCAGCCCGAGCGCGACGATCACGCCGGGGAGGGCGTATCCGGCCTGCGCCAGCCACCCGACCGCGAGCCCGGCTCGACCGCCGCTCCGGCGGGCCATCACCAGCGCCACGGGCAGTGCGCAGCCGACGGCGATGCTCGCGGCCAGCACGCTCACGAGCAGGCTGTTCCACGCCCAGCCGCCGAACTCCACCAACTCCTGCTCAGCGAGCACGTCGATCGTCCAGGTCGCGAGCCGCGCGATTGGCCCGAGGAGTGCCAGTGCCAGCACGGCGACCACGCCCGCGAGCGCCGGCCAGCGGCCGCGCCCCAGGGTATGGAGCGACTCACGGCGAAAGCCGCCACCGGTCTGCTCGAAGCGCCCGCGGCCGCGCACCCGGAGGCCGGCCGCGAGGAACAGCAGCGTGAGCGCCACGAGCACGCTCGACAGCGCCGCGGCGCCGGGAGGATCGAAGCGGCCGCCGATCTCCGCGTAGATAACCGTCGTAAAGGTGTCGAAGCGCATGAGCGAGACGGCGCCGAAGTCGGAGAGCACGTAGAGACCCACCAGGAGCGTTCCCCCCGCGAGCGCGGGGGCGATGAGTCGGGCCGTGGTGCCGGCCAGCACCGACAGCCGGCCGCGACCGAGCCCCCTCGCCGCGTCCTCGTAGGTCGGATCGAGGTTGCGCAGCGCCGCCGCGGCGAGCAGGAAGACGTAGGGGTAGGTGAACAGCGTGAGCACCAGCGCCGAGCCGGTGAAGCCGAAGATGCTGGGCAGCTCCTCGACGGCGAGCAGGTTCCGCAGACCGCCGCGCGGTCCCAGCACGTCGGCGTACGTGATGGCGCCTACGTAGGGGGGAATGGCCAGCGGCAGCGCGCAGAGCACGGCCAGCCCGCGGCGCCCGGGCACATCGGTGCGCACCACGAGGTAGGCGAGCCCGGTGCCGATCGCCAGCGTCGCCCCGCATACCACTGCGGCGAGGCCCACGGTGTTGAGGAGCAGCGCGGGGATCCGCTCGTCGAGCAGGCCGGACCACGTCTCCGCGTCGGCGCCCGCCGCACGAACGACGACGTAGACCAGCGGCAGGGAAGCCGCCAGCGCGACCAGCCAGGCGGCGGTCCATAGCGGCGGGCGAACGTCGCTTGAGGACACCTCGAATTAGGCTAGCCTAATTCCGCGCTCCACCCGGCGGGGAAGGCGACTCGGCGACGCAGGCCGCCCGTGTCACTCGCTAGACTGAATGCATATCCGACTCCCGAGCGAGGATTTAATGGCCGCCACCGACAAGACGAGAATCGCCAAGCCGAGCGCAGTCGTCGAGGACGAGCAAGGACAGCTCCTTGCCAAGAAGGGCATCTCGCGCGAGGTCGTCGAGGAGATGTCGAAGATCAAGGGCGAGCCCGAGTGGATGCGCGACAAGCGCATCAAGTCACTCGAGATCTTCCAGCGCAAGCCGGTGCCGACCTGGGGCGTCGACCTCTCGCCGCTCAACTTCGACGATCTCGTCCTCTACTCGCCGCCCACGGCGGGTCGCTTCAACTCGTGGGACGACGTGCCCGCCGACATGAAGAAGACCTATGACGACCTCGGGATCCCGCAGGCCGAGCGCGAGCACCTCGCCGGCGTCGTGGGCGTGTGGGACAACGAGCCGGTCTACGAGGGACTGAAGGAGGAGTACCGCAAGCTCGGGATCCTCTTCTGCTCGATGGACACGGCGATCCAGGAGTACCCCGAGCTCGTCGAGCAGTACTTCATGAACAAGTGCGTGCCGCCGCAGGACAACAAGTTCTCCGCGCTCCACGGCGCGATCTGGTCGGGCGGCTCGTTCCTCTACGTGCCGAAGGGCGTCAAGGTCGACCTGCCGCTACAGGCCTACTTCCGCATGGAGGGCCAGGGCGAGGGCACCTTCGAGCACACGCTGATCATCGCCGACGAGGGCTCCGACGTGAACTACATCGAGGGCTGCACGGCGCAGAGCTACTCGGTCAACTCGATGCACTCGGCCGTCGTCGAGATCTTCGTCAAGGAGGGCGCCAAGGCGCGCTACACGACGGTGCAGAACTGGTCCAAGGACGTCTACAACCTCAACACCAAGCGCGCGGTCGTCGAGGCCGAGGGCACGGTCGAGTGGGTCGGCGGCTCGATGGGCGCCAAGGTCGTGATGCTCTACCCGGGCTCCTTCCTGCTCGGCGAGGGCGCGCGCGCCGACCACATGAACGTCGGTGCGGCGTCGGGGGCGTCTGGAAGGACACCGGCGCGAAGGTCATGCACCTGGCGCCGAACACGACCTCCAACATCCTCGCCAAGTCGATCTCGAAGGACGGCGGCATCATGGGCTACCGCGGGCTCGTGCGGATGGGCCACAACTCGCAGGGCTCGAAGGCGCACGTGCAATGCGACGGGCTGATGATGGACCCCGAGTCCCGCTCGGACACGTGGCCCGACATCCAGATCCAGAACCCGCACGTGACCGTGGCCCACGAGGCCGTCGTCGGCAAGATCTCCGACGAGCAGCTCTTCTACCTCCAGAGCCGCGGGCTCACCGAGGAGGAGTCAGCGGCGATGATCGTGAACGGCTTCATCGAGCCGGTCACGAAGGAGCTGCCGATGGAGTACGCCATCGAGTTGAATCGGCTGATTCAGCTCGAAATGGTCGGCTCGATCGGTTAGCAGCGCTGCAAACCTTCGTCTGAGGGCGTCCTCGGGTCTTGCCTTGGCCCACCAAGGCTTCGACCCTGCGTCCTTCTCAGACTCGGTTTTCACGCTGCCATTCCGATCGATCGCATCGGTTAGGTGGCTGCAAAGCTTCGCTGACCGGCGTCATCGGTCGCTCGCGTGCGAAGCACGCGTCGCCCCGCTTGCTTTGTAGCTCGCTTTTCGCAACCTAACCTCGCTGCTCGCTCGATCGGAGCATCGGGTTTGCCCGCCAAGGCTCGACTACTTTGCACCTCGGCCGATCGATTCTGAAGCGCGTCCTGGCGTCGTTATCTTGCCCTCGGTGGCCGAGAAGATCGACTACAAACTGACGGAGCCGGAGGCGGCCCTGCTCAGGGCCGCCACGGAGGACGCGGTCGCGGCGGCGGGCGCCCTCGGTGGATCAATCGGCGGCGCCGTTGGAGGCGGCATCGGTGGCGGCGCCGCGGGTGCCGCAGGCGGTGCGGCAGGAGGTCGCAGGGGCGGCGCCTCCGGGGGCCGCTTCGGTGTCCACTTCACCAACGCCCAGACGGCCGCGACCACCGTCGAGGTGCCGCACGACCCCGAGGCCGTCCGTGAGCGCGCGAGGGCAGCGATCGCCGACTCGGGAGCTGTGATCGAGGATCCAAACGCGGCCGGCGACGGCTCGGTGTGGGGCTTCGTCGGCTCCGGCGCGATGAACATGGCGCCCGCCCTGGTTCGACTCCAGGTCGAGCCGGCGGGCTCGCGCGGTTCACGCGTCCACGTTCGCGCCACCGGCCGCGAGGCTCTCATCAAGCAGAAGATCGGAGCCAAGGCCGCGGACCGGGTCGCTGAGGCGATCTCGCACGTCTAGCGCTTCAGGCCGGCGGAAGCGGCGGCAGCGGGTCGGCGATGCCCCAGCCGACCGCGCCCACAAGCGCCCCGGCTCCGAGCGCACGTACAGCCACGGCCGGGCGGTGTGGGAGAAACGACGACGCCACGATCGCGATCGTCCCTCCGACCGGAAGGTTGGCGAAGCGGAGCCTGGTGCGGCCTATGCGCTCGCCCCATCGGCCCGCGTCGGGATCGCCATGCAGGCGCCGGGTCACCGCGATGCCGGCGCCAAGTCCGGCAGCGAAGGCGAGGGAGGGAATCGTCCGCGTCGCCACGACCTCGAGTCTGCCAGGTCTTTCCGAGCGACGCTCGAAGGCACGTCGCCCGGTCGCGTCCCCGCGACCGGCGCCGGCGGCCGGCTCCCAGTGATCGTTACGCCGAGCGAGCCCGGGGGGCGCGGGCGGCGCCGTCGGTAGCCGAGGCTCCATCACCTGGAAGGTGGTCGCCACCGTCCGAGGGAGGGGCGGTGCGACGTCCGCGGTCGAAGATCGTGAACACCGCCGGCACGATCACGAGGGTCAGGAGGGTCGCTGTCAGGAGGCCGCCGACGACGACGCTGCCGAGCGACCGCGAGATGATTCCGCCCTCACCAGAGATCCCGACGGCGAGGGGCATGAGCGCGGCGATCGTGGCCACAG
Source organism: Thermoleophilaceae bacterium (assembly GCA_030447875.1). Classification (GTDB taxonomy): domain Bacteria; phylum Actinomycetota; class Thermoleophilia; order Solirubrobacterales; family Thermoleophilaceae; genus JAUJOA01. The sequence goes on from JAUJOA010000003.1 coordinate 125,278, forward strand.
CGGTCATGAACACCGGCCGCGCCCGCCGGCGCGCCGCGCGCACGAGCGCCTCGTCGCGCTCCACACCGCCTCGGCGCAGGCGAAGGGCGGTGTCCACGAGCAGGATGGAGTTGGCCACCACGATCCCGATCAGGAGCAGCTGGCCGATCATGGCCGGCAGCCCGAGCGCCTGGCGTGTGATCACGAGGGCCAGGAGGCTGCCGATCGTCGAGAAGAGGATCGGCGCCAGGATCGTGAGCGGCTGGCCGGCGGATCCGAAGAAGACGAGCAGCACGACGTACACGAGGCAGATCGCCGCGATCATCGCCAGACCGAGGTCGCTGAACATCTGATCGATGAACTCCTGATCGCCGCCGATCTCGATCGTCGCTTCGTCGAGGTCCAGACCGGCGATCTGCTGCTCGACCTCGGAGTTGGTGCGATTCGTGTCCTCTCCGAGGACCCGCGCGGTGACGGTCACGGCCACGTCGCCGCCGACGCGCGAGCGCACCGCCGCCTCCTGCCGGGTCCGAACCTCGCCGACATCGCCCACGGTCCGGCTTCGGGGCCGGGACGGGGCGGCCGCGTCCGGCTGACCGTCGGGTGGGATCGCTGTGCCGTCTTCGCCGGGGGGCGGAGCACCGGCGCCGGGCCCCGTCGAGGGAGGTGGCGCACCCGTACCGCCTGCGGGCGGCGGCGCCGCGTCGGGCGGCGCCGCGTCGGGCGCGCCGGAGGCCTGGCCGGCCTCCGGTTGGGAGCCCGTCGCCTCCGGCGGCAGCCGCAGGTCCTCGAGCGCCTCCGGATCGTCGATCAGCCGCGGGGGGACCTCCAGCACGATCGCCGTGTCGCCGTCTGCAACCGATACCTCCGCGGTAGATGTCACGCTCGCGAGCACCGCACGCGCGGCGTCGGCCTCGGGGGTGCCCACCGCATCCCGATCGAGCTCGACCACGAGCTGACGTTGACTACGGTCGGCCTCGTTCTCCACCTCGGCGACGTCCGGACGCCGCTCGAGCAGGTCGGTGAAGCTGGCGGCCACCGCCTCTACCTCCTTGACCGATCCGCCCCTGACGATCGCCTCGAACTCGCCCGCCGGAGGTCCCTGCTCCACCTGCTGGACCGAGAAGCCATCGGGGTACTCAGCGGCGCCGAAGCGCCGCAGTCGCTCGACTGCCGCCGGCACGTCGGCTCCCTCCTCGAAGGAGGCGAACAGCGTGCCGCCCTGCTCGGTGTCGTCGGGCTCGAGCGACAGCCCGGCCTCGCCGAACGACACCTGGGAGTCGAGGATCCCCGGAGCGTCCGCCACCTCGCGCTCGAGCGGCACGAGCAGGCGTTCCGCACGCTCGCTGCTGGTGCCCGCCGGCAGCTCGATCTCGCCAGTCAGCTGCTGGGTGCCGGAGTCGGGGAGAAACTGGATCGGCACGGCCCCTCCGCCTACCACGGCGATCGTGCCGACAAAGAGGACGATCGCCAGCGCGATCGTCACGAGGCGGTGGCGGAGCCCGAGCCTCGTTATCCGCCCCACCAAGGCTGACAGCCGCGCGCCACCGCCCTCGGTATCTCGCGGGCGAAGCAGCGAGGCGGCGAGCACCGGGACTAGCGTCACCGACACGAGCAGCGAGGCGAGGAGCGCGACGGCGACGATGATCGAGAACGACAGGAAGATCTCGCTGATGAGGCCGCCCACCAGCCCCAGCGGCAGGAACACCGTGGCCGTCGCGAGCGTGGACGAGGCGACCGCGGTGGCCACTTCGCTCGTGCCCTCGATGGCCGCTCGCGAGCGCGAGTCGCCCCGCTCGAGATGCTTGTAGATGTTCTCGAGCACGACGATTGCGTCGTCGATCACGCGCCCGACGGCGATTGTGAGGCCCGCGAGGGTGATGATGTTCACCGTCAGCCCGAGCAACCACGCCGAGAGCAGACCGAAGACGATCGACGTGGGGATCGCCACGGCGGCGACCACCGTGGCGCGGGGAGAGCGCAGGAAGAAGAAGATCACGACCACCGCGAAGAGGGCACCGAGAGTGCCCTCGAGCAGCAGGCCGTTGATCGAGGCGCGGATGTCGCTCGCCGTCTGGAAGATCGTGGTCACGTTGCCCTCGCCGAGCTCGTCCCGCTCGGCGTCGAGCACGCGCTCGGCCTCGTCGATGACCGCGACCTCGTCCGTCTGCTCGTCCTTGAAGAGGGACAGCGACACCGACGGCTTGCCGTTCGTGCGCGCGAAGCCGGCGGTGGTCCCGTCGGCGGAGCGGACCTGCGCGACGTCGCCGAGCTCCATGCCCTCGCCCACGGAGAACGACCGCAGCCGGCCCACGCTCTCGATCTCATCGGCGTCGATCGTGAGCGGCGTACTGGCGCCGCGACCCTCGACGAGCCCGAGTGGCTGTGCCTGAACGGCCTCGTCCAGGGACTGAGCCACCGACGCGGGCGTGACCCCTGAGCGGATCGCCCGCGGCTTCAGCGTCACCTCGAGCTCACGCCGCGCTCCGCCCTCGACCTCGATGCGGTCGACCCCGTCTACGTCCTCGAGCTCCTCCTGGACGTCCTCCGCGCGTTCGGTCAGATCGACGAGGCTTCCGTCGGTCGAGAGGGCGACGATGAGGATCGCCTGATCAGTGAAGCCGCCCTCGATCGAGGGACGTTCGGCCTGTGGCGGCAGGCTGATCTCGTCCAGCGCGGACTGGAGATCCTCTTCGACGGCGTCCGTGTCGGCGCCGTACGCGAGCTCCGTCAGCATGGTCAGGCGCCCCTGGTTCGAGATGGTGCGCGTCTCCTCGACCTCCGCCAGCCCGCGTGCCGCCTGATCGACCGGAACGGCCAGCTGATCGTCGACCTGCTCGGCGTCGAGGCCCGGAGCCTCGACGCTCGTGACGAGGAAGGGCAGGTCCGCATCCGGGAAGTACTGCTGTCGAAGCTGCGTCGCCCCGAAGATTCCGGCCACCACTACGAGAGCGCTCGCTACGAGCACGACCGAGCGGTTACGCAGGCACCAGCGGACTATCGGTCTCATATTCGGTCTACGGTCGGAGCGTCGCGGCTGCTCGCCCATGGAGCAGACGAACGAGCGATATTTCGCCGGAGTAGGGGTCGCCGCACCCTAGCGACCGGCGAGCCGCGGCCGCCATTTCGACCGGCTCTGCGCCATCCTGTGTGCGTGCGACCAGCCCCCGGCGCCGAGATCACCGCTCCCGAGTTTCCGCCCGACCTCGACTGGCTCGGCGTGCCGTTCCTGCGGATGGACAGGCTGCTGGGCCGCCACGCCGTGCTGGTCGAGTTCTGGGACTTCGCCCGCGTCAACTCCCTGCGCACGCTGCCCTACCTGAAGGAGTGGCACGAGCGCTACGGCGAGGCCGGCCTTCAGCTGGTGGGCGTTCACTCGCCCGGCTACTCGTTCGGCCGCGATGGGGACACGGTCGCGCGCGCGGTCGAGGCGCTGCAGATCCCCTATCCCGTGGCCGTGGATGCCGACTTCGCGCTCTGGCGTAAGTACGGCAACCGCGGCTGGCCGGGGCGCTACCTGTTCGACCGCCGCGGCATGCTGCGCGATCTTCACTACGGGGAGGGCGAGTACCAGGAGACGGAGCGGATCATCCAGGAGCTGCTCCTCGAGATCGACCCCGACTTCGCGCCGCCCGACCCCCTCGAGCCGCTACGCCCCGAGGACGCACCCGGCGTCCTGCTCGAGCCACAGACCGCCGACGTGGCGCTCCCGCGCGATCGCCACCGGCTCGAGCTGGTGCGTGACTGGCTCGACGGCGAGGACTACATCGAGGCCGCCGACGCCGGCGCGGCGGCGTCGGTGTCGTTCACGGGGGCAGGCGCATGGGCGGTGCTGTCGGGGCCGATCTTCCCCGGGGTCTACGAGACCGGCGGCGAGGTTCTGGCCGAGTCGCCGGGGCTGCGGCTCCACGGCTTCCAGTTCACGCCCGCGCCGCCGCGCTGAGCTCGAACGGCTCGATGTAACCGGACGCGCAAGCCTGCGCGACAAGTGACGCGCTGACCGCCCCGCTGCCCTCCGGGTGCGGGAAGCTGGCGGCCGTGGCGCCTGACGACACTGCACAAGACGACACACGCAACGCGCTGGGCGGAACGCGTCGCGTTATGCAGGCTGACAATGCACAGTCCGCCCCGGGCTCTCGCCGCGGTCCCCGTGCGTCGCGTTATGCACGCTGACGATCCACAATCCGCCCCGGGCGCCGCGGCGAGCGACGTGTGTCACGTTATGCATGGCGAGGGGACGGGTGATCTCGCTATCTCACGTCTCGCCGCGCGTAAGCATGGCGTCGTCTCCCGCGCACAGCTCGCCGCGGCCGGGTTGGGGCGCGGGTCGATCGCCCACCGCTTGACGGAAGGGCGGCTCCATCGCATCCATCGCGGCGTCTACCTAGTGGGGCACGCCGCTCCTGCGCCGCTTGCGCGGGAGATCGCGGCCGTGATCGCATGCGGCGAGGACGCGGTCCTCAGCCACCGCGCGGCCGGGGCACTGTGGGGGCTGGCGGCGGCCGCGGTCGGTGACGTCGACGTGACGGTCCCGGGGCGCAACCCAGGCCGCCGCCCCGGGATACGCGTCCATCGTGCTCGGAGGCTCGACCGGCGCGACGTCCGTCGCCGCTACGAGATTCCGATGACGGCTCCGGCCCGGACCCTCCTTGACCTCGCGGCGGTCCTGAGCCGGCGAGAGATCGAGCGCGCTGTGAACGAGGCGCAGATCCGTCGACTCACCCGCCCCGAGGAGCTGCTCGCGGTGCTCGGCCGCTCATCCGGACGCGGCGGAGCCGTCACGCTCCGTGCACTGTTGGAGGAGGGCGCACGGACCGCGCCCACCCGCTCCGAGGCGGAGGACCGGCTGCTCGCGCTCCTGCGCGCGGCTGAGCTTCCCCCGACCGACGTCAACGCGCGCGTCGGCCGCCATGAGGTCGACCTGCTGTGGCGGGAGCAGCGGCTCATCGTCGAGGTTGACGGCTACGCCTACCACGCCAGCCGCGCCGCTTTCGAGCGCGATCGCCTCCGCGACGCCGAGCTCCAGGCGGCCGGCTACCGGGTCATGCGCGTCACCTGGCGCCAGCTTGTGCACGAATCGGAGGCGCTGATCGCGCGCGTAGCGCAGGCACTCGCCAGATGAAGTGGCAGCCGCGCCGTCAGGCGGCCGGCGCCTCAGGCGGCGGCCATCGCCTTGCGGATGTCCTTCGGCAGCATGAAGCGCACATCCTCCTGCACGACCTCGAACTCCGACACCTCCTGGGTGCCTCGCGCGCGGAAGAAGTCGACCAGTCGCTGAACGAGCTCCTCGGGCGCGCTCGCACCGGAGGTGATGCCCACGACGCGCTTGCCCTCGAGCCACTCCTCCTCGACCTGCGCCTCGTTGTCGATCAGGTGCGAGTCCGCGCCGTGATCGCGCGCCACCTCCACCAGCCGGTTCGAGTTCGACGAGTTCCTGGACCCGATCACGAGCACGAGATCGCATGCATGGGCCATCTGGCGGACGGCCGCCTGACGATTCGTGGTGGCGTAGCAGATGTCGTCGGTCCGAGGGCCGACGATGTTGGGGAACCGCTCTCGAAGCTTGAGGATGATCGCGTTGGTCTCGTCCACGGACAGTGTGGTCTGTGAGACGAAGGCGATGCGGTCTGGATCCGCGACCTCGAGCGAGTCGACATCCTCCTCGGTCTCGATCAGGACGATGCTCTCGGGGGCCTCCCCCATCGTGCCCTCGACCTCCTCGTGACCGGCATGGCCGATCAGAACGATCGTGTACCCGTCGGCCGCGAACTTCTTGGCCTCGACGTGGACCTTGGTGACGAGCGGGCAGGTGGCATCGATCGTCTTGAGCTCCCGGCGCTCGGCGTTCGCGTGAACGCTCGGGGCGACCCCGTGCGCGGAGAAGACCACCGTCTCGCCTGCGGGCACGTCGGTCTCCTCGTCGACGAAGATCGCCCCGCGCTCGCGCAGCTGCTCGACGACGTGCTTGTTGTGAACGATCTCCTTCCGCACGTAGACGGGGGGGCCATAGAGCTCGAGCGCGCGCTCGACCGTTTGAACGGCCCGGTCCACGCCCGCGCAGTAGCCGCGCGGGGCGGCGAGAAAGAGCTTCTCCGGTGCCAGGGCCATCAATCAGAGTGTACGAAGCAGCTGGAGGACCGTCTCACCGACGGCGTCGACGCTTTCCGCTGAGACCGCCGACAGGTCGTCGCAGCGCTTGTGGAAGCAGGGAAAGTCGAAGTCGATGAGGTCGATGGCCGGCACGCCGGCGCGGCGGAACGGCACGTGATCGTCCAGGATCGGTCCCCGAGTGGCGTCGGGGAAGACATCCTCCTGTCCGACCTCCGCGGCGGCCTCGCGTAGCCGCGACCACAGCCGCCGGTCGGAGTTTGCCTCGCGCGGGATCGAGAGGTCCCTGTCGCCCACGAAGTCGAGCAGGATCATGGCCTCGGCGCCCTCGTGAGCGGCCGCGGCGACCTTGCTTCCGCGCAGGCCGCGCTGCTCGAATGCGTCGTCGGGCGTTCCGCGCGGGCTCTCCTCGCCGTCGAAGAGGATGAAGACGACGCTCGGGTCGAGCTCACCGGGCTGGATCGTCCGCGCCAGCTCGACGACTGTCGCTGTGCCGGACGCGCCGTCGTTCGCACCGACGAACCCGGGGATGTCCTTCGTGTCGTAGTGGGCGCCGACCACGACCATGCGGTCGGGATCGCTCCCCCGCACCTCCCCCACCACGTTCCGCAGGCCGCCCGGGACTCGTTGGTAGCGGCCGTTCGGAAGCTCCTCACGAAGCAGGGCGGCGAGGCGGCGCGCGGGCCGGGACCCGGCCGGCCGCGGCCCGAGCTCGACCTGACGCTCGAGGAGCTCGAACGCTCGCGATCCGTCGAATCGGTCGACCGCCGACCTGGGCGTCTTCCCTCGGCGGCCATCGGTCGGATCGCTCGCGAACGGCAGGTTGCCGCTCACCGCGAGGGCGACCGACGCCACACCGAGGAGCAGCGTGACGAGCAGGATCACGACCAGGGCACGCATCGGTCCCAGATTGTGCTGCACGCCCCGGCACTTCAGCGCCCGTTCAGCACGTCGCGAAGAATCCTGCGCCGCGAGCGACGCGCCGTCCGGCAGACGGCAAGAGAGCTGTCCGACGACTGATCGTCCTCCCGTCGCCTCAGCTCGCTCGCGGGTAGTCTTCCGCCATGGCGACCGAGCACAAGGACCGCCTGACGGCGATCGACGCCTCGTTCCTCGCCCAAGAGCACCAGGCCTCCCACATGCACGTGGGCGCCGTCATCCTGCTGGAGGGGCCGCCGCCGGCCCATGAGGATTTCCTCGAGGGGCTCGAGTCGCGCCTTCACCTGATCCCCCGCTACCGGCAGAAGCTCAAGTCCCCGCGCTTCGAGATGGGACGGCCGTTCTGGATCGACGACCCTCGCTTCAACCTCGACTACCACGTGCGCCAGACCGCGCTACCCGCGCCGGGCACGGACCAGCAGCTCCGTCAGCTCGCGGGTCGCATCTTCTCCCAGCGGCTCGATCGGTCGAAGCCGCTGTGGGAGCTGTGGGTCGTGCACGGCCTGACGAAGAACCGCTTCGCGGTGATCAGCAAGACCCACCACGCGATGGTCGACGGCGTGTCCGGCGTCGACATCGCCACCGTTCTCTTCGACCTCTCCCCGATTCCGCCCGAGAACCCGCCCCCGGCTCGAGGGTGGACACCGAATCCCGAGCCCTCGCAGGCGGAGCTCGTGGCCGAGGGCGTGAAGGGCCTCGTCAGGACCCCGCTCGAGCTGGCGGGCAGGGCAGCTCACGCCGTTCAACACCCGCGGAGCTCGGTGAACGAGATACGCGAGGCGGCCGAGGCGGTCGGCGAGATCGCCTGGGCGGGGCTCAATCCAGCACCGGACATCCCGCTGAACCAACCGATCGGCCCCCATCGGCGGCTCTTCTGGGTCCGCAGCCGGCTGGAGGACTTCAAGGCTGTGAAGGATGAGTTGGGCGGAACGGTGAACGACGTGGTGCTCACGGTCGTCTCGGGCGCACTCAGGCGCTGGCTGCGCGCGCGCGGCGTTCGAACCGAGGGCCTCGAGATGCGAGCGCTGGTGCCCGTCTCGATTCGCGGCGAGGACCAGCACGGCCAGCTCGGCAACCGCATCGCGGCGATGCGCGGGCCGTTGCCCGTCTACGTGGACTCCCCGGTGGAGCGCCTCCGGATCGTGAGCGAGGCGATGAAGGGGCTCAAGGAGTCGAAGCAGGCGCTCGGAGCGGAGGTGCTCGCCGGGCTGCAGGGCTTCGCTCCGCCTACGATCCTCGCGCAGGCCTCGCGGCTGAACTTCTCCACGCGCCTCTTCAACATGATCGTCACGAACGTGCCCGGGCCGCAGTTCCCGCTCTACATGCAGGGGCGCGAGCTGCTGGAGATCGTTCCCGTCGCGTTCCTCCCCGACAACCACGCCATGGCAATCGCGATCATGAGCTACAACGGCAACGTGGACTTCGGCCTGCTCGGAGACTTCGACGCGATGCCGGACCTCGAGCACTTCGGGGGAATGCTCGAGGAGTCGCTCGCCGAGCTGCTCGACGTGGCCGGGAAGAGAAAGCCGCCCGCGAAGCGCGCCGCGGCGAAGCGCCGCGGCTCGGCGAAGAACGGCAGGCCGCGCACGGCGAGCCGCTCGTAGCCGCGGGCCGCGTCCTACTCGATCGTCGGCCGTCGCCCTTGCGGCGTCGCGCGAGCTACCCCGGCAGCTCGCGCCCGAGCCACTCCTCGTAGAAGCCCTCGAGGTCCGGCACGAAGTCGTGGATGACCGGATACCCGGGGGGCACCGCCTCCACCTCGAGCAGGGTCTTGCAGCCCGGGCAGAAGTACTCGCGCAGGACGTTCCAGCGCGGGTCCCCGTGCATCTTCTCCGGATAAATCTCGCGCAGCGCCTCCTCGGTGTCGCGCACGTGGATCAGCGACTCGAGCTTCCAGTTGTCCGTGTACTCGCAGAACTCGTGCCCGCAATCGCACTTCACCACGTAGCGCCCGGCGCCCTTCGCCACGATGTGAAGGTGCTCTCCGAACGGCAGCACGATCGGCTCGTCCCACCCCACCCGCTCCTGAAGCAGCGCCAGGTACTGATCGAAGCGATCCGGATCCTTGTGCGCCGACTGAATAGCGCGGACCTGCCCGCGCGGGAGCCGCTCCTCGACGAGGTCCCGAAGCGTCTGCGAGTCGAGGCTCACGCCCGAGCCCTCGCTGAACTGTCAGCTGTCAACTGTCAACCCTCCGTGCCTGCCGCGCTGCGCATCTGAAGCGCGAGATCGACCTCAGGCGTGGCAACGGGAAAGTCAAACCCCTCCGGCAGCTCCCAGAAGCTCCTGAACTCCTCCGCCCACCGCTCCGAGAGCCTCATCGACTCGGCGTACATCCGCTGCACCGGCTCGATCATGTCGTGACCGAGGATGCGCTGGCGCTCCTCCTTCATCCACTCGCGCGCCGGCACCGCCTTGCTTCCGCGCTCCTCACGCAGCTCGGTGCGCCGGCGCTCGGTGCCGTCGGGGTCGCCCGGCACCACGCCGTAGATCGACTCGGTGTACCGCGGCAGCAGGTGATCGCCGTCGACGTCTGACATCACGGACTCGTACGGTCGCTCCAGCGGATCGCCGAGCCCGGCGGCGCCGCGAAATGGGCACAGGTAGAGATCGCCCTGACGCATGACCTCGGGGAGCGTCACGGTCTCGATGTCGAACTGATGGTCGCCCTTGACGGCGCGCGCGAGCTCCGAGTCGGCGGGATCGGGCTCGTGGACCGGATAGGGAGCGCGCCGCTCGACCAGCTCGAGGAAGTCGGTGTTCCGCACGTTGTGGCGATAGAGCGGTGCCGCCGGGTAGCCGCCCCACAGGCCGGCCTGGATGAACACGCGGCCGTTGCCGATGTTCTGCATCTCGTAGAACGGCGTCTTCCACGCCAGCCGCAGCGCCTCGTAGCCCGAGCCGCCGCGATGCCGGCCCGGTCCCGCCGTGTTCGGCTTGACGCGCTGTCCGATGTAGAGGAAGGGCTCGATCAGCTCCCACATCTCCATGTCGCCCATGTCGCCCTCGGGGTTCCACATGGCCGCCGCGTAATCGAGGCCGTCGAGGACCATCTTCGCGCCGCCGCCGACGCACGAGAGGCCGAAGTTGGTGGTGGCCGACTGGTTGCCGTACTGGTCGATCCCGCCGCCCTGGAACGCGTTGGCCGTGAGCCCGTAGGGCGCCAGCACCTCCTCCACGAAGCCACGCGCCTGGAGCGCCCGCGAGATCGACTTGATGAAGCCGGTGAACGACGGGATCAGGAAGAACCAGGCGTTGCCGGTCGAGGCCTGGGGATTCGAGTGGTTCGCCCACGTGCCCGGCGGGAAGTTGGTGCGCATGCCGAAGTACGCGCCGTCGTTGACCTTGTCGTTGCAGATCAGCGTCTGGGTCATCTGCACCCAGACGGCGCCCTGCATGGCCGACGGCGCGCAGTTGGCCGAGTGGTAGCCCCACGACGACGCGCCCTCGTAGTCGAGCTCGAACACGCCGTCGCGGGTGATCCGGATCTCGACCGGCGCGTGCATCATGCCGTCGCGGCGCGCGTAGCTGGGGAGCTGCTCCTCCTTGCCGAAGGTGAGCTCGGTGAAGCCGGGCGCGCGGTAGCGGCCGGGTACTGTCATCTCCTTGATCCGGCTCCTGAACGAGCGCCGTCCGTCCTCGATCACCTCGCGCACGAAGCGCTTGTAGGTGTCGAGCCCGTCCTCGAGGATCACCCGCTCCACCGCCTCCCGGACCATGTGGCAGCCCGCCAGGCGCGTGCGCTCGTCGAGCGTCCAGTACATGGGCGTGCGCGTGCCCTTGAGGCCGGCGAGCACGTGATCGCGCCAGAGCTCGTCGTCCGAGCCGATCTTCTTGGCCGGCAGGTCGATGCCGTCCTCGAAGCGGGAGATCGGGCCGATCGGGACCGAGCCCGGCGTCTTGGCGCCGATGTCGATCTCGTGAGTCACGCCGCCGGCCCAACCCACCAGCTCGCCCTCCCAGAAGATCGGGACGATCGTCTGGACGTCGGCGTTGTGCACGTCGCCGATCATCGCGTCGTTGTTGCAGAAGATGTCGCCGGGACGGATCCCGGGGTTCTCCTCGTAGCCCTGACGGACCATGTACTTGATCGCGTCGGACATCGTGTGGACGTGCACGATGATCCCGGTCGAGAGCGCCACCGAGTCGCCCTCCGGCGTATACAGCGCGAAGCACAGCTCGCCTATCTCCTTGACGATCGGCGAGGCGGAGATGTTGAGAGCGGTCTCCCTGGCGGTCACGAGCCCGCCGCGCAGCCGCGAGAAGAGCTTCTCGTAGCCGATCGGATCGCCGGCCTTGAGCGCGAGGTCGTCCAGGCCGTGATAGCGCCCGGTCTCGGCGAACAGGCGCTCCGACTCCTCGAGCATCTCCCTGGCGCTGCGCCCGTCCCAGCCGATCGGCGCCGCCCCGTCCTCGGTCAGCTGCTCGAGCTCCCGCGTGCCGTCGACCATCGCCATGGTTAGCTCTCCCCTTCGGTCGTCAGGTGGAAGATCCGGTGGCGGTCGAGCCGGGCCCGGCGCCCGGGGGGCACCGCGAACGTGTCGGCCGGCGACTCGATCACGGCCGGCCCCGCCACCTCGTGTCCCGCGCTCAGCCCGTCCTGCTCGTAGATCGCGGTGTCCTCGAAGCCGTCCCGCCACCAGACCGCGCGCCGCGCCTTGGGCTCGGGCTCGCTCATGACCTCGTCCTGGTCCGGAAGCGCGGGCTTCTCCACGTCGACCGCGCCGGTGACGATCACGTTCGTCACGAGGTAGCCGAGCTCGGGGGAGCGCGCCGAGCGCGCGTACAGCTTGCCGTAGGCGTCCTCGAACGCGGCGATCAGCGCGTCCACGTGCTCGCCCTCCGACAGCTCCTGGTAGGGAGAGTAGATCTCGAGGTCGTTCAGCTGCCCGTAGTACTGCATGCGCACGTAGTGCTTGAAGCGGATCTGGTCCTCGGCCACGCCCGACTTCCCGAACTCCGCCACCACACGCTCGCGCAGCATCTCCCAGCCGCCGTCGATGAAGATGCCGAGCCCGGCCTTCTCGTCCTCGTCGGCGCCCGGCTGGATCGGCATGTCGATGGTCAGGTCATAGCGGTACTCGTAGTCGCCGCAGGCGCAGCCGAACGCCGAGAACCCGGCCGCCCAGGCGGGCACCAGCACCTCGCGGTAGGGCACGCCCTCCGTGTAGCCGGCTACGTGCAGCGGACCGCCGCCCCCGTAGCAGAGCAGCGTGTAGTCGACCGGCGAGTAGCCCTTGCCCAGCACCTGCGCCACGGCCTGGTACTTGAGCGTCTGGTCGAACAGCTCCACCACGCCGGCCGCGGCGTGTTCGACGGACAGTCCCAGGGGCTTCGCTATCCGCTCCTCGATGGCGGCACGGGCTCGGTCGGGGTCCAGCTCGATGTCGCCGCCGAGGAAGTAGTCGGGGTTCACGCGGCCGAGCACGAGGTTGAGGTCGGTCACCGTGGGCGTCTCGAGCCCGCCCTCGGCCCAGGACACGCCGATCGCCGCGCCGGCGGAGTCGGGCCCGAGCTCGGGGCGTCCGGAGTTCGGATCGATCCGGACGAACGAGCCGGTGCCCGCCCCGATCGAGTCGACCTGCACGAGCGGCAGGTTCAGGAGGAAGCGGCCGATGTCGGGGATCTGGCGGATGGCGAACTCGCCGCTCGTTATCAGCGCGATGTCGAAGCTCGTGCCGCCGATGTCCGTGCAGAGGACGTTCGCCCCGGCGGCCCGGCCGTTCGAGAGCCGCTCGGTCAGGTAGCGGGCACCGATCACGCCGCCGATCGGCCCGGAGATGAGCGTGCGGGCGAGCTCCTTCGCGTCGATCGAGATCGTGCCGCCGTGCGCGGCCATCACCCGCAGGTCGAACTGGGCCCCACCGTCCTTCGTCACGCCGCGAACGCGCTGGAGCTGCTCGCGCGAGGGCTCGGCCGCATAGGCCTCGATCAACGTCGAGTTGAGGCGCGGAAGGTCGCGGCGCATCGGATACAGCTCGGAGGACAGGAAGAGCGGCAGCCCGGGCGCCAGCTCGGCGGCAATCTCGCGGATGCGGTCCTCGTGCTCCGAGTTGCGATAGCTGTACAGAAGGCTCACGGCCACCCCCTCGACCCCCGCCCCGGCCAGCTCCTCGATCGCCTTCCGCGCGTCGTCCTCGTACAGGGGGATCGGTCGCCGAACAGGTCGATCCGCTCGCGGACGCCCTTGACGAGCTCGCGGGGCACGAGCGGCTCGTTGTGGTGATGCGTGGCGACGTGCAGCCGGTCGGCGTACGAGTAGCCGAGGTAGGTCTGGATCCCGCGCTCGAGGCGCAGCATGTCCTCCATCCCGCCGGTCACTATCACGCCGACCTTGCGCCCCTTGCGCTCGAGCAGCCGGTTCAGCATCGCCGTGCCCGAGTAGATGCCGGAGACGATCCCCGGGAGCGCCTCCTCGGCCGTCATGTCCCAGTAGCCGAGGGCGTCACGCGCGGAGCTCATGAAGCCGAGCGACTCGTCCTGGGGCGTGGTCTGCGCCTTGCCGACCACGAAGCCGCCCGCGCGGTCGACGACGAACGTGTCCGTCATCGTTCCGCCCGCGTCGATAGCGAGCACGCGCGGATCACGACCGTCCTTTGAAGCCTCTCCCGGCAGCCTCGCTCCTTTCCCTCGCGCGCACTCTAGCTCGCGGTGACCGCGGGGCGGATCACCGGCGTCCAACCTCTACCGCTGCTACCCCTTCCTACCGGGCGTGGGCGCCGGGGGCGACCCGTTCACCAGCGCGGAGCCGTCCGGCTCGCCCTCTCAGCCGGACGCTGGCCGATTACGGATACGGTGTTGCCTCCCAGGCAACTTAGTTGCGCGTGGCGCAACTAGTTCTCCGTTTCCGGCCAGTGGCCGCGGAGTCAAGGGAGCGTCCGGAGGGGCAGTGTGGGCGTCCGGAGAGGCAGGGGCGCCCGGTGGCGGGTCGGCTAGTACCCCAGCGCGAACTTGGCGTCCTCACTCATCAGGTCCGGCGACCACGGCGGCGAGAACACCATCTTCGGATGCACCTTCGAGACGCCCTCGAGCTCTGAGACGTACTCCTTCATCTGGTCGCTCACCTGGGGCCCGATCGGGCAGCCCGGGGACGTCAGCGTGAAGGTGACATAGACCTCGTCCTCCTCGACCTCGATCTCGTAGACGAGGCCGAGCTCGACGAAGTCGAGCCCCAGCTCGGGGTCGATGACGTTGGTGAGCGCTTCCTCGACCTGATCGACGGAGGGCATGACCCGATCTTAGTAGCCTCAGCTCGATGGCCGTTCTCCTGCTGCTGGCGCTCTTCATCGTGGTTCCACTGGCCGAGCTGTACGTGATCGTCCAGGTGGCTCAGGCGATCGAGATCATCCCCACGCTGGTCCTCCTGCTGCTGGACTCCATCGTGGGCACCCTGCTCCTCCGCTCCCAGGGCCGCGCCGCCTGGCAACGGTTCATGGCGGCCGCGCAGGCGGGGCGCGTGCCCCACCGCGAGGCGCTCGACGGGGCGCTCGTGATCTTCGGCGGAGCCCTGCTGCTCACGCCCGGCTTCCTCACCGACGTGGTGGGCATATTGCTCCTGCTGCCGCCCACCCGCGCGGTCGCCCGGCGCATCGTCGGCCGGCTGCTCGCGCGTCGCGTGGTGGCCGGAGTCGTGGGTGCGGCGGGGCGCCGAGCCGGCGGGATGCGACCGCCGCGTGGCTATGACGTGGACGGCACCGCCACCGACGCGGACGTCCCGCCAGCGGAGGCCTCTCCTCCGCGGCTCGAGCGGTGACGGACGCCCCGCTCTCGCTCGCGTTCTTCGATCCCGCTCGCGGCCTTCACGGAACGGCGCGAGCGGGCGTCACGCTGCTGTTCGAGGGACGAACGCCGAAGGCCTTGCCGAGCGGCCCCGAGATTGCCGAGCGGGGCGACACCTACCACGCGACGCTAGAGGATCGCCTCGATCTGGTCTTCACGGCCGTGTCCGAGGCGGCCTCGGTGGGCGGCGGGCGAACGCGCATCTGTCGGGTCGTCGGGACAGTGGACGGCACGTCGGTCGACTGCCTCGGGACGGTCACGCAGACGACATCCGCGCCCGCATGGGCGGAGCTCGACGCCCTGCGCGCCATCTCCGCGGTCTTCGACCCCGAGCACGCGGTGCTGGCGGTTGCGCGCCGGCCGCGCGGTGTGCTCGGGCACGGACACGAGCTCGTGTCCGCCGTCATCCTCGCCGGCGGCGAGGAGCACGGCGTGGAGGACGCGCGCCTGTCGACCGTCTACGACGCGGACGGCCGCCAGCGCAGCGCGGGACTGGAGCTGTGGATGCCCGCCGAGGACTTTCCTCGGCGCGCATCCGGGGAGGTCGTCGCCGGCACGACCCTCGACCTGCCCGGGCTTCAGGTCAACGCGGCGATCTTCGCCTGGCGGATGGAGGGTCGTGACGGCGCCGGGGCCTATGACGTGACCGTCCGCTCCGAACCGCCGGAGGCCGCGTGAGCGCGGCGCGCCCCGCCCAGGACCGCGCGGTGCGGGCCGTGATCTCCGACTTCGGCGGGGTCTTGACGACCCCGCTGATCGAGTCGTTCGCGGCCTATCAGGAGCACTCGGGCATCTCGCCCTCGCAGCTGGCGGAGGCGATGCAGCGTGCGACCGATGCCTGGGACGGCCGCCATCCGCTCTACGAGCTGGAGAAGGGCACGATCACCGAGGCGGAGTTCCTCCGCCGCGTGGAGCAAGCGCTCGAAGGCGACCTGACGCTCGACTCCTTGCGCCGGCTCTACTTCGACAACCTGCATCCGAACGAGCCGATGATCGACTTCATGCGTCGACTCAAGGAGAGGGGCCTGCGCATGGCGATGCTCACGAACAACGTTCGCGAGTGGGAGCCTCACTGGCGCGCGAAGCTGCCGGACATCGACGCTATCTTCGAGGTCGTGGTGGACTCGGCGTTCGTCGGGATGCGAAAGCCCGACCCCGCGATCTACGAGTTGACGCTCGAGCGCATGGGCGACGGGCTGCGCGCCGAGGAATGCGTCTTCGTGGACGACGTGGACGTGAACTGCGAGGCGGCGCGAGCGGTCGGCATGCGCGCGGTGCACTTCAAGAACTCCGAGCAGGCGATCGTCGAGCTCGAGACCGTACTCGACTGAAGCGGCTCGCTGACCGGCTCGCGGTCGTCCCGACCCCGGACGTAGAGAGACGCGGACCGAAGGCGCTTCGAGAAGCGCGCCTACCTTCGGCCGAAACCTCCGGGGCTGCGCGGCGGGCCTTGCATCTCTCGGCCTCGCTCTTTGCGTCTGGTCCGCGTCTCGTGAATCACTGAACCACTACCAGCCCCCGACGTCAAGGGTTGCGCCAACGCATTGCCCGCTCTTTGGGCAAAATCGCGGTTGCCGTTAGTTGTCGGAGCCCAGCCGGTCCCAGCAGTAGAGCTCGACCGCCTCCGCAGCCAGCTCCATGGTGCGTTCCATCGAGAGCCAGGGGAGCACGGTGTCGAGGGCCTGCTCCTCGCTCACCCCCGCCTCGAACGCCTCGTCGCCGCGAAAGCCGGCGGCGATCTTGAGTGCCTCTCGACGATGCTCGCCAAGCCCCGGAAACGCCTTAACGAGGAACTCCTTGTTGGCGATCGGCTGCCCCACCTCGAGCGAGGCATGCCACGCGGCGAGCATCGACAGGTCGTCGTCGTCCAGGTCGTCGATCGCCTTGGCGTAGTGAACCTCGAGCTCGTCGTCGGGGATCTCGTCGACCCACGCGTGCACGACCTCGCCGAGGAGCTGTCGCCGGGCCTCGCGCCCGACCGACTCCGCGACGACACGAATCGCTTCCTTGGGCTCGATGAAGCAGAGGGCATCGGGGTCCGCTCTCCCTTGATCGCGTGCAGGCCGAACCGGACGGTACGGACCGCGTCCGACGGAAAGGGGGCCGCGACCTGCCGGCGTCAGTTAGCGGGCGGCCCGGCGGACTCGAGCCGCGCCACGAGGTCGTCGAGTCGGAGCTCCTCGAGGCCGTGGCCGACGGCCTCGAGCTCGGCGGCCGCGAACTCGATGAGACCCTTTCCCTCCGGCAAAGATCGAGCGTCTCGCGCAGGCCGGCCTGATTCGAGTCGAGTCGCGCGATGATCTCCTCGAGACGGTCGACGGCCGCCTCGTAGCTCATCGGCTCCGCGTCCGTCGGTCGTCCCGCGGTCATCTGTCAGTGCCCTCGCGCGCCCGCGGGTCGTCGCCATGCGGGCGGACCTGGGCGGGCACGCTCCCGTCGGCCATGCGCAACTCGAACGCTCCCGCGGCGCGCGTGGCCGCCGCGCTGGCGAGCGGCTCGCCGGACGCGTCGAGCGCCACGGCGTAGCCGCGCTCGAGGGCACGGTCGGGATCGGCGGCGCGCAGGGCGGCGGCGTGTCCCCGGAGGGCGGCGGCACGCCGCTCCGCCAGCGAGTCCGCCGCGCGCTCGAGGCCGGCCGCGCGAGAGCCGAGTCGCGCGCGCGCCGACTCGGCGGCGCCCGTGGCGACCTCGACCTTCCGCCCGATCACCGTGGCCGCCACCCGCTGTTGGAAGTCGGCCCGGCCGACGAGCCCGCGCCGCGAGGCCGCCCGCAGCTCGCGAGTCTTCTGGTGCAGGTGCCGCCGGTGACGCGCCACCTGCTCGCGCGGCGCGCGTGTGCGCCTCGAGGAGCCGGGCGCGATCGAGCACCGCCTCGCGCCCGAGCGACCGAACGCGGCTGGCGTCGCGCGAGCGTGCGCCGTGCGGCGGCGCAGTCGACGGGCACGACGGCCTCCGCCGCGTGTGTGGGCGTGGAGCAGCAGACCGCCGCTACGTCGTCGATCAGTGTGCGGTCCACCTCATGACCCACGGCGCTGATGAGAGGCACGGGCAGCATGGCGACGGTACGGCAGAGCGTCTCGTCGCAGAAGGCCCACAGGTCGGCGATGCTCCCCCCGCCGCGCGTGACCACGATCGCCTCGACGGACGCGACGGCGGCGAGCTCGCGAATGGCGAGACCGATCGCCCCCGCGGCCCGGCGGTCCTGAACCGGCGCGTACGCCCAGACGATCCGACCGCGCCAGGCACGCCGCTCGAGCGCCGCCAGGAAATCGCTCCGCGCGGCGCCTCCCTCCGACGTGACGACGCCTATGGAGCGCGGGAGCCGCGGTCGCGAGAGCTGCTTCTGGGGCTCGAACAGTCCCTCCTCGCCCAGCTGTCGCCTCAGCCGGTCGAGGCGCGCCAGGAGATCGCCCTCGCCGGCCAGACGGAGGTCGCGCACGCGGAACGTGAAGCGCGGGGAGGCGGTCGGCCCGCCGACGTAGTAGTCGCAGCCACCGGCTGCGACGATCTCCACGCCGTCGCGGAGGTCCGCGGCGGTCAGGCCGAGGCGCTCGAAGTCCGTTCGCCACATCGCGCAGGGCAGCGCCCCAGCCGTCGCGGAGCTCGAAGTAGACGTTCGGCCCACGACCGACCCGGGCGCCCGAGACCTCGCCGATGAGGCACACCGCGGTGAAGTCCCGCAGGCGCGCGGAGCCCGGCGGCATAGCGCCCGACCGGATACGGGCCGGAGTAGCCGTCGATCGCGGCGCGCTCTACCGGTGCTGCGGGGAGCGGTTCGGTCACGCCGCCGAGACTAGACGGCGGTGGCGTCGGACCGGTCGCGCAGCGTTCGCTCCGGCCCGTGGACGCACAGCCGCTCGCGAGCCGGGCAGTCGAAGCAGAGCCTGCGCTCGGGCTCGTCCGTGACCTCGAACCGACGCTCGACGATCCCGTGGGTGAGCCCTCTGAGGCCCGCGGTGAGAGCGTCCACGTCGTCCGGATCGAAGGCGTCTCGACGACCGCGTCCGGCCGGTCGAGGAACACGTAGAGCACACGCACCGGTCGTGCGTGGCGGCGGAGCGCGGCGAGCGCGTAGATCCGCCGCTGCACGTCATAGCGCTCCATGTGGTCCGCCGGATCGGCACCGTCGAGCGCGTCCGACTTGTAGTCGACGACGACCAGCTCGTCGCGCATGTCCGCGAGCAGGTCGATCTCGCCTCGCACGACCACCGGGCCAAGGCGAAAGGCGAAGGCAGCTCGGGCCGCAAACGCCTCGCGTTCGCGAGCTCCGCCCGGGTGTCGGAGGCGAGGAAGGCCCGGACCTGGCCGAGCGCGCGCTCCGCGGCGGCCGCGGGGGCTCCCTCCCGGCGCAGCAGGTCGCGGGCGTGCTCGGGGGACGGCATGGACCATCCTCGCGAGCGCTCCGCTCGAGGAGCTGGTGCACCACCCTGCCGCGCGCGTAGCGGCCCGCCAGGCTGTCGAGCTCGGCTGCCGTGAGCTCGTCGTCGGCGGCCCGGGGCCGCTTCGGGTCCGCCACGTCCGGCGGGCACGGGTAGCCGTGGACGCATGCCGAGGACGCGCTCGGCATAGAAGCGATAGCCGCACCGCTCGTAGAGCGCGATGGCCGAATAGGAGAGCTGCGTGACGGGCGGTGCCGCGATCGTGGCCGGGGGCGCAAGCTCTGGGTCGCGAAGCCCTCCGTCGGGCTCACCGTCGGTGAAGAGCTGCGGCTGTGCGCCCACCGGCGGGCTCGAGGCCGCCCGTTCGCCGGTCGCCTTCGTCGCGTCCGTCGGGAGCTCCGACATCGTCGGCCGGCACGTCCGGACCGACACGTCGGGCGGTTCGAAAGACGCGTCGAGAGCCCCTCACGCGGCCGCGGCGGCTCGATCTCGACCGCCTCGGCCTCGCCGTCCCACGCGAGCCCGCGAAGCACCGGCCCGATCAGCGGCTCGCGCCCGTTCGGCGCTCGATCGAGCTTCGACAGCTCAGTCGAACCGCTGAGCACCAGCCGCTCCTCCGCGCGGGTCATCGCGACGTGCAGGATCCGCCGCTCCTCGGCGTGGCTCAACTCGTCGGCTAGCCGCTGGAGCTCCTCGTACTCGAAGATCTGCTTGCCCTTGCGGCCGAGCCGGGCGAGCCGGAGACCCACGCGCATGGCGCCCGAGTCGTTTCGCTCGGCCGAGTGGGCGGCGGCCTCCGGTTGGAGTCGCAGGGCGGGCGGGAAGCCGGCCAGTGGCTGGCGGCCGAGGTCCGCTACCGCCACGAGCGGGAACTCGAGGCCCTTGGCCGCGTGGACCGTCATCACGCGGACGCCGTCGTGGTCCTCGGTCTGCACCGCCGCCTCGGCCTCCCGACCCGCGATCTCGGCCTCGCCTTCGACGAAGTCGAAAGCCGCGCAGGTCCCTCCCCTCGGCCGCCTCGAACTCGCGCGCGAGTCGCATCAGCTTCCGCACGTTCGCCATCCGCCGCTCCCCGTGCGGGCGCATCATCAAGAGCGCCAGGTCGTAGCCGACGTCGGTGATCGCGCGGTCGATCAGCTCCTCGAGCGCAAGGCGCGGGGCGAGCTCGCGGAGGGCTAGTAGCGTCGCTAGGAAGTCGCGTACCGCCCTCGTGTCCGCCTCGGGGATGTGCCGCGCCCAATCCTCGGCGCGCTCGCGCCACTCGGCCAGCCCCTCGTCGGGCTCGTCGCCGCCCGCGGCCGGCTCGGCGGCCTCCGGCCCGTACAACCAGCGCAGGACCGACCACAGCGAGGCGCCGCCCCTGGCCTGCTGGAGAAGCCACAGCGTGTCGGGCGCCACGCCGCAGCAAGGGGACGCCAGCGCGCCGTAGAGCGCCATGTCGTCCAGCGGGTTCGCGATGCAGGAGAGGAGGTTGCGAACGTCCGTGACCTGCTGCTTGCTCCAGTAGCCGCGACCACCGACGACGTAGGGCGCGAGGCCCTCGTCCTCGAGCGCCTGCTCGTAGGCCTCGACGTACGAGAAGGAGCGGAGCAGCACCACCATCCCTCCCCGCGGGAAGCCGTTCCCGGCAAGCTCGCCGAGCCGGCGCGCGAGAAGCGCGCCTCGGCCACGCGCCAGCGCTGGGCGCGCTCGTCGGCCGAGACCTCGAGCGCCACGCCCTCCTCGTCCCAACCCTCCTTGTCGGTAACGAGCAGCTCGACCGCGGGGCCGCTGCCCCGGAGCTCGCCCTCCGGCGCCGCGCCCACGGTGAGCTCGCTGAAGTCCTCGAAGAGGTGGCGACCGAGCCGGTTGACGAGGCCGAGGACCTCGGGCCGCGACCTGAAGTTCCCGAGCAGCTCGCGAACGCCCGCGCGATCGTCGGGCGCCTCCTGAGACTCTCGCTGCTGCCTGCGGAAGACCTCGACGTCGGCGTGGCGGAAGGCGTAGATCGACTGGAACTCGTCGCCGACCGTGAACAGTCGGTTCACGGCCTGACCGTCGGGCCGGTGCAGCAATCCCACGATCGCGAGCTGGAGCTCGTTCGTGTCCTGGAACTCATCGATCATCAGGTGCGCGAACTGGCCGGCGTAGCGACGGCGCAGGTCGGGGCGCGTCTCGAGCAGCGCCCTCGCGCCGAGCTGAAGGTCCTCGAAGTCGAGCGCCGAGCGAGCTTCCTTGCGTTCGCGGTACTCGATCGCGTACAGGCGCAGGAGCTCGCGCAGGTGCTCGTAGTGCTGTGCGAAGCGCTCCTCGACGAGGCGGCACTCGAGTGCCTTCGTGGCTTCGTGGTAGCGCTCGACGGCCGGCACCTGGAAGTCCTTCGCGCCGGACTCGAAGCGCCAGGCGGCGACCTCCTCCTCCGAGAGCGTCCCCCCGTCGATGGGCCGGGCGCGCCCCGCCGCCTTGGGGTCGGGGTTCTCGGCCGCCTGCCCCCGCTGCGCCTCCGTCGGCGCGGCCCGCGCCTCGGGGCCCGCCCCCCGGACCTCGGCGATCGCCGCGCCCAAGTTCGGCCGGGCGAGCTCGGGAAGCTCGGGCGCCGGCGCCCCCCGACTGCGGAGCTCGTCGTGAGCCGTGGTCACTATCTCGCGGAGGCCAGCGACCCGGAAGGCGGCCGCCATCTCCTCGCGCGCCTCGCCGCCCTGCTCGCCGTGGCGCCTGAAGGCGGCGTCGAACGCCTGCGCAGTGACGCGCGCCGCCGCCGTGGCGTCGAGGACCTGAAAGCGCGGGTCGAGGCCCGCGGCAAGAGGGTGCGAGGCCAGCAGCCGCTGGCAGAAGGCGTGGATGGTGGAGATCCATGCCGACTCGGCCTCGCGGGCGAGGCGGCGCAGGCGGGCGGCCTCCTCGGGCTCGGCCGCGACCTCCGCCCTGTCGTGAAGCCGAGCGCGGATCCGGCGCTTCAGCTCGCCCGCCGCGCGGTCGGTGAAGGTGAACGCAAGGATGTTCTCAACCCCCACCTCGCCGTCCGGTCCGCTCCTAGCGCAGACGGCGTCGCAGAAGCGCTCGACGAGCACGCTCGTCTTCCCCGTGCCGGCCCCGGCGGTGAGGAAGAGGTCGCGCTCGCGGTCGTCGATCGCCTCGCGCTGCTCGGGAGCGGGCACGACCTCAGCCATCGGAGCCCTTCTTCGCCGCCGCTTCCTGCTGCTCCGGCTTCTTCTGGCCACGCTCGCGACGACAGATGGCATGAAAGTCGCAGTAGCTCGGGCACGAGCCACCGATCGGGTCGCGGTCGAGATATCCGGTTTGGATCTTGCGGGCGATCTCCTCCGCGTCCCGGCGCGCGCCCCTCAGGAGCTCCTCGAACTCCTCCTCGCTGTCCGTGTAGTCCGTCTTCTTGAGCTCGTCGCCGACTACGCCGTCGAGCGATCCGACTGGTCCGCGCAGGACGCCCCGGGGAGCTTGCGACTCCTGGTTGCCCAGCGGGTGATACACGCCGCCGAGCGGCTCCATCCCCCAGAGCTCCCGGAGCGCGAGCATGTAGAGCGGCAGTTGGAGCTTCTTCTCCTCGCCGAGGTCCTTCCGCGACGCCACGGTCCTGCCGGTCTTGTAGTCGCGGATGAACCCGTCCCGGCCCTCTGCTCCGTCGATGCGATCGATCTTTCCGTGCAGCGCAAACCCATCCAGCTCGAGCGGCGGCCTCTCACTTGCCTCGTCTCCCCCGAACGCGGCCTCGAGCTTGTAGACCGGCAGCGCGGTGGGGTGCGCCGCGTCGTAGCGGATGAAGCGAGTCAGGTCTGACTCCATCCGACGGTACGCGGCGCGAGCCTCCGGGCCCTCGCGTCCGAGATCGCCCCCGGCGCACTCATCACGAAGGAGCTCCTTGGCACGCGCCACCGCCCACTCGACCGTCTCGGGCCGAGGACGGTCGCCCACCTCCTCGTAGAGCCGCTCGAGCACGCTGTGCACCGCCGAGCCGCGCGCGAGCGGCTCCTCCGCGGGCGCGAGCCTCCGAGGGTGCAGCTCGTGGCCGATGAAGTAGCGAAACGGGCACTCGGCGTACTGCTCGAGGCTCGAGGCGCCGATCAGCTTCCTTGCGGCGAAGTGCTCGCGGACCACCGGCACGGTGAGCGATCCGGGAAGACGATCGGCATGGGCGAGGGCCGGCTCCAGCACGGACCGCAGCCGGGCGGCCAGGGCGGGCGCGGCGCCGAGGCGCGGCGGGGGGCCGGACTCGCGCCTGGCCGCGAGCGCTCGCGCCAGCCCGCGCTCGGTGGGCGCCACCCGCGGTTCGAAGACCACGTCCGCCACGCCCTTCTGCCGGCGGCTGTCGTCGGGCTGAAGAAGGTCCAGCACGTCGTCGACGAAAAAGGACGGCGTGCTCGCCACGCCGTCGTCATCCGTCGTGCGGCAGGAGAGATAGAGCCGACGGGTGGACCGGGACAGACAGACGTAGAAGAGGTAGCGCTCCTCGTCGCGTTGATCCACGCGGGCCGGCATGCCGGCTCGGAGCCGCTCGTCCTCGGCGAGAAAGGGATCCTCGCGCGGGCGACGCGGGAACTCGCCCTCCTGCAGGGACAGCACGAAGGTGTACTCGAACCGGCGCGCCCGCGCCCGGTAGGGGCTGATCACCTCGACGCGCCCGGCGACGTTGCCGCTGAATCGCCGCACGCGCAGCGCCTCGAGGAGGGCGATGATTCGCTCCCCGTCGGGCACGAGCCTCGGCGCGAGCCGGGCGAGCTCGGCGATCTCGTCCAGCGCCCGAGCAGCCGCCTCGGCGGCCAGCTGGTCCTCGCGCTCCGCCTCGGCAAGGAGCGGCGCGGCGCGGCGATGCCGGCGCTCGAACAGCCGGCGCGCCAGGGCGGCCGAGTGCTCGGCCAGCGCCGGGGTGCCCTCGCGCGCGGCCGCCCGCAGACCCTCGAGCTCGGCGAGGCGTCCGCGGCCGTGCTCCGACCAGGCGGTGGCAACGGCGTCCGCGGTCCCGAGTCGGTTGACGCGGACGGAGCGCTCGAGGCGGTCGACGGCGCCCGGCGCCCGACCGCTCGCGCGGAGATAGGCGAGCAGGTCCGCGGCCGACCCGGCGGGCAGGGCGGCGCGCAGCAGGGCGATCAGACCGCGTCCCACAGCCGTCTGGCCCAGGGCGAGCTCGGCGTCGATTGCAGCGGGCACGCCGTATGCCCGGAAGACCTGGTCGACCAGGCCGGCCTGCTGGTCCGGCGAGCGCGAGATCACGGCGATCTGCTCGGGGCGCACGCCCGAGCGGAGAAGCTCCACCACCTCGGCGGCCACCTGCTCCACCTCATTGCGCGGGCCCGCCGCCTCGAGCAGCACCACGCGGCCCTCCGGCGCCACTCTCTCGGCCGCTTCGGTCAGGAACGAGCGCTCGAGGTGGGACAGGACGCCGGCGCCCCGCTCGGCCGGGAGCTGAATGCGCTCGACCGACTCCGTCGACGCCGCGCTCGCCACCTCCTCCAGGCGATCCATGAGCCGCTCCCTCGCGGCGAGGCAGGCGCGCCCCTCCTCACGCACGACCGAGACCAGCACCTCGGCGCCGCGCGCAAGCGCGCCCACCAGCCTCAGCTGCTCGGCCGTCAGGTCGTCGAAGCCGTGGATGAACACCGGCCTTCGCGCCCAGCCCGCGGGCTCGGCGAGCACCGCCTCGGCCGCGGCCGTGGCCTCGACGTGGGCGTCGGAGCGCCCGAGCCCGTCGCGCCGCTCGATGTAGCCGGCGTAGAGGGCGGCGAGCTGCACGGAGTGGCCGCCGCTCGCGGGGTCGCCGGAGCGAGACCGCTGGGTCAGCGCATCGGGCTCCACCAGCGCCGACTGGAGCTCGTCGATGAACGCGTCGAGTGCGGCGGGGAACCCGCTTCGTAGCGACGGCTCCCGCAGCGTCGTCAGCTCCGTCTCGGCCACCGTCGCGGCGATCACGACCTGACGCTGAGACGCCGTCAGAGGCGGAGGGCCGACCGTCCCCGTCGCCTCGGCGGCCAGCCGCACGAGCCCCTGGAAGGTAACGACGCGACCGCCGAGCGCCACGGGCACCCGGGCCACCAGCTCCTGCTCGAAGCGCTCGACGTCCGCCCGCGTGGGCAAGACGAGCACGGGCTCGCCCTCGAGCGACGCGGTGAAGCGATCGAGCACCTCGCCCGTCTTGCCGCTGTTCGCGGGACCGCCGAGGATCGTCAGGGACATGCTGTCCACACTAAAGCGGTCGGAACAGATGTCTCGCACCTGACGGGCGGCTGCTCCACCCGGCGCCCAAGTGGGGCTCGCTGACAAGATTGCGCGGTGCGCACGGCGGTGATCTCGGACCTCCACCTGGGCAAGCGGGCCGGCAACGACCTGCTCGCCCGGCCGGCCGCGCGGGAAGCGCTCTTCGCGGGCATCGCGGGGGTGGAGCAGGTCGTCCTGCTCGGCGACGTGCTCGAGCTGCGCGACCTGGCCGTGGCCGAAGTGCTGGAGCGCGCGCGGCCGTTCCTCGACGAGCTGGGAGAGGCGCTCGAAGGCGCGCGAGTGGTGATCGTCCCGGGTAACCACGACCACCAGCTGGCAAGCGAGTGGCTCGAGCGCAGGCGCCAGCGGGCACGGCCGCCGAAGCTCGGGCTCGAGGAGATCACGAAGGCCCCGACCGCGGGGCTGATGGCGCGAATCGCGCGGCGCCTGCCGCGCAACGAGGTGCTTCTCGCCTACCCCGGCACCTGGATCAGGGACGACGTATACGCGACGCACGGCCACTACCTGGACTGTCACAACACCGTGCCGAGCTTCGAGGCGCTCGCTGCCGCCACGACCGTCCGATTGACCGGCAGGATGTCGGATGGCGAGCTATCGCCCGACGACTACGAGGCCGCGCTGGCGCCGATCTACGCGTTCGCCTACGCGCTCGCCCAGGGACTGCGGCCGGCTCAGGGGCTGACCGATGGGGTCTCGGTGCGAGTCTGGCAACTACTGAACGGGCGGGACGGGCGGTTGAACCCCGCGCGGCTCGTGCTCGGCGGCATCCTGGTTCCGACCGCTGTGGCCGCGATCAACCTCACGGGCGTTGGCCCCTTCGAGTCGGACCTCTCGGGCGCCGCGCTTCGACGGGCCGGCCTGCGGGGCATGGAGGCGGTCGTCGAGCGCCTGAGGATCGAGGCCGAGCACGTGATCTTCGGCCACACGCACCGGTCGGGCCCGCTGCCGGACGACGACGAGGGTTGGACGCTGCCGGGGGGCACCCGCCTGACCAACAGCGGAAGCTGGCTTCACGAGCCCGCTTTCATCGGAGACCGCGGCCGAGCGAGCCCCTACTGGCCGGGCACGTGCGTGATCGTCGACGACGAGGGCCCGCCAAGGCTGGAGCGATTGCTCGAGCGGCTGCCGGGACCCGCTCGGCTCAGCGCGTCGAGGATGTCCTAGCGCGGATCTGAAAGTCGTGCCGGTTT
>JAUJOA010000003.1:151958-161826 GCA_030447875.1 Thermoleophilaceae bacterium
CGCGCCCGAAGCTCGCGCTACGCGGTCTTCCCGGCCTTCTCGGGTTGAGACACGCCGCTTGTGGCTGCCGCTCCGTCGCCGGAGGAGCTCGCTCCGTTAGCCGCGCCCACGGGCGCGGCGCCGTCTCCGTCGCCTGAGGTTGGGATATCGGCGCTCGCACGCGGCGCGTTCGTTGCCCACTCCTCGTCGAAGTCGACGCGCCACTTGCCCTCGTCGTTCTGCAGGAGCTTCAACTTGGCCCGGAAGGTCCGCCCGGAGCGGCCGCGGAAGCCGGTGACTGGCTTCTCGGTTCGCCCCTTCTCGATCAGCTCCTTGGCCACCGAGACGGGCAGGTTCTTGCCAGCCTTCTTCTTCCAGATCACGAACCCGCAGCCCGGATCGTCCTTCGCCCAGCAGGAGTAGCCCTTGCGGTTCTCGATCACCTCGCGACCGCAGACCGGGCACGGCCCGAGCCGCGCGCGCTCGATCTTCACGCCCTTCAGCTTGTCGAGCTCGGCCACCGTGTCGGTCGTGAACTTCGCGATGTCCGACATGAAATCAGGCCGCTTCTGCGACCCCTGCTCGATCAGACCGAGGCGCCGTTCCCAGTCGCCCGTGAGCTGCGGCGAGGTGAGCGGGTGCTCGCCGAGGAGCCGGATGACCTGGATGCCCTTCTCGGTGGCGTGCAGCGCGCGCCCGTCGCGCTCGATGTAGCCCACGGACAGCAGTCGCTCGATGATCGCCGCGCGTGTGGCGGGCGTGCCGATCCCCGAGTCCTTCATCGCCTCGCGGAGCTCCACGTCGTCGATGTCCTTTCCGGCCGTCTCCATCGCGGCGAGCAGCGACGCCTCCGTGAAGCGCCGCGGGGGC
The DNA here is from genome assembly GCA_030447875.1 of Thermoleophilaceae bacterium. Taxonomy (GTDB): domain Bacteria; phylum Actinomycetota; class Thermoleophilia; order Solirubrobacterales; family Thermoleophilaceae; genus JAUJOA01. Next base: position 152,808 of record JAUJOA010000003.1, read on the forward strand.
TGCGTCTCCTTGCGGATCGACTCGACCGAGCGAGTGTCCACCTCCTCGCCCCGCTCGAGCCGCGGCAGCATCTGGTCGCCTCCCGAATCGTCCTCGCGGGAGTCGGGGCCGCGGACCTCGTCCCCGTAGACCGACTTCCAGCCCGCCTCGATCAGCACCCGCCCGCTGGTACGGAAGGCGTGCTGGGCGACCGTCGTCTCGATGCGGGTGCGCTCCCAGACCGCCTCGGGATGGAAGACGGCGAGAAAGCGCTTCGCTACGAGGTCGTAGACCTTCATCTCGTCCTCGCCCATCTTCGAGAGGTCGTGCTCCGACTTCGTCGGGATGAGCGCGTGGTGGTCGGTCACCTTGGCGTCCGAGACGACGCGGCCCAGCGGCAGCTTGTCGAGCCCGCTCACGTACTCGGCACCGCGCGCGTACTGGCGGTTGCGGCCCACGAGCTGCGCGGTCGGCTTGATCTCCGCGATCATGTCGCTCGGCAGGAAGCGCGAGTTGGTCCGCGGGTAGGTGATCGCCTTCTTGTCCTCGTAGAGCTTCTGCGCGGCCCCCAGCGTGCGGCGCGCCGAGAAGCCGTAGAGCGAGTTGGCGTGGCGCTGGAGCGAGGTCAGGTCGTAGAGCAGCTGCGGACGCTCGCGCTCCTCCTTCTTCTCGACCTTCGTGATCTCCCCGGCCTGGTCGCGGCAGGCCTCGACCACCTTCGCGGCGTCGTTCTCGGCGATCCGCTTGCCACCGAGGTAGCGGCCGCTGTAGAGGCGCTCCTCGGGGGCCGCGAACTGCGCTTCCACGAGCCAGTAGGGCTCCGGCACGTGTGCGCGGATCTCCTCCTCGCGACGGGCGACGAGCGCCAGCGTGGGCGTCTGCACGCGGCCGAGCGACACCGCGCCGTCGAAGGCCGCGCGCAGCCGGATCGAGGCCGCACGCGTGGCGTTCATGCCCACCACCCAGTCGGCCTCCGAGCGCGAGCGGGCGGCGGCCTCGAGCGTCTGCATGTCCTCACCGGGGCGAAGCTCGGCGAACGCGTCCTGGATCGCCTTCCGCGTCATCGAGCTGAGCCACAGCCGCTGCACGGGCTTCTTGACCTTCGCGGTCTCGTAGGTGTAGGCGAAGATGAGCTCGCCCTCGCGGCCCGCGTCGCACGCGTTCACGATGCGCTCGATCTCGTCGCTGCGCATCAGTCGATGTACTGCCTTCAGCTGCTTCCTGGCCTTGTCGTCGTTGGGGACGAGCTTGAACCTGTCGGGCAGGATCGGCAGGTCGGCGAAGCGCCACTTCTTGAGCTTGGGGTCGTAGGCCTCGGGCTCGGCGAGTCCCACGAGGTGCCCCACGGCCCAGGTGATCACGTAGTCGTCGCCGTCGAGGTGCGTCTTGTCCTTCGTGGACTTGAACGATCCCGGCAGGGCGGCGGCGAGGTCACGGCCGACCGACGGCTTCTCGGCGACGACGAGCGTCTTTCCCATGTCGATTAGCTAAGCAGGTCGCGCGGCGAAGGCAAGCCGCGCATATGACCGCGCCCGCGCGTGAGGGTCGCCCGCCGCGGACAAACGTCGGACAAGTGCGGCGCCAGCTATTGGACGAAGTCGCGCAGCTTGCGGGCGGCGTCGTCGCTTATGACGGGCCCGTGGCCGAAGCCGACGGTGCCCGGCTCGAGCGCGGCGAGCCTGCGCTCGGACTCCCTGTTCTTCGCCGGGTCGGGCGTAAACAGATCGGGGGGCTGGCGCAGCCCGGGGATGGTGGTCAGCACGTGCATGTTGAAGAAGACGTCACCGCAGATCAGCGTGCGGTCTCTCTCGCGCCAGAATGAGATGTGGCCCGGGGAGTGGCCGGGCGTGTCGAGGACGGTGAACCCCGCGGTGAGCGAGTCGCCCTCGGCCAGGGTGCGCGCGACGGGCGTGCCGTCGAACCCGGCGGCGGCGTTGCCGACCGTGGTCAGACGCGGCCGGTTGAGCTTCGGCGAGAGGACCAGGCGGCCGGTCTCGGCTGCCTCGCGGTCCGCAGCGCCGCACCAGACGGCAACGCCGAACCGCGCCGCCAGGCGCTTCATCGCGCCCGCGTGGTCACCGTGAGCGTGGGTAAGCGCGATCGCCGAGATGCTCCGCCCCTCGAGCATTTCGACGATCTTGCCCGCAGACGGCTTGATGCCGGTGTCCACCCAGCACGTCGCCGATCACGTAGGCGTTGATCGCGTTGCGAGGCACGAGCGGCAGCTGCCAGACACCGTCAGCGATGGCTTGCATGGCGCACACCCTATGTGCCGGCGACCGAAGTCAGACGGAACGCGTGCGACCATCGGCGTCGCCGGTTAGCTTGATCCGCTAAAGAGGCCCGAGAGAGGGGAGCGGCGTGTCCGAGCGCCTCAACGTCCTGTCCATCGACGGCGGCGGAATCCGAGGCATCATCCCGGCGAAGGTCCTCGCAGAGGTCGAGCTCCGGACCGGGCGGCCGGCGGCGAGCCTTTTCCATCTGGTGGCCGGAACCTCAACCGGCGGAATTCTCGCCCTGGCGCTGACCATGCCCGGCGATGACGGCCGCGCGGCCTGGCGCGCGGAGGAGCTGATCGATCTGTACGAGCGCGAGGGACCGACGATCTTCTCGCGCTCGGTGTGGCAGAGGATCCGCTCCGGCGGCGGCCTCGTGGACGAGAAGTATGCGATCGAGGGTCTCGAGCGAGCGTTCGAGAAGTACTTGGGCAAGCGGCGCCTGAGGGAGGCGCTGACCGACGTGATCGTCACGGCGTACGACATCGAGCGCCGCTCGCCCTACTTCTTCAAGAGCACGAAGGCGAAAGTCGATGCCCGGGACGACTTCGAGATCCGCGAGGCGGCGCTCGCGACCTCGGCCGCCCCGACCTACTTCTCGCCCGCCAAGCTCGACCGCGGGCCCGGATCGGCATACCTTCCGTTGGTGGACGGCGGTGTCTACGCGAACAACCCCGCCATGTGCGCGTTCGCCGAGGCGAGGAAGCTGCATCCGGCGGCCGACGTGCTGATGCTCTCGCTCGGGACGGGCGAGCTGACGCGCCGGCTGTCCTATGACGAGGTGAAGGACTGGGGCCTGGTCGAGTGGGCGAAGCCGGTCCTCGACGTGGTCTTCGACGGCGTCAGCGACACCGTCGAGTACCAGCTGCGGCAGTTGCTGGGTCCCGACCGGCACTACCGCTTTCAGACGACCCTCGACAAGGCAAACGACGATATGGACGATGCCTCGGCGGACAACCTGCGGCGGTTGCAGGTGGAGGCTGAGGAGCTGATCGCCGCGAACGACGACCGGCTCGAGGAGGTCTGCGCGCGGCTGGTTGACTAGCAGCTAGCTGGCGGATCGCCGTGGGCAGATAGCAGAACCGAGCCCAATCCCTGCCATCTGCCATCTGCCATCCGCCATCTGCCACCTGCCACCCGCCATCTGGTCAGCGCGCGCACGGACCGGTACCAACGGGCCCGTCCGCCTCTCGTAACGCCTCCTGAACGATGGAATCCGGCACTCCGAAGCCCGAGTCCGCCCCGCCACCGGTGTCGGCGCCGAATATCGTCGTGACCACCTCGCCGTCGCCGTCCACCATCGGACCGCCGGAGTTGCCCGAGCGCACCTCGCCCCGCAGGGCCGTGATCTGGCGGCGGACCGGCCCAGCGCCGTACGCATCCTGGCTGCGGACCTCGACCGTGTCTCCGAGGCGGCCCGGCTTCGACTCGTAGGCGCCGTTCATCGGAAACCCGAGAATGGCGGCCGGTGTTCCCGCCTCGGCGCCGGCGTCAAGCGGGAGCGGCGGAATGCCCTCCACGCCGGAGGAGCGGAGGATCGCCACGTCGTTCTTCACGTCGAAGAAGATGACCTCCGCGTCGTAGCGCTCGCCCTCGCCCTCGATCTGCACGGTCGTATCCTCCTGGCCCGCGACCACGTGTGCGTTGGTGACGACGATCCCGTCATCGGCGATCCAACCCGAGCCCTGCACCCCGAGCCCGCATGCCGTGCCCAGCACCCTGACGACGCTTCCCGCGGCGGCGCGGACATCGGCGTCGCGAGCGATTCCACGCGGAGGGGGGCCGACCTTCGGCTCCGGCCCGTCGACCTGCGGAAACGGGTCGAACCGAGCGAGCGCGTTGAGGATCGGTCCCGACGGCGGGAGCGTCCCGTTCAGCGCAGAGAGGATCTCCGAGCGTTGGATGTCGCGGCGGATCTCCCTCGCCCCGGGCGTCTGGAGAGCGACGGCTCCGGCGATCCAGGCGAGTCCGAGCCCGACGCAGGCCACTAGCGCCGCGCCCCCGATGCCGTCGACCGCGCCGAACCGGTCGTCCAGCTTGCCGCGAAGACGGAATCCGAGGGCCTCGCCGCCCGTGGCGAGCGCGCCTCCCAGGATCAGGGCGGCCACGAGCGTGACGAGCGGCGCGAAGGGGGAGCGGGACCCCTCCTCGAGCACCAGAGGGCCGAGGCGGGACCCGATGAGAGCGCCTCCGGCGAACCCGCACAGCGACAGCGCTCCGACCAGCAACCCCTGCGAATAGCCCCAGACCGCCATGAGGAGCGTGAAGGCGATGATGATCAGGTCGACCGCGCTCACCGGTCCCCCCCTTACGAGGTCAGATGTCGAGCTCGAAGAGGAGCTCGCGCGGCTCGCCGGCCTGCAGGTCGTAGCCACGCTGCACGACCAGCTCCAGCGGCCGGTCCTCGGTCGCCTCGATCGGGAGCTCGAAGACGACCAGCGCGCCGGCGGTCGGTCCCTCGCTCGCCACGCTCCCGACCTCGGGGATGCACTGGCCGGGCTCGAGCGTGACCGGCTCGTACGCGAACGGGTTGTCCGACTGAAGGGTGACCGGCTCGAACTCCTCCTCCTGAGTCGTCACGATCTGCATGTTGCTCGCGGTTCGCAGCGGGACGCCGGGATCGCTGACGTTGCAGGCTTGGAGGAAGACGCCGTAGTAGGTCGAGCCCGGCGGCGCCGGCGGCAGTTCGGCATAGCCGCGATCCTCCACGTCGTTCAGGTTGAGCTGGCGCGTGATCAAGACGTTGTAGGTCACCCCGTCAAGCTCGAGCGCGAGGCCCTCCCGGCGCGCTTCCGCCTCGGCGCCACAGCCCCCGACGATGACGACGGAGAGGACGATCAGAGGGCACAAGAGGGCGGCGCTTGCCAGGCGTCGGACGAGCATCGAGCGGGCAGTCTAGTGACTGACTCAGTCCCGCTCGCGGCGCTCAGGCCCCGAAGCGCGGAGCCTTCAGCGGCTCGTAGCCGGCGATGCTCGAGCGTGCGAGCTCGCCGTCGGGGCGTTCCTCGAAGATCATCCGCAGCCGCTCTAGCGCGATCTTGCCATGCCGGGCGAGCCAGCGGCGCCCGCCCATGGCCTCCTTGAGGGCATCGCCGCGAGTGCCCGGCTCGGTCCAGACGGTGAGCTCGACACGCGTCACTCCGTGCACATCGGGGACGAACTCGTAGATGGCCCCGATTCGCGAGCGCCCGAGCCTCCCGACCCGTCCCTCCTCCTCGATCCGACGCGGGCGGTCTGCCTCCACGATCCCGAGCTCCGCCCACTGCGACCCCACCGGCGTGTCCAGCACGAAGCGCGCGGCCGCCCCCTTGCCGGCGGACCGCGGGCGGGTGAGCCGAAGGTCCCTCATGTAATGGTCGCAGTAGGCGACGCGCCCGGCGAGATCCACGACGTAGTCGAAGATCTCCTCGCGCGGCGCGGAGATCGAGCTGTGAACCGTGACCGGACGCATGGCCGCGCCGATTCTACGGTTCGCGACTCAGGCTGCTCGTGGCACGACCGCGAGCGCTCTTTCGCTCGCGTGCATCCGCTCCGAACTGAGCGGCGACCGCTGCTCCTCGGGCAGCCCCGCAAGGCAGAGGTCGCATAGGACGTCCTCGGACGCGAGTCGATGAAGACGCTCGCCGATCAGGGGAGTGCGTTCGCACGCAGAGCACGTCGAGCGCCGCGTCTCCATCGAGCCGACGCTGTTGCGCAGCAGAATCGATTCCAGATCGGGGGACATCTTGCCCACTTCGGCTCCCGAGGCTAGATCCCTGCTCGGACGGCAACCGTTCGTGGTCCGGAGAAGCGCAGATCGCTTGCCAATCCGCAAAGTGCGGCTCTTTTTTGGCCACTTCGCTTCATTCATCGTTAACATCGTCACAAGTGATGGAGGGGGCGGAAGCGCGGACCCAGGCCTTCAACGCCGGCACGCTGGCCGGCGCGGGGTCGTTCCGTTGCGAGAGTTGTGGGTTCGCCGTCGCACTCCACGAGCTGGACCCGATTCCCTCGTGCCCACACTGCGGCGGCGGCAGCTTCCGGCGCGCTTCCATCTTTGGGGACCACGCGCCCGCCGAGCCGTGGGGTGGCGGAGAATCGGCGCGCCCCGGCTGGCTCGACGAGGCGCGCGAGGCGCTTGTTACGGACGGTGACTACCTGGCCTACCGCGATGATCAACGCGTTCACGTGCTGCCGCTCGAGGATGGATGGACGCGGGTCGGGCGCAGCCTGGCGGCCCACATCCGCTTCGACGATCCGACCGTCTCCCGCCGCCACGCGCTCCTCCACCGCGAGGACGAGGGCGTGCGAGTCCTCGATGACAGGAGCCTCAACGGCGTGTTCGTGAATGGTGAGCGCGTCGAGTGGCACGCCCTCGAGGACGGCGACGAGATCCTCGTCGGTCGCTTCCGGATCTACTTCCTCAGCTTCAAGGGCGGCGTCGAGCGCGGGCCGAACGACCGCTTGGGCAGCACCGTCGTCTAAGCCTCTTCCGCGCAGCGGTTGAAGGAGGAGCAGTGACCGGAGGCCCCCCGGAGGGGGCCTCCGTTCGTTCGTGTAGCTGACGAAACTCCCCGAGTTGCACGGCTTTCCGGCGGCCTCGAACTGGGGGCACCGGCGCCAGGCGGCGGCAACTATAGTCGCGGCCATGGCCACGACGATCGCCGTCCTGTCCCAGAAGGGAGGGACCGGCAAGACGACGACGGTACGCACCCTCGCTGACGTGCTCGCGCGGATCGACATCGATGTCCTTGCCGTCGACCTCGATCCACAGGGCAACCTCTCCGACTACTTCGACGTGCCGGCGGACGCCACGCCCACCGTCGCCGACGTTCTGGACGGACGGGTTCGAGCGATCGACGCCGTCCACGACGGCGTGCTGCCGGCCAATCTCGGCCTGGCCGAGTCGGAGGTCATCCTGGGCGGCAAGATGGGTCGCGAGATGACCCTCAAGCGCGCTCTGCGCGAGGCAAAGCGCCGCTATGACCTGATCTTGATCGACTGTCCTCCCTCCCTCGGGCTGCTGACCGTCAACGCGCTGGTGGCAGCCGACTACGCGCTCCTCTCCACCGAGGCGCAGTACTTCTCGCTTCAGGGAGTCGAGCAGGCGCTTGAGCTGATCGAGCTCGCCACCGAGAGCCTGCATCCCGACCTCGAATGGCTCGGGGTGGTGCTCAACATCGCCGACCTTCGAACCGTGCACTCGCGCGAGGCGCTGCAGCAACTGCGCGAGCGCTTCGACGGAAAGGTCTTCGACGCGGTCATCCGCCAGTCCATCCGCTACGCCGAATCGGCCGAGCGCGGCGTCTCGATCGTCGACTACCGCCCCGAGCTCGGCGCCGACTACCTGGCGCTCGCCGACGAGGTGCTGGAACGCGTGGGCTTCGACGATGAGCGTGAGCGTCTCCGGGCGCTCCGGTCGGAGCTGGTCCCGGCGTAGCGTCGCGCGACGCTCAACCGCCCCTCGCCGCGTCAGAGCGCCTTGACGTCCGCCCCACCGGGGGCGAACTGGACGCGGCGCACGTCGCAGTCGTGGGCCTCCGCTCGCACTCGCTCGAACAGGCTGCCGGTCTGCTCCCAGTGGCACCAGAAGAGGACGGACGGGCCGGCCCCGGAGATCGAGGCGCCGATCGCGCCGAGCTCACGCGCCTGGCGGAGCAGCTCCATCGAGCGCGGGTAGAGCGGCTCCCGGCGCGGCTGGTGGAGCCGGTCGGACAGGCCCCGGCCGACGAGGTCGAGGTCGCCGCGCGCGAGCCCGAGCACGAGAAGCGCTGCATGGGCGCTGTTGTGGATCGCGTCCACCAGTGGGACCTCCGAGGGGATCGCCGAGCGGGCGTCAGCGGTGGGAAGCGTCTCGGACGGGGTGGCCAGCACTCCTTCCAGCCCCGGAACGGGGTCGAAGCGGTCGGCGCCCCCGTCCGCGCAGATCACGAAGCCCCCAAGCAAAGACGCCGCGACGTTGTCGGGATGGCCCTCGAGCTCGATCGCCCGCTCGAGCAGCGGAGCGTCGAGCTCGTACATGTGGTCGGCCGCCACGAGCCCCGCCACGATCGCCGCGGCGCTCGAGCCGAGGCCGACGCCCAGCGGTATCTCCGAGCGGATCCTGAAAGTGAGGTCGTCCGCCGACTGGAGCGCCTCGAAGGCCCGGACGCAGAGGTTCGAGCGGTCCAGCGAAAGGCCCTCCACGTCGGTCTCCACGGCGAACGACCCCGTCTCCTCCACCTCCAGGTCGAGACCGAGCGACAGCGCCGCGGCGAGCGAGTCGTAGCCCGGGCCGAGATTCGCCGTCGACGCCGGGACGCGAACCACGCGGCGACGCCTCACGCGAGGACCGCCTCCTCCACAGCCGCGAGCTCTGGCTCACACGGGATGACCGACGCGGCGCGGCTCATGGCGGTCGTCGGGTCCTTGAGCCCGTGCCCGGTCAGGACGCACACGACCGTTCCGTGGGCCCCGTACTTCATGAGCCCGGCGACCGAGGCCGCGGACGCCGGCTCACAGAAGAGTCCCTCGCGCGCGCCCACGAGCTCGTAGGCCGCAAGGATCTCCTCGTCTGACACCGGGCGGATCTCGCCGCGGGAGGAGGTGACCGCGCCCATCGCGTCCTCCCATCGCGCCGGGTTGCCGATCCGAATTGCCGACGCCACCGTCTCCGGCCGCTCGACAGGCGCCCCGTGCACGAGCGGCGCGGCGCCTTCGGCCTGGTAGCCGTGCAGGCGCGGTGTCACGCCGTACTCCGAGAATCCTCGCCACCACGATGTGACGTTGCCGGCGTTGCCCACCGG
>JAUJOA010000003.1:161926-195371 GCA_030447875.1 Thermoleophilaceae bacterium
CGTACTCCGAGAATCCTCGCCACCACGATGTGACGTTGCCGGCGTTGCCCACCGGTATGCACAGCACGTCGGGCGGCTCGCCGAGCGAGTCGCAGACCTCGAACGCCGCTGTCTTCTGCCCCTCGATCCGAAACTGGTTCACCGAGTTGACGAGCGCTATCGGGTGGCGCTCCACCAGCTCGCGAACGAGCGTCAGCGCCTGGTCGAAGTTGCCCCGAAGCGCCACGACGTGCGCTCCGTGCATCAGCGCCTGAGCGAGCTTGCCGGTAGCGATCTTTCCCTCCGGGACTATGACCGCACCGCGTAGGCCGGCCCGCGCGGCGTACGCCGCGGCACTCGCCGCCGTGTTGCCGGTCGAGGCGCAGATGACGGTCTCCGCGGCCTCCGCCACCGCGGCGGATACGGCCACCGTCATCCCCCGGTCCTTGAACGAGCCGGTCGGGTTCGCGCCCTCGACCTTCAGCCACACGTCGCAGCCCGTGCGCTCCGACAGCACGGGTGCCGGCACGAGCGGCGTGTCGCCCTCGTCCATCGTCACGAGCGGATCGACCGGAAGGCGGTCGCTGTAGCGCCAGAGGCTCATCAGGAGGCGCAGCCGCTTGGGTTGACAGTTGACAGCCGACGGTTCAGCGAGATCCGAAGCCTGGCTGTGAACTGTGAACTGGCAACTGTCAACTGAGTCAAAACGTCTCTTCAATCACGCGGATAACGCGCGGGCCCGACCTCAGGAAATCAAGCCGACCGATCAGCTCGACGGCCGCCAGGAACTTCGACTCGAGCACTCGGTGAACGACCATCTCGAGCCGCGCGTCATCGCCGAGTCCCTTCTGGACGACCGACTTCACCGATACTCCCTGGAGACCGAGGATCTCGGCGACCTGCGCGAGGACGCCCGGCCGGTCCTCCACCTCGAGGTGGAGGTAGAAGGCCGACTCGACATCGGTCACGAGCGGCTGGCCGATGGCCGGGGCGGGCAGTGTCGGCGGCGGGATCATCGCGGAGATCACGTCTCCGAGGACGGCCGAGGCGGTCTGCGAGCCCCCGGCGCCGGGGCCGGAGAGCGTGATCTCGGTGATGGTGGGTGACTCGATCGTGACCGCGTTGAACGAGCCGCCAACCGAGGCGAGCGGGTGATCGCCGTAGAGGAACGCCGGGTGCACGCGTACCGCCACGCCGCCGTCGATCCGCTCCGCGCTGCCGAGCAGCTTCAACGAGAGCCCGAGCTCCCGGGCGTAGGCGATGTCGCCCGAGGTCAGCTGCTCGATGCCCTCGTACGGCACGTCGTCGAGCTGCACCGCGGCCCCGAAGGCGAGCCGCGCGAGGATCGCCATCTTCGCGGCGGCGTCCCGCCCGCTGACGTCGTCGCTCGGATCCGACTCCGCGTAGCCGAGCCGTTGGGCCTCCCGGAGCGCGTCGTCGTAGGACGCGCCCGTACGCGTCATCTCCGAGAGGATGAAGTTGGTCGTGCCGTTGACGATCCCGTGGACACGCTCGATGTGCGCCGCCGCGAGCGTCTCGTGCACGACGCGGACCACCGGCACGACGCCGCCCACCGCTGCCTCGAACCGAAGCTGCACCTGCGCCTCGCGGGCCGTGTCGTACAGCTCCTCGCCGTGCTGCGAGAGGAGCCGCTTGTTGGCGGTCACGACGTGCTTGCCGGCGCGCATTGCGCGCAACACGTAGTCGTGCGCCGGCTCGAGGCCACCGATCAGCTCCACGATCAAGTCGCTGCGCGCGAGTATGTCCTCGAAGTCCCCCGCGGACCGCGTGAGCACGCCCGTGAGCTCGGGCCGCAGGCCGGTCGACGCCTCGATGGGGCCGGCGCGGTCGGCCAGCAGCTCGTCGAAGGCCGCGCCGACCGTGCCGTGGCCGAGCAGGCCGACCCTAAACGTCACGGACTGCGAGGTCCTCGTACGTCTCGCGGCGGACGACGATACGGGCATCGCCCTCCGCGCAGAAGACGACCGGCGGACGGCGGAGCGCGTTGTAGTTGTTCGCCATCGCGTGTCCGTACGCGCCGGTCGCCGGCACCACCAGCAGGTCTCCGGGCCGTGGATCGTCGAGGGCCACGTCACGAATCAGGATGTCCCCCGACTCGCAGTGCATGCCGGCGACGGTGCACAGCGCGTCGCCGCCGGGACGATCCGCGATCTCAGCCTCGTAGCGGGCGCCGTAGAGCATCGGTCGCAGGTTGTCCGACATGCCACCGTCCACCGCCACGTACCGGCGCACGCCCGGGACGTCCTTGACGGTGCCCACCGTGTACACGGTCACTCCCGCGTTGCCGACCAGCGAACGTCCCGGCTCGCACAGCACGGTCACGCCATCGGGCGCCGCGCGCAGCAGCGTCTCGACGTAGGCGTCGATCGTCGGCGGGTCGTCGGCGGCGGTGTAGGCGATCGCCAACCCGCCGCCCAGGTTCAGCAGCGGATAGTTCCCCATGCCGGCGAGCAGCTCTGCCAAGCGCTCATAGGGCTCCAGGTCGAAGATCTGAGAGCCGATATGGGCATGGAGCCCACAGAGCTCGAGGCGATCGGAGGCCATGCAGCGCTCGATCGCCGCGGGAGCGTCGTCCATCCCGAAGCCGAACTTGGAGTCGACCTGGCCGGTCTGGATCGAGGCATGAGTGAAAGCCGTGATGCCCGGAGTCACGCGGAGCATGACCTTCTGCCGGGTTTCGGTGAGCCGCTCGAGCCGCTCGATCTCGTCGAAGGAGTCGACGACGATGTGTCCCACGCCCCGGTCGAGCGCGTAGGCGAGCTCGCCCTCCGTCTTGTTGTTGCCGTGCATGTACACCCGCTCGGGAGCGAACCCGCCGCGGAGCGCGAGGTAGAGCTCGCCCCCGGACGCCACGTCGCACGACAGGCCCTCCTCCGAGAGGATGCGATGTACGGCCGTACAAGGGAACGCCTTGCTCGCGTAGACGACGTCGAAGCGGTCGGTGCGCGCGGCGAACGCATCCATGAACCCCCGCGCCCGCTCGCGGATGTCCTCCTCCGCGTAGACGTAGGCCGGCGTGCCGAACTCGCGCGCCACCTCCACCACGTCGCAGCCGCCGATCTCGAGTCGCCCCGACTCGTTGCGCCGCGAGTGGACCGGGTAGACGTGCGAGAGCCGCTCGGCCGGCTCGAGAACCTCCGCGTTAGCGGGCAGATGTGGCGCTGCTCGTGCGTCCATACTTCAGGCGAAGTATGAAGCACCCAGTGCCAGGCCTGCCGGAGATGGGCGCCCGCGACGGGCTCTCCTACGCGCTGTTCATGCCGGACGAGGCGCCGAGCGCGGGAGTCGTGATCCTCCACGGGGCAGGATCACAGAAGGAGAGCCACTTCGACTTCGCCCGGGCGGCGCGCGCCTACGGGATGGCGGCGCTCGCGTTCGACCAGCGCGGGCATGGGAGCTCCGACGGCGAGTGGGGGCCCACCGCCTTCGGCGACACGCTGGGGATGTGCGACCTGCTCCTCCAGCACGCGCCGGAGGTCGCACTGCGTGGGTCGAGCCTGGGGGGCTTCTGCGCGATCCACGCAGCCGCGCTGGATCCGCGGGTCGTAGCCGTGACGGCCATCTCCCCCGCGCCCGAGGACTTTCTCCTCCGCGGCCTTCGCTCGGGACGCTTGCATGACTTCCGCTTCGATCGGAGCGCCACCGAGCCATGGCTCGAGTCGCTCGACCTCCTCGGCGCCGCCGCGCAGCTCTCGCCCGCCACGGCGCTGCTCGTGATGCACGCGGAGGGCGACGAGCAGGTCCCCTACGCCGTCTCCGAGGAGCTTCACGCGGCCGCCGGCGAGCCCAAGCGACTGCTGGTGATGCCCGGCGGCCACCATCGCTCGCTCCAACACGACCTCGAGATGCAGGCAGTGACGCTGCGGTTCATCGCCGCGGCCCTGCGCTCGCGGCTCGGCTAGCGAGCCCGGCCCAGCCCCTCGATCGGTGAGCCGCCGATGGCCCGGGCGCCGCTCACGCGGGCGCCCAGCGGCAGTGTGGCCGCGAACTCGAGCACGGCGACGAGCGCGACCGAGGCGCCGGCCGCAAGGTCGAGGTAGTGGCTCAGGTAGAGGCCTCCGGCGCCCGCGAGCGCTGCGAGCAGCGCCGACAGGAGGAGCGCAGGCCAGAGGCGGCCGACCAGGCGCTGAGCCGCAGCCGCCGGCGCTATGAGCAGGGCGACCACGAGCAGGTTGCCGAGCGCCTGCACCGCGGCCACGACGGTGAGCCCGAGAAGCGCCAGGAGGGCGAGCTCCACGCGTCCCGGACGCGCGCCGAGCCCGGGTGCCGCGGCCGGATCGAAGGCGGCGAGCGCAAGCGGTCGGTGAGCCACCGCCAGGGCGAGGGCCACCACCAGCACGAGTCCCGCGGCGATGACGAGATCGGTCAACGTCACGCCGAGGAGGTCACCGAACAGGAGCTCCCCGAGCCGCGCGGGCGCCGCCGGGGTCAGTGCGAGTAGCACGCCGGCGCCGAAGAGCGCTGTGATCGTGACCGCCACGCCCGCGTCCGCGCCGACCCGGTGGCCCCTGGCCGCGAGAGCTACCCCCGCGGCCGCCACCAGCACGCCGCCGGCCGCTCCGAGCGCCAGCGGCACGCCGGCAAGCGCGGCGATTACGAGCCCCGGCAGCATCGCGTGCGCGATCGACTCGGCCGCGTAGCTCTGGCGGTAGAGGAGGACCCACGTCCCGAGCGGCCCGCAGGCGGCGCCGAGCACCACCACCTCCAGCAGCGCTCGTTGCGCGATTCCCTGGCCGAACGGCTCCGTCAGTGCATCGATCATGGGTGCGCGTGGTGCTGAATCGCCACCGCTCGCGCGCCGCCCTCGAGCACGACGAGCTCGCCGCCGTAGGTGGCCTGGAGGACCTCGTCGGTCAGGGCCTCGCCCGGCGTGCCGAACGCCACCTGGCGCCCGTTGATGCAGAGCACGCGATCGAACCGCCGCGCCTGGTGGATGTCGTGGGTCGCCACGAGCAGCGTCCGTCCTTCGTCCGTGAGCTCGTCGAGCACGGCGAGCACCCGCTCTTCGCTGGCGCGGTCGACCCCGCTCAGCGGCTCGTCGAGCAGAAGCACCTCGGCGTCCTGAGCCAGAGCGCGCGCGATCAGCACGCGCTGGCGCTGGCCGCCCGACAGCGCTCCGTAGGCCGCGCGCATGCTGCTCTCGAGGCCCACGCGCACCAGCGCCGACTCGGCGATCGCCCGCTCACGGCGACCGGTTCGCCGGTACCACGGCGTGAGCGCATAGGTCCCCATCAGCGCCACGTCGAGCGCGTTGACAGGGAAGTCGAGCCGGGATCGCTCGGTCTGAGGCACATACGCCGCTCGCCCGGCGATCTCGGCGACGCCGCTCGAGGCCGGCAACTGTCCCATGAGTGCACGAAAGAGCGTCGTCTTCCCACCGCCGTTCGGCCCCAGCAGGGCGACGGCCTGGCCGGACGGCGCGGAGAAGGTCACGTCGGAGATGGCCGGCTCGCCGCGACGGTAGCCGGCCGACAGGCCGTCGGTGCGCACGAGCGCCGTACCGTTCACAGGACTGCCACCTTGCGTCGGCGGCCGGTCGGGGCTCGCCGCGCGAGTGCGCGTGTGAGGGCGGCGGCGGCGAAGACGGTGCCCGCGACCACCGCGATCGCGGGGCCGGCGGGCACGTCGAGCTGGTAGGCCACCAGGAGACCGAATCCTCCCTCGAGCGCCGCCAGCGCGAACGCTCCCGCCTGCAGTGCACGGACGCTCGGCGCGCCGAGCCTCACGGTCGCCGCCGGCAGGACGAGGATCGCGCTGACGAGCAGCGCTCCAATTGCATCGAGCGCCGCCACGACCGACGCGGCTATGACGACGACCAGCACCCAGTCCGCCAGCACCACTCGCAGGCCCAGGCTCGGCGCCGTCGCGGCGTCGAAGCCGGCTGCGAGCCACGCGCGGTCGAATACCGCCCAGCCCGCCACTCCCAGCCCCACGGCGACGGCCGTAAGCGCGACGTCGTCGGCGCTCAGTCCGATCAGCGTGCCGAACAGCAGCTGGTCGACCCCTGCTCCCGACTCGAAGACGTCGCTCGCGAGCACGACGCCGAGCCCCAGCGCGGCCACGAGCATCAGCGCCGTGGCGGCGTCATATGCCATCCGCGTCGAACGGCTGACGCGCTCGACGCCGCCGGCGAAGATCAGCGCGGCGCCCAGAGCGGAGAGCTGAGCGGGCAACCCCACCGGGCCCGCCAGGACCAGCCCCGGAAACGTGGCTGAGCCGACTCCGTGGGTGAAGAAGGCCAGACCCCGCAGCACCACATGCGCGCCGAGCAACCCCGCCGGCACCGCCAGAAGGAGCACCTCGACCAGGGCCAGCCGCATGAACTCGAGCGCGAAGGGATCGGTGATGAACGACACGTCCGAGCACTATAAGTGAGAATCACTATCGCTCGCGGGCACTATCATCGAGTGCGTGAAGAGCGAGGCGCGCAGCGTGGGCCTGCCCACAACCGATTGGGCTGCCCACGCGGAGCAGGAGCTGAAGCGCGCGGGCCATCGCTCGAGCGCTCCCCGTTCGGCGGTCGTGGAGGTGCTGGGCCGCCAGGGGTGCGTGCTCAGCGCCCGCGAGATAGCCGACGAGCTGCGGGCGGATGGCCGCGACGTGGGCATCGCCACCGTCTACCGGGCGCTCGAGCTCCTCGACGAGTTGCACCTCGTCCAGCGCCTCGACGTGGGCGAGGGAACCGTCCGCTACGAGCCGGCCCATCCGAGCGGCGAGCATCACCACCATCTGGTGTGCGACAGCTGCGGCCGCGTCAGCTCGTTCGAGGACCGAGATCTCGAGCGCGCAATCGCGCACCTGGCCGGACGGCTCGACTATCAGGTCGGTGGGCACGACGTGGTCCTTCGGGGCGCCTGTCCTGCCTGCTCGAGCGCTTAGGGCGGCCCGGCGCTAGGCGCGCGGGCGACATGACACCGCTCCGCCCGTGAAGCCGTCGACCAGCGTCTGGGTGTTGGCGGCCATGGCGTCTATGTAGGTCGCGCCGGACGAGTCGGCCGGGCCGAGCGTGTCCGCCCACAGCTCGCCGCCAACCTTCGCATCCGTCTCGTCGGCGATCGCCTCCTCGAGCCTCGGGTTCAGGCCGCTCTCGGGGAAGATCGCGCGGACGCCCTCCCTCTCGATCTGATCGACGAGCTCGGCCGTCTGGCCGGCGGAGGGCTGTGCCTGCGTGCTGAGCGCCGGAACGGCCGCACCGATGACCTCGATCCCGTAGCGGTCGGCGTAGTAGCCGAGCGCGTCGTGCGTGGTCACGAGCTTCCGCTGCTCGGCCGGGACCCTGCTGACGCAGCTCCGGATGCCGCGGTCCAAGCGCTCGAGTCTCGTCAGATAGGCCTCGGCGTTCCCTTCGTAGCTCGCACGGCCCTCGGGGTCGAGCTCGATCAGGCGATCGCGGATGGCCTTGACCGCGGCGGCGGCGTTGTGGGGGCTCTGCCACCAGTGCGGATCGACCTCGTCGCCGGCCGCCGACCCCTTATCCAGACGATCGTGCCGAGTCCCGCTTGTCGACACACGGTCGAGCAGCGCATCCACCGGTCGATCGCCGCCTGCGCTCTCGACCAGCTCGTCGGCCCACAGGTCGAGCTCGCCGCCGGACTTCAGCATCAGGTCCGCCCGGGCGATCGCCTCGGCATCGCTCGGACGCGGCTCGTAGTCGTGGGGGTCGGCGTTCGGCGGCAGGATGCCGATCACCTCCGCCCGATCGCCAGCGACGTTGCGAGCCAGGTCGGCTGCGTGCGTCGTGGTGGCGACCACCGTGGCACCGGCGGCGGCGCTCCGGTCCTGCCCGCAGCTAACGAGCGCGGCGACGGTGACCATGCCGATGGCGAGAGGCCTCACTGCACCGGAGCCTACTGATAATGATTCTTCCTTGCAGCGCGCGCCGCCGGGGCTTGCCCGGCACGTCTCGAGAAGCGGCTACGCGCGGGCGGGACTGAGCCCGCCGCGGCGCGACAGCCACACGCCGCCGGCCGCGATCATCGCGATGCTGATGAGCTGCGCCTGCGTGAGCCCGATCACGAGCGCATCGTTGCGACGGATGAACTCCACGAGCAGGCGTTCCACGCCGGCCAGGACGAGATACAGGGCGAACAGCGCGCCCGGCTGGAGCCGGTCGCGCAGTCGCCACAGGACGAGCGCGACCAGGCCCATCGTCAGCGACTCGTAGATCGGGGTCGGGTGGACCTCCTGCGTCGTGGGAACGGTCCCCTCCGGATAGGACATCGCCCACGGAAGGCTCGAGGCCACCCCGTAGTCCCCATCCCCGGAGAGCTGGCAGCCGACGCGGCCGATCGCGTAGCCGATGGCCAGCCCAGGCGCGCACACGTCGAGCAGCTGCAGTCCGACGTAGCCGCGCAGCCGAGCCCAGATGAGCACCCCGACCGCCCCTCCGACGAGCCCACCGAACCAGACGAGACCCGACCCGGAGACCAGGTTGCCGATCAAGTCGCCGGAGACTTGGTCGTAGTTCTGGATCAGGTAGTCGATCCGCGAGCCGACGAGGCCGCCGAGCAGCGCCGCGAAGACGATCTCGTACGCCCAGTCGATCGGGCGCCCGAGCTCCTGCAACCGGCGCCCCACGAGGAGCCCCGAGCCCACGAAGGCAAGCGCGAAGCAGAGGCCGAATGTCTGAAGGGTCAGCGGCCCTAGATCGAGGGTCGGCTCCACTCAGACAGCGTACTGAGCGCTACAGGTAGCCCATCGGGTCGACCGCCTGGCCGTTCTCCCGCGTCTCGAAGTGGAGGTGGTCGCCGAAGCAGTTGCCCGTGCAGCCCGAGCTCCCGATCACGTCGCCCTGTCCGACCGAGTCGCCGGTGGACACGCCGATGCGCGATAGGTGGGCGTAGCAGGTGGACAGGCTGCCCCCGTGCTGGACGCAGATGTAGTTGCCGTACCCGCCCGTGGGCCCCGCACTTGCCACGCTACCGGCGTCGGCGGCCCTGATCGGGGTGCCCGACGGGACCGCGATGTCAACGCCCTCGTGGGGACGGCCCCAGCGCGAGCCGAACGGCGAGGTGATCGGGCCGTTGACCGGCCAGATCAACTGGCCCGCGCCCTGCTTGACCGGTCCAGCGGACGGTGCCGCGCCCCCGCCGGGTGCCGGCGGGGCGGGCGCAGCAGCCTGCTCCTCCTCCTGCTCCTGGGCCGCCTGGAGCTGCGCCTGGATCCGTTCCTGCTCCTTCTCGAGCGAGCTCAGGTCGCCCTCGAGCCGAACGCGGCTCTGGCGCACCTTCGCGAGCGAGGATTGACGCGCGTCGCGCGTTCCCTGAAGATCGGCTCGAGCGTTCGTCAGCTCTTGGCGGGTGGACGCAAGCTCGTTGCGCCGGTCGAGGATATCCTGCACGGCTCCCTCCACACGCCGCTCGAGGTCGGCCAGCCGGGCGACCTCGTCGGCCACCTGAGCCTTCAGGTCGCGGACTCGAGCGACCACGCGCTGGTCCTGGGACGAGATCCTGTCGAGGAACTCGGTCCGCTCGAGCAGCTCGTTGAAGCCATCGGCCTCGAGCACGACCGTCAGGGCGTCCGGCTCGTCCGTCTTGTAGATCTCGACCAACCGGTCGGCCAGCGCTGCCTCGGACTCGACGAGCCTGTCGCGCAGGCGCGCGAGCCGGTCGCGGGTGACGGCGAGCTCGCCGCGAACCTGTTCCAGCTCCGCCTCCTTGGCCCGGAGGCGCTCGACCAGCTGCTGCTCCTGGTCGAGCAATCCACTGATCCGGCCGGTGAGGCTCTCTATGCGCGTGTCGAAGCCGCTGATCTCGGTCGTCAGCACGCCCGCGCGGTCCTGGGTCTCCTGAATCTGGTCGCGCGTGCCGGCGATGCGATCGGACAACGGCGCCGCGATCCCGGAGATGGGCACGAGAGATAGGGCCGTCAGGCCGAGGGATATGGAAACCCAGAAGGTTCGTCTCATCGGATTGGGCCCTGCGGCGCTTACGGGGTTAGCTGTCGGGCTCGCGCATGGCGCTACGCCGCGCTTGCGGCGACGATTCGCCCCTACCGCTCGGGTCCCCCGTTTACCCGCGTTATGCAGGCAAGTTCAGCAATCAGGACGAGCGGGAACCTAGCAGGGCGGCATGAGGTGAGCAAGAGACCTCCTGCTCTAGAATGGAATCTTGCATGGCGTCTAGAACACGCACATCCTTCGGCAGGGACACCGGGCTTCAGCTCCGGATGCTCCTGACCATGTTCCTGCTCGGCCTGCTCTACGTGGGCTTCGTGGGTGCGCTGTTCGCGGCCGGCACGAGCGCGGTCGTAATGGTCGTCGTGATCGGTGCGCTCATGCTGTCGCAGCTGTTCCTGTCGGACAAGCTCGCGCTGCGCGCCATGGGCGCGCGCGAGGTCTCGCCGGCGGAGGCCCCTGGGCTGCACGCGATGATCGAGCGGCTCTGCATCCAGGCCGACCTGCCCAAGCCACGCATCGCGATCGCCGACACCGACGTGCCCAACGCGTTCGCCATGGGCCGGTCCAAGAAGTCCGCGGTAGTGTGCGCCACGACAGGCATCATGCGCACGCTCGATCCCGGCGAGCTCGAGGGCGTGATGGCGCACGAGCTCGCGCACGTGAAGAACCGCGACGTTCTGATCATGACCGTCGTCAGCTTCTTCGCCTCGATCGCGGCGATGATGGCGCAGTTCGCTTTCTTCTTTGGCGGCGACGACGAGTCCCCCGCGGGCATCATCGTCTTCCTCGCGTCGATTCTGGTGTATGCGGTCTCGTTCGTCCTGATGCTGGCGCTGTCGCGCTACCGCGAGTTCACCGCGGACCGCGGCGCGGCGCTCACCACCGGGCGACCGAGCGCGCTGGCCTCGGCCCTGGTGAAGATCTCCGCGCAGATGCAGCGCACGCCGCAGCGCGATCTCCGCGCCGCGGGCGAGATGAACGCCTTCTTCATCGTTCCGACGAGCGTCAAGTCCACGGTGCAGACCCTCTTCTCGACGCACCCGCCAATGGAGAAGCGGATCGAGCGCCTCCAGGGTCTCGAGACTCAGCTCCAGCGCGGGGCATAACGCAGCGCCGGCTTGGGCTTCTTCGACGCCCTCCTCGGCGGGCAGCGCAAGCTGAAGGCTCCGGCGCCCGACCGCCTGTTCGCGATGACGACCGCCCAGGTCACGCTCGAGGTAGAGGTCGGCCTGCGCCACCGCGATCGCGCCGGCATCGTATTCCAGCCGCTCGCGACCGGCGACTTCAAGCAGATCCTGACGGAGACCGAGGAGCTCCTCCGCGGCGCCGCGGGGGACACCGACACGAAGGTCGACTCCCACGACGACGAGTTCGGCTACCGCTGGATCATCCTCCGCGACGCCGACTTCGAGGATCTCGTCGTCTCGCTCAACACGGTCTCGAGCCAGCTTCAGAACGGCGGCTACGGCGACCGCCTGCTCGCGTGTGTCTTCGCCTTCGAGGAGGACGGCAAGCCCGTCTACTTCATCTACAACTTCAAGCGCGGGGCCTACTATCCCTTCGTGCCTATCGGAAGGCAGCAACGCAGCACGGAGCACGAGCTGCGGCTGATCGCCCAGATCGGCGCGGAGCTGCCGATCGAGTCCGACCTCGAGCGCCGGCTGCCCCTCTGGGAGATCCCGCTGTAGGGAGGTGCCGGGTCGGCGCCCGGCGCCGGACGCTCAGTCGGGGATCAGGCCCTCGCCGGTGAACTCGCCCTGCGCCTCTTCGAAGGAGATGTCGCGTGGCGGCAGGATCACGTCGGACTCCGACAGCTCGTCACCGTCGATCGCGCTTCCGTCGGCTTCGACCAGCGCAAGCATCTGACTCCAGAGCTCGTGGAAGCCGGCCTCGTCGCCGGCCTCGACCGCGGACACCGCCCGGTTGTCGAGCTCGTTGAGCCGGGCGGCATCCTCCTCCGGCAGCTCGAACTGGCCCTCGCCCGCGACCCGGACGATCACGCGCCCTCCTTGCCTTCCTCGAGCGCGGGGGCCGTGCCCCCGGAGCCGAGCTCAGCCTTCATCTTCTCGAGCTCGCTGTCGACCTGCGCACCGGAGCCAAGCTCCGCCAGCTCGCGGTCGATGTCGTCCTGGCCCGGGCCGAGCCGCGTCAGGTCGTCGAACGTGCCGGCCCTCTCGAGCTCCTCGACGGCCTGTCCACGTGCGCGCATGTTCTCCGTCTTGTCCTCGGCACGCTGAATGGCGAGCCCTAGGTCGGCCATCTCCTCGCCCACGCCGTTGGCGGCCTCGGAGATCCGGACCTGCGCCTCGGCGGCCGAGTACTGGGCCTTGATGACCTCCTTCTTCGTGCGGAAGGCCTCGATCTTCTGGCGCAGGCGCTTCTCATTCTCGGTGAGCTGCTGCTGCTGGTTCTCGAGCTCCGTGACCTGCTGGTCGAGCGACTGAAGCTCCGTCTGCGCCACGGTCTTCCGCTCGAGCGCCATCCGCGCGAGGTCCTCGCGCCCCTGTGACACCCCCTGGCGCGCCTGGGTGTCGAGCTTGACGATCTGCTGCTCTAGCTTCTGCGACTGCATCTGGATCCGCTTCTTCGACGTCGTGACGTCGGCGATCCCCTTCTTCACGTTCTGAAGCAGCTCTACCTGCTTCTGGTACCCGTACTCGAGCGTCTCCGACGGGTCCTCGGCCCGATCGAGCAGCTTCGAGACCTTGGCCTTGATAACCGTTGACATCCGACCGCCCAGGCCCGCCATGCGACGCCTCCTTGGGATCTCCGAGTTGAACTGTGGCTCGGCCTAGAGTACCCGCCGCGGCGCGCCAGCCACCTCGCCCGGCGGCGCCGCCGGAGTCGGCAGCTGTCGCCACTCGCGGAACTTGCCGTCGCGGATCACGAAGCGCACCCGGGCGCGACCGCCCTCCTCGCACTTACCCGTGCGCCCCTCGCGCAGGCGGAAGGCTGCGACGGTCCCCTCGGCGTCCGGCTCCACGTCGGTCACATCCGCTCGGCAGGGAAGCCCGCGGTTGAACTCGATCGCGTCCACCCGAGTCTCCAGCCGCATGACCCCGAGCTGCTCGACGAGCGCGCCACGCTCGAAGAAGTCGGCCGCGCGCTCGTAGTCGCCGAGGTTCACGGCCTCGTTCCAACCGCGGATCGCACGCTCCTCCGCGCTCTGCCCGGGGGCTGGCCCGCCAGGCATGGTGTCCTCGCCCTCACCCAGCCGCGGCTCGTTCGACGAGGAGCCGCATCCCCCGCCGAGAGCTACGGCGGCCAGCGCGGCAGCCAGGGCACGCCAGGCGCGTGGACCGATCATCGCGCGGGAGCCATCCGCTCGGAGTCGTCGTCGGCGGCGGCGTGCTCGAGCCGCCGACGGAGGTCTCCCCCGCGCCCGGCGCCGACCGCCCGGGCGGCTCGTCGCTCACTCAGCTCGAGCCCGTGGCCGGCCGCGAACTCCAGCAGGCGCTGGCGCTCCTCCCCCTCGCGAGCGGCCTTCAGGAAGAGCCAGCCGAGCAGCACGAGCGTCAGGATGCTGCCCTCGACCATCATGATCACTCCGGCCGTGCCCTGGTCGTTCAGGGCCGAGATGCCCCACAGCGCCTCGCCCGCTGCATAGTCGGGGTAGAGCACAGCGCCCGACCACATGAGCACGTTGGCAAGGAGCGCCCCCGCCATCCGCATCAGGAATATGTAGATGAGCCTCGCCCCGTTGCCGAACCACTCGGGCCTCGGCAGCGGTCCGAGCAGCGACAGCCACACGTTGACGCCGAAGGCCACGAAGGTGGCGTGCTGGAGCGCGTGCACCGGCTCGCTCGCGAGCGCCGCCTGGTAGAGAACCGGTAGGTGCCATACGTAGAGGTCGACCGCCCAGAGCGGAAGCGCCACGGCGGGATGGGCGAGCGCGCGCAGCCGCTCGACGAGCCTCAGCCCGAGGATCGGCTGGAGGATCGGACCGGTCAGCCCGAGCACGATCAGCAGCGCCCCGATGTCCGCCATCAGGAGGTGCTGGGCCATATGGGCGAGCAACAGCTCCTCGCCGATGTGCGCGACCGGAGAGCCGAGCGACAGGAGCAGACAGGCTATGCCGAGCGCGAACGAAAGTTGACGCGCGAACGAGACGGGGCGCCCCTGCCGCTGGAGCGTCCGGGCGCGAACGAAGTACGCCGCGCCCGCCAGGATCGGTCCGGCGAGCTGGAGCGGCCCGAAGGTGCCGCTGCCTACGTGGGCGAGGGGCGCCAGCATCGCCCCTCAGGATAGGCCGCCCCGCCTACGCGGCGGCGGGCTCCTTCTCCGGCTCGGTCGCGAGCGATCCGGTCGGGGTCCCGGGTGCCTGCTCGAGCACCTCCGCCGCCGCGCTGAGGCGCTCGACGTAGTCCTGGCGCTGCATCCGCGAGATCACGAGCCGCTGAACCTGAGCCGTGCCCTCGAAGAGCTGATAGATCTTCGCGTCGCGGAAGTACTTCTCGAGCGGACAGTCGGTCGTCTGCGCGTACGGCCCGACCAGATCCATCAGAGCGGTCGTCGCCCACATCGTCACGTCGCCGGCCTTCAGCTTCGACATCGAGCCCTGGCCGCCGGTCATGGGTACGCCGTTGCGACCCATCCAGGCCGCGCGCCACACGAGCAGCCGCGAGGCCTCGATCTCCGTGGCCACATCGGCCAGGACCTGCTGAACCCGTTGCTGCTCGATGAGCGGCGTCCCGTCGTCGACCTTGTCCTCGAGGTAGCGGAGCGTCCACTCGTACGCCGCCTGGGCGATTCCGAGGGCCGAGGCGCCCACGAGCGGCCGGGTCATCTCGAAGGTGGCGAGGGCGTTCGAGGCACGTCCGCTCGACTGGCCGGAGCGGGCGCGCTCGAGCTTCTTCTCGAGCTTGTCCATGCCACCGAGCAGGTACTCGACGGGCACGCGGCAGTCCTCCAGCACGACCTCGGCGGTCTGTGATGCCCGGATGCCGATCTTGTCCTCCTTCTTGCCCTGCGACAGGCCGGGCGTGTCCTTCGGCACGACGAACGATGCCTGCCCGCGATGCCCGAGCTCCGGGTCCACCGTTGCCACGACGACCGTCACGTCGGCGATGCCACCGTTCGAGATGAAGACCTTGGTGCCGTTCAGCACCCATTCGTCGCCGTCCAGCTTCGCGGTGGTTCGCAGCGACTTGACGTCCGAGCCGGCACCCGCCTCGGTCACCGCGTAGGCACCGAGCTTGATCTCGTCGCCCGTGCCATAGCACTCGGGCACCCAGCGCCCGATCTGCTCCGGGGTGCCGGAGGAGGCGATGCCGGCGGCGGCGAGCGAGGAAGCGGAGATCGCGAGGGCGATGCCGGCGCATCCCCAGTGGAGCTCCTCGGCGTAGATCACGCCGAAGAGACCGTCGGGATCGGAGGCGATCTTCTGGATGTAGTCGAGCCCGTGGAGATCCCACTCACGGGCCGCCCTGATCACCTCCCACGGCACGCTCTGCTCCCGGTCGTGCTTGTCGGCGACCGGCCGGATCACCTCGGTCGCAAACCGCCGGCAGTAGCGCTGGAACTCGACCTGCTCCTCGGTGAGACGAAAGTCCACCTGCAACTCCGTTTCGACGGTCGGCCGGCGTGCCCCTGTGGCCGCGCAGCAGACGATTGACTGGTCAGTCAACCAGAAAAAGCATAGCGCCTTCAGCAGTCGCTTACCGAGCGCAGGTATCGTGCCCAGCCGTGTCGCGCCTTCTCCCATCGCTCCTCGCCCTGCTCATCGGGGCGGCCGCACTCGCGGGCTGTGGCCTGCAGGACGACGATCCCAACCAGGGCGGCGACCCGCCCCAGCTGGTCATCGAGCCCGTCGATGGCGGCGATGACGAGGACGAGGAGCCCGCGGCCCCCACCTTCCCGTCGTCGGCTACGAAGAACACCGTTCGCGTGGCGGGGGAGAACGCCGCGGCCGACGCGGGAGGCGTGGCGAGTGCCGTCTTCCCGGCGACGTCGGAGGCCACGCGACCGAACGCCGTGGCGCTGGTCGACGGCGACGACTGGCAGAGCGCGGTGGCCGCCTCGGTCCTCACTTTCGGCAAGGTCGGCGCACCGCTGCTCCTGACCGACGGTGACGAGCTGCCGCCCGTGACGGCGGCGGCGCTCTCGAGGCTCGACCCGAGCGGCTCGGAGTTCGCCGAGAACGCACAGGTGATCCGCATCGGCGACGAGGTGGCCCGGCCCGAGGGCCGCCGAACCGCGGTCATCGGCGGAGGCGACCAGTACGTGCGCGCCGCGGCCATTGACCGGTTCTCCGCGGCGGCCGAGGGCCGGCGGTCGAGCGCTGTGGTGGTCGCCTCGGGCGAACGCGCTGAGTGGGCTATGCCCGCGGGAGCCTGGGCGGCGCACTCGGGCGACGCCGTGCTGTTCACCGAGCGCGACACGCTCCCGGCTCCGACGCGCGAGGCGATCGAGGCTCATGAAAAGCCGGACATCTACGTACTCGGGCCGGATTCCGTCGTGAGCGAGCAAGTGGTCGACGACCTCGAGGAGCTCGGTCAGGTCCGTCGCATCGAGGGCCCGACGCCCGTCGAGAACGCCATCGAGTTCGCGCGCTACCAGACGCCGAACTTCGGCTGGGGGATCGTGACCCCGGGACACACGTTTTCCCTCGCCTCGACGTCGCGTCCGCTCGACGCTGCCGCGGCGGCAACGCTCGGCACGGAGGGCACCTACGCGCCGCTGCTGCTCACAGACAGCGCCGACGTCCTTCCCGGTGCACTCGAGAGCTACTTCTTGGACGTGCAGCCGGGGTTCGAGGAGAATCCCAACGAGGGCGTCTTCAATCGCGTCTGGATCCTCGGCGACCAGGGCACCATCTCGGTCGCCCAACAAAGCCGGATCGACGAGCTCACCCAGCTCGTACCGGTGCGGATCGACGAGGACACGGGAGGCGCCGGTGGCGGCGCCGACCGGGGCGGCGGTGGCGGCGGCGCGGGCGGCGCCAAGCGGGGCGGCGGGGGCGACGGCGACTGACGCGGCGGGGATGGCCGACGGTAACTTGTCGACGTGAGCGAGTACGAGCTGCCCGAGCGCGCGACGCGCGAGCCGACCGTGGAGGACGTGCGTCAGCTCATGGGCGCCTCGACGCCGCACTTCGCGCTTCAGCTCCGTAACCGGATCCAGAACCTGATCGCCGGCCTTCCCGAGGGCCACTCCGCGCGCGTCGAGGGGGAGCGCGAGATCGCCCGACTCGATCAGCTTGCGTTGGGAGGCGAGCGTCGCGGCAGAACCGACGAGGGGGACAGTGACCTGCCCCCCATGCCGAGCATCCGCGGCCGGGAGCCGCCGGTGTGAGTGGTCCCTCGCTCTGGTTCGTCCGAGGGCGTGCCCGCTAGGTGAGCGATCCGCGGCCGGCGCTCGGGAGAGCTCTCGAGCTGCTCGCCCCGGATGCGCGACGGCGCGATCCGCGCGTGACCGCCGGTTACCTCGATCTCCTCGGCCCGCTAGGTCCGGAGTCGACCGGGCCGACCCAGGATCTGATGCTGTCGGGAGTCGTGCCACGCGTCTACGAGCGATGGTGGCGGCCGGCGCTCGGGCGGGTGGCCAAGGGAGCGCTCGGCCCCGGAATGGCGGAGGAGCGCCGGATCGCCCGGCTCCTTCTCGGCCTCGCGCCAGGCGACCGTGTGCTCGACGTGGCCTGCGGCACCGGCGCCTTCACGCGCGACTTCGCGAGGGCCGTCGCTCCTGACGGGCTCTCCGTCGGCATCGACGTTTCACAGACGATGCTCGAGCGGGCAACCGCGGAAGCCGAGCGAACGGGGGTCACCGAGGTGGCCTACGTGCGCGGCGACGCACAGGAGCTGCCGTTCGCCGACGCGAGCTTCGACGCCGTGTGCTGCTTCGCGGCGCTGCACCTGTTCGCCGACCCCTTTCGCGCACTCGACCGAATGGGGGCGGTGCTGGCGCCGGGCGGCCGTATCGCGATCTTCACCTCCGCGCGCGGGCGGTCGACGCCTCTGCGGGCGTGGGAATCACTCGCTCAGTCGCGAAGCGGCATGCGGATGTTCGAGCGCGACGAGGTCATCGAGGCGCTCGAGCAGCGAGCCTTTCACGACATCCGCCAGCGGTTGACCGGGGTCACCCAGTTCGTCGGTGGGCGGCTGCGGAACGCCTGAGCCCTCCTGGGAGGCCGTCCCGGTGGATGAGGTTCGATCAGGCCGGAACGGCCTGCGACAGTCCGGCCAGCTCGGCCACGCGATCACGGTGCTGCCGGGCGGTGCCGAACAGATGGCCGTCGGTCTTCGCGCGCTTCAAGAAGAAGTGGAGGTCGTGCTCCCACGTAAAGCCGATGCCGCCGTGCACCTGGAGCGCCGACGCCGTGGCTCGCCAACCGGCATCGGACGCGTAGGCCTTCGCCATGGACGCCGCGAGCGGGAGCGTGGCGGGCTCGTTCTCGGCCGCCCAGCCCGCGTAGTACACGACCGATCGTGCGCCCTCGACCTCGAGCAGCATCTCGGCGCAGCGGTGGGAGATCGCCTGGTAGGCGCCGATCGGTCGCCCGAACTGCTGCCGCTCGCGCGCGTACTCAACCGCCATCTCCATCGCCCGCTGACCGACCCCAACGAGCTCGCCGGCAAGCGCGGTGGCCGCACGATCGATCCCCGCGTCGAGGGCCTCCCTCGAAGGGCCGGGGGACGCGCCACCCAGCGACTCTCCGTCGGCGGGCTCGACCCTGGCGAATCGCCGTGTGGAGTCGATCGTCTTGACGGGGTCAGCCCTCACGGCGCTTGACTCGAGCAAGACGGCCGAGTCGCCGTCCACGATGACGATCACCGCCGCCGAGCCGGCATCCGGGACCAGCGCCGCGCCGTTCGACACGAAGCCGACGCTGCCAAGCGACTGGCCGGAGGCGATGCCCGGAAGCCAGCGCTCCTTTTGGTCCTCGCTGCCCGCGTGCTGGAGCATCAGGCCCGCCGCTACATTCGAGAAGAACGGCGACGGCGCCAGCGCGTAGCCGAGCTCCTCCATCAGGATCACGAGCTCGACGACCCCGAGGCCCTGACCACCGTGCTCCTCGTCGACGAAGATGCCCGGCCAGCCAAGCTCCGAGAGCTCGCGCCAGAGGCCGTCGTCGTATTCGCCGGCCTCGGCGAGCTGGCGCACCCGCTCGAGCTTGAAGCGGTCGGCGAGGAACTCGCGCGCGGTCGCCTTGATCGACTGCTGATCGTCGGTGAAGTCGAAGTTCAAGTCAGTTGACGGTTGACAGTTGGCAGTTCGGGGAAGGCACGTCAGCGCAATCTTGGAAGGCCCAGGACGCGCTCGGCCACGATGTTCTTGAGGATCTCCGTGGTGCCGCCCTCGATCGAGTTGGCCCGCGCGCGCGAGGAAGCGGTAGGCCCATTCGAGTCGGCGAGCGGCGCGTCGGCGCCGCGGATGTCCATCGCCGTCTCGGTGAGCGACTGGTTCACGTCCGACCAGTGCCACTTGCCGACCGACCCCTCGGGGCCGGGCACGCCCGTCTTCATGATCTGCGTCAGACCCCGGTACGCGTTCAGGCGAAGAACCTCGGCCTCGGTGTAGAGCTGCCCGATGCGCTGGCGCACGATCGGGTCGTCCTCGAGGCCGTGCTCGCGCCCAGCTCCATCAGCTGGCCCAGCGCGATCTTCACCTGCACCTGAAGCCCGAAAGCAAGCGTCGCCCGCTCGTGCATCAGCGTGGTGATCGCCACGGCCCAGCCGTTTCCGACCCCGCCGATCACGTTCTCGTCCGGAATCTCGGCTTCCTCGATGAAGAGCTCGTTGAACTCCGGCTCGCCGGTGATCTGGACGAGCGGACGGACCTGCACTCCCTCCTGCTCCATGTCCATCAGGAAGTAGGTGAGCCCCTTGTGCTTCGGAGCGTCTTGATCGGAACGCGCGACCAGCATGCACCACTTGGCGTGGTGGGCGAACGTCGTCCAGACCTTCTGGCCGGTCACGACCCAGCCGCCGTCCGCCTTTACCGCGCGCGTCTTGAGCGACGCCAGGTCGGAGCCGGAGTCCGGCTCGGAGAAGCCCTGGCACCAGATCTCATCGGCCGAGAGGATGGGCTGCAGATAGCGCTCCTTCTGCTCCTCGGTGCCATGTGCGATCACGGTGGGGCCACCCATCGCGAGCGCCAGCACATTCGCCATCGGCGGCGCCTTGCTGCGCACCGTCTCCTCGTTGAAGATCGCCTGCTCCACCAGCGTGGCCCCGCGGCCGCCGAACTCCTTCGGCCAGGACACACCGGCCCAGTCGGCCGCGTTCAATCGCCTCTGCCACTCGAGCCGGAACCGGAACGCCGCCTCGTCGCCCTCCGGCTCGGGGCCCGGGTGGTTGTCGGCCAGCCAGGCGCGAAGCTCGTCCCGAAAGGCCTCCTCCTGCGGCGAGAGCGTCAGGTCCACGGCCTACTCACTCGCTTCCTGACGGGCGAGCTCGAGCTCACGCTGGACGGCCGGCCGCTGATCGTTGATCTCGAGTCGCCGCTCGAGGACCGGGATCGCCTCCTCCGGTCTGTCCGACTGGCGCAGCGCCTGGCCGAGGTTGAACAACGCATACGCGTAGCGGACGTCGCTCGTTCCTTCGGGGAAAGCGGCGACCGCCCGCTCGAGGACCGGTACGGCCTCGTCGGGTCGACCTTGGTCGATGAGGGTTCTGCCCTGGCTGTCGAGGCGCGCCCCGAGCGCCGGATCGTCCTCGCCGCTCGGCGCCGGGACGCCGCCGTCGATCGCGGACTCCTCGGACGGCTCGGTGGGAGCCGCCTCCTCCTGGGGCGCGCTTTCCGGCGGGGTGACGGCGCTGCCACCCGAGCCGCCCTCCCTGGACGCGCGGTCCCGGTCACGCTCTGAGGCCGGCGCCTGCCGATCGGCGGCCGGAGTGGGATCGTCCCCGCCGCCGAAGGCGAGCAGCGCGACGGCGGCGGCTACGGCGAGCGCCGCGGCGGCGGCCCCGGCGAGCCAGGCCCAAGGCCTGCGGCGCCCGCCAGTCGCCGGGGGCGGAGTGCGGGGCGCGGGCGCTCGCCGCGGCGGCTCGGGCGGTCCGCGTCGATGCGCGGGCATGGCCATCGTGCGCTCGGTGGCGTGGGCGGCGGTCGAGTGTGCTTCAAGCGCGTCCGTCAGCTCACGTGCCAATGCCCCGGCCGAGCGCTGGCGACCGTGGGGATCACGGCACATGCCGCGCTGGAGGGCCTCCGCTGCCTGCGCCGGCGCTCCCTGCCAAACCTCCCGCAGATCGGGCGGCGGCCCGCTGATCGCCCGGTGGGCGATCGAGAGCGGCGTGTCCCCGGTGCGGGCCTTCCGTCCGCTCAGAACCTCGAAGGCGACGGCGGCGAGCGCGTAGGTGTCGACCTCGGGGCCGATCCTCCGTCCCTCGAGCTGCTCCGGCGCCATGTACGAGGGCGTGCCGAGGACGGTGCCCGAGGCGGTGAGTCGCGTGCTCTCCGAGGCCGTGGCGATACCGAGGTCGACGAGCTTCACGACCCCCGCCGGTCCCAGCAGGACGTTCGCCGGCTTCACGTCGCGGTGCACCACGCCGTTGCCGTGCGCGTGGTCGAGTGCGGCCGCGACGGCGCGGATGACCTCCACGGCGCGATCCGTCTGCAGGCGTCCGTGCGTGAGCGCCTGGCGGAGGCTCTCCCCCTCGACGTACTCCATGACGATGAGCACGCCCTCGTCGTCGGTCGCCGTGTCATACACGGAGACGATATTCGGGTGGTTGAGCGAGGCACCGACCTTGGCCTCGCGCTCGAACCGCCGGGCGACGTCCTCCGGGCTCTCCGCGTGGAGGCGCTTGACGGCGACCCGCCGCCCGAGCCGCTGGTCCTCGGCGAGGAACACGGTGGCCATACCCCCGGATCCAAGCCGCCGGATCGTCCGGTATCGACCGGGAAGCGGAGTATCTGTCTTGACGGCGGTCACTCGGGGAGAAATCTACCCGCTCATTACGGAGTTACTCACATGGAGCGGAGCGTCAAGCGCCGGCCACAGGGCGCAGTAGGGGTGCGAAAACCGAGCCCTGGCAAGGACGCAGGGGTGAACGCATGGTGGGCCATGCGGAACCCCGAGGACGCCGCCAGGCGAAGGTTTGCAGCGCCCCTACAAGCGCTGGAGGAGGGTGCCGGTGCCCAACCCCCCGCCACAGCACATGGTCACCAGTCCGACCTCCTTGTCCGAGCGCTCGAGCTCGTGCAGAAGCGTCGTGATGAGCCGCGCGCCGGTCGATCCAAGCGGATGGCCGAGCGCGATGGCGCCACCGTTCACGTTGACGCGATCCATGTCGGGCTCGAGCTCGCGACGCCACGCGGCGACGACCGAGGCGAACGCCTCGTTGATCTCCACGAGGTCGATGTCGCTCATCGTCATGCCGTTACGGTCGAGCAGCTTCTTCGTCGCCGGAATCGGGCCGGTGAGCATGATCACCGGGTCAACGCCGACCGTGGTCTGGTCAACGATGCGCGCGCGCGGCTTCAGCCCGAGCGCCTCTGCCTTCGAGCGCTCCATCAGAAGCACGGCGGCCGCGCCGTCCGAGATCTGAGACGCGTTGCCCGCCGTGACCTTCCCGTCCTCCTTGAAGGCCGGCTTGAGGCCGGACAACTTCTCGAGCGTGGTGTCGGGGCGAATGCCCTGATCCGTCACGTAAGTGTCGCCGTTGACCTGGAACGGAACGGTCTCGCGCTCGAAGCGACCCTCCTCGGTGGCCTGATGCGCCAGCTTGTGGGAGCGAACGCCGATCTCGTCGAGCTCGGACCGCGGGATCTCCCACTTGTCGGCGATCATCTCCGCGGAGATCCCCTGCGGCACGAGGTTGTACTTCGACATCAGCTCCTCCGGCCACGGCGAGCCGACCTGGTCGACCCATTGGAAGCCCACGCCCATGGGGATGTGGCCCATGTGCTCGACGCCGGAGCCGATCACGGCGTCGTGCACCCCGGCGGTGACGAGCGCCGCGCCGAAGTTGACCGCCTGCTGGGCCGAGCCGCACTGGCGGTCGACGGTGGTGGCCGGCGTCTCGACCGGGAGCCCGGCCTGCAGCCAGGCGTTGCGACCGACGTTGAAGGCCTGCTCGCCGTACTGCTGAACGCAGCCGGTGATGACGTCCTCGACCTCCTCGGCCGGGATGCCGGCACGCTCGATGAGCTCCGTGTAGGTCTTGGCGAGAAGGGCGTTCGGGTGAGTGTCCTTGTAGTAGCCCTTCTCGGGATGTCCGCGTCCGATCGGCGTCCTGACCGCTTCGACGATGACTACCTCGCGACCGTTCTCGCTCTGCGCCATTCTCGTGATGCCTCCAGAAGGTTCGTCGCCAGTGACGGCGCCCGGTGACGCCGGAGCGGCTGAGTCGCTCCCCTACGACTCTACCCGATTGACTGGCGAGTCAACCAGTGCGGCCATGCGGGTGAGGACGCCCTAGGCGGCGGGCCTCGGGCGCCGTGCCAGCGCCTTGGAGCGCAGCTTCGGACGCGCCGTTGCGGGTAATCCGGCGGCCAGGTCCCATACGACGTCCGCCTCGCTTATGCCCTGGGCGTCCGCCAGCAAGCTGACGTGCTCCCAGGGCAGCGCGGCATCCGGCAGATCGTCCCAGCGGGCGAAGTCGAGCGCCTCCAAGGCGCCGGCAAGCGAGGGGCCCACCTCGTCCCTGCCCTCAATCAGGGCTCTGACCGCCTCACGCTGCGAATCCGTGAGCTTGATCGACCACATCGGCAAGACCTCTTCGGGGAGAGTGGCTTGCGGGTGCAAGCTAGCCCCCCTTCCGGATGGAGCGCCGGCTTCGGCGCGCCGCTACTGTCGAGAAGGTGCGATGGCTGGCGCTCGTGGTGGTGCTCTCGGCGGCTCTGGCCACCGGCGGGTGCGGGGAAGACCAAGGCGCCCGGACGGACGCCGCCGAAACCCCGGCCACGGTCGGCGGCGAGAAGATGATCGTCGCGGCGCTCGGCGACTCCATCACGGCCGGCTCTCCCCTCTGGGATCCGGACCCGGCGGCTCGTCGCCGGATCGGCGCGGGGCTCGATCCCGAGAGCCAGTACGAGTATTGGGCGGAGCTTCGCCTTGACGGAGTCGAGTTCCGGAACTGCGGCGTGTTCGGGGAGCGGACGGACGAGATCGCCACCCGGCTCGAGGACTGCGGGCGCGGAGCCGACGCCCTGATCGTGCAGGGCGGGATCAACGACATCGCCCAGGGGCGGGCGGTCGAGGACGCCGCCGCCGACCTCGACGCCATGGTGGGCCGCGGACAGCAGCTCGGGTTGACCACAGCGGTCGTGGACGTCCTGCCGTGGAACAACGGCTACCCCGACGCAGACCCCAAGATCCGCGCCCTCAACCGCCTGATCCACGACATCGGGCGCACTCGGGGCGTGCCCGTGTTTCCCTTCTACGCGACGCTCGAGGACCCGAGCAACCCGGGGCGGATGAGGGCCGAGTGGACGATCGACGGCGATCATCCATCGGTCGTGGGCTATCGGCGGCTCGGCGACCTCATCGAGCTTCCCTGAGCGATCCGGACGGGCGTCTCACCTCTCAGACCAGGGAGTCGATCCGCTCGGCCAGCTTGAAGTCGTCCTCGGTGAGGCCTCCCTGCGAGTGAGTCGAGAGCGACACCACGACCCTGTTCCAGGAGATCGACAGGTCGGGGTGGTGGTTCATCTCCTCGGCTACGGGGACGATGCGGTTCAGAAACTCGACGGAACCGACGAAGTCGTCGAACTTGAACTCGCGTCGAATGGCGTCGCCGTCGCGTTCCCAGCCGCTCCTCTGCTGAAGGCGCGCGTCGATCTCCCCGTCGCTCAAAACTGGCATGGTTCGCTTCCGTGCGAATCGCGAGCCTCGTCCCCTCGGCCACCGAGATGCTTTTCGCCCTCGGCCTCGGCGAGCAGGTGGTGGGCGTCACGCACGAGTGCGATTATCCCCCAGGGGCTAGCGAGCTTCCACCGCTCACTCGCACGGTGATCCCGGAGGGACTCACGACGCTCGAGATCGACCGCGCCGTCAGGGAGCGGACCGAGCGCGGAGAGGCTCTCTACGAGCTCGACGCGGAGGAGCTCCGGGGGCTCGAGCCGGACCTGATCGTGACGCAGGCCGTCTGCGCGGTGTGCGCCGTGTCGGTGGAGGACGTGCGTGCCGTGGCTGACGAACTGCCCTCGCCGCCGCAGGTCATCTCACTCGACCCCTCGACGCTCGGAGAGGTGCTCGGCGACGTTCGAACCCTGGCCGAGGCGGTGGGTGCGGGAGAGGCTGGGCGGCGGGTCGTGGACGATGCCGCCGATCGCATCGATCGCCTGTCCCACGCTCTGGCAGGTGTGGCGCGCCCGCGCACCGCCGCCCTCGAGTGGCTCGCGCCGCCGTTCGTCGGGGGCCATTGGACGCCGCAGATGATCGAGATGGCGGGCGGCGAGGATCCGCTCGGCTTCCCCGGCGAGCACTCTCGACCGGCGAGTTGGGAGGAGGTGCGGGCAAGCCGGCCGGACATCCTTGCCTGCATGCCTTGCGGGTATGACACCGAGCGGTCCGCTCAGGAGGCCCGCGACCATGAGCATGACCTGGCGGCCGTGGGCGCCGGGGCCGTTGTCGCAGTCGACGCGGCCGCGTACTTCTCGCGTCCCGGCCCGCGCCTCGTGGAGGGCCTCGAGCTACTCGCCCACATCCTTCATCCGGACCGGGTGGAGGCGCCTCCGCCCGGTCGCTTCGTGGAGCTTGACTTCGTGGGCGCTCGCGGAGTGAGATAGGGCGGTGGCGACAAAGCGCGCGGAGCATCAGCTGCTGATCGAGGTGCCTCCGCAGGTCTGCTTCGACGCCCTGGTCGACTACGACGACCTGCCGGACTGGCAATCCACCGTGAAGTCATGCGAGGTCATCTCGCGCGACAAGGAAGGACGCGGCAAGGAGGTGGCCTGGGAGATCGACGCGAAGGTCCGATCACTCTCTTACCGGCTCGAGTACTCCTACGAGGAGCCGCACTGGATCGGCTGCCGCTACCTCGACGGCGACGTGCGCGACCTCGAGGGCGAGTACATCTTCGAGGACCGCGGTGACGGGACGACGCTCGCCACCTTTACCCTGCGGGTGGACCCGGGAATCTTGGTGCCTGGCAAGGTGCGGAACATGTTGAGCGACCAGGTGATGAAGCGCTCGCTGGAGGACCTGAAGCGGCACGTTGAGGCTGGATAGAGCGCGCTCTCGGTTAGACGCCTCAGGCGACGGACACGGCGATCGAGCCGGTGATCGCCAGCACGCCGAGGAAGACCACGAGGGCCGTCGTGACCGCTGCAGGCACGCGAACCCGGTCGCGTAGCTCGAAGAGAAGGAGGGCGGCGAGCGTTCCTCCGAGGAGCCCGCCGATGTGGCCTCCAATGGAGATGACGCTTGGGAAGAGAAAGGTGATCAACAAGTTCAGGCCCAGAAAGAAGACGAGTCCGCTCTCCATCGGGTTGATCCCGCGGTGGCGCATGACGATGATCGCGGCGCCCATCAGCCCGAACACCGCGCCCGACGCTCCAACCGTGAGGCTGTCGGAGGCCAGCAGCAGCGCCCCGAAGGAGCCGCTGAGGAGCGAGACGAAGTAGATCAGGGCGAAGCGGAGCCTGCCGATCGCCGGCTCGAGCAGGCCACCGAGGATGTAGAGCGCGAACATGTTGAAGAGGAGGTGCACGAGGCTGGCGTGGAGGAACCCGCCCGTGAGGATCCGCCACACCTGACCATCGGCCACGCCGGGCCCGTAGACGGCGCCCTCAGCTCGAAGCGAGCTCCCGCCCAAGCCACTCGCTCCACTCAGGAGCCCGGCCATGAACACCACGACGTTGATCCCGATCAGGACGTAGGTCAGGGTCGGCTCGTCCGTCAGGGTGCGCGCCGTTCGGACCTGAGTCCGCTGGCGCGCGCACTCCGGACAGCGCATCCCCACCGACGTGGACGTCATGCAGTCAGGGCAGATGGGGCGCCCGCAGCTGGAGCAGGAAACGCCCGTCTCTCGGTCGGTGTGCCGGTAGCAAACCTCCACAGAGAGACGATACTGTCGCCGCTTAGCGGCCTGCTAGCTGAGTTTCACGCGTATGACGGGCGCCTCGCTCGGCGCCCGCGCGCCGCCCGCCCGCTCGCGGGTGACCCAGACCGCGTCCACGTCATCGAGCCGATTTGGAATCGCCGCCGCGCCGTTGCCGTCGGCGCTCACACTGAAGACCGACGAGGGGATGACCTCGTTCTCTCGCACGAGCCACAGTTGGTAGACCTGGTCGGTCGCCCCCTTCGACGGCAGCGGCGGAAGCCCGTGCACGTTCAGCACCGGGCGACCCGTGGGCTCGTCCGCGCCCGGCACGAGCAGGCTGGCGCTGCCCTCCGCTAGGCGCGTATCGTCCACCTCGGCCGCGAGCATGCGGCCGTCACCACCGCCGTCGACCAAGCCGGCCACGCCGAAGCCGCCGACCACTCCGAGCATGAGCAGGAATGCCGCGCCGGCCAGTACAAGCTTCAGCTGCATCTGAGGGAGCCTCGACGCGAGGCGCCGCCGAACCGCGGGCAGCCGCCCCTCGCTGCGCCCTCCGGAATCCTCGGCGACCGCGTCCATGAGCGACCGCTTGAGGCTCTGGGGCGCGTTCAACGCGGTGACCGATCGAGGCAGGGCATCCGCCGCCGGCCGCAGGCGCTCGATCTCGTCACGGCACATCGTGCACCCCATCACGTGCCGCTCGAACGCGTTCTTCTCCAGCTCGGGCAGCGCGCCAAGCAGGTAGGCGCCCGTGCTCTCCGCGTAGCTCTCGTGGTCGCGGGCCATCAGGCGGCCTTCCCGTCGAGCGCACGACGCATCTTGTCGAGCCCCAGCCGCATGCGTCCCTTCACGGTGCCGACGGGCATCTCGAGCATGTCCGCGATCTCGGTGTGCGTGAAGCCTCCGAAGTAGGCGAGCTCGATCACGTGGCACTGCTCGGTGGGGAGCGTCTCGAGCGCCCCGCGGACCGTTCGCGCCTCGTCGCGGCGAACGACCTCGACGTCGGTCAGCTCGGGCGCCTGCTCGCGCTCCTCGAGCCCCTCGGCGCTCGTGCGCCGGCGGTCGTGGACCAGATTCCGCCTGAGGGCGTCGATCGTCCGGTGGTGGACGATGCCGAGGACCCACGTGCGTACGCTTCCGCGTTCGCGCTCGTACCGGCGCCTCGACCGCCAGATCGACAGAAAAGCCTCCTGGGTGACGTCCTCCGCGGTCACTCGGTTTCCCACCATCCGGTATGCCAGCGAGAAGGCCGCCCCTCCGTGGCGGTCGTAGAACAGCTCGAACGCCCGGGGGTCTCCTTCCTGCACGAGCTGCATCAGCTCCTCGTCGGCATAGCGCGTGATGTCCTGAGATGTCATCCGTTTGGTTGGGCGCGACGTAGGAGCGTGGGTAAGTCGTCCAACCTAATGCGTACGATGGCCGTGGATCGGATCAGTTACTCGCCGCTCCGCGATCGTCAACGCCACAACTTAGGAGGCCACGTGATGGCAGCAGACACGAGATCGGGCGAGAAGTCGCCCGCACAGATCTTCGCACTGGTCATGGGAGCCGTGCTGACGCTTGCGGGGATCTTGGGTTTCTTCGTGAACTCCAGCTTTGAGGTCGGCAGCACCGTCCCGCGCGACACGCTGGTGCTCTTCGACATCAACGGCTGGCACAACATCGTTCACCTGGCCAGCGGTGCGCTGGGTCTCGCGCTGGCGAAAAGCTATGCAGGAGCTCGCGCATACGCGATCGGTCTGGGCGCGGTCTACGTGCTGGTCACGATCCTGGGGTTCATCGTCGGTAACGACGGAACCCTCCTCCGGCTGCTCCCGATCAACACGGAGGACAACATCCTCCACCTCCTGATCGCGATCTCGGGCCTCGCGGCGGGGCTGGCTACTCCCGCTCAGCCGCGTCCGTCGACGGCGACGGCGTAGCCGCACCCCCAGGCGTGCTTGGCGGGGCCCTCCGGGGCCCCGCTTCGCTTCTATCGCCCGACGCGCTTGCGAACGCCGCCCACGACGTCCCGCGCGCCGGCCTCCAGGGCTCGAAGGCCACGCGCCTGACGCTTTCGTTGCTGCTGGCGCGCGCGGACCAGCACGAGCGTGCCCCCCGCGGCCCCGCCCACCAGCGCAGCGGTGACGGGACGCGCCCAGTTGCGCGGATCGCGCATGGCGCCTAGCTCCCAGTCGGCCAGCTCGTCGGCCGCGGCGTCGGTCAACTCCTGCAGCGCCTCCTCGAAGCGATCGGTGAGGGCGCCGGGCGGCTCGACCGGCACCAGTGCGGACCGCAGCCGACGTTCGACGTCGCTCATCTCAGGCATCGCCGTCGAGCCCCTGCTCGAGCTGCTTGATGGCTCGGTGGATGAGCACCTTCGTCGCGCCCTCCGAGCGACCCAGGGCACGCGCGATCTCGCGGTTGTCCATGTCGAGGGCAAAGCGCATGATCAGCGCCTCTCGGCGATCCTCCGGAAGGTTCGCCACGCCGGCGAGGACCTCCTGCAGCTCCTGCCTGCCCTCCACAAGGTCGTCCGTGCCGTGCATGTCCGAAACGATCGCCGCGTCCTCGAGCTGGGTCTGCGGCTTGCGCGCCCGATCTCGATAGTAGTTCGCGGCGAGGTTGTGGGCGATCCTGATCAGCCAGGGGCGAAGCGGGCGACCATCCGACTCCCTCCGCGCGCGCTCGAAGTGACGATAGGCCTGAAGGAACGTCTGCTCCGTGAGGTCCTCCGCGTCGTGATGGTTCCCGATCCGGTAGTAGGCGTAGCTGTAGATGTCGCGCAGGTGCGTGCGGTAGAGCTCGGTGAAGTCGCGGTCGAGCTCCAGCTTGATGGCGACCGGGTCCACCCGCTGAGACTACCCGCGCTGGAGCGGGCTCCGCCGGCGGACGCCTGGGCTCAAGCGGCCCCCGATCGCTCGGCCGGCGGATGCTCTCCGCGAACGAGCTGATAGCCGAAGCCTCCTAAGCTCGCTCCGGCGAGCGGACCGACCACGTAGATCCACAGATCGCGCCACTCACCCGCGGCCAGCGCGGGGCCCAAGGAGCGCGCGGGATTCATCGAGGCGCCTGTCACGGGGCCGCCGAGGAGAGCGTCGAGCGCCACGGTCCCGCCGATGGCGATCGCCGCCCCCGCCCCAACGGCTCGAGTGTCGGTGGCGACCGCCATGATCACGAACATGAGGAACGCCGTGAGGACGACCTCGTAGAGAACGGCCGACCCTGAGCCGACGCTCGGGACGGTGGCACCCAGCTGAGCCGGTTGGTCGCTCCACGCGGCGAGCAGGAGCACGGCTGCGAGTATCGCCCCGGCCAGCTGGAGCGCGATATATGCGACAGCGTCGCGGGCGGGGAAGTGGCGCGTGAGGGTGAAGGCGATGGTGACGGCGGGGTTGATGTGGGCTCCCGAGAGGTGCCCCGTCGCATAGACCATCACCATGATCACGAGGCCAAAGGCGAGGCCGACCCCGACGGCGCCGAGCACCCCGCCGTAGCGCGCGTCCGCAACGACGGCGCCGCAGCCGCCGAAGACCAGCGCGAACGTCGCGATCCCCTCGGCAAGCGCGCGCCGCCAGAGCGCCAGCGAGCTATCCACGCGGGACTAGGCGACCGCGAGTGCGTCGCAATGGTCGCGGCGCAGGCAGTCGCGAGTCCGCCGGTGGGCGATGGACATGACGAACGAGCGCACCGGCGCGTCGTGATAATCCGCCAGGACGGCGTCCGCGCACGCCCTGATCTCGGCATCGGAGCGAACTCCCTCGAACTCCTTGGTCAGCGTCGGCAACAGCCGAGCCAGGCGCAGCTGGTGGGCCGTGCGATCCGCCCGGATCGCGTCGATCCGCTGTTCGACCAGGTCCTTGACGCGGGCCTCCACCGCATCGCGTATCGCGCGCACCTCCTCCACCGACTTGCCCGCCGGGTCCGGGATGTCCCAGTCCTCGACGGTGGTCGGCACGTACGGGCACGTCGCGCCACAGGCGAGCGTGATCGCCCAGTCCGCGTGGAGCTGCATCTCGACGGTCAGCTTCGTGGGGCGTCGGTCCGAGAGGTCGACTCCCACCTCGGCCATCGCCTCGACGACCTCGGGCCAGACTTGATCCGCCGGTTGTTGCCCCGCCGACTCCGCTCGAATGTCCTCGGGGGCGTGCCGCTCGAAGAAGGCCTGTGCCATCTGCGACCGACCGGCGTTGTGCGTGCATACGAACAGGACGTACTTCATCGTCGCTCCTCTCAGACTGCGATCAGCAGCTTCTCGGCGTATTCCCGCGGCAGCCCCGTCGCCGCCACCTCGTCGGCGACGGCCTCCGCGTCGTAGGAGACCCGCTGGATCTCGGCGGTCAGCTCCCCGCCGGCGTTCTCGAGCACGGCGAACGCCGCGCGCGGGTCCCCGTCCTTCGGCTTTCCCACCGACCCGCAGTTCACGAACAGGACGCCGCCGTACTCGTGGACCCATGGCTGATGGGTGTGGCCGAAGACGAGCACGTCGCAGTCCGCCTGCGCCGCGATCCGCTCGAACGTCCGCGCCGGCTTGTCCTCGAAGAGGTACTCGTTGACCTTGCGCGGTGAGCCGTGGACCAGCCGCACGCGCCGCCCGCCGAGATCCACGCGGAGGTCGAACGGCAGCCCGCGCAGGAAGTCCTTCGCCTCAGCCCGCGTGTGCTCCAGCGTCCACTCCACCGAGCGCTGGCCGAGCTCTCGATCCCGCGGGTCGCGGTAGGCGCAGCCACAGTCCTCGAGGTCCCGGGCGATAGCGTGGTCGTAGTTGCCGTGGATCGTCGGGATCGCGCGCTGCTCGACCAGCCGGCACACCTCGTTCGGGTGAGGCCCGTAGCCGACGAGGTCGCCGCCGCAATAGATGGCCTCCACGCCCATCTCCTTGATCTCGCCCAGCGTGGCCTCGAGCGCCGGAAGGTTGGCGTGGAGATCGGTGATCACGCCGATGCGGTCGAAGCGGCGAGCGGCAGCGATGTCGGCGGTCATCCGAGCACGCAGTCTAAGCATTGACAATTATCAGTTCAATCGATATATGTGGATCGATGGCTGTCGATCTCGAGCTCGCGCCGAAGCAGAAGCGCCCCGCGGGCGAACCGTGCTGTAAGCCCGTCGCCTATCCCGAAGTGGAGCGCCAGGTGGCCGAGCGCATGGCCGCCGTGGCGAAGGCGCTCGCCGATCCGATCCGGCTGCAGCTCGTCGATGTCTTGAGAAAGCACGCCGGCAAGGTCTGCGTCTGCGAGCTCACGCCGCTGTTCGACGTAGGTCAACCGACCGTGTCCCATCACCTGAAGGTCCTTCGCTCGGCCGGGATCGTCGACTCAGAGCGCCAGGGCCTGTGGGCCTACTACTACGTGCGCCCGGAGGCGCTGAAGGAGCTGTCGCGGTGGCTCGGCAGCTGACCGGGGAGGCCGCGCCGTGCACGACGACGTAGTGCGCTCGATGCTCACCGAACACGAGACGTGGGCGGTGGTCGGCTGCTCACCGGATCCCGCGCGCGACAGCCATCAGATCGCGAGCCTTCTCAAGTCGCGCGGCCATCGCGTGATACCGGTGAATCCGGCCGCCTCGGAGATCCTCGGCGAGCGCTGCTATCCGAGCCTCGGCGATATTCCACAGCACGAGCGCGTCGACGTGGTCGACGTCTTTCGGCGTTCGGACCAGGCCGGGAGACACGTCGACGAGGCGATCGAGATTGGCGCCAGAGGCGTCTGGCTCCAGCTCGGCGTGATCGACCACCAGGCCGCTGAGCGCGCCCGGGAGGCCGGGCTGGACGTGGTCATGAATCGCTGCCCGAGGATCGAGGTGCCGCGGCTCCACCTCCCGCCGCGGCTCGAAGAGAAGTCAAGGACCATGCCGCCGCGGGACTGGCGATCGCCGATCCTGGAGGTCGAAAACGGCGAACGGCAGACGGTGGCGCTCTACTCGAAGCTGGCGCCCGTGTACGAGGCGTGGGCGCGGTTCACCGAGTCGCGTCCGCGGCAACGGGTCCTGGAGCTCGCGGCCGTGCGCGACGGCGAGGCGGTGCTCGAGGTCGCAACCGGCACCGGGGTACAGCTCGTCGCACTCGCGCAGCGCAACCGCTCCGGTCGCACGGTCGGGATCGAGCTGGCCGACGGGATGCTCGTGAAGACCCGGAAGCGGGTTGCCGGTGCCGGACTTCGAGGAGTGGAGGTCGAGAAGGCCAGCGCGCTGAGCCTTCCGCTGCCGGATGCCGGCTTCGACCTCGTGACCAACGGCTACATGCTGGACCTCCTGCCGCGCGACGACATCCCGAAGGCGCTCTCCGAGTTCCGCCGCGTCCTCAAGCCCGGAGGCCGACTGGTGCTCTCGAACATGACCAAGGGTGAGCGCCCCTGGCACGGGGTCTGGGACTTTCTCTACGCACGCGGCATCGTCTTGACCGCCAACTGCCGCGGGGTGCTCGCAGCGCCGGTCCTTGAGAAGCTCGGCTTCACCGAAATCCGGCGCGAGTACATCGCGCAGATGCTCTTTGCCTCGGAGATCGTCTCGGCGCGAAAACCGGAGTAGCGCTCGCTCCTAGTCCGTCCTAGGCGCCCGCGGGCGCCATCGGAAGGAGCTCCTGGAGGCCGAGGTTCTCGAGCGGATCGAGCACCGAGTGCTGAGCGCACGCGGGCACTAG
>JAUJOA010000036.1 GCA_030447875.1 Thermoleophilaceae bacterium
AAGGCGCCGGACGCTGACCTGCCGCTGCCGCCGCTCGACATCGCCGCACGCGCCGACGCTCTCGACCCCACGGACCCCCACGGCGACTACGAGCGGCTCGGACGGCTGTGCCGGAACGCGATCTTCTCCGGCCTCCCGGCCGACTGGAGCTGGGAGGGCCGTAGCGCGCTCGACTTCGGCTGCGGCGCGGGCCGAGTCTTGAGGCACTTCTCCCCGGAGGCAGACCGGTGCGAGTTCCACGGCTGCGACATCGACGAGCCGGCGATCGCCTGGGCTGCCAAGCACCTGTCACCGCCGTTCAACCTCTTCCTGTCTCGGGAGATGCCGCCGCTCGACCGGCCGAACGCGTCCTTCGACCTGATCTGGGCCACCTCCGTCTTCACCCATCTCGTCCACGAGACCTGGAGCAGGTGGATGCTCGAGCTGCACCGCCTGCTCAAGCCGGGGGGCATCCTGATGGCCTCTTATCTCGGAGAGGGCCAGAAATGGGTTCTCGGCGAGCCGTGGGACGACCAGCGCATCGGGATGAACATCGTCAACGC
The DNA here is from genome assembly GCA_030447875.1 of Thermoleophilaceae bacterium. Lineage (GTDB taxonomy): Bacteria > Actinomycetota > Thermoleophilia > Solirubrobacterales > Thermoleophilaceae > JAUJOA01. Next base: position 543 of record JAUJOA010000036.1, read on the forward strand.
CGGTCTGGACTGGGATCGGGGCGGCCCGGTCGTCTTCCACTCCGAGTGGTGGCTGAGGGCGCACTGGGGCCGTGCGTTCCAGATCGTCTCGATCGAGGAGAAGGGGCTCGAGGGACAGGGGCTCGTGGTCATGCGCCGCCGCGACATCACGCTGACTCCGGAGGAGCTGGAGCGCCCCGAGCCCGACGAGCCGCGCGAGCTGTCGGCCGCCATCCACCAAGGCCGCCGGCTGTACGCCGAGGCAGCCGACCAGCGGCGCATCGCACGGGACCTGACCCTACGACTCGGCGAGATCGCGCGGCCCCCCGACAGCGCCCTTGGCGAGCTTAAGGATGCGCGAAGGCAACTGGCCGCACTCAAGCGCGAGCACGCCAGGGTTACGCAGAGCCGGAGCTGGCGGGTGACCGTGCCGCTGCGCCGGGTGGGCAGCGCTCTGCGCGGTCGCGTCCGTGCGAGTGGCCCGCAGGCCTAGGCCGATCCGAGGGCTCAGGTGGATCGGTCGCAGCGGCAGCCGACGCACGAGCTGCCTCCGACAGTAGGGATAGACCTCACGCGAACGAGCCTCCGGGACTACTGGTTCGACCGCCTGTCCCAGCACCTGCTCGATTTCTATGCGGGCGTACCGCTGGTCAAGTTCCCGGAGGATTTGCGCACCTACGAGCACCTGATCTGGCTCGCCAGGCCCGATGTCGTCATCGAGATCGGCACCTACGGTGGCGGGAGCGCGCTCTGGTTTCGCGACAGGCTCCGAACTCTCGCGGCCTACGGACACATCGGTCGCCCCCACGTCGTCTCTGTCGACCTCGACATGAGCCAGGCCAGGACGCTCCTCGAACGGTCCGATCCCCGCTATGCGGAGGAGATCACCTTGGTCGAGGCCGACATCCTCGACCCCGTCCTTCCCGCACGCGTCGAGGCTCTGTTGCCGGCGAGCGCCCGCTGCCTCGTGATCGAGGACTCGGCCCACGTCTACGACACAACGTGGGCAGCCCTCTCTGGCTTTGCGGCCTTCGTTCCCCCGGGCGGCTTCTTCGTGGTCGAGGACGGTTGCACGGATGTCGAGGAGATGCGCCTCGCCGAAAACTGGCCGCGCGGAGTGCTGCCGGCCGTGCGGGACTGGCTCAGGACGCCGGAGGGAGAAGACTTCACCGTTCGCCGCGACCTCGAGCTCTACGGCTTCTCCTGCCACCCCGAGGGGTTTCTCCAGCGACGCGCGAAGGCCGGCGGGTAGCCTCAGTCCTCACCGACTCGCGGGCCGGCGGATGCGTCGGCGTGCGGACTGGAGCGTGGCCACCGGGTGGCGGAGACCCCTACGCAGGCGCTGCTCGAGCGACATTGCCAGGGCCGCAGCGAGCTGGTCTCGCTGCGTCCTCGCCTCCTTGAGAGCCTCACCGGTTTCTCTCAGCTTCTCCTTTCGCTCGCGTGCCAGCTCGGCGTGGTGGGTGAGACGCTCCACCAGCTCGCGCGTCCTGTCCTTCGAAAGCACGAGCGATCCGCCGAGCTCGGGAAGCGCGGCGTGACTCCCAGCGGCGATCGTGAACTCCTCCGTGCCGAGGTCGCGTGCGGCGATCTTCCCCACAGGCCAGGAGTCGCCCGCCGACCGTCCCTTCGACATGAACTCGATATCGGTGAAGACCGCCGAGGAGTACCAACCGTCCTGACGGAAGAGCTCGACGTTCGCGAAGTGCTCGCCGACGAGACCCTTGAGCTCCTCGGGCAGCAGCTCGCGCAGGTGGTGGGGGTTGTTCCCGGCCGAGACCGCCCGGTTCGGGGTCGAGGCGAGCAGGAGCCCGTCCGGACTCAAGACGCGCGCAAACTCCCGGACGACCTCCCGCTGGGCCGTG
>JAUJOA010000037.1 GCA_030447875.1 Thermoleophilaceae bacterium
GCCGGCGCTCGAGGCCACCCTGAGCGGCGTCCAGAACGTGGCGGCCGATGCAATGCGCGATGTCTTGGAGATCGAGTGCTTTTGCTCGACTTCACCGCATTCCCGGACCACCTGGACGACTGGCTGACCGTCAGCGCCGAGAAGCGTCTTGAGCGCTTCGGACCAGGAAGGCTGCGCAGCCGGCTGACAAAAGCGGGCGTCAGACCCTTCACGGGGAGTGTCGACCGCGCGGACTACGCCGCCCACTCCGAGCAGCTTCACGTGAACCCGCGACCTTCACCACTGGGCCGCCGCGGCGTCCAGCCAAACGACCCGAGCGACCTACTCAGCGACGTGGGCTTCTGGGAGATCTTCGAGCACGGCGAGCGGATCTTGCTCGGTGCAGGCCCTGTGGACGCGTTACGACCCAAACGCCTCGCCTCCCTGCCACGGCGCCGCTTTCTCCGAGGCCAGAGAGCGCACCAACGAGATGCAGACGATGGTCCTCGGCTTTCTGGAGGCGCCGAAGGTTCTGCGAGAGCGTCTGGGGCGAGAGCCGTCCACCAACGAGGTCCTTCGCTTCGTCCGCGACCGCCTCGCTCCACCCGATACGTAGGTCGACGCCGCCGTCTCGGAAGAGGAAGCGCCCGGAACCTGAACGGCCCTGTCCGCCTGCAATCGCCTCTGCAGCGCGGGCCCGCGATGAGAACGGCGGGGTCCCCTGGCTCGTCCTGGTCGCCGCGACCGGCACCGTCGCAAACGAAAAGTCACCGGTCTCCAAAACCGGTACCCGAGTGTCCTCGTCAGCTCCTCGACACCGACGGACCGACACGATCTCAGGGTTGCGCGGGGGGCGGACGGCCGCGCGCGCCGCTGCGGCGGGGTCAATACAGATGTCACACTTCATCACGTGAGGATGGTCACCCTCGACGACCCCGACTTCGCCGGCACCTACACCGTGGAGCCTCACTCAGACGGGACGCTCATCCTCGAGCCGGTCGACGACGACGTAGGACCTTTCGCCGCGACGCTACTGAGACGCGCCGGGGCGCGGCCGCTCACGCCGAAGGAGTTCGCCGAACGCTTCGGCGATCTCCCCACCGACGACGAGGGCTAGGCCATGACTCGCCGACGCGCGGCCCGCAGCGTGGGGGCGCGCTTCGACGCGGACGCATTCGAGTCCGACGTCGGCCGCCTTCGAGCCGACAGCCGGGCACGCCGGGTGGCAGAGGAGGCGCGCGCGGCGTTCACCGGGGAGGGCGTGGAGCGAACTGAGCTCGTGCGCTGCGCCGCCGAGGGACGGGACGGAACGCGTCTCGCGGGTTGCCTGAAGGCCTACCTCCCCCTCGGGGAGAGCGAGCGGCCGTTCCGGATGGTGTTGATTGCGGGTGGGGGCGAGGCGGGCCTTGAGCTCGTCTACCTGGCCTTCGGGGTAGGAGACCAGCCCCGGGCCTCGCATGCGCCGAGCCCATACGCGATAGCCCACCGCCGCCTCCATGGCCGCTGGCCGTCGCTCTAGCAGCTCCAGCAGGGGGCCCACCTAGCGCCGCGGAGTGCTCCTTTTCTCCCGCCGGGCCGTAGAGTTCATCCTCAACCGGTCGTGGAGTACTGCTTTGCGGCGCCCCCCTTCCCTCGATCGACACGAACGCCCGTGGCGGGCACGGATGCCGGCGGCCATCAGGCGGTCCCATCCTGAGAAATCTCAGCGGCCCGCTCGAGCTCGCCTCGAAACTCGTCCAGGCGGGTCTCAAACTCCCCTACGACAACCTTCCAGCCTTCTTCATCGGACGCACCTTCCAGCATCGCCGATCCACCTTCGAGCCTCCGCGAGGAGAAGAACGCGGCTAGCTCGGTCGCGTTCTTCAGTTCGGCGACCGAAGACAGCAGGCGCTCGTACTGCTCGCGGCGCTTCTCGGCCTCTGCCGCGTCCCAGCCGTTCTCACGGGCCAGCCGCTCCCACTTGGCCTGGGCCGAGCTGGCGCGCAGGTAGTTGGCGGGGTGACCTCCCTTCTTCCTCGAGCGCTTACGCATCAGCGCGCCTCCTCACCGTCTTGTCGGGGTCGGGATAGGCCGTCCACCGCGCGGCGCGTCCTCGCACGCCGTGTCGAGTCGTCGCTGCGACCGTCTCGCACACCTGTCGTGGGACTCGGCGCTCATCGAACGTCCTCCGACCCCATCACTTGCTCGAGCACAACCTGGTCGAGGGCGAGTAGGCGGCGTCAAGAGAGCGCCCGCTCCTAGATATAGTACATCGGCGCCGCCGCGGCTTCGGCCTCTCGCTCGGCCACCTCGGCGATCG
>JAUJOA010000004.1:0-71216 GCA_030447875.1 Thermoleophilaceae bacterium
GACGAGCGAAGTTGGTGTTGAGCAGACCCCCGACCGCGCCCTCCACGACGCTGGCTCCGTTGTCGGCCGCGTAGACGGTGCCGAGCGCGAAGAAGTTCGTCTCGACCACGAAGCTGTCCCACACCCGTAGCGGCATGACCTGACACTCCGGGCACAGGCCGGCCTCGCCGATGCCCACCTCGTCGTCGTCGGTGCCGGGCTGCTCGTCGTCGCCCTCGTTCGTGGTGCGCGCCGCCTCCAGCGCGCGGTCCGTGCCGTGGCCGGTAGCGCTGCAGCAGCTGGAGGCGTCGAACGGGTCGTTGTCGTCGTCGAAGAAGTCCCAGCCCGCGATGTCGTCGACGTAGCCGTTGTCGTCGGCGTCCGTGCCGTCGGAGAAGCGCGCGATCAGGTCGGAGGCGTCGAGGATCTCGTCCGCTCCGGTCCCTCCGTCGGCCGCGTTGTCGCCGTCGTCGATGCTCACGCGGGAGTCGCACGCGTAGTCGAGCACGTTGAAGGCACCGTCGCCGTTTGCGTCGTCGTCGCCCTCGTCGCCGTCGAACCCGTCGCACGCGACCTCGCCGCCGAGCGCGTCGGCGTTGGCCGCGACGTCGGGAGCAGGTAGCTCGTCCCCGTTGAGGTGGACCTTCTCGACGAGCTCCTCAGATTCCCACTCGATGCCGGTGTCCAGGATCGCCACAACCGTCTCGGGGCTCCCGGTCGAGTACTTCCACGCCGTGTCCGCGCGAACACCGGCGATCTGCGCGCACGCACCCGACTGAGGATCCCCGTCGTTCAGGTTCGCCCGGCGTCCCTGCTGGTCGAGCTGGTCACAGTCCCGGTAGGTCGTACGCGAGCCCGGAACCAGGTCGCGGGCGGAGTCGGGACTGAACCCGAAGACCGGGAACTGCTCCTCGAAGTAACTGCGGCAGTCCTTGACGCCGGGCTTTCCCTTCTCCTCGTCGTCGTCCTCGCAGGGATCGAAGTCGGCGTCGTTCGGCGTATCGACGCGCGGGCTCTCGGCGGGGTCCGGGCGCTCCCCCGAGTCCGGCGACGAGTCGAAGTCACCGAAGTCCGCCAGCGCCGCCGCCAGCGGCACGGTGACAGCCAGCAACGCGCCGATCACGATGGCCAGCGCTGACCTGCGGAACCTTCCCCCCATCGTCACCATTCACTCCTGGCCGGTCGGTAGCGTCGCATACCTCGACCGACCCTGCGCCACAAGGCGGGCGGCGACACGACAGGAAGCGTCACCGCCCGAGCAGCCTCTCGACCAGGGCGGCCGACTCGCGCGCCATCCGCGACCGGGGGACGACCTGGTCGAAGCCGGCCTCCTCGGCGCGGCGGCGCGTGTCCTGGTCCACGTGCGCGTAGAAGCCGAGGGTCGGGATCCCGTCGAGCTCGCGACCCATCTTCATCGAGCCGATCAGGGCGGTGCCGTCGTATTCCTCCGCCGTGAGGTCGACCACCAGGAGCTCGGCCCGCGGCGCCTCCGCGCGCGCGGCGTCCTCCGTGTCGAGTCGCGCGACCTCATGCCCCGCCGCCGCGAGTGAGCCCTCCACCTTCGTGCCGAACAGAAGGTCGGGGCAGAGCACTGCGATCCGACCCATCTACTGCGCTCGGCGCTTGCGGAACTCCTGGCGCACCGACTCCGGCCTACCCCACATCTGTGTCACCTCGACGCGTCCCGAGCGAGTCTCGCGCACAGCCAGCTCCCCCTCGATGCCCACCTCGTCGAGCAGGGCGAGCGTCCCGCGCACGGTCTCGGGCGCAGCCGCGTGCCCGAACTCGTGGGCGACGAGGATTCGCCAGTGCCAATCATGCTTCGAGTGGCCCTGCGCGTTGACCTGGACCAGCATCGTGGCGGCCTCTATGTAGCGGTCCTCGTCGAAGATCCGCAGATCGAACTGCAGGTCTGTCCAGTCGGACGGGAGCGAGTCGACGATACGCTGGAAGTCGTCCGCCAGGGGCACGAGCAGACTGTAGTCAACCCGGCCCTACCATTGACCTCATGACCACGGCGGCAACCGACGAGTACCAACTCCTCAAGCGGCACGTCGGCCTACTGGATCGCTCCGACCGCGGCAAGCTCCGCCTGTCAGGCGCCGATGTCGCCGAGTTCCTCCAGGGTCAGCTGACGAACGACATCGAGGCGCTGACGCCGGGCCAGGGCTGCTACGCGGCCCTCCTCACCCACAAGGGGAAGCTTCGCGCCGACGTGCGGGTTCTCCGCGGGGAGGGATGGTGCCTGCTCGACACGGAGCCCGCGGGCCACGGTCCGCTGGCCAAGACCGTGCAGATGTACAGCATCGGCCGCGACGTCCGGCTCAGTGACGAGACCTCCGATCGGGCGATCCTCTCCCTCATCGGCCCGGCCTCGGCATCCGGATTGGACGTCGAGCCCGCGGACGGCGAGCACTCTTTCGTGGAGGGCGCCCATGGCATCTACGTGAGGACCGACATGGGCGTCGACGTGATCTGCGCGGTGGAGGAGGTCGACGCAGTGGTTGCGGCGCTCGGGGTGGAGTCCGTCTCGGCGGCCACCGCGGAGTGCCTGCGCATCGAGTCGGGGCGCCCCCGCTATGGCCTCGACATGGACGCGGACACCATTCCGCAGGAGGCCGGCCTGAACGATCGCGCCGTCAGCTTCGCCAAGGGCTGTTACGTGGGCCAGGAGACCGTCGCGCGGCTTCACTACAAGGGCAAGCCGAACCGTCACCTGCGCGGCCTTCGGCTTGGCGCTCCGGCCGAGCACGGGGATCCCGTGGTCGGCGCCGAGAAGCCCGTCGGCCGCATCGGCTCGACCTGCGTGTCTCCGGCACACGGGCCGATTGCGCTGGCGATCCTTCGACGCGACGTCGGGCCGGGTGACACCGTCGTGGTGGGTGAGGCGAGGATTGCCGCGGAGGTCGTGGACCCGCGCTTCGGCCCGGCGGACTGAGCGGAACCATTCACGGGCGTTTCAGCGCCCGCCGGTCGGGATAGCATGGCCGCTTGACCTCGACACAGGGAGCTCGGTGACCACCTTCACGGCAGACCGTCAGGCAAAGAGGCTGGCGGAGATCGAGGCGCGGCGCGGCACGGCCTGGAAGGTCTACAGCGAGAGCTTGCGGGACCTCGGAGGCCAGGCATACGAGGACGCCGAGGACCGGTCCTGGGAGCGCCTGCGGGCTGAGCTGCAGCAGCTGGACGAGGAACGCCGGCTCGTCGAGGCGAGCTGACCGCCTCGCTGCCCGACCGCTTGCATCCGCATGGTTGGGATAGGGTTCGCGCCCGAGGGCGGCATGTCGAGGGGGTCCCCGGGAGTGAAGCGATGACCAGCACGCGATGGACTCGGGTGGCCGTGCTCCTCCTCCTGGTGTCTCTCGGCATCGGCGGCTGCGGTGGTGACGACTTCGAGAACGAACCGCGTCCGCCCGTGCCGCTGGCCGTCACGGGCGTGATCACCGAGGACAGAGTCACCATCTCGCCCGACTCTTTCGGCGCGGGGCCCGTCGTCCTCACCGTCTCGAACCAGACGCCCGACTCTCACACGGTCACGCTCGAAGGAGGAGGGATCACGCCCGAGGAAGTGGGGCCGATAAATCCCGAGGACACGGCGTCGATTCAGAAGACGCTGCCCGAGGGCGCCTACACGGTCGAGGCGAACTCGGGCGGGGACGTGTTCGGTGGCATCAAGCCGGGCAGGATCAAGGTCGGGGCCGAGCGCGGCAGCGCTGCGGACGATCTAGAGCTCCCCTGACGCCGCCGTGAGACCGCCGGGGCGATGGCGCGACCGCTACGATCGGCGCCCCGCGACCCAGGAGTGCTGACGCATGGCTCAAGTTGACCTGACGAATGTGACCGATGTGGGCGTGGAGCCGGGCACGCTCCCCTCGACCATGACTGCCTGGGTCATCCGCCAGGACCGCGAGGGCGAGCCCGTGGACGCCTTCCAGCTGGAGGAGATCGAGGTACCGGAGCCCGGCGCGTTCGAGGTGGTCGTCCGGGTGATGGCCGCGGGCGTGAACTTCAACAACGTCTGGGCGGCGCTCGGCCAGCCCGTCTCGGTCTTTCGCTACCACCCCGAGGAGGACCACCACATCGGCGGCTCGGACGCGTCCGGCATCGTCTGGAAGTGCGGTGAGGGCGTGACGAAATGGAAGCCCGGCGACGAGGTCGTCATTCACTGCAACCAGGCCTCCTACGAGGACATCGAGGTCCACGGCCTTGACCCGCTCGCCGCCCCCTCGCAGCAGATCTGGGGCTACGAGACCTCCTGGGGATCGTTCGCGCAGTTCACCAAGGTGCAGGCGCAGCAGCTGATCCCGAAGCCGAAGAACCTCACATGGGAGGAGGCAGCGTCGTACGGCCTCACCTACTTCACGGCCTACCGCATGCTGATCAAGCAGTGCAACATCCAGCAGGGCGACCGCGTGCTCGTCTGGGGTGCGGCCGGCGGGCTGGGAGTGTTCGCGCTCCAGCTCTGCAAGGCGGCCGGTGCGCAGGCGGTGGGCGTCGTGTCGAGCGCCGAGAAGGGCGAGCTCGTGGAGCGCCTCGGCGCAGTCGGCTGGATCGACCGCAACGAGTTCAGCGGGATGATGCGCAAGGGAGGCGAGTCGGCTGACGAGGAGAAGGCCCGCTTCAAGGAGTCGCGCCGCTTCTCGAAGCAGGTGAAGGAGATGCTCGGCTCGGAGCCCGACTACGTGTTCGAGCACGTCGGCCAGGCCACCTTCCCCACCTCGGTGCTCACCGTCAAGCCGTTCGGCAAGGTCGTGATCTGCGGCGCAACTTCAGGCTTCAACCTCGACTTCGACGTGCGCTACCTGTGGATGCGCCAGAAGCAGATCATCGGCTCGCACTTCGCGAACGCCTGGGAGGCAAACCGCGCGAGCGCGCTGATCGAGCAGGGATTGATACGCCCGGTGCTCTGGCGGACGATGGGCTTCGACGGCGTGGCCGAGGCGCACCAGCTGATGCGCGAGAACAAGCACCTCGGCAAGATCGCGATCCTGGTCGGGGCCGAGGAAGAGGACTCGGGAAGTCGGCCGACGGGCCGGGGGCGATCCGGGCGGAGGTCGGCGCTTGATCGGTCCGGCCGGAGCTAAGCTCGTCCAGATCGACTGGCTCGCCAACCCGTTCCGAGGCGACAAGTTCGAGCAGGCCTGGCGGCCCGTCGCGGAGGCGGCGCTCGACTACGGTGCCAGCGGATACGCGTTCGTCCGCTCGCAGGACGATCGTCTTCACTTCACGCAGCTCGCCGTCTTCGAGGACAAGCTGGCCTTCGAGCGCTACTGGTACTCCGAGGAGGTCTCCGAGGCGCGGCGGCCGCGGCCGGGATGTTCCAGATCCCCGTCGTGCCCGTATGGCACGAGGTGATCGACTCCGGCGCCCTGGAGTCCGAGAGCGCCGCCGCCCGGTAACCGGCGCCAACTCGCACGTCACAAGCCAACCTCAACGGTGATGCGAGGGGCTCGGCGCTGGCGCGGACGGCTGTGCCCGCGCCATGCCTGAAGAGGCTGGCGCTCGCGTCGGCGATGCTTGCCGCGCTGCTTTTGCCGGCGTCGGCATCCGCGGCGCCGCCCACTCCCCTTCGGGCACGACTGCGAGCCGCAGAACGGCGTCCTCTTCTGTGAGACCGAGGACCTCGACGATCGCGTGCCGAGCTTCGACGGGACGCCGCTCGACGTGGACGTGACGCTGCCGGAGGACGCCGAGCGAGGCGAGCCGCTTCCGACCATCGTGATGCTCCACGGGTACGGCGGCAACAAGAGGGACTTCGAGGCGGAGTCGCCCGAAGGCGATGCCGACGACAGCGAGACGACGTACCACTACAACAACGTCCACTTCGCGCAGCAGGGCTATGCCGTCCTCAACTACACCGCGCGCGGCTTCGGCCGCTCGTGCGGGCGAACAGAGCGGTCGAACATGACCCCGGACTGCCTCGCGAACAAGAGCTACATCCATCTGGCCGACCAGCGGTGGGAAGGGCGCGACAGCCAGCATCTCCTCGGCAGGCTGGTGGACCAGGGCATCACCGATCGGCATGCGATCGGCACCACCGGCATCTCCTATGGCGGCGGTCAGAGCATCGAGCTCGCCTACCTGCGCGACAGGATCCGGAAGCTCGACGGCTCCTTCAAGCGGTGGCGCAGTCCCGAGGGCAAGCGGCTCGAGATCTCCGCCGCATATCCGCGCTGGCCGTGGTCCGACCTGGTCTACTCGCTGCTGCCGAACGGCCGCTTCCTCGACTTCCGGACCGCGCCCAAGAGCCAGAGCCTCGACCCGCTCGGCGTGCCGATCCAGAGTTACATCAGCGGCCTCTTCGCGCTCGGAGGGGTTACGGGGACCTACTGCGGCGCCCCGCCTCGCACGCCTCCCTGCAATGACCCGAGCGCCGACCTCACGAGCGCGTTCGCCGAGGTGGTCAAGGGAGAGCCGATAAGCGCGAGGGCACGTGCCTTCGCGAGGGAGCTGGTCAGGTTCCACTCGGGCTTCCCGATCCCGAAGAACGGGACGGAACCGGCGCCGCTCCTCCTCCAGAGCGGCTGGACCGACGATCTCTTCCCGCCGTCCGAGACGATCCGCGTCTACAACGACCTGCGCACGGACGATCCCGATGCCCCCGTCTCGCTTCAGTTTGGCGACCTCGGCCACGCGCGCGCATCGAACAAGGAGAACTCGGACCGCGCCTTCAACGACCAGGGGGTCGCGTTCTTCGACCGCTATCTGCAGGCCTCGGGCGCCCGGAAGGCTCCGGAGCCCGGGCGAGTCACCGCGTATACGCAGACCTGCCCGCAGGACGCTCCGGCGGACGGGCCGTTCAAGGCCAAGCGCTACAGCTCGCTCGACCGCGGCGCCCTCGAGTTCGCCCGGTCCTCATCGCAGACCGTCAGCTCGGGTGGCGGCAACCCGGCCACAAGCACCGCTGTAGACCCGATCGCGGGCGGCCGTGACGCCTGCCGAGAGGTCGACGACGAGAACGAGCCGGGCACGGCAGTCGTCCGCGGGCCCGTCAGCCGCGGCTTCACCCTTCTCGGCCTTCCCACCATCACGGCGAACGTCGACACGAACGGCAACTTCGGGCAGCTCGATTCGCGCCTCTGGGACGTCGCCCCGAACGGAAAGCAAAGGCTCATCAGTCGCAGCGGATACCGGCTCGAGAACGACCAGGAGGGGAGGATCACCTTCCAGCAGCACGGCAACGGCTACTGCTTCGCCAGCGGCCATCGACCGAAGCTCCAGCTGCTCGGCCGCGACGCGCCGTACTACCGCCCGAGCAACACGCCGTTCTCGATAGAAGTATCCGACGTGGACATCGAGCTGCCCACCGCCGAGAAGGACCCGGTACCTGCGCTCAGGCTGTCGGTCGACCCCGACGAGGCCAGAAGCGGCAGACGAACCCGATTCACCTTCACGGTCAGAAGCCGCGACGACGAGTGTGCCCGGAAGGACAGCGTCCAGCCGGATCCCTCGGTACGAGTCGAGGGCGTCAAGGTCCGGTTCGACGGCATCGTCGGTGAGACGGACGAGAACGGCCGGTTCTCCGTGACGCGGCGCGTCTCGGACGCCACCAAGGCCCGGGCGGCGAAGTCGGGGTATCAGCGCGACACCGAAGCCGTGGAAGTCGACGCCGCGGGGCCGGGATCACCCTTCGGGGGGGACCGGTTCCGGCGCAGGTGAGCCGCAGGCCGCCAGGCCGTAGCGCGAGGCGCTTGGTCATTGCTGCCGTTGTCGCGGCCGCTCTTCTCACCGTGGCCGCTCCGGCCTCCGGTGAGATCCCGAGCTCTTTGACGAGCGCCTGCGAGCTACGCGACGCCGCCGACGGCGACGCCTCCAGGGCCCAGCTGCCCTATCACTTCTGCGACGACGGCGTGCCGTCCCATGGCGGGCGTGACCCGAACCCGGGCGCGAAGAAGGCGATCGCCGTGCCGGAGCGCTACGCCGGCTACCGGGGCCTGCCGAGAAAGGCGCCTGCGGAGGAGGACGCCGGAGCCGACAAGCGGGGAAACATCGCGCTCGACGCCGACCTCTCCTTCCCGGATCCCGAGAAGAGCCCCATGCCCAAGCGCGGCTATCCGCTCGTCGTGATGATGCACGGCTGCTGCGGCGGCAGCAAGGCCGACTGGGAGGAGACCACGATCGACGCCCCCGAGTCGAGCGAGAAGTGGCACTACAGCAATGCCTGGTTCGCCTCGCGCGGCTACGTCGTCCTGACCTACACGTCGCGCGGGTTCGTGGACGGCTCGGGCGATGGCTCGACCGGCGAATCGCGGCTCCAGCACCGTCGCTTCGAGATGAACGACTTCCAGCACCTCACAGGTCAGATCGCCGACCAGCGGTTCAGGATCGCGGGCGAGCGGACCAGGGTCGATCCTCGCAAGATCGTGGCCACCGGGGGGTCGTACGGCGGCTGGTTCTCGTGGATGGCACTGACCGACCCCAGCTGGCGAAGCCCGCAGGGCGAGCGCATGCAGCTCGCCGCGGCGGCGCCGAAGTACGGCCTGACCGATCTGCTCTATTCGCTCGTGCCAAACGGGGCGCACGGCCGGAGCGAGCTGCCGCCCAGCGACGGCAGCGGCACCACGAGCCCGATCGGCTTTCCGAAGCAGTCGATCGTCGCCGGGCTCTACGCGTCGGGCAAGACCGGCATCCCGCCCGGCTCGAGACACGCCACGTTCCCCGAGTCGATCGACAGGGCCGTCGTCTGCGCGCAGTCGTACTACGACCCGGTGGAGAGCAACCCGCTCTGCGCGTCCACGCTCGCGACGACGCTTCCAAGCTTCGTCAAGAAGCAATCCCCCTACTACCAGAACCGGTTCTTCAGGCGACTGGAGAGGGGCGATCCCAGGGCGCGCGTCCCGGTCTTCAGCGCGGGCACCTTCACCGACCCGCTCTTCCCGCCCTCCGAGCATCGCCGGATGGCCGAGCGGCTGAAGTCGGTCGATCCTCGCTACCCGGTGCAGGAGTACTACGGCGACTATCAGCACTTCGTGCAGAACAAGCGCAAGGAGTGGAGCGACCTGTGCGGCGACGAGGTCTGCGACATCTCCGACTATCCGAGGCGGAACTTCAACAGGACTCCCGACGGCTTCTCCCGGCTCGGCGTCACCACGCGCCTCAATCGCCTGATCGACCACTACGCGAGGCCGCCCGCCAACCGCCGGGAGCCGAAGCCTCGCCGGGACGTGACGGGCGCGCTCCAGATCTGCCCCCAGAACGCCACGGACAAGTTTCCGGTCGATCAGCCGGGAAAGCGGTTCACCGCCTCGAGCTTCGACCGGCTCGCCCCACATAGCCTGCGGCTCGAGATGAAGGGAAGCCGGACCACCACCAGCAAGGCCGCGGACCCTCATTCGCAACGATCCGACCCCGTGGCGAACCAGGTCGCGAACGGGGGTCGCTGCCCGGTCGAGACCACGCCCGCCGGACCGGGCGTGGCCACCTACACCTCAAGCAGGCTCGACCGCCACTACACCATGCTCGGCCGTACCCGGGTGATCGCGCCGCATACCGGAAGCGGATCAGGAATCCAGCTGAACGCACGCCTGTACGACGTCTTCCCCGACGGCAAGCAGGTCATGGTCGACCGCGGGGTGCGGCGCGTGACGAGGGCGAACGAGACCACCGTCTTCGACCTGCACGGCAATGGCTGGCGCTTTCCGCAGGGCCACCGGGTCCGCATCGAGTTGACCCAGGACGACTCGCCGTACATCCGCCCGTCGACCCAGCCCTCGACCCTCACCCTCTCGGGCGTCACGCTGAAGATCCCGGTCAGGGAGGGCAGCCGGGACGGGGGCCGTCGGAGTTCACGTCCGTTCCGCCGGCGATGACCGTCCGTCAGCCCTGCTCGAGCGGGGCCATGGTCAGCCCGGAGTCCTTCAGCTGCTCCCAGTAGTGCTCGGCCGGCTCCTTGGGGCCGGTCCAGACGATCGCCTGACCGGTGTTGTGAATGCGGTCGGCGATCGCGTACCCGTGATCGAGGGTCACCCCGGGAATCACGCGCGCGAGGGCGGCTGCCACGCCGTCGAACGTGTTGTGGTCGTCGTTCAGCACGATCACCCGCCACGCGCCCCCGATCCCGCTTCCGGGTCCCTGGGTGCGTGGTCGCTCGATCGTCTGGGCGTTCATCGTGCGCTGCTCGCCTCCGGATTGGCGCGCACCTCGGTCCGCTTGCGCCAGTAGCGCTCGAGCCCGAGCCACAGCTGGTCCGGCGGTGCCGCCTGAAAGTAGCGCTCGACCACTTCCTCGTCCCCCCCGGCCTCGTGGCGCACCTCCGCCTCGACGGCGGCGATGAAGGCATCGCGACCGTGAGCCCGAGCCCGCTCAGCCGAGCGCACCAGCGCCTCGCGCATGTGGAGGACGCGCGCGTCCGCGGGCTCGACGCGACCGAAGTGAGTGAGGCACAGCGCGCGAGGAGCCCAGTCGCGGAGCGTGTCGAGCGACCGGTCCCACGCCTCGATGTCGACGTCCGGCGGAGGCGTGGGCGCGAGCGCCAGGCCCGCCGGCGGGATCGTCACACCGCCGACGTCGCCTACGTAGGCGTCGCCCGTCGCGTCGTCCAGGTACGACACGTGATGGGAGGCATGGCCGGGGGTGTAAGCGACGCGAAGGCCCTCCACCGTCTCGCCGCCGCTCAGCGCCGTGATGTTGTCCACCGGAACCGGCGCCACCTCGCCCCAGAGCCGCTCCATGTCTCGTCCGTAGAGCTTCTGCGCGCTGGCCAGCAGCTTCGTCGGGTCGGTGAGGTGAGGGGCGCCGCGTTCGTGCACGTACACACGCAGGTCGGGAAAGCGGCGCACGAGCACTCCCGCGGCGCCGGCGTGGTCGAGATGGATGTGGGTAAGCAGCAGGGCTCGGGGCGGCTGGTCGCCCAGCTTCGTCAGCAGAGTGTTGACGCACGTCGAGGGGCCGGGGTCGACCACCACGCCACCGAGGTCATACGCGCAGATGACTCGATCGCGGCCGAGATGCATGACATCGATCGGTCGGGGCACTCGCTGACCTTACAAAGCGGGCCTCCGGTTCGTCGGCGACGCTCGTTCGCGATCGCCGCTCTCGAGCCGTTCGAGGAACCGCCCGCCGTCGGGGCCCACCGTCACGTGGATCGCCCCGGGCTCGTAGACCCAGTCGATCACGGCCAGCGCACGCAGCCGCTCGAGCGCGTAGACGAGCGCGCGCCGCTCGTCATCGCGAAGGTCGCGGGCGATGTCGAACGCGTAGCCGGTGGTGTGGAGCGAGAAGCCGCGAGTGGCCTCAGGGTTCGACTCGGCGAGCAGGCGCGTGTAGGGAACGTCGCGGACGGTGCTCGTCAGCGTCAGCGTCCCCTCGCCCGCCACTTCGCGCACCTGACGGGCGATGTGGAGGAGCGTGGCGAACGCCGCGGGCCGAAGGCCGCGGTAGAGCGATCTCCGCTCGTCGAGCTTCGGAGCGAGCTCGCCCATGCCGGGATCGATCCGATAGCCGAGCCTTCGAGGCGCCGACGGCAGCGCGATTAGCTCACCGCGATCGTAGGCTGCTCTCAGGCCATCGGCGCTCTCGTACGGCGGGTTCTCAGGACGTGGCCGCAGCACCTCCTCGGCGCTCGCCTTGCGCCCATGCAGGTCGGCCAGCCGGCTCAGCTCGTCGGGGGACTCGCGGTAGAGGCGCAGGATCTCGCGCGCGGCCTCGACCCGGAAGAGATACGTGCGCGAGTCATCGCCCAGGCGGCGAAGCTTGTCGTAGGTCCGTGGGTTGCGCAGCGGCGACGAATCGAAGTAGAGCTGCGCGTAGGAGATGTCGTTGTCCCTGACGGTCTGCCTGGTCGTGGCGCTCACCGGCTCGGGAGCGAGATAGGCGGCGATGATGTCCTCGAGGTTGCCGATGCCCATGTGGTACGCGGCAACGGCCAGGTCCTCGCGACCGAGGTGGCGCTCGGAGAGCGACAGGTAGCGCGCCGCTCCGTCGAGCGCCTTGGCCGGGTCGAACCGCTCGTCCACACGCCTGCGTCGCTCGCTGAGGCGATCGACCCGCCTCGACGCGTCGCGCCGCGCCGCCGGCCTCCCCCGTCCCTCCGCGCGGCCGGCCTCACGCTGGATCGCCCGGGTGAGGCGCTTGCTCTCGGCCAGATCGATCGACATGTCGAGCAGGTCGGTGCCGGTGCTCGGGAGGATCTGGCCGAGCCCCGACGCGCTCTCCGGCGTAGGTCCCGCGATCACCTCGGGGCGCCCGGCGCTCTCGAGGAATATGACCGCCTCGAGCGTCGCAGGGTCCACGCCGTGGCGCTTCGTCGACCGGCGAATCAGCGGCTTCCAACGAACTACCCGCTCCGCGGTGCGCTCCGCGCCGCCCGGGCTCAGCGCGTAGAGGACGTGGGCCGATCCGTCGCGGCCGCGGCGCAGGAACTCATCGTCGGCGTCCTTGCGGTACGCGAACGGATCCTGCCCCGAGATCCGGACGGTCTCCGGACTCTCGAGAGGGTCTTCGCCGCCCCCCACCAGCGCCGCGACTCCTACGCCGGCTGCGAGCAGGACCACGGCCAGGGCGATGACGGCGCGCCTCATCCGCCGGAGGTATAGACCACCGGCCTGAGGGCCCGCTAAAGGCGATCGGGGCGGTCGCCGCGGGGGCGTATCCCCGACTCAGCCGTAGAATGACCGCATGAGCGAGCACCGCCTGCCCGAGCCCGACCGGCCCTGGGTCATGCGGACCTACGCAGGGCACTCGAGCGCCCGCGAGTCGAACGAGCTCTATCGCCGGAACCTCGAGAAGGGCCAGACCGGCCTGTCGGTGGCGTTCGACCTCCCCACCCAGACCGGCTACGACCCCGACCACGAGCTCGCGCGCGGCGAGGTCGGCAAGGTCGGGGTCTCGATCGCCCACAAGGGCGACATGCAGACGCTGCTCGGCGGCATCCCGCTCGACCAGATGAACACCTCGATGACGATCAATGCCACCGCGGCCTGGCTGCTGGGGCTCTACATGGCCGTGGCCGAGGAGAACGGCGTGGATCCCGGGCGGCTCCAGGGCACGACCCAGAACGACATCATCAAGGAGTTCCTCTCGCGCGGGACCTACGCGTTTCCGCCCGCTCCGTCGATGCGGCTGATCCGGGACATGATCGCCTTCACCGTCGACGCGGTGCCGAAGTGGAACCCGATCAACGTCTGCTCCTACCACCTCCAGGAGGCGGGCGCCACCCCCGTCCAGGAGATCGCCTACTCGCTCTCGACCGCCCAGGCGGTGCTCGACGAGGTCCGCTCGCGCGTGCCGGAGGACACCTTCCCGCGCGTCTTCGGGCGCATCTCGTTCTTCGTGAACGCCGGGATCCGCTTCGTCGAGGAGCACGCCAAGCTGCGGGCGCTCGGCGAGCTGTGGGAGCAGCTCGGACGCGAGCGCTACGGCGTGGAGGATCCGCGCTACCTGCGCCTTCGCTATGGCGTGCAGGTCAACTCCCTGGGCCTGACCGAGTCCCAGCCCGAGAACAACGTGATCCGGATCGTGCTCGAGGCGCTTGCCGTCACGCTCGGGAGAAACGCCCGTGCCCGGGCGATCCAGCTGCCGGCGTGGAACGAGGCACTGGGCCTTCCGCGGCCTTGGGACCAGCAGTGGTCGCTCAGGATCCAGCAGATCCTGGCCTATGAGACCGACCTGCTCGAGTACCCCGACATCTTCGAGGGCTCGAAGGTGATGAAGGGGCTCGTGGAGGAGCTGGTGGAGGGCGCGCGTGCGGAGATGGCCGTGGTGGCCGAGCACGGCGGCGCGGTGGAGGCCGTCGACTACATGAAGACGCAGCTGGTCGAGTCGCACCGCGCGCGCATAGCCGCGATCGAGAGCGGCGAGCAGAAGGTCATCGGGCAGAACGCCTTCACTTCGACCGAGCCCTCGCCGCTCAGAGAGGGCGAGGACGCCGGGATCATGACCGTCGATCCGGGCGTGGAGCGAGCGCAGATCGAGGCGGTGGAGACGTGGCGCTCCGAACGCGACGCCGCCGCCGTGGCCGCCGCCCTGGAGGAGCTGACGACCGCGGCCCGCGATGACTCCGTGAACGTCATGCCCGCCACACTGGCCGCTGCCAGGGCCGGCGCGACCACCGGCGAGTGGGCCGCGGCGCTGCGAGAGGTCTTCGGCGAGTATCGCGCGCCCACGGGCGTGTCCGGCGCCGCCGCGGCGCCCGACGGCGCCGCCCTGGCGGAGCTGCGCGAGAAGGTCGAGCGGGTGTCGACCGCGCTCGGACGCCGGATCAAGATCCTCGTCGGGAAGCCCGGCCTCGACGGCCACTCCAACGGGGCCGAGCAGATCGCCGTCCGGGCGCGGGATGCGGGGATGGACGTGGTCTACGAGGGCATCCGGCTGTCACCGGCGCGCATCGCCCAGGCGGCCGTGCAGGAGGGCGTTCACGTCGTCGGTCTCTCCATCCTCTCGGGATCACATCGAGAGCTGATCCCGACCGTTCTGCATCAGCTCGACGAGGCCGGCGCAAACGTCCCGGTGGTCGTGGGCGGCATCATCCCGCCCGCCGACGAGATCGCCCTGCTAGAGGCCGGCGTGGCACGCGTCTACACGCCCAAGGACTTCGAGATAAGCAGGATCATGGGCGACGTCGTGGACCTGGTCGCAGACCGATATGGCGTGGCCGCGGAGGCCGCTTGACCCGCACGCCGCTCGAGCCTGATTGGCCGTAGACGGCGCGACGCTCGGCCGCCGGCTGCGCGAGCGGGACACCGCCGCCGCGCCCGCGGCACTGAACCTCATCGAGGATCGCTCCCCGGCGGGCCGGGAGCAGGCGGCGGCGCTGCTCGGCGAGGTCTCCCCCGGCGCCCTTGGCGGCGAGGCGCCGGCCCACCTGATCGGAGTGACGGGACCGCCCGGCGCGGGCAAGTCCTCGCTCCTGTCGGCGCTCGTTGACCTGTGGCGCGGGCGGGACCGGACCGTGGCGGTGCTGGCCGTGGATCCTTCCTCGAAGCGCTCGGGCGGCTCGTTGCTGGGTGACCGCGCCAGGATCGACCACGACCCCGCCGACGACGGCATCCTGATTCGCTCCACGGCGGCCGGCACGCGCCTGGGCGGCCTAGCCCCACCGACCCGCGAAGCGACGCAGGCCCTGGCCGCGGCGTTCGACCTCGTGGTGGTCGAGACCGTCGGCGTGGGCCAGTCCGAGACCGACGTGGAGGACGTGTCCGACACGGTGGCCGTCGTGGTCCAGCCGGGGTCGGGCGACACGCTGCAGTTCCTGAAGGCCGGGATCATGGAGGTTCCGGACGTGCTGGTCGTGACGAAAGCCGATCAGGGCGGCACCGCCCTCCGTGCCCGGCGCGACCTCGCCGGTGCCCTGGGCGCCCTCGGCTGCCCGGAGACGCCCGTGCTCGCCGTCTCCTCGCTGCCGCCGCCCACCGGCGTCGAGGAGCTCGTGGAGGCGCTCGAGGCGCACCGCTCGCGCCTGGACGTCCGGGCCGTCCGGCTTCGGGCCCGGCGAATGGCTGCGCTCGCCGACTTCACCGCCGAGCACGGTGAGAGGGCGTTGAGGGCGTTGGGGGGGCGACGTGCGGCCGAGGCCTATCTCGCCGATCAGGATCCAACGCTCGACGCGTCGGCGCTCGGCGGACGGCTCGAGCAGCGGGCGCGGTCGTCGGCATGAGCTTCCTCGTACAGGTCATCGTGTTGCTGGCGGTCTTCGGCGCCGTCAGCTTGATCGCCAAACTGGCGGGTGCTGAGAGTCTTGGCACGGCGCTCGGCTTCGGCCAGATCGCCTTTGTCCTGGCGCTGATGGTCCTGCTGATGCGCCGCTAGCCGTTTCGAGCTGGACGGCCACGCGATAATGACCGCATGGAGGGATCTGCGCGAGACTCGGTGGACACCGCTGCGAGCTGGTTGCGCTGCTACCGCTGCTGGTCCCGCAACCTCGAGGTCCAGGTGCACTACGAGGGCATCCTCAAGGTGGACCCCGACAGCGGCGAGGCGGTCGACGCGGTCGAGGAGGTCCAGGAGGCCGTCGTGCAGTGCCTCGACTGCCTGCACGACCAGCCGCACCTCAACCTGACCCTCTACGAGGACGGGAACCGACGCGTGAGTCGCGTAGAGGCCGTCGAGGACCGCTGGGAGCGCATGGTCGCCGGCACTCCGTGGGTCGCGTCGTGCACGGTCACCGTCGACGGCGACCAGGTGGAGACGTGCTCCGGCCCCGAGGCCGCCGACTCGCTCGCGTTCGGCGCCTTCGGCGACCACGGCACGCGCGAGTTCTTCACCCACGTGCGCTTCCACAAGCACGACGGTGACCAGATCGTCATCCACATGCTCGTTGAGCTCTATGCGCGCTCGGCCGAGGAGGCCGCCGAAGTGCTGGAGTCAGCGGCCCGGGGGGGCGCTGACGATCACCTCGCTGGCCGAGGAATCGCGCCCACCGGCGGCGACGCCGGGCGGCGACGAGCACTAGCGGCCGGCCTCAGCGGCCGCTAGTGCGAGAACCGAGGACGTCGGAGACCGAAGGTTTGCAGCCTAGGAGACCGCCGCGACGATCTCGTCGGAGAGCGCGGGGAACTTCTTCAGGAACTCCTCTCGCTCGCCCTTCAGACGCTCGACGATGCCGGCGTAGTCGTCGCCCCTGCCCTGCGACTCGTACACGTCGCGCGGGCGCAGAACGCCGGCGTCCTCTGCGTCGATGCCGGGCACGCCGGTCGCGACCTGATAGCCGAAGTCGGGGTCGTCCTCCCACTCGATGGTGCCCTCGGCGATTCCCTTGACGATGGCCGAGGAATGCGGGATCCGTACCTTCTGCGAGCGCTCGTCCGAATCCGGCCCGCCCACGCGACCGGTGTTCAGCAGGTAGACGTCCAGGCTGTGATCCGCCATCAGCTCGAGGAAGCGGTTGCCCTGCAGG
This sequence comes from Thermoleophilaceae bacterium, assembly GCA_030447875.1. GTDB lineage: Bacteria > Actinomycetota > Thermoleophilia > Solirubrobacterales > Thermoleophilaceae > JAUJOA01. The sequence continues at coordinate 16,811 of JAUJOA010000004.1, forward strand.
TCGTGCTCGTCGGGGAAGAAGGGGTTCGTGCCCGGCACGCGCAGGAACTTCCCGGCCTCCTCGGCGCCGCCCGCGCTCGTACCCTGCGTCTCGCCGAGCATGAAGTACGCGGCAGCCTGCTCGGCGTTCAGCTTGGCGACCGCCGGGATGATGTTCTCGTTGCGGTTGAGGATCAGCAGGAAGTCGGCCGACTCGAGGTCGCGCGCGTCGCCCGCCTCGATCGAGCTGAACGAGAAGGTGGCTCGCCCGTTCTGCGTGTAGCTCGTGTCGAAGAAGTCGAGCTCGCCGGAGTCGTCCTGGGAGACGTTCTCGAGGTAGGCCTCGGGGCGCGTGACGGCGCCGTAGATCGTAGGCTCGTCCTCCTGGCTGAGCGCGAACGTCTTCGCGAAGCAGCCGGCCTCGGTCGCGTAGACCTTTCCGCCGGGCATCATCGCCACGAAGTCGTCTTGAACCGGCAGCGAGCCGTTCTGCCGGGTGAACGTGGTGGTCGTCTTGCCCGTGCCGGACAGTCCGACGATGAGCCCCACCTTGTCGCCCGAGCCCGTTGGAATGACCTTGCACCCAGCGTGGAGCGGTAGGCCGCCGCGGTCGTAGACGAGCTTGTTCCACATCCGTAGCCCGCCCTTCTTGGACTCGCCGAAGTAGTCCGAGTTGCAGACGCGGGTCACGCCCTGCTCGAGATCGACGGCGATCACGCGGTCGTTCGGATACCCCTTGACCTGGAGGTTCGGGGTGTAGATGACCGTGAGCTCCGGCTCGAAGCCGTCGGTGCTCTCGGGGTCGAAGTAGAGCTGCTTCTGCATGCCCGCGACGTTCGCGTTCGCCTCCTCGACATACAGGCGCGTGGGCGTGCGGAAGTCGGGGTCGTCGCCGATGTAGCCGTCGACGACGAGCATGTCCCGACCCGCGATGTAGTCGTCCTGGAGGCTGGCGATCCGCTCGCCCTCTTCGCGTGAGATCGCCTGCTCGGAGCTCGCCTCCGGATCGTCGACCACCAGGAACGTGGAGGCCTTCGAGCGCGCTAGCACCTGGGTCTGGAGGTTGAGGTTGCCGTAACGCGTCTCCTGGGCGTTCGGCATGGCTGCCGCGAGCTCCTTCAGCTGCTCCGCGGAGAGGTTGGCTTTGACGGACTTCGCGTCGGGCAGCGGGGCCATCTGCTTCGCCATGGGTTTCGGCTCGACCTCCTAGTTGAACGGCGTTTTCTTGCGGGCGGGTACAGATTATCCGGCGGCGCGAAAGCCGGAAAGCCGGGGTCGCCGGCGCCCCAAGCGGTTAGCACCCGGACATCCACGGCCTACACTCGAGAGCGTGGACGCCGGCCGACAACACTCCGGACGCGGTGGCCGGACGCGATCGGTCCTGCGCTTCGTGGCCGCCGTGATGGTCACGAGCGGCATCCTGCTGCTTGTCGACGCCGGCATGACGGTGGCGTGGCAGGAGCCCGTGTCGGCGGTGATCGGCTGGCGGGCGCAGTCGGCGCTCGAGGACCAGCTCGAGCAGACGCAGGCCGAGATCACTCCGGATGGGGTGCTCAGCCCGCGGGAGCTCGAGGCCGCGGCCAAGCGCCAGGCCGAGCGCACATCGCCGGGCCAGGCCCTCGGCAAGATCGAGCTTCCGACGCTCGACCGCGATTACGTGATGGTCGAGGGCACCGGCGAGGCGCCGCTCCGCAAGGGCCCCGGGCACTATCCGGACACGCCCCTGCCGGGCCAGCGCGGCACGGTGGCCGTGGCGGGACACCGGACGACCTACCTCGCCCCCTTCCGCACGATCGACCGCTTGGAGCGGGGCGACTCGATCGTGCTCGACATGCCCTATGGGACCTTCACCTACGAAGTGGAGCGTCAGCGAATCGTGCCGCCGACCGAGACGTCGGTCACGAGGCGGGTGGGGCACGACCAGCTCGTCCTCAGCGCGTGCCACCCGCTCTACAGCGCCGCGGAGCGGATCATCGTCTTCGCCCGTCTGACGGACGTGGAGCCCGCCTAACCGTCCGCCCACTCCGCACACCCGCCGCTAAAGTCGCCGGTCGACGCCGTCGAGCACGAGGGAAGTGGCGGGGGTCTCCGAGGCGCGCGCCCCCTCGTCGAGCGTCGAATCGTCGCGGGACTCGAAGAACAGAACCAGGCCGACCAGCAGGGCGAGCGAGATCGCGAACACGGCGAGCCAGTAGAGAACCTTCAGAGCGATGGCAACTGGACTCTTGCAGCTTTCGCCTCCACGACGTCTTAATCGGCAGCGGCTTGCGAGGGCGCGCGCCGCCATCGAGCCGCTTCACACGAGTCCGGCCGTCATTCCGGCGCTCCTGGCGATAGCCCTGATACTCATTCTCGGGGGATCCGAGGGCGGGTTTTCGCCTCGCAGTTGGTACCCCGTCGCCATCTTGCTGCTGGCGCTCCTCACCGTCGCGGCGCTGACAGTCCCGGCGCGACGGCCGATCGCCCGCTCCGTTCTCGTGGCGCTCGCGTTGCTTGCGGGCTACGCCGCCTGGAGCTATCTCTCGATCACTTGGGCCGATAATCAGGGCGAGGCGTGGGACGGCGCGAACCGCTCCGTGATGTACGTGATCGTCTTCGCCCTCTTTGCGCTGTGGCGCCTCTCCCGGTGGGAGGTGGCCACGGTCGTAGGCTTCCTGGGGCTTGGCATCGCGGCGCTGGGGCTTTTCGTTCTCCTACGCGCCGACGCGAGCGCCGACGCCCTGCCGTACTTCCTTGACGGGCGCCTCACAGATCCGGTCGGCTACGTCAACGCCAACGTGGCCTTCTGGTTCACCGGATTCTTCCCGTGCTTGCTGATCGCAACGAGGAGGGAGGTGAACCCGGTGGTTCGCGGACTGGCGCTCGGGGGAGCCGAGCTTCTCGTGGGGCTGACGCTCATGGGCCAGAGCCGCGGCTGGCTCTTCTCATTGCCCGTGATCCTCGTGCTCTTCCTGGTCGTGGTCCCGGGCAGGGCGCGGGGTGCCCTCGCGATCCTCGTCGTGGCGGCCGGCGCCGTGCTGTGGCTAGGGCCGGTGCTCGATATCCGCGAAGGGATCCGGGCCGGCGACGCTCCCGAGCCGCTGCTCGACGAGGCCACCGACGCGCTCCTCCTGACGACCTGGATCAGCACGCTCATCGGGCTCGCCGTCGCCTTCGCCGATCGACGAGTTCGCCTGTCCGAGCGCCGGAGCCGCCGGATCTCCGCCGCGTTCGTGGCCGCCGTCGCCGCGGTCGCGATCTCGGGCGCCACGGTGGCCGCGGTCAGCCTGGGCGATCCGCTCACGCGGGTCGCCACCGCCTGGGACCAGTTCAAGGCGGGCGGCGACGAGAGCGGCGGCGATGACAGGCTCTCGGGCGCCGTAGGGACCAACCGCTACGACTTCTGGCTCGTCGCCTGGTCACAGTTCGAACAGCACCCGCTCACCGGCGCCGGCATCGACAACTTCCAGCAGGACTACCTCGCGCGGGGATCGAGCACGGAGCGACCGCGCCACACGCACAGCCTCGAGCTGAAGGTCATCTCACAGACAGGGCTAGTGGGCGCCGTCCTACTGGTCGGCGCCTTCGCCGCTGCCCTGTTCGCGGCGCTGCGCGCCGCCTGGCGGCGGGAGGGGCTTGCGGGAGCAACGGCCGGTATCGCGACGATGGTCTTCCTGTACTGGTTCGTCCACGGGTCGGTCGACTGGTTCTGGGAGTTTCCGGCGCTCGGGGCGGCCGCATTCGCCATGCTCGGGCTGGCCGCCTCGCTGACGCCGGAGCGGCAGCGGGACACCGGACAGGGCACCGCCGCCCGGAGGCTTGTCAGGCGGCCGCTGGCCATCGGGGCGGTCCTGATCGGGACATTGGTCGGCGGGGCGGGACTCGTGCCGCCCTGGCTGGCGCAGCGGCACGTCGACCGAGCGCTCGAGGTCTGGCCCACGGGTGCACAGGAGGCGTTCGATCGTCTCGATCAGGCGGCCTCGCTGAACCCGCTCTCGAGCCAGCCGGCCGTTACCGCGGCCGCCATCGCCCTGCAGCTGAACCGGCCGTACACCGCGGACGCGAGCTATCGCTTCGCGCTCGCCCGCAACCCTCGTAGCGCCTTCGCGACACTCGAGGCGGGCGCCCTGGCGTCACAGCTCGGGCGCCCGCGCGACGCGCGGAGGCTCCTCGAGCGTGCCGGCGCGCTCAACCCGCGCGATGAGATCACCCAGGCCGCCCTACGGCGGCACGGGCGGGACGGCAAGGTCCTCGACGCCGCTGAGATCTACGAGGAGGCGCTCGAGCGAAGCCGGCAAGTCGGTGGCGCCGGCGCCACCGGAGGGCGGCGATAGGCGGTTCGAGCGACGGTCGAGACGGTCATCTTCAACAGCGCTGAGCTGGTTCCCGCCTTGCGCCCGCTAGGGCGATCTGCTATGAAAGGGAGGGGTCTGCCAGCTCGCTGTAACCAGGGAGGGCCAGCAGCAAGTCCAGCTGGCAAGGCCAGCGTAAGACAAGGAGCGTTTTACCTATGCGGGGGATCACAAAGAAGATCGCACTCGGCTCGGCAGTGTTCGCGCTCGCCGTGCCGGCATCCGCTATCGCCCAAGAGTCGGTCGTAGGCGGATATAACGAGTCGGAGGTCGTCGACCCGGGAGACCCGAGTACGACGGGTGATCCGGCCGACCCCGCCGCCTCGGGCCAGTCGGAGTCCGGGAGCAACGGTTCCGGTGGAAGCTACGATGGAACGAGCCAGTCGGAGTCCGGCTCGGGCGGCAGCCTGCCGTTCACGGGCCTTGACGTCGCCCTGCTGGCCGTCGCGGGCGCCGGACTCGTCGCTCTCGGCTTCGGGATGCGGCGGCTCACGCGCAATCCGGACGCCGCCTGACCACAGCGCCGCTAGGCGCAACAGGAAGCACCGCTAACGGCGAAGGGCGCTCCGTCCGATAGTAGGGTGTGGACGGAGCGAAAGTGGCAGGGCGCCCAGTGACCACCAGCGATGATGCCGTCGGGCTGCGGCCCGTCGCGGATCCTCCGGTCGCGACACCGGGGGCGCCAAAGACCCACATGCCCGCGCAGCGGCTGCTCGAAGGGCGTGGCTGGATCCTCGTCCGCCTGGCCAGCGACTCGTTGCTGCTCATGCTGGCCGCGGCGGCCGCGTATGCGGGGGGCACCGCCGCCGCCCTCGGGTCGGAGGGCCAAGCGGCGATCTGGCTCTATCCCCCGCTGACCGTCGGCCTGCTGGCTCTGCGCGGCGCGTACGGACGGCGACTTCATGTGCGCCCGCTCGACGGCATCGGATCCCTGGTGGGCGCCACCTCACTCGCCGCCATCGCGCTACTCGCCGCTACCACCATCCTCCAGCCGGAGACCCAGACCGCGCCGTTCATCGTGCGGGTCTGGTTCTTCGGCACGGTGTACGTGGTCGGCGGCCACCTCCTCCTGGCGCTCACTCAGCGGCGGGCACGCGTCAACGGAGTCGTAGGAAAGCCCACTCTCATCGTCGGGGCCGGAAGGATCGGCGCTCAGGTGGAACGGCGGCTCACCGAACAGCCGGAGCTCGGCCTGCGTCCCATCGGCTACCTGGATTCCGATCCCCCGCCGCCGGATCTCGTGCCCGGCCGGCGCGCCCCGGTGCTCGGCCCGCCGACGGAGCTCGCTCGGCTGGCGAAGGAGACAGGCGCGCAGCACGTCGTCTTCGCCTTCCTGTCCGCGCCCGACCACGTCCTGGTGCCGCTCGTGCGCGAATGCGAGGACCGCGGGCTCGAGATGTCACTGGTCCCGCGCCTCTTCGACAGCATCAACGTTCGCGTGGGACTCGAGCACATCGGTGGCCTACCGCTCTACGGCCTGCGCGCGGTGAACCCGAAGGGCTGGCAGTTCGCCGTGAAGCACGGGCTTGGCGTGGCGCTCGCGGGCATGCTGCTGCTGCTTCTGAGCCCCGTGATGCTGGCCGCCGCCGCGGCGGTCAAGCTGTCGTCACCGGGTCCCGCCCTGTTCCGCCAGCGCCGGATCGGGCGCGACGGTCGCGAGTTCGACATGCTCAAGTTCCGGTCGATGCAACCGGCCGACGCGACAGAGACCACGGCCGCCTCGCCCGTACCGCTCGAGGGCACCGCTCCCGGCGGCGTCGAGGGTGCGGACCGGCGCACTCCGGTCGGCGCGTTCCTCCGACGGACCTCGCTCGACGAGCTGCCTCAGCTGCTCAACGTCCTGAAGGGCGAGATGAGCCTGGTGGGGCCGCGCCCGGAGCGCCCCGAGTTCGTGGAGCTCTTCGGGCAGTCGATCCGCCGCTACGACGACCGGCATCGTGTGAAGTCGGGCATCACCGGATGGGCTCAGGTGCACGGGCTGCGAGGGAAGACCTCGCTGGCCGACCGCGTGGAGTGGGACAACTACTACATCGAGAACTGGTCGCTGGGACTCGATCTCAAGATCCTGCTAATGACGCTCGCCGTGCTCTTCCGCCCAGCCGAGTAGCCAGCTTGCTCAACCAGTGGCTGACCGCTGTTCCGGCGTCCGGGATGCGAGAAGCGACTCGACAAGCCGCTCGACGGAGCGGTGAGTCTCCTCCAAGCCGACGCGAGCGTCGACGACGATGAATCCCTGGCGCGCGGCCGTAGCGATGTACCGCCGCTCCATGCCCTCGAGGATTCGGGCGGCCTGATCTCCTCGCTTGCGATCAGCAGCCGTCGCGGCATCGACGTCCAGGAGGATGCCGAGATCGGGCGTCGGCGCCGCCTTGGACAGCAGGGTTTCAGCCAGGCGGTGCCGGCCGTACCGGAGCTCAAGGTCCACGAGCGAATCGACAAGCGACCGATCGCAGACGACGGTCGTCCCGGTCAGGCGGGGACGCGCGGCTCGGCGAAGGTAGCGCGCGTGGGTCGCGGCGACGACCACGACCCAGATCCAAGAGACGAGCGGGCGCCGCCGGCCGATCTCCCCGGGACGTCGCTGCTTCCTGGTCGACTCCCCGCCCGTGGCCACTGGGTCGGCGATCGTTCGCTCACGGCGAAGCACGCGCTTGACCGCCGATGCGACGGCGTCGAGCGATCCAAGGTTCGTGCCCAAGCGACCCCAAGTCACGGTCGCCGGCTGCTGTGACCTCTCCATCTGGCCTCGCACAACCTCGGCCGCCGTAGACTTTCCGGCGCCGTCCATGCCGCTGATCGCTATCAGGAATCCTCGCCGCCTACGGGATCCGCTCACGACAGTCACGCCGCGGCCGAAGAGACGGGAGAGGCGTGACCGCAGGCGGAGGCCCAGCGCCGCCCGCGCCGGTGCACACCTGACCGCAGCGCGTGCGGCGTGAAGATAGGGAAGGCGACCGCGCCGAGCCAGGCGCGCTACTCGGTCGGGTCTACCGATGAGCTGGGCGACCGGGTGCATTTGCTCGTATCCGGCCACGGCCTCCAGCCGGTCCCTACGGTCTGGGCTCTCGAGCAGCGGCCGCGCCCGGCGGAGCGTCTCGTCGATCGGGCGACCGGCGATCAGCTCGGCGCCCAGTATCAGGAGACGGTCCTCTGGTGACGCGGTGGGCGGGAGCCCGTCGGGGCTCCACGCGCGGGCGCGAACTCCGGCGAGCGAGGGATAGTGATCCGACCAAGCCTCCGACGGCATGACGTCGATGGCTGGGCCCACCCCTCCGGGCCACGACCAGACCGTCCGCCCAGACCCGCGTGCACTCGAATGCAGGCCGGCTCGAGACAGGATCCGGCCAAGCTCCGCTTGGGCTTCCGGCGCCACGAGAAGGTCGATGTCGCGTCCGCGCAGGTCGCCCCCCCGCCACAGGAGAATCTCGCTACCGAGGCGAGCGGTGAGCTCGCTCATCAGCGACCTGGCCCATTCGTTGTCCACGGCGCCTATCTTGGCATCGCGCCCTGCTCCGAGTGGCCGCGACGGCGGGTGTTCGTGAAACGATGGACGCCCTAGTAACGGACGTGCACACGCGCAGCGCCGTGGCCGGTCTGCGGGCGCTTGGACGTGCGGGCGTCAGGACGTTGGCACTGGGCCCGTCACGCGGCGCCGCGGGACTGTGGTCTCGTCACTCCGCCGCCCGGCTCACCGGCCCCGACGTTCTCGAAGAACCGCTGAGCTTTTCGGCGAGGATCGCGCGGCTCGGCACCGAGTTCGGTCCGTTCGTGGTGTACCCGGTCCAGGAGGAGGCCGTGGACGCACTTCTGGCGCGTGCATCGTCGCTTCCGAATGGGGTCGTGCTGCCGTATCGCGACGAGAAGGCCGTACACGCCCTTCGCGACAAGGAACGGCTGAGCGCGCTGGCCGGGGAAGCCGGACTCAAGGTCCCGCTGATCATGGAGGTCGGGACCGCGGGCGAGCTGCGCGGCCGGCGGGTCCGGACGCCCTGTGTGGTCAAGGCCGTACTGCCCGAGCAGGGACTCTCCCTGACCCATGTCGTCAACAGCCAGAGACAGCTCGACAGCTTGCTGGAGGGGCTCACCGCCGAGGAGTCGCTGCTCGTCCAAGAACACGTAGTGGGGCCGCTGATTGCGGTCGCACTAGTCGTGGATCACACCGGTCGGGTCGTGGCCAGGTTCCAGCAGCGAGCGCGGCGGACCTGGCCGCCCGAGGCCGGTGCCAGCCGGCTCGCCGAGAGTGTGCCGGCTGACCCGCGCCTCGTCTCCATGGCCGCCCGACTGCTCGCGAACGCCGGCTACGCCGGCTTGGCGGAGCTGCAGTTCGTCGACGGCGGCCGTGGACCGATGCTCGTCGATGTCAACCCGCGCTTCTATGGCTCACTGCCGCTGGCGCTCGCGTCCGGAGTGAATCTCGCGGCGGCCTGGCACGCGGTCGTGACGGGCGAGCGCTTCATCTCCCCGGATCCGTACCGGGTGGGTGTGACCTACCGCTGGATGGAGGCGGATCTGCTGGCCGCGCTCCGAGGCTCCCCGCACCTGCTGCTTCGCAAGGGGCCGCGACCGACGGTGGGCGCGATGTGGGCGCCGGACGATCCGCTCCCCGGTCCGATCCTGGCTGCGACCGCTCTTGGGTCTCGACTCAGGAAGCGGTTGGCCCGGATCATCCGCCGCTGAGCTTCCCGAGAAGTCAGCCGCGGACGCCCATGAGCGCTCGTGCAGCCCTGGCGAGTCGCGCTGCCCGCCCGCCACGGGGACTGGAGGGTGGCCGGTGGCATGCGTCCTCCGGAAGGCCGCGGGTCCGAAGCGACTCGCGACAGCGCTCGACGTCGTAGTCGAGCGACCTGAGCTCCGCCCGGCTGCGTTCGAGGTCGAGCACCATGAACCGGACGACCGGATGCCGCTCGCGGGCTTGCCCCACGCTCCCTGGATTGAGCACGTACCGCTGCCCTCGGTCGAGGTCGACCGAGCCGCTTCTTCCCCTGAGGAGGGCACCGCGCCGCCTCTCATAGACCGCTGGGCGGTGCGTGTGCCCGAGAATCAGCAGCCTGGCGCCGGGACGCGCCTCGGCGAGTCGTTCCAGCTCATCTCCTGCCTGTCGCTCGGATGTCACGTACGTCCTCGGGTCGTCCAGCGACCCATGTGCCATCACGACAGCGTCGGTCTCGAGCACCGGGGGCAGCTCGGCCAGGTAACCGCGTGTGCGGTCGGTCAGGACCTTCTTCGTCCAGCAAAGGGTCGAGCGGGCGAGTCCGCCAGCGTCCTCGTCGTCCAGCGACCCGAGCGCCATCAAGTCGTGATTCCCGGCCACGCACAGCGCCGGCAAGCCGCTCACGCGCTCGACGCACTCGTTGGGAAACGGACCGTAGCCGACGAGATCTCCCGCGCACAGATAGCCGTCGATGGCCTCGCGCGCGAGACCCGCAAGCGCCGCTTCCAGGGCGTGCAGGTTCCCATGGATGTCCGAGATGATCCCGAGGCGCACGCGCAGATCAGCCTGAGCGAATGGGCGGAAGACCGGCTCGTCCGCGCGCACGCTCGACAAGCCGCGCAGAGATCTTCGTCGATAGGAAGGGAAACGGGTCGTCCCAAGCGAACGAGGCGTTGACGTCGCATCGAAGCGCCCACGGAAGCCATCTCCTGAACGGGACGCCGAGCGCCTTGGCGGCCGCGGCGTCGCGCCGCGGCCTACACCAGCGCACGCCGGCTCGAGCTCGGCTCGGTCGCGGAAGCGGTCGGCCGGCTCGTTCGGCATAGGCGATCGCCGGTAGGTTGACTCCCGCCGCCGCGCCTACGTGCCCCCACAGGGTGAACCGCGGATTGATCTCGAGCAGCTGCAGGCGATCGTCGGGCCCCCGTTTGAAGTCGAACTTCCCCGGGCCTCGAAAGTCGAGTCGACTCACGAGTTCGCGCCCGAGCGACAGGACGCTCGAGTCGTCCGTCGTGGTGAGTGCGGTCGTGATCCCAAACCGGGGCGGATAGGTCCTGATCTTGCGCCCCGTGAACTCCGCGGCGAAGTTTCCCGCCCCATCGACATAGACGTGATAGCTCTCGATTCTCGTCTCTGGCCCGGGAATGAGCTCCTGGAAGAGGAACTGCGTGTCCGCCTCCGCAAGCCGCGGCCATAGGCGCCGTAGCGCCTCGGGCGAGTCGGCGGGCAGCACCTTCGCCGAGAGAGCCCGCAGCGACTTCGGTCGCCCGCTCCGGGCCTCTTCCGCGAAGTCGTTGATGCGCTCCCACCGCTCGTCTCGATAGGGCAGCGGCTTCACGATCACGGGAAAGTCGAGCGCCACGTCCTCGGGCCCCGACCCCGCCGCCGGCCGAAGGGTGAGGGAGCGCGGCACCGGCAGGTCGAGCCGTTCCGCCAAGAGCCGGAAGCGGGACTTGTCGAGCAGGTCGTCGACGAGCTCCGCGTCGGGCATCAGAAACCGGTAAGCGGGCGCAAGCTGGCCGCGATTGTCCGAGACGAAGCGAAGGCTCTCATCCGACTCGTAGAACAGCACCGGCGGCTCAGGCTCTCCGCCGGCGCGGTCGACCAGCGCGCCAGCGAGGGACGGCGTGGACAGGTCGATGGCGTCGCGGGTGAAGCGCGAGAACCGCACGGGAGCGTCGGGCCCTGCGACGACGGCACAGCGGATGCCGCCGAGCCCAAGCGGCCGGACCAGGTCCATGTCGCCCATTACGCAGGCGAGCGGCTCGTTCGTCGCCACAGGATCCTTTACGGCCAACCGAGCAGCCTGGGGCCGACCCCTACTCCCGCATCGCCCGCTCGAAGGCGTGCCACGCTGGCTTCGGAGTTAGGTCGGTCGTGTGAAGGCCGAACTGGTGCTCGCGGTCATCGGGGTCATCACCCTTGTTGCGAAGGTTGTAGGTGATCACCGCCCTCACATAGTCCCAATCCGCGGCGATCCGATAGTTCGCAAGCGTGTACTGGGCCTGCTCCTGCGGGCTGACGTTGCACCACTTGTAATCGGGGCTCTCGCGATCCGGCTCGATGCACGTGGACGACCCGAGCTCGGTCAGCCAGATCTCCTTGTCGCCGTCGCCATGGGCCGACATGATCTCGTGGATCCAAGGTGGGCCGCAGCGGTAGTCCCACTTCGCGTAGTCGACTCCCTTCACGGGCGGCCTGCACGGCGCTGCCGGATCACGGTTCTCGCTGTAGGGATGAATGGATATCGCGTCGAAATGGCCCTGGATGTCGTGCTCGTCGTAGAGCGCGGTGAGGAACTCGCCGTCCGAGAACGAGAGAACCCCGCCGATGACCGTGAGCTCGGGGGCGATGCGCTTGACCGGGCGGTAGGCCGCCTTGACCAGCGCCGCATAGTCGGCGGCCTGGTCGTCGGATACGAGGAACGTCTCCGTGACCTCGTTCGGCTCGTTCCAGATCTCGAGCGCCTCCATCCGATCTCCGAAGCGGCGCGCGACCTCGGTCGCCGCATCGCCATAGTCGGAGGGGTCCGCCGGTGGATACCTCGTCACGCCCCGGTCCCAGTAGGCGCCGCCGCAGAGCTCGCCGGTGTCCGGATCGCGCTTGAGCCGATCCGGCGCAGAAGACGCCCAGCATGGTGTGGCGAAAAGGGTCGCGATGACCTTCAGATCGCGCTCCGCAGCGAGGTCGAGGAATCTGGCCACCTTGTCGGCGTAGGCCTCCGAGTAGCGATTGTCGCCGTAGAACTCGAAGCTCGACCAGCTGATTCTCGTCCGCACGGCGCTCGCGCCGGCGTCCCGCAGGCGATCCAGCTCCGGCGCAACCGAACGCTCGAAGTCATCGACGTCGCCGGCGCCGTCGTAGGGGGGATGGATCTCGGCACCGCGGAGCGGCACGCTTGCCTGAACGGGCGCCGTACCGGTGGTGTCCCGCTGGAGGTCGGGCGGTAGCGCGAGGACGACCAGGAGGCTCACCGGTGCTAAGGACAGCGCCATCGATCGCCGCGCGAACGCGCCGGTAGGAAACCGCATGCCGACAGCCTAATGAGGCATGCGATCAAGCCGGAGCTCCGCCGCCGCGGCCGATATCGTGCGTTGCTTGAGGGGACCCGCTCGCGGTTCCATAGACGCGCTCGTGACCGACGCGCATGTCGCGAGCGCGGTCTCCGGGTTGCGCGGACTTGGTCGGGCCGGTCACAGGCTGCTTGCGGTCGGGCCTTCGAGTACCGCGGGCGGGCTGTGGTCACGCTACGCGGCGGACGACGCGGTTGTACCGAGCGCAGTCGAAGAGCCGGCGGCATTTGCCGCCGCGGTGTCCCGGCTCTCGCTCGAGCGGGGCTCTCCGATCGTCTATCCCGGCGGTGAGGCGGCGCTCACCGCACTCACCGACGCCGCCGTCGAGCTGCCGCGGCGACCGCGGCTGCCGTATCCGGTCGACCTCCAAGGCGCCCTGTCAAAGATCCGTGACAAGCGAATGCTTCCCAAGCTGGCGGGAACGGCCGGCTTCCGCACGCCGACAACGCTTCTCGAGGGGAGACCCGGCGACATCCTCGCCGCGGAGGTGCCGGTTCCCTGCGTCGTCAAGCCGGCCATGCCCGGCCGCGAGCTTGGCTCAGCGCGTGTCATCGAATCGCAGTTCGCCTTCCGCGCTCTCTTGGGCGGCCTCGAGTCCGACGCGCCGCTCCTCGTGCAGGAGCGAGTCACGGGGCCACTGGTGGTGCTCGCCGTCGTGGTGGGCAGGGATGGCGGCCCGGTCGCGCGCTTCCAGCAGCGAGTGCATCGCACCTGGCCCGCCGACGCGGGGACGAGCACGTTGGCCGTCAGCGTCCCGCCGGACGACGAGCTGGTGGAGCAGGCGACGTCGATGCTCGTCGCGGCCGGGTACTGGGGACTTGCACAACTGGACTTCGTCTTGTCGGATACTGAACCAGTCCTGATCGACGTGAACCCCCGCTTCTACACGTCGCTCCCCCTGGCGCTAGCTTCCGGGGTCAACCTTCCGGCCGCATGGCATGCGGTGGCGGTCGGTCGGCCATCCTCGCAACCACATGCATACCGCACCGGCGTCACCTACCGCTGGCTCGAGGGGGATCTCACGGCGGCCGTCAGAGGAAACCCTGGAGTCCTTCGCCGACGCTCCCCGCGTCCGCGGGCCGGTGCGATGTGGGCCTCCGACGATCCAGTCGCAAGCACCATGCTCGCGCTCGGGGCGGTCGGCGTCCGGCTGCGACGACGGATCCCACGAGGAGGGCGGTGACCGCGCCCCGGGCGTGGGTAGAGGTCGCGCGCCGCATCCGCGAGCGTCGGTCGATCGTCCTCTGCTATCACGGCGTCGCGCCGTCGGGGCCACTCGATGACCCCGGGTTCCTGCGCGTCAATCCCGGAGGCTTTCGCCGGCAGGTCGAGCTGCTGATCGAAGCCGGCTTCGATTTCCTGCCTGTCGCTCAGTTCGCCGCCAAGCTGGGGAGCGAGGGACCGCCACCCGGGCTCGCGGCGCTCAGCTTCGACGATGGCATGGACGACAACCACGACGTGTTGCTTCCGATACTCAAGGAATACGGGCTCCCAGCGACCGTATATGTGATGACCGGGTACATCGGATGCCCCAACCCCTTCATGCCGCCTGAGTCGCGAGCGCGGATGATGACGGCCGACCAACTGCGTGTCCTTGTGGCCGCGGACGTCGAGATCGGCGCCCACTCGGTGTCTCATCCCGATCTGTCGATGCTCGGCCGCGAGGCGTGCTTGCGCGAGATGGTCGAAAGCCGAGAGACACTCGAGCGGCTGACTGGACGGCCGGTCGACACATTCGCGTATCCCTCTTGCAAGTACGGGCCCGCGGCGCTGGCCGCTGTCAGGGAGGCGGGATTCACCGCCGCCGTGACCTGCCACGGGCGCGGCGGTTGGAGCAGGTACGAGTTGAAGCGCTCGATGATCACGGGGAAGGACGGGATGGCGAGCTTCCTGTTGAAGCTCGCGGACGCATACGAGCCGCTGTTCGACAGCCGCCCCGGGCGTGTGTCGAGGGTCATCAGCAGGGGCGCGCGGCGTCGAGCGAGGCTTCTCGCCGAGCGTGGTGGACGCGGACGGTCACGGGATGGATAGCCCCATCACCGGCCCTACGAGCGCCGCGGCTCGGGCGGGCGAGCGAGCGGCGAAGAACGTCATCGCGCGCGCGGTCGCCGAGATCATCGGGAAGCTGGCCTCACTCGTCCTGTTCGCCGCGCTGGCGCGATCGACGGGTCAGACGGGGCTGGGCGTCTTCGTGCTCGCGTTCGCGTTCTGCCAGCTTGCGACGACGCCCACAGGACTGGGTCTCGACCGCTTCTATCTCCGCCACGTCGCTCGCGACCACTCGCGGATCGACGAGTTCTTCAACGTGGTCGCGCTGAAGCTCACGCTCGCCGTGCCGGTCGTGACGATCAGCGTCATCGTCGTCCAGCTCCTCGGCTACGACGAAGAGGCTCGTCTCGCCGTGTACGTCCTGATGCCGGGGCTGCTGTTCGACTCGCTCCAGCGTACGGTCGCCAACATCTTCACCGCGCGCGAGCGGAGTGACCTCATCGCCGTGTCGATCGTCGTCCAGCGCGTCGGCGCGGCGGTCGTCGGCATCGCCCTCCTCTCGAGCGGGTACGGCGTGATCGCCGTGGCGATCACCTACAGCGCGGGCGCCGCCGGCGGCTTCATCCTGGGGCTCGCCCTGCTGGGCCGAAGCTTCGGCCTTCCGCGGTTGTGGGCGGCGACCAGCGTTTGGCGCAGCCTGACGAGCCGCAGCCTCCCGTTCGCGGCGCAGGACGCGTCCGGCGCACTCCTCGCGCGACTCGACACGGTCATCCTCTCCCTGCTGGCGACGCAGGCCGCCGTCGGACGTTATGGCGCCGCCTACCGGCTGCTCGAGTCGACCTTCTTTCTGTCGCTGTCGATCAACGGCGCTTTTGCAGCGATGTACACGTACCTAGAGCGGGACACCGAGCCGACGGTGCAGGCGGTCTTCGAGCGCTCGGTCAGGCTCTCGCTTGCCGGACTCGTGCCCTTCGCGCTCATATTCGGCATCCTTGCCGAGCCGCTGACCAAGATCTTCTTCGGAGCTGATTTCGCCTCCGCCGCCGAGCCGCTCCGCCTCCTGGCACCCGTCGTCGTCCTGATGGGACTGGTCTACATCTGCTCGTCCCTGGTCGTGTCGCGCAGAAGCCCCAAGACAATGGTCGTGCTCACCGCCGGAATGGTGATCGCCAACGTCGCACTCAACCTCCTGCTCATTCCGGCATACGGGGATGTCGGCGCGGCGGCCGCCATGCTGCTGACGCTTACGCTGGCGACTCCCATCGCCCTGCTGATCGCCGCCAGGACGGTCGGTGGCCTCAGCTGGGGCCCCATGCTCGTCACGCCCGCGCTGGCCGGCCTGGCGATGGCCGTCGTGATGGCTCCGCTGGCCTCGAGCTTCGTACCGGCGCTGATCCTCGGCCTGGCTTCGTACGCGGCGGCGTTCGTGCTGATCGAGCGTGTCGTCAACCCAGGCGACCTCGAGTTCCTCACGACCATGGTCAGGCGGCGGCTTTCCGCGAGGGTCGCCGGATGAAGGTTCTAGCGATCGCCTCCTACGGCGATCTCGGTGGCTCGCAGTTCAGGCTTGCCACCTTCATCGACCATCGGCCCGCGGGCGTGGAGGCCGAGGTGCTCCTCGTGAGCGACGGACCGCTTCGGGCGTATCTCGCCGTTCGGGGCATCCGGACGCTCATCGCGTCGGGCTACGACGGCCGTCCTGGGCTCGGCCACGCGGTCAGATTCACCCGCTCGCTCCACGGGCTGCTGATGCGCCGGCGCCCTGACGTGGTCTGGGCGATGGGTCAGAAGGCCGCCCTTCTAGCCGCGCCGGCGTGCCGAGCTCACCGCATACCGATCGTCTGGCACAAGGTCGACTTCTCGCGGGATGCCACGCTCGCCAAGCCGGTCGCGGCGGCGGTCAACGGTGTCGTTGCCCCGAGCCGGGCGCTGGTCGACGCGCTCGGACCCCTTCGCTCCGCTCGCTTCCTCGGCGTCGTTCACCCGGCGTTGCGGCTCGGTGACGTGGAGCCACAGAGCGATCCCGACCGCCCGGTGATCGGAACGGTCGCACGGCTCGTTCCGTACAAGGGACATCACCACATCATCCGGGCCGCCGCCGCGCTGTCGAGCGACTTTCCCGGGCTGCGAGTCGTGCTCGCCGGGGGGCCGGCCGCCGAGTACCCTGACTATCCCGCGCGGCTCGAGGCGCTAGCCGCTGAGCTCGGGATGAAGGAGCGGGTCGAGATGCCAGGTTTCACCGAAGACGTCGCAGCGGTCCTCTCGCGGATGACCGTGTTCGTCAACGCCACCTATCGCGATGAGCAGGGGTTCGGGCTGGAGGGACTGAGCGGTGCGATGCTGGAGGCCAGTTGGGTCGGCGTCCCGGTGGTGGCTACTCGCGGCGGCGGCACGGCCGAGGGTGTGCAGGACGGCGTCACCGGGACGCTCGTGAACGGAGCCGATTCAGGCCAGCTTGCCTCCGCCATTCGACCGTATCTGCGCGACCCGGCGCTCGCCGCCCGCGCGGGGGCGGACGGCCGGCGGTTCGCGCGGAGCCGGTTCGCTCCCGAGGTCGCTTCACGCCGGCTGTTCGCGGTGCTCGACGAGGTCGCAAGCGCCCGCAGCTAACGGGACCCGCTCGCGACTCGATCATAGACGTCCACCGTGCGCTCGATCATGAGCTCGAGCCCGAAGTGCTGAGCGTGCCGGCGGCGCGAGGCCTCGGACATCTGGGCGCGCCGCTCCGGATCCGCGAGCAGCGTCGTGATTCGGTCGGCGAGCGCCATGGGATCATTGGCCGGGCCGAGCAATCCGGTCGTCCCATCCTCGAGCGCCTCGGCCGTCCCGCCCACGTCCGTCGCGACCTGCGGAATTCCGCATGCCATCGCCTCGAGGATCGAGATCGGGAACGCCTCCCACGCGGACGGAAGGACGAAGACGTCGATCGAGCGCAGCTGACGAGAGGCTGGCGGCTTGAAGTCGAGGAAGTGGACCCGTCGATCGACGCCAAGCGCTCTCGCTCGACGCTCGAGGTTCTGCCGCAGCTCACCGTCGCCCACCACCGCAAGTTGGGCCTCGGGGAGGCGCTCGAGCACGAAAGCCGCGGCTTCGACGAAGACGTGCACCGCCTTCTGGGGCCGCAGGACCGCCAAGCAGGCGGCCAGCGGCCCGGCTTCGCGAAGCGCTTCGAGCTCAGGGTCCCGCTCCAGTCCCTCCTCGCACGGCAGACTGCCGTTGTGCACGACATGAAGGCGCTCAGGCGAAGCGACGTGCTTTTCGAGCGCAAGCTCGCGCTCGGATTCCGCTACGCAGATGATCGCGTCGGTAAGCGGGCCAAGTGCTCGCTCGATCCCGACCGAGAAGGCTCGTCGCGACAGCCCCCACGGCCCGACGAACGGAAAGCAGTGCGGCGTGTAGACGATCGGGGTGCGCTTCACACGCGCAGCGATCCGACCCAGGACGCCGGCCTTGGCCGAGTGGGCATGCACCACGTCGAACCGATCGTTCATCAGTCCGAGCAGCCCACGAAGGGCACGAAGGTCCTGGGCGGGCTCTCCATAGCCTCGCTCGAACGGCAGCTTCGCGATCGGAATGCCGGCCGCTTCGAGGCGAGAATGGATGATCGACCGCTCGGGTCCCGCCACCCACGCCTTCCATCCCCGCTCCTCGAGGCCGAGCGCGAGGCGCATCACGTTCTCGGCAACCCCTCCATCGGGCGGCTCGAACACGAGCAGGCAGCGCCGCACGCCCTGACCCTCGCTCGTGTCCGGGTCAGCGCTGACCAGCGCCGGCTGTGACGGCCGTGGAGCGGGAATACCAGTCGATCGTCCGCTCCAGGCCCTCGCGCCATGAGATGCTCGGCGTGTACCCGAACTCGGACTCCGCCAGCGAGATGTCGGCGAGCGAATGCGGAACGTCGCCAGGGCGCGCGGGCGCGTACTCCGGCTCGACCGCCACACCCATGTAGCTGCTCATCGCCTCGAGCAGCTCGTTCAAGCTGATTCGCTCGCCGCGGGCGACGTTGTAGATCCCAGCGTCGTTCGGGCCCGTAGCGGCCTTGAGGTTCGCCGATACGGCGTTGGCGACGAAGGTGAAGTCCCGGCTGTTCGTGCCGTCGCCGAAGATCGTCGGCCGCCTGCCCTCAAGCGCAGCCAGCACGAACTTCGGGATGACTGCGGCATAGTACGAGGTTGGGTCCTGGAGCGGCCCGAAGACGTTGAAGTAGCGGAGGCAGGCGGTCTCGAGCTCGTAGGCCGTCGAGAACGCGCGGCAGTACTGCTCGGCCGCGAGCTTCGATACCGCGTACGGCGAGATGGGCATCGGTCGCATGTCCTCCCGTTTGGGAAGCGCGGGATTGGCTCCGTAGATGCTCGAGGATGACGCGAAGACGACGCGCCTCACGCCCGCGTCGCGCGCACTCAGGAGCACGTTGAGCGTGCCGTCGACATTCGTCCCGTTGACCGTGAGCGGATCCTGGATCGATCGCGGTACCGAGGGGAGCGCCGCCTGGTGGAAGACGACGTCGACTTTCCGCGTCGCCGTCGCGGCCCGCTCGTAGCTGCGCACATCGCCCTCGAGGAGCTCGATGTCGTTTGCGAACTCCGTCAGGTTGAGCCGTGACCCTGTCGAGAAGTTGTCGAGCACCCGCACGAAATGCCCGTGCTCGAGTAGTGCTCGCACCAGATTCGCGCCGATGAACCCGGCTCCGCCGGTGACGAGCGCCCTCATCGGGCGAGCATAGCTCGGCCGACGGCCGCTTCCCGAGTGCAGGGCCCTGGACGGATGGTCGATGGCCCGGTGCGCCGCTAAAGGAAGCATGCGGGACAGCCGTTATGGAGGTATGCGCCGTCGACCCTTCCGCCTTCTCAGCGCGCCTCTGGTTGTATCGATCCTGCTCGTCGCGCTCGTTCCCGCCGGCACGGCGATGGGCGCGACGAAGTACCGCGGGGCTCAGACACATCCGCTCTGGTCGAGCTCGCAGGTGTCCGACTTCGACCGTGAGCTCGATCTGCTCCGCAACGCGGGTGCGAACACCGTGCGGATCGACATCACTTGGTCGAGCCTTCAGACGGCTGGCAAGGACCGCTTCTCGAGCTGGTACGTCGACAAGATCGACACCTTCATGAGGCATGCGGAGGCACGCGGGATCAAGGTCATCCCGAGCTTCCATGCGACGCCGTGCTGGGCTTCTTCAGCCCCATCGAGCCTCAAGCAGGACTGCGAGGGGAAGTGGTGGGACCGCGGCGTCACCAAGTATCCGCCGGAGGACATGGCCGAGTACGCCAAGGCGGCGGCTTGGGTCGCGAACCGCTGGGGCCGTTACATGGCGGGGCTTCAGATCTGGAACGAGCCGAACGAGGAGTCCCAGAACTTCTGGAAGACGCCCGATCAAGCCGGTGACTACGCCCGCCTGCTAAAGGCCGCGTACCCGGCGGTCAAGGCCGTGCAGCCGAACCTCACGGTGGCGGCGGGCGCGCTGTCGTTCTCCGACGGAGATTTCACCAAGGAGCTCTACGACCACGGGATCAAGGGCAACTTCGACGTGTTCTCCTTCCATCCGTACTCCGAGAGCCGGCCGCCGACATACACGGCGGAGGGCGACTCACGCAAGTGGTCGTTCGCATCGGGCATTCCCTGGATTCGCAAGATCATGCTCGCCCGCGGCGACGGCAAGCCAATCTGGCTCACGGAGTTCGGCTGGACCACCTGCAACCCCACCACCGACTACGGGCGCCGGCGCTGCGTAACCGAGGACCAGCAGGCTAGCTACACCGAGAAGGCATGGCAGATGCTCGCAGGCTGGCGATACGTGAAAGCCGCGACCCAGTACAACCTTCGCAACAAGGGCACGGACCCGGCGGGGATCGAAGACCAATACGGGCTCGTGCACCGTGACTTCAGCCCCAAGCCCGGCTATCGGGCCTTTCGGAGCGGCCTCGCCGCGAACGTCGCGACCGTCACCTCTTCTAGCACCGTGCCGACAGCCGCGACGGTGCTCGACGTGGCCGCACCGGCGGAGACGGTCAGCGTCTCCAGTGACGGGGTGTTGCGGGCGCGGGTCGCCTGTCCACGAGAGGCATCACGCGGTTGTCGCGGAACGCTTCGCATCCGCACGTCCAACGAGGTCGAATTCCTCGGAGAGCTTCGGATCGTGCGGCTGGCGCGGCGCTCATTCTCCATCGACCGAAGCGACGAGCAAGTGCTCAACCTCCAACTCAGCGCCCGGAAGTACGAGCTTCTCCGGCGGGCGGGAGCCCTCCGGGCGCGCGCCAGCGTCAGGAAGCTGAGCGGAGCGGACATGCCCTCGGTGTCTAGCCGCGCCTTCACCCTCAAGCCGGGTTGAGGCTGCCGCGCAGCTGAGCCCGTCGGAAGCCACCCGGTACCTCCGGTAGCCTCCCGCTGTGGTGAAGGGTCTTCGCCGGCGCGGTCTCAAGCTGACGCACTCGGAGCTAGCCGCCACCCTTGCGGTCGTCCTGGGCCTTCTGGTGAGCGGAGCGGCGTTCGCCCTCAGCGCCTACACGGTCAGTCCGTTAGCGGCCCCAATCGCCCTCGTCGGCATCACGTTCGCGGTCCTCACCTTCGTTCGCCCGGCGATCGGCCTCGCGGGAGCGCTGCTTGCCACCCCGCTCGAGATCGCGAACCTCAACGTCCTGAGTGGCGCCATCTCCCCCACCGACGCAGCCCTCGCGCTGGTCGCGGGCGCATGGCTCTGCCGAGCCCTCCTTCGCCCCGAGACCGTGGCGAAGCCGGCTGTCAGGGATCTGCCGGTCATCGTCCTACTGATGATCGTCGCGCTCGGAATCGGGAAGGCCACGGATCCGACGCCCGTCATACGGGTCTTCGTCGTTTGGACGCTCTTCTACTTTGCCTATCTGCAGGCACAGACCCTCACGACGCGCGAGATGAAGGGCGTGGTGGGCGCGTTTCTCGTCGGAGCGGGGATCCTCGGCCTCATAGGAACGGTGGACTATCTCCGCTCGGGTGAGACTGGGCTCCTCGCGGGAGGCGAGACGACGCTCGCCCGCGCCGAGGGTACGTTCGGCAACCCGAACTCCTACGCGTCTTTGCTGGTCCTGGCGTTGCTGCCCGGCCTGGCGCTCGTGATTGCCGACGTCCGGCGCGCCGGGTGGCTTCTGGTGCCGGCGGCCGGCGCCCTCGGGGGCGTCGTCTTCTCGCTGTCCCGGGGGGGAATCGCGACGTTCGTGCTGGGCCTTCTTCTCCTCCTCCTCTGGGGTCGCGCCCGTTGGGTGGCGGTCGGAGTCGCAGCGCTGTTCGTCGCCCTGACCCTCGCAAATGCGAATCCGCTCATCGGGTCACAACAGTTCGAGGTGGTGGGTCAGCGCCTATCGACCCTCGACAGCCAGCAGTTCGAGGTCAGCGACCGCCCGCGAATCTGGGGAGCCGCCGTCGACATGGCGATCGAGAATCCGTTCATCGGCGTGGGAATGAACCAGTTCCAGTTCGAAGCCGCGAGGCGCGGCGTGGTCACGCGCGGCGAGCCGTTCGAGAACGCTCACAGCATTCCGCTGAGCCTCGCGGCCGAGACCGGAATCCTTGGGCTCGCGGCGTTCCTCGCGTTCGTCGGTCAGCTCGTCGCGCGTGCCGTCAAGGCGATCGGCGCCGCTCGGGGCTCGACCGAGTATGCACTCGCCTTGGGCATGTCCGCGGCACTCCTGGCCTTCATGCTTCAGGGCCTTACGATCGTGCAGCTGCGGACGCCGATCCTTGCGGGAACCTTCTTCGTGCTCGCGGGGATGCTGACGGCCCTCGCCGACCGCGTCGCTCGAGAGCCGGTGACCGCGCGAGCGGCTCCCGCTCAGTCCTTTCGGGAGCCCGCCTTGGCGAGTCGCGAATCGCCCTTCTGACCGTTGTCGCTGTGGTAGTACTCGTACTTCCTCACTTCGGCGCGGCTGTCGCGGTTGAGCAGCAAGCCGATCACGGGCGCCTGTACCGCCTCTAGCTGTCGCAGCGCGCTTCGCACAGTGTCATCGGTCGAGCTGTGAAGGTCGACGACCAAGATCACGCCGTCCACCCAGCCGCTGATCACCGACGCATCCGCCCCGACGCTGAGCGGCGGGCAATCGACGATCACGACATCGGCGTGGGAGCTGAGAGCCGACATCGCGGTCCGGCCGCGACGCGACTCCAGAAGAGCCGACGGACTCGGCGGCAGCGGGCCCGCCGGGACGAGCTCCAGGCCCGGGCGGCCCGTCGGATAGATGATGCGCTCTATGTCGACCGCCTCGACCAGATAGTTGCTGAAGCCGGGATGCAAGAGCTCTTGATCCGGAATCACCTCGTTCTGGAGCGCGGGCCGTCGGAAGTCAGCCTCAACGACGATGGCTTTCAGTCCAACCTCGGCGCTCGATAGCGCAAGCTGAGCCACCGTCGTGGTCTTCCCCTCCGACTCGCCGCCACTGGTCACGGCGATCGACTGCAGCGGCCTTCCGCCTGTCGCGAACTGCAGGTTCGTACGCAGGATGCGGTGAGCTTCGCGAAAAGCCGCTATCGACGACTCAGAACGGCCTCGACGGGGCACTCGGGCAAGAACCGGGGCGTCGAAGCGCGACTCGACGTCCTCGGATGTGCGCAGCCGGCGATCGACGCGATCCCGCAGGAAGGCGAGCCCGACTCCCAGCGCAAGTCCCACGATGCTCGCCAGCAGCACGTAGAGCGTCGGCTTCGGCCGGGCGGGGGTGATGGGCAGCGGGGCGGCGTCGGCCAGGGAGACCTCCGCCTTGGTCGTGTCGGCGAGCTCCCGGTCGGCGTAGTCGATGAACACGTCGGCGTAGGCGTCAGCGATGGCCTTCGCTCGTGCCGGGTCCGGGTCCTCAGCCGTGATCTTCAGGACCTGTGTCTCCGGAATCGGCTCGAACGATGTTGCTTCGAGCACCTCCCCGCGCGTCGTACCGTCGGCCAGCCGAGCCGCCACGAGCTGCGCGACGTTCGGGCTGTCGATGATGTCAGCATAGGATCGGGCGACAGTCTGCGCCGCCTGAACGGAGTCGAAGCTCTGCGTCTCGGCCGGCAGCGAGATCAGCAGGGTGCTGTCGGTGTCGTATACCTTCTCGAGCGTCTTCGAGACGATCGCCGCGGAGCCGGCGAAGATCAGGAAAGTGGCAAGAATCGTCCACTTTCGCCGCCATATCACGCCCAGCGGCGTGTCGTTTCTCATGTTGGACATCCTATCTGCGGGGTTCGAGACCAGGGTGATGCGACCATCCTGGTTCCTTTCGGCAGAAACTTGATCGATCTTCACTCTCACATACTTCCTGGCGTCGACGACGGCGTCGGTGACATCGACGAGAGCATCGCCATGGCCCGGGCGGCGGTGGCCGTTGGGGTACGGGCGATCGTCGCCACCCCCCACGTCAACTTCGACTACGACTTCGACGTCTCTCAAGTGGGGCAGCGCGTGGGCGAGCTCAACCTCGCGCTGGCGCGTGAGGAGATACCGCTTGCCGTGCTCCCCGGCGGCGAGCTGGCGATGTCGCGGCTCGCCGAGATGACCGACGAGGCACTCGACAACGTCCGGATCGCCGACGGTCCGTACCTGCTCGTGGAGAGTCCCTACTCGTCGACTCCCGTGTTGATCGATGAGCTTCTGTTCGGCCTTCAGCTACGCGGCTTCCGGCCGATCCTGGCGCATCCCGAGCGCTCGCCCCTCTTTCACAGGGACATCGACCGCCTTCGTGCCCTCGTACAGCGTGGCGTGCTCTGCTCGGTGAACGCCGGGTCGATGGCGGGCGTCTTTGGATCGACGGTTCGGCGCTTCGCCTTGCAGCTTTTCAGCGAGCGGCTGGTGCACGACGTCGCCTCCGACGCTCACGACCTCGTCAAACGGCCACCTAACCCGGCCGCCGGCTTCGACAGCGCGGAACGAGAATTGCCGGGCATAGCCGCCCAGATGCAGTGGTTCACGGAAACCGCGCCAGCCGCGATCGTCGCCGGCCAGGCGATTCCACCGCAGCCGGATCCACCGAAGTTGAGGCGCCGGCGGCTTCCCCGCCTGCTTCGCTCTAGCTGACGCCCGTCGACGCCCCGGTGCCCCGCGTCGCGGACTTCCCTCCGCCGAAGACCTCATCGAGAATGACGTGGAGGTTTGGCCCTCCGAAGGTGCGCTGGAGGTGCGCGGCCACCTCCGGGCGCGTGCTGCCGGCGACGGCCATCTGACGCGCGACTACTCGTGCCGCCTCGAAGTCGCGAGCGGAGCGGTTCTCGTCGTGGCCGAGCCCCGGGGAACGGGGCTCGCTTTCCCGGGCCTGCTCGTCGGCCCCATAGGCTGGCCCGGTCACCCCGATCGCTTCCGACGCGGGAGTTGCCTGCGGTCGACGGGCCAGAGAAGCGAAGGGGTTCAACCCCCTATCCGTCGGCGCCGTGTCGGTCGCCTGAGCTTCGCCGGTCGGCGACTCGATCGTCACTGGTCTCCGTTCGACCGACGCCATGCCTCCACGCGGTGCGTCGGCGGACCGCTCATCATCGACGAGCTGGTCGGCCGCCTCGTTGAACGCGTCGAGCACTCGGTCTAGTTGCCGCCGCAGCGCGTCGGCCTGCTCGAGCTGCAGGAGGAGCGACTCTCCCCGCCGCATCACGGCGTCGCTCAGATCGGCGAGCCGGCGACGGCGCTCGGCGACCAGCGACTCGGCCTCTCGGCGCGCATCCCCGATCCTGCGCTGCGCCTGTTCGTCCGCCTCGCGCAGCCTGGTGACCGCCATCTCTTCCGCCTCGCGCCGGACGGCATCCCCGACGTCCTCGGCCGAGCTGACCACCAGCCGGACGTGCTCGCTCAGCTCGGAGGCGATGTCCCCGTGCCGCCAGCGCTCCGTACCATTTCCCTGCTCCAAGCTACCGCCCTAGTCCCTGACCTGCAGTGGTTCCTCTCGCTCGCTCACCGTATCATCGGAAGGCGACTTGGACCCGCCCGAGTCCATGCCGGGTCGACGCGGCACCAACACGGCCCGCCTGAACGTCGCGACCAGCACCCCATCCTGGTTGTAGGCGTCAGTCCTTACCTTGACCACCCCGCGGTCGGGCTTCGACCTCGAGGGGGAGACCTCGAGCACCTCGCTCTCCACGAACAGCGTGTCGCCGTGGAAGAGCGGCGCGGGGTGCGAGAGCTCCTCCGTCGCGAGGTTCGCGATCGCCTTTCCGGAGACGTCCGCCACCGACATGCCGAGCGCCAGCGAGTACACCAGCGGACCAACCACAACGTTCCGCCCCTGCTGTGACCGGCTGGCGTAGACGTCGTTGATGTGCAGCGGATGGTGATTCATCGTGGTGAGGCAAAACAGGTGGTCGTCCGCCTCGGTCACCGTCTTCGCCGGCCAGTGCTTGTAGAGGGCGCCGACCTCGAAGTCCTCGAGGTAGCGACCGTATGGCCGTGCCCCACTGGCCTCCCGTGAAGCCTGGTCTAGCTGGATCGACTCTTGAGCCAATGCGCTCCTGTCCTGGTCGGCGTCTAGTCCCTGCGAGGCTCGGGGTCCTCGGGGTGATGCAGTGACGGGCATGTTAATGATGCCCGTCGTTAGATTGCCGCCGGCGGCGAAGCCCGCGGCACGTCCGTCGACAACGATCAGGAGATCCCCTTGCGCAACCCTCGCGAGTTCGCACATCCGCTCGCCGTCGGGGCACCCGACCCGCTCCTCGAGATCCCGGTCAAGCCATCGCGCATGATCCACTTCTTCGACCCGAGCAATCCGAAGATGGCGGCGAAGCTGCCCGACGTCGCCGGGGCGACCGACATCCTGCTCGGAAATCTCGAGGACGCCGTGCCGGTCGATCGCAAGGTGGCCGCCCGCGAGGGACTGGTGAAAATAGGGCGTGAGGTCGATCTCGGTGAGACGGCTCTATGGACCCGCGTGAACAGCCTTGACAGCCCTTGGGCGCTCGACGACTTGCTCCGCCTCGTAGCGGAGATCGGTGGCCGGCTAGAGGTCATCATGGTGCCGAAGGTCGAGGGCCCTTGGGACATCCACTACGTGGATCGCCTTCTCGCTCAGCTGGAGGCGAAGCACGGGCTGTCGAGGCCGATCCTCGTCCACGCGATCCTCGAGACGGCGCTCGGCGTGACGAACCTCGAGGAGATCGCTGCCGCCAGTCCACGCATGCAGGGTATGAGCTTCGGCCCCGCGGACCTCGCCGCCTCCCGCCGGATGAAGACGACGCGCGTCGGGGGTGGCCACCCGGGCTACAGCGTCGTGGCCGACCCCGACGACACCGACCCCGACGCGCCGCGACCGACCGCGCAGCAGGACCTCTGGCACTACTCGATCGGCCGCATGGTCGACGCGTGCGCCGCCACCGACATCCTGCCTTTCTACGGGCCCTTCGGGGACATCGGCGACGCCCTGGGCTGCGAGGCGCAGTTCCGCGCCGCTTTTCTGATGGGATGCGTGGGCGCTTGGTCGCTTCATCCCCGGCAGATCGAGATCGCGAAGCGGGTGTTCAGCCCCGATCCCGAGGAGGTGGCGTTCGCGAAGAAGGTCATCGATGCGATCCCCGACGGGCGCGGTGTCCACATGATCGACGGCAAGATGCAGGACGACGCGACCTGGAAGCAGTGCAAGGTCATGGTCAGCCTCGCGGAGATGCTGGCCAGGAAGGACGCAGATCTCGCTGAGGCCTACGGGCTCTAGCTTTCAACTCCGGTAGCTTTCCCGCGCCAATGCGCTTCTTTGAGTTCGAGTCGCGCCGGATCCTCGCCCGCGAGGGCATTCCGCTGTCGGAGCACGGCTTCGCCACCACGCCGGAGGAAGCGAGGCGGATCGCGGGCGAGATTGCGGGCCCGGTGGTCATAAAGTCGCAGGTGCTCACCGGCGGTCGGATGAAGGCCGGTGGAGTGAGATTCGCGGACACTCCGCAGGAAGCCGGGGCTCACGCACGGGACATCCTCGCGCTCGAGATCAACGGGCACATGCCCCGCGGAGTCCTGGTCGACGCGCGCGCCGCGATCAAGCAGGAGTACTACGCGGGCGTGATCTATGACGGCGTGCGCAAGCTCCCGACGTTCGTCTTCTCCGACATGGGCGGTATCGACATCGAGGAGGTCGCGGCGGCCCACCCCGACCACATCGGGCGCGGGCACTTCTCGACGATCCTGCCGCACATGGACTTCCGCGCCAAGGACGTGGTGGCCGCTGTCGGGGTAACCGGCTCAGAGTTGAACCGCCTCACTCCCATTCTGGCGCGCCTCGGGCAGCTGTTCGTCAAGTACGACATGACGCTAGCCGAGATCAACCCCCTCGCCCAACTGGAGGACGGGACATTCGTGGCGGTGGACGCTCACATGGACATGGAGAACGAGGGTCGTCCACGGCAGCACGAGTTGCTCGCGGAGCTAGGCGTGGGAGGCGAGGAGACGCGCGAGGCGCGCGAGCCCACGGAGTTCGAGATCAAGGGCGAGGAGATCGACGCGGCCGACCACCGCGGCGTCG
Organism: Thermoleophilaceae bacterium; assembly: GCA_030447875.1. Classification (GTDB taxonomy): domain Bacteria; phylum Actinomycetota; class Thermoleophilia; order Solirubrobacterales; family Thermoleophilaceae; genus JAUJOA01. Next base: position 44,528 of record JAUJOA010000004.1, read on the forward strand.
CTGGCAACGTAACGGAGTTCGAGGGCAACCTCGGCCTCGTCATCGGCGCAGGCGGCGGATCACTCACCCTGTTCGACGCAGTCCAAGCGCTCGGCGGAAAGCCCGCCAACTACTGCGAGATCGGGGGCAACCCGAGCGTCTCGAAGGCCTGCAACCTGACGAAGCTGGTGCTCTCGAAGCCCGGCGTCGACAAGATCGCGGTGATGATGAGCATCGTCTCTAACACGCGCGTCGACATCGTCGCCCGGGGCGTCATCAAGGCGTGCGTAGAGCTCGGACACGACCCCGCCGAGAAGATCGCCATCTTCCGAATACCGGGGGCCTGGGAGGACGAGGGCTTCAAGCTCCTCGAGCGCTACGGCGTCGAGTACTGCGATCGCAGCGTGTCGATGCACGAGGCGGCGCGGCGAGCAGTCGAGAAGGTCGCCTCGGCCGACGGCCGGTCAGCCGCCGACGAGCCGCGGCTCGAGGGTCGGACCTCAGGCGAGGTGGAGGAGGTCTAGGCGTGTCGATCCTGATCGACCAGAACACCACGTTCATCGTGCAGGGCATCACGGGGCGCGAGGCGGTCAACCTCACCCGCGAGTGTCTGGACTACGGGTCCAGGATCATCGGCGGCGTGACCCCCGGCCGCAAGGGGCGTGAGGTGCACGGCGTGCCGGTGTACGACTCGGTCGCCCAGCTCGTCGAGAGCGTCGGCATGGTGCCAGACGGCTCTGTCGTAACCGTGCCGCCCACCTTCACGCGCGATGCCGTCTTCGAGGCGATCGAGGCAGGCGTCAAGCTCGTCGTGATCGTCACCGAACGGATCCCGCGCTACGACGTGGCGCAGATGGTCGAGCTGGCGAGTCTTCGAGGAGCGCGCATCATCGGCCCCAACTGCCTCGGGGTCATCCGTCCCGGAGTCGCGAAGATGGGCGGGATCGGAGGCCCCGCGAAGGATGCCGCCAAGGCGTATCAGCCAGGGCCCGTCGGTGTGATGTCGCGCAGCGGGGGAATGACGACCGAGATCTCCTCGACGCTCACGGCCGCCGGCCTGGGCGTCTCGACTGCGATCTCGATCGGCGGCGACGCGATCATCGGCTCAACCTACGCCGAGCTGATGCCGCTGTTCGAGGCCGACGACCAGACGGAGGCGATCGTGATCTACTCGGAGCCGGGCGGCCGCATGGAGGCTGAGCTGGCGCGCTGGGTGAGGGAGAACAAATCGCGGCTGCCGGTCGTGGCCTTCATGGCCGGGCGCTTCATGGACGAGATGCCGGGCATGAGCTTCGGCCACGCCGGTACGATCGTCGAGGGCAAGGCCGACACCGCGGCGGAGAAGATCGCGCGCCTCCATGAGGCGGGGATCGCCGTCGCCGAGGAGATCGCCGAGATCCCAGGCCTGGTCGCGGAGCGAATCGGAAAGGTGATGGCCTGATGGCGGCCATGTTCATCGACGTCGAGGTAGACGAGTCCATCCACGCTGACGCCGAGATGGCGAAGAAGCTCGAGCAGGTCTGCCCGGTCGACATCTACGCCGAGCGGGACGGGCGCGTCGCGATCCTGGACGAGAACCTCGATGAGTGCGTGCTCTGCGAGCTGTGCATCAACGCCGCGCCGACCGGGAGCGTCCGAGTCAGGAAGCTCTACGACGGGACGGCTCTCGGCGACTGAGGGCCGAGGCGCCGCTAGCCGCGGGCCTTGGGTGTGCGGGCTCGCTCCTCGTGACGACCCACCACGCTGGCGATGAGCCTAAGAATCTGGTCAGGGCCGGCCGCCTTGGCGTGCCCCGTCTCGAACGCCTCACGCCAGTGCGTGACCTTGCCGTCGGCCGCCAGCTCGTTGAAGTGTGAGCGGGCGACCGTCAGGCGGACCTTCGCGTCGGTCGCCGGCTCCTTAGTGATCTTTGGACCCGGCACCTCGACCCGGTACAGCTGGACGTCGCCCCTTCCCCGCAGCTCGAGAGCAACCACGAGCTTCAGCTGCCGAAGGGTCGGCACCTCGTCCTGAACACGCAACACCGCCTGCTCGACAAGGCTTTTCGTATCTGTGTTCGACATGCCGCAACGATCGTAACGAGTGGCGGCGACCGCGCGGACTCACACCGCTTCCGGTGCTCCGGCCCGGTTTCGCTCGCCCAGACAGGCAAGGCCGGTCCCGACCAAGTACACGGTCCATGTCACGAGCCCGAGGAACTTGCTGCCGTCCTCGAGCAGGTGGTGCCCCGCGAAGTACCGGTCGAGTGCCGCCGAAGCGACGAACAGCGCAGCCGCGATCATCGGCAAGACGAAGCTCGTGCGAACGAAGAACGAGCGGAACGCGAGCGCGATGGCCACCGCGAACGCCGCGAAGCCCCCGTAGATGAGCACTTCCGCCTGAGGAACGTAGGCGGGGAAGAAGGAGTCGTGCAGCGAGAACATGTCGTCGACCAGAAGCGCCGTGGTCAAGAGGCCGGCATAGAGGAACGGGCTGCGATCCGGCCTGACGCGCGCCCGCTCGAGGTAGCACACGAGATAGCACGTCACGGCACCCGCGGCCCAGACCAGCACCCCCAAGTTCGAGAGGAAGCCCACGTAGCTGCAGGCGACATCGTCGCAGCCCGACTCGCTGACGGCGGTCGCCGGCTCGCGCGTGAAGTAGGCGATCGGCCTGTCGGTCACGGCGCTGGCGAGGACGACAGCGCCAAGCACGCCCGCCGCAACGACGTACAGGCCCGCCATGACGGGGACGACGTGGGGAATCCGGGCGTAGGAGCGCCCGACGGTCAAGTCTTGTGTCGCTGCAGCAGCTTCTTTCCGATCACCATCCGCTGAATCTCGGAGGTCCCTTCACCGATCAGGAGCAGCGGCGCGTCGCGATAGAGGCGCTCGATCTCATATTCCTTCGAGTACCCGTAGCCGCCGTGGATCCGGAACGCGTCCTCGACGACCTCCTTGCCGATCTCGGAGGCGAACAACTTCGCCATCCCGGCCTCCAGATCCGACCGCTGGCCGGCGTCCTTCAGGCGCGCCGCCTTCAGCGTGAGCAGGCGCGCCGCCTCCACCTTCGTCGCCATGTCGGCGAGCTTGAACTGGATCGCCTGGTGGTCGGCGATCTGCTTGCCGAACGTCTTGCGCTCCTGCGAGTAGCGAAGCGCGAGCTCGAGCGCCCGCTGAGCGATGCCAACGCCGCGTGCGGCCACGTTGACGCGGCCGACCTCGAGCGCGTCCATCATCTGCCCGAAGCCCCTGTTCAGCCCATCCTCCTCCCCGCCGAGCACGTTCTGGGCGGGACAGCGATAGTCCTCATACACCAGCTCGGTCGACTCGACCCCCTTGTAGCCCATCTTCTTGATCTTTGGCGGGACGCTCAGCCCCGTAAAGGCGCCCTCGTTGACCGCGGCCCCGGGCTCCTTCTCGGTGATGAAGCACGTCATGCCCTTGTACGGGGGGGTCGCGTCCGGGTCCGACTTGGCGAGCAGGAAGACGAGCCCCGACATCAGTCCGTTTGTCACCCACATCTTCGTGCCGTTGATCACCCAGTCCTCTGAGTCCCGCTTGGCCCGCGTCGAGATCGCCTGCACGTCGGAGCCGAGACCGGGCTCGGACAGCGAGAAGGCAGCACGGACGTCGCCGTTGGCCATAAGCGGCAGGAAGCGCTCCCTCTGCTCGCCGGTTCCGAACTTCATCAGCAGATAGGAGCCGATGAAGTGGGTGTTGACGATGCCGGACACCGAGATCCACCCACGGGACAGCTCCTCGACGATCATCGCGTAGGTCGTGAGATCCAGACCCATGCCGCCGTACTCCTCGGGGATCGTGACCCCGAACAGCCCTAGCTCCTTCATCTGCGAGACGACCGCCTCAGGGAACTTGTCCTCGTGGTCGTGCTCCTCGGCGATCGGAAGCACCCGCTCATCGACGAACTGGCGCACCATCTCGGTGATAGCGCGCTGCTCATCCGTCTTCTCCGTGTACGGCTCGCTGGCTACGGCCATTCGGGCTCCTACGGTCGGTTGACTCGCGAGTCAGTCTACCGTCGGTCGGACGGCTATCGCGCCCCGATATCTCGCCATGGACCCCTTATCCGCGACGAGCGCGCCCGCGCTCGAGGGCCATCCAAGGGCGGTAGGTTGAAGCCCGTGCACTCGGGCGTCCACCAGAAGCCGGTCGGGAGAGCGGCTCCCATCGACGGCCACGCTCCAAGCGCACACAGCAGCGCTGACGCGGTTGCGACTGACCTCGACCGTCCGTCGAGTCGCCCTCTCGAGGTGCGTCGATGAACTTCGCTCGAGACGTGGTCGATGCGGCGCCGCGGCGCCGTACCGCACTCATCGCGATAGGCAACGACGGCCGACGCCGCGCCATCGACTTCGGGGAGGTGTCGGACCGGTCGGCGCGCCTGGCGGGCACGCTCGCCGCCGCCGGCGTCGGAGTCGGCGATGTGGTGATGACGCTGATCGGCAACCGGCCGGAGTGGGTGTTCGCGATGGTGGCCTGTTTTCGCCTGGGCGCGGTCGCGCTTCCCTGCACGGAGCAGTTGCGACCAGGAGACCTCCGCGCCCGTATCGACCTGGTCGAGCCACGACTGGTGGTTGCCGACGAGCGAAATCGGGACACTGCCGAGCGCGCCGGCCTGGGCGGCGCGACCATGACAGTCCCCGATGAGCGGCTCTTCGAGTCGCCGCCGGCTCCGGCCGCCGAGCTCGGCGGCGACGATCCGGCTCTGGTCGTGTTCACGTCGGGCACATCCGGGGAGCCGAAGCCGATCAGGCACGGGCAGCGCTACCTCATAGGGCAACGCGTGCAGGCGGAGCACTGGTTTGGAGCGCGGGAGGGCGACCTCTGCTGGTGCACGGCGGCCCCCGGTTGGTCGAAGTCGGCGCGCAACACGTTCGTCACGCCCTGGCTCCAGGGCGCGACGGCGCTGCTCGCCGACGTGCGTTTCGACCCGGGCGAGCGCCTGGCGATGATCGATAACGAGCAGGTTGGAGTCCTCTGCATGTCGCCGACGGAGTACCGTGCGATAGCGAAGGCGATGCCGCTCGGCCGGCTCCCCTCGCTGCGCCACGCTGTGGCGGCCGGCGAACCACTGAACGCTCAGAGCGTGAGCCTTTGGCGCGAAGCCACCGGTGTCGAGATCCATGACGGCTACGGGCAGACGGAGACCGGCGCCCTGACCGGCATGCCGATCGGGCCGAGGGTACGACCGGGGTCGATGGGCAAGCCTCTTCCGGGGTTCTCCGTCTGGGTCGACGGCGGTGAGTTGTGCGTCGATCCGACGACCTTGCCCACCTTCTTCCTCGACGGGCCAAAAGCCACCTGGCGCACGGGCGATCGTGTGCGCCAGGACGACGATGGCTACCTCTGGTTCGTGGGGCGGGCGGACGACATGATCGTCTCTTCGGGCTATCGCATCGGTCCGTTCGAGGTCGAGTCGGCTCTCGTCTCGCATCCGGCCGTCGCCGAGGCGGCCGCCGTCCCGGCGCCCGACGATGTTCGCGGGTCAGTCGTTCGCGCGGTCGTGGTGCTGCGCGAGGGGAGCACGCCAAGCGACGCGCTCGTGCGCGAGCTGCAGGCACACGTGCGATCTCGAACGGCGCCTTACAAGTACCCGCGAATTGTCGATTTCGCGCCTGACCTCCCAAAGACCTCGAGCGGAAAGGTCAGGCGGGCGGCGCTCCGGCAACCACCCTACGGCTCGCACGGGATTACGCCCGAGTCGAGCGTCCGCCCGTCCTGACTCACGAACGCGAACGTGGCGACTCCCGGCTCGAGGTCGAGCCGAAGGGCGCCATAGTCTGTGTCGTTCCCGAACGCCAGGCGAGGGTCGTCGGACACAAGCGGGTACTGCTCATGTCCGCCGGCACCCGAGACGAACTCCGTGAGCCCATCGATCGGCTCGAACCTCTGCATGTTGTGCTCATGGCCGTTCACGACGATGCTCGCCTTACCGGTGAGAGCGTCCCAGAAAGGCTCCATGTAGGGGTGGTCGCCGTGGACGGTCCCGGCGCTGAAGCGCGCGCGGTGCCAGAATGCCAGTCGGCAGTTCCCTGGGCCCGCTAGCTCCTCCCGGAGCCATGCCAGCTGCTCAGAGGGGTCCTCACGGGCGGCTTCCGAGTTCACGCTCAGGATCTGCCACCCCCCGATGTCGAAGGAATAGTGGTCGGATAGAGCTCTCCCGAGCGCCTCTCGCCAGTACGGGTCGTAGCCTTCCTCGTGCTGCGGCCAGTCGTGGTTTCCCGGCGTCGGGGCGGTGAGCTCACGGAATCGTCCGTAGACGGGCTCGTAGCGCAGGTCGAAGTCCTCGGCCGTCCCATCCTCATACACGTCTCCGAGGTAGATGAGTCGATCGAGGCCCCGCTCGGCAATCATGTTCGCGACCGCCTTCGCCTCCTCTCCCCCGTCGGCGCCGTCCCCCACGGCCCAGACCGTCGCCCGCGACCCCACGTCAGCCGTGGCCGCATCTCGCTCGAGCGCACCCGAAAGCAGCGCGAGCGCTCCGGCGACGAGCAGAAGCGCGAGCGTGGCGGCGCCGATCCAGACGAACGGCTGTCTCCGGACCTTGATTCTCGCCCTGCGGAGCACGATATGGATGCTAGGTCGTCTCCGGTGCGGGCGGCATCGCCGACGGATCGAGGTGAGGATCGGCCGGTAGGCGGGTAGCCTCGAACCATATGCCTAATCGCCTCGCCGACGAGACCTCCCCGTACCTCCTTCAGCACAAGGACAACCCCGTGGATTGGTACCCGTGGGGCGAGGAAGCGCTCGGCCGTGCGCTCGAGGAGGACAAGCCGATGCTCGTTTCGATCGGCTACTCGGCCTGCCACTGGTGCCACGTGATGGAGCACGAGTCGTTCGAGGATCCCGGCACGGCCGCCTTCATGAACGACAACTTCGTCTGCATCAAGATCGACCGTGAGGAGCGTCCCGACGTGGACGCGATCTACATGGAGGCCTGCCAGGCCATGACCGGTCACGGCGGGTGGCCGCTCAACGCCTTCGTCACCCCCGAGCAGATTCCCTTCTACGCGGGGACCTACTTTCCGCCCGAGCCGCGGCACGGCATGCCGCACTGGCGCAAGGTGCTCGAGGCGGTGAGCGAGGCGTGGGCCACGCGTCGGGACGAGATCCGTGCGGGCGGCGCGCGGATCGCCGAGCGCCTGCAGGGCGGCGCGCTGCTCGAGCCCTCGAACGACCCGATGGACGCCCGAGTGCTGTCGGAGTGCGTGACCGCGCTGCGCGGCTCATACGACCGCGTCAACGGGGGCTTCGGGGGCGCGCCGAAGTTTCCCCCCGCCTCGACGATCGAGTTCCTGCTCCGCCGGCACGAGACGGAGATGTCCACTCACACGCTTCGCGCGATGGCCTCGGGCGGGATCTACGACCAGATCGGCGGCGGTTTCGCACGCTACTCGGTGGATGCCCGCTGGCTCGTGCCCCACTTCGAGAAGATGCTCTACGACAACGCGCTGCTCGCCCGCGCATATCTTCACGGCTGGCAGGTGACGGGCGACGAGCTGCTCCGCGAAGTCTGCTGCGAGACGCTCGACTGGGCGCTGCGCGAGATGCGCGCCCCCGAGGGCGGCTTCTACTCGGCGCTCGACGCCGACTCCGAGGGAGTGGAGGGAAAGTTCTACGTCTGGACGCTCGACGAGCTGCGCGATGCGCTCGGCGAGGACGCTGAGGCGGCCATCGCCTACTTCGGCGCCACCCAGGGAGGCAACTTCGAGGGGCAGAACATCCTCGTACGCGGCTCGGACCCGCCCGCGAGGCTCTCCGAGATGAAGCGGCGGCTCTATGACGTGCGCTCCCAACGTGTCTGGCCCGGTCTCGACGACAAGCGTCTCACGGCCTGGAACGCGCTGATGATCTCGGCGCTGGCCGATGCCGGGGCCGTGCTCGAGCGCCCCGACTACATCGAGGCCGCGGTGTCGTGCGCCGCCTTCCTGACCGATGAGCTGCGCGATGAGTCGGGCCGCCTGCTGCGCACCTACAAGGACGGCCGAGCGCGCCTGAACGCGTATCTGGAGGATCACGCCTATCTGCTGGAGGCGCTCCTCACCCTCTACGAGGCCACCTTCGATCCACGCTGGTTCGCCGAGGCCCGGATGATCGCCGACGCGATCATCGAGCGCTTCGCGGACGAGGAGCGCGGTGGCTTCTTCGAGACCTCGTCGGACCATGAGCGGCTCGTGGCGCGCCGCAAGGACCTTGAGGACACCCCCATCCCGGCCGCCAACTCGAGCGCCGCCTACGGCCTCCTTCGGCTAGCGGCGCTCACCGCGGAGCACGAGTACGAGAAGCGCGCCGTCGGCGTTCTCCGGCTCCTCCACCAGATCGCAGCGCGTCACCCACAGGCCTTCGCACATCTGCTCCAGGCGATGGACTTCCACTTCGCCGCCGTCAAGGAGGTGGCGCTCGTCGGCGAGGACACGGAGGCGCTCGAGCGAATCGTGCGCCGGGAGTTCCGTCCTCACCTGGTGCTGGCCGGCGGCGACCCCGACGGCGTGCCGCTGCTGGCGGACCGCGAGCCGGTGGACGGCCGCGCCGCCGGCTACGTGTGCGAGCGCTTCACCTGCCAGCGTCCGGTCACCGAGCCGGACGAGCTGGCGGCGCTGCTCGACTAACCGAAGCGCGCGCCGCCGGCCTGAGGGCTCGTCCCTAGAGGATCGCCATGTAGCGGTCGAGCTCCCACTGGGTGACCTGCACGCGGTAGTCCTCCCACTCCTGACGCTTGATCTCGATGAAGCGATTGAACATGTGCTCGCCGAGCGTACGGAGCACGAGCTCGGACTCGGCGGTCAGCTCAATCGCCTCGCCGAGCGTCTCTGGAAGCTGCTCGATCCCCTGCCGACGTCGCTCGTCGGGCGACAGGTGGTAGAGGTTGCGCTCCATCGGCTCGGGCAGCTCGTAGCCCTTCTCGATCCCCTCGAGCCCCGCCTGCAGCAGCGCGGCGAAGGTGAGGTAGGGATTGCACGCCGGATCCGGACAGCGAAGCTCCATGCGCGTGGCCTGCTCCTTGCCGGGGTGGTACAGCGGCACCCGCACGAGCGCCGAGCGGTTGCGCCGCGACCAGGCGGTGTAGACCGGCGCCTCGTAGCCCGGCACGAGGCGCTTGTATGAGTTGACCCACTGGGCGAAGATCGAGGAGACCTCGCGCGCGTGCTTCAGCTGACCGGCGATGAACGCCTTCCCGGTCGGCGACAGGAAGTACTCGTCGTCGGCGTCGTAGAAGGCGTTGCGGCCGTCCTTGAAGAGCGACTGGTGCGTGTGCATGCCCGAGCCGTTCTCGCCGAACAGCGGCTTCGGCATGAAGGTCGCGTGCCAGCCGTACTTCATGGCGTACTCCTTGACCGTGATGCGGTAGGTCATGCAGTCGTCGGCCATCTTGAGCGCCGGGGCGTAACGCATGTCGATCTCGTGCTGCGAGGGGCCCACCTCGTGGTGGGTGTACTCAATGTGGATCCCGAGCTCCTCGAGCGCGAGCACCGTCTCGCGCCGTACATCCGAGCCTGCGTCGAGCGTCGTCAGGTCGAAGTAGCCGCCCTCGTCGAGGACCTCCGGCTGGCCGTTCTCGGGCCTAGCGCTGCGGAAGTAGAAGTACTCGAGCTCGGGACCGACGTTGAAGGTGTCGAAGCCCATGTTGGCGGCGCGCTCGAGCGCCCGGCGCAGCACATAGCGCGGGTCGCCTTCGTAGGGCTCGCGGCTGGGCGTCACCACGTCGCAGAACATCCTGGCGACGCCCTTGTCCTCGGGGCGCCACGGCAGGACCTTGAAGGTCGAAGGGTCCGGCATGGCGATCATGTCCGACTCCTCGATCGCGTTGAAGCCGGTGATCGAGGACCCGTCGAAGCCCATCCCGCCCTCGAAGGCATCGTCGATCTCCGCCTTGTTGATCGAGAAGCTCTTCAGCTGACCGAGGATGTCCGTGAACCAGAAGCGGATGAAGCGGATGTCGTGCTCGTCGATCAGAGCCTTTACGTCGTCGGCAGTCTGCGGCTGATCAGCCATTGAGAAGTGCTCCTCGGGTTCGAATTCGGGCGGCGGAAGGCGCGTAGGCTAATGCTTCGTAGTTGACCGTTGACAGCTGACAGTCCATGGAGCGGCAGGACGGTTCCGGCTGGCTGCTCCAGCTGAACGCCAGTGCCGTCGCGCTCGAGTGCACCCCGGGCCGACGGAACCGTCAACTGTCAGCTGTCAAACCCAGTGCATAGGCGCGGATCGCGCCCTATGCGAGCCACTGCTGCGCCCACGCCTTCAGCGCGCGCACCGTCGGCTCGAGCGCCCGACCTTTGTCGGTCAGCTCGTACTCGACGCCGACCGGCACGCCGTCCAGCACCCGCCGCTCGACGATGCCCTCCGCCTCGAGCTCCTTCATCCGCTCCGACAGCAAGCGGTCGGAGAGATCCGGAACCAGCTGGCGAACCTCCGAGAACCGCAGAGGGCCCTCCAGCAGCACGAGAAGGATCGCGCCCGTCCAGCGCTTGCCCACCAGCTCGACGGCACGGTGATAGAGCCCGCAGCATTCCTGGCGACACGACGAGGGTCGCTCCTCGTGACGCATGCTCTCCGAGACCGTCCCCGCTGGCGCGCCGCCGGCCATAGGACGCAAGCTTAGTCCGAGAGCGGCGCCACGACGATTCAGGCCGCCTGCTTCAGGCGACCCTCCTCGGCGGAGCCGTCCAGCGGGACGTCGCCCGCCCGCGTCACGAGGTTCGTGAACGTGCCGAGCGCGATGTGCGCCACCAGCTCCAGTATCTGCTCGTCGGTCCAGTCGGCCTCGCGGGCCTCCTCGTGGAGGTGAAGCGGGGGCGGACCCTCGCTCTCGAGCAGCGCCTTTACGTAGCGGAGCAGGACGGCCTCACGCTCGTCGCGTGAGTCGAACTCTCGCGCGAGCGCGATCTCGTCGATGCCGAGCCCGGCCTCGCGCGCTGTGCGCGACACCGTGCCGAGCGCGTAATCGCTCCCCTGGTGCTCGGCGACGGCGAGCGCGACGCGCTGCTGCGTCTTCAGAGGAAGCGCGCCGTGGCGAAGCTCCGACCGGAAGCGCGCATAGGCGCGAAGGGCGGCCGGTGACCCGGCCATGACCCCTAGGAAGTTCGACAGCTGGCCGCCCCCGGCGAGGGCACCCTTGAGCACGGGAAGGCTGCGCTCTGGAGCGGTCAGCTCGTCATGAACCTGGAACCTGCTCTCCTTGGTCTTCATAGCTTCACTTTCTGCACGCCGCTTACGCGGCGTAAGTATAGGTGATCGGATGAGATCCCGCTATCACGTGTACGCGGATACCGCTGCAGGGGATCTATCTATCCCGGCGCCGTTAAGGCTTCTTAAGGTGGGTCGCGGCGCCACGGGCGAGCGCTTGCCGCGACGGCGCGGAGGCTCAGCGCGGTGCTACGACCGGCGGGTAAGCCTGCTGCCCGCCGGAGGTGGCGCCGTCGGCACCGTCCGCCCGGCCGCTTGCCGCGGCTACCAGAGCCAGGAAGAGCGCGAGGATGACCGCCCAGAGAGCGAGTCGATCCGGCCGTGAGCCCGCGCGCTCCGAAGCGCTCGGACGTGGACGCCGTCGCACGGGGGCCGGGTCGCCGGTGATGCGCACGGTCCTGCGGTGAGGGTCGGGCCGCGCCGCCGGTCGAGACAGCGGCTCCCGACGCTGCGGTGCTTCCACGGCTCGCAGTGGGCGCGCCCGAGGAGCGCCTTGCGGCGCCCCACGGCGAGCATAGTCATCCTGTGCCCGCCGCTGGCGGGCCTCGGCATGTTCCATCGACTCTCTTTCTCGCCTACGGAGTTAGCTGACGGGCTCGCGCTGAAAGAGCTGCGCTACGCCGCACGAACGGCGATTCGCCCCAGGCCTTTGCGGCCACTGGTTCCCCCGTGTCCCGCCCCCTGTGAACGAGACCTCGGCTTATCGGCGCGCGGATCGTAGCAACGGGTTATGACGCCCTCATTCTCGACGGCGTCGGCAAACGCCCCTAAATCCGCGATCAGCGCTTCGCGTATCCTCGCCCGGCGTGGATGTTGCAGTCGTCACCGGGGCAGGGCGCGGGCTCGGCCGTGCGCTGGCCACCCGGCTGGCCGAGCGGGGGCTCTCGGTCCTGGTGACCGACATCGACCTCGACTCCGCCGAGCGGGCCGCCGCCGAGATCGGCGAGCGCGCCCGGGCGGCGGCACTCGACGTGCGCGACCGAGCGGCATGCCGGCAGGTGGCGGAGCAGGCGGAGCGGCTCGGGCGTCTGGCGGTCTGGGTCAACAACGCGGGCGTGCTCCGCACGGGTCGAGCGTGGGACCAAAGCGATGACGAGATCGACTTGATGATGGGCGCCAACCTCGCCGGCGTCATCAACGGGTCGCGCGCCGCCGTGGCGCGGATGCGGGCAAACGGGGGTGGGCGCATCCTCAACATCGCGTCGCTCTCCTCCCTCGGCCCCTCCCCCGGCCTTGCCGTCTACGGGGCGACCAAGCACGGCGTCCTCGCCTTCTCGCTCTCACTCCAGGCCGAGCTGGTCGACGCGGACGTTCCGATCGACATCCGCAGCGTGTGCCCGCACGCCATCGAGACCGACATGGTCCGCGAGCGCGCCGACGATCCCGAGGCCGCGATCATATGGTCGGGCACGGATCTCCTGGGAGCCGAGGAGGTGGCGGATCGAGCGATGAGCGCCCTCTACGGCAAGCGGCTCGTCACCGTTATTCCGGCGCATATGGGAGTTCTGATGAGGGCGGTGGACGCCGCGCCGCGACTCGGCGTGCGTACCCTTCCGCTGTTTCGGTGGCTGGGCGAGCGCAACCGGCGGCGCTGGGTCGGCGCCGGCGGCTGATCGCACCGCGGGCGCCTACCTGCCGGCGACCTCGGCTACGTATGCGGCGACCGCCTGGGCGTTCTCGCCCTCGAGCAGGCCCGCGGGCATCCGGTCCTGCCCGGTCCCACCGTTCTCGATCGCGGCCAGGACGCGCGCGTCGTCGAGCTGGCCGAGCTCATCGAGGCTCGGGCCGGTGACGCCCTGCGCGTTGGCCGCCTCAAGCGAGTGGCAGGTCGCGCAGGTCTGCCGGAAGAGCTCCTTCCCGCGCCCGATCTCCGGCGAGGGCGCGCTGCTCCCCAGGACGCCACCCGAGCCCACTGCCTCCTCCCGGTTTGCGATCACCGCGGCCGGCACCGCTATCCCCAGTCCGATGAAGAGAAGCGGAAAGAGGACCTTCGATGCGCGGTTTCCACGCGTGAGGTAAGCCTGGCGAGCGCGCCCCGGGCCGCCCGTGAAAGCCACGAATACCACGCCTATGGCGATCAGCACGAACGGCGTGACGAACAGGATCCAGTACATCGGGGCGGGATCCTAGTGAACCCGCAGACGGTGACGCTCCGCCGACGCGGGCCTCGGCGGGGTGTCGAGGCGCTAGGCCGCCAGCGCCTGGAGCTCGCGCTCTTCGGCCAGCTTCTGGAGCGCCCGACGCTCGAGCTTGCGCACGCCCTCCGCGGATAGGCCGGTCAGCTTGGCGACCTCGCGGAGCGGTAGCGGATCTGTGCCGCCCAGTCCGAACCGGAGCTCGATCACGCGCCGAGCGCTTGGTTCGAGGCGGTCGAGCGCGCGCTTGATCGACTGCTCCTCGAGCTCGACCGCGACCTCCTCGAGAGGCGTTGGCCCCTCGAACGGGACCAGCGACCCCAGGGCGGTGTCGCCGTCGTCGCCGACCGGGGTCTCGAGGCTCACGGGCACCCGCTCGGCCGACCGCACCTCGTCCACCCGCTCGGGCTCCATGCCGAGCGCCGCGGCGATCTCGTCGGTCGTGGGGTCGCGCCCCATCTCGGCGCCGAGCTTGCGCTCCACGCTCCGGATCCTCATCAGCTCCTGACCGACGTGGACGGGAATTCGAATCGTGCGGGAGTGCTGCTGGAGGCCCCGCTGCATCGCCTGCCTGATCCACCAGGTGGCGTAGGTCGAGAACTTGAAGCCGCGCCGGTAGTCGAACTTCTCGACCGCGCGGATGAGCCCGAGGATGCCTTCCTGAATCAGATCCAGGAATGGCAGCCCGAGGCCCCGATAGCGCTTGGCATTCGCGACGACGAGCCGCAGGTTGGACTCAATCATCCGGTCCTTGGCCGCCTGGTCGCCGCGCTCGACGCGCTTGGCGAGTTCGACCTCCTGCGCCGCGGTGAGGAGCGGTCGGGCGGCGATGTCTCGGAGAAACAACTGGAGGGAGTCGCTCGTGGCCAGCGCCACCTCGTCCTGGCTGTAGCTCGGGCCGGCCTCGGCGTTCCTACCGCAGTCGTCCGTGACCTCGATCCCGCGGCGCTCCGCCTCCGCGCAGATGACGTCCACGGCGGTCTCCTCGATGCCGAGCTCCTCGGCAAGGGTGGCTATCTCGGACACCTCGAGGCAGCCGGTCGCCTCCGCGCGCACGAATACGGGCTCAAGCTCCGGTGAGACCGCGGCTGAGGATTCCGAGAGATCGGCCATAGGAAAAGGATTCCCGCCCGCGAGGCGGACTAACCCCGGCGCGCCCCGCCGGGGGCGGCCGGTGCCGGACCGCCCGAGCCGAGGCGGTCGATGAAGAGCAGGCCGCCGGCGGTCGCCAGCGCGAGCGGATAGAACCCCACCAACAGCGCCGCCGCGATGGCCGCGCGCCGAGCAAGTGAATCCTCCATGTCCCCCGTCCCTGCGACCGGAATCGGTCGCAAGCGGCTACTGCCCGATCGACGAGAGACATAAACCCCCGGCGCGAGCCTCTTCGCAACTAGCGAGAAGCCCTTCGCCGCGAGCCCATCGGACCCCTACCCCATGGACAGGGCTTCGATCAGGTCGTGGGCCTCCTCGCCGGCGTCCAGCCCGTGAAGGTGCCGGTCGACCGCTCGCGCGGCCTGGCGACCCTCCGCGATGGCCCACACGATCAGCGACTGGCCGCGACGCGCGTCGCCGCACGCGAAGACGCCGGGCACCGAGCTCGCGTAGTCGTCCGTCGCTACGTTGCCGCGCGGGTCGAGCTCCACGCCCAGCTGCTCGACAAGGCCCTCCCGCTGCGGGTGGAGAAAGCCCATCGCGAGCAGGACCAGCTCGGCGGGAATCGCGAACTCGGTTCCATCGATCTTGTCGAAGCTCGGTGGCGAGCCGACCTCGTACCCGTGCAGCTGGGTGACCTTGCCGTCCTCGCCGGTGAACGAGGTGGTCATGACGCTGAAGCGCCGCTCACCGCCCTCCTCATGCGCCGCGGACGTGCGAAGGATCATCGGCCACTGCGGCCAGGGGGTGCGGTCGTCGGGTCGCTCCGGCGGCGGCTCGGGGAGCAGCTCGAACTGCGTGACGCTCGCGGGCGACTCCCGGTGGGAGTTGCCGAGGCAGTCGGCGCCCGTGTCGCCGCCGCCGATGATCACGACGTGCTTCCCTGCGGCGCTGATAGGCGTCCCGTCCGGAAAGTCGCCCGCCACGAAGCGGTTTCGCAGCTCGAGGTACTCCATGGCGAAGTGCACGCCGTCGAGGTCACGGCCGGGTACCGGCAGATCGCGCGGGATCGTCGAGCCGGTGGCGACCACGATCGCGTCGAAGCGCTCCCGCAGCTCATCGCCGGTGATGTCCCGGCCCACGTCGATCCCGGTCTCGAACACGACGCCTTCTTCGGCGAGGATGTCCACTCGGCGCTGCACCACGCCCTTGTCGAGCTTGAAGTCCGGCACGCCGTAGCGGAGGAGCCCGCCGATCCTGTCGTTCCGCTCGTAAAGCGTGACCGTATGGCCGAACTGGTTGAGCTCCGCCGCCGCGGCCAGCCCGGCGGGACCGGAGCCGACGACGGCGACCGACCGGCCGCTGCGGATCGCCGGGGGCCGTGGCTTGACCCAACCCTCCTCGAAGGCGCGGTCGATGATCGCGACCTCGATGTTCTTGATCGTGACCGGGTCGTCGTTGATGTCGAGCACGCACGCGGCCTCGCACGGCGCGGGGCAGATGCGGCCGGTGAACTCAGGGAAGTTGTTCGTGGCGTGGAGCTGGTCGATCGCCTCGCGCCAGCGGTCGCGGTAGACCAGGTCGTTCCAGTCGGGAATCAGGTTGCCGAGCGGGCAGCCCTGGTGGCAGAACGGCACGCCGCACTCCATGCAGCGCGCGCCTTGCTCGCGAAGCTGCGCCACCGGGGGCCTGAGCTCGAACTCCTTGAAGTCGTGGACCCGCTCCTCGATCGGCCGCTTCGATGCGGCCTGGCGATGGATCTTGAGGAAGCCACCGACCTCACCCACCGGCCGCCACCACCTCTTCCTCGCTGCCGCTCGGGCTTCCGATGTGTGACGCGTCGCCGCCACCGGTGGCAGCGCGCTCCGCCGCCGCGGTGAGCGCCCGCTTGTAGTCGACCGGCATGACCGTGACCCAGGCGCCGGTGAGCCCCTCCCAGTCGCGCAGCACGCGCGCGGCCACGGAGCTGTCCGTGCGCTCGCCGTGCTCGGCCACGAGGCGGCGGACCTCCTCGAGGTCCTCGGTCGTGGGCGTCTCGAGCTCGACGATCTGGCGGTTGCAGCGCGCGGGGAAGGCCCCCGCCTCGTCCAGGACGTAGGCGACTCCGCCGCTCATTCCGGCGGCGAAGTTGCGCCCGGTCGGCCCGAGCACGATCACGCGCCCGCCGGTCATGTACTCGCAGCCGTGGTCACCGCAGCCCTCGACGACGGCGCTCACGCCCGAGTTGCGTACCGCGAAGCGCTCGCCGGCGAGGCCGCGGAAGAACGCCCGACCGGCCGTCGCGCCGTAGAGCACCGTGTTCCCGATGACCACGTTCTCCTCGGCGGTGAAGCCCGACCCTTCGGGCGGGCGGACGGCCATCACTCCGCCGGACAGGCCTTTCCCGGTGTAGTCATTGGCGTCGCCGTGCAGGATGAGCGTGACGCCCGGCGCCAGCCACGCGCCGAAGCTCTGTCCGGCCGACCCCTCGAGGCGCGCGACGATCGAGTCCTCGGGCAGCCCATTCGCGCCGTAGCGACGGGCGATCTCGCCCGAGAGGAGGCCGCCTACGCCGCGGTGCTTGTTCTTGACCGGCAGCGTCACCTCCACGGACGGCCCGCCGTCGAGCGTCGCGGCGGCCAGCTCGATCAACTCGTGGTCGCGGTGGTCGTCGAGGACGGGATCCTGGGCGCGCACCCGCCGGCGCGCCACCTCCGGCGGCACGTCGGGCGTGCGCAGGAGCTCCGTCAGGTCGACCCCGCGCGCCTTCCAGTGCTCGATCGCCTCCTCCGCCTGGAGCAGCTCCGTACGGCCGACGAGGTCCTCGAACTTCCGGACGCCGAGCTGCGCCATCAGCCGGCGAACCTCCTCGGCGATGAAGAAGAAGTAGTTGACCACGTGCTCCGGCTGGCCGCGAAAGCGCTTGCGCAGCTCGGGGTCCTGGGTGGCGATCCCGACCGGGCAGGTGTTCAGGTGGCAGGCGCGCATCATGATGCAGCCCATCGTGATTAGCGGCGCCGTGGAGAAGCCGAACTCCTCGGCTCCGAGCAGAGCGCCGATCACCACGTCGCGGCCGGTCTTCATCTGGCCGTCGGCCTGAACGACGATGCGATCGCGCAGCTTGTTGAGCACAAGCGTCTGCTGAGTCTCCGCCAGCCCGATCTCCCACGGCACGCCCGCCGACTGGATCGAGGAGACGGGCGAGGCGCCGGTGCCGCCGTCGTGGCCCGAGATGGTCACGTGGTCCGAGTTCGCCTTGGCGACGCCCGCGGCCACCGTGCCTACGCCGACCTCGGAGACGAGCTTGACGCTCACGCGCGCCTGCGGGTTGGCGCAGCGGAGGTCGAAGATCAGCTGCTTGAGATCCTCGATCGAATAGATGTCGTGGTGCGGCGGGGGTGAGATCAGCCCCACCCCGGGCGTCGAGTGCCGGATCTTCGCGATGTAGTCGTCGACCTTGTGACCCGGCAGCTGCCCTCCCTCGCCGGGCTTCGCGCCCTGCGCCATCTTGATCTGCAGGTCGTCGGCGTTGACGAGGTACTCGGCGGTCACCCCGAAGCGGCCGGACGCGACCTGCTTGATGGCCGAGCGGCGGCTGTCGCCGTTCGGCTCGGGCGTGTAGCGGCGTGGATCCTCGCCGCCCTCGCCGGTGTTCGACTTGCCGCCCAGCCGGTTCATCGCGATCGCCAGCGTCTCGTGCGCCTCGGCGGAGAGCGAGCCGAGCGACATCGCGCCGGTGGCGAACCGCTTGACGATCTCCTCGGCGGGCTCGACCTCCTCGAGCGCGATGGGGTCGTCGGGCAGCTTGAGCTTGAGCAGCCCGCGAAGCGTGGCGCGCCGCTTCGACTCGTCGTTCACAGTCTGGGTGAACTGCTCGTAGGCCTCGGGACCGCCGGCGCGTACGGCGTGCTGCACGCCGGCGATCGTGTCCGGGTTCCACTGGTGGTGCTCGCCGTCCCGCCGCCAGGCGTGGACGCCGCCCACGTTCAGGATCTCCGCGTCCAGCGGCTGCGATTCCCGCGGGTAGGCGCGGCGATGACGAGCGAGAGTCTCCACCGCCAGCACGTCGAGGCCGATGCCCCCGATCCGCGACGTCGTGCCGGTGAAGTAGCGGTCGATCAACTCCCGCTCGAGGCCGACGGCCTCGAAGATCTGTGCGCCCGAGTAGCTGCGAACCGTGGAGATGCCCATCTTGCTGATCGTCTTGAGAATCCCCTTGCCGGCCGCCTTGACCATGTTGCGCTCGGCCTCGGCCGCGCCCTCGACGCCGGGCAGGAGGTCATGGTCGAACATCTCGTGCAGGGTCTCGAGCGCGAGGTAGGGGTTGACCGCGGCCGCCCCGTAACCGAGCAGGCAGCAGAGGTGGTGCACCTCGCGCGGCTCACCGGATTCCACGACGAGGCCGCAGCGCAGCCGCGTGCCCTCCCTCACCAGGTGGTGGTGGACGGCCGAGACCGCCAGCAGGGCGGGGATCGGCGCGCGGTCCGGCCCGGCGGCGCGGTCGGAGAGGATCAGGATGTTGTCGCCGACCTCGATGCAGCTCGACGCCTCGCTCGCCAGGCGCTCGAGCGCGCGCTCGAGCCCCTTCGGTCCCTCCTCGACCGGCCAGGTGGCGTCGAGCGTGTTCGCGCGGAAGACGTGGTGGTTGATCTGGCGCAGCTTCTCGAGCTCGCTGCTCGTGAGCAGCGGGTGCGGTATCACGAGCTGGTGCGCGTGCTCGGCGGTCTCCCCGAGCAGGTTCTCCTCAGGCCCGACCTTCGTCGAGAGGCTCATCACGAGCTCCTCGCGGATCGGGTCGATCGGCGGGTTCGTCACCTGCGCGAAGAGCTGCTTGAAGTAGGACGGGAGAAGTGGCCCGCGGTCGGACAGCACCGCCAGCGCGAAGTCGTTGCCCATCGAGCCGATCGGCTCGGCGGCCGATGTGCCCCCCATCTGGGCGAGCGTCACCCTCAGGTCCTCCTGCGTGTAGCCGAAGAGCCGCTGTCGCGTGCGCAGCGGCTCGGCGGCGAGCTCACGCGGGGCCACCTCGTCGAGCTCCTCCAGGCGGCATGAGCGCGTCCGGTACCAGTGGCCGTACGGCTTGCTCGTACCGATCTCGTGCTTGATCTCACCGTCCTCGACGATGCGCCCCTGCTCGACGTCGACGAGGAAGATCTTGCCCGGCTGGAGGCGACCCTTGGCGACGATCTCCTCGGGCGGCGCCTCGAGCACGCCCGTCTCGGAGGCGAGGACCACGAACCCGTCGCGGGTGAGCTGCCAGCGGCCGGGCCGCAGGCCATTGCGGTCGAGCGTCGCGCCGATCACGCGGCCGTCGCAGAACGCCACCGCCGCGGGACCGTCCCACGGCTCCATGAGGCACGAGTGGTAGGCGTAGAAGTCGTGGACATGCTCCGGTATGTCCGTCCTCCCCTCCCACGCCTCGGGGATCATCATCATCAGCGCGTGAGGCAGCGTCCGCCCGCCGAGGACGAGCAGCTCGAGCACGTTGTCGAAGATCGCGGAGTCGCTCCCGCCCGGCCGGACGACCGGCGCGAGCTTGTCGAGGTCGTCGCCGAACAGCTCGCTGACGAGCGCCGACTCGCGCGCGCGCATCCAGTTGACGTTGCCGCGCAGCGTGTTGATCTCGCCGTTGTGGGCGATCAGCCGGTAGGGGTGCGCGAGCTCCCAGCTCGGGAAGGTGTTGGTCGAGAAGCGGGAGTGCACGAGCGCAAGCGCCGTGGCGATGCGCTCATCGCGCAGATCCGGGTAGTACCGCGGCAGCTGCGGCGAGGTGAGCATGCCCTTGTAGACCACCGTTCGAGAGGAGAACGACGGGATCGCCAGGTCGTCTCCGGCGGCGCGCTCGATCAGCCGCCGGATCACGTAGACCTTGCGCTCGAAGGCATCCTGGTCGGCGAGCGCCGAGCCTACGAACACCTGCCTGATCTCAGGCTCCACCTGCGGCCGAACTCGGCCCCGGCACCGAGCCGTCGACCGGCACGTCGCGCCAGCCGAGCAGCTCCTGTCCCTCGGCCTCGATCGTCCGCTCGATCAGTCGCTCGATCTCCGCTCGGCGCTCGTCTCCCTCGGAAGGGGAAGCAGACGCCGACGGCGTAGCTACCGAGCGGCGGCAGCTCGAAGCCGGCGACCTCGCGAAGGAAGGCGTCGGGTAGCTGAAGCAGGATCCCGGCGCCATCGCCCGTGTCGATCTCGGACCCGCTCGCCCCGCGGTGCTCGAGCGAGTCGAGCGCCGTGAAGCGCTCGCTCGACCGTCAAATGGGTCGGCTTGCCGGACAGGCAGGCGACGGCGCCGATGCCGCAGGCATCGTGCTCGAATGCCGGGTCGTAGAGACCGGCGGCCGTGGTCGCTTGGCGAAGTGCATATGGGTAGGGAGGTACGGCCTCGGGCGGGACGAGGCAGAGAAATGCTACCGGTGAAGTGGGCGGAATCGTGGGCCGGCGGCGAAATTTCTTCGCCGCCCCGTTCGAGGGTCTCGTCAGTCGGTCTCGAGCGCCACCGAGCGCACCCGCCCGCCGGCGTCGAAGCGCACGACGAGGTACTCCTGGTCGACCCCGTAGCCACGCTCGGGACCGGTCGTCAACTCCCTCTCGATGACCGGCGACGTAGTCGTTCTACCGCGAAATGACAGGGACCCCGCCGTGTGACGGGGCCCCCGTGTTAACTGGCCTGTAAGCCGGATTCTGTCTAGAGCAGCCATCCATCTGCTCCGGCGTGCCGGAGCGGGCCTCGTGGCCCTGCGGCCTACCTGGGACTCGGCGGGCAGCGTCGACGTCCCTGCTTGGCCTTGCACCGGGTGGGGTTTGCCTGGCCGGCGTGTCGCCACGCCGCCGGTGCGCTCTTACCGCACCATTTCACCCTTGCCGGCGACGGGCCTCACGTGAGGGCCCGCCGCTTAGGCGGTGTGTTTCTGTGGCACTTTCCCGCGGGTTTCCCCGGGTCGGATTCCCCCGACCACCCCGCCCTGCGGTGTCCGGACTTTCCTCGAGGGCCGGTTTTCTCCCCGACCTCCGCGGCTGCTTGACCAGCAAGTGGATGGTAGGCGCAGGAAGCCCGGCGGTCCAGCGTCGCGATAGGCGTCGGGCAATGCCCTTCAGGCGAGAACCGAGCCGCAGCGCCGGCACCCCCGGCATCGGCGACTCGCTCCATGCGGCCCCGGCACACCGGGCACTCGGCCGCCCCGGCGGCGCGCAGGCTCCTCCCATACGCTGAGATCCGCTGCTCGAGCGTGAGCCTGCCGCCGTCGGAGCATGCCTGGGTCCTCGCGACGCGCGAGCCGGGACCGGCCGCTCGCGCCGTAGAAGATCATCGTGGAGCCGCGCCTGGCGCGGCGCGTTAATGGTTGCCGCCCGGCTCATCCGACCCTCCTGCATACGCCGACGACGCGTCCGAGCACGGCCACGTCCTTGACGCGGATCGGCTCCATCGCCGCATTCTCCGGCTGAAGCCGTACGTGGCCCTTCTCCTTGAAGAAGCGCTTCACGGTCGCCTCGTCCTCGACGAGCGCGACCACTATCTCCCCGTTACGCGCGGTGTCCTGGCGCCGAACGACCACGTGATCACCCTCGAGGATGCCGGCGTCCTTCATCGAGTCGCCCGCCACGCGCAGCAGGTAGTCGCCCTCATCCCCGCCCGCCAGGCGCGGCACGTCGAGGTACTCCTCGATGTGCTCTTCGGCGAGCACAGGCGCTCCGGCCGCGACCTGGCCCACGACCGGAAGCCCGCTTGGCGCTCCGGCGGCGCGCTTGGCCTTGTCGACCAGCACCTCTATCGCCCGCGGCTTGGTCGGATCGCGCTTGAGGAGGCCAACCTTCTCGAGGTTCGCGAGGTGGGTGTGAACGGTCGAGGAGGAAGTCAGGCCGATCGCTTTGCCGATATCGCGCACCGTCGGCGGATACCCGTGCTTCGCCGAGTAGCGCTTGATGTAGTCGAAGATCTCCTGCTGGCGCTTCGTCAGATTGAGATCGACCATGAGCCGTGCCTTTCCGTCGATGGCCGCCGAGTGCATGAAACGAACATGTGTTCGGTAGACTAGCGTCCCCGCGGACGGCTGCAACGAGCGGAGCCTCGAACGGGGCGGCCCTATAATCGGGCGCTGCTACGCGCCTGTGGCGGAATTGGTAGACGCGCAAGGTTGAGGGCCTTGTGGACCTTATGGTCCGTGGGAGTTCGAGTCTCCCTGGGCGCATCGCCCAAAGACGGTTGCGGCGTTTGGTCCGGCAGGGGCTTAGGCCACACGCGCTCGCTCGAGCGAACCTCGCCGCGTCTGCTCGAGAAAGATCCCAGAGAGTTGATGGCCCTTGGACCCAACCGGCCGTAGCGTTCCCGCAGGGTCCAGCGTCTGCTGGACGGGGCGAACGGATGGGGGTAGGCGATGTCTACGGTCAACAAGGAGCTCGCGCGGCGGTTCACGGAACTGTTCAGCACCGGTGACGAGGCGCTCGCTGATGAGATCTTCAGTCCTGACGTGGTGGTCCACGGGACGGCCGGCGACGGTGAGCTTCATGGTCTCGATGCGGTGAATAGGTTCGTGACGAGCTACCGGCAAGCTTTCCCGGACGCGCACAGCGTGGTGGAAGACCAGATCGCCGAGGACGGCAAGGTGGTGACGCGCTGGCGTGCGCGCGGGACGCATCGAGGTCAGCTCGGCCCCATCGCCGCCACGGACAGGCGTTTTGAGATGGACGGCGTCACGATCGAGCGGATCGCCGGCGGCAGGATCGCGGAGGTGGGTGTCCCGCGACGAAGCTCGGGCTGCTGGGTCAGCTCGGCGTACTGCCCGAGCCCGAGCCGCCAGCGGCTGACCGGAGCGGATCTAGAATCCAGCTGGCGTGGACCGGGATCCTGGCTGGATCGAGAGTTACACGGGTGAAGCGCGGACCGGCGCTCGAGAACCTGACGGCTGCGATCGTCGAGACCTGCCGGTCTGGCCTTCCCCCGGACGCGCTGCGCGATCGAGTGCTCCCGCGTCTTCGCCGGGCGGTGCCCTTCGATGCCGCCTTCTGGGCCACCGTCGATCCGACGACGCTTCTTCACCCAGCCGCACCAGGAAGAGATCCCGGCCGAGACGGTTCCCTACTTCATCCAGAACGAGTTCGTGGATGCGGACGTCAATAAGTGGACGGCGCTCGCACGGGAGCGCCTGGGCGTGCGCACGCTCGGCGAGGCGACCGATGGAACATGGGCGCGAGTCCCCGCTACCGCGACATCTTCCGGCCACTTGGTCTCGGCGACGAGCTGCGGGCGGTGCTCCGGGTCGGCGGCAGCTGCTGGGGCTACATGTGTTTGCATCGAGAGGCGGGGGCGCGGTTCTCTCGCCAGGAAGTCGCCTACGTGCATCGCCTCGCTCCGCACCTCGCTGAGGGAATCAGGGCGGGCATCCTCGTCGCGAGCGCCGAGTTCGGGGACGTCGCAGACGCACCGGGGATCGTGCTGATGGCGCACGACGGCTCACTCCTTTCGACGACGGAGGCAGGCGAGCGCTGGCTCGAAGAGCTCGGACACCCCGAGCCTGAGCGCTCCGGGGTGCCCATGGAAGTCCACGCGCTCGCCGCGCGATTCCGAGGCGCGCAGGTCCCCCCGGACGGGCTTCCAAGGCTCAGGGTTCGAACCCGGGCGGGGCGGTGGGCGGTACTCCATGCCTCCCGGATGGCGACTCCGGAGACGGACGCTATCGCAGTGGTCATCGAGGAACCCTCGCCCGCTGAGCTCGCTCCAGTCCTGATGATGGCCTACGGCTTGACGAAACAGGAGCAGGTGCTGACGGGACTCGTCTGCCGGGCCCTGTCGACGAGCGAGATCGCCGACAGGCTGCGAATCACGCCCAACACCATCCTTGACCACCTCAAGTCGATCTTCGACAAGACCGGCGTGAGCAGCCGGCGAGAGCTCGTCGCATCGATCCTCCAGGAGCAATATCTGCCGAGGGCTATGACGGGGCAACCCCTCGGGCCGTCGGGGTTCTTCGCGTCATAGAGCCGTCGTGACCGGCTTCGGTGACGGCGATTGCCGGGACGCGACCGCGCTCGTGCTATCGTGCTATCGTGCTATCACGATATGTCAGCCGCCGAGCCACGCCGCCGACCCGATACCTCCGCGCTCTTCGTGCGGATACCCACCGCCGAGGCGGACAAGCTCGACCGCGCCGCCTTCGAGCTCAAGGCCGCGAAGCAGGACCTCGTGACGGGCCTCGTGGCGAGATACGTGGATCCCAGCTCGCCGACCGGCCTCGAGGCGCTCCGGCATTTGCGCGCTGAGGCGAGCTCGGGCGCGGCACACTCGTCGAGCGGCGACCGCCGGCGCGTGACCGTCGAGACGGCCGACGACGCACTTGCGATCGGGCGTCACTCGTTTCGCCCGCTCGGCGCGCCCGACGTGCTGACCCTCGAACAGGTGGCCGACCTCCTCGAGGTCGCGGAAGAGGCCGTTGAGGCACTCGCCGAGGAGGGCGAGCTTCCCGGCCGCAAGATCGGCTCGGACTGGCGTTTCTCGCGCGCGGCGGTGCTCGCGTGGCTCGGTCACGAGGAGCCGGTCGCCCCCGAGCGCCCGAGCGGCGCGGAGAGCGCCTAGCCTTAGGCCATGCCCCTGGTCCCGATGGTCATCGAGCAGGACTCGCGCGGCGAGCGCTCGTTCGACATCTACTCGCGGCTGCTTCGCGAGCGGGTGATCTTCCTTGGCGAGCCGATCGACGACCAGGTGGCCAACATCGTCGTCGCGCAGCTCCTCCACCTGGAGTCGGATGATCCCGACAAGGACGTGTCGATCTACCTCAACTCACCGGGCGGCTCGGTGTACGCGGGCTTGGCCATCTACGACACGATGCAGTTCATCAAGCCCGACGTGCAGACCACCTGCGTCGGGGTGGCGATGTCGATGGGCTCGCTCCTGCTGGCCGGCGGCACCGAGGGCAAGCGCGCGGCGCTTCCCAACAGCCGCATCCTGATCCATCAGCCCTCGGGCGGGTTCGAGGGCGTCTCGAGCGACATCGACATCCACGCCCGCGAGGTGCTGGCGATTCGCCAGCGGCTCGACGAGGTCTACGCGAAGCACACGGGACAGCCCGTCGAGCAGGTCAATCGCGACATGGAGCGCGACCGTTTCTTCACCGGCGAGCAGGCCGTGGAGTACGGCCTGATCGATCGCGTGCTCGACAAGCGCTGAGCCGGCCCACGGCTCCGCCTACGGAGCGAAGCGCTCCCTGATCGCCGCGGAGACGTCGCCCGGGGCGTCCTCCTGGAGGTAGTGCTTCGCCCGCGCCAGCTCCACGACGACGAGATCCGAGAAGGTCTCCCGCATCCGCGGCAGGAGCTTCCCGGCAGGGAAGGCGACGTCGCGCATGGGCCACACGACCAGCGCCCGCTTTGCTCCCAGCTCGCGCGGGACGCGGACCGCGAGCTCCGAGAGCCATGGCGTAGCGGCCACGATCTGGCGCGGGAACTCCGCCACCCCGACGCGGTCCTCAGGGGTCGGCTGCACGCGACGATAATGCTCCATCTCCTCGTCGCTCAGCTTGCGGGCGGTGGCGACGGGCATGAGCCGCTCGACGAAGAAGTTGCGATTGAGGATCGCCCGCTGCAGCGGCGAGCTGGACATGATTCGACTGAACGTCCTCATCGAGCGGTCGGGTGGCCAGAACCACGTGTTGCCGAGCACCAGCCCGGCGAAGCGGTTGGCGGCGGAGGACGCGACGGAGAGCCCGATCGGGCCGCCCCAATCGTGGCCCAGGAGGATCGCCTCGCGCAGGTCAAGGCGCTCGACCAGCTCCGCCACCACCGTCGCGTGCTCGGCCGCCGTGTAGCCGAAGTGGGCCGGGCGCGCCGAGAGGCCAAAGCCCAGGTAGTCGACGGCGATGCAGCGAAAGCTCGGCCGCAGCGACTTGACGATCTCTCGGTAGAGGAAGCTCCACGTGGGGTTCCCGTGCAACATGAGAATCGGCGGGCCGCTCCCCTCGTCAACGTAGTGAAGGCGCCCGGACGAGCTGTCGAACCACCGCGACTCGAACGGATAGAGCGACGGCGACGGCTTGAAGGCGATCTCGCTCACGTCATGAATCTAACTCGCGCGGCACGAGCCGCTGGCGACGCGCTGCTGGCGCGTCATGCCTCGGCCGGTGGGTCGGATCGCTCGCCGTAGATGTCAGCGGCCATTCGCAGCGGGTCCTCGACACCGGCCTCCTCGAGGAAGGACTCGACCTCCTCGCGCTCGGCCCCGGCGAGCTTCATCCGATATGCCTGGACGCGCTGGTGTGCGAAGAGACCAACCCCGCCGTTGAGGTCAGGCTGCGCGGACGCCGCCTCGGGAGGAGCGGACGGGTCGGTAGG
>JAUJOA010000004.1:71316-105989 GCA_030447875.1 Thermoleophilaceae bacterium
CGTTGAGGTCAGGCTGCGCGGACGCCGCCTCGGGAGGAGCGGACGGGTCGGTAGGCGCTGGTGGGTTGGCCGCGGGCGCGTCGTCGGCGTCGCTCGTCGACGACTCCGTCGGACGGGCCGCGTGGCCGAGGGGCGGTTCGACGTCGGGCGCGGGGGCGGGGTCGGTGCTCAGCTGAGGCCCATCGTCGACACCCGGCAGCAGCCCGTACAGCACCGCGCATTGTCGCTTCACGCTCTCAGCTTGGACCGACAGCGCGTCCGCGAGCCGGGAGAGGTGGCGAAGCTCCCTCGCGGCCTGCTCCTGCCTTCGCCGCTCCTCGGCCACACGGGTGGCGTCGACCTCGGCCTCGCGGCGAATCGCCTCGGCGGTGTCCTCCGCGGCCGCGAGCACGGCCTGGACCTTGTCGGCCACGGAGGAGAGTGGCGGCTCGGTGCCGGCAGTGCCCGCCTCAGCGGTCGCCGCCGTGTCGCTCGCGGGCGGCTCGCCACCGGCTCCCGGTTGGGGTGAACCATCCGGCTGCTCGACGCGCGCCGCACGATCCGGCTCGGCGCCTTCCTGCCCGTCGCCGTCCGCCGGTTCGCTTTCCTCCGGCGCCCGCTTCCTACGCCACCACCTTGCCAAGTCGCTCCTCTCCTGGGACGTCCCCGCCTCGCGATGCTGTCACCGGGCTCGGACGCCAACGCGTAGCCTGGCGGCCGCGATGAGATCGCTGCTCAGCGAGATGGTGGTGGACGCGGGACGGGGACGCGCCGATTATGTCGATGCCCGTCATGTGCGCTCCCGCTCCGAGCGGATCGCCACACGCTCGGGGCGCGTTGACCGCGTCGAGCGGACCGACGACGAGGGGCTCGGCGTCCGCGTGCGCGTGGGCGCGGCATGGGGCTTCGCCGCGACGCGCATGACCGACCGCACGGCGGCCGAGGATGCCTTGAGCCGAGCGCTGGCCGTGGCCGCCGCGCAGCCGCGCTCGCGCTCGTCCCCGCTCGCCTCGGAGGTGCCCGCGAGCGGTCGCCACGAGGCCACGGGCACAACCGATCCGTTCTCGGTGCCGATCGAGGACAAGCTCGCCGTTCTTAGCGCCGCCGACACAGCCATGCGCGGCGATCCGCGCATATCCGTGACCCAGGCCGAGTTTCTCGCTTTCGCCGAGGAGACGACGTTCGCCTCCAGCGAGGGAGCCCTGTGCGAGCAGCGCACGACGGAGTGCGGCGGCGGGATGACGGCGGTCGCCACGAGCGAGGCCGAGTCGCAGGTCCGCTCCTACCCCGGCTCGTTTCGAGGCCAGGTGATGCAGGGCGGATACGAGCACTTCGCCGGACTCGACCTCGTCGAGCAGGCGCCGCGCGTGGCCGACGAGGCGGTAGCCCTCCTCACAGCGCCGCCATGTCCGACCGAGCGCACGACCCTGGTGCTCGACGGGGAGCAGCTCGCGCTCCAGCTTCACGAGTCGGTCGGCCACGCCACCGAGCTCGACCGCGTGCTCGGCCTCGAGGCGTCCTATGCGGGCACGAGCTTCTTGAGCCGGGATGACCTCGATTCCTACCGCTACGGCTCCCCGCTGATGAACGTGACGGCGGACGCGACCGTCGCCGGCGGCCTCGGGAGCTTCGCCTGGGACGACGAGGGCGTGGCCGGCCAGGCCGTCCCGCTCGTGCGCGAAGGTGTACTGAGGGGGTTCCTCTCCTCACGCGAGTCGGCCGCCGAGATCGGTCTCGATCGCTCCGGCGGGTGCATGCGCGCGGCGGGCTTCGCGCGGCAGCCGCTCGTGCGCATGACCAACGTCAACCTCGAGCCGGGCGACGCCGGCTCGCTGGACGACCTGATCGCTTCGACCGAACGCGGGATCTACATGGAGACGAACCGCTCGTGGTCCATCGACTCCCGGCGACTGCACTTCCAGTTCGCGACGGAGGTCGGGCGCGAGATCCGCGACGGACGCCTGGGCCGACTCGTGAGGAATCCCACCTACGCGGGCGTCACGCCCGAGTTCTGGGCCGCCCTCGACGCGATCTGCTCGGCTCCGGAGTGGCGACTCTGGAGCGTCCTCAACTGCGGCAAGGGCGAGCCAGGTCAAGCGATTCATGCCTCGCACGGAACCGCGCCGGCTCGCTTTCGCGACGTGCAGGTCGGAGTCGCGTGACCGGCGGGGCGCTCACGCTGGCACAGCGGGCGCTGAGCCTCCTGGACTCCGGCGAGGAGGCCCAGGCCACGGTCACCGCCGAGCGCTCACTCCTCCTCCGCTTCGGGCGCTCGCGTCCCACGCAGGCCACCGCAGTCGATGACCTCACCCTCGAGGCGACGATCTTGCGCGACGGCCACACCGGCAGTGCTGCGACCAACCGCACGGACGACGAGTCACTGAAGGCCTGCGTCCGCGCGGCGGCGGCCTCGGCGGCGGCCACCGCCGCGTCCGAGGACAGCGGCCCGTACCCGGGCCTTCCATCGCCGGCCGCGGGCCGCCCGCACGACGGCCACGACGCGCGGACGGCTCGGCTCGACCCGGCCGAGGGCGGTGCGGCTCTCGCGGCCGCCTTCGAGGCGACCGCAGCGCAGGGCGCGGAGGCACACGGGGTGTGGACGGCGGCCGAGGTGGAGACGGCGATCGCCTCCACCGCCGGAGCGGCTGCGGTCGACCGCCTGACGGACGCGTACATGAAGGTCGCGGCCATCACGCCCGGCGGTACCAGCGGGTTCGCCGCCGCGACGAGCGTCGCGACCACGGGGCTCGATCCTCGGACTATCGCCGAGACCGCGGCGCGCAAGGCGACCGCAGCCGCCGCCGAGCCGGCCCGGCTGCCGGCGGGGGAGTACCCGGTGGTCATGGAGGCGACCGCCGTCGGGGAGCTGCTCACCTGGCTCGGCGCGCTTGCCTTCAACGGCCTGGCGCATGCCGAGGAGCGCGGTGCGCTCGCGGGCCGCCTCGGCAAGCGCGTGGCCGCGGCCAGCATCAACCTCTCGGACTCCCCTCGCTATCGCGGCACGTTGCCTCGAGCCTTCGACGCCGAGGGGGTGCCGAAGGCTCCGCTCCCGCTGATCCAGGACGGCGTGGCGCACCGGGTCGTGCACGACACGCGCAGCGCGGCACTCGCGGGCGCGCGGACCACGGGACATGCGCTAGCTCCCGGCGGGGCGCCGATGGGTCCGGCGCCTACGAACCTCGTGCTGGTGGGCGGTGGCGCGGCCGACGAGGCCGCGCTCTGCGCGCCGATCGAGCGCGGCGTCTACGTGACGCGCCTCTGGTACACGAACCCGGTCCGCCCCAAGGAGACGCTTCTGACGGGCCTGACGCGCGACGGGACGTTCCTGATCGAGGACGGCAAGATCGCGGCTCCGCTCGGCGACCTCCGGTTCACCGACAGCGTGCTCGGCATCCTGGAGCGAACGCAGGACCTGTCAGCTCGGCCGGTCCTGACCAGCGAGGGCGAGTACTACGGACGGCGCTTCGCGACCGGCGTGCTCTGCCCCGCCCTCAGGACCGCGGGAGTGCGGTTTAACGCGTAGGGAGGGACCGTCTAGATCTTGATCAGCACGATCACGTTCGCGACCCACATGAGCGCGAACGCGATCGTCCAGCGGTCGAGGTTCCGCTCGACAAGCGAGCCGCCGCCGAACGGGCCGGCGCCGCCGCCCACGCCGAAGGCTCCCGACAGCCCGGCGTCCTTGCCCGAGTGCAGGAGCACGAGCAGCATGAGCACGACCGAGAGGATGATCTGGAGCCCGCTGAGGATCGCTTCCATCGGTCGAAAGGTTAGTCGACCTC
The DNA here is from genome assembly GCA_030447875.1 of Thermoleophilaceae bacterium. GTDB lineage: Bacteria > Actinomycetota > Thermoleophilia > Solirubrobacterales > Thermoleophilaceae > JAUJOA01. The sequence continues at coordinate 75,078 of JAUJOA010000004.1, forward strand.
GTCGAGCTCCTTGAGGATCGCGATCGCCTGCTCGCGCAGCTCGCGGTCGGTCGCCCGGTAGTCGGGCTCGGACAGCTTTCCCATCTGGAAGTCGAGCTCCACGTCGCGGATCTCGCGGTACTTCGCCTCCTTGGCCGCCTCGAGGTCCGCTCGGCGCTCGTCCTCGCGGCGATCGTCGTCGCCCCCGCCCATCAGCGGTCGCGCGACGAACAGCGCCACGACGACGCCCAGGACGACGATGGCGAGCACGTACTCCACGACGCCCTAGGGTGTCACCGGGTGAGCGCTAGGCGCGCGAGAGCTCGCGGCCGAGGCGCGCGCCGTAGACGCTCGCGACCTTCCGCCGGCGCGCGTCGGCCGACGGCCACAGCGCGGTGAGCGCCCCGACCATCACGATCGCCCCACCGACCCAGATCCAGCTGACCATCGGCGAGACGAGCACGCGGAAGGCCGCCGGCGGCGGCTGCCTGCGGTACCGCTCGACGATGGCCGCGATGGCGATCGCCTGGACATCGCCCGGGGCGTCGGCAAACTTCTCGTTGGCCTCCTGGATCGGCTCCTGGAGGTCGGCGATGTCCGGCTGGACCGCGGTCCAAAGATCGCGGCGGAGCCCCCACCGTAGGTCCACCTCGCTGGTGGCCTCGCCCTCGAAGTAACGCCCGATCGGCCCGAGCGAGGCGTCCTGCGATGGGTAGTAGTTCCGCACCGGCCGCTGCGTGAAGGTCTGATCGCCCTTTCGGACGTCGAGCACCGCCCCGAGCGTGATCGGCGCGCCCGTGCCCGCGCTGTCCCCGACGATCTCGGCGGTGGGCTCCCGGTAGGTGATCGTGTAGTCGCCCACCCGCGTGGTCTCACCCGGCGAGAGACGGACGTCGCGCTGCTCGACGAACGCCGAGGACGCGGCCACCCCGAGGAACAGGACCGCGATTCCGAGGTGAACGATGTAGCCCCCGTAGCGGCGCCGGTTGCGGGCGACGAGGTTGACGAGCGCGGCGCCCCAGGAGTCGCTCGACATCACCCGGCGGGCTCGAACTCCGCGCCAGAACTCCTGAGCCACGACCGCGACGGTGAACGCGATAAAGCAGAACATGATGAGCGAAGTGGCGCTCTCGGCCGCGGGCGTTACGAGTAGGAGCGCGGCGAGCGTCAGCAGCGCGGCCAGGGCCGGGACGAGGAAGGCCCTGCGCAGGTTCGCGAGCGTGACCCGGCGCCAGGCCACCACAGGGCCCACGCCGGCCAGCAGGACCAGGACGAGCGCCAGGGGCGTGGTGTAGCGGTTGAACCAGGGCGGACCGACGCTTGCCTCGGTCCCGGTGACCGCCTCCGAGATCAGCGGGAAGAACGTGCCCCAGAAGATCACGAAGCAGAGCCCCACGAGCACGAAGTTGTTGAGCAGGAAGAACCCCTCGCGAGACGCCAGCGAATCGAGCTTCGCCTCCGAGCGGAGGTCGTCCAGGCGAGCGATCACGAGTGCGACCGACAGGACGAGCACGGTGGCGATGAACATGAGGAACGGCAGACCGAGCGTCGACGCGCCGAACGCGTGGATCGAGTCCAGAATCCCCGAGCGCACAAGGAACGTGCCGAGCAGCGCCAGCACGAACGTGCCGATGATCAGCGACACGTTCCAGACCTTCAGCATCCCGCGCCGCTCCTGAACCATGATCGAGTGCAGGAAGGCGGTTCCCACGAGCCAGGGCATGAGCGAGGCGTTCTCGACCGGATCCCACGCCCAGTAGCCCCCCCAACCGAGCTCGGAGTACGACCACAGCGCTCCGAGCAGGATGCCGAACCCGAGGAAGGTCCAAGCCACGAGCGCGAACCGCCGCGTCGAGCGAATCCAGTCGGCGTTCGTGCGGCGCGTGATCAGCGCGCCGATCGCGAAGGCGAACGGGATCGAGAAGCCCACGTAGCCCGTGTAGAGCATGGGCGGGTGGAACATCATCGCCGGGTGGCGCAGCAGCGGGTTGAGCCCGGCGCCCTCCGCCGGCGGCATGGCCAACGTCTTGAAGGGACTCTCGTCGAACAGGAGCATCAGGCAGAGGAAGAAGGCCGCGATCCCACCGAGCACCGCCGTTGCGTAGGGAGCGATCTCCCGGTGCTTCCGGCGAGTGACGAACAGGGCGGCGCTCGAGAACACCGCGAGAAGGAAGACCCAGAGGAGCAGCGAGCCCGCCTGGCTCGACCACATCGCGGTGACCTTGTAGAAGGTGGGCGTGTCGGTCGAGGAGTTCTGCGCGACGAGCGCGAACGAGAGATCGGAGCGGAGGTACGCGGCCTCGAGCAGTCCCATCGCGATGACGAGCAGTCCCGCTAGGCAGTAGATCGCGCGGCGCGCGGAGACGACGAACTGGCGGCGGCCGCTCAGAGCACCATAGAGCGAGGCGCCCACGGCGTAGAGCGCCGTGAGCAGGCCGACGACGAGGCAGGCGGAGCCGGCGACCGCCATCAGCGCTCCGGCGCTAGGTCACCGCGCTCGATCGGCGACGACACGCGGCCGCCCGGCACTAGGCGGGGTCCTCCTGCTTGGTGAACTTCGAGGGGCACTTGGTTACCAGCGAGTCGCGCTCGGCCACGAACGTACCGCTCTGCATGCCGCCCGTGACGATCACCTCACGGCCCTCTCGGAAGGGGTCCGGCACGACGCCGCTGTAGTCGACCGGGACGGAGCTCGCGCCCTCGCGATCGCGGATCGCGAAGCGCAGGCCGTCGTCCTCACGCCTGACCGAGCCCTCCACGACCTCTCCCGTGAGCTTCGACCGGCCGCCGTCGGAGGCCTCGAGGAGCTGGGAGGGGGTCTTCGCCTCCGTCGCGGCGTTGAAGCTCGTGTAGATCAGCGCGGATGCCAGCAGCACCGCTGCGCTGAGCGCCACGATCAGCCGGATCTTTCGCTTTCGGCGAGGGTCCAAGAGAGTCGTCGATTATCGCAGGGCCGAGGGTTGTGGCGGCGGACGGACGGCGGCGGGGGTAAGGACCTCCAAGAGGAATACGTGCGCGGTTGCGGGTCCGCTCAGTCGCGCCGGCTTGGATGTCCCTCTCCCGGCCAGGGCGCGAGGATCAGGAGGAGGCGCGCGTCATCGCTGGCGCGCACCTCGCGGCGCTCGGCAGGATCGAAGGCGGCGATGAATCCGGCCTCGCCGGTGACCGTTTCCTCCTCGTGAGTGATCTCGACGCGGCCCTCGACCACGAGCAGCAGCGACCGCTCGTGCGTCTGGTGTTCCTGCATCTCCTCGCCGCGAGGGAGGTTGATGGCGATGATGCGCGTCTCGTCGTCGGAGCTCAGGACCTGCGGCCGGTGTGGCTCGAGGTCGAGTGACCGGATGTCCCAGGTGTCCATGGCTCCTCTCTCGCGTCCGCGCGCCTGGCCGCTTCCAGGCCGGCGCGGACTGCTACGGGGGCCGGCATATTAGCCACGAGAGACACCGGTTAGCCGGCCGTCCGAGCCACGATCTCCCTGCATGTGTCGTCCACGGCGCAACTTTTCACCATGACATTGTGCTTATATGTAACAAGCAAGCCGAGTCCTCACCGCTCAGGCGATGGGGAACGGGGGAACCACTTGGGCCGGGCATCTGCCTGACCCACGGGGCGAATCGCCGCCATGAGTGCGGCGTAGCGCGGTCTTTCTCTGCGCGAGCCCGTCAGCTCACCCCGTAGGCGAAAACAGAAAGAAAAGGAGAACCCGTGCCCGGTAGTACAGACCTTGCATCCAGCGATCGCTGGCGTAACTCGCTCAAGCGCTCGCGTGAGCGCCGCGAGGCGGCCATGCGTGCCGCGAGGCGGCGATTCCGCTCGCGCGGCGCCATGCTGTCCTTCGCCGCCGTGCTCACGCTGACGTCGGTCAGCGCGCCGCTGGCGGTTGGACACTCGTTTTCGAGCGAGCAGGCGGTGGCCCCCGTCTCATATGCGACCAAGGGCGATCGCGGGCCCGACGTAGCGACCGTCCAGGGCGCGCTCGGGATCCCGGCCGACGGGGTCTTCGGCCGCCAGACGTTGCAGGCGGTTCGCGCCTTCCAGGAGCGGAACGGGCTGCTGGTCGACGGCGTCGTGGGCCCGCAGACGAGCGCCGCGCTCGGCCTCGGCTCGGTCCCCGCGGTCACTCCCCAACCCGCGCAGCCTGAGCAGCCCGTGCAGCCCGAGCAGCAGCCGGCCCAGCCCGAGCAGCAGCCGGAGCAGCAGGAGCAGCGACCGGAGCCCCAGAAGCCGGCGAAGCCCCAGCCGGAGCCCGCTCCCGAGCCGGAGCCGGCACCCGAGCAGTCCTCGGGCGGCCAGAGCTCGTCGAGCGGCGCTTCCTCGAGCGGCGGCGGCTCGTCCACTCCGGGCGTTCTCCAGCGGATTGCTGAGTGCGAGTCCGGCGGTGACCCGAACGCCGTGAACGGCGAGTACCGCGGCAAGTACCAGTTCACTCAGGAGACATGGGCGGGCGTCGGCGGTTCCGGCGACCCGGCCGACGCCTCCGAGGCCGAGCAGGACCGCCGTGCCTCGCAGCTGCTGGCTCAGTCGGGCACGTCGCCCTGGGCCAACTGCGCGGGCTGAGCGCGCTCACTCCGAAGGCCGGTGCCGGCCGGCGGCGAGCGATGCTCTTACGAGGGCATCGTCTCGCCGCCCGCCGCGCCGCGCGCGCGCTGACCGCAAGGAGATTGCGGGAGCCCGTCGAACCGGTCGACGTATGAGGTTGCTTTGGGAAGAAAATCTCCTTGGCGCCATCGGCGCCATGATCGTCGCCGCCGTCTCCCTGGCCATGACCTGGGTCGTCCTCGAGGGCATCATGCGGCTGCCGGGGAGATCTCCGTGGTCTTCGCGGGACTCGCCGCCGTGGCTGTGCTCGAGATGATCAGCCGCCGCTACTACGCCGACGAGACGGCGTTCAGCAAGAGCGGCGACGGCTCAGCCCGGCTGGGGTAGGCCCCGGCCGGACTCGCGCCGGCGAAGGAGGCGGGGATGGACGACCCGATGATCGTGACCCCGAGGGTCGCGATCCCGCTCGCCGAGATCGAGCTTCGGGCGAGCCGTTCGTCCGGCCCGGGTGGGCAGCACGCGAACGTGACTGCCTCGCGCGTCGAGGCGACCTTCGACGTCGCGGGCTCCCGGGCGCTCAGCGAGGCGGACAAGCGGCGCGTGATGTCGCGGGTAGGGCCGCGCCTCACGGCCGGCGCCCAGGACACGCGCAGTCAGGCGCGCAACCGTGAGCTGGCCCTCGCGCGATTGAGGAGCCGCCTGGCGGCGGCGCTCACGGTTCGCCGCGCGCGCAAGCCCACGAGGCCGAGCCGGGCGGCGCGAGAGCGCCGGCTCGAGTCGAAGCGGCGAGCCTCGACCATCAAGCGGGGGCGGCGACCCCGTCGGTCGACGACTGACCCCCGACCCGGCACGGCAATCTGCCCGCCTGTTTGCTGATTACGCTGGTGACCTCATTCGGCGAGAGAGGGAAAGGGCTTCGATGACCGGACGTACCCAGAGGATCGCGCTGCTGGGCTGCCTGAGCGTGCTCGTCGCCGGGGCCGCCGCTCAGCCGGCCGGAGCGGCTCCAACATGCGACGGCAAGCGCGCCGACATCGTGCGCGGTGACGGCGACAACACCGTCTTCGGCACGTCCGGGAACGACGTGATCGTGCTCCGGGGCGGCGACGACGTGGTGGACGGTCGCGGGGGTAGGGACCGCATCTGCGGCGGCGACGGCCGCGACGACCTGTTCGGCAGCAGGGCGCCGATGTGCTGCTCGGCGGAGGCGGCCGCGACGACCTGATGGGCAACGCCGGGGAGGACGAGCTGAAGGGCGGCGCCGGAAACGACGACCTCTTCGGCCAGCAGGGGGCCGATCGCCTCGTGGCTTCCGGAGGCAGGGACGCCCTGGTCGGCTCGGACGGCAGCGACACGCTCTCAGGCGGTGACCGGGACGACGAGCTCTTCGGCGGCCCCGATCCCGACGCCCTCGACGGAGGCAGAGGCGATGACCTCTGCAGGGGCGCCGGCCCGAACGGCCCGGCAGCGCTGCCCAAGGGCGACACGGCGGAGCGGTGCGAGAAGACGAGCGGCATTCCATAGCCGCGCCCGTCGAGGAGGACGCTGAGCCGCAAGGGCTGAGAGCGGACGACGGGTCTCGAACCCGCGACCTCGAGCTTGGGAAGCTCGCGCTCTACCAGCTGAGCTACGTCCGCGTGCGGCCATTCTAAGTGGTCGCCACCAGAAGTTCGGTCGATGGCGCCTCAGGCCCGCGGGCGTTCGTTGACGCGGCGGATCCAGTCGGCGAGCCGGGGGTGGGTTTCTTGGAGTTGTTGGTGTTCGTCGAGGATGCGGTGGAAGAGCTCGTCGTCGGCCGGGTCGCGGAAGAGTGCGTACTTGAGGAAGGGAAAGGCGGCGCAGTCGGCCGCGGAGAAGTCTGTGCCCATCAGGTGGTCTCGGCCGGCGAGCATCGCTTCGAAGCGGTCGAGCGTGCCGCCATCTCACCCGCGAGCGCGGTCATCCGCTCGTGATCCGGTCCGGGAGCTCGGCCTCGATCTCGTTGGGCGCCCGCTTCCAGACCTGGTTGAACCAGTCGATGAAGATGAGCATCTCGGCGTGACGCGCCTCATCCGCAGGGTCGACCAGATGGTGCCGTTGTCGTCGATGACCGGGTCGTAGCGCGGTCTGTAGTCGATGAAGCGGACGATCTCCATCGAGTCGACCCATCGTCGCTGGCCGCGATCGTGTAGTCGATACTCGACCGCGATCTTCGTGCCAGGGACACGCGCTCCACGTTCGTCGAGAACGGGGCGCGGTAGAGCCGAATCACCGGCGGGAGGCTACGGGCGTCGGCGAGCCTCGAATCTGGCGCTCGCTCGTGTGTCGACTCGCGCGATCGACGTGATGGTCCGTCAAACGGTTTGGCGAGCGGTCGAGACGAGCAGGTGCGTTCGGCCACTCGGCGCCCGCCCGGGAGTTCACCCTTGATGGCAGCCGTGAGCTCTCCCCATCCCGCTGGCCGCGATCGACCCTCGCGCTCGTCGCGTTGCTCGCCTACGGGCTCGCTGACGCGCGACGGGATTCCTGGCGAGCGGCAGCGTGAGTTGGTCGGCGGCCTCACTTCCGCGGCCAGGTGGTGGTCCTCAACTACTGGGCATCCTGGTGTGAGCCCTGCCGCCAGGAGTCGCCGCTCCTCCAGCGCTGGCACGAGCGCATGAAGTCACAGGGAGGCACGGTCGTGGGCGTCGACGTGAACGACGTGACCTCGGACGCGCAGGAGTTCATCCGTGAGTTCCGGCTCACCTACCCGATGCTCCGCGACGACGACGGAGAGACCCAGGCCGAGTTCGGCGTGGTTGCCTACCCCGAGACCGTCGTGATCGATCGTCAGGGCCGCATCACCGCCCTCAGGCGCGGCCCGGTCGACGAGCAGTTCCTCCGCAGCGAGGTGCTGCCGCTCCTCGAGGAGCCGGCGTGATCCGGCGCGGCGTCACCGTCCTCTTCGCCGTCGCGCTGCTCGTGTTCCCCGCGGCCGCCGCTGCGCAGTGCCCGCAGACGAGCGTGGCCGACGTGGAGGACGAGGTCATGTGCCCCGTCTGCGGCACCCCGCTGGCGCTCGCCACGGAGGCGCCGCAGGCCAACCGCGAGCGCGAGTTCATCCTCGGCCTCGTGGAGCAGTGCAAGTCAAAGGACGAGATCAAGGCCGCCCTGGTGGCGGAGTTCGGCGACCGCGTGTTGGCGCTTCCCGACGACGACGGCTTCAACGCCGCCGCCTACCTCGTTCCCGCGCTGGCCGCGGTGCTCGCGGCGCTCGGCCTGGCCATGGCGATCGTACGCTGGCGGCGAGCGCGACCGGCGGGGGCGGGCAGCCACCCGGACCTTGACCAGCCGGCCGCCTCCGGCCCGGAGGACTCCGCCCGCCTCGAGGCCGATCTCAGGCGCTACGACCTCTAGCAATGGGCGCCGGCGTCGACACGACCGTGGTGGCCGCCTTCGCCGTCGGCCTGATCTCGTTCGTGTCGCCGTGCGTGCTCCCGCTGGTGCCGGGCTACCTCTCGGCCATATCCGGCGTGTCGTTCGCCGACCTCGAGCAGGGGCGGGACAGACGCAAGGTGCTCGCCCCGGCTCTCCTCTTCTGCCTGTCGTTCACCGTGATGTTCATGGCGCTCGGCATGACGGCCACCGGCCTCGGCCAGACGCTCCAGGAGAACCGGCTGCTCCTCCGGCAGGTCGCCGGCGTTGTGATCGTCGTGATGGGCGTCCTCTTCATCCTCACGCTGCTGCTTCCGCGGCTGAACCGCGAGTGGCGTCCGCAGGCGCTGCTGGGACGCGCGTCGACCGGCGGGCCGATCGTGGCCGGCGTCGCCTTCGCGATCGCCTGGCTGCCCTGCACGGGACCGACGCTCGGGGCGATCCTCACCGCCGCGGGCACCGAGTCGACGGTCGGTCAGGGGGCGCTTCTGCTCGCCTTCTACGCCGCCGGGCTGGCGGTGCCATTCATCCTCAGCGCACTCGCCTTCTCCTCCGTGACGGGCATCTTTCGCTTCTTCCGCGATCACTTCGCTGCGATCACGGTGGTCTCAGGGATCGTGCTCGTGGCGATGGGCGTGCTGCTCTACACGAACGAGCTGACTCGCCTGAACGGCGAGGCGCTCTCGCTCATGGACGACCTCGGCATCAACTTCTTCAGCGACGTCTAGGTCCGCTACATCCGCTGGGGTGCCGAGACGCCCAGCAGATCGAGCGCCCTGGCGATCACCCGCATCGCCTGGAGACTGAGCGCGATTCGAAGATCCTCGTCGCCTCCTCCTCGGCGGCTCCGACCACCCGGCAGTCGCGGTAGAAGGCGGAGAAGTCCTGGGCCACGTCGTGGGCGTAGGTCGTGAATCGGTGCGGCGCTCTTCGCTCGGCCGCCGTCCGGACCTCGTCGGGCAGCTCGAGCAGCCGCTTCAGGAGCGCGCGCGCCGAGGGGTGAAGCTGCTCGTGGCTCGCTCGGATGTCGGCTGCCAGCGCGCGGTCGAGGCGCTCATCGCCCGCCTTCCGCAGGATGCTGGCGATCCGCGCGTGCGCGTACTGCACGTAATAGACGGGGTTCTCCTGACTCTGCTCACGCGCCAGCGAGAGGTCGAGGTCCGCAGTCGTGTCGTGGCTTCGCTGGAGCAGAAAGAAGCGCGCCGCGTCCACTCCGATGTCGTCGATCAGCTCGTCGAGCGTGACGAACTCGCCCTCGCGCTTAGACATCTGCACGCGACGGCCGTGCTCCAAGAGGTTCACGAGCTGCATGATCAGGAGCTCGAGGCGCTCGGGGTCGCCACCCAACGCCTGCCAGGCCGCCGCCATCCGCCGCACGTATCCGTGGTGATCGGCGCCGAGCACGTCGATCGACCGGTCGTAGCCGCGCTCGAGCTTGTCCTCGTGGTAGGCGATGTCGGACGCGAAGTAGGTGAACTCGCCGGAGGAGCGCATGAGAACGCGGTCCTTGTCGTCGCCGAAGGTCGACGTACGCAGCCAGACCGCCCCCTCGAGCGGGTAGACGTGCTCGCGCTCCTCGAGCAGGCGGAGCGCGCCTTCGGTCGCATCCCTCTCGTAGAGCGAGCGCTCCGAGAAGAAGCGGTCGAACGACACGCGGAAGCGCTCGAGGCTGGCGCGAACGCCCTCGATCATCAGCTTGACGCCCTCGCGAGCGAGCTCGTCGGACTCGCCGTTGGCGGCGCCCGGGATGCGCCCGGCGAGCTCGGTGACGTACGCCCCGCGATACCCGTCCTCCGGGGGCTCCTCGCCGCGCGCGCGGGCGCGAATCGACTCGCCGAAGCGCAGCACCTGAGTGCCGTGGTCGTTCACGTAGTACTCGCGCTCCACGGCGTGGCCGGCCAGCGCCAGGATCCGGCAGAGCGAGTCGCCGTACGCGGCGTGGCGCCCGCTCGCGACGGTGAGCGGTCCGGTCGGGTTGGCGCTCACGAACTCGACCAGAATGCGCTCGGCGGGCTCCGCGCCGCCCCGTCCGAACTCCTCCCCGGCGCGGACCATCCGCGCCAAGGCCCCCCGGTACCAGTCATCCGACATGAACAGGTTCAGGAAGCCCGGGCCCGCGACCTCCGCCCGGTCGAGCTCCCCGCCGAGCCGCTCCGAGAGCACCGCCCCGAGGCGCTCGGCCACCGCCCGCGGTGACTCGCCGAGAGCCGGGGCGAGCAGCATCGCGGCGTTCGTGGAGAAGTCCCCGAAATCAGCCCGCGGCGGCCGCTCGAGCCCCGGCTCACCGGCCGGTCCGCCTCCGCGAAGCGCCGCCGACGCCTCGGTGACGGCGGCGCGCAGATCGGCGATCGGATCGATCACCGACTCGATGCTGCCATCTGCCGTCTGCGATCTGCCATCCGGTTAGTAGTGATACGGCTCGTGGGCGAGGATCTTGTGCGCCCTGTAGAGCTGCTCGAGCAGCATGACGCGCGCGAGCTGGTGCGGGAGGGTCATCGGCCCGAACGAGAGTCGCAGGTCGCAGCCGTCCAGGTTGAGACCGCGCGGGCCGCCAACCACGAAGCACAGGTCGCGTCCCGACTGGCGCCGAGCCTCGAGGAACTCGCTCAGCTGGACCGAGTCGAGCGCCTCCCCGTCCGATGCGAGCAGGCAGACGAACGCCCGGTCGGGGATCCGACCGCTCACCTTCTCGTCCTCGCGCACCTCGATCAGCTCGAGCCGGGTATGCCGAGCGAGGAGCTTCTGGTAGTGCTGGACGTCGTCCGCGAAGGGCGGGCGAAGGCGCCCGACGGCTAGAACGATGGTGCGCATCGAGGTTGCGCCGGAACGTGGCCGCCCCGGCTCGGCTGCGATACTAGACCCGTGGCCGAGGAGCGACCGGAGCGCCAGCTCAACATCCACACCTCTCCGGAGGTGATGGCCGGCGTGTACTCGAACTTCGCCAACGTGAGTCACTCCGACTACGAGTTCACCGTCACCTTCGCCCGCGTCGATCACGAGGTCGACGAGGAGGAGGTGCCGGGAGTCGTGGTGTCCCGCGTCAGCCTCTCACCGAGGTTCATGCGCGAGCTGATCGACGCGATGGAGGATCAGTACTCGAAGTGGCGGACGAGCGAGGGCATCAAGAACCTGCCCGAGACGCCCGACGAGTAACGGCCGCCTGCCGCTCTACCGCTCCGGCTCCCACGCCAGTCCGTAGCCGATCCGCTCGACGGCAGTCGGGTGGGTCCCGAACAGGTCGTGCAGAAGCGCCGGCGGCTCTGGCTGGGAGAGGTTGCGGACGGCCAGGGAGCGCTGCAGCCCGATGAGGGCGTCCGGCTCGCGGGTCAGCTGAAGCGCAAAGGCGTCGGCGCGCGCCTCGACCTGGCGCGACAGCACGTTGCTGGCCATCTGGCCCGCGAACGAGACGACCGCCAGCGACAGGGCGAGCGCGGGCAGAGCCGCGGCGGTGGCGCTCGCCGGCCCGTGTTTCCGGTCTCCCCGGCGCCGGCCGTCGATTCGCTCCGTGAGGCGCTGCACGAGCAGCATCCCGGGCGGCGCCACGATCGCAAGCCACACGAGCCCGCGCGTCAGGTCGCGGTGCTTGACGTGCGCCAGCTCGTGGGCCACGACGGAGCGCACCTGATCCTCAGGAAGGCCGTCGATGAGATTGTCGTAGAGCACCACGCGCTTGGTAGTGCCCAGCCCGCCGACGTAGGCGTTCGCGCCGGTGGTTCGCCGGCTGGCGTCGACGCCGTAGACCTCCCCCACCTCGACCCCCGCTCGATCGGCGAGCTCCAGCACGTCGGAGCGCAGCTGGCCGGCTGGAAGCGGCTCGAAGCGGTTGAAGAGCGGATCGAGCACCACCGGCGAGGCGTAGAGGTAGGCGGCCGAAAGTAGGACCACGGCGACCGACGCCGGCGCCCACCACATCCGCGGGAAGCGGCGGATGAGCGCGATGGCGAGCAGGGCGCCCCCGGCCGCCATCGCCGCACCGATCACGGAGGACTTGCCGGCGTCGAGGAGCCACGCGCCCCAGCCCTGAGTCGAGAGTCCGGCGTCCACCGCGTGCTCGTGACCGAGGGCGCTGATCGGCAGCGTCGCGACGGCGAGAACGAGCGACAGCGACGCCCCGACGCCCGCGGCCCCGAGAAGCGGCCGGCGGGAGGCGGCCTCGATGAGGCCACGGATCGGCGCCGGCGGTCGCAGGGCGAGGAGCGCCAGCGTGCCGGCGGACACCGCCAGGCCGGCGAAGAAGATGACCCGCCGGGGGCCGGCGAAGTCGCGCGCGCGCTCGAGCTCCTCGGAGCTGAAATATGCTGTGGGCTCAACGACAGCGGGATCGATGAGCCCGCCTCGGGGGCGCAGCAGGAGAGTCGCCACGCCGGCGGCCGCCACGCCCGAGATCACCGCCAACGGCAGCCGGTAGCGATGAGCCCGCATACCGAAGAAACTCTAGACAGCTCCTCATCGCCCCCTGCCAAGGTGGCGGTGGTCTCGGACGTGCACGGGAACCTTCCCGCCTTCGAGGCGGTGCTGGCCGCCATCGATGCCGCCGGTGCGGACGAGATCTGGTGCCTCGGCGATCTCGTGGGCTACGGGGCGCAGCCCGACGAATGCGTGGCGCTCGCCGCCGAGCGGTGCGCTCTCTGCCTCGTCGGAAACCACGACCTCGTCGCGCTCGACCGGCTCAGCGCGGCCGACTTCTCCCCCGCCGCGGCTGTCGCCGCGCGCTGGACGCGCGAGCGGCTGGGCGCCGAGGCCTCGGAGTTCCTCGGCAAGCTCGAGCCGGCCCGCCTCGATCGCCCAGTCGCCCTCTATCACGCATCGCCACGCGATCCCGTCTGGGAGTACGTCCTCTCGCCGCTGCTTGCGAACGCCTGCATGGACGCCATGGACGCGCGCGTGGGAGCGGTCGGTCACTCACACGTCGCACTCTCGTTCCAGCGCCGGGGCGGCCGCCCGACGACCGGCGATCATGCCCCGGACGGCACCGAGGCCGATCTCTCGAGCGGGGACTGGATCGTGAACCCGGGGGCGGTGGGACAGCCTCGTGACGGCGACCCCCGGGCGGGGTGGCTGTTGCTCGACCTCCAGCGCTGGACGGCCGGCTGGCGCCGGGTCGAGTACCCGATCGACCGCGCCGCGACTGCGATCCGTGCGGCGAGCCTTCCCACAGCCCTCGCCGACCGGCTTTACTACGGACAGTGACCGCACCACCACTCACCCGCCGTCTGGCACCGGCCGTCCTCGCGCTCGTCGCCGCCCTCGCGATCGGCTGCGGAGACGACAGTCGCGAGGAAGGCGGGGTCCCGAGAGACGAGGCGCGCGCGCTGCTTGACAGCCTGGACCAGGCCGATCAGCAGTTCAACAAGGACTGCGGCGAGCTCGAGGAGAGCACCGTGCCGGCCATCCAGGAGCAGGTGCAGGAACTGCCGACCACGGTCGACCCCGAGCTGCGCCGTGCGCTGGACGAGAGCGTGGCCGAGCTACCCGAGCTGGCTCGTGACTGTGAGGAGCCCGAGCCGGAGACCACGCCGATCGAGCCGGTTCCGACTGAGCCGATCGAGCCGACGACGCCGCCGGCGGTCACCCCCACGGAGCCCGAGGTCGAGACGAAGACCAAGGAGGAGACCGAGACCGAGGAAGAGGAGCCGGCCGAGGAGGAGAAGCCCGAACCCGACAAGGTTCCGAAGCCGAAGCCCGAGCCGGGAGGCGGCGGAGGGGCGGGGGACGACTCGGGGCTCGGACAGGGGCGCGGGTCCTTCAAGACGGATGGAGCCGCGGCCGAGGAGGGCACCGCGGGATGACCACGCCTACTGCGGTCGCCGACCGCTACCGCATCGACGGTCGACTTGGGGCAGGAGGCATGTCGACGGTCTTCCTCGCACTCGACAACGTGCTGGAGCGGCAGGTGGCGGTGAAGCTGCTCGCCGAGCACCTGGCCGAGGACGAGGCGTTCGTGGCACGCTTCCGGCGCGAGGCGCTGGCCGCCGCCCGGCTTCAGCACCCGAACATCGTGCAGGTCTTCGACTCGGGGCAGGACCGCGAGTCGGGGCGCCACTTCATCGTCATGGAGTACGTCGACGGCCCCTCCTGCGCCGACATGCTTAGGGATTACGACGTGCTCGATGTCGAGCTGGCCGCCACGATCATCCAGGAGGCCTGCAACGGCCTCGACTACGCGCACCGGGCCGGCGTGGTGCATCGGGACGTCAAGCCCGGGAACCTCCTGCAGGTCGAGGAGACTGGCAACGTCAAGCTGGCCGACTTCGGCATCGCCAAGGCCGCGGAGCAGACGCGGATCACCCAGGTCGGCTCGGTGCTCGGCACGGCCGCCTACCTGTCCCCGGAGCAGGCGCGCGGCGACGAGGCGGGACCTGCCTCCGACATCTACTCCCTCGGCGTGTGTGCCTACCAGCTGCTCGCCGGACGCCTGCCACACGAGTACGGCTCGCTCACCGAATTGGCGCTCAAGCAGCAGAACGATCCCGTGCGGCCGATCCGGGAGTTCCGCCCAGAGGTGCCGGAGGCCCTGGACCGCGCCGTGCGTGTCTGCCTCGAGACTGATCCGGCGGCCCGCTACAACTCCGCCCTCGAGCTGGGCGAGGCCCTGAACGCCGGGCTCTTCAACGAGTACACGGAGGCGACGCTCCGGCTCGAGGACGAGACGGAGCCGACTCAGGCGCTGGCGGGCGATCCGGATACGACCGCCACGACGCGCGCGCTCAGGACCCGGCGAGACTCCGCGCCGCCCACGCCGCCGCCGGCCGCCTCCGTCCCCGCGCGACCGCGCGCACCGGCGAGAGCCGCGCCCACGCGGCGCCGACGCCGCTGGTTCACCACCGCTCTCCTGCTCCTGCTGATGCTGGCGGCCGGGGTGGCCATCGCTCTCGTGGCATCCGACTCTCCGAGCCCCAGGCAGGTGGATCGAGTGGTCGAGCAGAAGTTCGACGACCAGCTCGACGGGATCAAGGACCTGATCCGCGACAACACTCAGTAGGCGGGTCCATCGCCCCAGCTGGGAGCGGCGCCGCTCGTGATCGCGGCGTCGAACTCGTCCAACCGGTTCAAGCGAATCGCCTCGCGCAGGCCCGACATGAGCGCCGCCATGAAGGTGAGGTTGTGGATCGTGAGGAGGCGCGCCCCCGTGAGCTCCTTGGCGCGCGCCAGGTAGTGCAGATAGGCACGAGTGTGGTCGCGGCACGCCGGGCAGGGACATCCGGCGATCAGCGGATCGCGGCTCTCGCTGGCCGCCGAGCTCGTCACGTCGAGGCGCCAGCGCGACTCCGGCTCGGGCACCAGCGCCGTGCCGTGCCGCGCGAGCCGAGTGGGCGTGGCGCAATCGAACAGGGCCACGCCCGCGCGAACGTTCGCCACGACGTCGTCGACGTCGCCGATCCCGAGCAGATGCCTCGGGCGCGCCTCCGGAAGAGCGCGCAGCGCCCAGTCCACGACCTCGGCCATCTGGCTCTTCTCGCGCCCCAGCGATCCGCCGATGGCGATGCCGTCCACCGGTGCGGCAGCCACCGCCCGCGCCGACTCCTCGCGCAGGTCCTCGTACACGCCGCCCTGCACGATGCCGAACAACAGCTGCTCGCGCGGACCGCTCCGCAGCTTCCAGTCGGCGCAGCGCGCGAGCCAGCGGTGCGTGCGCTCCATGGAGCGCGCGGTGTACTCCCGGCTCACGTGAAAGGGGGTGCACTCGTCGAAGGCCAGGGCGACGTCGGAGCCGAGGGCGGCCTGCACCTCCATCGACTCCTCCGGCCCCATGAACCGGTCCCGGCCGTCGAGATATGAGCGAAAGCCCACCCCGCGCTCGTCGATGGACAGGACCCTGCCGTCGCTGTCGCGCCCGCCCCCACTCCGCTTGATCTCCTCGGCCACCGTGCCATGACCCATCGAGAAGACCTGGAAGCCGCCCGAGTCGGTGATGATCGGCCGCCGCCAGCCCATGAACTCGTGCAGGCCGCCGAGGCGCGCGATGCGCTCGTGACCCGGCCGGATGAAGAGGTGGAAGGTGTTGCCGAGCACCATCTCGTAGTCGAGGGCCTCGACCTCCGAGGGCAGGAGTGACTTGACGGTGGCGCTCGAGGCGAGCGGCACGAACGCCGGGGTGCTCACCGTTCCATGGGCCGTACGAAGGACGCCCGCGCGGGCCGAGCCCGCGCGGGCGGTGATCTGGAAGTGGTCGGCGCTCACGCGCGGGAGGGTAGTCCCGCCGACGCGCCGTGCCGGGTGCTACTTCTCGGTCGCGGTGCCCTCGACCTGAGCCGGCTGGCTGCCGTTGCCGGCGCCGACCTCGATCTGGACGCGCCGCGGCTTGCGCTCCTCGGGCTTCGGGATCCGGACGTGGAGCACGCCCCTGTCGAACGACGCCTTCACCGCGTCGGGGTCGATTCCCTCCGGGAGCGTCAGCGACCGGCTGAACTGGCCGAAGGAGCGCTCGACGCGGTACCAGCCGCGCTCGCTCTTCTCGTGCTCGGACTTCCGTTCACCGGACACGCGTAGGGTGTTGTCACGAATCTCGATCGCGATGTCGCCCTCGTCCATCCCGGGCAGATCGGCCTTCAGCAGGAAGTGATCGTCGGCCTCCACCAGGTCCATCGCCGGAACCCAGCGCTGGGCCTGAACATCCTCGCCGCCGAGCAGCGTGTTGAAAAGCCGGTTGACGTCGCTCGAGAAGGGCTCTGGCCTCATCAGCAGTGCCATGGTGGGTCTCACCTCCCTGAACCGGGTTTCATTGACGGTTCCGATGGTAAGACCTAAGTCCAAGCTTGTCAACATTCCTGCTGCTCACTGAACGAGAAGCGAGCGCCCACTCATCTCTCCAGGCTGGCGGAGGCCGAGCAGGTCGAGCACCGTCGGGGCGACGTCGGCCAGCACCCCTCCTCGCGCCAGAGCGGGGACCGCGGCGGTCACGATCAGAGGGACCGGATTGAGCGAATGGGCGGTGTTCGGGCTGCCGTCGGGCTCCAGCATGTGGTCGGCGTTGCCGTGGTCGGCGGTGACGACGCACGCGCCCCCCGAGCGGTGGACGGCGTCGACGACCTCTCCGAGGCAGGCGTCCACCGCCTCGATCGCGGTGACGGCCGCGGGGATCACGCCGGTGTGGCCCACCATGTCCGGGTTGGCGAAGTTGATGATCCCGAAGCCGTAGGCGCCCTCGCTCCAGCTGCCCACGAAGGCGTCGGCCGCCGCGCGCGCGCTCATCTCCGGCTTTTCGTCGTAGGTGGGCACCTCGCGGGGTGAGTCCACGAGACAGCGGTCCTCGCCGGCGTAGGGCTCCTCTTCCCCGCCGTTGAAGAAGTAGGTGACGTGCGCGTACTTCTCGGTCTCGGCCACGTGGAGCTGGGGGGTGCCTCGCGAGGCCAGAAACGACGCGAGCGTGGTGCTGGGACGCTCGGGCGGGAAGGCGACGGGGTAGTCCCATCCCTCGTGGTACTCCGTCAGCGTGGCCAGTCGAGGGCGTGGCGCGTGCCCGCGCTCGAACTCGCGGAAGTCCCGCTCGCCGAGCGCACGGCTCAGCTGGCGCGCCCGGTCGGGGCGGAAGTTGAAGAAGAGGGCGGCGTCGCCGTCACGGATGCGGCCCTCGTCGCCCACGACGGTCGGGAGCACGAACTCGTCGGTCTCCCCGCGCTGGTACGCCGCCTTGACCGCCTCCGCCCCGGTCGCCGCCGGCGGCGCCGCGCCGCCGCCGTGGACGAGCGCGTCGTAGGCCATCTTCGTGCGGTCCCAGCGCCCGTCACGGTCCATCGCGTAGTAGCGCCCGCTGACCGTCGCGACCCGGCCGCCCGCCTCGGCGAGCCAGCGCTCGGCCTGCGCCAGGTGTGCGGCGCCCGAGTCGGGCGCCGTGTCGCGACCGTCGGTGAAGGCGTGCAGACAGATGTCACCGACGCCCGCCTCGGAGGCCACCTCGACGCACGCCCGCAGGTGATCCATGCTCGCGTGCACGCCGCCGTCGGAGACGAGGCCGAGCAGATGGAGTCGTCCGGCGTCGCGGCCGGCGGCGCAGACGCCCTCTACGACCGCGTTGCTCGCGAACGACCGGTCGGCCACGGCGTCGTCGATCCGGGTCAGGTCCTGCCGCAAGACCGATCCGGCGCCCAGGTTCAGGTGGCCGACCTCCGAGTTGCCCATCTGTCCCTCGGGCAGCCCGACGGCTCGCCCGCTCGTGACGAGCGTGGTGTGCTCGTAGTGGCGCCAGAGCTCGTCGAAGACCGGCGTCCGGGCGAGCTCGACGGCATTGCCGCGGCCAGGGGGCGCGAGCCCCCATCCGTCGAGGACCACGAGGCAAACTCGGGGCACCGGGACCTTCGCCGGTCCGGCGGACAAGCTCATCCCGCGGCGGTCACGATCCCGGCGAGGTTCTCGGGGTCGAGGCTCGCGCCGCCCACGAGCGCTCCGTCGATGTCGGGCTGCGCCAGGAGCTCCACGGCGTTGTCCGCGCTCACGCTCCCGCCGTAGAGGACCCGCACGGCGGCGGCGGCGGCCCGCGAGCGGTCGCCCACGAGTGCCCTGATGAAGGCGATCGCTTCCTGGGCCTCGCCCGGAGTGGCGACCCTCCCGCTTCCGATCGCCCAGATCGGCTCGTAGGCGATCACGACGGCGGGGAGCTGGTCGTCCGGCACGTTCTCGATCGCCTCCTGGACCTGATGGCGCAGCCGTCGCTGGGTCTCCTCGGCCTCTCGCTCTTCCTCGCTCTCGCCGACGCACAGGATCGGCTCGAGTCCGTTCAGGAGCGCCGCTGGGACCTTCTCCTGCAGGGCGCGGTCGGTCTCGCCGTTGTAGCGACGGCGCTCCGAGTGCCCCAGCACGACTCCCCGCACGCCCAGCTCGACCAGCATCGGCGCCGAGACCTCGCCCGTGTAGGCTCCCGCCGGCTCCTGGTGCATGTTCTGCGCCGCGATCGAGATCGGCGTGTCCCTCGCGGCCTCCACGGAGGCGGCCAGCGCGGTGAAGGGCACGCACAGGCCCACGTCGACGGAGTCGGCACTCACCATGCCGGCAAGCCGCTCCACGAAGGAGCGCGCCTCGGCCGCGGTCTTGTGCATCTTCCAGTTTCCGGCGATATAAGGCCGGCGAGCCTCAGGCGTCATCGAGGGCCTCCACGCCGGGTAGCTCGCGTCCCTCGAGGAGCTCGAGCGACGCGCCGCCACCCGTCGACAGGTGAGTCACGCGGTCCTCCAGACCGAACTCGCCGAGCGCGGCGGCCGAGTCGCCCCCGCCGACCACCGTCACGCCCGGCGCGGCGGCGACCGCCTCCGCCACCGCGCGCGTGCCGCTCGCGAAGGGTTCGAGCTCGAACGCGCCCATGGGCCCGTTCCAGAGCACCGTCTCCCCCGCCTCGATCTCGCGCGCGAAGGCGTCGGAGGTTCGCGGCCCGATGTCGAGCCCCATCCAGCCGTCGGGCACGTCGGTGCCGTCGATCGGCCGCGGCTCGGCGTCGGCCTTAAAGGAGTCGGCCAGCACGAGATCGAGCGGCAGGATCAGGCGGCAACCGGCGCCGCCGGCGGCCTGCACGCGCTCGAGCGCACGGCTCGCCAGCTCGACGCCCTCCTCCTCGACGAGCGACTCGCCCGTCGGCTTGCCCTGCGCGCGGAAGAAGCTGAAGCACATCGCACCGCCGATCAGGATGGCGTCGGCCCGGCCCAGGAAGTGGTCGATCAGTCCGATCTTGTCCGAGACCTTGGCGCCGCCGAGCACGACGACGAGCGGCCGCGCCGGGCTCTCGATGATTCCGCGCAGGGTCGTCACCTCACGCTCGAGCAGCGGTCCGGCGGCCGCCGGCAGGTACTCGGTCACGCCGACGGTCGAGGCGTGGGCGCGGTGTGCCGCTCCGAAGGCGTCGTTCACAAAGACCTGGCCGAGGGCCGCCAGCTCCCGCGCCAGCTCGGGGTCGTTGCGCGTCTCACCGGGCTCCCAACGCGTGTTCTCGAGCAGCAGGACCTCCCCGGCCTCGAGCCGCGCGGCGCCTCGCCGCACCTCGGGGCCGACCACGTCGGGTGCCTGGTGCACGTGCGTGCCGAGCAGGTCCGACAGGCGCTCGGACACCGGCGCCAGCGAGGTCTCGGGGTCGCGGCCCTTCGGCCGTCCCAGATGCGAGCAGAGCACGATCCTCGCCCCTCGCTCACGCAGCCACTCGACGGTGGGCAGTGCGGCGCGGATGCGCGCGTCGTCGGCCACACGCCCTCCCTCGAGTGGCACGTTGAAGTCCACCCGCACGAGGACGCGCTCGCCGCCGCGCAGCTCGAGGTCGCTCAGCGTCTTCTTCTCGAGGCCCACGCGCGGACGCCCTCTCATCGCACGGGTGACCGCCGCGGGCGGCCGTGGCGAGGGTCCGGGGACGAACGCTTGGGGGACCGGGTGGAGCCCCGAGGACCCCGCCGGGCGAAGCTCTGCAGCATGCGGGCGTTACAGCAGGCGCTGGACGAGGTCTACGACGCGGTTCGAGTAACCCCACTCGTTGTCGTACCAGGCCACGACCTTGACGAGCGTGCCATCGACCACCATGGTGAGCCCCGAGTCGAAGATGGCCGAGTAAGGCGACTGCACGACGTCGCTCGACACGAGCGCATCCTTTGTGTACTGAAGGATGCCCTCGAGCGGCCCCTTGTCGGCCCGCTCCTCGAAGGCTGAGTTGACCTCCTCGATGCTGGTCTCGCGCCCCACCGTGCAGACGAGGTCGACGACGGAGCCTGTCGGAAGCGGCGCCCTGATGGCGATTCCGTTCAGCTTGCCCTCGAGCTCCGGGATCACGAGGCCGATCGCCTTCGCGGCGCCCGTCGAGGTCGGGACGAGGTTGATGGCCGCGGCGCGAGCGCGGCGCAGGTCCTTGTGCGGCAGGTCCTGGAGCCGCTGGTCGGCGGTATAGGCATGCACCGTGGTCATCACGCCGTGCTCGATCGTCAGCACGTCGTGCAGGACCTTGGCCACGGGCGCCAGGCAGTTCGTGGTGCAGGAGGCGTTGGAGATCACCTCATGGGCGTCCCTGTCGTAGGCCTCGTCGTTCACCCCGAGCGCGAGCGTCACGTCCGGGCCCTTGGCGGGAGCCGAGATGACCACCTTGCGTGCCCCGGCGTTCAGGTGCTTGGCGGCGCTCTCGCGGTCGGTGAAGAGGCCGGTCGACTCGACGACGACCTCGGCGCCGAGGTCGCCCCACGGCAGGTCGGCGGGGTCGCGCTCGGCGAAGACCTTGAGCTCCTTGCCGTCGACTACGAGGCCCGAGTCGGTCGTGTCCACCGTTCCGGGGAAGCGCCCGAGGATCGAGTCGTACTTCAGGAGGTGGGCCAGGGTCGTCACATCGGTGATGTCGTTCACACCCGTCCACTCGATGTCGGCGCCCTGGGCGTGAGCCGCCCGGAACACGTTCCTGCCGATGCGGCCGAAGCCGTTGATTCCGGCCCTTACGGCCATGCCCTTCCTTTCCCCTGAGATGAACGCGTGCGCCGGCGCGGCGCCGGCGCCGGAATCTATCAGCGGATCACTCGGCCGCCGAGCGGTCGCTGAGCGCTGACCCGCGCCTCAGGGGCGCCGCGGCGGCTTGTCGATATCGCGGTGGACGACGTCGACCAGGTAGTGGCCGCGGCCGCCGTAGATCGAGGCCAGGTGCTCGGCGATCACGACCGACCGATGGCGGCCGCCGGTGCACCCGATCCCCACCGTCAGGTGGGCCTTTCCCTCGCGTACGTACGCGGGGAGCAGGTAGTCGAAGAGCGGCAGCAGGCGGTCGTAGAACTCCTGTATGCCGTCCGAGCGCTCGACGTAGTCGATCACGGGAGGGTCGAGGCCGGTCAGCTCCCTGAGCTCCGACTCGTAGTGAGGGTTCGGGAGGAAGCGGACGTCGAACGAGAGATCGGCGTCACGCGGGGCGCCGTGCTTGAACCCGTAGGTCAGGAAGGTAACGGCGAGCTTCCCGACCGCCTCGTGCGGCAACATCTTGTCCGCCACGACCTTCCGCAGGCGCGCCGCCGAGAGGTCGCTCGTGTCGATGGACACGTCGGCGCGCTCGCGAAGCGGCTCGAGCAGCTCGCGCTCCGCCTGGATGCCACCGTGGAGCTGGCCGCCGTCGGCGAGCGGGTGGCGGCGGCGGGTCTCCTTGTAGCGGTCGACCAGCACCTCCTCCGAGGCCTCGAGGAAGAGCAGGCGATGGGGCGTGCCGCGAGCCTCGAGCCGCTCGAGGACCTTTGCGATTCCCTCGAAGTAGGCGCCGCCACGAACGTCGCACACCACCGCCGACCGCTCGACCTTGCTGCCCTCGTGCTGGAAGAGCTCCGACAGCGAGCTGATCATCTCGGGCGGCAGGTTGTCCACGCAGAAGTAGCCGGCGTCCTCGAAGCAGGCCATCGCCTGCGACTTGCCGGCGCCCGAGAAGCCCGTGATGACGACGAAGTCCTGGATGTGTCAGTTGTAGCGCTCGCCGGGGACGAGGCCGGCGCCCTGACCGGCTCAGCCCGCCTTGTGCACGTGGGTGTGGATCTCGCGCGCGACCTTGCCGGGCAGGCCCGGCACGGCCTCGAGCTCCTCGCGGCTCGCCTCGAGGAAGCGCTCCGGCGAGCCGAAATGCGTCAGGAGCAGGCGCTTGCGCGCCGATCCCACGCCGGGCAGGTCGTCGAGGACCGAGCGCGTCATCGCCCTGTCGCGACGGCCACGATGGAACTCGATCGCGAAGCGGTGCGCCTCGTCGCGCACGCGCTGGAGCAGCTGTAGCGGGGCGCTGTCGGTCGGCAGCAGCAGCGGTCGCTCGGCTCCCGGGAGGAAGATCTCCTCGATCCGCTTGGCGAGGCTCACCACCGCCACGCCGAGGTCGCGGAACGGCTCGAGCTCCCGCAGGCCGGCCGACAGCTGGCCCTTCCCCCGTCGATCACGATGAGCGCCGGCGCCGCGGCAAAGCTCGCGTCGTAACCGCGCTCGTGCGGCGAGCGCTCGCGCTGTGCCGTGTACTGGGCCATTCGGCGGCCGAGGACCTCGGCCATCGCAGCGAAGTCGTCGTGCGCCACGTCGCGAACGCCGAAGCGACGGTAGTCGGCCTTCTTCGGCGCTCCGCCCTCGAAGACCACCATCGACGCCACCGTGTGGCTCTCGCCGAGATTCGAGATGTCGAAGCACTCGATTCGCATCGGGATGACGTCCATCCCCAGCGCGCGCTGGAGCCCGTCGAGCGCCTCGATCCGCTGGATCCGGCGGCGCTCGGAGCGGAGGCGGTCCTGGTCGAGGGCGAGCTGCGCGTTTCGCTCGGCCAGCTCGAAGATCCGCCGCTTGTCGCCGCGCTCGGCGTGGCGCACCTCGACCGGGGCGCCGCGGCGCTCGGCGAGCGCCTCCGCGAGCACCTCGGCGCGCTCCACACGAGAGGAGACGATCACCTGCGGCGGGATGGCGGGCGACGTGGCGTAGTACTGGAGGACGAACTCCTCGGCCACCTCGCCGTCGTCCCGGGCCGCCGCGTTCTCGAGATAGAAGCTCTGGCGATCGGCCAGCACGCCGTCGCGGACCTGGAAGACCTGTGCGTTCGCCTCCGTCTCCTCGACCGCCACCGCGATGGCGTCGAGCGTGCCCACCGCCTCGTTGGAGATTCGCTGTCGCTCGAGAAGCGAGCGCACGGCCTTCAGGCGGTTGCGCAGGAGGGCGGCCTGCTCGAACTCCTGCTCGCCGGCCGCCGCCGCCATCTCGGTCTCGAGGTCGCGCTCGATCTGACGGTAGCGCCCCGACAGGAAAGCGACTATGGAGTCGATGCTCTGGCGGTACTCCTCCTTCGAGACGTAGCCGACGCACGGCGCCCCGCACCGCTTGATGAAGTAGTCGAGGCACGGGCTGCCGGACGCCCGGCCGGGCTCCGGCCCGTCGCACGTGCGGTACTGGAACACCTTCCCCAGCAGGTCGAGCGTCTCGCGGACCCGCTTGGCGCTCGAGAACGGGCCGAAGTAGGCGCGGCTGCGGCGGTGGCGCTCGCGCGTGAAGTAGACGCGCGGATAGTCCTCGTCGAGCGAGATCGCGATGTACGGATAGGACTTGTCGTCGCGGAGGCGGACGTTGAAGCGCGGGCGGTACTGCTTGATGAAGTTCTGCTCGGCGAGGAGCGCCTCGGCCTCGGTCTGAGTGGCGACGAACTCGATGTTCTCGATCTCGCGCAGCATGTCGCGCGCCGCGCGTGTGGCGGGCTTGGAGAAGTGCGACCCGACGCGCTTGCGCAGTGACTTCGCCTTGCCGACGTACACGACCCGCCGCCGCGGCCCCCGGAACAGGTAGACGCCCGGGCTGTCGGGGAGCCCGCGACGCTGTGCGGCGAGGCGCTCATCCCGGCCGGAGCCGTCGGCTGTGGTGACCGTGGCCATCCCGACCGGTTATACCTACCGGTGTGGGGCGCCTTATGGGTAGCGGAGCGCTGATCGCGATCGTGCTCGTCGTGATCGTGGTGATAGCGCTCGTGCCGCTCTTCCTCGTCTACAAGGGCACCTGCGGTAGCGGCCAGGACAGGGCCACCGAATACAACATCGTGCTGCCGTGGAACGACCCGCCCGCGGATTGCCGCGGCACCCAGACCGGCTTCGACATCGTCAAGGAGGCCGTGGGGCTCGACTAGGGCCCGGGGCTCACTCGACCAGGCGGACCTCGAAGCCGAAGCCCCCCAGAGCGCCGGCGTCGCCCCCGATCAGCGCGAGGATCCGGGCAACGTAGGCGCGCGTCTCGGCGAAGGGCGGGACGCATCCGCACGCTCCCACGGCGCCCGGCCCGGCGTTGTAGGCGGCGAGCGCGAGCGGCACCGAGCCGAAGCGGCGCAGCAGGTCGCGCATCATCCGTGCCTGCGCGTCGATGGACGCGGCCGGGTCGAACGGGTTTCGCAGCCCGTACGCACGAGCGGTGGAAGGCATGAACTGGGCGATGCCGCGGGCGCCCGCGGGCGACACAGCGCTCGGGTCGAAGCCGGACTCTGCCTTGATCTGCGCCGCGAGCAGCGCGGCCGAGACGCTCCAGCGCGACGCCGAGCCCCTGATCATCGAAGCGAACCGCGCCGGGACGAAGGACGGCACGGCGCTCCGGCTGCCGTCGCGCGAGCTGGGCCGGCCGTAGCCGACCGACGTCGATCCGGGGTTGCGCGTGTACCCGTAGTGCCACGGCTCCCATGAGTACCGCTTTATGAAGCCGAACCGGCGGGCGTTCCGCTCGAGCCACGAGTAGGCGCTCGGCGGACCGAGGTCAAGCTCCGTGCCATAGCGGTGAAGGCTCGTGCCGGGGCGAGCGACCATCCGAGGGTTGGGGTTCGCCGCGAAGAGACGCGCCTGCTCGGCGTCCGACCGGAAGGCACTCGTGATCGTGAGCAACAGACCCGCCTCGCGCCGGGCCGCCGACGACAGGCGATCGAAGGCCTGCGCGACGTCCGGGCGCATTCGCTCTCCCTGTCGATACGCGAACGGGCCGCGGTACTCATTTCCCGAGGGCTCGCCGCCCATCCCGCCGAGCGGGACAAGCTCGGCGGTTGCCCGGCCACGCACCGCCACGTCGTGCTCGGTGGACTTCGCGGCGCCGATCCGGACGGTTGCCGCTCCGCGGACCGTGGTTGTGATGCGTAGCGGCGCCGTGGCGTCGCCAGCGCCGAAGCGCACGTCCTCCGGACGAAGGGTCACTCCGTTGCGGGCCGCCGTCCGTACCGCCGCCGAGCGCGCCAGCCGAAGGTACTCGGGCAGGCTGAGGTGGCGCGGGTTCGGCACGCCGCGCCGGATGTAGGCCGGCTCGAGTAGCCGCGGGTATGCGTCGCGCATCACGTAGGCGGCGGACATGGATGCCAGGTCGGCGCCCCTCTGGTGGCGTCCCTTCGCGGTCAGCGCCTGCCCGAAGGCGCCGAGGACCAGCGCCCCCGCCACGAGCACGCCGGCGAGACCGAGAAGAAGGACTATCGCCTGGCCGGACTCCGACTCGAGCCGGGCGCGCGCCGCGCGGAGCGTCACCATGTGGACCCCGGCATCTCGCACGTGTGGGCAACCTGTGCGAGGTCCTCCAAGAGCCTTCCTCTTGGCTGACGGCCGGCGCACGCGAGCCGCGCACCGGCGCGTGACTCCCCGAGCAGGAACGCCGCTCGCTCCGCCCACGGGCCGGGTTCCTCCGCGCGGTTGACGATCAAGCGCGGCTCGGGGCCGATTCGTGAGAGTGACGCGGCAACGACCGTGGCAAGCGCCGGCTCCACTCCCGGCGCGGCGACGAGCAACACGTGGTCGGCGAGCGATGCGGGTACACCGGCGGCTCCGCCGTAGGTGACGTCGAATACCACGGGCGCCAGGTGGCGCAGGGCGGCGGTGAGCCGGGCCGGGGTGCTCGAGGCGACCAGGCACAACCGACCGACCGTCCGAAGGCCACCGCTCTCCGGCTCACCGAGCGCGCGGGCAAGCCTGCCCGCCGCGGCGCTTCCAAGCCGCACGGCGCCTCCCGGGTCCTCGCCGGCGACCACCGCGGCTCCTGATGGATCTCGCACCGCGAGCTCCACCGCCAGCGCCCGCGCGACGGTCGTCGTGCCGCAACCCGGCGCCAGGCCAACCACCGCGACGGCCGGTCGGGCCCGGATCTCGAGCGGCGCGCACGCACTCTCGGCCGGTTCCACGAGCCACGCTCCCGCCTTCGCCAGGGCGGTCGTCAGGAGCCCACGAAAGCCGAAGGACGAGGACGCGCTCACGGCGCACGGACCACGGCCGTGGAGGTCACCTCCAGCCGGCGCCCCACGCTGTCGATCGGCGAGGGCGGGCGCAAGGCGACCTCCACCCTGCCGCCGGTCACCGCCACCCGCATCCGCGCGCGCGACCAACCCGGGACCGCCGCCCGCGCCGCCTCGTTCGCATCGACTCCGCCCGCCAGCGCCAGCCCCGCCGCCTCGGCGGCGTTGCCGGCCAGGACGGCCGAGTAGCCGACGGCGAGCGCCTGGAAGAGGAACAGGCCGAGGACGATGAGAGCCGGCAGAGCCCCGAGGAGCTCGACGCTCGCCTGACCCGCGTCGGATCGACGCCGGGAGCTCACGCGCCCGGCTCCAGATGAGCGCTCGCGCTTACCGACATCGGCGTCCGCCACCGGTGCGTCAGGAGCGGTATCCGGACGCGCACCTCGACCTCGCGCCCGTCGCCGGTCTCCACGCGCAGGCCGCGCTCGAGCCCGTGGGGCAGGGCGCTTCGCGCCGCGCGTTCGCCGTCGTCGCCGACCGCCTCGGCCCGCGCTGCGACGCGGGCGGCGTTGGCGCAGAGCCACGCTGCGTGGCCCGCCAGCGCCAGCTGCCAGAGGACGAGCCCGACGAGGAGCACGAACGGCACCACGGCGACGAGCTCGACAGATGCTTGCCCGGCGCTCGAGTGAAGCGCATTCCTCGGGTAGGCGTTATTTCGCACGCGTGTGAGCGTCGCGGCGCTCGTATGACGCGACAAGGCGCGAGCGTTAAGACGGAGCGCCGAAAGCGTGAAGGGGCTCGCGCGACGCGTTGACCGCCGCCGACCTCCCTATGGCGTGCGAGCTGCTAGCCGGACTCCGCGAAGCGGAGCCGCATCAGCAGGCTGGTCGCTCCGTTCGGCGCCGCGGATGAGAACCCGAACCGCTCATAGAGCGCCAGGGCGCCCGCGTTGTCGGACGTCGTGTCGAGCTCGATCCGACGACAGCCGCGACGGCGTGCGCCATCCACAGCCCCCTCGACCAGCGCGCGCCCGAGGCCGGCGCCTCTGGCGGAATCGCGAACGAACAGGTCCTCCAGCCAGCAGTCTTCGGCCGCGAACCAGACCCCGTAGCGGTAGCGCAGCTGACACACGCCCGCGGCAGGCGCGTCGTCGGCGGGGCCCGCGGCGAGCAGATAGTCGGCCTGCCCCTCCTCGATCAGACGCTCGACGTCCGCGCGAAGGGACTCGTCGCTCGGGAAGTCGCGTCCGAGCCAGTCCCTGAACTCGATGAGTAGACCGGCCACCGCGCCTGCCTCGTCCACTCCGGCCGCCCACACGCGGAGGCCGCTCCCCGGCGCGTGATCGTCGCCCGCCCCCGGCGTCACTCGTAGCGCTGCGACCGCATGTAGACCCAGAAGACGCCGTACGAGCACGCCGCAAGCAGCAGGAACCAGGCCAGAAAGCCGAGCCCGCCGATCGCGAACAGCCGCCGCGTGGCCGTGAAGGTGAGGAACGCCAGTCCCACCGCCCCGTAGAGAACCAGGCGCTGCCGCGGCTCGAGCCCGTCGAGCGTCATGCGGTTCTGCCGGTAGAGGCGGTACCCGAGCAGGGCGATCGCCGTGAAGAAGCCCAGGGTGAGAAGCGTGAGCAGCACCGCTAGGGTCGCCCCACCGCCCGGCAGCACGACCAGGCCGAGGGCGACGAGCGCGAGGATGCCGAAGTTGCGAGCCGTCTTCACCCGACAGAGGTTAGGGACGCGCGCCGGCGGACCTTCGCCCTGCCTAGGAGATCACGTTGGTGGCCGCGAGCACGATGACGAGCGCCCCGAGCGCGACCCGGTAGGCCACGAAGATCTTCGTCGTGTGGCTCACCAGGAAGCGCAGGAGAAACGCGATCGACGCGTAGCCCACGACGAACGCGAACACCGTCGCGATCGCCAGGGCGAGGATGCCGCCGTCGTCGGCGCCGCCTTCCTCGAGGAACGTCCGCAGCTCGAAGAGCCCGCTGAGCACGACCGCCGGCACCGAGAGGAGGAACGAGAAGCGCGCGGCGTCCTCTCGCTTCAAGCCGAGGAAGAGCCCGGCAGTGATGGTCGCACCCGAGCGAGAGACGCCCGGGACGAGCGCGAGCGCCTGGGCGAACCCCACGCCGAGGCCGTCACGGATCGTGACGGCATCCATCTGTCGCGAGCGCGTCCCGACCCGCTCCGCCAGCAGGAGCACGAGGCCGAGTGCGATCAGCGCCGCACCGATCAGGTACAGGCTTCTGGCGCCGGTCTCGATCTGGTCCTTGAAGGCGACCCCGAAGATCGAGATCGGGATCGTGCCGATGATGATGTACCAGCCGAGCCGGGCGTCCAGCTCGGAGCGCTTCGTCCGGTCGAACAGGCTTGCCAGCCACGTACGGGCGATCCGCCACAGATCGGCTCGGAAGTAGATGAGCACGGCCGCCATGGTTCCGATCTGCACGACGGCCGTGAAGGCGGCCCCCGGATCGGGCCACCCGGCGAAGGCGGGGACGATGCGCAGGTGCGCGGTGCTCGAGATCGGCAGGAACTCCGTGAGCCCCTGGACGATCCCGAGGACGATGGCCTCGAAGATCGACACGGCCGCGGAACCGTACTTGGCCTAGTGCGAGCCTTCGCCGAAGCGCCTGCGCGCGGCCGCGATCTCCTCGATCGCCACCTCGCGTGGATACCAGCCGTCGACCGTGACCTTCTTCTGCTCCAGGTCCTTGTAGACCGAGAAGAAGTGGGCGATCTCGTCGCGGAGCTGGTCGGGCAGGTCGTCGAGGCGCTCGAGCTTGTTCCAGGAGGGGTCCTGAAGCGGCACGCACAGGACCTTGTCGTCGATCCCCTTGTCGTCCTGCATCTTGAAGAGGGCGATCGGCTTGACCTCGATCATGCAGCCGGGAAAGGTCGCCTCCGAGACGCAGACCATGGCGTCGAGCGGGTCCCCGTCGAGCCCGAGCGTGTCCGGGACGAACCCGTAGTCGGTCGGGTAGACCATCGACGAGAACAGGAAGCGATCGAGCTTGAGCGCGTTCAGCTCGTGATCCCACTCGTACTTGTTCCTGCTTCCCTTGGGGATCTCGACGATGATGGTGAGCGGCTTGTCCGCCACGGCGCGATCGTATCCGCTGCCGCCGGTGCCGCGGTAAACTGACCGCCGATGCGCCGCCTGATCGCGCTACCCGTGATCGCCTCGCCGCTTCTGCTCGCGAGCTCCGCCCTGGCTCAGGCCGGTGACAACGGCGAGGGGTGGGCCGGTGAGACCGACGACAAGGTCGTCACCTTCTTCTCGCTCGGGGTGATCCTCTTCTTCGTCGCCTTCGTGGTGCTCACGAGCATCGTTCAGCACAAGCTCGAGAAGCGCCGCGAGGAGAAGCGGGAAGCGGCGATGCGTCACCGCATCGGCTGGTAGCCGGCCCGCGGCTCCGCCCGTCGCCGGACCCCGTCCCCCGCGCCAACTCGTCAGTCCAGCTGACCACCTCCGCTGACGATGCCGGCGGAGGCAGCCGGCGACATGGGGCCCGGCGGGGACCGACTTCCTTCCGCAAAACCGTCAGGCCAGGTGGTCAGCTCAGCTGACGAGTTCGCGGAAGCGAGCAGGTATCCGCGCGGCATCCCGCACCTCGGCCGCTTCTGAGAGGATCGTCCGGCGATGAGCGACCCGGTGACCTACGAGCGCCGCGGACCGGCCGTGATCCTGACGATCGACCGGCAGGAGCGGCGGAACGCGGTCGACGGGCCGACCGCGGAGCTGCTCGGCCAGGCCTTCGAGCGCTTCGAGGCGGACGACGACGCGCGGGTCCTCATACTCACGGGCGCGGGCGAGGTCGCCTTCTGCGCCGGCGCCGACCTCAAGGCGATCGAGTCCTTCGCCCCCCGCCTGCTCGATCCGGACGGTCCGCTCGGCTTCACACGCCGAATCCCGTCCAAGCCCACGATCGCGGCCATCTCCGGCTGGTGCCTCGCCGGTGGGCTCGAGCTCGCGCTGTGGTGCGACCTGCGAATCGCGGCCGAGGGCTCGACCCTCGGCTTCCCGGAGCGGCGCTGGGGCGTGCCGTTGATCGACGGCGGCACCCAGCGGCTGCCGCGCATCGTCGGGCTCGGACGCGCGCTCGACCTGATCCTCACCGGGAGGATGGTCGCGGCCGACGAGGCGCTCGCGATCGGCCTCCTGAATCAGATCGTGGCACCCGGCGAGCACCTCGACCGCGCGCTCGAGATAGCCGACGCGCTGGCGCGCTTCCCGCAGGAGACGATGCTGTCGGACCGTCAGGCGGCCATCGAGGGCATCGGGATGACTTTCGAGGAGGGGCTCGCGCGCGAGGCGGCGATCGGGCGCGAGGTGTTCGAGGTGGCCCAGCGCGGTGCGGCTCGGTTCGCGGCCGGCGAGGG
>JAUJOA010000004.1:106089-172216 GCA_030447875.1 Thermoleophilaceae bacterium
GCCTCGAACGGGACGCGCGAGCGACCCTTAGCCATGTCGAGCGCGTCGGCCACCCGGATGATTCCCGCCTCGAGCGTGAAGGGCTCGCCGCGGCGGCGGTGGCCGATGATCGCGTGCATCGCCTCCGCGGCCACGATCGAGCGCTCGGGCTCGTCGTAGCACCGTTGAAGCAGCTCGGGCAGCTTGTCGGCCGCGAGGAACAGGCTGTAGGTTTCGTGGTCGATCCGGTGGATCGACATGCCCACGCAATGGAGGAGAGCCCCGGCGGCGATCACCACTTCGGCGTCGTAGGGCCTCATCCCGTGGTCGGCCACGAGCGCCGGCTCCACCCCGCGCCGGTTCAGGAGCCGGAAGAGTCGCAGGGCGATGTTCACCACGATCTGGATGTGCACCCAGGAGTGGTCGGACATGCCGAGGCGGCCGGCGTTGACGTGGGCCATGTGCCACCACGCCTTCAGCTGATCGTTCGCGTTCGCTGCCTCGAGCAGCGCCTCGAGCCGCCGGTTGCCGCGCGTCGGAGCGCTGATTCGCGCGGCCGCGATCGCATCGCGAGGGCTGAGCGGGCCGTCGGGAGGCGCCGAAGCGCCGTGCGCTGATGTCGTGAAGCGCTCGTCGGCCAAGGCGGTGAGCTTGGCATAGTCCCGAAGGTGACGGAAGCCGCGATTCAGGTACGCGATCTGCGCAAGAGCTACGGGCGGGTGGAGGCCGTGAAGGGCCTCTCCTTCAACGTAGGCCGGGGCGAGATCTTCGGCCTGCTCGGTCCGAACGGAGCGGGAAAGACGACGACGGTCGAGATCCTGGAGGGCTACCGCCAGCGCTCGGCCGGAGAGGTGACGGTGCTGGGTCACGACCCCGCCTCGCGCGATCGCCGGCTCCAGGAGAGGGTGGGCATCGTCCTCCAGAGCTGTGGCTTCTACCCGCGCGTGTCCGTGGGCGAGGCCGTTCAGCACTTCGCCTCCCTGTATCCGGCGCCGCGCGACGCGGAGGAGACGATCGCGCTCGTCGGGCTCGAGGAGCAGCGGAAGGCGCGGACCGCGGAGCTCTCGGGCGGACAGCGCCGACGACTCGATCTGGCGCTTGCGCTCGTGGGCGACCCGGAGCTCGTGTTCCTCGACGAGCCGACCACCGGCTTCGATCCCGCCGCGCGCCGGGCCGCCTGGGGCGTGGTTCGAAGGCTCGGGGAGCTCGGGAAGACGGTGCTGCTCACCACCCACTACCTGGACGAGGCGCAGGCGCTGGCCGACCGGGTGGCGATCGTGAAGGACGGGATGATCGTGGCGGAGGGACCGCCCGGCGAGCTCGCCCCGGGACAGCCGACCTATCGCGTGGCCTACGACTCGAACGGCCGCCGCGTGCAGCACGAGACCGACGATCCCACCGATCTCCTCCACCGGCTCACCTCGGACGCGCTCGCCCGCGGCGAGCGCCTGGAGGGGCTCGCCGTGACCCGCCCCACGCTCGAGGAGGTCTACCTCGAGCTCACCGAGGAGGACGAGCGATGAGCTCCGCGGCCACCCTCTGGAGGCAGCTCCGCTTCGAGCGAAGGCTGTTCTGGCGCAACCCGAGCGCCGCCTTCTTCAACTTCATCCTCCCGCTTCTGCTGCTGTTTCTCGTGGCCTCGGTATTCGCCAGTGACCCCGAGGAGCTCGACGTGCTGATCCCCGGGATCGCCGGAATGGCGGTGATGGCCACGACCTTCAGCGCCCTCGCGTTCAACCTGACGTTCCTCCGGGAGCAGGGGATCCTCAAGCGGATGCGCGGCACGCCCCTGCCTGTGCCGGCGTACTTCGGGGGGCTGCTCGGCTCGGCGGTCGCGAACGCGCTCGTGCAGGTCGTCTTGATCGTGGTGATCGGCAACGTCGTCTACGGGGTGGACTGGCCGCGCGATCCGCTGTCGCTCGCCGTCTTCACCGCGCTCGGCGTGGTGTGCTTCGGGGCGCTCGGGATCGCCTTCGCCAACGCGATCCCGAACTTCGACGCCGCCGCGGCATACGTGAACCTGGTGTTCCTGCCGGTCATCTTCATCTCCGGTGTCTTCTACTCCGCCGACTCGCTGCCCGCGTTCCTCGAGGGAGTGGCGCAGGCGCTGCCGTTGAAGCACGTGATCGAGGGGCTGTCCGGGGCGATCGTGACCGGCGCGGGAGTGGCCGACAACCTGGGCGCGGTGCTGGTTATAGCGGCGTGGGCCGTGGCGGGGACGTACCTGGCCATCCGCTACTTCCGCTGGGAGTAGCCCGCCCGGTCCGCGGGCGGCGGCGCCTTCAGTCGGCGATCTTCGCCTGGTCGCTCGCCTCGGGGGCCGCCGGCTGGCGGGCGCGTACGGGCTCGCCGTCGCGCGTGACCCCGGCCAGGGCGGTCAGGATCTCATCGGCGAGTCGCGGGCCGTCCGAGGAAGCCACGGGGGTGGCCGCCACGCGCACCACGACCTCGTCGCCATCGACCTCCTCGAGCACGATCCGGGGATCGGAGCGGGTGGGTATCGACACCGCGTCCTCGAGCAGGCGCTGCACGTCGGTCGGCCGCGCCCCCGCCCTCAACCGCGCACGCAGGTCGACGGAGTCCGGCTCGCGCAGTGGCAGGATCGCCATGCTCAGCACCACGTTGTTCGGCACGAGGATGCTGTCGTCGCCGTCGGCCAGCGTCGTGTAGAGGAGCCCGAGTGAGCTGACGATGCCCTCGAGCTCGCCGCCGATCGCGCCGCCCCTGAACTGCACGCGGTCGCCGACCCTGAACGGCCTGGCGCTGAGGAGGACGGTGCCCGCGAAGACGTTGCCGATCGTCTGCTGCGCCGCGAGCCCGAGCACGACGGCGGTCACCGCGCCTCCCACCGCAAGCGCCTCGGGCCTCAGTCCGGCGATCCTGAGCGCGACCAGCAGCGATAGGCCGATCGTGCCCAGCCGGATGAGAAAGCCGACCGTGCCGGCGGTACCCGGATCGAGCCGGCGAAACAGCGCGGGCCCGAGCGCCCGGCCGATCGCCCGGGCGAACGCCCAGCCGAGCACGACCAGCACGAGGACGGTGGCGGCGCGGACCAGGATGTCGTTGCCGAACAGGTCGCGCCGGTAGTTGTAGGCGAACAGCACCGCTGCGATGAGCGGCACGAGCACGATCATCTCGCGCCGCGCTCGCTTCGCCTCCTGGCGCTCGATCTGCGAGGCGAGCCCGGCCTCGCGCCAGTAGTGGGTCTTCGTCTCGGGCATCACCGGCATGCCCTAGGAGTATCAGAGGCGCTAGCCCGCGCCTAGATAAGCGCCTGCACGGCCGCCGCCCCACCGGCGACCACGAGCACGACGGCGATCGCACGCACGAGCTGCTGCTCCGACAGCCGGCCGGTCAACCGGGCGCCGAGCAGGGCGCCGGGCACCGAGGCCACGGCCCCCACGGCGAGGAGGTCGAGGTCCGGCGCCGCGGACGGAAGGTGACCGATCGCGCCCGCCACGCCCACGCACACGCCCACGGTGAGGTTGGTGCCGACCGCGCGTGCCGGACTCTCGCCTACCAGCTTGAGCAGCGCCGGTACCCGCAGGGTGCCGAGGATGAGGCCGACGAGCCCGCCGAGCAAGCCGATCACCGCGCCGGAGAGGACCGCGGCACGGATGTCGAGCGGTGGGTCGGGCGGCGGCGCGGCCGAGCTGTCCACTCCTCGCGTGGGCGGGGTCCAGCGCATCAGGTCGATGCCGCTGTAGATGAGCACCCCGGCGATCGCGAGCAGCAGGGCGCTCTCGGGAATGACGCCCGAGACGTAGCCGCCTGCGAGCGCCCCGGCAATCGACGGTGGGGCCATCCATCCGAACAGCCGCCAGTTGACCCGCCCCGCTCGCAAGTGCGCCACCGAGGCGGTGGCGGCGGCGACGCCGCTGATGGCGATGTTCGTGCCGCCCCCGGCCGCCGGCGAGGACGCGAGTAGCAGGACCACTGGCAGGCGGATGTTGCCGAGCACGAGGCCGGCGAGCCCGCCCGAGAGCGCCACGAGAAAGCACCAAAGGGCGAGCGCCGCAAGCTCCATCGCAGCGCCGGAGGTTAAGGGTCGACCCGCGCCGGCCGGAACCTGGCTTCACGCGCGGATAACGCGCCGGCTGCAACGATGTAGCCCCGCATCTAGCATGCTCGACGTGGCAGGGGTTGGAGCTGTGGACACGCTTCGCGAGGACGCGTTTCGCTTCGCTCGCCAGGCGCACGCACGCCAGCGCCGGGAGACCGACAGTGCGCCGTACGTCCACCATCCGGTCGACGTGGCGGATCTCCTCGAGGAGGCCGGCTACGGCCAGGAGGTCGTGGCGGCGGCGCTGCTGCACGATGTCGTCGAGGACAGCGAGGCGGGCATCGAGGACGTGACCCGGCGCTTCGGAGCACGTGTCGCGGCTCTCGTGAGCGCGATGACCGAGGATCCGAGGATCGAGGGCTACGAGCAGCGAAAGGCAGAGCACCGTGAGCGAATCGCCGCCTCGGGGCCCGACGCCACGGCAATATTCCTGGCCGACAAGCTCGCGAAGGCCCGCGAGCTGAGCAGGGCGCTGAGCGCGGGAGACGACGACCTCGAGGGACGCCTGAAGACGCCGCTCGAGGCGAAGCTGCGCCACTACGAGCAGACCCTGAAGATCGGCACCGGCTCCCCGGCCCACGAGCGGCTCGCCCGCGAGCTGCGCGAAGAGCTCGTTCGGCTCCGGGCGCAAGCCGGAGCCGACGGCTCAGCCGACGGCTCCGGCGCCCAGCCGGTCTAGCTTCTGGAGGTCGCCTTCCGGCGGGTGCCCGCGCCACCGCCCGATCGGCTGGACGTCGACCGCTTGCGCGCCGTGCCACCGCCGCCGGAGCGAGCGGAGCTCGGTCGCTTGCGCGCCGTGCCACCACCGGACCGCGCGGAGGTGGGCTTGCGGCGGGTGGTGGCCGCGCGCCCGGCGGACGGAGAGCGGTTCCGCGACGAGCTCGAGCGCCCGCGCGCCCCGGTGGACCGCTTCGACGACGATGCGCCCTTCGCCTCCGCCTTCGCGGCCGCCTTGGAGAGCTTAGGAATGACTCCGGAGACGTACTCGCCCAGATCCTCGTGCTGGCGGCGGAACCCCTTCGCGAGCTTCGCCGTGGGCCTGTCCCCCGCCACCTTCGCCAAGGAGCGGACGACCCGATAGTTGCCGACCTGCTCGCTCGCCCCCGCGAATTGGAGGCGGGCGTTCTCGAGCAGCTTGCCGGCCTCCTGATCGGTGCGCATCGCGTCCACCGAGCCCTTCGCGAGCGTCTGCGCTCGGTCGGCGACCGTCCTGGCGGCGTCCTTCGCCTGCTTGCCCGCTCCACTCGCCGCCGCGGCGGGCTTCCTACCGCCTACCTCGCTGATGCGCTGCTCCAGTCGCTCCACGCGGACCTTCGTCTCCTCGAGGTAGCTCTCGAGGCGCCTCTGATAGCCCGGACGCGTGGCCATGACGATCTGGGCGGCGAGCGCGGACTCGATCTCGCGCTCCTTCTCCGTGGCCTTGCTCAGGTACTCGACGAGCTTTGAGTTGCCGTTGGTGCTTCGAGCCATGTGACCCTCTCCCCCTCGTAGTCCGACTGCTCAAGTCGTACCCGTCGCGCGGACACGGCCAAACCGCCGCAGTTGTAAAGACGCTCAGAGGCGAAGGGCGGACCCATGCAGCTTCAACCACCGCTCGTGCTCGCGGTAGTCGGGGGAGCGCTCGGCCAGCAGGCGCCAGAACAGCGGGGAATGGTCGAGCACCGAGAGATGCGCGACCTCGTGCTCCACCACGTAGTCGAGCACGCGCTCGGGCGCGAGCAGGAGGCGCCAGTTGAAGCTCATCGCGCCCGACGACGAGCAGCTGGCCCAGCGAGTGCGCTGACCTCGGATCGACAGATGCCGGTAGCCAACCCCCGCGCGCGCCACGGCCGCGTCGAGCCGGGCAGCCACCTCGATCCGCGCGCGGCGCCGGTACCAGCTCTCGAGGGCCGAGCGCAGCGCGTCCGCGCTCGATCGGGCCACCTTGACGTGCAGCGTGTCGCCCCGCCGTGCCACGTGTGGGCGGCGTCGCCCCGGCTCGACTCGCACGCGGAGGGCGAGCTGCCTGCCGAGGTACGGCACGGCTGCGCCGTCCTCGAGCAGCGGCGGTGGCACGGTCGCCTGAGCCTCGCGCATTCGCCGAAGCGTGCGCTCGATCCAGGGACGCTTCTCCTCGAGGAGCGGCTCGGCATGGCGCAGCGCCATTCGCCGCGGCACGACGAGCTCGACGCTCTCGGCGCTCACCACTACCCGCGCGTAACGCGCGCGGTCGGAGCGCCGCACCGTATAGGGGACGTGGCTCACCGGCGAGATGCTAGGAGCGGCGTCGGCCGACTGCGACGGCGACACGCGGTCAGTCCGGGTCGGGAAGCTCCGCGGGCGAGCCCTGCGGCGGACGGCCCGCTACGACCTCCTCGTAGATCCGCGCCACCCCCCCGGCGAGCGCCGGCCAGGAGTACCTCCCTCGCGCCGTGTCGTATCCGGCGGCGCCGCGGCGCGTTCGCTCGTCGTCGTCGTTGACCACCTCCACGAGCGCCTCGGCCATCGCCGCCTCGTCGTCCGCCGGGACGAGCCAGCCGGTCTCGCCGTCGTCCACGATCGTCGAGGGCCCGTGCGCGTCGACGGCGATCGCCGGCAGGCCGCAGGCCATCCCCTCGACGAGGACCTGGCCGAACTGCTCGCGCACCGACGGCAGCACCGTGGCGTCGGCGGCGTTAAGGCCATCGGGTAGGTCGTCGTGACCGCGCCAGCCGGCCAGGAAGACGTCGGTCACGCCCGTGTCGCGGATCGCCTCGAGCGGGTGCTCCCCCTCCCACTCGCCGGGATACCCGCCGAGGAGCACGAGCGGCGCGCGCCGCTCGAACCGCTCGCGCGCCCGCGCGTAGGCGCGGATCAGGAGCGGCAGCCGCTTTACCTCGGTGTAACGGCCTACGTAGAGGAGCGCCGGCGAGTCGTCGGCAAAGGCCTCCAAGTCGGAGTCGTGATAGCGCACGCTTCCCACCTCGCCGGACTCGTCCCATCCCCGAGGGTCCTCGACGAGCCACCTTCGCCACAGCGAGATCCTGTCGTCGCCCCTGATCGGACGGCGATCGAAGGCCTCGGGGTCGAAGCCGTTGGGAGCCCAAGCCACGCGCTCGGGCTCGACGCCAAGCAGGTCCGGCACGCGGCGCACGGCGTCCGGAGACAGGACGAAGAGGCGCTCGCAGTCATGCGCCCAGCGCCGGAGCCGCTCGGCCCACTCGCGGGCGTGGGTCCAACCCGTCGGTGGGCCTTCCTCGATCTCCCGCAGCATCAGGAGCTCCGTGCCGTGCAGGTGTCCGACCACCGGCACCTCGGGAAAGGAACGCCGCGCGGCCTCGTTGATCGGCGTGAGGTGGTGCAGGTGGAGCACGTCGGCGTCCGCCGCCCCGGCGGCGGCCAGTTGCCGCTCCCAGGTGGCGACGAGGTGCTCGTAGGCCTCGTCGTCGACGCGCGCGAACACGCGATCCGGGGCATCGGGCCGATCCTCGAACGACGGATGGAAGGGCGGGTCGGCGGCGAGCGGATCGGGCGCGTGAATCGACTCCGTGTAGTCGACGGCGGTGACCTCCAGGCCGGGGAAGAAGGTGGATGCGTTCGATTGCTCGCCGGGCGCCCCGAGCGAGCCGGCGACGAGCGTCGGACGCCAGCCCACCGCGGGGAGGGCGCGAGCGAGATAGCGGACGACCTGGGAGGAGCCGCCGCGCGGGTAGAAGAGAAGCGCCATCAGCACGTGGCGCTGCTCGTTCGACGGCCTCACGCCGGGCACGGTACCCGAGTGAATGGGTGGCTCAGATGATCACCGGCACGGTGCCGCCGTCCACCGACCAGGCCGCCCCGGCCACGTCGCTCGCCAGGGCCGAGCAGAGGAAGACGATCACCGCCGCCACCTCCTCGTCGGTCCCGAAGCGGCCGAGCGGCACCTTGGAGCCGGCCGCCTCGAGCGCCTCCTCGCGCGATACGCCCGAGGCGCGGGCGCTCTGGTCCGCGAGGCCGCCCGAGGCGGTCCAGAGCGGGGTCTCGACGACGCCGGGGGCGACC
Source organism: Thermoleophilaceae bacterium (assembly GCA_030447875.1). Lineage (GTDB taxonomy): Bacteria > Actinomycetota > Thermoleophilia > Solirubrobacterales > Thermoleophilaceae > JAUJOA01. The sequence continues at coordinate 114,131 of JAUJOA010000004.1, forward strand.
GCGTTGACGAGTACCCCGCGGCCCGCGTAGGCGTCGGCGAACGCGCGCGACAGCGAGAGCTGCGCGGCCTTGCCGACCGAATAGGCGGCGTTGCTCGCCGACGGTCGCTTGCCCGAGGACGAGCAGACGTTCACGATCCGGCCACCGCCTCGCTCGGCCATGAGCGGCGCCGCGGCCCGCATCAGGCGCATGGAGGCCATCACGCTGAGCTCCCACTGCTCGCGCCAGTCATCGTCGGTCAACTCCTCAAGCGGCCTGATCCGGCTCGTGCCGGCGTTGTTCACGACAACGTCCACAGGCCCGTAGCGGTCCTCGCAGGCGGTGACGAGCCGCTCGGCGGCGTCGACCTCCGTGACGTCCGCCGCGACCGAGGCGGCTTCGCCACCGAACGCGCGGCCCTCCTCGGCGCACCGGCCCGCCGCCGCATCGAGTGCGTCCTCGCGGCGCCCGACGAGCAGCACGCGGGCACCCTCGCGGCACAGCATCCGCGCGGTGGCCAGCCCGATACCGCTGCTCGCCCCGGTGACGATGCAAGCCTTGCCGGTCAGGCCGAGGTCCATGCCGCCATGATGTCGCGATCCCCCGACGACTGGTTCAGAGAGGAGACGTGGCGTGAAGTCGCACACCGTCTACCGCACGTTCAACACCGGCCGCCGCCGCGAGTTCGTGCGCATCACCGAGGACGTGCAGGAGGCGGTCGACGACGCCGGCATCGCCGAGGGCATGGCGCTCGTCTCCGCGATGCACATCACCGCCGGGGTGTGGGTCAACGACGACGAGCCCGGCATCCAGGCCGACGCCCTCGAGTGGCTCGACAAGCTGGCGCCGCCTAGCTGGCAGGAGCCGTCTGCCGACGTCGCCCGCCAGCTCCTGCCCGAGGGCGGCGACTATCGCCACCACCGCGGCGGGGAGGACAACGGCGACGCCCATCTCAAGAACCTGCTCGTGCACCACCAGGCGATCGTGCCGGTCACCGACGGCCGGCTCGATCTCGGCCCTGGCAGGCGATCTTCTACGCCGAGTTCGACGGCGGTCGCCCGAAACGGCTCGTGATCAAGGTGCTGGGCGAGTAGCGCGCTCAGTCGATCAGCTCGTACGCCGGCAGCGTGAGGAACTCCACGAAGTCCTCGCCGAGCGCCACGCGCTCGAACAGCGCGCGCGAGTCGGCCGGGCGGCCGTGTGAGTGGAAGGACTCCTCCCCCACCTCGTCGCGGATCCGATCGAGCTCCTCGTCGATCAGGTCGCGCACGAGGGCGTGGGTCACGGTGCGTCCGTCGGATAGGCGCGCGCCGTGACGCAGCCACTGCCAGACCTGTGAGCGAGCGATCTCCGCGGTGGCGGCGTCCTCCATCAGGTTGCGGATGGCTGCCGCGCCGTTGCCGCGCAGCCACGACGAGATGTACTGGATGCCAACGTTGACGTTCCCGCGCAGCCCGGCCTCGGTGATCTCACCGGGCGTGGCGCTCACGTCGAGCAGCTCCGCGGCGGTCACGGAGACCTCGTCGCGCGTGCGGTCCACCTGATTCGGCCGATCCCCGAGCACCGCGTCGAACTCCTCCATCGCCACGCCCACGAGGTCGGGGTGGGCGACCCAGGTGCCGTCGAACCCGTCGCCGGCCTCCCGCGACTTGTCCGCGCGGACGCCGGCCAGCGCCCGCTCGTTCGCCTCACGGTCCGTGCGGCTCGGGATGAGCGCCGCCATCCCACCCATCGCATGCGCGCCGCGGCGGTGGCAGGTCCGCACGAGGAGCTCCGTGTACGCTCGCATGAACGGCACGGTCATCGTGACCTGTGCCCGATCCGGCAGCACGAAGTCGGGGCGCTCACGGAAGCGCTTGATGGTGCTGAAGATGTAGTCCCAGCGCCCGGCGTTCAACCCGGCTGAGTGGTCACGCAGCTCGTAGAGCGTCTCCTCCATCTCGAACGCCGCCGGCAGCGTCTCGATGAGGACGGTCGCCCTGATGGTGCCCCGCGGAATGCCGAGCTCGTCCTGCGCGAAGCAGAAGACATCGTTCCAGAGCCGCGCCTCCAGGTGGCTCTCGAGCTTTGGCAGGTAGAAGTACGGGCCCGACCCGCGATCGACCAGCTCGTGGGCGTTGTGGAAGAGAAACAGTCCGAAGTCGACCAGCGCGCCCGCCACCGGCTGCCCGTCGACGCGCACGTGCTTCTCGACCAGGTGCCATCCGCGCGGGCGCACCAGCAGCGTGGCGGTCTCCTCCGCCAGCCGGTAGCTGCGCCCGTCCGGCGATTCGAGCTGAATGGTGGCGCGTATCGCGTCGACCAGGTTCACGTGCCCGCCGACCACGTTCGACCACGTCGGCGAGCTCGAGTCCTCGAATTCGGCCATGAACCCGCGCGCCCCCGAGTTGAGGGCGTTGATGACCATTTTCCGGTCGGTGGGACCGGTGATCTCGACCCGGCGGTCGGTCAGGTCAGCCGGCGGCGGAGCCACGCCCCAGTCGCCCTCGCGCACGTGACGCGTGTCCGATCGGAAGTCGAGCGAACCGCCGGCGTCGAGCTGCGCCTGGCGCTCAACGCGAGCGGCGAGAAGGCGTCGGCGAGTGGCGTCGAATTCGCGGTGGATGCCGGCGACGAAGTCGAGCGCCGCCGGGGTGAGGATCTCCGCGAAGCGACCGTCGCTCGCTGCCCGCACCTCGACGCCCCGCCCGAGCTCAGGGGACATATCTCCGTGAGCGCCGCGGAGGGCGCGTTAGGCTCGCCCGTCGATGGTCTCTGGCTCCAAGCTCCATGGTGCATCGGGCTCCACCGCGGCGGCGCTCGGCCCCGAGCCGGTCAACGTGTGGGACTACGAGCGTCTGGCCGAGGCGGCGCTCGAGCCGGGACCATACGGCTACTTCGCGGGAGGCGCGGGCGACGAGCGGACGCTGCGCGAGAACGTAGAGGCGTTCGGGCGCCGGCATTTGCGCCCGCGCATGCTCGTCGACGTGAGTGAAGCCACCACCGCCACCACGGTGCTGGGCACGGATCTGTCGATGCCGCTGCTCGTGGCGCCGGTGGCCCTTCAACGTATGGCCCACCCCCACGGCGAGGCGGGCATGGCGCGCGCCGCCGCCGCGGCCGGCACGGTCATGTGCCTGTCGACGCTCGCCACGACCGGCCCCGCCGAGGTTGCGGCCGCCGCTCCTGACGCTCCCCGCTGGTTCCAGGTCTACTGCTTCCGCGACCGCGGTGTCACCCGCGCGCTGATCGACCAGGCGGTGGAGTCCGGCTACCGAGCGCTCGTCGTGACGGTCGACGCCCCGCACGCGGGCCGGCGCGAGCGCGACTTGCGCACCGGCTTCGAGGTACCGGCGGTCGTCGGCGTGCCGAGCATCGCGGCGGCGGCGGGCGAGGGTCGGGACCTCACGATCCAGGACATCTTCGAGCTGGTGGACCCCGCGCTCAGCTGGCGCGACCTCGAGCGGCTGGCATCCGACTGCGACCTGCCGGTGCTGGTCAAGGGGGTCATGACCCACGAGGACGGCCGGCTCGCGTGCGAGCACGGCGCCGCCGGGGTGATCGTGTCCAACCACGGCGGTCGCCAGCTCGACGGCGTGGCCGCCGCCATCGACGCGCTCGCGGAGGTGGTCGAGGCCGTGGACGGGCGGATCGAGGTGCTGATGGACGGGGGCGTCCGCCGCGGCGGGGACGTCGTGAAGGCGCTGGCGCTGGGCGCTCGTGCCGTGCTGATCGGCCGCCCCGCGCTGTGGGGACTCGCGGCCGACGGCGAGCGCGGGGCCCTCCGCGTGCTCGAGTTGCTGCGCGAGGAGATCGCGCTGGCCCTGGCGCTCGTCGGATGCTCGACGCCGGAGGCCGTGCGCCCCGAGCACATCGGTCGCTACGGAGGCTGACCGATGACACGGATCGCCCTGGTCGTGACCTCGGAGTCCGGGGGCGGCGTTGAGAGCGCGGAGCTCGAGGCGCGGCTGCGGACGCTCGGCGCCAGCGTCGAGACCTTTGATCGCCGTGACCTGCGCGCCGCCGCCGATTCGAGGCCGGACCGCCTCGCCGTGGCGGGGGGCGATGGCAGCGTGGGGTCGGCCGCGGGCGTCGCCGCCTCGATCGACGTGCCGCTGGCCGTGATCCCCGTCGGCACGGCGAACAACTTCACCCGCGCCGCGGGGCTTCCCACGGAGCTCCAGCGAGCTTGCCTCCTCGCCGCTCGCGGTGAGCGGCTACGCGGCATGGAGCTCGGCCATGCAGGGCCCGTTCCGTTCGTGAACCTGGCAAGCGCCGGGCTGGCGTCGGTCGCGGCCCGCCGGGCCGTGCGCTGGAAGCGGCTATTCGGCCCGACGGCCTACGCGATCGGCGCCGGCGCCGCCGCGGTGGGCACTCCCGCGCTCGACTGCGAGGTCACGGCCGACGGGAGGACCGCCTTCAAGGGGAAGGCGTGGCAGGTCATGGTCGCCGTCTCCGGGGCATTTGGCCCGGGAATCAAGGTGGAGCCAGCCGACACGGGGGACGGCAAGCTCGATCTCGTGGTCATGGAGGCCGGCCCGCGCCTGAAGCTGCTCGCCCGCGGCTATCGCATGTGGGCGGGCGAGGTCGTCTCCCAACCGGGGATCTCTCATGCGCGCGCGGACTCGCTCGACGTGAAGGTCCCGGCCGGGACAGCGTTCAACGTGGACGGCGAGGTGGTGGAGCTCGGCGCCACCCGCTTCACCGTCGAGCGAGCGGGCTTTCAGCTGGTCGTGGGCTGAGGCGACCGCGACGGGCTAGTCGTCGTCGTCCTCGGCGTCGTCCTCGTCGCGCTCGTCCGCCGCTTCGAGCTCGGCCTCGTCGTCGTCGAGCTCGTCTTCGCGCTCATCCAGATCGTCGTCCGAGTCCGACCCTCCGTGGCCGCCGATGCCGGATCCGCCGCCGCTCGAGCCGGATCCGCTCGACCCTGACCCGCTGCCCCCGGACCCGGAGCTCGAACCGGATGGGCTTCCGCCGGAGCCGGGCCCGTCAGCGCGGCCCGAGTCGCCTGCGGAGCCTGACGTTGACGTGCTGGACGGGGAGCCCGCGGTTCCCGAGCCATCTCGGGGCGCTGAGCTGTCGCTACCCGAACCGCCGCTCGTGCTTGCATCGGAGCGCTGCCGTGACGCGTTCGCGCCGCGGCTCCGTGCACCGCCGCCATCCGCTGAGCCGCTCGCTCGACCGCTCCCCGCTCCGTCAGGGCGCGCGAGCAGCGACGGGCCGGGCACGACACCCGCCTCGAGGCCGGACCCTCCCTGGTCTCCTCCTCGCGGCAGGCCCGAGCCGTCCTGGCCGCCGAAGGGATAGCCGTTCACGGCGCCACCCACGACCGCCCCGGTCACGAGCGCGGTGGCACACACCTTGGCCACCACGGCCGTGGTCCCGCCGGCCGCCCCGAGCTCCGCCGCTCGCCCGGCCGCGGTCTGATCCCCCGACCACGGCAGTCGAGACACGAGGCCCGGTGGGACGAGGGCGACGGCGGCGGCCCGCAGCTTCAAGCGAGCACGATGAACGAGCTGGTGCACCGCCCCTCTGCTCAGGCCGAGCTCGGCGGCGATGTCGTCGTAGCCTCGGCCCTCCAGGGCTCGAAGCAGAATCGCGCTGCGCTGCTGCTCCGGGAGCGCGTTGACGGAGCTGAGCACGTCGCGTAGGCGCTCGGACCGCTCCAGGGCATGCGCGGGGCTCTCCGGGCCGTCGTGGTCGTCGCTCAGGAGCTCGTGGCTTGGCGCCCGCTGCCGAAGGGCGGTCACCGCGGCGTTGTGGGCGACGCGGTAGAGCCACGGACGCAGCTCGATGTCCGTGTCGCGGCTTCGGAGGAGCCCCGTGTACGCGCGCGTAAGCGCCTCCTGGACGGTGTCCTCGGCCTGATCGGCCGGCAGGAAGTGCTGGCAGTAGCGCAGCAGCGGACGGCGGTAGCGAGCGACGATGGCCTCGAAGGCCTCATCGTGGCCGGCGCGGGTGAGCTCGACCAGCCGACCATCTGGCTGCGAGCGGAGGAGGCGCGAGCCGGCCAGGCGCTTCAGCTCACCCCCCAGGTGCGGCTCCATCGAAGGATCGTGGCATACGGAAGGGCGCCCTTCGCCAGTCGCTAGGACAGACGTCCAGAAGCGACAACCTGGGCTAGCCGGCGCCGCCGGGCGTGAAGTCCTCGGCGCTCTCCTCGAGATCGGCCCCCGCGGTGGCCGTCGCGAGCTCCTCGTGGCGCCCCTCGGCCAACTCCTCGACGAGCTTGGCGTTGAACGCGGGGAGGTCGTCGGGCTTGCGGCTCGTGGTGAGGCCGCGGTCCACGTGCACCTCCTCGTCGACCCACTCACCACCGGCGTTCCGGATGTCGGTCCGAAGGCTCGGGAAGGACGTGAGCGTCTTGCCGCGCACGACGTCCGCCTCCACGAGCGTCCACGGCCCGTGGCAGATGGCCCCCACCGGCTTGCCCGCCTCGACGAAGGCACGCACGAACGCCACGGCACGCTCGTCCATGCGCAGGAAGTCCGGGTTCGCCACGCCGCCGGGCAGCACCAGGCCGTCGTAGTCGTCGGCCGAGGCGTCGGCGATCGGCTTGTCGACCGTGAACCTCTCGCCCTTCTCCAGGTGCTGGAAGGCCTCGATCTCACCCGCCTCGAGCGACACGAGCTCAGTGTCCGCGCCGGCGTTCTCCACGGCGATGCGAGGCTCCGTGAGCTCGATCTGCTCCACTCCATCGGTGGCCAGAAAGGCGATTCGCTTGCCGTCCAGTGGGTGTCCCTCTTCGTGGTGAGACATGTCGACCTCCGTGGTCCCGGCTTTGAAATGTCGTTCGCTGTCCGCCCCTAGCGGGTACCACTGGAGGAGAGGGAGCAAACCTGCGGGCGATGCCCGGTGACAAGGGGACGATGGACGCCGAGGCAATGGATTCAGAGACCGCTCTCGAGCGCGAAGCCACGCGGGTGAGCCCTCGGGAGACGAGCGGACTCACGACCCGTCTGATCGTGCAGTTCGTCTCCGGCCGCGCCGGCGACGGGGGCGTGGAGCGGCTTCTGCGGATGTGCGGGCTGGAAGGTCGGCGCGACGAGCTCGAGGACGAGAACGCTTGGTTCTCCTACCGCGACAAGATTCGCCTGCTCGAGGCCACGCGCCTGGTTCTCGACGATCCAGCGGCGCCGCGCAAGATCGGCGCCTCGGCCGTGGGGCTGAACGTCGGGGAGGCGATGAAGCTGGCGCTCAAGGCGTTCGGATCGCCCAGCGTCGTGTACACGAACGTGGCAAAGGTCGGTAGCAGGCTGACCACCACGCACCGCTGGAAGCTGCTGCTGCTCGAGGAGGGTCGGGCCCGGCTCGTGTTCGAGGAGACCGGCGGCGGTCATGGCTACGACGCCGCCAACTGCGAGTTCAACGTCGGCCTCCTCAGGTCGGCCCCGGAGCTGTTCGGGCTGCCCGCCGCGAGCGTCCGTCACCCGGTCTGCGCCCTCCGCGGCGCCGAGCGCTGCGAGTACGAGGTCACGTGGGCATCCGTGCCGCGGAAGATCGGCGCCGGCGTCGCCGCGGGGACCGCGGTCGGCGCCGTGACGGCGGCCGTCAACCGTGTCGCACGAGGGCCGCGGGCGGTGTTCACTCTGGCACTGGGAGCACCCGCGCTGGGGGCCGCGGCGCAGAGCGCACGGACGCGCGCCCGGGTCGCGCGCGCCCGCCGGCGCGAGATGCAGGAGCGCCTCGACGCCTACGAGCACCAGACGCGCCAGCTCCAGGCGAGCATGCGGGACCTGGTCTCCCAGCTCGACCTCGACGAGGTTCTCGAGAAGATCACCGAGCACGCGCACAGCGCCGTGGGCGGCAAGCAGTACGCGCTCGTCCTGAACACCGGTGGCGGCGAGCTCACCTGCGATCGGTCGGCGGGCATCGCCGCCGACGTGGCCGCGGTGCTCGAGGGCTGGGTGGCTTCGGCCCTGGCATCGGCGAACGACAAGCCGTGCGTGATCGAGGACCTGTCCACCGAGCCGGCGCTGGCGCCGCTGGCGGAGGCCGGCGAGCAGGTGGTCCGCTCGCTGGCCGTGGCGCCGCTGATCTTCAAGGGCCAACGCCTGGGCGCGCTCGTTGCGCTCTCCGACCAGGTCGAGGGCTTCTTCCCGCGCGACGTGGACATGCTCGAGGTCTACGCCGCCCAGGCCGCCGCCGCGATTGCGAACGCCCGGCGCTACGAGGTGGCGCAGACGCAGGCAAGCCGCGACCCGCTCACCGGCCTCTTGAACCACCGGGAGTTCCACGAGAAGCTGGCTCAGGAGATCGAGCGCAGCCGCCGCTACGGCGTGCGCTGCTCAGTGATTCTCGCGGACCTCGACGGCTTCAAGGGCGTGAACGACACGTCCGGCCACCGCGTCGGCGACCATCTGCTGCAGGACGTGGCGCTCGACATCGAGCGGTCGATCCGGGCGAGCGACCTGGCGTTTCGCATCGGGGGCGACGAGTTCGCCGTCTTCCTGCCCGAGACGCAGGGCGAGGAGGCACGCGCGCTGGCCGAGCGGATCCGCTCGGCGGTGTCCTCGCGTGACGAGCGCGTGGGGATCTCGTGCGGGATCGCCACGTGGCCCCAGGACGGCGTGGACAAGGAGCAGCTGCTGCGGAGCGCTGACCTGGCGCTGTACGCGGCCAAGGAGGAGGCCGCCGGCCCCGGGGGTCGCCGCCGCGGGCGCTCCGGCGAGCGTGGTGGCGTGGAGCAGGCGAGCGATGCCGAGCGCGGCGCCCTGCGCGCGGATGACCTCCGTCGGCGCAGCCGTCAAATGGCGCTCATGGGCCGCATCGAGTTGCGGCTCCGAGACGCCCGCGAGCCCGAGGACATCTGCCGCGCGGCGGTCGAGGAGCTCGACGCCGAATTCGGGCTCGCGCTGACGCTGGTCATGCGCGTATCGGCCGACGGGCGCGAGCTGGTCGAGGTGGCCAGCCGCGGACTGGTGACCGATCGCCGGCGGGAGCGTGGAATCGTGGAATGGCGCCAGCCGATGGCGCGGGGAGTGACGGGCAGGGTCGCGCGGACCGGCGAGCCCGCGTGCCTGGCGGACGCCCGCCGCGATCCGGAGTTCATCCAGACGGACCTCAATCGCGAGTGCGCCGCGCTGGTCGCCGTCCCGATCCCGTTGGGCGGCACGGTCTGGGGAGTCCTGGAGCTCGAGGATGCGGGCGTCGGCACGTTCGACCGCGACGATCAGGCGGCGCTCGAGCGGCTGGCCGGGTGGATGGCGTCCGCGATGGAGAGCGGCACCCTTCAGGACGAGCTTGAGCGCGCGGCCGGAGGAACCGTCGAGGCGCTGCTGGCGGCGCTCGAGGCACGGGACGCCGCGGCGGCGGGAGAGGCGGCGCGCATAGCGGGCGTCGCAGCGGCGGCCGGCAAGCGGCTCGGCCTGGACGGCGAGGAGCTCGGCCGGCTCCGGCGCGCCGCGCTCCTACAGGACGTGGGAAACCTCGCGATCCCTCAGGAGGTCATGGCAAAGGCCGGGCCGCTCACGGCGAGCGAGACCGGCGTGATCGAGCGGCACGCCACCGCGGGCGCCGAGATACTCGCGCGAGCCCCCTCGTTGGCTGACCTGGCCCCCGTCGTTCACCACTCGCACGAGCGCTGGGACGGGCAGGGCTACCCCGACGGCCTCCGCGGCGAGGAGATTCCGCTTCCCGCGCGGATCGTCGCCGTGGCCTCCGCTTACACAGCCATCACCTCCGAGCGTCCCCATCGCGCGGCCGTCGACGCGGAAGCGGCGATCCGCGAGCTTCGGTCAGCGGCCGGCGCTCAGTTCGACCCGGAGGTAGTGGAGGCCATCATCGCCGGGCTCGACCTGGCCGACGCCCACGGCGGGCTCACTCCGCCGCGATGACCTCGCGAGCGGCGCGCTCGCCGGACTGCACGGCGCCGTCCATGTAGCCGTTCCAGACCGTCGCCGTCTCGGCGCCCGCCCAGTGGATGCGGCCGATCGGCTCCCTGAGCGCCGGCCCGTAGCCGGTCCATCCACCGGGCGTGAAGTAGCACCCGTAGCAGCCGCGCGTCCACTCCTCCTCGGCCCAGCTGCGCTCGATGTAGCGCTCCGGCTCGGCCGCCCGGGCGCCGAAGAAACGCTCGAAGCAGCCGACCACGGCCGCGCGGCGCTCGTCCAATGGAACGCGCCCGAGCTCGCGCGCCTGCCGCCCCTCCAGGAAGCCGAGGATCACCCCGGGTGAGCCGTCGGGCGGGGAGTTGTCGAAGACGAGCTTGACGGGCCCCGTCGTGCTAACCGCCTGGCCGCTGAGCCCCTCGCCACGCCAGAACGGCTCGTCGTAGACGGCCATGCACTTGGTCACGGCGCCCTGCGGCATGCGCTGGGTCAGCTGGTCTCGGTATCCCGGGAGCGGCGGGTCGTAGACGAGCCGGCCGGTCAGCGTGGGCGGCAGCGCGAGGATCACGCGGCTCGCGCGCAGGATCGCTCCGTCGGAGAAGACGCGGATCGACTCGTCGCTCAGCTCGAGCCGGCGCACGGGATGGCCCAGCATGATCTGCTCGCCGAGCGGCTCTGCCAGCTTCTGTGCCACGAGCTGCGATCCGCCGACGAAGCGGTCCTGCTGGGCACCGCCCTCCGTGTCCAGCAGCGCGTCCAATCCGCCGGCGGAGTGCATGTAGAAGAGGACGTGAAGCAGCGAGACGTCCTCGGGTTGAGCGGCCCAGACCGCCTCCGTGGCTAGCTGGAGCAACGATCGTGCGCCGTTTGTCACCACGTTGCGACGCAGCCAGGTGGCGAACGTCTGGCCGTCCCACTCCTCGGCCCTCGACGCCCGCCACGGCGCCTCGACGGGCACCTGGCGCGCCATCGCCCCCAGCCGCTGCCTTGCCTGCTCCACGTCGAGCAGCACGGACGTGCTGATGCGCGGGATCGTGCCCGTGTAACGGATCAGGCTTCCGTCGTACTCGATCACGTTCTGGCCCGAGCCATGCGTGGGAAAGGTGTCGATCCCTAGCGAGTCGGCCAGGGCGAGCATGCGCCGCTGGCTCGGCCCCACCCACTGGCCGCCCACCTCCACGACCTTGCCCTCGCCGAGCGGCTCGTTGAGCAGCCGGCCGCCCACGCGGTCGCGCGCCTCGAGCACGACGACCGATCGCCCGGCCGCGACGAGCTGCCGCGCGGCCACGAGGCCGGCGAGCCCTGCGCCGATCACGACCACGTCGGCCTTCCGGGCATCCTTCCGCCCCTGTCCCGGCTCGCCCGCCACGCCTCGGGACGCTATTCGACGCGGACGACGACGGCCAGGGGGCTCAGGCCGCCGCCGTCTCCGCGGTGGCCGGCGGCGGCGGCGGCTCCTTGCCCCGCGTGTAGTCGAGCGCCGTGGCTACGACGGCCGCCACCGGCACGGCGAGGAAGACCCCGATCAGGCCGGCCACGATGCCGCCGACGGCAAGGGCGAGGATGACCGCGACGGGATGCAGCCTGACCGTCCGCCCGATCACGAGCGGGTAGAGGAGATGGCCCTCCACCTGCTGCACGAGGATGATGATGCCGAGCACGATCAGCGCCGTGACGACGCCCTGGGAGACGAGCGCCACCAGCACGGCCGCGAGCCCCGCCGTGAAGGCGCCGATCAGCGGAAAGAACGCGCCGATGAACGTGAGCAGCATGAGCGGCACAACGAGCGGTACGCCGAGGATCAGGAGGCCGAGGCCGATCAGCACCGCGTCGACCACGCCGACCAAGGCGATCCCGTGCACGTAACCCGCCAGCGCGGTGAGCGACCGGCGGCCGACTTGGTCCAGCGGCCCGTAGCGACGCTCTCCGAGCAGCTCCCTCATCCAGGCCCACATCCGTGCCCCGTCCTTCAGGAAGAAGAAGAGGAGCAGCAGGGTCAGGATGATCCCGGTGAGCACCTCGCCGACGAGCACCGCACCCCTCAACGCGCCGCCGCTCAGCGCCCCGCTGTCCTCCCGGAGCCTGGCTATTCCCTGGTCGACCGTCGCGTTGATGTCGGCGTCGCTCATGTTGAACGGGGGCTTCGCCAGCTCGGCGCTCACCTGCCGGACGCCGTCCTGCACGCCCTGACCGAGCTCGTCGAACTGTGCGGCCAGCGCCGGCGCGACGATGGCGACGACGCCGACCACGAGCAGCAACCCGGCGAGCATCACCGTTCCGGCCGCGGCGCCGTCGCCGAATCGGCGACGCTTCAGCCAGCGCACCACAGGGAGCAGGAGCGTGGTGAGAAGGAGCGCGATGATGACCGGCAGGACGACTATGCGCAGGTAGGCGAGCGCGTAGACGACCAGTGCGACGGCGGCGGCGACCACGAGCAGCCGCCAGCTCATCGCGGCAGCGTTGCGCAGCCAATCGGGCACGGCGGGCGGCGAGCCGGCCTCGGCCACGCTGCCGGCGGGCGGCGCAGGGCCCGCGGGGATCTTGCCCGGTGACGGCTCCTGGGCTGCGGACGGCGCCGCCGGCTTGGTTGCGCGCCGCGATCGAGTCGCCATCGTCGTAGTTCAGCTACCCACGCGTGGGGCTCGACAAACGCTCGGCGCCGATGAGGCGGTGGACGAGCGCGGCGTGGGCCTGCCGTGAGGCGAGCCAGGCGGCTCGCTGCGGGCTGGACTGGGCTGGGGGGCTACCAGCCGTTTCGCGTGGTCTCGCGCTCGTCCTCGTACACCGTTACCGGCTGCGCGCCCTCCGGCGTGGCCTGACGCGGGCGGCTCGATCTCTCCAGCTCCGCCTGCGGGCCGGCCTCGACTTGCGGTACTCCGAGAGGGTCATGTCCTCGGGGATGGAGCACTCGTCGATCCGGAAGTTGTTCTGGAACCGCATTCGCAGTCTTCACCTACTTATCTCTTCGTCCGTGATGGCGTGATGGTTCACCCGACGCCGGACGGATTCGACGCCATTAGCGTCGTTCCTGTCGCCTCCAGGTCCCCTGCCGATGGGTCCTACGCCAAGTCTAGCCCGGCCCGTGTCCTGAGCTGCCGGTGGAGATGGGCGCCATGACGGTCGCAGCAAGGCGTTTGAGCTTCTCCGGGTCGAGCTGGAAGTGGGCGTCGCGCACCCCGGTGCAGACGTCCAGCCCGAAGGGCTGCACGGTGTCGAGCGCCTCGCGCGCGTTGTCGGGATTGAGGCCGCCTGCGAGGAAGACGGGAATGTCCAGGCGCTCTCGGATGCGGGCGCTGATCTTCCAGTCGTGCCGGCGGCCGGTACCGCCCAGCTGCTTCACCTTCAGGCCGGGGTTGCCCGAATCGAGCACCACCGCGTGCACCGATTCGGCGACCGCTTCCGCTTTCGCTACCGCCTCCGGCCCGGTCACGTGAATGACCTGTACGAGGCGCACGCCGGGAAGCGCCGACCTCAGCTCATCATGGGCCCCGCGCGGAAGCTCGTCGACGAGTTGAAGGGCACTCGTCCCCGCCTTGCGGTGCTGGGCGATGATGGCGTCGGGGTCCCGAAGTGAGGTGAGCAGGAAAGTGTCGATGCCCGGAGGCACTCGACCGGCGATCTCCGCTATGCGGTCGTCGGGGATGACCCCCGGACCACTCGGCATGCTCGAGACCAGCCCGAGGGCCGAAGCGCCGGCTTCGACGGCCAGCCGGGTCTCGTCGAGGCTCGAGATGCAGCAGATCTTGAACCGCGGGCGGGCAACCGGATCCATGGAGTAGATGCTAGGCCGGGCTCTCAGCCACCCGCATGGCGCCGGCCGACATCTCGATCGCCCGCGACCGGCTACTCGACGGTGATCGAGCCCTTCATGGTTGGGTGGATCGTGCAGATGTACTGGATGGTGCCGGGGGCGTCCAGGGTGGCGGTGCCCTCCTCGCCCTGCGCGATCGTGCCCGTGTCGAAGACCTCTGGATCGTCAGCCGTCGCCGTGTGATCCGCCGCGTCCTCGTTCGTCCAGGTGATCTCCGCCCCGGCCTGCACCGTGATGTCCCGCGGCATGTAGGCGAAGTCCTGGATCGTCACGGCCGTGACCGCGTCGCCGCCTCCAGCGCTCTCTTCGCCGCCGCACCCGAAGGCGGCGATGGAGAGAACAGCCATCGTCGAGGCGAGAAGGGTGCGGGAGCTCATCGCTGATGGTTCGCAGGCGCGGGTCACGCGGATCAATCCGGGCCGGTGCCGGCGGGCAGCCAGGCGAAAGCCTCCCTGAGCGCTGCGCGACCGCCCGTCTCGACGATCTCCCCGTGTCCGGTGACGATACGGTCGAAGTCCCATTCGAGGATGCGATCGATCGATCGGCGCGCCGCGCGCTTGTTGCGAGTGGACAGGCGGAAGGCCGGCGTCGGCCCGAGCGCTCGGCGCATGCGCGGGCCGCGCGCCCAGAGACGGGTGGGGAGCGGCGCGGCGTCGCCCACGTCCCAGCAGAGGTCGCCCAAGAGGAGGCTGCGGCTCGGCCGGTGGAAGAAGACGATCTCCTCGACGAAGCGGTTGCCGAGGAACGGCGCCTGATCGATGTCGTCGGCCCAGCGGGGGTCCGGCGTGCCGCCGAGGAGGCCGTCGAACGCCAGGTCGGGTCGGCGTCCGGCCAGAAACGGCGCGGCGAGCAGCTCGGCGTCCGGGTAGGCGGCGCGGTACTGCTCCATGAAGAGGTGCCCGTGAATGGCGCTGGCGGGGAGGACGAAGCGGACGTCGCCGAGGGCGTCGAGCTCGGCGCGCAGCCGCTCGTCGAGCTCGGCCGGCGAGTGGACGAACAAGCCGCCGCCGGATAGCCGCACCACAGCCATCCGCCGCCCCGCCTCGACGCCGAGGACGCGCAGAGGCGTCTCGGCGACCCACAGCTCGGGCCCAACGGGCCGCAGCGCGGGCTGTCCCTCGGCAAGCCTACGCTCCGATTCCACGAAGTCGGGAAGCGAGGCGCGGATCCGGCGGCCCATCAGAAGGCCGTAGAACGGGGCGGCCGGACCGTCGATTGAGATGCGGTTCGAGATCCGCACGCCGTCGCCGTCCGGCTCGACGCGATGCTCGTGCGCCATGCGCGCGCCAGGCAGCGCGGTCTCATCGGTGAAGCGGCGCTCGTGCTCGAGCGCGGTGATCGCAAACGTCAGCCGGGGGCCGCGGCGAAACCGGATCCGCGCGGTCGAGCCCACGGCAAACGGCCCATCGATCTCCGCGCTCGCGATGTCCCGGTTCCAGTCGCCCCAGCGATCGGGATCAGCCCACAGCGCCCACACGCTCGCGGGGGAGGCGTTCGCCTTCAGGCTGTGCTGCGCCGCCCACACCGGGGTCTGAAGCTAGCGCAGGTCCCTCCGAGCCCCGGACCGGTTGTCCTCTCTCGCCTTTCGTCCGCCGAGCTGACCAGTTGAGCTGACGAACCGGGAAAGTGCCGATCCGGGTCTGCGCCTGACTCGGGAGATTCGTCCGCCGAGCTGACCAGTTGACCTGAGCAGTTGAGCTGACGAACCTGGAGAGGGAAGTCATGCCGGCGCCGGACCGCCGGTCTTCGTGGCGGCTGCCCTCGAGGCGCGGACTCGAGCGGTGCCCCGACCGGCGAGACATTCCTCGACTACCAGCCGTTCAGCGTGGTCTCGCGTTCGTCGGAGGGCGTCGTCGGCCTGGCATGGCCGACCCAAGCATCAGACCGCCGAGGGGTCTGCGCGGCGGGTTCGGAGCCGGCCCGTCCGGCGCGCACAAGGTCAGCTGTCCGCCGCTGTCCTTGCTCGGCGGAGGCGACGCGCCGTCTGATCACTGACCGTTCTGCAACATCCATGTCCTAAGGATGCGGTACCCGCTCACGAGCAGCTCAACCCTCGGCAACCCTCCGCGATCCGTCTACCCCGGAGACGGCTCTAGGGCTGAGACTCGAGCGCGGTCAGCGCCAGGAACTCATAGGCCACGTTCGCCGCGAGCATCGCCGTGGTCTGCGCCGAGTCGTCATACGGTGGTGAGACCTCCACCACGTCGAAGCCCACGAAGCGCATGCCCGCTAACGAGCGGACGAACGCGAGCGCCTCGCGCGGGGTCAGTCCAGCCACCTCGGGCGTACCGGTGCCGGGGGCGAACGCCGGGTCGATCACGTCGATGTCGAAGCTGAAGTAGGCGGGCGTGCCCCCAACGCGCGCGCGTACGCGCGCCGAGTAGTCGCTCGGGGAGAGCCCGCTCAACTCGTCGCCCGTCAGCACTTCGAAGCCCATCTCGCGCGTGGCATCGAGGTCCTCGAGGCCGTAGAGCGGCCCGCGCATGCCGGCGAGAAGCGAGCGCTCGGGGAGCAGCAGCCCCTCCTCCACAGCGCGTCGAAACGGCGTGCCGTGGAAGTAGCGCTCGCCGTAGTACTCGTCCCAGGTGTCGGCGTGGGCGTCGAGGAGGACGAGCGCCACCGGCCCGTGCCGGGCCGCGTGCGCGCGCAGCTCGCCCAGCACGATCGAGTGGTCGCCGCCGAGCGCGATCGGGGTGACGCCCGCCTCTACGAGGGGCGCGAGCCCGTCCGCGATCTGGCCCGCGGTGCGCTCGGCGTTTCCGGGCGTTATCGCCAAATCCCCGAAGTCGATCACCGACTGGCTCGCGAACACGTCCACGTCCTGTGCCGCGTGGTAGGGGCGCAGGAGCGTGGATCCACTCCTGATCGCCTCGGGTCCGAAGCGAGCTCCTGGTCGGTAGCTCGTGGCCGTGTCGAACGGAACACCGACGAGTGCCACGTCGGCGCCCTCCGGGTCGGTCACGTGGGGGCAACGGGCGAAGGTGCGCACGCCGGTATAGCGCGGCGCCAGCGAGGCGTCGGGCGGTCCATAGCGAGGGGCCGGGGTCACGACTCCACGACCACTCGGATCGTGGCGAGCGTCCGATCACTCGCTCCCCGGAGCGCCCCGCCGTGCTCGAGCGTCGTACGGATGTAGTCGAGCGTCTCGGCGGTCAGCCGCTCGCCCGGCAGCACGTTCGGCACGCCGGGCGGATAGGCCGCCAGCGACTCCGCGGCCACCCGCCCCGCGGCGTCCGCCATCGGCACCACTTCCTGGCGCCCGAAGAAGGCCTCGCGCGGGGAAGTCACGAGCGGGCCCCAAGGCGGCGGCTCGGCGAACGCGACGTCCTCGCGGCGCCGAGAAAGGTCGGCATCCCCTAAGACGCCGCTGAGCGCCTCGACGAGTCGCGCCCCCTGTGCCGAAGCGCGCTCGCCCATCCCGAACACCGCCACGATCACGTTCTCCCCCACCAGCTCCAGGTTGATGTCATAGCGCTCTCGCAGCAGGTCGCCCAAGCGGTAGCCGGTCAGCCCGGTGCCGCGCACGTCGATCGACAGCCGCAGCGGGTCCCACGCCTTCACGCTCTCGCGCCGCGCCAGGCGCTCGTCGAGCACGTCGAGTCCGGGCAGCTCGCGGACCTCCGCCCGCGTGCGGGCGACCGCCTCGATCGTCTCCCCCAGCTGCTCGCGCCCGTGGACGGCGGCGTGGCGCCGGGCGGCGTCGAGCGAGCCCGTCAGGAGCGAGCTCGGGCTGGTCGACTCGACCAGCGTCACGCAGCGGTCGATCACATCCTGGTCGAGGCGATCACCGGCGCCGAGGTGCAGAATCGCCGACTGCGTGAGGCTGCCGATGATCTTGTGCGTGCTCGAGGTGACCAGGTCCGCCCCGGCGGCAAGCGCCGACTCCGGCAGATCGTCATGGAAGGCGAAATGGGCGCCCCAGGCCTCGTCCACGGCGAGCGGCACCCCGCGCGCGTGCGCGACCTCGCACAGCGAGCGCACGTCGGCCGCCGCGCCGAAGTAGTTCGGCGAGACGACCATGGCTCCCACCGCGCTCGGGGTGTCGTCGAGCGCTCGCTCGAGCGCCTCCGGCGTCAGGCAATGCGCCACGTGCAGCTCCGGGTCGAGCTCCGGGGCCACAAACGCGGGGCGAAGGCCCGCGAGCACCAGCCCGTCGATCGTGCTCGAGTGCACGTTCCGCTGTACGACCACTCGCTCGCCCGCGTGCGCGAGCGCCAGGCACGCCACCAGGTTCCCCTGCGACGCTCCGGCCACGAGGAACCAGGAACGCTCCGCTCCCCAAGCCGCCGCAGCGAGGCATTGAGCTTCCTGGAAGGGCGTGGGCTCGGGCCCGATGTCGACGCCGTGGGTCAGCGCCGGGATGTCGAGCTCGAGCGCCTTCTCTCCGATCGCCTCGAGCAGCTGCGGGTCGGCGGCCGGGCCACCCTTGTGCCCGGGAATGTGGAACCGGCCCGGGCGGCGCCGCGCGTAGTCACGCAGCGCGTCGAGGTACGGCGTGGCCTCCGACGGGTCTCCGGTCGCCCCGCTCGAAGAAGGCGAAGCCTGGGCCGATCGCTCACGAGGCACGATCCGCCCAGTATCGCGCGACCGGGACCGAGCGTTGGTCCGAGTCCTCCTTTGCCGACAGTCTGCGTGCCGACCCTAACCGCGGTCTGCGGCGGAACGCCACCTGCGGGGGTTGCGCCGCTCGGGCATCCGCCATATTTTCGTGCCATGAACGTCCTCTACACAGCCGAGGCGACCGTGACCGGCGGGCGCGATGAGGGACACGGGCGCACCGCCGAGGGCGCGCTCGACGTGGACATTCGCGTGCCTACGGAGCTGGGCGGGCCGGGCGGTGGAACGAACCCGGAGGAGCTGTTCGCGGTCGGCTTCGCCTCCTGCTTCGAGTCCGCGCTGAAGCTCGTGGCCCGGCGGAAGAAGCTGGACGCCGACGACGTGTCGATCGACTCGCGGGTCATGCTGCTCCCCACCCCCGAGCGCGGCTTCAAGCTCGCCGCGGAGCTCGACGTCACGCTGCCGTCAATCGAGGATGGCGACCAGGCGGCCGACCTGGTGAGAGCGGCTCACCAAGTCTGCCCCTACTCGGACGCCACGCGCGGGAACATCGACGTGGCGCTCACGGCGAACGGGCGAGAGCTGGAGGGTGGGGCCACGGCGGCCGGCTAGCCGTGCGCCGGCTTCCGGCCCGGCGACCACGGCGTCTCGGGCCGCTCCTGCAGCTCGCCGTCCACCTCGATGTCCACGCGCTCGTTGAGGAAGGCGAGGTGGTCGCGCAGCGGCTCGACCTCGCGGCACGGCTCGGGATAGCTCCACACCACGTCGTCCTCCTGCCCATCCGCGGTGCGCACCGAGTGGTATGAGGCGATGCCCTTGTAGGCGCAGGTGCTGTGCTTGTCGCTCTCGACGAGCAGGTCCGAGCGCACGTCGTCCGGTGGGATGTACCAGCGCGGCGGAAGGCCGGTCTCGAAGAGCGCCTTGGCGCGGCGAGTGTCGGCCACCAGCTCGCCGGCCACCGAGACCTTCACGTGGCGCGAGGTGTCGAGCACGTCGACGCGGTGATAGGGATCGCGCGCGTGGCCGAGCGCCGGCTCGTCCTCCTCGAGCCACTCGTCCAACTGCTGCCAGTAGAAGGCCACGTACCCCTTCAAAGGCGGGGCATCGTCGAGCGGCTCCGGGTAGCCCCAGGCGGCGTTCTCGGCCACGCGATCGCCGACCCTCACCGACCAGTACGACGCGTCGCCCTTGAACGGGCAGTGCGTGGAGTGGTCGGTCGGCTCGAGCAGATCCATTCGAACCTCGGCTTCGGGGAAGTAGAGCATCGGCAGGTGGCCGTGCTCGTGGAGCAGCTTCGCCCGGCGGCTGTCCACCACGGTCTCGCCCGCGAAGATCGCGCGCATCCGGCGTTGGAAGTCCTCGAAGTAGATCAGCCCCTTTCGCTTCGGCAGCTCGAAGTTGAAGACGCCCGCGGGCCGGGGAGCAAGGGGGCCGGTGCCGACTGTGAGTGCCATGGGGTACTCCTTCTGTCGTGGGCGGTCGGTCGGTCCAGCGTAAAGGGTGGCCAGCCCACAGAGTCCTAAGGAAGCTCGAGCAGCGCGGCCGCAACGGCGAGCGCCACCTCCGAACGCGAGCGCAGCGATTCCGCGAGCACGAACTCCTCCGGCGTATGCGCGCCGCCTCCCCGTGGTCCGAGCCCGTCCACCGTCAGCGGCACGTGCTCGGCGACATGGCTAGCGTCGCTGGCGCCGCCGCGTTCGACTCCCACCACCGGGCGGCCGAGCAACCGCCCGGCGCCGGCGAGCAGCTCGGCGCTCGCCTCGGTTGTGTCCATCCCTGGCCAGCGGCGGACCAGCTGGGCGTCGAGCGTGGCGCCGCCCACGGCGGCCGGCACGGCCGAGAGGACCGACTCGATGGCGCTCAGCCGGTCGGCGCGGAGGTCGCAGAAGAGCTCGCCCGCGGCGGGAACCACGTTGAACGCCTCGCCGCAGCGCATGACGGTGGGCACCGCGGTGAGCCGCTCCGGACCGCGCGGATCGTGCTCGGCTGCCACCTCCTCGGCCGCCCGCGCCAGCGCCACCAGCGCGTTGCGCCCCCGGTCGGGCGCGGAGCCCGAGTGAGCGGACGCGCCCGACGCCCGGACCAGCAGGGTGCCCGCCGCCTTGCGCCTAACGACCACTCCCTCCTCCCCGCCAGGCCCCCGCTCGCCGGCCTCGAAGCAGAGACAGGCTTGGTAGCCGGAGAAGCGCTCGCCGTGGGCGAACGGGTGCGTGCGCCACTCCTCGTCGGTCACGGCGAGCAACGCCACCTCGGCGAAGGAGTGGCGCACGTCCGCGAGGGCGCCCAGCAGGCCGAGGGCGATGACCACGCCGCCCTTCATGTCCACGGTGCCGGAGCCCACGAGCCGCTCGCCGTCGCGCGTGAGCGACCGGTGCTCGGCGTGCGCCACGACGGTGTCGAGGTGGCCGAGGAGCAGAAGGCGCACGCTCCCCGTGCCGGGCAGGCGGGCGAGCAGGTCGGGAGCGTGGTGGGGCGACGAGCACGGTGGGCGCTCCACCGCCGCGTCGGCCGGCAGCAGCGCCGTGACGATCGCCGCCAGCTCCTCCGAGCCGCCCACGTCGCCGGAGGGCGAGGACACTCCCACCAGTGCCTCGAGCTCGCGCTCGGCGCGGCGCCCGATCTCCTCCGCCGCGCCGGCGACCCATCGGTTCGGCGGCTCCGCACCCATCGTCGCGAGCACACTAGGAGGTCGCCGAGCCGTGCGTGTGACGCCGGGCAAGCCCGGGTACATCGAAGGCCGATGAAGCTCCTCGCGTTCAGCGACTTGCACCGCGACCTGAAGCAGGCCGAGCGACTCGTGGAGCAGTCGAGCCAGGCTGACCTCGTGATCGGCGCCGGCGACTTCGCCTCGGTCCATCGCGGCCTGGACCAGACGGTCGAGGCGCTGGCGACGATCGAGACGCGCACCCTGCTGGTGCCGGGCAACAACGAGACCGAGGATGACCTGAGGCAGGCCGCGGGCGCCTGGCCGGCCGCCGCGGTCCTCCACGGGGAGGGAGTCGAGCACGACGGCGCGACCTTCTTCGGCCTGGGCGCCGGGGTGCCGGTCACGCCATGGGACTGGAGCTTCGACTTGGACGAGGACGAGGCGGACGCCAAGCTCGCGAGCTGTCCGGACGGCGCCGTGCTGGTTCTCCACTCACCGCCCAAGGGCTACGTGGACGGCCACGACAAGCACCTTGGAAGCGAGGCCATCCTGCGTGCCATCGAAGCGCGCCGTCCACCGCTCGCCGTCTGCGGGCACATCCACGAGTGCTGGGGCGAGCAGGCGCAGATCGAAGAGACCCGGGTTGTGAACCTCGGCCCCGCGGGCACCATGCTGGAGATCTAAGGGTGGCTTCCGGCCGCCTGCCGGACCGGCCGCCCCCTCGCCTTGCGGCGCGCGGTGTGCTCGCGCTCCGCCGGCTGCTGCACCGAACCGCCGATCGGCTCGTACCGGGGGAGGTCGCCCTGTGGGAGCACTCGGCCGCCTTCGGACGCACGCGAATCCTCGGCGCGCTGGCCGAGTACGGGGTAGCCGATGCGCTGGCGGACGGGCCCGCGACGGCGCAGGAGCTCGCCGATCGCCTCGGACTCGATGCCGACGCCCTTCACCGGGCGCTCCGCGCGATCGGCGTCTACGACATCGTGCGCCTCGACCGGCGGGGGCGGTTCCACCTCACGCCCGCCGGCCGCGCGCTGGGGGAGGACCACCCCCACTCGCTGCGTGCGTGGATCAGGTATCTCAACCTCGCCTCGACCCAGGACGCCTGGGCCGGAGTCACCCAGACGATCAAGACGGGTGACCCGTCCTTCCCGGCGGTCCACGGTCGCTCCGTGTGGGATCACTTCGCCGCTCACCCGGACGAGGAGCAGCTCTTCGCCACGGCGATGCGCAAGCTCACGGAGCTCGACGTGCCGGCGATCGTCGCGACCTACCCCTGGCCCGAGCGGGGAACGGTGTGCGACGTGGCCGGCGGCGTGGGCACGCTACTGGCGGGGGTGCTTCGCGCGCAGCCGGGCCTCCGCGGCGTGCTCGTGGACTCGCCGGGCGTGCTGACCGAGGCCGAGGGCCCCCTGAGCGCTGCCGGCGTGCGCGAACGGGTGACCCTCAGCGAGGGCAACATGTTCGAGCGGGTCGAGGCGCAAGCGGACGTCTACGTGCTGAAGGACGTGCTCCACGACTGGGACGACGAGCGCTCCCTGACGATCCTCCGAACGGTCAGGGCGGCCATGCCGCACGGCGCGCGACTGGTCCTCGTCGAGAACCTCCAGAAGCGCAACCGCATCGATCCGATCGCCTCGCTGGTGGACGTCCACATGCTGACCCAGTGCGACGGCGGCCGGCAGCGGTCGGTGGCCGAGCTGCACGGGCTGCTCCGCTCGGCCGGGCTGCGGCCCGGCGAGCTGCGCCTCACCGCGCAGCCGGCGCTGGTGGAGGGAATCGCTGCCTGACGCGCGCGATCCAGCAGCCCGGACACGCGGCGCTCCCCCGCTTGTCACCCCGACCGCCGACATGCGATGCTCAGCGTGATGGCGACCAACGAGCCCACAGGCAGCGCCGCCCCTCCGCCGGCGGGCTGGTACCCGGACCCCGAGGTGCCCGGGCGCCGGCGCTACTGGGATGGGGGGCGCTGGACCGACCACGTGGATCCGCCGAGTCCGCCACCGCCCGCGCCGGGGCCGTCGGGGGCAGCCCAGGCCGGGCCGGGGGTTGCCGTCGCGCAGCCCACCTCCGACGCCGACGCGCGCCAGTGGGCGCTGTTCGCCCACCTCTCGGCGCTGCTCGCCCTGTTGATCGCCCTGCCGTTCGTCGGGCCGCTCGTGATCTATCTCGTCAAGAAGGACGACCATCCCTTCATCGCCGACCAGGCACGCGAGGCGCTCAACTTCAACATGTCGGTGTTCATCTACGGGGTCGTCGGGTTCATCGCGACGTTCGTCCTCTTCTTCGTCGTGATCGGCGTCCTGATGATTCCCGTTCTGATCGCCATCGGCATCGGCTGGCTCGTGTTCGTGATAATCGCCGCCGTCAAGGCGAACTCGGGCGAGGCCTACCGCTACCCGCTGACGATCCGGATGGTCTCCTGAGCGTCGCCGACGGGCGCCGAGGCGGTCACGGGTAGAGCTTCTTCCCCCTCGCTCAGCATCGCCACCTACTTCTCGATGCGTCGGGTGCGGTCCGCATCGCGAGCCTGCTCAGGGCGCGAGGGTGACCGAGCCGTCGTCGTGGACCGTCCAGCGCGGATTGTGCGCCACCTCCCACGGATGCCCGTCGGGATCGACGAACACCCCCGAGTAGCCGCCCCAGAACGTCTCGCCCGGTTCGCGCGCGATCGTCGCGCCCGCCTGGCGCGCCTCGGCGACCACGGCGTCGACCTCGCTCGCCGAGCGCACATTGTGGGCGAGCGTGACCCCGCCCCAGCCGCCGCCGTCGCGCAGGCCGCTGTCGGCGGCCAGCTCGGCGCGACTCCAGAGCGCCACCACCTGGCCGCCGGCCTGGAAGAAGACCACGTCGGCGCCCGGCTCCGCCCGGGTGGTCCAGCCGAGCGCCTCGTAGAAAGAACGTGCCCGCTCGAGGTCAGCCACGCCGAGGGTGGCCACGCTTACGCGCTGCTCCACGCGGTCATCCTCTCACCCCGGCCGCGCCCGCGCCGGCAAGGACCTCCCGCGGTTGGCGCCCCCGGCTACGGTCTAGCCACAGACGTCGAACGGCTTGGAGGAGATATGGCCGACATGGGTTCGCCGCTCGATCGCTTCAACGAGGTCGAGACCGGCGAGACGTTCACGGTGCAGAACCCGCGGTTGCTGAAGGTCGAGCTCGCCCAGCGGTCCGTGATGGCGCGCAACGGGGCGATGGTGGCCTATCAGGGCGACGTTCACTTCGAGCACAAGGGCGGCGGGATCGGCCGCTTCCTCAAGAAGGCGGCGACGGGCGAGAGCCTCAGGCTGATGCAGGCGTCGGGGACGGGCGAGCTCTTCCTGGCCCGCCAGGCCATGCTGATCCACGTCCTGCAGCTCAACGACGAGTCCCTGACCGTGAGCGGCTCAAACATCCTCGCCTTCGAGGATGGGATCGACTGGGACGTGACGCGTGTGAAGGGCGGCACCGCCGGGATGCTCGCTGGCGGGCTCTTCAACATCAACCTGCGCGGGACGGGCACCGTCGCCCTGCTCTCGGACGGCGAGCCGGTCAGGCTCGACGTGACCGAGGCGCCCACCTTCGGAGACCCCCAGGCGGCCATCGCCTGGTCGGGCGGCGTGCAGACCAGCCTGAAGACCGACGTGCAGGCCAAGTCACTCGTCGGTCTCGGGTCGGGCGAGAGCTTCCAGCTCGGCTTCTCGGGCCAGGGCTGGGTCCTCGTTCAGCCGTCGGAGGGCAGGCCGGTGGCGCAGGCCTGAGCGGTCGGGCAGGCTTCGCCCGCTCACACCGCGGAAAGCATCGCCCTCACGGTCTCCACAACCGTCGCGCGCTCCGCCTCCAGCCGGCGGTGGGTGAAGCGCATGACGCGATAGCCGGCGAGTTGGAGCGCCGCGTCGCGCCGCCTGTCGCGCTCGAAGGCTGCGACCGTGCGGTGGAAGGCGTAGCCGTCTAGCTCCACGATGAGCCGCGCCATCGAGCCAGACGGCATCGACCTCGAAGCCGGCCACCATCGCGTTGACCGCCGGTCTCGGCAGGCTGGCGGCGTGGCAGAGATCCAGGAACCGGCGCTCGAGCTCGGAGCGTGTGGGTGGGGCGGGTGGACGCTGAAAGGCGAGGAGGTCGGCGAGCGGTCGCAGCCCACGGCGACCGTGGCTGCGGCGGAAGACTCGCTCGAGCGCTCGAACATCGAGTAGGCGCAGGCGGTCTGCCTCCTCGAACGCGCGCTCGAGCTGCTCGGGCCGCACGACGTCTGCCAGGTCGAGCAACGTGCGGGCGACCGTCGTTACTGGAATGCCGTGGTAGTGCGACCGGTCGTCCGACGGAAGCTCACGAACGAGGTGCAGGGCGATGCCCGGACGACCGCGGCGGCTGCGACCGGGGGCCGTCACGTCGATCCTCGTAGCGGCGCTCGGCCGAAGGCCCCATAGCGCCGCGGCGCTTCGATGGCTCACACCGCGGCAGGGCCGCACGCGAGCGCCGCCGCCATCCAGCGCCCCTCCTTGGTCATCGCCGAGTGGCCGACCGCGTAGACGCCGACGTGAACCGGATGCAGCCGTCCCACGGCCAGCTGGTACCGGATCGCGCCCCTGCCGACCCCGAGCTGTAACAGCTGAGCGTACGACAGGACGCCGTGCTGCCTGGTGGCAAGCGCGGCGAGCTCGAGCTCGCCCCGTGGTCGACTTCGTGCACCACTGTGGTGCTGAATGTCGACCACGTCAGCCATGAGGGTCGACGATGGCGTCGTCCGGCTCACGAGACAAGGCGCGCGTAACAAGAGAGCGACGGAACTGCATCCTCGGCGCCGCGCACGCCGGTTTGCCTCTTAGACGGTCCCCTCGGGCTCGTCGAGCTGGCGCTTGAGGTCCTCCGCAGGACCCTCGACCGCCTCCTCGGTCATGTAGCCGAGGAGCCGAGGCTCGCCTCGGCTCTTGTCGACATGGGCGAAGAAGGGAGGAAGCGCCTTGATGTCACGGGGACGCTCTGGTCGTAGACCTGGAAGCGGATACGAGCGAGCTTGTCCGTGTCGATGTCCGGAACGGCCAGAGCCGCCTGCTCAGCGCTCTCCGCGTCGGCGCTGGCGACGGCATCGCCTCGGCGTCCTTCTCGTCGAACGACGGCGGCCACGTATTGCTGAAGCTCTTCCGGCGCCGGCGAGCCAGCTGCTCAAGCTGGACGTGCAGAAGGTAGAGGGCGCCTTCGGGACCTCTAGTCGAACTCGACGGTCGTCGTGCGCTCAAGACGACGAGGTGCGACCTTGCGGGCGCGTCCCTGGACAGCAAACCTTCGACATACTCTGCTCGACGCCGATCTCCCTAGAGCGGTCTCTCCTGCTGTCCTCCCGGCATCTGACGACGGCGGGAACTTCCGCCCTACAGTCCGGCGGCGCGTGCCAGCAGCTCGACCTGGTCCGGCTCCGGAGAGGCCGGGAAGCAGATCACCTCGTCCGCGCCGGCCTGCTCGAAGGCCGACAGATAGCCCTTGACTGTCTGCTCGTCCTTGGCCGCCGAGTCCACGATCTGCTGCGCGTAGTCGCCCAGGAACCCGTAGTAGTCGCCGAGGCTCTCCTGCGCAACCCGCTCGGCGTCCTCCCCAAGCGCGAAGTAGAACAGCGCCATCGTGCGCGGCTCGCCGTCGCGGCCGGCCGCGCGCCAGGCGTCTTGCAGCTTGCTCACCGACTCGGCGAACATGTCAGGGGTGCCGCCGCCCATGGTCCAGCCATCGGCGTGCTCGGCGGCGCGACGGTAAGCGGCGTCGATGCTGCCGCCGATCAGCAGCGTCGGCCTGCCGTCGGAAGGGGACGCCCTACGCCGCCCTCACCGGACCACACGCTGTTCAGCTCGGCGAGCTGACCGTCGAAGGTGGCGCCGCGGGCGGCGAAGTCGGCACCCGAGGCCTCGTAGTCGTCGGGGCGGCCACCCACCGCGAGGCCGAGCACGAGCCGTCCGCCCGAGAGGTTGTCGATCGTCGCCGCCTGCTTGGCGAGCAGAGCGGTGTTCGTGCGCAGCGGCGTGATGAGGATGTCCGTCGTCAGACGGATCCTCTCAGTGACCGCGGCCGCCGCCGCGAGCGAGATGAGCGGCTCGTAGCTCGGGTAGACGATCCGGTCGATCGTGCCGAGGGACGAGAAGCCCGCCTGCTCGGCTCGTCGCGCCCAGTCGACGATGCCACTGCGATCGACTCCGCTAACCGCGTTCGGCAATCCGATCCCGACGTCCATGCTCTCTCCTCTTCCTCGCAGGCCATAGGGTGGCGCGGTGGCCGCCGGGGTGACTCTAGACGAGCTTCCCGGCTGGGCGCGGGCGCTGCTGGGCGACGCGCGGGTGGCTCATCTCGGGCTCCTCGACGGCGAGCGACGACCGCGCGTGCTGCCGGTCACCTTCGCGGTGGTGGGCGGCGCGGTGTGGAGCGCGATCGACCACAAGCCGAAGCGCCGAGCGGGCGGGGAGCTGGCGCGGGTGCGCTGGTCCGCGCCCGGCCGGCGTCGACGATGACGATCGACCGCTACGACGACGACTGGACGCGCACCTCGCGTGGGTGCAGATCCTCGGCACGACCGCCGTGGTCGACGTGGCGGGTCACGACGACGTGCTCGCCACGCTCGCGGCGCGCTACCCGCAGTACGTCGACCATCCCCCGGACGGCCCGCTGCTGCGGCTGACGCCCGAGCGCGTGGTGTGCTGGAGCGCCGGCGACGAGGCGTGAGCGTGGCGGTTCAGGCATCTCGCCGGCTCGAGCCTCGTACGGTTCCACCTCCATGCCGCGCGGCATAGAACCACGAAACCCAGGAGGTCGCAGATGCTGTTCGGGCAGGAGCACGTGCAGCGCTACATCGAAACCGACGGCGCCGAGGGACATGACTGGCAGGGCACGTCGGTCCTGATCCTCACCCACCACCGGACGGCAGACCGGCGAGCGGCGCAGCACGCCCTTGATCTACGGCAAGCACCGCGACGACCACCTGGTGGTGGCCTCGAAGGGCGGCGCCGACACGCACCCCGCCTGGTACCTCAACCTCGAAGCCGCACCCGAGGTGCAGGTACAGGTGAAGGGCGACCGCTTCGACGCTCGCGCGCGCACGGCCACGGCGGAGGAGAAGCGCGCTCTCTGGCCGACGATGACCGAGCGCTGGCCCGCCTACGACGAGTACCAGCAGAAGACCGCGCGCGACATCCCGGTCGTGGTGCTCGAGCGAGCCGGAGCGCGCGGCGCTAGCGCCTGAGCTCGCCGGGCCGTTTGCCGCGGCCCAGCCCGCCGGCGTCCGCGGCGCCGATCAGTCCGGCGGCGGCGAGGACCCCCACGACGGTGCCGAGGAAGTTGAGCTCGAAGATGTCGCCGGTACCGATGAGGCTCGCGACGATCCCGCCGACAAGCGCCCCGGCAACGCCCAGAAGCAGCGTGAGGCCCACGCCGATCCGTTGACGTCCAGGGACGACGAGCCGTGCGATGACGCCGATGACGAGTCCGATGAGGATGAGTCCGAGAATCTGCATGGGTCCTGTGTCCCCTTGATGGCGCGGCCGCAAACCCTGTCCAGCGCGAAGCGCGATGTCAGGAGCGGCCCCGCCGCGCCGGAGGTGCGCCTGTCTTCGGTCGCTCACCGGCCCGTGCGCCGATCCCCCTAGGCGACCAATTCCTCGAGCTCCGCAACGAGCCCTGACAGCTCGTCCGCCAGCGGTCCGGGCTTCAGCTTCTGGAACGCCCGCGCGAGCTCGCCGTAGTACCAGAGCTGCTGGTCTCTCGGGCTCTTGAAGCGACCCCAGAGCGCCTCGCCCACGATCCGGTAATCGCGCACGATCGCACGCGCGTTGTGGACCTTGTCCGCAAGCGACACGCGCAGTGCCTCGGGTGATGCCTCCGGGAGGTGGGCGAGGTACCTCTGCTTGCGAACGTCCCACGCGGGCTTCGGGTCCTGGTCGGTGTCCGAGCACTCGGCCACCACATGGGCAATGCGGGCGGCCTCTCGCCGTACCTGCGCCGGATCTCGAGCAGCACCGGGGCGCCGCCCTGGTCTTCCACGGCGTCGTGGAGCAGCGCCGCGATCGCCTCGTCCTCTCCGCCGCCGTCCTCGAGGACGAGGCTCGTCACGGCCAGAAGATGCTCCTGGCGACGTAGGGAATCCCGGTGTCCTTCCGCCAGTGCTGGGAGTGCAGCTCGGCGGCGTAGGTCAGCGCGTCGGAGAACCGATCGCCGAGCTGCGTCGGCTCGATGTCATCGGTCGTCGTCACCCAGTCACCCCGTGCCGGCTGGAAGTTGCCGCTTCCGCGGGACGAGCGTTCGGCTGGCCGGTGCTCGCGCGCGAGGCGCGCTTCGAATCTCCGCTGCGGCCGACTCGATCGACGCCACCACCGGTCGCTCGTGCATGACGCGCTCGTCCTCGGTCGCACGCAGGACGAGCCCAGCTCCTGCTTTCCGCTCGGTGTTCGTCACGACGATCGACGACCAGCTCGACCTGCCCGAGCTTCTGCGCACAGTCGTACAGCTCGTTGTAGTTCGACACGCCACCGCGCGCCGTTCTAGCCACTGATCGACCCGGTCTCGAGCAGTTCGTCGAGGAGGTCCGGCGCGTCCGTCTCATAGCCGCCGGCCTCCTCGAGCTCCATCGCCCGCTCAAACGCGGCGTGCGCCTCGCCAGCTTCAGCGCGCCCAGCGCCGCACACGCCTTCCCAAACCAGCACCACGCCCACGCGTTCGTCGGCACGAGCTCGGTGTAGCGGCGCAGGTGGCGGTAGGCGCCGTGAGGGGCTGGAAGTCCTCGAGCTCGAAGAGCTGTGTAGCCGAGCCCGTAGTGGGCCATCATGTCGCCACACTCGAGGCATGCGCGCCAGTAGCCGGCGGCTTCCTCCCCGTCTTCGCCGAGGGCGGCATGGAAGTACACGCGGTTCATCGTGAGCTCGTCGATTCGCGCGCAGCTCGGCGCGCACGGCGAGCACGATCTCGCCCGCCGTGGCGCCGAGGACAGCCCGAACAGCGGCGCGTCGAACCGAAGCCCGCGCCAGATCTCCGCGTGCTCCTCGGCGTCCACGTCGAAGCTCGGCAGATCGAGGGTCTCGAAGCCGATCACTCGGCCGCCCGGCTCGTCGAGGCAGTAGCGGAACTGATCGCTCAGATACCTGAAGATGGTCCTCGGGCGTGCGGAACCCGTCGACCACGCGCCCGTACTCGAGCGCCGAGAGGAAGTCGGAGCCGCCGACCTCGCGGCTGATGAAGAGAGGAATTCGAGTCACGTGAATCAGAGCGAGACTTCCGATCCTCAGTCAGAGAGGCCGCGCCGTCTCAAAGATGTGCCGCTACCACGAGGTCTTGTGCGGTCATCGCCATCTCCCGCTACACGCCGGCGTAGCGCTCGGCGACCGTCTCCCAGTTGATCGTGTTGAACCAGGCGTCGATGTAGTTGGGGCGCCGGTTCTGGTGGCCGAGGTAGTAGGCGTGCTCCCAGACGTCGAGGCCGAGCAGCGGCGTCTGGCCGTCGATGACCGGGTTGTCCTGGTTGGGCGTGGAGACGATCGCGAGGCCCGTGCCGTCGTGTACGAGCCACGCCCAGCCGGAGCCGAAGCGGTTCACGCCGGCGTCCTTGGAGACCCGCTCTGAACTGCTCGAAGGATCCGAACGCGGTGGCGATCGCCTCGCCCAGCTCACCCGCTGGCTCCCCGCCGCCGTCCGGCTTCATGCTGCGCCAGAACATGCAGTGGTTGTACTGGCCGCCGGCGTTGTTGCGGACGGTGGCGCGCAGGTCGTCGGGCAGCTCGCCGAGCCTGGTGAGGATCTCCTTCGGCCGCACGTCCTCCCAGTCGGTGCCCGCGAGCGCCGCGTTGGCCTTGTCGACGTAGGCCTGATGGTGCTTGTCGTGGTGGACGCGCATCGTCGCCTCGTCGATGTGCGGCTCGAGCGCGTCGTAGGCGTAGGGAAGGTCCGGCACCTTGTAAGCCATCAGCGATCGCTCATTTCGTTTGGCTCGGCGTTCGCCCCATCGTATGGGCACGCGTCGACCAGCCGCCCGGCGACCGCACGACGGTGCTCCCCTCAGCGGCCTCGGCAGCCGTGCGCCACGCCTGGGGTCAGGCCGACAGCCTCTGGGCCCCGTCCAGCGACTCCCTGCAGACGTACCGGAAGTGGGCGAGCCAGAACCTTCGCGTGGCGTCATAGGCCCTTCCCTCGGCCACCTCCCAGGACCCGAAGAGGCAGCGCTCATGGTCCACGGCCGCGAACCGGTAGCTGTGCAGGGCGTGAAAGCCGGGTGCGCTGACCTCCCAGGTCACGCGATCGTGTCGCTCGAACTCGACGACCGTCGCGCTGGCCGGCATCTTGTAGAGGTAGGCGGGCTTGATCGGGTTGAACGCCCACACGAGGGTCGCCCCGTGGCGGAGCTCACCGCCCAGCACGCGCGCGCGCCAGAAACAGGAGTTCCACGCCGGCCAGCCGGCCACTTCGAGGAAGACCTCCCAGAGGCGCTCCACCGGCAGCGCGACCTCGACTGAGCCCTGGATGGGCAGGGGCGGCGAGGTTGCGATCTCGCCGCGGCCGCCGCTCGGCGTCCGCCCTCCAAACGCCGCGTCACGCTGGCCTGGCATCGGGGGCAGGATATTTCGTACGACCCCACGAACAGCCGGGCCGGGCCGCTGTCAAGGGCATCACCCTGACTTCGGAGTCGCTTCGTGGAGCTGCCGGCGACTTCGGCCGATCGGACGACCCTTCAGACGCGGACGATCTCCACGCCGGGGACATGATCGAAGTCCTGATCCTGTGTGCACACCGCCGCCCCTTGGGCGATCGCGGTCGTTGGGCGCGCCGGAGCTCATCGATGCCGATCGAGCTTCCTCAAGCGGCCTGATCCGGTACTCGAGGTCGACCGCCGCGCCGGCACCGGATCCGGCTCGTTACGCTCCAAGGCATGTGTCGAAACATCCGTACCCTCCACAACTTCGAGCCGCCCGCGACGGACGACGAGGTCCGCGCGGCGGCGCTCCAGTACGTCCGCAAGGTCAGCGGCTCGACGAAGCCCTCGGCCGCAAACGCCGAGGCCTTCGATCGCGCCGTCCACGAGGTCGCCCTCACCACGGCGCGCCTGCTCGACGAGCTCGTCACGGCCGCGCCGCCGAAGGATCGCGAGCTCGAGGCGGCGAAGCGCCAGGCGGCGGCCGCCAAGCGCTACGCGGCCTGAGCTTCGCTCGCGGAGTCCGCTGAGAGCTCGAGCGGCGACCGCTCGCCGTGTCCGCAGCGCGGCGAAGAAAGCAGTCTTCCTCGGTCCAGTCGTAAAGAGGGCGTAGAGCAGGTGACAACCAATCTCCGCTGAGAGGAGCCCTCGATGTCCGATCGGACTCACGACCCCGTCCATCGCGCCCACTACTCGTTCGAGGCCGATGGAGAGAACCTGGTGGTGGACACGTGGCTCGAACCGGGTGGCGCGCTGCCCGAGCACCTTCACCCCAAGCAGGAGGAGCGCTGGTCGGTGCTCGACGGCGAGGTCCGCTTTCAGCTCGGGGCAACGAAGCGCGTGATCGGCCCCGAGGACGGAGAGATGATCGTCCCGCCTTGGACGAAGCACTCACTTGAGAGCGTGAGTGACCGAGAGGCCCACCTCCGCTGCCTCGCTCTCCCCGCCCTGGGCCTCCAGGCCTTTCTCGAGGACAGCGCCGCGGCCGCCCGCGAGGGCCTCTTCATGCGCGGCGGCATCCCGCGAAGCCCTCGGGGCGCGCGCTGGGCGGCGAGCTTTCTGAAGCGCTATCGCGAGGACGTGGTGGTGTCGTTTCCGCCGCCGATCGTGCAGCGGGCCATGTTCGCCACGCTCGCGCGCTCGAACGCCTAGACGCCGGTCGGCGGGGACCCGGCGCCGGCCTCGTCAGCCCGCCCCGACACCGCATCGTCGTCGGACGGGCGTCAACGGAAGAACGGACGCGAAGGCCTCGAAGCGATCGGGTCTGACCCGCCGCCGTTAAGGGGCGAGCTCGCCGACGATCTCGCCCGCCGGCCGGATGTCGCTGATGCGGTCGATGCATTCGCCGGCGTAGAGCGGTCCCGCCTCGACGAGGTTCGGTGGGCCGTCGACGGTCGCCGCCGCCGGGCCGAACATCGGCCGGCTCGGCTTCTGCGTCGCCGCCACGCGAAGCTGCATCGGCACCGGCAGCCGGGCGAGGACCGGCGCGGTCGCCCGTTGAAAGACGCGCAGCCAGGCTGGACCGCGCGGGCCGCTCTCCAGCCAGCGAAGGGTGGCCGCGTTCGAGACCACGCGGTGCGGCGCCGGCCAGCCCATACCGAACAGCTCCGTGACAATCGTGTCGCGTGCGTCGGCCAAACGCGCCTTGTAGGCGGGGTGGCCGCCGCTCTCCTCGCTCATCAGGAAGCGCGTGCCGCAGACCACGGCCTCCGCCCGGGCGTCGAGACGCGCCCTGACGTCGGAGGGATCGGCGATGCCTCCGGCCGAGAGCACCGGATAGTCGTGTGCCAGCGCCCCACGAACCTGACCAAGCAGCTCGACCGCGGGGACCGTGCCGCGAACGTGGCCTCCCGCCTCGACCCCCTGGGCGATCACCGCGTCGGCTCCCGCCTCGCGGGCCGCCAGGGCCTCCTCGACGGAGCCGCACTGGTGGATCCAGACCTTCGCGGTCCGGCGCTTCGGGCTGCCCCAGAAGGTGACCACCACGTCCGCCTCGGACGCCGCCTCGAAGTGAGCACGGCGAGCGAACGGCAGCAGGAGATTCACGGCCAGCGGCCCGTCGCTCAGCCGGCGGGCCGCGGAGATCTCCCTCCTCAGATCGCCGGGAGCGAGGAACCCGATCGTGCCCAGGCCGCCGCTAGCCGAGACGGTCGCGGCGAGCTCATGTCCCGCAAGGCCGCCGCCCATGCCGGCCTGAACGACCGGCAGCTCCACCCCGAGTCGCTCCAGGAGCGCGCCCACGCCGTCAGTATCGCGTCCGGCGTTGCGCAGGAAGCGTCAAGGTCGATGGGTGCGCCATCACGCTATCCGCCGGCGAGCCCGTGATCAGGTCGCGGCGGCGACCGAGAGCACCGGTGGCAGCCGCTCCGCGACCGTCGACCAGCTTGCGCCGGCGTCGCCCGACCCGAACACGCCCCCTGAGGTGGATCCGAAGTAGAGCTCGAGCGCCTGGCCCTCGCCGACCCAGTCGAACGCCTCGCGGAGGATCGTCAGATACGCGTGCTCCTGCGGCAGCCATCGAGTTCCCGGAGAACGCCGGGCCGGCCCTTCAGCGCCATGGCTATGCCGCCGCAGCGCAGCTTCAGCTTGATCCGTTTGAGCTCGCGCCAGCGTTCCATGCCGCCGTGAGCGGCGATCGCTTCCTCCAGGAGGCTCACGCCGCGAGGGCACGAATGTCGCGGGCCAGTTCGTCCGGGCGCTCCGACGGAAGGAAGTGCCCTGCGCCGGCGTAGACCACCAACCGCCCGCGGCTTGCGGCGGCGGCGGTGCGCTCGCCTTGCTCTACCGGGAAGAAGGGGTCCTTGTCGCCCCAGCCTACGAGCACGGGCACGTCGAGCTCGCCGAGCGCCTGCTCCGTGGGGCGGTAGAGCTCTGACAGGTTGCGAAGCGCGTGAGAGAAGATCGTTCCGATCGCCGCGCGCTGTGCATCGTCGCCGAGGTAGATCTCCGTCTCGAGCGGCGTCGAGGAGCCTTGCCGGAGCATGAGCGCGAGTGAGGGGCCGGAGAAGAGCGCGCTGCCCGCCGCGCGCCCGACGAGCGGCCAGGTGACGGCGCGGATCGGTAGCGGGATCGGGGTATCGGGGAACGTGTTCGACGCGAGCAGTCCACACGAGCGGAAGAGGTCGGGCCGCTGCTGGCTTAGCGCCAGGGCGACCGGGCCGCCGAAGTCATGGCCCACGATGCACGCGTCGGTTACCTTCGCCGTGTCGAGCGCGGTCGCGAGGGCTGCGGCCTGGCGGTCGGCCCAGAGCTCGTCCACCCTGCGCGGTCTTGGACTGGCCGCGAAGCCGAGCAGGTCGGGCACGAACACCCGGTGGTCGGGCGCAAGCGCGTCCGCGACGCCCGCCCACACATTTGCTGATCCTGGGACGCCGTGGATGAGAACGACCGCGGGGCCGTCGGAGCCGGATTGGTGGAGCGCGAGATCCACTACTTGACTTTTCTATACTAGGAACTAGAGTAAGTCAAGTGAAATCCTACGACCAATTCTGTGCGCTGGCCAGAACGCTGGACCTGCTCGGGGAGCGCTGGACGCTGCTGCTGATTCGGGAGCTGCTGCTCGGACCGCGTCGCTTCACGGACCTCCTGTCTGGACTGCCGGGGATCGCGCCGAACCTGCTGAGCGATCGCCTTCGCGCACTCGAGGCGCAGGGGGTGATCAGCCGAGCGACCCTGCCGCCGCCGGCAGGCGCGCGCGTCTATGAGCTGACCGAGCGTGGCCGGCGGTTACAGCCCGCGGTGCTCGAGCTCGCGCGGTGGGGAATGGACCCGATGGAACCGCCGCGGCCGCACGAGGATCGCCAGCCGGGGTGGTACGCGGTCGCTCTGCAAGCTGCCTTCAGGCCGGAGCTGGCGCGCGGTCTCGAGGAGATCTACGCCTTCGTCGTCGACGATGTGGCTTTCCATCTCGAAGTCGCCGACGGCGCGGCACACGCCCGATACGGCGCTCCCCAGGCAGCTGCGTTCGTGCTCCGGACGTCCCTCGAGAACCTCCTCGCGATCGCGACGGGGACTCGGCCGCCCCACCGTTCAGAGCTCGAGGGAAGCGCCGCCGCCTTCCGGCGCTTCAAACGGCTCTTCCCGCTGCCCGAACCTGCAGCCGCGGCCGCCTAGCGCCTGGCTAGTCCGTCTGCGCCTGCGTTGCGCAGCGCTTCGCCGTGCGTTTGAGCTTCACCGATAGATTGCCGGACCGGATCGTGCTCGCCATGGTCTGGAGTTGGGTCAGATCATCCTCGGGACCTTTGATGACGTCGTCGATCAAGCAGGTGCAGTAGCTGTCGGCGTTGAGGCTGGGCGCCTCCGGCGCGCCTTCCAGCTGCCGTTGTGTGCTCTCGACGCAGCCGTCGATAGCGCCCGCGCGAGCCTCGGCCGCTTCGCGTTGAGCGGGATCGTCAACGCCGACGGCGGCAGCCCGGCGCTTCTCCGACTCTGTCTTGGTGTCGAGCGCTGGCGGAACGATCGCGACGGCCAGGACGACCACGAGGCCGATCCCGGCGAGGGCAGAGTGGCGACCGCCGCGCAGCGCGCGTATCAGCAGGGCTGCCAGGAGACCGAGTGCGACGTAGCGGAACACGAA
This sequence comes from Thermoleophilaceae bacterium, assembly GCA_030447875.1. GTDB lineage: Bacteria > Actinomycetota > Thermoleophilia > Solirubrobacterales > Thermoleophilaceae > JAUJOA01. The sequence goes on from JAUJOA010000004.1 coordinate 150,137, forward strand.
GCCGCGGCTTGCCCCCGTGCGGTAGGCGTCATTGGTGTAGGCCGAGGTCGGATCCGTCAACACGAGCAGGAGGACCCCGACGACCAGTCCGACGAGCCCGCCTGCGAGCGCTGTGGCGGCACGACCCATGAGACAAGCCTAGATAGCCAGGCCAGCGACATCCATTTCGCGCGCCAGGACGCTCACAGACCCCGACAAACACGCGAGACCAACCAGCCAATGGAGTTAGCGGGACGACTCTCGAACCCGGAGCTGATCTTGCGGCTGGAGGCGGCGCTCTCGGCGGCCTGAATCGTGCTAGCCGGGCGACTGAATCGATCGGTTGCTCGATGCCACCATCGCAACGCCCGTACCGGCGATCCACAAGAACAGTGTCGCGGGGAGGGCGGTGATGACTTGACCTTCGAGAGAGAAGAAGCCTTCGGAAACCACAAAGGACGCGAGAAGCGCAACATGGGCCAGGGCCCCGACAACGCCAAGCCACGCAGTCCACCGAGGCAGGGCAGTGGAGCGGAAGACCACCGCCGCGTATGACCCAAGCGCGATCGCGGTCGGCGCCCCCGACATCGCGAGTAGGCCGAACGTCAGGTCGTAGAGAACGCGCGGGTCGCCGACGTTGGCATCGCGGTAGGCCAGCACAAAGAAGGCGGTGAAGCCGGCAAGCAGGAGCGTCACGAACCCGACAAAGCCGAACGGGAAGCACGCCGAGGCAAGGCTCTCTGGGCCACTCGCCCGCCGCAGTCGCAGCCAGACGCCAGCGCCGAATACGGACCAAAGGGAAACAGCCACCGTATTGAGCAGCATCCCAATCAGCAGCGTGGTTCGATTCCCGTCGACGGACGCGACGATCTCAGTCGCTGAGGCGGTCGTCGCGGGCGTGTCCAAGATGTCCACGACAAGACTGCCGGCCACTCCGAGCGCGCAGCCCAGCAAACCAGCGGCACCCGCCAATCTCATCGAAGCGGGGCCGTGGGGTCGAGTCCTCGCGTGGCCATCTCTGGTGCCATGTGCCGTACCTTCCGTCGGTGTTGCGCCCATGTTCCCCCCGACGGCTCACCTTGTCGATTACCCCGAGGTAATCGACGGGCGGCCGCGCGGCGGCTAGAGTCGCCGCCGCATGGCGACCGTGACGTCACAGGCGGTCGGCGCCCTCCTGCGTGACTGGCGCGAGCGGCGGCGCGTCACGCAGCTCGAGCTGGCTCTCGAAGCTGAGGTCTCGGCCCGCCATCTGAGCTTCGTCGAAACCGGCCGCTCGAAGCCCGGCCGCGAGATGCTGCTCCGAGTTCTCGAGCGGCTGGAGGTCCCGTTTCGCGAGCAGAACCGGCTGCTGCTCGCGGCGGGCTACGCGCCGGCCTTCCCCGAGCGTTCCCTCGACGACCCGGAGCTTCAGCCGGTGCGCGATGCGCTCGACGTGATCCTCCGCGGCCATGAGCCATACCCCGCCGTAGCCGTCGACCGGGCTTGGAACCTGGTCGCCGCCAACTCCCCGATGTATGCGCTGACCGCCGTCGTCGACGTCGATCCGGCGCTCCTTGAACCCCCGATCAACGTGATGCGAGTCGGCCTCCACCCGCGGGGGCTGGCACCGCTGATGGTCAACCTGGGCGACTGGCATGCGCACTGGCTCGAGCGGCTCGAGCGACAGCTCGCGGTCACCGGCGATGAAGAGCTCGCTGCGCTGATCGAGGACATTGCGGGCTACCCCGTGCCGGAGCCCGAGCGCGATCCCGCCTCCGGGGTCAGCGGTAGCGACATCCTCGGCCCAGTCAGGGTGCACGGCCCCGGGGGCGGGGATCTGTCCTTCTTCGGCATGTTCGCCACGTTCGACACCCCGTTCGAGGTGACCACCTCCGAGCTCGCAATCGAGCTGCTGTTCCCGGCTGACCCGGTGACCGCGGAGCTGCTCAAGAACCTGCCGACCGACCCCGACGAACTGCTCGCGCTGGCGCGAGAGCTAGGAAGAGCCCCATGACCCCGACCAATCACGGTTTCGGACGGCTCATCTGCGGCACCGGGGGTGCCCTGCTGATCGTCTCCCTCTTTCTCCCCTGGGCCGGAGGCGCGGGCGGGGACCTGAGCGGCTGGGAGCTGTGGACGATGGCCGACGTCTTCCTCCTGATCGCAGGCCTGGTCGCGATCGGAATGGCGCTCACGGGCGGGCGCGTCGGCGTCTTTCGACCCGATCTCTCGCTGAGCGCCGCGGCTGATCTGCTCGGGCTGGTCGCGACGGTGTTGCTCGCCTGGCTCGTCATCTTCGACTTCCCCGACGGCGCCAGCCGCGAGATCGGCGTCTTCCTGGCGTTGATCGGAGCGATGGCCGTCGCCGGCGGGGCCGGCGACTACGCGCCGCTGCGCGCGCGCCCTGGTTCCCGAAACTAACCCCGGAGGCCCGCCGGCGAACGAGGTGAACGAGAAGACTGGTTACCGTCGCCTAAGACCAGCCTACGACGAAGCAAGCAACGAGACCAGTGGAGACGCCGGGAATCGAACCCGGGTCCGCGGACGCGTGTAGGACAGCATCTACGAGCGTAGCCGGCGCTCTGTGTCTCGCCTCCCGCTTGCCGCGCCGGCGGGGTTGCGGGAGGCCAGCCCTCTTAGGTGTCCCCGCCGAGCCGAGGGCGCTCGCGGCGGGTGGAGCCCGTTTCTGATGCCGGCGATCTTCCCCACGGGCCGAGGGAAGGCCGACACCTCACTTACCTAGTTGTTGCTAGGCGGCGAGGGCGTACTCGTGAGAGTCCGCACTTATGGTTTTCCCGGTTGTTTTACGAGGCCTACCGGGGACCTCGGCTCGCAACTGCCCTCACGGAACGTCCACGTCGAAGCCTGTCGTCCCCGTGAGTGCTCACCTAATGGTATTCGCTTAGCCAGGGGCGTCCAGCCAAGCGGCCGGCGCCTTGGCAGATCGTTAGCCGGCCCTAATCCGCCCCTGCCACAATCAATGGCATGGAAAATCGCGCGGAGAGCGCCCCCCACGAAGCGTCGCCGACCCCCTCGTTGACCGGCCACGCGGCCTACGGCGAGCCGGTGCCCGCGCCGCACTATCCGCCCTCCTACACGCCGGAGCCCACGAAGGCTAAGCCGCCGCTCTGGAAGCGCCTCCTCGGACCGCTAGCGGCGGCGGCCCTCCTGATCTTCAAGTTCGGGGCCAAGCTGAAGGGTCTCCTCCTTCTCCTGCCCAAGCTGAAGATCTTCACGACGTCGGCGTCGGCGCTCGTGTCGGTCGCGGCCTACGCGCTGATCTGGACCTGGAAGTTCGCGCTCGGCTTCGTGGTGCTTCTCTTCATCCACGAGATGGGGCACGTGCTGCAGCTTCGCCGGGAGGGCATCAAGGCGAGCGCGCCGATGTTCATCCCGTTCCTCGGGGCGGCCGTGATGATGAAGGAGCTGCCGAAGGACGCCGCCGCCGAGGCGCGCGTCGGACTGGCCGGACCGGTGCTCGGCTCGCTCGGCTGCCTGATCCCGCTGGGTCTCTACGTCGCCACAGGCGACGATCTCTTCCAGGCGCTGGCATACATCGGCTTCTTTCTGAACCTCTTCAATCTGCTGCCGGTTCTGCCACTCGACGGCGGCCGCGCGATGGCCGCGCTCAGTCCCTGGATGTGGATCGTCGGCTGGCTCGGGCTGATCGCGCTCGCGTGGTTCTTCCCGAACCCGATCATCCTGCTCGTAGCGCTGCTCGGCGGGCTCGAGACCTGGCGACGCTGGAAGGCGCGCAAGTCGCCCGAGTCGCAGCGCTACAACGAGGTGAGGCCTCGAACGCGCGTCGCGGTGGCGGCCGTCTACATCGGGCTCGCGTTGCTGCTGGTCGTGGGGATGGACGCCACGTTCGTCGAGCGCACGCTCGACAGCGTCTGAGCCTCCCTGCCCCGGACCGCAGCGCGGCGAAGCTCAGCGGGTAGCGCTCGTGGCAACCGGTCTTGCGAGCCAATCAGCGGCGGCTCGCCACGACTCGGAGCGCGGGTCGATGTGGGCGCGGTGCGCGCCCGGAGACGGCTCGATCAGCTCGACCGGGTCGCCCACCGCTCGCGCCGCCTCGGCGTAGCGGCGGCTGTGGCCCACCGGAAGCGTGGCGTCGTCGACTCCGTGCACCAGCAGGACCGGCAGCCCGAGTGGAAGGAGGCGCAGAGGATCGGCCGCCGCGTAGCGCTCGGGCACCTCGCGCGGCGTCCCGCCCAGCAGCGCATGCGCCGCCCCGCCGGCCGCGGCCAGATCGCACACCGCCGCCTGCCCTACGACGCGCCCAATCGGCACCCGCGGCTCCGCTCGCGCCGCCGCCCACAGCGCCAGCTGCCCGCCTGCGGAATGCCCGACCGCGGCGACCAAGGCGAGGTCGAGTCGCGCGTCCTCGAGCCCCGCCAGGTGATCGATCGCCGCGGCCACGTCGTCGAAGGTGGCCGGCCAGCCGCCCCCCTGACCGCGTCCGATGCGGCGGTACTCGATGTTCCAGGCGGCGAGCCCGCGGCGCGCGAGGTCTACGCACAGGGCCTTCATCAGCACCTTGCCGTACTTCGCGCGCCAGAAGCCGCCGTGGATCGTGACGACCACCGGGTGCGGCCCGGCGCCGGATGGAAGGTAGAGGTCGGCTCGATTGCAGCGGTGATCGCCGTACCTGTGGCGCTCGGGCCGGCCGAGGAGGTCTACTAGGACGCGCGCCATGCCGGGCATCGCCCGACTCTACGGGCGATGTCTTACGGCCCTGCGCCGTCGCTGTCAGCGCGCAGCCCGGTGAGCTCCTCGCTCACCCGCCACAGCCGGTCGGCGAGCTCCTCGTCGGCCGCCTCGCGCGTGGGCGGCTTCAGCCGGCAGTCGACGAAGTAGCCGCCGTTGAAGTCGCCTGCCTCCGGGTCGCTCGCGAGGTAGACGATCGTCCCCGCCCCGCGCTTCGGCGAGGCGAAGAAGGGCTTGGCGAGCGTCCAGCCCATGGCGATCGGGCTCGGGCCGCGGCCGAGCCGTGTGCGGATCACGCCCGGGTGGAGGCAGTTCGCCACGACGTCGTTGCCGTCGAGCCGGCGGGCCAGGGCGCGCGTGAAGAGGACGTTCGCCAGCTTCGAGCTCGCGTAGGCGCGCCACGAGGACCACGAGCGCTCCGCCATCAGGTCGTCGAAGTCCATCCGGCCGCTGTGGTGGGCGTCGGAGCTCGTGGTGACGATGCGCGCCGGCGCCGAGGCCCCCAGGCGCTCGAGCAGCAGGTTCGTGAGGAGGAAGGGCGCCAGGTGATTGACGGCGAAGGTCTTCTCGTGGCCGTCGGCGGTCAGCTCGCGCCGGCCCATCAGAAGCCCTGCGTTGTTCACGAGCACGTCGATCCGCTCGTGGCGCTCGAGCAGCTCGCCCGCGAGGCGGCGGACCTCGTCGAGCGAGGCGAAGTCGGCCTGGAGCGGCTCGCCGCCCGTGCCGTCTCCGGCCGCCCGGACGCGCTCCGCCACCTTCACGAGGCGCTCCGGATTGCGTCCGACCGGGGTGACGCGCGCGCCCCGCTTGGCAAGTTCCACCGCCGCGGCGGCGCCGATGCCGGAGCTCGCGCCGGTCACGACGATGACCTTCCCGCTCGCCGGCGTCACGCCGCGAGCTCCGCCACCAGCTCGCGCTCGGCGCTGCCGAGCCACGGCGGCGACCCTGCGGCGGCGTTCTCGGTCGCGCGCTCACGCCGCGACGTGGCGGGGATCGCGACGGTGCAGCGCGGATCGCTCAGGACCCACTTGAGAAGCGCCTGACCCCAGGTCTCGACGCCGAACTCGCGCAGCGGCGCGAGCTGCTCCGCCGAGGGCTCCCGGCGCGCGAGCGAGCCGCCCCCGAGCGGTCGCATGACCACCACGCCGAGCCCGAGCTCGCCGGCCAGCGGCAGGATCCGCCGCTCGACCTCACGCTCGCGCGGGTTGTAGGGGATCTGGATCGCGTCGACGCGACCGCTTTTGATGACCTGCTCGAGCTCGCCGAAGGCGGAGGGGCTGTAGTGGGTCACCCCGAGCGCGCGGACCCGGCCGTCTTCGCGTAGCTCCTCCAGCGTCGCGAGGCGCTCCGGCCAGGCGAGGAGGTTGTGCACCTGGTAGAGGTCGACTAGCCCGCCGTAGAAGGCCAGCGCCCGCTCGATCTGGCGCTCGGCCTCATGGTCGTCGGCGGTCCAGACCTTGGTCGCGACGAGCGCCTCACCGCGCCGGCCGGCGAGCGTCTCACCGAGCACCCGCTCCGCCTCCCCGTACATCGGCGACGAGTCGAACAGCGTCGTGCCCGCCTCGAGGGCGGCGCTCACGACCGCGTGCGAGCGCCCCTCTCCAGCGGCGTCGTGGACGTCAAGCGTCTGCCACGTGCCCATGCCGACGACCGGCGCGGACAGGCCGCTGGGTCCGAGCTCGCGCCGCTCCATCGCGGGATGATGCCTAATCGGTGCTCGGCGTCAGCGCGAGCGGTTGGCCGGCTCAGGGGCCGCACGCCGGCCCGTAGCCGGCACGTCCCGACCGGACGGCGTCATGGCCGGCGGCGAACCGCGCGGGGGCCCACCGCGCGAGCCGGAGCCCGGCGCGGGGCCCGAGCCGGAACCGGGTGGCGACGCCGGAGGCCCCGAGCCGCCGGGCCGGCCCTGGCCGTTGCCTGGCGGCGGCGGCGACGGTCGTGCGGGCGCGCCGCCGCCCGAAGGTCCGCCACCGCTCCCGGGCGAGCGGGGCGCGGGCGCATAGGAGCCTCCCGCGGGAGCCGGCGGCGCCACAGGCGCTGCCTGGGCGAGCTGCGAGGCGCCGGCGTCATCCTGCGACCTCTCCGCTCGCGCCGCGCCGCCTCCGCCCGAGCCTCGCCGGCGACGGTGCTTCCCTGCCTCATCACCGGTGTCGGGCAGTGGGCGCTCGGCCACTGTCGGCGCACCGGCGGCCCGGGTTGGCCGATCGCCGGCCGAGACCAACTCCTCGCCACTCCCGTCGCCGCCGCCGAAGAACGGCGGGACGGCCGCTAGCGGCGTGCTCAGGTTGGAGGCGCCGAGAGTGAGGAGCGCGAGCCAGACCACGGTGAGCACGCCGATGCCACCCACGAGCTCCGACCGGGTCGGAAGCCGCCCGGCGGGCGCCATCCACGCGAACTCGCCCGCGCCCGCGCGCGCCCCGAGCTCCATGCCCTTCGCCGCGGCCAGCACGAGCGCGAGCAGGCTCAGAGTGATCAGGAGCGGCAGGACCGGCAGCGCGACGGTCGCGCTGGCCCTGTGGCCATCTCCCAGCCCCGCGACCGACCCGAGGAGGTAGACCAGGCGCAGCACGCCATCGACGGCCACGATCATCGCCACCGCCAGACCGAACTGGCGCCCCACGCCGAGCCAGCTCGCCAGGCTGCTCTGGCCGCGCGCCGTGCGCACGAGCTCGACGAAGGGAGCGAGGAGCGCCGATACGAGGAAGAAGATGCCGCCGAGCCCGAGGCCCGGAAGTCCCGCCGACACGTCAGTGCCCCTTCTCGTAGACGAGGAGCGGCTGGCGCAGCACGAGCTCGGCCCACATCGCGCGCAACATGTAGACGCCGTTCACCACGCGTAGAACGAAGAAGCTCGGAAAGCTGGCGAGCGCCTTACCCACCTCACCACGCCCGACCGCCTGCACGAGAACCGGTACGAGCACTACCGGGGCGTCGACCAGATAGCCCAGGAGCAGGAGGGGGTGAACGGTCACCGCGAGGACCGGCAGCAGGACGAGGTAGGCGAGCGACGCGAACAGCGCGTCCCAGAACGCGACCGCCACCACCGAGCGCAGGTAGCCGAGGTGCAGCAGTGAGCGCCAGTGGAGGCGCACGTTCTGCACGAACCCGTGCGACCAGCGCTTCAGCTGCTTGCCCATGAAGTCCAGGTTGTGCGGCTCGATCGGGTAGCACACCGCCTCCGGCACGAAGCGAACCCTGTGCTCGTCGCGGTACATGCTCCAGGTGAGGTCCATGTCCTCGGCCATGGTGCGGGTGGACCAGCCGCCGTTGGCGCGCAGCGGGTCGGTGCGGTACATCGAGAAGCATCCGGACGAGATCAGCGGCTTGCCGTAGTGGTCCTGGATCCGCTTGAAGAAGCTGAAGGCGAGCATGTACTCCACGTAGCGGCCGCGCTCCCAGACGCTGCGCACGTGGCGCGGGAGGACGAATCCGCACGCGGCGGCGACCTGCTCGTCGGCGAACGCCTCCGTCAACAGCTCGATCGCGTCGGGAGCGAGCGTGGTATCGGCGTCCACGGCCATGCAGAACTCCGTGTCGAGGCGCTCGAGCGCGAAGTTCTGCGCTCCGGCCTTCGAGCCGGTGTTGGCCGGCGGGGTGAGCACCGTGGCGCCGGCCGAGCGAGCCACCTCGGCGGTGGCGTCGGTGGAGCAGTCGTCGACGACGACGATCTGGCCCGGCCGCAGTGTCTGCGCCAGGAGCGAGCGCACGGTGTCGCCGACCATGTCCGCCTCGTTGTAGGCGGGCACGATCACGGTCAGCCGGTTGTCGACTTGCGAGTCCATCGGAGGGTCCGTCGGTGCGAGCGGCGCGAGGTCCGCCGCACGAGCGCTCAAGGAACGACCGCTGACCTCGAGACCTGTTGCCCCGAGTTCGAGCGGTCAACTCAACTAATACCCGCCGGGCGGCAAAGTTGCGGCAGTTCCGACCGTGCCGGTGAACGCCGCCGCCGAGCACAGCGGCGAGCTAGCGCCCGCTCTCCGACAGGGCCCGCTCGATCTCCCGACGCTGGTCGCGGTCCTTGATCCCGCGGCGCTTGTCGTGCAGGTCCTTGCCGCGCGCCAGCGCGATCTCGACCTTGGCGCTCTTGCCGGCGAAGTAGACGCGCGTGGGCACGAGCGTGAGCCCCTTCTCCTGGGTCTTCCCGATCAGGCGCTCGATCTCCTTGCGGTGCATGAGCAGCTTCCGGACGCGCTCGGGCTCGTGGTTGTCGCGCGAGGCGGCCGGATACGGCGCGATGTGCATGTTGTGGAGCCACAGCTCGCCGTCGTGGAGCGCGGCGTAGGCGTCCTTCACCTGCACGTTGCCATCGCGCAGCGACTTGACCTCGGAGCCCTGGAGCTGCATCCCGCACTCCCACTTCTCGAGGAGGTGATACCGAAAGGACGCCTGCCGGTTCGTGGCCACGTCGCCCGGGGCGGCCTTGCGCTTTCCCTTCTTCTTCGCCATCGGAGCGGAGCGTAGTGGTCCGCTTGCGACTGCTCGGGCTGGGTCGCTAGGAAGCCAGCGCGCGCTCGCGGAGGCGCTCGAGCTGCCGGCGCCAGCCCTCTTCGAGCCCCTCGGCGGCCGCAGCTCGAGCGAGCCGGTCGACGTCCCGGCGGTCCTCGTATGTCACCCGGTTCAGCTCGGCGATCGTGATGCAGACCGCCGGGCGCGAGAGCGGCGTGAGCGTGTCGCCCGGCGCCACCCGCCCCTCCTCGAGCACCCGGAAGTAGAAGCCCGTGCGGCCCGTCTGCTTCACCCACAGGGCGAGTTGCTTCACGTCGTGGCGGCCCGCGAGCTTGAAGCACGGCGCCCGTGGCTGAGAGACCTGGACGACCGCAGCGCCGACGGAGTACGTGGCGCCCACCTCCACCTCGTCCTCGAGCAGGCCGGCGGTCGTGAAGTTCTCTCCGAACGAGGCCGGCGGCATATCGCGCTCGAGACGCTCGCCCCAGTAGCGATAGTGCTCACCGGGGTAGGCACAGACCGCCTTGTCCGGGCCACCGTGATACCTCTGGTCGGCCTGCTCGTCACCGTCGAGTCCGAGCGCGCACAGGGCGAGCGAACCGTCCACCGGCGTCTTTCGAAACGCGCTGTCGACGACCTTGGCGTGCGTCCTCATCGGGCGCGACCGGCCGACCTGAATCGATGCGACGCGGGCGCTCACCGCCCGAGATCCCTGTTGAGCTCACGCTCCACCACGCTGCTCATCGCCTGATGGAAGCCGGCAGTCAGCGCTTCGGCGGCGAGGGGACGGAGCCGCTCGCAGCCGCTCGAGGGCGGCGCGCAGCCGTTCCCACTCCTGCGGGGAACGTTGGGTAGGCTCGACGCCGCCGATCACGTCCTGCACGTAGAGCCGTACGAAGGCCTGTGCGATCGCCTGGGTGTGCCGCTGGATCTTCTCCCCCACCGCGAGGGCATGGCTGAGCGGAATCCCCAGCGAGAGCAGCTCCTCTCCGGCTCTCAGCAGCGTGGGGCTCGGGATCTCGAAGCGATCCTTGCCCAGTGGACGAACGAGCCCGAGCTTCTGCGCCTTGCGCATGGTCTTCTCGTCGAACGGACCGCCGAGCCGCTCCTCTAGCTCCTCCGCGGTGGCGAACTCGGGCTCCTCCACTACGAAGGACGTGAGCACGGCACGCTCGTAGTCGAGGATCTGCTCGCCGGCGCCGTCGGCGGCCTGGAGCAGGCGGTCGATCGCCTTGAGGTTGTATCCCTCGGCCTGCATCTCGCGGATCAGGCGCAGGCGGGCCATGTGCTCGGGCCCGTAGTAACCGGTGCGCGCGCGCACCTCGGGCGGGGGCAGCAGCCCGCGGGACTGATAGGCGCGCACGTTGCGCACCGTGATGTCCGTCCGGCGCGCGAGCTCGTCGATCGTGAGCAGCTCCTCATCCGCGTGCGGCATGTGGCGAATGGTAGATCTCCCGTTGGCCGCCGCCTTGGACGTGGCAGCCATTCCGTCAGCGGATGTGCACGCCGGAGATCGCGCGCGAGACCACCAGCCGCTGGATCTCCGAGGTGCCCTCGAAGATCGTGTAGATCTTCGCGTCGCGGTGCATGCGCTCGACCGGGTACTCACGCGTGTAGCCGTTGCCGCCCAAGATCTGGATCGCGCGCTCCGTGGCCCATACCGCCACCTCGCCAGCCTTCAGCTTGCTCATCGAGCCCTCGGCCGCCTCGAACGGCATGCCCCGGCGGCCCATCCAGGAAGCTCGCCACACGAGCAGCCGCGCGGCGTCGATCTCGAGCTTCATGTCGGCGAGGGTGAAGGCGATCGACTGGTTCTCGATGATCGCGCGGCCGAACTGCGTGCGCTCCTTGGCGTAGTCGAGGGCGTACTCGTAGGCGGCCCGCGCGATGCCGAGCGCCTGGGCGCCCACCGTCGGTCGGCTGGCCTCGAAGGTCGACATGGCCGCCTGCTTCCGCGAGCTCGTGCCCTCGCGAGCGCGCGCGAGGCGCTCCTCGAGCTTCTCCTTGCCTCCGAGGAGGCACGCGCCGGGGATCCGGCAGTCGTCGAGGAACACGTCGGCGGTGTGTGAGGCGCGAATCCCGTGCTTCTTCACCTTCGTGCCCATCTCGAGCCCCTTGGTGTCGGGCGGGACGACGAACGCCGCCTGGCCGCGTGAGCCAAGCTCCTGATCGACGGTCGCGACGACCACGTGAACCTTCGCGATTCCGCCGTTGGTGGCCCACGCCTTCTGGCCGTTGAGCACCCACTCGTCGCTCGCCTCGTCGTAGCGGGCGCGGGTACGAAGCGAGGAGACGTCCGAGCCGGCGTCCGGCTCGGACACGCAGAACGAGCCGACCTTCGGGTCGTCGGGTGTGCCGAAGCACTGCGGGACCCACTCGGCAAGCTGCTCGGGTGTGCCGGAGCTGAAGATGCCGGCTACGGCCAGCGTCGTGCCCATGATCGCCATCCCGATCCCGGCATCGCCCCAGAAGAGCTCCTCGTTCACTATCGGGAGCATCAGGCCGGTCTCGTCGCCCCAGAACTGGGCGATGCCCTCGAAGCCGTAGAGCCCGATCTTCGCCGCCTCGGAGATGATCGGCCACGGCGTCTCCTCACGCTCGTCCCACTCCGCCGCCGCCGGTCGAACGACGCCCTCGGCAAAGCCGTGGACCCAGTCGCGGATGTCCTTCTGGTCCTGCGAGAGCTCGAGCGAGAACGGTGCTGCGGGATTCTCCGGTGCGTTTGACTCGAGGGTGGCGGCGACGGCGCTCTCTGCGGTGCTGGCTTCCATGTCTCGTTCAGTCTCCTTCGGTGTCGGTGCCCGCCGGCCCGGCGAGCACGCGCTCGCGCAGCCCTTCGGGGTCGATCGCTGACGGCTCGGTGGACTCGATGAAGTCGGTGAGCACCCGTGCGAAGCGGACCGGCTCCTCGACCTGCGGGAAGTGTCCGGCTTCGTCGAAGACCTCGAGGCGGCTGGCCGGCATGGCCCGGTGGGCGATGCCCGAGTGCCGCACCGGGATGAGCGGATCGCGACGGCCCCACACGATTAGCGTGGCCATCTCGGCCGCGAGGTAGAGCCGATCGGTGGCGGACACGCGCTGGCCGCCGAAGTCGAGCAGGCCGCGGAGCGTGTGGATGAAGGCCTGGCGCGCCCCCGCTTCCGCGAGCGAGCTGTAGCCGCGCGCGATCTCCGCCACATCGGAGCCCGCCTGCAGCCCGAGTCGGTCGAGGAAGGCTCCTACCGCTGCGCCCACGCCGAGCGTGCGCCGGTTGGCGATCAGGGGCAGCACGAGCTCCGACCCGGGGAGCGTCGCGGCACGAAGGAGGAGATGGACCTCCTCGCCGAGGCCGCCGCTCGAGACGAGCGCGAGGCGCTCGCAGCGCTCGGGGAACTGATAGGCGAACTGCATGGCGATCCCCCCGCCGAGCGAGTGCCCGACCACGGTGGCGCGCGTGTGCCCGAGGGCGATCATGAGGTCGCGGACCCCGCTGGCGTAGGCGCCGAGCGAGTAGTCGCCGCGCGGCTTCGCGGAGCGTCCGTGGCCGAGCAGGTCCGGTGCCACGACCTCGAAGCGCTCCTCGAGAAGCGGGATCACCGGGTCCCACTGCTCGGAGCGCCCGGTCACCCCGTGTAGGAGGACCACCACCGGTCCGCTGCCGCTCCTGCGAAAGCAGACCCGGCGGCCGTGGATCGCCAGTTCCTCGTCTCTCATGACGGCGCTGAGTCTAGCAGTGGTTTATGTGACATCGGTTGAGGTAACATCGCAGCATGTCAACTTCTGCCTTCACCTTCATCGCACGAGGTTCGGAGCCGGCGGGCGGCGCCGCCACCGGCGAGATCGCCATCGCAACGGCCGGGGCCGTGGTCATGACCGCCCTGCTCCTGGCGCTCGGGATCGGTCACCGCACGCGCAGGATCGGCGTGCTGGGGCGCGCCGCCGCCGCGGCCGAGCGCGCGACCGGGGTCCCCGGCTGGGCATCGCTTCCCTCGCTCATCGCCACGCTGTCGCTCCTCATCGCGCTGTTCGGCATGTACTGGGACATCTCGCTGCACATCGACGTGGGACGCGACGCCGGGCCGCTCGCCAACCCCGCTCACTACTTCATCCTGGGCGGGCTGTTCGGAATCTTCAGCGCCGGCTTCGTGGCGATGGTCCTGCCGCTCGAGCGTCCGAGCGCCACGGCGATCTCCCTAGCGCGCGACTGGCAGGCGCCGCTCGGCGGCGTTCTGGTATGCGCGTGCGGCGCGTTCTCGCTGATCGGCTTTCCGCTCGACGACGTCTGGCACCGGCTGTTCGGACAGGACGTGACCCTCTGGGGGCCGACGCACCTAATGCTGATCGGCGGAGCGGCGATGACCCTGCTTGGCCTGGCGGTGCTGCTCGTGGAGGGCCTCCGCGCGATGCCGCGCGCGGCCGGCGAGGAGGCGAAGATGCACTGGACGTTCCGGGCGCGGCGCGTCGCCCTGGCCGGCGGCCTTCTGATCGGGCTGTCCACTTTCCAGGCCGAGTTCGACTTCGGCGTGCCGCAGTTCCGGTTCGTCTTCCAGCCCGTGTTGATCATGCTGGCCGCGAGCGTGGCGCTCGTCTCCATGCGCATCTGGCTCGGTCGCGGCGGGGCGCTCGGGGCCGTCGCGTTCTTCCTCGTGGTCCGCGGCCTGCTGGCCGTCGTGATCGGGCCGGTGCTCGGCGAGTCGACCCCGCACTTCCCGCTCTACCTCACCTCCGCCGCGATCGTCGAGCTCGTTGCCCTGCGGATCCCGCGCGAGCGCCCGCTCGCGATCGGCCTCTGGTCCGGTGCGCTGATCGGCACGGTCGGGCTGGCCGCCGAGTGGGCGTGGTCACAGCTCGCCATGCCTCTCCCGTGGCCGGCGGAGCTCCTGCCGGAGGCGGCGATCCTTGGCTTCGTGACGGCCGTGGCCGGCGCTCTGCTCGGCGCGTGGATCGGCGCCCGGCTCACCGCCGAGCGCATTGCGCCGAGGCGGTCGCTCCGCGTAGCGGCGCTCGCCTCCGCGGCGGTCGTGGCGGCCGTGGTCGGGTTCGGCCTCCAGAAGCCCGCCAACGCCGGCGTGAGCGCACTGGTCACGCTCGAGGACGTCGAGCCCGCTCCCGAGCGCAGCGTGATGGCGACGGTTACAGTCGACCCCGCCGAGGCCGTGGACGGCGCCGAGTGGCTGACGATCACCGCCTGGCAGGGCGACGGGCTGGTGGTGGATCGCCTCGAGCCGATCGGGCGCGGCGCCTTTCGCACGACCCAGCCGATCCCGGTACACGGAAACTGGAAGGCGCTCATCCGGCTCCACCACGGCAACTCGCTCACCGCCGCTCCGGTCTTCCTGCCGGAGGATCGGGCGATCCCAGCTCCCGAGGTGCCGGCCGATCCGCGTTTCGCAAGGGAGTTCGTGAACGACCACACCGTCCTTCAGCGCGAGCAGAAGGCGGGGGCGGCGGGCTGGCTGACCGTCGCCGCGTACGGCGTGGTGCTGGCTATCGCGCTCGGGCTGCTGGCCCTGCTTGCCTGGGGGCTGCACCGGCTTGCCCTGGCAGCACCGGCGTCCTCGCGGCGGGTTCGCGTAGCGCGTCGAGCGCCTGAAGGAGAGCCCGCGCGAACTCGCGCGGCTTGACCATGACGGCGCCGTGGTCACCGTGGACCTCGACGGGGCGGATCCCAAGCCGGTCGGCCAGCTCGCGCTGCTTGCGCGGCGGCACGCCGGTGTCGCGGGTGGTCACGACCACGGCCGCGGGAGTCTTCAGCGAACCGATCCACTCGCGCGCGTCGTAGCGGCCGAGCTCGCGGCCGGCCTCGGCGACATCGTGTGAGCTGCCACGTGTGAGCTCGGCCGTCGCCCACGTGGTGGAGGCGTTCGACCTGAAGCCGGCCGAGCGCATCAGGGCGCGCCACGATTCCTGCGGAAAGAGGCCGAGTGGCAGGCGCAGTGCAGCCATCGAGTGCCAGATGACCCTCATGCGCGGCTCCTGCCAGTCCGTCGCGGTGGCGCACAGGACCATCCCCGCCACGATCTCCGGATGGTCGCGCGCCATGAGCTGCGCGATCGCGCCGCCCATGGAGTAGCCGACCACGAGCGCCGGGCCTGTCTCAAGTTGGCGCAGCACGGCCGCCGCGTCATCGGCGCAATCGGCCAGGCGAAACGGCGCGGCGGTGCGCAGCCCGCGCCCGTGACCGCGATGGTCGATCGCGAGCACGCGGTAGCCGGCGTGGATCAGCGGCTCGTAGGTCAGGAACCAGTTGAGGTCCGCCGACACCGTCCAGCCGTGTAGTAGAAGCAGCGGTCGGCCGCCACCGCCCGAGTCGCGGAGGAAGAACTCGCCGCGCCCGCGAACGTGCACGACGCGGCCGTCGGGCAGCTCGACCGGCGGCTCGGGCGCCCACTCGGGAGCCGGAGGGGTGCGGCGGAGGCGGGAGAGCCGTTCGGCGAGCCGGGAGGCCACTGGCTGCGGAACTCTAGAGCCCGGCGCCGCGGCGCCGCGCGTCGCGCGGGGTTCTGCCCGACTGCGCTCGTCGAGCACTCGCTTCTTCTCGAGATTCGTCAGTCGAGCTGACCAGCGGGACTGAGCATCGTGCACGTGCGGCCAGGGTCGGCGCCCCGGGGGCCGGCAATTTGCTCAGCGCAGGTGGTCAGCTCGACTGACTTATTCGCGAGAGAGGGTGCATCTCCGCCCTCCGATCGTCGCCTCAGTCGGTCGTCCGCCTCAGCCCGCGTCCGCCGGCAGCAGGTCGACACGTCCACGTGGAGCGTCGACGCGGCTGACCGCCACCTCGATCGGGTCGCCGAGCCTGATCCGCCTCCCCGAGCGCTCGGCTTCGAGCGCCGTGCCGTGCTCGTTGAGATGCCACCAGTCGTGCAGCTTCCTGACCGGCAGCATGCCCTCGAACCCCTCGTCGCCGAAGCGGATGAAGGCGCCGGCGCCGATCAGGCCGACGACCTCGCCCTCGAAGCGCCTGTCCCAGCCGTGCTCGAACAGCACGCGCTCGAGCAGGAAGGCGTGGCACACGTCGTCGGCCGCGCGCTCGATCTGGAGCGCGGCGCGCTCGGCCGACGAGCTCGCGACGCCCGCGTCCTCGAGCTCCATCGGCCGCGGTGCCACGTCGTCGACGCCGAGCGCCGAGAGCAGCGCGCGGTGAGCCACGAGGTCCGGGTAGCGGCGGATCGGCGAGGTGAAGTGGCAGTAGCGCGGGCTCGCCAGGCCGGCGTGGCCGACGTTGCGCGGCGAGTAGTAGGCCTGCTTGAGCGATCGCAGGATGAGCGAGATGAGCGCCGCGCCTCCGCGACCCGTGCGCCGTACGTGCGCCGCCACGAGGCGGCTGGCCTCCCCCACCGCTTCGCCCGCCTGCTGCGGGCTCATGCTCTTGGGGAGCGGCGGAGTGGGCACTCCGAGACTTGCCAGCTGCTCGACGAGGAAGGCGATCGCCTGCGGCTCGGGGCGCTCGTGCACGCGATAGAGGGTGGGTATCCCGGCGTCGGCCAGCATGCCCGCGACACGCTCATTGGCGAGGATCATCAGCTCCTCGATCATCCGGTGCGACTCCGTCTGCTGCTCGTGGCGCACGCCGGTCACGTGGCCGTCCGCGTCGAACTCGAAGCCCGGCTCCGCCGACTCGACGGCAAGCGACCCCCGCTCGGCGCGCTTCGCCGTGAGCGCGGCGGCGACGGCGCGCGTGGCGGCGAGCGACTCTCCCCACGGCTCGAGGGCGCGCTCCTCCCCCCCGAAGACACGGTCGACCTGGTCGTAGGTCAGGCGCGCGTCGCTTCGGATCGTCGAGCGGTAGAAGCTGGCGCTGCGCACCTCACTGCCGCGGAGCTCCATCTCGACGGTGACCGCCAGCCGCGGCGCGCCCGGCACCAGGCTGCAGGCCTCGCTCGAGAGGGCGTGCGGCAGCATCGGCTCGACCGCTCCCGGCACGTACACGCTCGTGCCGCGCCGGAAGGTCTCGCGCTCGAGCGCCGTTCCCGGACGTACGTAGGCCGACACGTCGGCTATGTGGACCCAGACCCGCGTCGTGCCGTCCTGGCCCGCGGACGCCGAGACCGCATCGTCGAAGTCCTTCGCCGCGGCGGGGTCGACCGTGAATGTCGCAAGCGCGGTGAGATCCCGCCGGGGGGCGGAGGCGAGGGTAGGCGGCGCTGCAGCCGCGTCCACCGCCTCTCCCTCGACCACGCGTGGGAACGCGCGCCGCAGCCCGCGGTCGAGCATCAGCGCCTCGAGCACGTTACGCGCCACGTCCGGACGCCCGAGGGCGCGCGCCACGCGCAGGCCGCGCTTGCCGGCGCCGAGCAGCACCATCTCGCCGACGTCGGCGCCCTTGCGCGCTGGGCCGTCCAGCGTTACGGCCTGCCCGCGCTCGAACATCGGCTTGGCCACCACGAAGCGACCTCGCTTCTGGAGCACGGCGACCTGCGGCTCGACGAGCGATCGAGCTGCTCGCTTCGGGTCCCGACGGCGGGCGGATCCCGGCGCGGTGGCCGGCGGGGTCACCCGATCTCTTCGGCGAGCGCGTCGAGCGCCGTGGGCAGCGCCTCGTCGCGCTCCGTACGCGGCTTGTCCACCGCCCTGACCTCCGGCTTGATTCCCTCGTCGGAGATGTTCTCGCCGCTCGGCAGGAAGTACTCGCCCACCGTGAGGTCGAGCGTGCCGCCGTTCGAGAGCGGCTGGACCTCCTGGAAGACGCCCTTTCCGAACGTGGTCTCGCCGATCACCTCGGCGCGGTCGCGGTCGCGCAGCGCGCCGGTGACGATCTCCGAGGCGCTGGCGCTGCCCTTGTCCACCAGCACCACGAGCGGCTCGTCGGGGAAGGTCGCGTCACCGATCGCCTCGAAGCTGCGCTCGGGCTTCGTGCGGCCCTTGGTCGAGACCACCTCGCCGTCCTCGAGGAAGAGGCTCGACACGAGCACCGCCTCCTGGAGCAGGCCGCCGCCGTTGCCGCGCAGATCGAGCACGATGCCCTCGGCGCCCTTGCTCTGAACCTCCTCGATCTCCTTCTGGAGCGCCGCGTGCGCGCCCGAGGTGAAGGAGAGAAGGCGGACGACGCCGAGCTTCACGCCGTCGCGCTCCTCGATCTTGCCCTCGGCCACCGGCACCTCGATCCGCTCTCGGTCGACGTCGATCGTGCGCTCCGCGCCCTCCTTGCCGCCCGGGCGCACCGTCAGCTCCACCGACGTGCCCGCCTTCCCCTTGATCTTGGCCGTGGCGATGTCACTGGCCTCGCCGGCGATCGACTCGCCCCCCACCTCCGTGATCACGTCGCCCTTCCTGATCCCCGCCCGCTCGGCGGGAGACCCCTCGAAGACGTTGATGACCAGGAGGCCCTCCTTGTCCTCCTCGATCGACATGCCGACGCCGTCGAACCGGCCGCTGATCGACTCGTTGAACTGGGTGGTCTGCTCCGGGTCGAAGTAGTGCGAGAAGCGGTCGTCGAGCGCCTTGACGATGCCGTTGAGCGACGCATCCTCGAGCTTTGAGTCGTCCACCGGCTTGTAGAAGTTGTCGTCGATCGCCTCGATCAACTCGGCGCGCAGCGCGGACTGGCTGTCATCGACGAAGACGTCGCGCAATCCACCCGGAAGGGTGTCGGGGTGTCCGCCCAGCCAGAGACCGCCGGCGAACGCGACGAGAGCGCAGAACAGCGCGATCGTGTACGAGCGAAAGGGGTTCATCGAGGAGCGGGCGCCCGACCGGCGCCCCTCTTAAGGGTAGCCGGGCGCCGTGCCCGGTCCGCCGGTCCACCGCTCGGCGGCGGACTGATCCAAGGTGCGGCTGGCTGCGAATCAGTCACCGGGTAGGCGTATGGCGAGCGAGCCAGACAACCAGGGCAGTGGCCGGCCCAACGTGGGCATCTTGGCCTTCGACGTCCACCGGGCTATCGAGGCAGCGATCGGGCTGGCGCTCGTTCTCCTGCCCTTCATCTTCAGCTTCGCGCGAAGTGACCCGATCGTCGACTTTCCCGTCGAGGTCCTCTTCGTGGCCGCAGCGATCGGCGCCGTCGCCGCCACCCTCGGTTTCACCGGCGGTCGGGCGGGGAGGTCGACGCCCATCGCGCTGCATTCCACGGCGGACGTCGTCCTCACCGTGGCACTCATCGCCGCGGCGTTGGTCTTCGCCTTCCGGAGTGAGCAGCCGGCCGTCATCCTCTTCGGGACAACCGGGCTGGGCTACGCCCTGATCAGCGTCACCACTCGCTACCGGCGCGAGCCGGCCGACGCCGAGCCGCGGGCGACGGAGTAGACCCCCGCGGCGCGCGGCTCAGACGCGCAGGAAGCGACGCAGCGTGAGGCCGCTGCCGAGCGCCGACACGGCGATGCACGCGCCCATCAGCAGGGCGACCAACAGCGGAAAGTGGATCGTTTCGGGGGCCGCCAGCAGCGCAAAGCGATGCGACAGCGGGTCGACGAACACCACCTTCGCCAGGTAGAGCAGGCCGATCGCGGCGGCGCCGCCCATCAGCCCCACCACGACGCCCTCGATCACGAACGGCCAGCGAATGAACCAGTTGGTGGCGCCCACGAGGCGCATGACCTCCACCTCGCGCCGGCGGGCGAAGATCGACAGGCGAATCGTGTTCGCTATCAGCGCGATCGAGGCGAATACGAGCAGAGCGGCGAGGCCCGCCGTGAGGAGCTTCACGAGCCCCGTGGCGGAGAGGATCTTCTCGGTCTCCTCCTCGCGGTTTCGGACCTCGTCGATCGCCCCGAGGGGCCCTGCGCGAGCGGTGTCGGCCGACTTCTCGTCCGCCGGGGAGCTGAGGCTCGCCACGAGCGCCTCCGAGCCGTCGGGGTCCGCGGGGGTTATGCGAAAGGCGTCGGGCAGCGGGTTGCTCCCGAGCAGCTGGTAGGCGTCCGCGTTGCGCTCCTTCTCGCGGGCCAGCGCCTTCTCCTTGGAGATGTACTCGACGTTCGCCACGTTCGGCGTCGCGATCAGCGCCTGGCGCAGCTCCTCGATCTGCGTCCCGCTGGCGTCCGGCTTCACGTAGGCGTCCACGACCACCCGGCCGCGCACCTCGTTGGCGGTGCCGGTCGTGGCCTGCACGATCGGGATGAACACGCCCAGCACGAGCGCGGTTAGGAGGATCGTCAACGTGGCGGCGAGGCTCGGCGCCGCGCTGCGCTTGAGCGCGCGGAATGCCTCCTTCACGAAGAAGCCGATGCGCACGGGAGGACGGTTAGCTCGGCCGGCCCTCGAGGCCGGCGCCGGGGGACTCGCCGCGCAGGCGGATGCCGAACTCGCGCGTGGACTCGTCGGGCCGGTAGAGGCCAGAGAGCTGGTCGCGGATCACCCGGCCGTCCTGGAGCTCGATCACGCGCCGGCGCATCTTGTCGACCATGTCGCGGTCGTGGGTCGCGACGATCACGGTCGTGCCCGCGCGGTTGATGCGGTAGATCAGCTGCATGATCCCGATCGAGGTCTCGGGGTCCAGGTTGCCGGTGGGCTCGTCGGCGAGCAGGAGCGGCGGATGGTTCACGAAGGCGCGGGCGATCGAGACGCGCTGCTGCTCTCCACCGGACAGCTCGTCCGGATAGCTGTGGAGCTTCGTCGAGAGCCCGACCAGGCGGAGGATCTCCGGCACCTTGCGGCGGATCGACGCCCGGCCCTCGCCGATCACCTCGAGCGAGTAGGCCACGTTGGCGTAGATCGTGCGGTTGGGCAGCAGCTTGTAGTCCTGGAAGACGACGCCGATGTTGCGGCGCAGGTAGGGGACCTTGCGGCGCGGGATCCTCGACACGTCGCTCCCCGAGATCAGGACCTCGCCCTCCGAGGGCTCCATCTCCTTGAGCAGGAGCTTCAGCGTGGTCGACTTACCGCAGCCGGTCGGACCCACCAGGAAGACGAACTCGCCGCGGGCGATGCGCATCCACGCCTGCTCGAGGCCGACCGAGCCGCCGTCGTAGACCTTGCTGACCCCGCGCAGCTCCACGACGGGCACGTCGCGCCTCGGCGCGAGCCGCTTCGCCATGCCCTCGGACGCGGGCTCTCTGGTGCGGGCGCTCGCGCGCCTGCTCGTGCGGGTGGCCGCCATCGGCGACGGTTGATAGCGGTTTGGCCTGCAAATCGCCATCGCTGCAACGGTTTCTGCACGAGGCGGCGTCTGCTGCGCGGCCTCGATCGGGCCAGGTGCTACCCAGCTAGGCCGGTGCGGGCGGCGGCTCGGACGGGGGCGTCCGGGGCGGCGGGACGGGTTGGCTCTCGACGCGAGGACGTCGCGCGTCCCTGCGGAAGGAAAGCCATTCGCGGATGGCGATCTGCACGGAAGCGGCCGCAGGGATTGCAAGCAGCGCACCGATCACCCCGAAGAGCGTACTGCCGAAGAGCACCGAGACGAGCACCAGGAAGGGCTCGATCTGTAGCGCGCGCTTCTGGATCTGCGGCTGAATCACGTTGTTCTCGACCTGCTGGTAGACGATCGCCCACACCACCCAGACGATCGTCGCCGTGGGGAAGTTCGAGAACAGGGTCACGATCCCGACGATGATCGCGCCGAGCGTCGCGCCGACCAGCGGCACGAGATCGAGCAGGAAGACGATGATGGCGAGCGGCCCCGCGAACGGCACGCCCAGGATGAGGAGCACGATGAAGGTCGTGACGCCGGCGATCGTCGCCTGGACCAGCGCTCCGCCGACGTAGTTGCGCACCGCCTTGGCGATGCGATCGAGCGCCCGGTCGAGCCGCGCGGCGCGGTCGGTCGGCATGGCCTTGAGCCCGCGAGGAATCCAGCGCGGGCCGCCGCCCACCATGAATACGCTGAGGATGAGGATCGTGACGCCGGCGAAGACCGAGTTGACCACTCCAACGCCGAGGTCACGCAGCACACCGGCCGCGTCGCCGATCTTGCCGGGAAGGGCCGCGGCCTGCTCCTGGAGCCTGCCGGTGATGTCGTACTGCTCCTGCAGGCCGTTCAGGGTCGAGTTGCCCTGGACGAACGCCGTCACATCAGCCGCGTACTGCGGCGCGGCGTCGACCAGTTCACTCGCCTCC
>JAUJOA010000004.1:172316-174888 GCA_030447875.1 Thermoleophilaceae bacterium
GAGCCCGTAGCGCATGAACAGGTAGCCGTCCGCCCCGAGGCAGGAGAGCAAGTGGAGCCCGATGGGCTCCGGCAGCGTCCCGCCCGCCACCATGGTCACAGCCGGCGAGCCGCCGGCGAGCTTCGGCGCCAAAGAGAGAAACAGCTCGTCGACGAGCCCCTCCGCGAGAAGCGCGGAGTTCAGCCTCGGCCCCCCCTCGCAGAGCACCGAGCGGACACCGTGGTCGGCGCGCAGCCGGCGCAGGAAGGGAGAGAGCTCGCGCGCCCCGGGCGGCTCGCGAAGGTACTCGAGCTGCGCGGCCACGGGGCCGAGGTCACCCTCCATCCGGGTGAGGACGAAGACCTGCGAGTGGGCGTCCTGCAGCAGCGGTATCTCGGCCGGGAGGCTCAGATGCCCGCTCACCACGCAGGCGACCGGATCGGGCGCCAGGCCCTCCACCCGGCGACGCTCGCGACGGGCCTCGTCGCGCACGAGACGCCCATAGCGCTCGATCGCCGCCGTGTTCGCTCCGACCATCACCGCGTCGGCCTGGGTGCGCAGGCCGTGGAAGATCGCCCGGTCCTCGTCGCTTCCGAGCGCCTTGGTGCGGCCGGCGATCGCCGCGGCGCCGTCGGCGGTGGCGATCATGTTGAGGACGAGATAGGGGCGGTCGGCGGGCGCCTTGTCGCCCAACCGCAGCCCGCTGGTGGCCTCGTCGGCGGTCGTCTCGCCGGCGTCGGGGTAGATCCTCTGCAGCGGCATGGCGGGATGATCGCCGTTTCGGCGGCCGCGCGTGCGGAGGCGGCGCTCGCCTACCGCTCGGAGCCGCCGCCCTCAACGCTCGCGCAGCAACCCATGATCGTCGGCCCGGAGCGGCGGCTTCTGGCGATGAACGAGCCGTTCGGGAGGAGCTCGACCGCGTAGGCGGACCGCTCGTCTCCCAGCTCGCACTCGAACGCCCGCGAAGAGCTCGAGGGCTGTGGGTGGCAGCGAGCGGTCAGGGTCCTCGGGTAGGCAGCGCGATCGGCTGTCGTCTCGACGATGGCGCGCTCCAGCGCTCGGGCCTCCGGCGACGAGGCCGCCGCTTCGGGGCGCTCCGGCGCTGACGCGCCCGTGCCCCCATCCCCCGCCCCGCACCCGCTCGGGGGGACCACCAGCGCCGCGACCAGGATGCCGGCCGCCGAGCGGCCGGGCGTCACGCCCCGGCTGGCGAGCGCGGATCGATCTCGATGGTGCCGAGCAGCTCGTTGATCGCGTCCAGGCGAGTCGCGGCCGCACGTGAGCCGAGCACGACGTAGAGGCAGAACGGCCGCCCGCCGGCGGTGAAGAAGCGCTGGACGCCGGCCTGTCCGGAGACGGTCACCTGCAGGGCCGCCGCCCGGAAGTCCGACGCCTTGAGCGGCCACGGCACCCCAACAGCCCCTCGCCCGGCGTGAGGTGCTCGTCGACCACGTACTCGAGCAGGATGATCAGCGCATCGCCGGAGCTCATGCGGCGTACCACTGAGCTGCCGAAGTCGGCCTCGTCCAGGTCGAGGGGCACGGTGGCAGCGCGGAGGATCGCCCCGCTCTCGGCCTCCTCGCCGGCAACCGCCGTGGTCAGCGCCCTCCCCGCCGGCTCCGCCCTCCTGCGGTAGATCAACCCGTTCCAGCCGGGCGGGAACTCGGCCTTGATTCCGTGCGCGGCGGTGTGGCTCATGGGAAGTGGATCCCCCTCATATCGTGGTCGCGGCCAGGTTGAGCGTGAGGGCGAGCAGCGCGAGCTGCACCGCGACGAGGCCGAACCGCGTCGGGCGCTCCCAGCGGCGCAGCCAGGCATCGAGCTGCGCCAGGCGGTCGGGCGAGTCCACCCTCGCTCCCGCCAGGATCGTGCCGCCCCGAACGAGCCCGTAGACCGCTCCCACCAGCGCTCCACCGAAGGTGGAGCCGGTCAACACGGCCGCTATGAAGGTCACGTACGTGAAGGCCGTAGTCACGATCGTGACCACGCCGAGGCCGAGCTGGAAGCCGAAGCCCACGCCGGTCACCCAGCCGCGGTAGCGGTAGAGCCACCGGTCGTCGACCTGGCGGTGGACCGTGGGCAGGCGCAGGCCCCCGAGCCGTGAATCGAAGGCGAGCCCGGTGAGGATCAGCACGGCGAGCACGATGATCGAGGCTTGCGAGCCTTCGATCCCGAGCGCCCACCCGATCGTGCCGAGCAACCCGCCGAGGAGCGCTCCGGCCGTGGTCGAGGCGACCACGAAGGCCGAGATCGTCAGTCCCCAACGCGATCGCCGGCCCCGCTCGCCGAGCGGGGTGATGCTCCCGAGCATCGACTCGCCTCATGGGGACCACATCGAGCGGACGGCGGCCAGTGCGGCGCACGAGGCACCGATCGCCAGCACCGCGCCGGCTATCTCCGGCATCGCGGGCAAGCTCCACGCCTCAACGCTCGTCGTCCTCGGAGCCCTCGTCCGGATAGAGGCTCGGATGACCGGGCGTGATGCCGGCGGACGCCAGGACCTGCTCCTCGCCTCTGAGGCGGTCAGCGCTGCTCCGGCGCGCCCGCCCGCCGCGGCGGCCCGCGCCCGACTCGGCCTGCTCGGTCTGCTCGG
>JAUJOA010000004.1:174988-197551 GCA_030447875.1 Thermoleophilaceae bacterium
CTGCTCGGTCTGCTCGGCGTCGAAGATCGCGTCGCGGAACAGCGACATGATCTGCGACCACTGGCTCGCCGCTCCCTCGCCGAGGATCTCACCGCCTCCGACGTGCACGAAGTACGGGGCGACCGGAACCGAGTACTGCTCCCACGCCTCCGACGACATGACGACCGGCACGTCCGACGGAGCGAGGTCGCGAAGCTTCGAGGGGCTCTCGTACGCGGTGTCCTTGACCACCACGACCAGGCGGGCGTCGCCCGGCAGCGGCTGCCGCGTTCCGGGCTGCATCGCCTCCCAAAAGGTCCGGCACGTCTCGCAGCCCGAGGTAAGGAACGCCAACAGCGTGCGCGGGCTGCCGTCCGTCAAGGCGACCTGCACCGCATCCCCCACGAGCGTCGAGCCGGAGATGTCGGCGGCCGGGAGCGCACCCTCCTCGCGCTCGGGCGGGGAGGCGATCTGGACCTCCGGAAACGAGTCGCCGCCGCCGGCAGCCGCGCTCTCGCCATCGGCGGGCAGGCGGCGGAGGATCTCGGCGTGGCTGCGCAGCAGGCCGGCCACCAGCACGGCGAGCAGGACGAGCACCAGCGTCTCTGCGGCGACGAGGTAGATCAACGGCGATCGCGGTGCCGCTCGCAGTCACCGCAGCGGCACGCCGCCTCGTGCGAGCAAGTGTTGTTGTCCTGCGCGTAGGTCCTGTTGCAGCGCCACTCGCGCACGTGCCACGGCTTCCTGCAGGAGACCACACGACACACGACCTCCGTGGTCCCGCCGATTTGCGTGTTGCATTGGCCGTACCGGAAGACGTTGCAGCAGTAGCGGCGGTTGCGGCAGCGGTTCTCCGCGCACTTGCACCGGCAATCCTCTCCGCGCCGGCGGTTGCAGTCGATGTAGTAGCGCTCGCCCTCGTGCTTGCACAGCGCGCCGCCCCGGTAGCGCGTGCACTTCCACCAGCCGCCCACGTACGAGTTTTGGGGGCACGAGTTCTTGCCGTCACGGGTGGTGCAGCAGAACTCGGTGTAGCCGTCCGTGCAGAGGCCGCTCCCGCACTCGGACGGCCGCAGGACGGCCATCGCCGGCTCCGGGCGCAGCAGGTACCTGAGCGGAGCCACGCTCAGCGCCGAGCCGACGATCGCCGCGCGGCCGAGGAAGCCGCGCCTGGATGTCCTCCGGGCAAGCAGGGCACCGGCGCCGGCGGCTAGTTTCTCGGACACGTCATCACCTCCGGAGGATCGAACACGGCCTAGCCCTCAAGGTCGCGCACCGGGCGCCGGTAAGCCGAGAAGGCATCGGGAAGGAAGACGAGCGTCAGGTAGATCAGGTAGACGGCGGTGGCGATCGCCGTGGCGAGGAGCGCCCCCTCGAGCGGGTCGGCCGACACGATCGCATCGAGCGCCGGCAGCGGCCACACGGCCGCAGACGCGGCCGAGATGGCCGCGAGCGCGGTGACGGCCACGTGCGCACCACTCGGCTCGGTATCGGTCTCGCCGAGGCAGCCGCACGACTCGAGCGGCACGCCCCTCACCAGCGCGTAGGCCACGAAGACGGCAAACGCCGCGTAGAAGAGGGCCACGCCGGGCGCCAGGGCCGGCGGGCTCACGATCGCCCCGACGCCGACCGCCACCTCCGCGAGCCCGAGCAGCCGGGCGAGCACATGATGCTGCGGAAGCCCGATAGCCGACAGCGCGCGCGCCGTGGGCTCCGGTCGGCGGAGCTTGACGAGCCCAGCGAGGACCAAGAGGCCCGCGGCGGCGAAGAAGCTTGCGACTAGGACCCCTTGGAGGAACAGGGCTGTAGAGATACTCCGTCGGTCGGGGGGTGTCAACCGGCTGCAGGCGCTCGACTGGCGCTACGGGCTGATCGCCACCATCCGCTCGATCGGGACC
Source organism: Thermoleophilaceae bacterium (assembly GCA_030447875.1). Classification (GTDB taxonomy): domain Bacteria; phylum Actinomycetota; class Thermoleophilia; order Solirubrobacterales; family Thermoleophilaceae; genus JAUJOA01. The sequence continues at coordinate 176,866 of JAUJOA010000004.1, forward strand.
CGCGCGCGCTCGGCCACATCCGGGTGAACCTTGACCGTGTAGTCGTCGCCGCCGTCGCGCAGGGCGTCGCGGACCTTCGGCAGCGTGATCATCTTCATGTAGCCGCACACCGCCTGCGCGTTGGCCGGCACGAAGCGCTTGCCGGGATTCTCCTTCTCGAGCGGATGCAGCATCCCGGTCTCGGTGGCGACGATGAACTCGTGCGCGTCCGACTCGTGGGCATGCTTCAGCATGCCGCCCGTCGAGCATGTGGGTGTTCTCGGCATCCACGTCGCCCGCCGCCACGTACTCCATCACGGACGTCGAGCACCCGCACTCGGGGTGGATCAGGAACTCCGCGCCGGGGTTCTCCTCGCGTACCTCTGCGATGTCGCCGGGCCGGATGCCGGCGTGGACGTGGCACTCCCCCATCCAGACGTTCATGCGCCGCCCCGTGACCTTCTCCACGTAGGCGCCCAGGAACATGTCCGGGCCGAAGAGGATCTCGGTGTCCTCGCCGTGCTCGCGCCAGATGTGCTCCACCACCTGCACGGCGTTCGACGACGTGCAGCAGTAGTCGGTCTCCGCCTTGACCTCCGCCGTCGTGTTCACGTACATGACGACGACCGCTCCGGGGTGCTCGGCCTTCCAGTCGCGCAGCTCGTGAGCGGTGATCGAGTCCGCCAGCGAGCAGCCGGCATCGAGGTCCGGTAGCAGGACCGTCTTCTCGGGACAGAGGATCGACGCCGTCTCGGCCATGAAGTGCACGCCGCAGAAGACGATCGGGTCGCCGCCGGCCGCCGCGGCTTGCCGCGAGAGCGAGCGAATCGCCCACGTAATCGGCCACGTCCTGAACCTCGGGCAGCTGGTAGTTGTGGGCGAGGAGCACGGCGTCACGCTCCTCGGCGAGCGCTCGCACCTCCTGCTTGAGCGCGGGGATGTTCTCGAGAAGAAGGGGTGCGTTCACCGGACTGCCCCAAGTCTAGAGCCCCCGATCGAGCTAGAGCGGCTCGAGCGTGAGGCTCACGTCGAGCGCCGGGGGCGGAATGGGTCAGCGCCCCCACGCTGATCAGATCGACGCCCGTCTCGGCTATCTCGCGCACGTTGTCGAGCGTCACGCCGCCCGAGGCCTCAATCGACGCTCGACCGGTTGCGCGCGCCACCGCCGCCCTCATCTCGTGGGGGGTCATGTTGTCGAGCAGGACCTGGGGGGCGCCGGCTGCAAGCGCCTCGTCGAGCTCCTCAAGCGTCGTGCATTCGACGGTCACGTCGATCTCCAGCGTGCCCGCGTACTGATCCTCGAACTCGGCCGCTCCACCCGCCGCCACAGCAAGGGCCTGGTCGGCCGCAGCGCCCAGGTCGCCGGCCATCCGTGCGTGGTTCTCCTTCACGAGCATCGCGTCGTACAGGCCCGCCCGATGGTTCCGGCCACCGCCCGCGACCACGGCCTGGCGCTCGAGCGCACGGAGAGCAGGGGTCGTCTTTCGCGTGTCAAGGATCTGAACCCCCGTGCCCTCGACCGCGCGCACGAAGCGCGCGGTGAGCGTCGCTATGCCCGACAGCCGCCCGAGGAAGTTGAGCGCCACGCGCTCGGCGCTCAGGATCGCCCGAGCGGGTCCCGTCACCTCCGCGGCCAGCCCGCCCTGGCGCCACTCGCCCTCCTCGGAGTGGCCGTGCCAGACGACGCCCGGGTCGACGCGACGAAAGACCGCCTGGGCGACGTCGAGACCGGCCAGGACGCCCTCTTGCTTCTGGTCGATCCGCGCTCGCGCGCGCGCATCGCGCGGAACGACGGCCGCGGTGGTCAGGTCGCCGGTGCCGATGTCCTCGGCCAGTGCGGCGTCGATCAGCTCCTCCACGCTTAGACGGGCGCCAGGGGTCGGATCCCGGCCGGCGGGTGAAGCGCAGGCGGCGCGGCCCCCGCCAGCTCCTCCGCAAGTTGGGCCACGGCGACGAACACCTTCACCCGCTCGAGAGGGCCTATGCCCGGCGCCTCACCCCGGAGCCAGCGGTAGATCGTGTTTACGTTGACGGCGATCCGCTCCGGGCAGTCCCAGCCCGCGAAGTCCATGGCGGCGAAATCCGGGCTCCTGAGGATGGCGCGGGCCGCCGCGAGCGCCGGCATGCCCTGGTCGAAGCGCCGGCGCGCCTCGCTGTTGAGGTAGGACCAGTAGTCGCGGATCGCGCGCGCGCCGTCCTTGTCCGTCACCGGTCCGTGACCGGGCACGACGGTGTCCACGTCGAGCTCGAGCAATCGATCGAGCGCGGCGATCCAGCCCTCGACCGGTCCAGCCCACATGACCGGCGTCGATCCCAGGAAGACGATGTCCCCGGCAAACACCGTGCGCGCGTCGGGCACGTGGACGAAGAGATCGCCCGCGGTGTGCGCCGGTCCGACCTCGATCAACCGCACGTCGCGTCCGCCCACGTCGAGCGTCAGCGAGCCCGCGAAGGTCTGGCTTGGCGGCGTCGGCGTGATCTCCGAGTAGTCGAACGGCGACTGCATTCGCCGGAGGTAGCGGCCCGCTGCGCGCAGCCTACCCGGCCCCACGAAGGGGGCGCCACCCAGCCTCAGCATGACGCTTCCGAGACGCGCGAACCTCGCCATGTCCGCCGGCGTCAGCTCGCCCATGGCCTCGGCGCTCGCGCGCGACGAGATGATCCGGGCCTCGGAGACCAGCTCGTTGCCCCAGCAGTGGTCACCGTCCGAGTGCGTGTTCACGAGGTAGCGGATCGGCGCCTCGTCAGTGGCATCGCGCATCGAGTCGAGCATCCGTCGGGTGAGGAGCAGGTCCCAGAGCGTGTCAACGAGCAGCGACTCGCCGTCGCCCAGCACGAGGCCGGCGTTGCTCTCGCCCCACGAGCCGTTCGGCTGCATCCACGCATGCACCCCGCCCCCGAGGTCCTGAAGGCCGCCGGCGAACCGCGGCAGGTCGCCGAACAGGGTGCGCTCGCTCATCGGCCGGCCAGTCTAGCCCCGCCGGGCGCCGTCCATCCCGGCCCGCCGCAGGAGCTCCGCCCGCACGAAGTCGTCGAGATCCCCGTCGAGCACGCGCTCGGCGCTGCCCACCTCGTGGTCCGTGCGATGGTCCTTCACCATCGTGTAGGGCTGGAGCACGTAGGAGCGGATCTGGGAGCCCCAGCCGACGTCCTGTGCCTCGCCCTTCTCGCGCGCCAGCTCCTCACGCCGCTTCTGCTCCTCGAGCTCGACGAGCTTCGACCGCAGCATCGTCATGGCCGTCGTCTTGTTGGAGGATTGCGAGCGCTCGTTCTGGCATTGCACGGTGAGGCCAGTCGGCCTGTGCGTTATGCGCACGGCCGAGTCGGTCTTGTTCACGTGCTGGCCGCCGGCGCCGGAGGCGCGGTAGGTGTCGATCTGGAGGTCGCTCTCGTCGATCTCGACATCGACCGCGTCGTCCACGAGCGGCGACACCTCCACGAGCGCGAAGCTCGTATGGCGCCTGCGGGCGGCGTCGAACGGCGAGATGCGTACCAGCCGATGGACGCCCTTCTCGGCCGAGTAGAGGCCGTAGGCGTTCTCGCCGCGGGCCACGAACGAGGAGGACTTGATGCCGGCCTCCTCGCCCGGGCTCGCCTCCTTCAGCTCGACGGCCATCCCACGCTTCTCAGCCCAGCGCATCTCCATCCGAAGCAGCATCTCCGCCCAATCCTGCGAGTCGGTGCCGCCCGTGCCCGCGTGGATCGAGACGATCGCGTCCCCGGCGTCGTAGCGGCCGGAGAAGAGGCGCGCCTCCTCGAGCTCCTCGAGCTTCGCCTCGAAGCTCTGGCGCTGCTCGGCGAGCTCGAGCGCGATCGAGTCGTCCTCGGTTGCCAGCTCCTCGAGCTGCTCGAGGTCGTCGAGCTCCCCCTCGAGCGACCGGAATATCTCGAGCCTGCGCGATGCCTGCGCGTGCTCCGCCGAGACCTTCGCGGCGCGCTCCTGGTCGTCCCAGAAGCCCTCGCCGGACATCTCCCGCTCGAGCGCCGAAAGGCGCTCTCTAGCGCGGGCGGGTCAAAGATAGTCCGCGAGCAGCTTCAGCTGGTCGCGGAACGCGGCGGTGGTGCCCTCAGGCGCCATGACACCGCTTGAACTTCTTGCCGGACCCGCACCAGCACGGGTCGTTGCGGCCGATGCGCTCCGCTTCGTCGAGGTGGCGGGTCTGGACCACGGGGAGCGGATCCACGGCCGCATCTGCCGGACCCGCCGGCATGCCGCCCTGCGGCCCGGCGCCGTCGCGCTCGGCCACGGCCGCCCCGGCACCGCCGGCCGCCGCCGCCAGCGCGCTCGGCTGGTCAGCCGCGGTGCCGCCCGCGTACCGGAGCGAGCGGGTGGAGGTGGCGTTCGCGCCCGTGCCCCAGCCCCCTGAGGCGGCTCGGGCTGGTCGCCGTTCTCGCCCTCGACCCGGACGTCCACATGAAAGATGTAGCGCGCGAACTCCTCCCAGATCGAGTTCATGAGCGAGCTGAACATGTCGAAGCCCTCGTTCTTGTAGGCCACGAGCGGGTCGATCTGGGCGAACCCCGGAGGTGAATGCCCTCCCGGAGGTAGTCCATGTCGTGCAGGTGCTCCCGCCAGCGCTCGTCGATGATCTGCAGCAGGATGTAGCGCTCGAGCTCACGCATGAGCTCGGGGCCGAGCTCCTGCTCGCGCTCCTCGTAGGCCTTGACCACGTCCTCGCGCAGGTCGGCGATCAAGCCCTCGCGGTCCAGCGAGTGCGGGTCGAGATCCTCACTCGCGATCGCCACCGGATACATCTGCTCGAGCTGGGTGAGCAGGCCGTCGACGTCCCAGTCCTCCACGTAGTCGCCCACCAGGTACTCCCCGCAGAGGCGATCGATCACGTCGGCGATCTGGTCGCGCGCGGTCTCGAGATGTCCTCGCCCTCGAGGATGCGGTCGCGGTACTCGTAGATGACCTCGCGCTGCTGGTTCATCACGTCGTCGTACTCGAGCACCCGCTTGCGGATGAGGAAGTTCTGCTCCTCGACCTTCTTCTGCGCCGCCTCGATTCGCTTGGAGAGCATCTTGGCCTCGATCGGCTCCTCGTCGCCCTCCTCGGAGACAGGGCCCAGCTTGTCGAGGATTCCGTAGATGCGGTCGCCGGCGAAGAGGCGCACCAGGTCGTCCTCGGCCGACAGGTAGAAGCGTGATTCGCCGGGGTCGCCCTGGCGGCCGGAGCGGCCGCGCAGCTGGTTGTCGATCCGCCGCGACTCGTGGCGCTCGGTGCCGAGGATGAAGAGCCCGCCGGAGGCGAGCACCTCCTCGCGCGACTCGTTCACCTGCCCCTCGATGCGCGGGAAGACCATGTCCCACGTCCGCTCCCACTTGTCGCCGCCGGGCTCGATGCCGCGGCTCAGGAGCTCCTGGTGGGTCTGGTGCTCGGCGTTGCCGCCGAGCTTGATGTCCACGCCGCGGCCGGCCATGTTGGTGGCGATCGTCACGTTGCCCGGACGACCGGCCTCGGCGATCGTCTCGCCCTCGCGCTCCGCGAACTCGGGCTTCGCGTTCAGCACGCTGTGCTCGATGCCCTTGCGCGTCAGGCGCTCTGACAGCAGCTCGAGACCTCGACCGAGATCGTGCCCACGAGCACCGGCTGCCCTGCCTTGTGGCGCTCCTCGATCTCGCGGACCACGGCCCTCCACTTGCCTTCCTTGGTCTTGTAGATCTGGTCGTTGCGGTCCGCGCGGATCATCGGTGCGTTCGTCGGGACCTCGACGACCTGGAGCTTGTAGATCTTCATGAACTCCGTGGCCTCGGTGAGCGCCGTGCCCGTCATTCCGCCGAGCTTGTCGTAGCGGCGGAAGTAGTTCTGGTAGGTGATCGTGGCGACGGTCTGGTTCTCCTCCCTGATCACCCCCTCCTTGGCCTCGACCGCCTGGTGGAGGCCCTCCGACCAGCGCCGACCCTCGAGAATGCGACCCGTGAACTCGTCGATGATCTTCACCTCGCCGTCGATCACCGCGTAGTCCACGTCGCGCTTGTAGAGCGACTCCGCCTTGAGCGCCTGGATCAGGTGGTTGACCAGGTTGCCGTGCTCGGCGAGATACATGTTCTCGATGCCGAGGAACTTCTCGGACTTCTCCACGCCGCGCTCGGTGACCGCCACGGTCTTGTGCTTCTCGTCGGGCTCGTAGTCGAAGTCGGCGATCCAGTCCTTCGACTTGGCCTCGATGCCCTCGGGCTTCTGCCCGGGCGCGAGCCGAGGCGCCAGGCGAGCGAACTTGTAGTAGAGGTCGGCCGCCTGCTCGGGGGCGCCGGAGATGATCAGCGGCGTGCGCGCCTCGTCGATGAGGATGTTGTCGACCTCGTCCACGATGGCGAACTCGTGACCGCGCTGGTATTTCTGCTCGACGCTCGTGGCGAGGTTGTCGCGCAGGTAGTCGAAGCCGAACTCGGAGTTGGTGCCGTAGGTGACATCGGCGGCGTAAGCGGCATGCTTGCGCTCGTCGCGCTCACCGGACTGCACGACGCCTACGCTGACGCCGAGCAGGTCGTAGATCGGCTTCATCCACTCGGCGTCGCGGCGGGCCAGGTAGTCGTTGACGGTGACCAGGTGAACGCTGTTGCCGCCAAGTGAGTTGAGCACGATGGGAAGCGTGGCGGTGAGCGTCTTTCCCTCGCCGGTCTTCATCTCGGCGATCGACCCGTCGTGGAGCACCATGCCGCCTATCAGCTGCACGTCGAAGTGACGCTGACCGATCGCCCGGCGCGCCGCCTCGCGCGTGAGCGCAAAGGACTCGGGGAGCAGCTCGTCGAGGGCCTCCCCCCCTCGCGCGCGGTCGCGCAGAGCGTCGGCGTGCTCGCGCAGCTCGTGGTCCTCGAGCAGCTCCATCTCCGGCTCGAAGTCGTTGATCCGCGCGACTCGCTTCTGGAAGACCTTGAACTTCTTACCCTCGCCCACCCGCAGGGCGCGGTCGATGATCGCCATGGAGGCGAGGTTAGCAAGGGGTCATGGGCCGAATGACCGCGTTTTCGGCGTCCTGGAGCCCCGTGCCGGCGTGCGCCCAAGCGGCGCCCGGAACCCTCAGAGCGGTGTTCGCTCTCCGAACTCGTCAGGTGAGCTGACCAGCTCAGCTGAGGATTGAGCCAAGGGAGACCGGGCCCTGCGTCGTCGTCTCGGACTCGTCAGCTCAGGTGGTCAGCTCCCCTGACGAATCGGGAGAAGAGATTGGTGTCCCGGGCCGCGCACGAGCGAGGGACAACCCGCGTGGCGACCCTCGGCTAGGGCGCCGCGGCGCGGGGCTCCGCTCGGGCGGTGCGGCGGCGGCGGCGCTTGTCGCGGTGTCGCTTGACTTGGCGGGCGAGCTCGTCGGCCACGAGGTTGATGGAGTGGACCATGCTGTCCGAGGCATCGCGCGCCCTGAGCGTCACGCCCTTCAGGAAGAGGGTGGCCTCGGCGACCTGCGAGGCGCGAATCGACGGGTTTCGCTCCTCCGACAGCTCGACCTCCATCCAGGCGAGTGGCGATACCTGCCTGCCGATCTTGGCGAACCGCTTCTCGACCCGGTTTCGCAGCTCGTCGCTGACCTCGGTGTTGCGCCCCTTTACCTCGATGCGCATCCGCCTCTCCCTTCCGTGTCGTCTTCGCCTCGGCCGATGGTACGCTCGCGAGCGACGAGTTCCAACTGGATCACACGGTTTACGGCGGCCGGCGCCGGCGGTCGGATCAGCGCCCGGGCGTGCGCGCGTAGGTCACCGCTTCCACGCGCTCGGAGCCCGAGCGCCTCAGCATGTCGGCGCAGGCGGCAAGCGTGGCCCCCGTGGTGACGACGTCGTCCACCAGCAGCGCCCGGCGCGGAGGTGCTGCGCCAAGGCGGAGAGCGAAGGTGCCGCCGGTCGCTCGCGCCCGGGAGGCCCGTCCGCGCCCCACCTGAGTCGACCCCGGCCCGCCGCGCTCCAGGCAGTCGAGCACCGGCATGCCGGTCCGCACACCGAGCTCATGCGCCAGGCGCTCGGCCTGGTTGAAGCCACGGCGGCGCAGGCGAGCCGGATGGAGCGGAACCGGCACCAGGTGAGCGGCGCGGAGCAGCTCCGGCGGCGCGCTCGCAGCGATCTGCGCCGCCATGTTCTCGAGCAGCCGCACGGCGCCTCGGAACTTCACCGCCGCGACGATGTCGCGTGCCGCTCCCTCGTAGAGCAGCGGGGCCCAGACCACCACGCCACCCGGGCTCGCCCGCTCATGCCCGAGCCAGCGGAGGGTGTCGGCGCAGCGGATGCAGAGCGGCCGGCCGATTGGCGCCAAAGCGCCACAGCTCACGCAGAGCGGCGGGGCGAGGACGCCGGCCAGCCGTGAGAGGACCATCCCGACAGGGTCGGGCGCGCCCCGTAACGGGAGAGGCCCGGCGTGAGAAAATCTCGCCATCGGCCACCCGGTCATCCACTGGAACCTCGCGCCGACGGTGCTGGTGCCCTTCGTCGCCTATGCCGGCATCTACGTCTGGCGCTTCCGGGCGGCGCGCCGCGAGCAGCGTGAGCGGCTCCCCGCTCGCGCCGGCCGGGTGCGCGGCGCCGCCTGGCCGCAGGCGCTCGCGTTCGGCGCCGGCCTCCTCGTGCTCCTCATCGCGCTGGTCTCACCGATCGACACGCTCGGCGAGAACTACCTCTTCTCCATGCACATGACCCAGCACGTGCTGCTGGGGGACATCGCGCCGGCGCTTCTGCTCCTCGGGCTCTCGCGCGTCATCATGCGCCCGGCTACCCGGCGGCTGATGAGCGTGGAGCGGGCGCTCGGTCCCTTCTCCCACCCGGCCACGGGCATCGGGCTGTGGCTCTTTCTGATCTACCTGTGGCACATCCCTGCGATGTACGACGCCGCCCTCCGGAATCCCGCCGTGCACGTCCTCGAGCACGCCTGCTTCTTCACCGCCGGAATCGCGGTCTGGTGGCCGCTCGTGCAGCCGGTCCCGATGCGGCGGAGGATGACCGGGATGTGGACCTTCGCCTACATCGGCGCGGCGAAGGCCGGGCTGGCCGCCTTGGGCCTGTACCTGGTCTGGTCGAGCGTCGTGGCCTACCCCTACTACGAGACCGTGCCGCGAATCTGGGGACTCACGCCGATCGAGGACCAGAACGTGGGCGGAGCGATCATGATGGTCGAGCAGTCGATCACGATGGTGCTGGCGTTCGTCGTCCTCTTCGCCCGGATGCTCAGGCAGTCCGAGGACGAGGAGCTACGTCGCGAGCGGCTCGAGGACGCCGCGGTGGCCTGAGCCTGCGCGCTCGGCGACTCAGCTCGCGGGCGGCTCGAACCGCCGCAGACGGTCGACCAGCCCGGCGTGGCCGAGGATCGCGCCGATGACCATCTCGTCGCGCTCGATCTCGCCGCCGGGGAAGACGATCGAGTCACGCAGCGCGGCGCCCGCGCCGATTCGCGAGCCGTCGCCGATGACGACCGGCCCCATCAGGCGAGCGCCCGCGCCGATCTGGCAGCCGGCGCCGATCCACACCGGCGGATCGACGTGCTCGGCGGCGTCGATGCTCGTGCCCTCCCCGACCGTGACGCCCTCGGCCACCCGCTCGCCCGACGGCTCGATTCGGAGCTTTCCGTCGAGCGCGTCGAACGTCCCTTGACGCAGCTCCTCGAGCGAGCCCACGTCGTTCCAGTACTCGTCGATCTCGTGGACATGGAACGGCACGTCGTGGTCGAGCAGCTGTGGGAAGACGTCCTGCGCCCAGTCGGCGAACGGCTCGCTCGGGAAGTAGTCGAAGATCTCCGGACTGAAGCAATAGATCCCACAGTTGCCGAGATCGGAGAGCGCCTCGGCCGGCTCCGGCTTCTCCTGGAAGCCCTGGATGCGGCCTTCGGCGTCGTGGATGACGACGCCGTACTCGCGTGTGTCGGCCACCTTCTTGACCGTGAGCGTCGCGATGCCCCCGGCGCTGCGATGCCGCTCGACCAGGGCGTTCAGGTCGACGTCGGTGAGCGCGTCACCCGAGACGATGACCACCGGGTCGTCGCCGAAGAAGTCGGCCACGTTGCGCACTCCGCCGGCCGTCCCGAGCAGCTCCTCCTCGTGGCGGTACTCCACGCGATCCCCGAAGTAGTCGCGAATCGTGTCGGGGAAGTAGTGGAGGTTCGCGATCACATCGTCGAAGCCCTGACGCTCGAGCAGGTCGAGGATGTGAGCCATCACCGGCCGATCGAGAACGGGCACCATCGGCTTAGGCACCTGAAAGGTGATCGGCTTGAGGCGGGTGCCGAGCCCAGCGGCTAGAACCATGGCCTTCATGCGGCGCGCACGCTAGCGAACGGCGCGAGCGCCGCTCGCGCTCAGTAGCGGTAGTGGTCGGACTTGTAGGGGCCTTCGACCGGCACCCCGAGATAGGCGGCCTGGTCCGCCGTCAACTCGGTCAGCCGGACCCCGAGCGCCTCGAGATGAAGTCGCGCGACCTTCTCGTCCAGGTGCTTCGGAAGCACGTAGACCCGCTTCTCGTACTCGTCGTTCTTCGTGAACAGCTCGATCTGAGCCATGGTCTGGTTCGTGAACGAGTTCGACATCACGAAGCTGGGGTGGCCGGTTGCATTGCCGAGGTTGAGCAAGCGGCCCTCGGACAGGACGAGCACCGAGTGGCCGTCGGGGAACCGCCACTCGTCGACCTGCGGCTTGATGTTGATCCGCTCGATGCCGGGCAGCTGCGCGAGCCCGGCCATGTCGATCTCGTTGTCGAAGTGGCCGATGTTGCCCACGATCGCTTGGTGCTTCATACGCCCCATGTCGTCGGCGGTGATGATGTCCTTGTTCCCCGTCGCGGTCACGAAGATGTCGGCGCTCTCGATCACGTCCTCGAGCGTCTTCACCTCGTAGCCCTCCATCGCCGCCTGCAGGGCGTTGATGGGGTCGATCTCGGTGACCACCACCCGGGCGCCCTGGCCCCGCAGGCTCTGGGCGCACCCCTTGCCGACGTCGCCGTAGCCGCAGACCACGGCCAGCTTGCCGCCGATCATCACGTCGGTGGCCCGGTTGAGGCCGTCGATCAGCGAGTGGCGGCAGCCGTAGAGGTTGTCGAACTTCGACTTCGTCACCGAGTCGTTCACGTTGATGGCGGGGAAGAGGAGCTCGCCGGTCTCGTACATCTGGTAGAGGCGGTTGACCCCGGTCGTCGTCTCCTCGGTCACGCCCTGGATGCCCTCGCCGATGGTTGTCCAGCGCTGCGCGTCCTCCTCGAGCGAGCGCTGAAGCAGCCCCAAGACGACCTGGAACTCCTCCGTTTCCGCGCTCTCCGGATCGGGCACCGCGCCGGCGCGCTCGAACTCCGCGCCCTTGTGCACGAGCAGCGTGGCGTCGCCACCGTCGTCGAGAATCATGTTCGGTCCCCCATCCGGCCAGACGAGCGCCTGCTCGGCGCACCACCAGTACTCCTCCAGGGTCTCGCCCTTCCAGGCGAAGACCGGGATGCCCTGCGGCTCCTCAGGCGTGCCGTCGCGCCCGACGGCCACGGCGGCGGCGGCATGATCCTGGGTCGAGAAGATGTTGCAACTGGCCCAGCGCACGTCGGCGCCGAGGTCCACCAGCGTCTCGATCAGCACCGCGGTCTGGACGGTCATGTGCAGCGAGCCGGTGATCCGGGCGCCGGCGAGCGGCTGCTCATCCGCGTACTCCGCACGCGTGGCCATCAGGCCCGGCATCTCGTGCTCGGCCAGCCGGATCTCCTTGCGGCCGAACTCGGCGAGCGAGAGGTCGGCGACCTTGTAGTCGGTGGGCGTCAGGACGGCGGTCGTCGTCAAAGCGGTCTCCATGCGTAGTGGTCGAGTGCCAACCCTAGCGAGCGCGCGCCGGCTGACGTGGTCGCCAGATACCTACGCGAGCGCCCGCTTGAAGCGCTCGATCGCGTCGACGGGCGTTGGATCGATCCCCTGGAGGACCGCGAAGTAGACGGAGACCAGGTCGCCCAGGAGGACGAGCGAGACCACCTGATCGAGGGCGCTCTCGCCGCGCGCCGTGACCTGGTAGCCCTCGGCGCCCCCGTCCTGGGCGATCGCCGCGGTGAGGCCGACTCGCCGGTGCGAGCGTCCGTCGAGGTCCCCGGGCAGGAGGAAGATGGGGTAGAGAGGGGCGATGCGACCGGCAGCATCGAAGCCGCAGATCTCGTTGTGGTCGGCCTCGGGGAGCGTGGCGAAGAACGCCGGGACCTTCGCGTTCTCGTTCAGCTGCGTCTTCCACCGCCTCGCGGCGGGCGCGCTGACGCCCATGCCATAGATGACGGGAAGCGCGCCGTGGAGCGAGCGCGCCAGCGTCTTCGCCTCACCGTCCTCGGGTCCGTCCGGTCCCCACTCCGCCGCGAGCGCGGTGAGCGAAGCGCTGGCCGCCTCGAGCTCGTGGCGCAGCGACGGGGCGGCCCCGCAGCGCTCGGCGCACTCGAGGGCGCCCACGAGCATGTAGGCCACGGCCGCTCGCGGCTGGAGGCCGGCCGGCACGCCGATTACGGGCATCCCGTCCGCACGCGCCAGCTCGGCCAGCGTGCCTCCCGTAGTGAGCGCCACGCACGGTGAGCCCGCCGCCCTCGCGGCTCTGTAGCAGGCGAGCGTCTCCTCGGTGTCCCCCGAATAGCTCGCGCAGAGCACGAGCGTGCTCGCGTCGAGCCAGGAGCCGGGTTCGTAGTCCCTCACCGTGCGAATCGGGCGGCGAGCGCGCTCGCCGAGCGCCGCACGAGCGAGATCGCCCCCGATCGCAGATCCGCCCATGCCGCAGACGACGAGCCCGCCCGAGGCCTCCCTCCGGGGCACCTTGGCGGAGTCGACGCGCCAGAGCGCATCGAGGAGCTGGCCGGGTTGGTCCAGCACGTCGCGGATCATGCCGGCGGTATCGACCGCCTCCACGTAAGCGCGGCCGAGGTCCGTCATCGGGCCGCCGCCGCCGCCGGAACGCGCGAGCCGGCCTTCACCACGGCGCCCGCGGGGATGTCCGCCCCGCTGCCCACGACCGCCCTCGCCTCGATGCGCGCGCCATGGCCTACGACGACTCCGGCGCCCAGCACGCTCTCGGTGATGTGGCAGTCGGCCCCGACGATCACACGCTCGTGGAGTACCGCGCGCTCGAGCCAGGCGCCGGCGCCTACTGAGCAGTGCGGCCCGAGCACCGCCTGCGGGCCGATCCGCGCGCCACTTGTGATGCAGCTGTCGGCGATCAGCGAGCCGCTCTCGTCGCGCGGCGGAAGGTCGCTGCCGAGCACTCCGGCGAGCAGGTCCCAGGTCGCCTCGAGGTAGCGGTCCGGCGTGCCGATGTCGATCCAGTAGCCATCGTCGGAGTAGCCGTAGAGACCATTTCCGACGAGCTCCGGAAAGATCTCGCGCTCGAACGACACGGCCCGACCGTCGGGGATCATGTCGAGCACGTCGCGCTCGAGGACGTAGACGCCGGCGTTGATGCGGTTGGTGGGCGCCGGCGCGCCGGACTTCTCGAGGAAGGCCTCGACCCGGCCGTCGTCATCAGTGGGCACGACGCCGTAGCTCGAGGTGTCGTCGACCGCGGTGAGCGCCAACGTCGCCACGGCCCCGGTCCTTGAGTGCTGATCGAGCTCCGCGGTCAGATCGGCGTCGGTCAGCACGTCGCCATTGAGAACGATCAGCCGGTCCTCGAGCCCCCCGTGGAGGGCGGCGAGCTTGACCGGCCCGGCCGTACCGAGCGGCTCGTCCTCGTTCACGTAACGCAGCGCGATGCCGCGGTGCTCCGTCCCGAGGACGCGTGCCACGCCGTCACCAAGGAAGCCGCACGAGAGGATGACCTCGTCGATCCCGTGGCGGCCGAGCCAGTCGAGCACGAAGATCAGGAACGGCCGCCCCGCCAGTGGCAGCACCGGTTTCGGGACGCCGGAGGTGAGCGGCCGAAGCCGGGTGCCCTCGCCGCCCGCTAGGACGAGCGCCTGCACGTCACCGGCCGACGCCCTCGTAGATGAAGCCGGCCGCGCGAAGCTCCTTCGGGTCGAGGAAGTTCCGCCCGTCCACGACCAGCGGGGTCCTCAGCCGTGACTTGACCTCGCCCTCCCAGTCGAGCTCTGAGAACTCGGGCCACTCCGTGACGATCACCACGGCGTCCGCTCCATCGACGGCCTCGAGCGCGGACCCGCAGATCTTGGTGCCGGAGAGCATGTCGCGCGCTGCCTCGGTCGCCACGGGGTCGTACACGCGCACATGCGAACCCTCGCCCTGCAGCCGTGCGGCGAGGACGAGGCTCGTGGCCTCCCGAATGTCATCGGTGTTCGGCTTGAACGCCAGGCCGAGGAGGGCGACCTCCTTGCCGACGAGAGACCCGAGGTGCTTCTGAAGCTTCCCGATCGTGCGCCGCTTCTGGAGCTCGTTGACCTCGATGACGGCGGTCAGCAGCTGGAAGTGATAGCCGCTGTTGCCGGCGAGCTGCTTGAGGGCCGAGACATCCTTGGGAAAGCACGAACCCCCGTAGCCGATCCCCGCCCGCAGGAACTGGGGACCGATGCGTCCGTCGAGGCCCATTCCGCGGGCCACCTCGGCAACGTCCGCGCCAACCTCCTCGGACACGTTCGCGATCTCGTTGATGAACGAGATCTTCGTCGCCAGGAAGGCGTTCGAGGCGAGCTTGATCATCTCCGCGCTGGCGATGTCCGTCCGCACGATCTGACCACCGAGCGGCTCGTAGAGCGCCGCCACGCGGTCACCGAAGCCGTTCGACTCCGCCTCCTCGCCGACGACCACGCGATCCGGATGCATGAAGTCCTGGACGGCGCTCCCCTCCTTGAGGAACTCCGGGTTCGACACGTAACCGAGGTCCGCTCGGCGGCGCGCGACCGCCCGGCCGGTGCCGACCGGCACGGTGCTCTTCATGAGGAGCGCGTGGTCCGTCGAGTCGCCGAGCTCGTCGACCACCTGGTTCACGCGCGAGAGATCGGCGTCGCCGGAGTAGGTGGGCGGCGTGTCGACGCAGCAGAAGAGCAGCTGGGCATTGTCCACGACGTCCGCCATCTCGGTGGTGAACCGAAGACGCTCGCGGTTCTTCTGGAGCAGCTCGGAGAGGCCCGGCTCGTACATCGGCGCCTCGCCGCGCTCGAGCGCCGCGATCTTCTCGGGCAGGATGTCGCGGCAATGGACGTCGTGCCCCAGCTCGGCGAAGCAGGTGGCGGTGACGAGGCCGACCCAGCCGGCGCCGATCACACCGAGCGGCTCTCGCTCAGCCATCAGAACACCTCACGGAGCCGGGCAGCCTACAGCTCTCGAGCCGACGCGGCGATTCCGAGCATCTCGTCCTCGGACAGGCTCTGGACGAGGGTGTTGGAAACCCAGTAAGCCGCTTCCTTGGAGCGCCAGGCGACCAGTCGCAGCCGGTCCCCGTCGTAGTGAAGGTCGAACGTGCGCCCACCCACCTTCCGGACCTCCGTGGGATCGTCGAGGATCGGCGGATTCTTCCAGGTGGTCCCCTGCAGACCGTAGAACTCGCCGAGCTTCCCGCTGTCGACGACGATGCGGTACGACGCCTCCTTGCCCGCGCCCTTGACCGGGATGCGGTAGGCGTTCGGCTCCTCGCTGAAGCTCGAGCCGGGAGCGATTTTCGTGGGATAGAAGATCGGCAGCTTCGCGCCTTGTGCCTCGAGCTGCTGAGCCTGCGCCTCGCCGCCGGCAGTGGCGTCTTGGAGCTCCACGGCGTCCGGCTTCCCGCCGCCGCTCTTCTTCTTCTTTTTCCCGCTGCCTGAGCCCTGGCTCGCCGGAGCGCCGGGCCGAGGCGGCGGCTTTGCGCCGAGGAAATCGTCCGCCAGCTTCTTGACCTGCTCGGCGCTCGCCGTCACGTAGACCTGGCCGAGATCCGCCTCGAAGGGAACCTCGCGGATCGGCTGATCAACAGAGGCGATCACCAGCTTGAGGATCCGCAGGGCCGAGGCGCGTGAGTTGATGTCCGAGTTGGTGTACTCCCCGAAGATGCGGATCAGCTCGTTGCGGTCGCTCACGAGCCGGCCCACGCTGACCTGCGACTTCGCCTGCCGCAGGAAGTCCTGCTGGCGTGCCGAGCGGACGAGGTCCGTGTCCTCGTGGCGAAAGCGGACGTACGAGAGAGCGTCCGCGCCGCAGAGCTTCTGGTAGCCGGGCTGCAGGTTGATGTAGGCGTACTCGAGGCCCGGTGAGAAGTACCGGCGATCGACGTCCGCGTAGACGCAGCCGAGCTTGTTTACGGCCTTTTCGAAGCCACCGAAATCGATGTTCACGACGTGATTGATCCGAAGGCCCGTCAGCCGTTTGACCGTCTCGAGCGCCAGCTTCGGACCGCCGATCTCGTAGGCGGCGTTCAGCTTGTCCGTGCCGTTGCCGGGGATCTGCACCTTGAGGTCACGCGGCAGGGACATCAGCGCCGTCGATCCACTCGAGGGGTCGAGCCGGGCGAGGATGATCGTGTCCGCTCGGCGTTCGCCCTCCTTGGATCCACCGGGACCCTGGGTGCCGGCCGTGCCCGGTGTAGGCGCATCGGAGCCGATCAGCATGATCGTCTGCGGGTCGCCCGTGGCCGCCTCGGCGAGCTCGTCCCCCAACTCGAGCTGACCGCCCTCAGCGAGCGCGCCGACGATCTTGTCGAGCTCGTTGAAGGCGGCGGTGGCCGAGGCGGCCGCGGAGGCCACGACGATCATCACGGTTCCGATCAGAAACCGCTTCCAGAAGGTGAGTGCTTTGGGGGTCTCAGGCAATGCGCAGGCGGCCCGCGCCAAGGCTCCGCGGGATGAGGTCCACGAAGTCGACGAGGGCGCGTCGATAGCTCTCGAGCGAGGCGACCGAGACCCATTCCTCGGGTCCGTGATGCCCCCCGCCCGTGGGGCCGAACTCTACAGCCGGCACTCCAGCCTCGAGGAAGCTGATCGCGTCGGACGCCCCGTCCCGCCCCACCGAGATGCATTCCGCGGACGTGCGCCGCTCCACTGCCTCGGCCAGCGTCCGGACGAGCGCGTTCGTCCGCTCGACGATCGCGGGAGCGCGGTGGAAGAGCGTGGTCACGCGTGTATCGGGGAGCTCGCGGACGGCGGCAAGGATCTCCTCGGGGTCCTGTCCGGGCAGGTAGCGGACGTCGAAGTCGATCACGCAGCAGTCGGGCACCTTGTTCAGCACGTCGCCTCCGATGATGCGTCCGAGGTTGATCGACGGCCGGTCGAAGAGCTCCGACGACTCGCGGGCGAAGGGCAGCGACTCGATTCGACGGAACACGTCGATCGCCTTCAGCACGGCGTTGTCGCCCTGCCACGGGCGCGACCCGTGCGCGGCGGTCCCGGCCACCTCGATTCGCACCGCGAGCACTCCCTTCGCCTGCACCCCGATCAGCATGTCGGTCGGCTCGCCGGTGATCGCAAAATCGCCCGTGTATCCGCGCTCGACGAGATAATCGGAGCCCTTGGCGCTGTCGTCGTCGGTCTCCTCGTCGGACACGCAGACGAAGTGGACCCGCACGTCTCGCTGGCCGGTCAGGTCGCGCGTCGCGCACATCATCGCCGCGAGTCCACCCTTCATGTCGTAGGCCCCGCGCCCGACGAGCCGGTCGCCCTCCAGGCGGGGCACGAACTGCTCGCGGCGCCCGGGCACGACGTCGAGGTGACCGTGGAACACCACGGTGCAGCCTTCGCGAGGTCCTACCGTGGCGGCGAGGACCGGCCGCCCGTGGTGGACTGCGCTCTCGACCTCGATGTCGCGCGCCTCGAGCCATCCCTTGACGAAGCCGGCGGCGCTCTGGATGCCCTCCGGCGTCGAGGTGTCATAGGTGATGAGGCGCTCGGTCAGAACCCGTTCGTCCACGGCGGATGAGGATAGCCGCGGCCGTCAGACGCCCGGGGGCCTAATGCCGCGGCGACAGTGCACCGATAGTGCCCATATGAAGGCGTGGCTCCGCCACCGGTTCACGTGGAGAGGCCGCGGCGCGGTGGCCGACGATCCGACCGCCGATCGCGCGTCGATGGCCCGCGCCGCGGCGTTCATGTACGCCTCGGCCGCCTCACTGTCGCTGATCGCGGTCGTCCCGCCCAACGAGCCGCGGGTAAACGAGCTGGGCATCGTGCTGACGGCGCTGGCCGCATACGCCGCCGTGGCGCTCTTCCTCGTGGTCTTCGACCGCCTGCCGATATGGGCGTTCTATGTCCTCGTCGTGGTCTCGATCTCGCTGGTGACGCTCGCCATCTACTTCGACGGCCACAGTGAAAGCTCCTACGCCCTCTTCTACCTGTGGGTGACGATCTACGTCTTCTACTTCTTCTCGTGGGCCCCGGCGATCGCGGTCATGCTGCTGGTGGGCGGCGCCTACGCGGGCGTCATCTCGATTCGAGAGACGGTAGCGGCCGGGGAGCGCTGGCTCCTCACGGTCGGCACGCTCCTCTTGCTCGGGGCCTTGATCGGGCTCCTTCGACGGCGCATGCAGGGGCTCGTCTCTCGACTGGCCGACGCCGCCAGCACCGACCCGCTGACAGAGCTGCTGAACCGGCGCGCGTTCGAGGCGGCCTTCGACTCGGAGCTCGAGCGAGCGCGCCGCGGCAGCCGGCGGCTCGCCCTGGTAGTGGCCGACCTCGATCACTTCAAGGACGTGAACGACCGCCTGGGTCACTCTCGCGGCGACGAGGTGCTGGTGCGAACCTCCGGCGTGCTCGAGACGGGGAAGCGACGAATCGACACGCTCGCGAGGATCGGCGGCGAGGAGTTCGCGCTGCTCATGCCCGACAGCACCGAGAGCGAGGCGCTGGTGGCTACGGAGCGGCTCCGAAACCTGGTCCGGGAAGCGCTCGCGGCCGAGGACGTGGCCGTGACCATGAGCTTCGGGATCGCCAACTACCCCGACCAGGGGCAGACGGCCGACGAGCTGCTTCACGCCGCCGACCGCGCCCTCTACGCCGCCAAGGAGCTGGGACGCGATCGAGCGGTCATCTACAGCGCCGAGGTCGACGACATCCTCACCGGGTCGGCCAGCTGGCGCCTGTCGCACGGTCAGGGTCACCTCGCGACCGTGATCAGCCTCGCCGAGGCACTCGACGTGCGCGACATGGGGACCCGCGGCCACTCCCAGATGGCGGGCCGCTACGCCGAGGCCATCGCCCGCGAGCTCGGCCTCACTCCCGAGCGCGTCGAGCGCGTACGCCTGGCGGGCGTGCTCCACGACGTTGGAAAGATCGGCGTGCCCGACGCCATCCTCCACAAGGCCGGGCCGCTCGACGAGGAGGAATGGGAGGACATGCGCAAGCACCCGGTCATCGGCTCGCGCCTCGTAGGCGGAAGCGAGCTCGAGGACATCTGCGCCTGGATCCTGGCGCACCACGAGCGCCCCGACGGTCGCGGCTTTCCCAAGGGCCTCAGCGCCGATGAGATCCCGCTCGAGGCCAAGATCATCGCCGTCGCCGACGCCTGGGAGGCGATGACCTCCGACCGCGTCTACCGCCCGGCCCTCTCCGAGGAAGCCGCGCGGACGGAGCTGATGCGCTGCGCCGGAACCGGATTCGACGAGCGCGTGGTCGAGGCGCTGCTGGCGATCCGAGACCGCGCGACGCGCTCGGTGGCGGTCGGCTGACCGAAGATCCGATCGTCGGTTGCGCCAAGCCGTGAATCGTGATTCACTTCTTGGTGGATGGCGTACCGCTCCACCGAGAAGACGGCCGCCCGAAGTCGCGCGACCCGTCACCGAATCGCCGCAGCCGCCCTGGACCAGGTGGCCGAGGGCGGCTATGCGTCGGCCAGCGTGCAGGCGGTCGCCCGCCGCGCCGGGGTGGCGACCGGCAGCGTCTACCGTCACTTCCCGTCGAAGGCGGAGCTGTTCGCCGAGGTCTTCCGCACGGCGTCGCAGCGCGAGCTGGACGTCGTCAGCGCCGTCGCGTCCGCCGGTCAGGCTCCCGCGACCGAGCGCATGGCCGCCGGGATCGAGGCGTTCGCCCGCCGAGCGCTCGCCGGCCCCGTGCTCGCCTACGCGCTGATCGCCGAGCCGGTCGATCCGGTCGTCGAGGCCGAGCGTTTGGTCTTTCGCCGCGGCTACCGCGACGTCTTTGCCGCCCTGCTCGACGAGGGCGTGGCCACCGGCGAGATCGCCCCGGTCGACACGCGGACGGTGGCCGCGGCGCTCGTGGGCGCGCTCGGCGAGGCGCTCGTCGGCCCGCTTTCCCCCGCGTCGCCCGGCCGGCAAGAGGCGCTCGTGGCCACGCTCGTCCAGTTCTGTCTCAACTCGATCCACAAGGAGGACGTGCATGTCCGTGCTCACACCCACGCATGAGGTCTCGAACCAGGCTCCGCCGCTCGAGGACTACAACCCCTTCGAGGCGGACGTCGCCCTGCGCGAGGCGCTCGCGCGCGAGGGCGGCGCGTGGGGCATCGACCGCGCGCGCGACCTCGGCGCCACGGCCGGCTCCGCCGAGGCGCAGGCGCACGCTCGGCGCGCGGAGCGCAACGAGCCGCGTCTCCTGACCCACGACCGCCACGGGAACCGGACCGACGAGGTCGAGCTCGACCCCTCATGGCACTGGCTGGTGAGGATCGGCGTCGAGCGCGAGCTTGCGGCGCTCCCCTGGCGCGATCCCCAGCCCGGCGCCCACGTGGTACGCGGCGCCCTCTTCATGCTGTGGTCACAGGCACTGGCCGGGCCGATGTGCCCGATCTCGATGACCTACGCCGCGGTGCCCGCGGTGCGCCAGCAGCCGGAGCTCGCCGCCGAGTGGGAGCCGCGGCTCACGAAACCCAATTACGAGTCGGGCGCGCTGGCCGGCATGGCGATGACCGAGAAGCAGGGCGGCTCCGACGTGCGCG
>JAUJOA010000005.1:0-12566 GCA_030447875.1 Thermoleophilaceae bacterium
GCCTGACGCGGTTCGTGGACTCGCGCTCGCTGCAGTTCTTCCTCGCACCGGGGCGCCGGGGCCTCAAGCTCTTCGGTCGCGGGACCGGCATCGTCTTCTCGATCCTGAAGCGCGTCACGGGCGTCGACCTGCTGCAGGACCTGTCCTCGTTCTTCCAGAGCTTCGGCGACATGGCGGAGGGCTTCAACCAGCGTGCGGCACGCGTGAACGAGCTGCTCTCGGATCGAGTCACGACCTTCCTGCTCGTCACGACGCCCCAGGCGGACTCGGTCGACGAGGCCGTGTTCTTCCGCGATCGGCTGGACGACCGGGGCATGCCGTTCGGCGGGCTCATCGTGAATCGGGTGCACGACGATCCGGGGGGCGGGTCGACCGCCGAGGTCGAGGACGACCTCGCAGCGCTCGTCGGGGACGAGCTGGGACGCAAGGTGGCACGCAACTTCGAGGACTACCGAGCGCTCGGGGAGCGCGACCGCGAGAGCATCGCGCGCCTCGACGATGAGCTGGGTGGCGCGCCGGTCGTGCTGGTGCCCTACCTCGACGACGACGTCTACGACATCGGGGGGCTCATCCGCATGAACGAGCATCTCTTCGCCCGCGGCGCAGTGGCGGCTTGAAGACAAGCCAAGCGGGGGCGGACATCAGACGCCCGTTCCTTCTCGGGACATGTGGTCGCTCATGGAGACGCCGGACCGAGCGGACGGCGGAATCGCGTCGGCACTTCCGCCTTCGGGCGGCGAGGACCTGGCCGTACTACTGCCCTTCGCCGCCCTTCTGATCACCGCCGCCGAGATCGACATCCGGCGCCGAGTCATCCCCAACCGGCTCGTGGCGGCCGGTGCTCTTTGGGCGATCGCCGGAGCGATCGTGTTCCGCCGGGCGGAGCTGGCCGAGCTGCTTCTGGCGGGAGCTGGATCGTTCCTCCTCATGCTCTTAGCCGCGCTCACCCATCCGGCGGGGATGGGAATGGGCGACGTAAAGCTCGTTGGGGTCATGGGCCTCTACCTCGGATCCGCCGTAGTTCCCGCGTTGGTGATCGCCTTCCTCGCGGGCTGGGTGGCCGGAGCGGCGATGGTGCTGCACGGAGGTGTCGCCGCCCGCAAGACGGCGGTGCCGTTCGCGCCGTTTCTCGCGGTGGGTGGAATCGTCGGACTCCTCGCCGGTCCCCAGCTGGTCGGACTCTATGCCGGCCACTTGCGCTGAACGGAGCTCCCTAGACGGGCGCCGAGTAGCTATCCGCGTCCTCGTCGAAGCCCCAGTCGGCGCACGGCGTCACCGCCGCCTCGGCGGGTACGTCCGCGACCGTCTCACTCGCCTCGGGGCGTTCGACCTGCGCGACGGCGGCCTCCGCGGGCTGCTCGAGGCGATCGGCTCCGATCGCCTCGAGCTCGCGGGTATCCGCGTCTGAGACGTCGGGTTCGCCGGCGGCCTCCGTGACTGGTCGCGTGGCGCGAGTATCGTGCGCCCGAATCTCCTCGCGTCCCCCGGCGGACTGACCGCCGGTCGCGAGCAGCAGGTCGTCGGCAGTCGCCTTGAGGTCGGCGTCGAGATAGCCGCAGAGCACGTCGCGGAGCAGCGCCCGAAGGTACTGCTCGAGCTCGGGTACAAGCGCCTCCGCGTCGGACGCGTCACCAGCTTCGACAATCGACCGCTCGAGCTCGAGAGCGAGCTCCACCCGCCGCTGGACGACCGGGCGCTCACCCGTCCCGGCACACAGGGCGGCCACGCGAAGCGGAACGCCCGCGCCCCCGGCGTCGTCCGCGAGCAACGCGCGCAGGCCCAGGAGGTAGTCGGTAAGCGCTTCCGCATCCAGCGCCCTCGCGCAGCCCATCTCGAAGCGGTCGAGCGCCCACCTCACCGCGCCAGCGTGGCGGGAGCGCGCGATCACCCCTAGAAGCTCGCGGAGCTCGGCTTCGTCCTCCGTCGCAAGGCGCCAAGGCTCTCGGCCGGGCTCACCCGAGTGGGTCAGCGGGCTCGGGTGCCACACACCCTCGCCGGCGCGTGCCCAGGCGATCGGGCTGAAGGCCACGCCTCCAGCGCCCGCCAATCTCAGTGCGCTCAGCAGGTCACGGAACTGGGCGCGTGCCTCCGGGAGCGGCAGCGGCGCATCGGAGGGCAAGTCCGTCTCGAACGCGCACATGACGGTCGCGCGCGAAACGGCGTCGTCTCCACCCGCCTGCCGGGACTCGCCCGACGCGGTGAGCGCTTCGGGCAGGTTCGAAAGCTCGCCGGGTTGCAGAAGCGACAGCCCGTCCTCGAGCTCCATGCGAGGTGGCTGAAGCTCGAGTCCGTGGATCGGCGCGATGACTGTCGCTCGAAGCGTCGCCTGGGCGAGCATCCGCTCGAGCTCGGCGTAGAGCTCGTCGAAGCGCTCCTCCGGAAACGCGAACGTCGTCGACTCGTCGTAGAGGCGCTCGAGAAAGTCACGTAGCGCCGGCTCGGGATCGTCGCCCGGGAGCCCGCGTAGCCGCAGATAGATGCCGGCACGCGACTCGAGAGCGAGTGCGGCCGACCCGTAGGACGGGAGCCGGTGAAGCGCGGACCAGCGGAGGGCGATGAACTCGGCGGTGAGCGGCGAATACCGGTACAGAACCGGATGCGTGCCTCGCTCCTCGATGACGAAGGGCACTTCCTCTCCATCCCTGACCTCCTCGGTCAGGAGCCCGGCTGCTTCCACTCCGAACGTTCGAAGCGCATCGTGTAGCCGGCGGTCGCGCATGGCCGCGATTTCGCCGCGTCTGGGCGAGCTCCTGCCTACCGCGACGCGGAGGCGCGGCCCCGAGTGTTACGCCGCCTGGGCCTTCGGCGCTCGATCGGCCTCGAGCCACTCGCGCCCGTAGCGGCGCATGTCGTCGATGAGCGGGAGGAGCGCCCGGCCCTTCTGCGTGAGGGCGTACTCGACGCGCGGCGGCACCTCCGGAAACGTCTGCCGCTGCACAATGCCGTGCTCCTCGAGCGCGCGCAGCCTAAGCGAAAGGGTGCGCGGGCTGATACCGGCGAGCGAGCGCTCGAGCTCGCAGAAGCGGCTTCGACCGGCTGCGAGGTCGCGGATCACGAGGATCGTCCACTTGCCGCAGATCACATCCGCGGTGGCACAGACGGGGCAGGTCTCGGCGGCAGCCGTGTCGTTGGCCGTGGCCATCAGTTGTCCCATTCTAGACGAAACTTCACGAAATGAAGCGACCAGCGGCAGCCGGGAGCGGCGCCCGCGGCGCGTGACCCGAGCCAAAGCCCGGGTCACGCGGGCGGTGCGTTAGCCGCCCAGCTGGCCGAGCAGCCCGCCGCCGCCGGACTGGCCGCCAGCGCCGGGGGGCGTGGCGCCCTTGACGGGGCCCTCGCTCGGCTGGACCAGGACCCAGCCCTGGCCGGAGAAGCCCATCTGGATCGTCTCTCCCGAGCCGCGGCCGATCATCGTCTTCATGTTCACGTCGGACTTGACCTGCGTCGTGACGCCGCTCGACCACGTGATGGCGGCCTGCGGGTCGGCGAACGTGGGCGCATCGCCGGTGTTGAGCAGGACCGGCGGGCCGTTCGAGATGATCGCCACCCAGCCCGTGCCGGCGAGCGACATGTTGTAGAGGCCGCCGGCCATGGCACCCGCGAAGCCGCCCTCGACCTTCTTGATGTCCCAGTCGATCCCCGCGTCGAACGCGAGGACGTTCTGCCCGTTGCAGGTGATCTGATCGTTCTCGAGCTTGATGAGGTGGACGTCCTGCGCGAGGTCGGCGAGAAAGACCTCTCCGGTCCCCTCGATCTTCATGAGCTGGGTTCCCTCGCCGGTCACGGCCTTCTTGAGGAACCGGCCCACGCCGCCGCTGCCGGCGTGCTCGAAGCGCACGTCGCCCTGGTAGGCCACCATCGCGCCGAGCTTGGACTGAATGGTGATCTGGTTGAGCGAGACCTTCAGCAGCTTCGAGTTCTGAAGCGAGAAGGCCTCCTGAGCCTGGGTTTCCTGATACTCGCCAAGCGTGCTTTGCACGTGCCCTCCTATTTCGCGGAATGGAACGCGCCTACTCTCCGCGCTCACCCGCGCCCCTGTCAAGCGCTGCGTCCGTAAAGATCGGTTGAGCCCGACGCCACGATGACTTGAGTCGAAGTCCCGGCCTCAGAGGTCCAGCTCGTAGAACAGCGCCCGGGCCTTCTCCTCGCCCTCGATCTCGTTGGCAAACCCGACGCTCTCGTAGAGGGAGCGGGCCGCGGTGTCGTCCTCGCCCGTCACCACCTCCATGCCGGCCGCGCCTCGCTCGCGCGCCAGCTCGAGGACGCCGTTCATGATGGCGCGACCGACGCCCTCGCCGCGGCGGTCGGGCACGACGTAGAGCTCCTCGAGGTAGGCGACGGGATCGTCGGCCCAGACGGAGGGGCGGAAGGAGACCTGGGCGAAGCCGTCGGGACCCGCTCCGCCCAGCAGGTAGGTCATCGCACCGCTCTCGATGAAGGCACGGACGCGGCGCGAGAGCACGTCGGTGCCCGGGGTCGGCTCGGAGAACTCGGTATTGAAATCGTGCAGCATGCGCGCGATCAGAGGAGCGTCGTCGCTGTTCGCCTGGCGGACCATCGCGCGAGGCTTACTGGCTGAGGTCGCTCATGGGACGGACGCGGGCGCGCGATCCGGCGAACCGGCGGCAGTCAAGCTTCTCGGGTGCCATTGGCGGTCCACGCAGAGACTCGCCCAAGGAGCGAGCCGAGGCCTGAACCCGGAAACGTAGGCGCTCAGCCCGGGCGCAGGTACCCCTCATCGAGGGGCTCTCTGAGCGAGCGAAGCGAGCGTACCCGAGAGGAGGGGTACCGGAGCCCGGGCCCTCGCCTACGCAACTTCCCGAAGCTTCTGAGCCTCGGCAAGCGACTGCAGCTTCTTGAGCGACTGGTTCTCGATCTGGCGGATCCGCTCACGCGTAACGTTGAACGTACGCCCGACCTCGTCGAGCGTCCGGGGGTGCTCACCACCGAGCCCGTAGCGAAGCTCGAGCACTCGCCGCTCGCGGTAGGAGAGGTTCTCGAGCGCCTCGCGCAGCGCCTCCTTCGTGAGGATCTCCGCGGCCCGCTCGTAAGGCGACTCGGCGCGCTCGTCGGCGATGAACTGCCCGAACTCGGATTCCTCCTCGTCGCCGACCGGCTTCTCGAGCGATACCGGCGCCTGGGCGGAGCGCTTGATCGAGTCGACCTCCTCGGGCTCGATGCCCGTGACCTCGGCGATCTCGTCGGGCGTGGGCTCACGCCCGAGCTCCGTGACGAGCTTCCGCTCCGCGCGCCGATCTTGTTCAGCTTCTCAACGACGTGCACCGGGATGCGGATCGTGCGCGCCTTGTCGGCGAGCGCCCGGGCGATCGCCTGACGGATCCACCACGTGGCGTAGGTCGAGAACTTGAAGCCCTTTCGGTAGTCGAACTTCTCCGCCGCGCGCACGAGTCCGAGCGTGCCCTCCTGGATCAGATCGAGGAAGGGGAGGCCCTGGTTTCGGTAGTTCTTGGCGATCGAGACCACGAGGCGCAGGTTCGACTCGACCATCTTCTGCTTGGCGTCGAGGTCCCCGCGCTCGATGCGCTTCGCCAGGTCGACCTCCTCCTGCGCCGTGAGCAGCCTGACCTTTCCGATGTCCTTCAGGAAGAGCTGAAGGGAGTCGGTGGTCATGTCGGCCTTCAGCTCGATCTGCGCCTTCGGCTTGCGACGGCGACCCTTCCCGTCGGGTGCCCGCTCCTCCTGCGCCGCGAGAGCGGCCGGATCGACAGCCTCCACCAGTTCGATCTCCGACTTCTCGAGGAAGCCGTGGAGATCCTCGATGTCGCTCTCGTCGAGATCGACCTCAGCCAGCGCCGACGCGACCTCGGTATAGGTCAGGACGCCGGCTTGCTGGCCCTTCGTAACGAGGAGCTTGACCTCCTCAAGTTCTTGTAGCTCTACTACAGACATCTCATCTCGCTGGTGTTAAGCACGCGTATACGCCTGCACTCAGTCCATTGATAGCAGGCCAACCGACGTTAGTCACTATACTTAGTGAAGTCAAGCGCCTCGCCCCGCGCGAGCGCCGCGTTCCTTTGAAATACCCCTGAACCGCCGATCCCACACCAGCCCTAGCGAGGGCCACCGACGGGAGGATTGCTAGATGCCGGCTGATGACGAAGGGATTCTCGGGAATCTGCCCCGGTCGCGGCCGGGTCAGCGAAGCAGCAGGCGCAAGCCGGCCTCCGGAGCAGGCGCCCCGAGTCGGCAGCGCGCGCGCCGCGATCCGTCCTCCGCCACCACCGGCTCGTCCAGCGCGGCCGATGCAACGGCGAACGGGGTCGATCCGCTGAGCGGAGCCCTCCGTGCCGCTGGCGCGCTCGCGCAGGGCGGCATCAAGGGGGCCTCTCGGCTAGCGAGCGGCGCGCTGAGCCGCCTCCCCAGCCGCTGACGATGAATGCGCGCCGCCTCGGGTCCCGCGCGGCGGGCTTCGTCGGCCACGGGCTCAAGCGCTTCTACTGGAAGGCGTACGACGACAACCTGACCGGGATGTCCGCGATGGTCGCCTACAACATGCTCATCGCCACGTTTCCGCTCGCGCTGCTGGCCCTCTTCATCGCGAGCCGAGTGCTGAAGAGCGCCGAGCTGCAGGACAGCGTCTTCCAGGACCTCCAGCAGCTCTTTCCGAGCGCCGCCGAGTCGACATTGACGAGCCTCCTGAACGGCATCCGAACCTCGACGACCGGCCTTGGAATCGCCGCCCTGATAACGAGCATCTGGATCGGCTCGTCGTTCTGGGGCGCCCTCGACACCGCCTTCTGTCAGATCTACCACATGAAGTGCCGGCCCTGGCTACAGCAGAAGCGCTTCGCCTTGGCGATGCTTGCGTTCTCGCTCCTCTTCATCGCGGCGACGGTCGCGGTGCCCACGCTGCAGAGCCTGCTGGTGGGCGGAACCGACGGCCTCCCGCTCGGACTCGACCAGATCCACGCGCTGGTCTACGCGGTGACCCTTGGCGCGGGCTTGCTGATCCTGTTCGGCGTTCTCGCCCTGATCTACCGCACCGTGCCCAACTGCCGGATGCCCTGGCGGGCGGTCTGGCCGGGAGCCGCCGCCGCGACCCTCGCTATCGCCGTAGTCGACTACGCCTTCCCCGCCTATCTCTCGAACATCTCGTCGCTGGCGGGACTCGGCACGTCGCTCATCTTCATCGTGATCGTGCTGTTCTGGTTCTTCGCGCTAGCGATCATCATCCTCGGCGGAGCCGAGCTCAACGCGCTACGGCTCGAGTCGGATCAGAGGGCCCACCAGGAGGAGAAACCCGTTCTCGCGGCGGAACTCCCCACGGCGCCAGAGCGCGCGTTGCACCCCTAAGAGCTCTCGCCGCTACCGGACAGCCCGTTGTCGGGCGACCCGGACGAGGCGTCGGGGACGGCAACGGCCACGCGCTCGCCAGAGGCCTTGGCCCGGTACATCGCCTCATCGGCGAGATGCAGTAGACGCTCGGGCTCAACGGCGTGCTCGGGGCACGAGACCACGCCAACCGATACGCCGACCGACGCTCCCTCGAGGTCGGGGATCCGATCGACGGCAGCGCTGATGCGCCCCGCGAGGATCCGGCCGCGCGGAGCGGTCTGGTCGGGTGCGAGCACGCAGAACTCGTCGCCTCCCATGCGAACCGGGGTGTCGATCGAGCGGATCGTCTCGCGCACAGCCTCGGCCACCCCGAGCAGCGCACGGTCGCCGACCGGGTGCCCAAAGGCGTCGTTGATCCGCTTGAGACCGTCGATATCGAGGACGAGCAGCGCGAAGGGGTGACCGTAGCGCTGCTGAAGCCCGAGCAGATGGCGCAGGTGTCGATGCATGTAGCGGACGTTGTAGAGCCCGGTCAGCGCGTCGGTGTTCGCCAGCGACTCGAGCTCGCGCGACCGGGTGCTCATGAGCTCGCCGACGGCAGCGGCCTGCACCGCTCCGAAGCTGGTCACAATCCGGTTCACGACCTTCAGTAGCGCGCGCGACTCGGCATCGGGCATCTCGCGACCGAGTGCGTCGATCATCACCGACTGGAGGGCAGCGATGTCCATGACTATCTCCGTCGGCTCGGGGGCGTCCCGGCCCCTCAGGCCGGTCAGCTGGGCGGCGCGGCGGTACTCCCGCCCGTCCGGCTCGAGCACGGCACGCCCGTGGCCCTCACCAACCGCGCGGATGATGTCCACGATCAGCTCCGGGAGCTCGCGGGTTATGCGGGCGATCGGGAGCCGCTCGATCTCCTCGAGCGACGACTCCTCCACCACGCGCAACAGCCACGCTTTCGCGAGTTCGTCGCGCTGGTCCTCCAAGCGCGTTAGCGGGGCGTCCAAAACGGGGCGGAGGCGGCGGACCTCGTGCTCGAGCACTGCCCTCCCTGATCGGGTGGCCCGCGATCCTAACCATGGCCTCGGAAGCGCGGAGCGTGGCTAACGTTTCGACCCGTGCGGCCCCGCGATCCAAGGCGATTCCTCGAGCGCCGCCGCCGAGCGCGCGCCCGCGTGACGATCTGCGCGGACGCCGAGTCGGGCTCGGCGCCCGACGGGAGCGTTACGACGAAGCAGCTGGCGGAGGTCGTCCTGCCACGATCGGAGCTCGACCGGATATGGAGCCCCGAGTACCTGGAGCGCCTCGCCCGGACGTACTGGCGCTTCCTCTCGCGAATCTCGCTGGGTCTCCTACGGGTTCTGTACACGCCGGTATCGCGCGACATCGTCCTGATCGGCCGACCGCTCGTGCTGCTCAGCTTCCATGCACCGGAATACGACGCGAAGGCTTACCGCGGCACCGTCACCTGGCGGATCAAGGAGGGTCTGCTGGTGACCCCGCGAGGTCGCGGGAAGGGCATGCTGCGCATCTCGGTGGAGCGACCACCTGACCATCAAGACGGCACGAGCGGAGCTACGGCGGCCGACGACCAGATCACCGCCCGCGTGAGCGCCGAGGTGGCCAACTTCTATCCGATGATCGCGGGCTGGGGCTGGTTCTCGCGGATCGGTCGCGTGCTCTACCGCATCACCCAGCTCCGGATCCACATCGTCGTGACCCACGCCTTCCTGCGCTCACTGGCTCGCCTGGACCTGGCGCCGTCGGTGGTAGGCACGCTCCGCGCCGAGACCGCGGAGCCCGAGGACGCGGTGCACGCGATGGACGCGGCGGGCGAGACCGCGGCCAGAAGCGAAAGCGCGAGCGAGACGCGAGGCGCCGGTTTGCAGCGAGCCGAACGGGCTAACCCGCGCGGGAGGCGGTGATCTCCCGAAGCTTCACGCGGTTGTGCTGTGCATGCACACGCCGGACGGTGCCTGACCGGGTGCGCATGACGAACGACTCGGTGGTCACCCCCTCGGGCTGGTAGTGCACTCCCTGCAGGACGTCTCCGTCGGTAACGCCGGTCGCGGCGAAGAAGACGTCCTCACCGGCAACCAGTCGGTTCACGTCGAGGATCTCCGACACGTCGTAGCCCGCGTCGGTGGCCGCCTGCCGCTCCTCGTCACTCCGCGGCCACAGGCGGCCGAGCAGCTGACCCCCGATGCACTTGATCGCTGCCGCGGTGATCACGCCCTCGGGCGTGCCGCCGATCCCCCAGAGCAGGTCGACGGGAGAGTCCTCGGTGACGGCGATCAGCGCGGCGGAGACGTCACCGTGGGGGATGAAGCGAATGCGACCGCCGGCTTCGCGGATCTCCTCGACGGCCTCAGCGTGACGCGGCCGGTCGAGCATGGCCACGGTCACGTCCCGCACATCGGTGCCCTTCTCGCTGGCGATCAGCCTCAAGGTCTCGCCCAAGGGGCGGTCGAGCTCCAGGAGGTCGGCGAAGCGACTGGAGGTCGCCATCTTCTCCATGTAGACGCAGGGGCCCGGGTCGAACATGGCGCCGCGCGCGGACAGCGCGATGATCGCAAGCGCGCGCGGCGCTCCGGTAGCCGCGAGGTCCGTGCCCTCGAGCGGGTCCACCGCGATGTCGACCTCGGGCGGTGATCCATCGCCGATCCGCTCGCCGTTGTAGAGCATCGGCGCCTCGTCCTTCTCCCCCTCGCCGATCACGACCGTCCCGTCCATGTGGACGGAGTCGAGCATCAGCCGCATGGCGTCGACCGCGGCTTGGTCGGCCGCCTCCTTGTCGCCAAGGCCCACCCAGCGGGCAGCGGCGAGCGCCGCGTACTCGGTCACGCGCACGAGCTCGAGCGCCAGGTTGCGGTCAGGGCGCATCGACCGATCGGCGCCGTCCGTGACGGCGACGCTTTTCCCCGGCGCCAAGAAGCTAGACGCCGGGCGGCTTGCGGCCGACGTTCTGGGACTGGCGGATGAAGCCGCTGACGATGATCCCGAAGGAAGCGGCGAGGGCGATCGGGTAGCCGATCCCGAACGAGATCTCGCTCGGCGGCTCACCGGGCTTTCCGAGGATGATCCCGTTGCAGAGGATGAGCACGAAGGCGATGATCCCGACGATCGCGGTGACCTCCCCGGGGCGCCAGCTCAACGCGTGCCCGCGGAGGATGATGTAGGCGAGGACGAAAGGTGCGATGCAGGCCGCCGCGAGCAGTCCGTCGAGCGGCAGAAACGGAAGGCTGCTGCCGAAGGTGTCCCACGCGTTGAAGTCGCCGGCCTGGCCGTTGATCGCTCCGTTCGAGCCGGGGTTCGTGGAGAACCAGGTTAGGAAGAGCGAGAGGAAGAGCACAGCGGCCGCGACGAAGCCGAAGTACTCGGCGGGCAGCAGCTGCGAGAAGTCGAGGAACGGGCGACGCTCCGCCTGCGAGTGCTCTGCCTGCGAGGCCTCCATCCCGCGTGTAAAGCTACACAGGAACGCCGCGGGAGTCCAGACGGGAGCGTGCATCAGGGGCATCGCCGCGACCGACTCGGTTAGCCTGCGGCGCGATGCCCGACCGCCGCTGGGCACTCTCGCTCGAGCTCCCCGGCCTGAGCCTGCCCGAGCACGAGTCGATCGTGCGGGCGGCCGAGGCGGCGGGGTACACGGACGCCTGGTCCGGCGAGACGGGCGGCCACGATGGCTTCAGCTCGCTCGTCCTCGCGGCGGCCTGGACGGAGAGCATGCGGCTCGGCACCGGCGTCGTGAACGTGTTCACGCGCGGGCCGGCCGTGCTCGCCCAGCATGCGGCCGCACTTCAGGAGGCGAGCCGAGGGCGCTTCTGCCTGGGAATCGGCTCCTCGTCGAACGTGATCGTCGAGCGCTGGAACGGAATGGAGTTCGCGCGGCCGCGCACGCGGGTGCGTGACACGATCGCCTTCCTTCGCGCGGCGCTCGCCGGCGAGCGCGCCGGGTCCGGCGGCTTCAAGCTCGAGCAGCCCCCGCCTTCGCCGGTCCCGATCGTCGTGGCAGCGCTGCGCGAGCGCATGCTCCGAACCGCCGCTGAGCTGGGCGACGGCGTGTTCGTCAACTTCCTCCCGCTGGCCTCGGTCGACGCGGTGATCGAGCAGATCCGGACGGGCGAGGCAGAGGGATCGAAGGAGCCGGGCTCGAGCGATGTCCTCTGCCGTTTCTTCTGCATTCAGGGAGACCCGGAGGCGGCGCTCGGGCTGGCACGGTGGATGTTCGCCGCCTACGCGACGGTCCCCGTATACGAGCAGTTCTTCCGCTGGCTCGGCTACGGCGAGGCGATCGACCCGATGGTCGAGGCGTGGCGTGAACGCGATCGCGCCCGCGCCGTCGAGCTCGCCCCACGCGAGCTGATCGAGGACATCTTCATCATCGGCGATGCCGCGGCCCAGCGCGAGCGGCTGGCCGCCTACGTCGAGCGCGGCATCACGACCCCGGTCGTCATGCCCATCCCGCTCGCCGCTCCCGGCACCCCCGTCTCCCCTGACACCTACGGGCAGCTGGTCGAGTCCCTCGCACCAAGCTGAGCCGGCCGGTCGGCGCGAACGCGAGAGCGAATCCTTCGCCGCTAAGCTCGCCGCCTCATGAGGCTCGATGGAGCAGGCGCTCTGGTGACCGGCGGCGCCTCGGGGCTCGGCGCGGCGACCGTCCGGGCGCTGGTGGACCGAGGCGCTCGCGTGGCCATCGCCGACCGGGATGGCGACAAGGCCGCGGCGTTGGCCGAGGAGCTCGGGGAGAGCGCGAGCTCCTTCCGAGCGGACGTCACCTCCGAATCGGAGGTGGAGACCGCGATCGCCGGGGCGGTCGAGGCGCTCGGGGAGCTGCGGGTTGCGGTTTCCTGCGCAGGGGTGGGCTGGGCCGAGAAGGTCGTGGGAAGAGAGGGGCCGGCGCAACTTCAGCCGTTCGAGACCGTGGTGGGTGTGAACCTCATCGGCACGTTCAACGTCCTGCGGTTCGCCGCGGCGGCCATGTCGGCCAACGATCCTGATTCGGGCGGGGAGCGCGGCGCCGTGGTCATGACCGCGTCGATCGCCGCCTTCGATGGTCAGATGGGCCAGGCCGCCTATTCGGCCTCGAAGGGAGGCGTCGTGTCATTGACCTTGCCGGCCGCGCGCGATCTCGCTCGCGACGGGGTGAGGGTCTGCACGATCGCCCCCGGAACGTTCGACACCCCGCTGCTGGCTGCCCTCCCCGCTGAGGCCCGCCAGGCGCTCGGGGCCTCGGTTCCGTTCCCGGCGCGGCTCGGTGACCCGTCGGAGTTCGC
>JAUJOA010000005.1:12666-154267 GCA_030447875.1 Thermoleophilaceae bacterium
GCGTGGTAGCGGCGGCGCGGGACGCGGACGGGCTGGCGCGCGCATGCGAGCTCGGCGCGGACGCGATCGTGGACCTGACCGCTCACGACGGACCTGAAGCGCTCGGCGAGGCGTTCCGTGAAGCCGCCGGAGGCGACGTCGACGTTACGGTCGACCCCCTGTGGGGCGAGCCGGCGATGGCCGCGGCTCACGCGACCGCTCGCTGGGGGCGCCTGGTGCAGATCGGCCAGTCCGCAAGCCCCGAGGCGACGCTGCCCTCCGCGGCGATACGGGGCAAGCTCCTGTCGATCCTGGGCCACAACAACCTGGCGACGCCCCAGGAGGTGCGGGCGAACGCCTACGAGCGGATGGTCGAGCACGCCGCCGCCGGCCGGCTGACGGTCGACCACGACGTCGTGCCGCTCGAGCGCATCGACGAGGCGTGGGAGCGCCAGGCTGCGTTTCCCCGGCGCAAGCTCGTGCTGCGCCCCTAGCCCGTGGCAGCGACGCGCGGGGGTTCGGCTCCCTAGGATTCGCCTCACACGAGATCGGCCGACCGCATCAGCCGGAGCGGCCCGACCCGACCCTCCAAGGAGGCACCCGCCAATGCCCGAAGCCGTCATCGTCGACTCCGTCCGCTCCCCGATCGGACGTGCCTTCAAGGGATCGCTGACGCAGATCCGACCCGACGACCTCGGCGCCTACGTGGTGGACGCGCTCCTCGACCGAAACCCGGAACTGGATCCTGAGAGCGTCGACGACCTCGTCTGCGGCTGTGGCCTTCCCCAGGGCGAGACGGGCCACAACATCGGGCGGATCCTCGTGCTGCTCTCGCGCCTCCCCGACACGGTGACCGGCGCCACCGTGCACCGCTACTGCGCGTCGAGCCTCCAGGCCATCCGGATGGGGTTCCACGCGATCAAGGCCGGCGAGGGCGACACGTACATCGCGGCCGGCGTGGAGCACGTCAGCCGCGTGGGCCCGAAGAGCGAGCAGGTGATGCCCGAGACCCAGAACGAGAAGCTGCAGGGGAAGGACGGGACTCACAACGCGTACATCGCGATGGGCGAGACGGCCGAGAACGTGGCCGACCAGTGGGACGTGAGCCGAGAGGACATGGACAAGTACGCGCAGCGCTCGCAGGAGCGGGCCGTCGAGTCCCAGGAGTCCGGATTCTTCAGGCGCGAGATCGTGCCCGTGGAGCTGCCCGACGGCAACACCGTGGACAAGGACGACGGACCCCGAGCCGGCAGCACGGTGGAGAAGCTGGGGGAGCTCAAGCCCGTCTTCCGCGAGGACGGGCGCGTCACCGCCGGCAACTCATGCCCGTTGAACGACGGCGCGGCGGCCACGCTGATCATGTCCGAGGACCGCGCGAGGGAGCTGGGCCTGAAGCCGCGGGCCCGGATCATCGCGTCGGCCACGAGCGGCCTCGAGCCGGAGATCATGGGCGTCGCCCCTATCGGGGCGATCAAGAACGTGCTCGACCGTGCGGGCATGACGATCGACGACGTGGACATCGTCGAGCTCAACGAGGCGTTCGCGGCGCAGGTACTACCGATCGCCGACGAGTGTGGGATCGACATGGAGAAGCTGAACCCGCACGGGGGCGCGATCGCGCTCGGACATCCATTCGGGATGACAGGGGCGCGCATCATGACCACGCTTCTGAACGACCTCGAGACCGATGACAAGCAGATCGGCGTGGAGACGATGTGTGTGGCCGGGGGTCAGGGGATGGCGATGGTGGTTGAGCGGTTGAACTGAGTTGACAGTTCGCAGTTGACAGTTCAACGAGGGCCCTCGCGCCGCGAGGGCCCAAACCGGCGGCGGAGCTACAACTGTCCGCTGTCAACTGTCAACCGAAGCACCATCAGCGCCCGAGCCCAACGCGTCAATCCAGCAGCAGCACGATCTTCCCGAGCTTCCCCCCCTCCTCGAACCGCGCGTAGGCGTCTCCCACGCGGTCGAGGGTGAAGGTCTCCGCGACCGGTACCCGAACGGCGCCCGACTCGATCAGGGGGAGGACGTGCCGCTCGACGCCGCGCATGGCCTCGGCCTTCTGCTCGAGGGGACGGGCTCGCAGCGTCGAGCCATGAATGCGGCCGCGCTTGCCCATGAGCGCCAGCAGGTTGAGCTCGGCCTTCGGTCCCGCACCCACGCCGATCACCACGATCCGCCCGCCGGAGCCGAGCGTCTGCAGGTTGCCGGGCAGGTTCGGCGCGCCGACGAGCTCGAGGATCACGTCGAACGGCCCCTGCTCCTCGAACCCCTCGGGCGCGATCGCGGTCGCGCCGAGCTCCTCGACCGCCCCTCGCAGCCGGTCGTTGCGCACGGTCGCGGTCACTCGAGCGCCTGCCGCGCGCGCGACCTGCACCGCGGCTGTGCCCACCCCACCGGCGCCGCCGTGCACCAGCAGGCACTCGCCCGGCCGGAGGCCGGCCTGGGTGAAGAGGGCGTCGTGCGCCGTCGTGAAGACCTCCGCCGTCCCGCCCGCCTCGGGCCAGCCGAGAACGTCCGGGACCGGCATGGCGGCGCGCTCGTGGATCACCGCGAGCTCCGCCTGCCCCCCGCCCCCCGTGATCGCCATTACCCGATCGCCGTCGGCGAAGCGAGTTGCGCCGGCCCCCCGCGCCACCACCTCGCCGGCGAGCTCGAGCCCCGGGATGTCGGCGGGCGCTCCCGGCGGGGCCGGATATCGCCCCCTGCGCTGAAGCATGTCGGCGCCGTTCAGCCCGGCGGCCCTGACCCGTACGAGTATCTCCCCCGCTCCAGGCGTGGGATCCGCGTGCTCCTCGACCGTGAGCTCACCGTGGTGGATCGTGGCGGCGCGCACGGCGTCATCCTATTCCGGGGTGGCTTCCGTATATCCTCGGTTCCGCCTGGACGCAGGACTGGCGGCATCCGGGTAAGGCCACGGACGACGACCCACGGTGTCAGCGCTCTCCCAACCCCCGATCTGGCGCGAAAGCCGCCTCGGACTGGAGGCAGCCGCGCTCGTGCGAGACCCCGTCTACGCGGGCGCTGGAGTCCCAGACGCCAACGGTCAGCCGGTGTTCCTCATCCCGGGCTTCCTCGCCGGTGACAACTCGCTCGGGCTCATGACCCGGTGGCTGCGGCGCACCGGCCATCACACTCGCAAAGCCGGCATCCGGCTGAACGTGAACTGCTCGGCGGTCGCCACCGAAAGGCTGACCGAGCGCGTGGAGGCGCTGGCCGAGTCGCGCGGTGAGCGGGTGGCGGTCATCGGGCAGAGCCGCGGAGGGACGTTCGCGAAGGTCCTCGCCATCCGCAGGCCCGACCTCGTGTCGGGCATCGTCACGCTCGGCTCCCCGATCGTCGAACCGCTGGCCGTCCACCCGCTCGTCCGCGCCCAGGTCTACGCGGTGGGCCTGCTCGGCACGCTGGGCGCTCCGGGGCTCTTCCGTCACTCCTGCCTGTGGGGCGGCTGCTGCAAGTCTTTCTTCGAGGATCTGGCCGGACCGCTGCCCGCGGAGACCGGCTACTTGTCGATCTACTCGAAGAGCGACGGTGTGGTCCGGTGGCAAGCCTGCCTCGACCCGGCGGCCGACGAGCGCCTCGAGGTCAAGGCGAGTCACTGCGGCATGAGCCTCAACGCCGGCGCGTACCGTGCCATCGCCGACGCGCTCGAGCGCTATCGCTCCGCCGACCTGGCGGGCGGACGCCCGGCGAGCGCCATCGGCGCCGGCCGAGCAGCGGCCTGACCCGGCTCGGAGCCTTATGAAGATTCGGCTCTCGAGCCGGCGGGGTTCGCCTCCGCCCACGCCTCGATCTGCTTCGACTCGGCGATCACCTCGTCGTCGTCGGTGACGAGGACCGGCACGGTGGACCTCCCAGTGAGCTGCTTGGCCTCCCGGCGCCCACGGGTCCGGTTGAAGACGGCGTCGGGAAGCGGCGCAAGGCCGTAGGACTTGATGACCTCCGGATCATGGCCCGCGCGCCGAAGGGCGTCGTAGGCGTTGGCGCACGGGTGCCCGCCGGGGCGTGGAGTGTTGAACGTGCCGTAGCAGACGTAGAGCCTCATGGGCGCTCCTCTCGAATGGCTTGTCGCGTCAGAAGCGGGCAGCCTATGGGTCGGGCGTGGGATGAACCGGGCCGCCGCGGGCCGGGCAGCGAGTAGCATCGCCGAAGAGATCGATGCGGCCGCCCCTCGCGCGGCCGAACGGCTCCCCGTGAGGCATTTGGCCACCTACACACGTCATTCGGACCGGTGGATCCTCGTCTCGCTCGGTCTACTGGCCACAGTCACGGTCGCAGATCTGCTTGGCGAGCAGGACCTCTCGCTGATAGCGCTCCTCGTGGTGGCGCCACTGGTGGCATCGCTCACGCTGGGGCCGAGGGCAACGGCGGGGATCGCCCTGGCGGCGGCGCTCATCGCCATCGCGCTCGGAGTCCCCAACGGTTTCTTCGGGGAATCGGAGCACCTGACGCGAGCCGTTCCCGTGGCCGTCGGCGGCCTGCTCGCCGTCGGGATGGCGCGACTTCGCGAGCAACGCGAGCGCTCGGCGACCCTCCTGTCGGTGCAGGGATCGGTGGCGAGCATCCTGAACGAGTCGTCGACCTCGGCCGAGGCGTTTCCCCGAATGCTCGCGACGATCGGGGCCGCGCTCGGATGGGAGGTCGGCGCGCTCTGGGCGGTCGACGAGTCGGCGGACGTCCTCCGACGGGCCGCTCGCTGGAGCGCGCCGGGGGTCGATCAGACGGCGTTCGAGGAGGTAAGTGGTCAAGCGCAGTTCGAGCGCGGGGCCGGCTTTCCTGGATACGTATGGGCGACGGAACAGGCCAGGTCCGTGGCCAATGTCCAGACCGACGAGCACTTCCTGCGCACGTCGGCGGCGGCGGCGGCCGGCCTGCACGGTGGCTTTGCATTCCCGATCTCGCTCGGTGAGCGGGTGGTTGGCGTCGTGGAGTTCTTCACCCGCGAAGCGCGGGAACCGGAGCCCGCGTATCTGGACACGCTCGCCAGTCTCGGCAGCCAGATCGGTCAGTTCATGCAGAGGATGCAAGCACAGGACGACCTGCGCTCGAGCGAGGCGCTGAAGACCGCGGTGCTCGACTCGGCG
Organism: Thermoleophilaceae bacterium; assembly: GCA_030447875.1. GTDB lineage: Bacteria > Actinomycetota > Thermoleophilia > Solirubrobacterales > Thermoleophilaceae > JAUJOA01. The sequence continues at coordinate 17,730 of JAUJOA010000005.1, forward strand.
TTCGACTGCGTGGTGACGATGAACCACGAGGGATGCGTGGTCGACTTCAACCCCGCGGCCGAGCGCACCTTCGGCTACAGCCGCGAGGAGGTGGTGGGCAAGGAGATGGCCGACCTCATCATCCCGCCGCAGCTTCGCGAGCGTCACCGGAGTGGCCTCGCCCGCTACATGGAGACCGGCGAGGGCGCGGTGATCGACAATCGGATCGAGATCACCGGGTGGCGCTCGGACGGCTCGGAGTTCCCCGTCGAGCTTTCGATCACACGCATCAACGCTGACGGGCCACCGCTGTTCTCGGGCTACATCCGCGACATCACAGAGTCAAAGCGGGCCGAGGAGGAACGCGCTCGGCTGCTCGACGCCGAGCATTCCGCGCGAGTCGTCGCCGAGCAGGCGGAGCGAACGAAGGCGGAGTCACTCGCGCTGCTGGACACGCTGATCGCGAAGGCGCCGATCGGCCTCGCCTTCGTCGACCCTGACCTGAGGTTCGTGCGTGCGAACGACGCGCTTGCGGCAATGTACGGCCTGACGTCGGGAGACGAGCTGGGGCGCACCGCCGCAGACGTGATGGCCGGCGTGCCCGACTTCGCCGCGCACCTTCGCCAGGTCCTGTCCACGGACGAGGCCGTGATCGACGTCGAGACCGCCGGCGACATCCCCGGCTCTCCGGGAAGGGAGCGACACTGGCTCTCGAGCTACTACCCCGTCAGGGGCTTCAGCGAGACGCTGGGAGTCGGCGTCGTCGTCGCCGAGATCACCGACCGGAAGCTCGCCGAGCGGCGGGCGGCCTTCCTGGCGGACGCGACGGCGGCGCTGGGCGCGTCGCTCGACTACGACCTCACCCTCGGCAGCCTGGTGCGGACGGCCGTGCCCGACTTGGCCGACTGGTGCGTCGTCGACATGCTCGACGAGGACAAGGTGCTTCGTCGGTCGGCCGTGGCGCACGTCGAGCCCGGCAAGGAGCGGCTGGCGTGGGATCTGGCGCAGCGCTACCCATTCGACGAGAGCACATCCGTCGGGCGGGATCGGATCATGCGGACCGGCCGGTCTCAGCTGGTTCGCAATATGACCCAGGAGCTGCTCGAGTCGCTCAGCCGCGACGACGAGCACTTCAGCGCCCTCCGAGAGCTCGGCTTCGAGTCCGCCATGCTCGTGCCGCTGAAGCTGCGCGGTGACACGGTTGGGGTTCTCTCCTTCGGCGCCTACAGAGCCAATCGACGCTTCGACGAAAGCGACCTCGCGCTCGCCGAGGAGCTCGCCGACCGGGCCGCCACCGCGGTCGAGAACGCCCGCCTCTACCGCGAGCGAAGCTACATCGCCCGGACCCTTCAGGAGAGTCTCCTGCCCCCGAGCCTGCCGGAGATCCCGGGGGTCGAGCTGGCCGCGCGCTACCGCGCAGCCGGCGAGGGCAATCAGGTGGGCGGCGACTTCTACGACATCTTCCAGACGGGCGAGGACACGTGGGCCGCGGTGATCGGCGACGTGCGCGGAAAGGGCCCCGACGCCGCGGCGCTGATCGGCCTGACACGCCACACGCTGAGGGCGGCGGCCATGCGGGAGGGCGAGCCCACGGCCATCCTCTCTACGCTGAACGAGGCGCTCTACCGCGAGGACGCGGACGACTCGTTCTGCACCGCGCTCTACGCGGCGGTGGAGATCACCGCGAGCGGCGCGCGGTTGGAGCTGACCTCCGCCGGACATCCGCTTCCGCTCCTTCTCCGCGCCGATGGTCGCGTCGAGACCGTCGGCCTGCCGGGCACGCTCGTCGGGGCGATGCCGGAGCTCGATCTCAACTCGGACGTCGCACACCTCTCGCCGGGCGACGCGGTGGTCCTCTACACCGATGGCGTGCCCGAGGCGCGCTCGACCGAGGAGTTCTTCGGCCAGGAGCGCCTCGTCTCGGTTCTGAAGGCGTGCTCCGGAGCCAACGCCACGTCGCTGGCTGAGCGGATCGAGCGCGACGTCCTCGATTTCCAGGACGGCGACCCGCGCGACGACGTCGCGATCCTCGTCCTGCGCGTTCCCTCGAAGGCACGTCTGGAACGGGAGCCCGAGCCGACGCGAGCCGTGACCTGACGATGGAGTCGGTTTGGCTACCCTCGACCGGTTGAGAGCTACGGCGCGCTCCGTGAGCATGTAGCGATCTTTCCGGGCAGGGTCGACGCCTGCTATCTCGACGATGAGCGGGCGAGACCGCAACCGGGCGACTATTACGGAGGATGGATAACGAGCGACATAAGGGGGCCGTTCAAGGGCGACCCGGAGACAGCCGGCCGGTAGCTCGAAGCGACGACGCCTACGCGGGAATCGACCTCTCGAACGCCCGTCGCATGACGGCGCTGATCCTGGGCGCCAGCACGATTCTGAACTTGGTCTTCCTGTCGATCGAGTCACCGGACGACGCGATCGGCGACCTCGGCTGGGCCATCGCGCTGGCGATCGTCGCCGCGAACGCGGCCGCGTTCGCGTGGTTGACGGATCCCCGCCGGGGCGTCGGCCATCGCGCCCTTCTGGCCGTGTGCTACGCCGGCCTCGGCCAGGTCGCTCTCCTCAACTGGCTTGCCGGCGGCGAGGTCACCTACAGCAGCCTGCTCGTGCTCTGGGTGTGCGCGGGCGTGGGATCGAGCCCACCGCGCTCCGGAACAGTCTTCCTGGCCGCCGTCGCGCTCGCCGCACTGGCGCCGCTCATCTACGACCGCAGCGGAACCGACTTCGGCGCGAGGATCACCCGCGACGCCCTCGTGTCGGTCGCGGCCGGCCTCCTGATCATGGCGCTCATGAGCACGATCCGCAGGCAGCGGCTCGGCCTCGTGGCCGGTCGCGAGGAGGCCTACGGGCTCGCGCGGCTCGACGCGCTCACCGGCCTCGGCAACCGTCGGGCGTTCGACGAGACGCTCGCCGCGGAGATGGCGCGGACGCGGCGGGCGGGCTCCCCGCTCAGCGTCGCATTGGTCGATCTCGACGACTTCAAGGCGGTGAACGACCACTACGGGCACATCGAGGGCGACCGCTACCTCCGGGAAGCCGCGACCGCGCTTCACGACTCCGTCCGCGCGGGGGACCGCTGCTACCGCTGGGGCGGCGACGAGTTCGCGCTGCTGCTCCCGGACACCGCGCGCGAGGAGGCCGATGGAGTCTGCTCGCGACTCGGCTCCGTCGTGAAGCAGACGTGCAGGACCTCGGACGGGCGGCCGCTCGGCGTCTCCTACGGCGTCGCGGAGCTGAGCGACGAGATGGACGCGCCGGGCCTCGTGACCGCCGCGGATCTCGCGCTCAGGGGTCAGAAGCAGGCCCGCGCCTCGGCGGGCGGCAAGCGATTCGTGCGGCTGGACGGCTGAGCCCCGCCCCCGCGCCGAGCCGACCCCTGCGGCGGTCAGCGCATAGGCTGACGCCATGAACGTGGGGGTTCCGAAGGAGTCGCGGCCCGGCGAGCGTCGCGTCGCCCTCGTTCCCGAAGTCGTTCGCAGGGTGGCGGCCAAGGGCATCGCGGTCGCCGCCGAGCCGGGAGCCGGTCGCGAGGCGCACCTGTCGGACGCCGACTACGAGGACGCGGGTGCCACCGTCACGGCCGACGCCGTCTGGGACACGGAGATCGTCGCAAAGGTCCGGGCGCCGTCGGAGGACGAGATGGAGCGGTTGCGCCCGGGTGGCGTGCTCATCGGCTTCCTCGCGCCGCTCACGGCACCGGACACGATTCGCGCACTCGCCTCGGCCGGGGTAACGGCGTTCGCGATGGAGGCGGTGCCGCGCGTCACGCGCGCTCAGTCGATCGACGCCCTGTCGTCCCAGGCGACGGTGGCCGGCTACCGCGCGGCGCTCATCGCCGCCGAGGAGCTCGGTCGGTTCTTTCCCATGCTGACCACGGCGGCCGGCACGGTGCCGCCGGCCAAGGTGTTGATCCTCGGGGCCGGCGTGGCGGGGCTCCAGGCGATCGCCACGACGAGGCGGCTCGGCGCGGCCGTCACCGGCTTCGACGTACGCGCCGCGGTGCGCGAGCAGGTCGAGAGCCTGGGCGCCACCTTCCTCGACCTGGAACTCGAGACCGATGCCGAGGGCGAGGGCGGCTACGCCCGCGAGCTGGACGAGGAGGCCAGGCGCCGTCAGCAGGCGGCGCTCGCGGAGGCGATGACGGGCTTCGACGCGGTCATCACCACGGCGCTCGTTCCCGGCAAGCCGGCACCGGTGCTCGTGACGGCCGAGACCGTCGGGAACATGAAGTCCGGATCGGTCATCGTCGACCTCGCCGGCGAGGCGGGCGGCAACTGCGAGCTCAGCGAGCCCGGCCAGACGGTCGTGCGGGAGGGCGTTACTATCGCCGCTCCGCTCGACCTGCCCAGCACCATGCCCGAGCATGCCTCCCAGCTCTACGCGCGGAACGTCGCAGCCCTTCTCGACCTCTTGCTGAAGGACGGAGATCTGAAGCTGGACTTCGAGGACGAGGTGATCGCCGGCGCCTGCGTTACCCGCGAGGGGGAGATCGTGCACGCCGGTGCACGTCAGGCGGCGGGGGTCGCCTGAGCCAATGAGCCTGCTGACCGAGCTCACGATCTTCGTGTTGGCCGTGTTCGTCGGCTTCGAGGTCATCTCGAAGGTGCCGAACACGCTGCATACACCGCTGATGTCGGGCACCAACGCGATCCACGGGATCGTGCTGGTCGGCGCGATCCTGGCCATCGCGATCGCCACGGGGGACACGCTGGGCCGGGTCCTGGCGGTGATCGCCGTGGCCTTCGGCACGATCAACGTGGTCGGCGGCTTCCTGGTCACCGACCGGATGCTCGAGATGTTCAAGCGCAAGCCGGACGCGAAGGAATAGCGATGCTGGTGCCGGCGGCGTTCTCGCTGCGCGACCCGCAGTTCATCCAGGCCTGCTACATCGTGGCGGCGGTCTGCTTCATCCTGGGCCTGCGCGGGCTTTCGCATCCATCCACCGCCCGCCGGGGAAACATGATCGCAGCCGTCGGCATGGCGATCGCCGTGATCGCCACGCTGCTCGATCGGGACGTGGTCGGCGTCCCGCTGATCCTGCTGGGAATTGCCATCGGGACGGCGATCGGCGTGCCGGCCGCGCGTTCGGTGCGGATGACCGCGATGCCGCAGATGGTGGCGCTGTTCAACGGTGTGGGAGGCGGCGCCGCCGCGCTCATCGCCTGGACCGAGTTCCGGGACTCGATCGACGCCGGGGGGGGCTTCGCGCTCGACACCGAGATCGCCGTCCTCTTCTCCACCGTCGTCGGCGCGGTGAGCTTCTGGGGCAGCATCGTGGCGTTCGCCAAGCTGCAGGAGCTGATCTCCGGCCAGCCGATCATGATCCGCGGCCAGCAGGTCGTGAACGGAGTGATCCTGGCGGCCGTCCTGGGCGGCTGCGTCTACCTCGCCGCCGCGGGCGACGAGCAGAGCGTGTTCGTTGCGATCCTGGCGCTGGCCTCCGTGCTGGGCGTGGCGATGGTCTTGCCGATCGGCGGCGCCGACATGCCGGTCGTGATCTCGATGCTGAATGCCTTCACCGGGCTCGCCGCCGCGGCGGCGGGCTTCGCGCTCGACAACACCGCGCTCATCGTGGCGGGCACGCTCGTGGGCGCGTCCGGCACGATCCTCACCCGGCTCATGAGCCAGGCGATGAACCGCTCGCTCGGAAACGTGCTGTTCGCCGGCTTCGGCTCGGCGCCGGAAGGAGGCGGCGCGGCCGCGGTGGCGAGTGGCGACGGCAGCTTCCGGTCCACCACGGCCGACGACGTGGCGATCCAGCTGGCCTACGCCCGCCGGGTGGTGGTCGTGCCGGGCTACGGCATGGCGGTCGCGCAGGCACAGCACGCGGTTCGCGACCTCGCCGCGGAGCTCGAAAAGCGCGGCGTGGACGTCAACTACGCGATCCACCCGGTGGCGGGTCGGATGCCCGGGCACATGAACGTGCTGCTCGCCGAGGCCGACGTGCCGTATGACTCGCTCAAGGAGATGGACGAGATCAATCCCGAGTTCCCGCAGACCGACGTGTCGCTTGTGATCGGGGCGAACGACGTGACCAACCCGGCGGCCAAGAACTCCCCGGACAGCCCCATCTACGGCATGCCGATCCTCGAGGTGGACAAGTCCTCGAGCGTCATCGTGCTCAAGAGGAGCATGAACCCCGGGTTCGCCGGCATCGACAACGAGCTCTACAGCGACGCGAAGACGGCGATGCTCTTCGGCGACGCCAAGGACTCGATCCAGAAGGTCCTCGGCGAGGTGCAGGCCCTTTGAAGCTGGTCCTCGGCCCCCTCGTGCGCTACGCCGACGAGCACGAGGCAACGGTCTGGGTTGAAACCGATGGACCGTGCGAGGTCGAGGTCCTCGGTCACAGTGCCCGGACGTTCCACGTCGAGGGACATCATTACGCGATCGTCTGCATCGGAGGACTCGAGCCGGGCACCGCCACCGAGTACGAGGTGCGACTTGATGGCGAGAAGCACTGGCCGCCGGAGGACCTCGAGTTTCCGCCGAGTGCCATCCGCACGCTGAAGCGGACCGATCAGGTCAAGCTCGCGTTCGGCTCGTGCCGCGTCTCCGTGCCGAACGCGCCGCCCTACGACCAGACGCGCGACCACGATGAGCGCGGCCGCGAGGTCGACGCGCTGTATGCCCTCACGCTCAGGATGAGGCGCGAGCCCAGGGAGGCCTGGCCGCACGTGCTCCTCCTGCTCGGTGACCAGGTCTACGCCGACGAGGTATCGCCCGAGACCAGGGAGTTCATCCGCTCGAGGCGCGACATCGACGAGCCGCCGGGTGAGGAGATCGCCGACTTCGAGGAGTACACGCGCCTCTATCGGGAGGCGTGGAGCGAGGCGACATTCCGCTGGCTCGCGTCCACCGTCTCGACGCCGATGATCTTCGACGACCACGACGTGCACGACGACTGGAACACGTCGCGACCTTGGGTCGACGCGATGCGCCAGAACGAGTGGTGGAACGAGCGCATCGTGGCAGGCCTGATGTCGTACTGGATCTACCAGCACCTCGGAAACCTCTCGCCGCGCGAGCTGCACGACGACGAGCTGCTCCAGCGTGTCAAGGCGGCGGACGATGCCGGTCCGCTCCTGCGCCAGTTCGCCTTCCGGGCGGATCGCGAGGCGGCCGGCACGCGCTGGAGCTTTCACCGCGACCTGGGCAGCACGCGCCTGATCGTCATGGACTCGCGCGCCGGCCGAATGCTCGAGGACGGTCGCCGGGCCATGTTCGACGACACGGAGTGGCAATGGATCGTCGAGCAGACGCGCGGCGACTTCGACCACCTGTTGCTGGCCACGTCGCTCCCGGTTCTGCTCGCACCGGGCATGCACTACGTCGAGGCATGGAACGAAGCAGTCTGCGAGGGCGCGTGGGGCGGCGCGGCGGCCAGGGTGAGCGAGCACGTCCGCCAGCTCGTGGACCTCGAGCACTGGAGCGCCTTCGGCGAGTCGTTCGCACGGCTGGCCGACCTCATCGAGAAGGTCGCGGCAGGCGAGCACGGAAGTGCGCCAGCCTCGATCGTGGCGCTCTCGGGCGACGTTCACCATGCCTACCTCGCCGAGGTGGCCTTCCCGCGCCGGGCCCGAGTGAAGAGCGCGGTCTATCAGGCGGTCTGCTCGCCCTTTCGCAACCCGCTCGGCACCGCTGAGCGCACGGTCATGCGCGCGGCCGCGTCGAAGCCGATGGAGGTCGTGGGGCGCGCCCTCGCGCGCGCCGCGGGAGTGGCCGATCCGCCGATCAGGTGGCGCTTCGCCGAGAAGCAGACCTTCGACAACCAGTTTGCGACGCTGGACATCGATGGCCGCCGGGCCGTGATGCGCATCGAGAGGACCACTCCCGGTGAGACCGATCTCGAGGAGACCTTAAACCGCCGTCTCGCCTAGGGACGCTTCTCAGACGTGTAGCTTCGAGTCTGGGCGCGCTGTCCTATGGGAAGGCCAGAGGCGCGTTAGCGGCCCACTTGTGGCGGACATGGAGCAAAGAGGCATGGACTCAGATCAGGTCGTCAAGCTCGTCGGTGAGCGGATCACGTTCGGTCGCAGCAACTCGAACGACGTTGTCCTGGACGACCCGAACGTCTCGCGCTTCCACGCCGAGATACTTGCCCGCGGGGACGTGGTCGAGTTGCGCGACCTGGACTCGAAGTGTGGAACGAGGGTGAACGGGCGCCCGACCACGCGAACCGCCATCGAGAACGGAGCGAAGATCGGCATCGGGCCGTTCCAGCTCGTCTTCGACGGATCGACGTTCGTTCGCCGGGATCAGCGCGGCGCCCTTCATCTCGAAGCCAGGGACGTGTCCTTCAGCGTCGATGGCAAGGAGCTCGTCAAGCGGGCGTCGCTTCGAGTCCAGCCGGGCGAGCTGGTCGGCATCATCGGCGAGAGCGGGTCGGGCAAGACGACGCTGCTGAAGGCACTCGCCGGCGTGACCCTGCCGACCGCCGGGAGCGTGAGCCTGAACGGCGAGCCGGTCACTTCCCGACTGACCGACATCGGCTACGTGCCGCAGGAGGACATCGTGCATCGGCTCCTGACCGTCCGGGAGGCGCTCGGGTACGCGGCGCGACTCAGGCTTCCTCACGACACGGAGTCCGCGGACGTGACGGCGGCCGTCGATCGAGTCCTCGCCGAGCTGTCGCTCGAAGGACAGGCGAATACCCGCATCGACTCGATCTCGGGAGGTGAACGCAAGCGCACCGGAGTCGCCTCGGAGCTGTTGAACCGCCCGAGCATCCTCTTCCTGGACGAGCCGACGACCGGGCTCGACCCCGCGCTCGAGTCGCAGATGATGCACCTCTTTCGGAATCTCGCAGGGAAGGGGTCGCGCGCGGTCGTGGTGGTCACCCACGCCACGAAGAACCTGGCCCTCTGCGACAAGCTGGTCGTGATCGGGCGCGGTGGCGAGCTCTGCTTCGTGGGCTCTCCGGACGAGGCGCTCGAGTTCTTCGGGGTCGACGCCTACGACGACGTCTACATCGCCCTTGCACGCAAGCCCGCCGTAGAGTGGCGGCGCGAGTTCGAGCGGCGGAGAGGCTCGGCGACCCCCGCGGGCGACCAGGAAGCCGCCCCGTCGCAGCCCGGCCCGACCGGCTCGCCGCGCGCCAAGCAGCGGACGGGCCGTCAGCTCGCGGTGCTCACCGAGCGCTATCTCCGGCTGCTCGCGCGCGACGGGCGGAACCTCGCCATCCTTCTCGGCCAGGTACCGATCATCGCGCTTGCCACCGCCTTCCTCTTCCAGTCGGGCCTCTTCGGGCGCGCAGACGCCGGACTGACGCCAGAGCCCGGAAGTCCCGACCAAGCGGTGCAGCTGCTCTTCATCCTGGCCACTACGGCGATCTGGTTCGGGGCGATCGACGCCGCGCGCGAGATCGTCAAGGAGAGAAGCATCGCCGCGCGCGAGGCCGCCGTGGGCGTGCGCCCGTCCGCCTACCTGGCGTCGAAGGCGATCGTGCTGTTCGGGCTCGCCGCCCTCCAGACGACGATCATGGCATTCTTCGTCTTCGCGATCCGCCCGCTCGACGAGTCGCCGGCCGCCTACGCCAGCGTCCTCGGCCTCCTGATCCTCACGAGCATCGTTGGCGTGGGGATGGGGCTCCTCATCTCCGCGGCGGCCAGCAGCCAGGACCAGGCTACGAGCTTCATCCCGCTGGCGTTGATCCCTCAACTCCTCTTCGCTGGCGCTCTCGTGCCGGTGGAGCGCATGAGCGAGCCGGTGAGCGCGCTCTCCGCGGCCTTCTTCGACCGGTGGTCGCTTTCGGGGCTCGGGAACGCGGTGGACATGAACGGACGGATCGCCGCCGATCCCCGCTTCGCCGAGGTCAGCGGCTACGGGACCGCGTTCTTCGACGTGCCGGCGAGCGCAGCTTCCCTGGTCCTCGTGGCCTTTCTCGTCGCGTTCATGGCGGGAGCCGCCCTCCTCCTCGCCAGACGGTCGGAGTGACCGCGCGACGGCCGCTCGGCCGGGTCGCGGCGGTCCTCGCGGTCGACGTGATGGTGGCGGCGTGGGTCGTCCTCTGGATCGTCGTCGGCATCGTCGTCGCCGACGCCGCCAACGGCCTCACCCAGCTCAGCGACGCTGTCGGGGCGGCAGGAGGCGCCGTCACCGACTCTGGCGAGGCGCTCGGCTCGCTCGACCTGCCGATCGTGGGCCAGCCGCTGGCCGACGCGGCGGCCGGCATCGAGCGCGCGGGCCAGGACGTCGAGGCGACCGGGCGCTCGACCCGAGCCGACATCGAGCGCTTCAGCAGGTTGCTTGGGCTCGCCGTGGCGCTGATCCCGACGGTGCCGATGCTCGCCTACTACCTGCCGCCCCGGCTCGCGCGGGGCCGCGAGGCCGGCGCGTTCAAGCAGATGGTCCACGATGGCGACGGCGATCCGCGGCTCGAGGAGTTCCTCGCCAGGCGAGCCGTCGAGCGACTCTCCTACAGCCGGCTCAGAGCGGTCAGCCGGATGCCCTGGCGCGACCTGGACGAGGGGCGCTTCGAGCAGCTCGCCGAGGCCGAGCTCCACCGCATGGGCTTCGTGCGGCGCTCCGATTGAGGCGGGTCAGGCGCTGTCGCGGAGGCGGAGCGTGCGGAGGGCAGGCCGCTCCTCGAGGGCGATGGCCGTGACCTCGATGCCGCCCGCGGCCGGCAGCGCCAGAGAGCCCGGCCGGCACGCGTCGACGACCTCGTGCCCGTGGACGCGGGTCGAGGCGGCGACCAGCACCGCGTACGCCATGCCGCTCAGGTCTCGGAGGGATTGGTGCCGGTTCTGGCGAGAACCGAGATCGGCCTGTGCCATCGCGTCGATTCCCACGAGCCTCAGGGTGTCGATCATCATCGCTATCTCGACGCCGTAGCCCACCGGAAAGGCGAGCGCCTCGAGGACCGACCTGCGCGCGGCGGTCTCACCGGCGAGCGGCTGGGTGAAGCCCGCAAGCTCCGGCACGTACAGGTTCAGGAATGGGCGTGCCACGAGCTCCGTCACCCGTCCGCCGCCGTCGGGGACGAGCACATCACCGACGCGGAAGGGACGACGGAACGACCCCTTGACGAACTGCACGTCCGGCTGGGTGAGGAGCGGCCCGAGCAAGCCGAGGACGAAGCCGGGCGTGAAGTCCTCCGTGTCCGTGTCGAGGAACAGGACGATGTCGCCGCCCGTCGCGGCCACGCCGCGCCACATCGCGTCGCCCTTGCCCTTCGCCGGCCCGTGCTCGGGCATCAGCTCCGACTCCTGGTGAACGGTTACTGCGCGGCTCGCCGCTATGTCGGCCGTACCGTCCTGCGAGGCGGCATCCACGACCAGGAGCTCGTCGAGGAGCCCGAGCTCGGCAAGCGGCAGGAGCGTGTCGAGCACCGGTCCGAGCGTGCCGGCCACGTTGCGCGTCGGCAGCACCACGCTCACCGTCTCCCGCTTCACCGCCGCGAGGTCCTCCGCGCGGAAGGCGCCGGCCGTAAAGCTTCGACGCTCGAGCCACGTGGAGAGCGAGAGCTCACGCTCCAGCTCCCGGAGGTCGCGGCTATGGATGTGAGCGGACATCGTCACCTGATGGGAGCCGCCGAGCCGAGCAACCGGTGCCCGCCCCGAGCCGCGCTCGAACCGTCGTCCTCGAGCCGGAAGCCTAATCGGATCGCCGCCGAGATGTTCTGAAGTCGCCTACCCGGCTACGCTGGAGGCCGACCGCGAATCGAGCTTTCCTGGGAGGTCCTATGACCAGCGCCGCACCGACACGCCTGCATCCGTACATCGAACGGGCCGCAGGCTCGATCCACCAGCTCTCAAGGGCGGAGCGCGACCCTGCCACGCCCGAGCCGGATACATCGGAGGAGCTCGACGTGGAAGGCCCGAACGAGAGTGCACCCGGCCATAACCCCGAGCCCGAGGACGAGGAACAGTGACCGACGAACGTGAGCAGCCCGAGCAGCGAGAGTCCGACGAGCATCGTCCGGCCGCGGAGAGCGAGCAGTCCGCGGACGACCTCAAGGGCTCGAACGTCGACAAGAACCCCGACGACTGGGTCACGGGAGACGAGCCGATGACGGGTGCTCAGCGCTCATATCTTCAGACGCTCTCAGAGCAGGCGAACGAGCCCTTCGACGAAGGCCTCAGCAAGGCCGATGCATCGAAGCGAATCGACGAGCTGCAGTCGAAGACGGGCCGCGGCGGGTCCAGCTGACAGGCGCCCGCGGGTCGATTCCATCGCCCGGCCGTCTCGTACCCCGGTTTGTCGTCAACCGACGGCGCGCCGCAGAAGCGATCGACTAGTCTGCCCTGCGAGTGTCTTGTCGAACCGGGGGAGCGCAAGTGAGCCAGCAGGAGGAGTCGCGCGAGCAGTCCGAGGAGCAGGGCGACCAGTCGGAGGAGCAGTCGGGGAAGTCCACCGCCGAACAGGAGGCCGAGGAAGCCAAGGAGGAGGTCAGGCAGCTCGAGGACAATCCGCCCGAGAAGCTCGAGGATTGGCCGACGGGCGCCGCCAAGTACGAGACCTTCGGCGGGCCGGAGGGCACGCACTCCTACCACGAGGGGCCTGAGCAGAACCTCGGCCCCTCGTCGCTGCGTCGCCACGAAGGCGGCGATGTGGAGATCGAGGGGGAGAAGGTCGAAAACCCAGAGGACTACAAGACCGACCCGATCCCCGGTGGGCCCACGGATCCCGAGGCGCCGGAGGACCCCGGCGAGAAGACCAAGGACGAATCGGATGACTCGTCCTCGCAGGAGGATGACGGGGGGAAGAGCTAGCGGGCCTAGGCGACGGTGCCACGGCCGCGCCCGCGCGCGAGCGGCGGCCACCCGGACGCGGGCCCCGGCGGGCGCCTCAGCATGTGCTCCTCGCCCGGTGGCAGGCCGTCCAGGCGGTTCCGAACCGCCGGGTCGTGAAGCTGCTCAGCCACCGTGCGCGTGGCGACCTCGATGACCGTGTGTCGCCGCCTCGTGCTCATCAGGTTGGTGCCCATGGCCTCCAGATCGTCAGCGGTCGGTTGAATCAGCACCACGTCGATGCCGGACGCCCGAAGCTTCTTCGACTCACTTCCGAGCCGGCGACCGGCGGCCGTCCGAACCCCGCGGGCGATCCGCTCGGCCGGAGACCATGCGCGCGTCGGGTGAAGCGACGAAGTGGGGTTGAGACAGACCACCAGGTCGAGTCGCTCCTGCCTCAACACGTCGAGATTCGAGTTGGAGTAGAGGCCACCGTCGACGTAGCGCCGGCCCGCGATCGGGACCGGGTGGTAGAAGCCTGGGATCGCGCACGAGGCCGCCACCGCATCGGGGAGCTCGGACCTCGGAGCGTCGGCGCGGCCGAAGGCCACGCGCCGGCCCGTCGCGTAGTCGCAGGCCATGATCCAAAGGTTCGGATGGTCTGCCCAGCCGGCGGGTACCGCCCGCCTGACCGTCTCCTTCAGCGGCTCGGTGGATATGAACCCGCGCGGCGCCCAGCCGGCCAGGAGAGCAGCCGGCGTGTGGCGATTCGGTCGTCTGAGGCTGCCTAGCGCGAGCCGCCACGACCCCGGACCGACCGGCGGAAGGCCTCGGTGGAGACGGAAGACGGCCCCGGCCGACCGATCGGCGGAGGCCGCCGGCCGCCCATCGGGTCCGGCCAGCCCCTGGAAGACCTCGCCGGCCGAGTGGGCCACCATGAACCAGGGTGGCACGCCGGACGCGAGCAGAGCCCCCATCATCGCCCCGGCTGATGTGCCCACCACGTAGTCCGCGCTCCCCGGATCCCAGCCCGTCTCCGCGACGAGCGCCTGGAGCCCGCCCGTGAGCCAGGCTCCGCCCATCACGCCGCCGGCCCCGAGCACGAGGCCCACGCGCGGTCCACCCGCCGGTCTGGCGGTCATGCCCCGGAGCTCGCCTCGTCACCATCGTCGGCGTACACCGCGCGCTTCAGCTCGTCGAGCGGGACCCCGTCTCGGGAGAGCTGTCCGAGCAGCTCGGTCCTCGCCCTCCTGGCCTCCTCGCCCTCCGCTCCCTCGAGCAGCCCTTCGCGCTCGAAATCGTCGTCGCGCGTCACGGCGGGGGCGTGGTCAACGTGGCGGAGGCGCTATGCCTCGGCCAGCTCGCGCTTCAGGACCTTGCCGGTCGAGTTACGCGGGAGCTCCTCGATGAACTCCACCTCGCGCGGCACCTTGTAGCCCGCGAGGTTCGACTTGACGTGGGACTTCACGTCGTCTTCTGAAAGCTTTTTCTTCGGCTTCTTGACTACGAAGGCCTTGAGGCGTTGCCCGAACTTCTCGTCGTCGACGCCGATGATCGCGACCTCGGCGATATCGTCACGCTTCGCGAGCAGGTCCTCGACCTCCCGCGGGAAGACGTTCTCTCCGCCTGAGACGATCATCTCGTCGTCGCGGCCCTCCACGAAGAGGCGGCCGGCCTCGTCGAGGTGACCGACGTCGCCGGTGCTCATGAGCCCGTCGACCATGTCCTTGCTCCCGCCGCCCGTATAGCCCTCGAACAGCATCTCGTTGCCGACGAAGATGCGGCCCGTCTGCCCGGCCGGCACCTCCAGACCGTCCTCGTCGAGGATCTTGAGGACGGTTCCACGCGGCGCGCGGCCGGCGGTACCGGGCGTGGCCCGCAGATCCTCCGGCGTGGCGATCGTGGCCCATGCGACCTCCGTCGACCCGTAGAGGTTGTAGAGGATGTTCCCGAACTGGTCCATGAAGCGGATGGCCAGCTCTCCCGGGAGCGCGGAGCCGCTTGCCGGGACGGCCTTCAGCGAGGAGACGTCGTATCTCCGGAGCGTCTCCTCCGGCAGCTCGAGGATCCGCTGGATCATCACCGGCACGACCGGCAGGTTGGTGCAGCGGTGCTGCGCAACAAGCGCGAGCGTGGCCTCGGGGTCGAACTTCCGCCGCAAGACGTAGGTCGAGGAGAGAAGTAGGCCGAGCGTGAAGTGCGCAAAGCCCCACGAGTGGAAGAGGGGCGCGGCGATCATCGTGCTCTCGCGCGCCTGGAGTGGGATCCTCGAGAGGATCGAGACCGCAGGATCGAGCGTGTCCGGCTGCTTGCGCGACGCACCCTTCGGCGTACCGGTGGTTCCCGACGTGAGGATCACGGCCTTGCCCGGCTCCGCGGGTGGCACCACGCCGGACGGGTCGCCCGCCTCGATCAAGTCGTCGAGCGTGGGATCGCCGGTGTCGCCCCCGTCGTGCCATGCGACCCACCGCTTCCTTCGGTGGCCGGCCTCCTCGAGCAGCCCGGCGAACTCCTCGTCGTAGACGATGCCGACCGGCTTCTCTCGCTTCACGACCTCGGTGAGCTGAGGCGCCGCGAAGGCGGTGTTGAGGTAGAGCGCGTTAGCGCCTATCTTCGAGAGCGCAACCGTCGTCTCGATGAAGCCGCGGTGATTGCGGCACATCACGGCCACCCCCTGCCCCTCGAGCACACCCGCGTCCGCGAGGGCGTGGGCGAGCGCGTTGGTGCGGCGCTGCACCTCGCCGAAGGTGAGGGTGCCGAGCTCATCGATGATCGCCGGCTCGTCCGGGTAGCGGGCCGCGGAGGCCTCGTAGCCGGCCGCGGGCGTCGGACCCCAGCGGCGCAGCGCGAGGCCCGTCCTCAGCAGCCGGTCGGGGCGGATCGGGCGAATCAGTCCGGCGCCTCCGAACACACGAGCGGCGTGCACCTGGTTCCCGACCGCCGACACCAGGCGTGCCGGCAGCGGCGCGCCTGGCTCCGGGGGGGCGCCGTCGCCCTCGAGTTGGCGCTTCACGTTCTCGAGCGAGCGGCGGAGGTTGTCTCTGACCATCGGAGAGGAGATGCGATCGCTGAGGGTGCCGAGCAGGCCGCCGGGGGCCTGGTAGCTGAGTCGAAATGTAACGGTCGTACGACCATCGTCGCGTTCTCGAACGCGCCAGCGACCGCGCTGGTCGAGGCCGGTGATGCTGTTCCAGGCCATGTCCCCCGGGGGGTCGAACTCGACCACCTCGATCAGGCCGCCGACCTGCGCCGAGCCGACGCGCATCCGCATCGTGTAGCGCGCACCGAGTCCTCGGTCCTTGTCGCCCTCCACCTCCCACCGCGTGATGCCGGCGATGAAGCGCCGGTAGTTGGCGGCGTCGGTGATGAACTCCCACACCGCCTCGCGTGAGGCCTGGACGGTTGTCTGCTCCTCGACGCGCAAACTGTCAACCCAGTACCGGCAACCGCCGCTCGCCGGCGAGCGCGTCGAGCGTGTCCTGCATCGTCTGCGTGATCTCGCGGTAGACGTCGTCGACGTCGGGCTGGTCCCCGAACTCCTGACGCAGGTTGATGGGTGGGAGCACCTGCGTCGTGATCTTGGCGGGCAGCGGAATGTGCCCCGCCATGTCGCCCACGTTGAGGCCCCACGGAAGCGCAAGTGAGATCGGCAGCACCTTGAGGCGAAGGAGCTTGTCCAGGCGCAGGAGACTGGAGAGGCCCTGGCCACGGCTCAGGAACAGCGCGGTCTCCTGGCCCCCGATCGAGACCACCGGCACGATCGGCACGCCCTTGTCGAGCGCCAGGCGGACGAAGCCCTTTCGCCCGGCGAAGTCGATCCTTCCCGACTCCCAGGACGGTCGGTGCACCTCGTGGTCGCCGCCCGGGTAGACGAGCAGCGCGGCCCCCGAGTCGAGCGCCTTCTCGGCGTTCTCGGGCGAGGCCGCCACGGTTCCGTACTTGCGCAGGTAGCCGAGCCCGGGCATCGAGAGCACCAGGTTGTGGGCGAGCTGGAAGAAACGGCGCTCGACCCCGAAATAGGTGTTGAAGGCCAGCGTGAAGACGATCGTGTCGGGCGTCATGTTGCCGCCGGAGTGATTGCCTACGAGTAGGACCGGACGGTCGGCCGGGATGTTGGCGAGGCCGCGGACCTCAGCGCGGAAGTAGAAGCTCGCCAGTAGCCAGAGGCCGGGGAGGCTCTCGCGGATGTAGTCGGGGTCGCGCTCGTCCAGGTCCGCTCTGGGAATCCGCCGCTGAAGCTGTCCGGTGAGCTCCGAGGCGATCCGCGAGGCCAGATCAGCGCGCCCCGCAGCGGTCCCCGCTCCGTTCGTCGACGCGCCCCGTGGCGTCCTCGTCCTCGATCGCTGGTCGCTCATCCGCCGTCGCGGAGTATTCCAGGCTTCCGCTCAGCGCGCGGGAAATGGGCCGGCGCCGCGCGAGAAGCCACGACTGTGTCCCGGGCGTGCGCGGTCGGCGTAGATGGCCGAGGTCATCGCCATCACGAGGAGCTGGTTGCGGCAATAGGTCGTAGCGGAGCCGAAGGCGTCGTCGCAGACCACGCCGCGGTCCTTGGCCGCGTCGGGGTCGAAGACCTCGGCCCGCGCCCACGTGGCGCCGCGCGGCAGCCTGAGGCGATGCTCGAAGTGGCCGCCCCTCACGAGGACCGGCCTCGACGCCTGCCGCCCGCCGTCCGTGATGATCCGCAGGAACGAGCCGGGCGCCCCCTGCACGCGCACTCGGAGGGGCGAGCGCGGGGCGATCGTGTCACCGACCATCGCGTCGTAGCGGCCGTCACGGTTCGGATCCGCCTTCAAGAAGATGCGAGCGCCGCCAAGCGCCGGTGGCTGGCTGGAGATGAACGTGCGGCCGGCGCGGAGCCCCTCGAGGACCGCGCGGCGGCTTCGGTCGCGTGCTCGGATCCAGGTGGTCGGCTGCCCGACGCCCTGGATCGCGGTGGTGGAGACGAAGTGATTGTCGCTTCCGCCCGTGGCCGCCACCCGCTTCCCGCGATCGAGCCATCCCTCCCAGTAGCGCACGGCATCGTCGTTCGAGGACGCCGAGGGGAACGGAGGCTGGTACAGGCGCGAGATGTTCAGCGTCTCGACCGTGTCGGGCCGGACCCTGTAGCCGTACCCCCAGTCCTGGTCGTCGGGAAAGTCGGTCGAGCCCTCGGCGGGATGGTTCACCTGGAAGACGCCGCGGTCGGGGCTCGCCCGGAGCCGCGCCGCCGTCCTCCGCACCGCCTTCGGCGACCCGTCGCCGTTGCGGTAGATGCGTCGCGCCCCGAGCATCTGGGCGTGGCCCTCGAGCGAGTTCTCGTAGCCGGGAACCGGAACAACCCCGTGGGCGCCGAAGCCCGGATCGGACTGCGAGCGGATGTCGTTGTGGTCGGTGATCGCAAGGTAGTCGAGGCCACGGGTGGCGGCGACGGCGAACTGGCTCCTGACGCTGTGCCCCAGCGCGAACGCGTCCTCGGGACCGGTGTTGTCATCGCCCGGCCCGCCGTAGGAGTCGTGCGAGAAGGTGGTGTGCACGTGAACGTCGCCGGCCAGCCAGCGACCTGCGTGGGCCGGAGTCGCCGGGAGCGCCAGCGCGAGGAGCGCGCCGAGCAGAGCTGCCCGCCTGCGCATCGCTGCACGCGGCGAAGCCACTGACCTCAGCGGGCGTCGGCGCCGGCGGGCATCGCGAGATCGGTCGCGAAGGGAAGGCAGCGTGCCCCGGCCGCCTCGCGGTAGCGGAGGCCGCGCCCGAAGACCTCCCCGGCGCCGCGAAGCGACGAGCAGATGACGCGCTCGCCCATCGTCGGCGAGACGTTGAACGCAAAGTTGTCGTTGTCGACCGGTGACACCTCGTCGCCGCGCTGGTTGAAGAAGGTTCGGCGCACCGGCTCAGGGTAGGCCTCGTAGGGGGCGATCAAGTAACCAAGCTGGTCATCGGCGAGCCCGGCCGTCAGGTAGCCGCGAGCCGGGACGAGCTTTCGCACCGTGAGCGGCATCTGGGGGTAGGCCTCGCCGGGGAAGGACGACAGCAGCACGTCGCCGATGCGCGCGCTCGCGGTCACCGTGCCCACCACGTTGCCCGTCAGCCAGGGCGGGGTGAGTGACCGGTTGATGTCGACGCCGATCGGGCCCCCGGCCAGGTTGAACCCGAGGATCGGCGCGTTCACCGCCGTGTCCTTGATCAGGTAGGAGCGGGCGGCCACGATCGGCGAGCCGCCGATCCGCCGTGCGTTGTCGACGGCGCGTCCCGCACGCCTGACCACGCGCCGGGCGTAGGCCCCGATCGAGCACAGGCTCTGCACGTCCTCGTCCCCCAACTGGGCGTCGCGATCCGCACGCCGGTCGTCGTCGGGGCACCCCCGGTCGGCCGGTTGGGTTCGCCCGAGCGTCCCGACCATCGTCACGGCCTCGCCGCCGAAGCGCTTTCGGAGCAGTGGGTTGGCGGCCTGCACCCAGTCGCCGCTCACCTTCGTGTTGCTCGACCCGAGCACCGTCGTGTGCGCGGAGAAGTTGAGCAGCGTGGCAAATGTGCGGCCCCGGGCGTCGCGTGCCTGCAGCACGCGGACGTCGGAGTCGAGAACCTTGTTCTGTCGGTCGTAGTCGAACTGGTTGGCCAGCAGCTTCTTCCCGTTCGCCGTCCCGTAGTAGAGGTTGCCGGGGCGCTCCGTCTCGAACGCCTCGACGATGGCCGCCACGGTCCGCCTGAAGATGAAGCGGCGGTACTCCCGTGGCACGCCACCCCAGACCCCGATCGTGTCCGGGCCGCTGTGGGTGTGGTCGGACTGGATCAGAACCTCTTGGGCCTTCAGCCGACCACCCGTCCGCTGCTCCACGGCCTTGCGCATGTCGACGAGCCCGAGCGGGCCGTCCTTCGTGGCCACGAAGTATCCCTGCGTCTCGATATCCGCTATCGCGAAGTGCTCCCGTCCGTCGGACACGCTGAAGGCGCGCACGTGGATGCCATCGTCGAGGATGCCGGTGGCGGGCCGAGAGCCCGTGATGGGATTGGCACCGAGGCCGTAGCCGCCGAGGAAGACCGGCTGGCCGGCGAAGGTCCCGTCCCGCTCCGGGTTGATCGACCGCGCGGCCACGCCGACCCGGTAGCACCCGGCCGTCCGGCTGCCCGGCCGGGCAATCGGTCGCGGCCCTCGCCGCTTGCCGAGCGATCCACACGCGTCGGCCACTGCGCTCCGCCGATGACGTGTACGGCGGGGCGCGGAACGGACCGGGCGCTGACGAGCGGCCGCCGAGGCGCTCGCGCCCGCCTTCGTCGCCGGCTGGGCGGTCGGAGCCTCGGCCGCCGGCGCGGCCGCACCGCTCCCCGACGCCACGAGGACCAGAATCCCCAGCGCGGTCAGCCGGAATGCCGTACGCGGACGCACGAGCGTTCGCCGGCGACTCATGTCAGCTCCCTCCGCGCCTTGACGGTTCGAATCATCGCGGCCGGAAGAGGTTGGGTCCGCGACGGCGCGTGAAGGGGTACTTACCGCGGTCGGGCTCTCGTCCACTCCGGGCGCTCGATCCACACACGCTCCGCCGCTCGGCCAGCGCGAGAGCGCGCTTCTTGATCCGCGCGGACACGCGACCGCGGGTCACGACGCGTGATGGCCGGCCGTTGCGCTCGCCGTTCTCATCTCGGATGCACTGTCGCGGCACCACCGCGGCGCCCCCGCGCCCGAGCGTCACCGGCAGCACATAGCTGCTCCTGCTTCGCTTCTGTGCCCTCACACGGGCGAATTTGCCACTCGGACGAACGACGACCGCCTCCGCTCGAGCTACCTTCGAGGTGTCCGCCCACGGCCGGAAGCTACAGGCGAAGCAGAACCACTCGAAGCGAGAGGCGTCGTTAGGGGCCTTCCGGTCGCGGACCACGAACCGCTCCTCGTCGATGAACGGCGTCGGCGAGTCGTAGGAGTCGGGATAGTCGATCGGGCCGATGAAGGCCTTGACCACTCCGGACGGCTCGCCGTCGCCGCCCCCCTGCGCGCTCGGCCGGATGGTTGCGCCGCCCCCGTCCTCGTCGCCGGTACCGCGATCCGCGGGCGGTCGGCGTGTGGGCTCGGCCACTCGCGGCTCCTCGATGATCCTCGACGGTCCCACGTCGAAGCGGACAAGCCGTGACCGCTTGCGCTCGATCTTCGGGACCGTGATTCCGTCCCACCGGCGGACCCGGAACGGCTCGGAGACGATGTGGTAAGGCCGCGGCTCACCACCCTCGCGGCGCTGTCCGTCCACGACGAAGCGGTAGCGCCCGGTGGGCGTCGAGCGCGGCCTGTTGCCCGTGTCGAAGTTGGACGTGAACGCCTCGAAGTGGGACGTCCACACGTAGTCGAAGCTGCCGGTCAGGAAGCTGGGCGTGTCCTCACCCTGCGGGAACTCGAGTGTGGTCGGCAGCTCCCCGGACTGATCGGCGTAGGCCCTCCAGCGACGGTCGACCTTGCGCTCCACCCGCGCACGGGGATTGTCGGTGAAGTTCGAGCCGCCGGTCCAGCTGAAGTCGGCGGCCGAGAAGCGTCGGACGTCCTCCGGCTGCTTCACGCCCGTGGCGGGGCCGCCGTCGTCGGGCAGTCCGGCCTCGAAGCTCTTGATGCTCGTCTCGCCAAGGTTGCCGAGCGCCCGCGCGCGGGCGTCGTTGAACGCCAGGTCGGCCACGGCCTTGTCCTCGAACACCTCCTTGGGCGGCGCGGGGCCGCCCTTGAGCTGGCCGCCCATCTGCACGAGCCGGGTGGCCATGTAGTCGCTCGAGTGGGGACCCCAGCCGGTGAGCGCCTTGCGGTAGTGGTCGCCGCGCTGGTACTCGCGGTAGGTGGCGATGTAGCCGTTGTAGTCGTTGGCCTGACCGATCGGCACGGTCAGGCGGTAGCCGCGCTTTCGCGGAAGCTCGGTGTGGGTGTAGTTGCCCTTGATCCTGTCCGGGTCGCGTGGCTCTGACTCCGCGAACGGCAGGTAGTCGGGCTCGTTCCATCCGGCGGCGTCGTTTCGCACCTGTGCGCGCATGCGCTGGAACTTGCGATCGGAGATTGGCGGCAGCTTCCTGGGCTCATCGAGCCGCGTGCGGTCGGCGAGCGGGTTGGGGCACGTCCAGCTTCCATTGCGGTTGCGCTCGCAGCGCTTCGACCAGTCGAAGCCGAGGTACTGGTCGTCCTGGCGGAAGTTGGTCCGGCTCTTGATGTTGCGCGCCTGGTCCTTCCATTGCTCGCACGAGCAGATCGTGAACAGGATGTCCCCGAGCCGAAGCGCCTGGAGATGCACACTCACGTCCTCCTCAAGCGCCGTGTAGCTCGGCGGCGAGTACTGGTCCGGGATGCCGGGAAGGCCCGCCTGCTTCAGGTCGTCGCTGCTGATGCCCGGATCGACGCCCGTTTGCGGCGGCTCGGGAGCGTCCTCGATCCCGGCTTCCTCGTAGAGCTCACCGATCCCGCTGTTCACTCCCTGGCAGGTCGGCAGCGTGCCGATGCGCGGGTCGCCCTGGAACGCCGACTCGGTACGGCAGTTCTGCGCGCTCGGGTACGGGTGCGACAGCGGGCCGGGGAAGAAGCGGTCCTCCATCGCAACGGGGAACTTGGTGCGGTAGGGGACGAAGCGGTCACGGTAGGCGCGCTCGGGAGTTCCCCGCTCCACGTCGCGCCACGTGTCCACGATCGAGTCGGCCATCAGGCGCGCGCCGTACTCGGCCTGCGCGTATTCCCGGTGGGTGAACTCGAGCCGCTCGCTGATCGGATGGTAGGTGCTGCGCTCGGGCTCCGAGGTGCCGACGGAGTTCGTGGTCCAGATGGTCGTGGCCTTCGTCTCGCGGTCGACCATCCGCTGAAGCGGGCCGATGTAGTCGGCGCTTATCAGGTTGTTGCCGTTGAGGAACTCGGGGTGGACGCTGAAGTTCACAAGGTTCGCGAGCGGCTTAGGGCGACCGGGGTTCGAGATGTCGTCGAAGCGAACGACCGTCAGGTCGGGGTCCACGTCCGAGTTCGGGTAGCCGGCGGGCGTGCCGTCGTCGGCCACCGCCCCGTTGAAGGAATGTCGAGCGGTCTTGTCGAAGCGACTGACCGAGGCCCCGACCCGGACCGGCACGAGCTCGTGGGCCGCGCGCTCTACGGCCTTGGCCATGCGCTTCGCGTAGTAGTTGAAAAAGCGCACGTCGAAGACGTCCTGGAAGGCCCAGGCCCCGGGCGAGGTCGACGAGTAGTAGGGCGAGGAGTGATCGTGGGTGACGGCCATCGTGAGCGTCTCGCGCGTGATGCCCGAGTCGCCCTTCTCGAGGATCTGGGCGGTGCGCCGCCAGAGGAGGTCCTGGGGGATGTACAGGTCGTTCTTGACGATCGCCGTCCTCGTGCCGTCGGGCCCCTCGACGACGAGCGCGCGCAACTTGAGCCGTGACTGGATCCCGTAGGAGCCGGCCTTCGTGGTCGAGTGCGCGCCGGGGTCGATCGAGGGGTTCGACTCTCCGTCGGCGATCTGAGGGTCCGATGCGTACTGACCCGCCGACGCGCCGACGTGCCAGGTGGCGTCGACCGACGCCGCACCGGCGCGCACCTGGCCGGGAGCCGCCGAGGCCGCCCCGGGGGCGAGGAGCCCGACGACGCTCGTGAGCAGCGCGAGAATCAGGCCGAGCCTGCATCCGCTACCCGTCGCCGTCGGTTCGGACCACCGGGCGCACGAGCCCGCGAGGGCAGCCGGCGTGCGGCAAGCCTGTCGGTCCGGTGTCACATCGCCCCTTCCGCGGTTGTCTCGCGCCGAGCCGCGGCGCCCCCCTCGAGACCGACATTGTGGCCCAATACGGTGGCGATGACCTCTGCGCGGGTCAGAAATCGCGGTCCCCTTTTGTGATCGACCACAAACTCCTACCGCGGAGCAAACTCCGAAACGCCGGCATCGCCGGTCGTGTTGAGACACTTAGCCACCATGTCCAAGTCAGCGAACCGAGCTGGGCAGTCGTTTCGCCGTCGTCGGCTCGCGGCGGGCGCGAGCGTGCTTGCGGTCCTCGCCGTGATCGCGGCTGCAAGCACGAGCGATGGCCGAGACTTCCGTGACAAGGTCGGCTCGGATCCCATGCGCCAAGGGTCGGGCGGCGCCGAGGACGCTGCGGCGGAGGCCCTGAGCTCCCGGGCGGCGGACGCGAGATCTTCCCCGACAATCGCGTGGTCGCCTTCTACGGCGCACCGCAGGACGACGCCTTGGGCGCCCTGGGGATCGGGACACCGGCCGACGCGGCGGGGAGGCTCGCCAAGCAGGCGCAGCCATACGAGCGCGGTGACCGGCCCGTGCTTCCGGCCTTCGAGCTGCTCGCGACGATCGCGGCGAGCAGCGGAGGATCGGATGGGCGCTACAATACCCGCCAGACGGGCGGGCGTGGTGCGGAAGTACCTCGAAGCGGCGCGGAAGGCCGACGCCCTCCTGATCCTCGACATCCAGCCCGGGCGCTCCAATTTCATGACGGAGATCAAGGCCTACGAGAAGTTCCTCCGCGAGCCGGACGTGAGCCTGGCGCTCGACCCGGAGTGGCATGTGGGTCCCGAAGAGATACCCGGCCAGACGATCGGCTCTGTCACCGCTCAGGAGGTGAACGAGGTGGCGGCGTATCTGTCCGACATCGTCCGGGACGGCAACCTTCCGGAGAAGCTGCTGGTCGTGCACCAGTTCACGGAGGACATGATCGAGAACAGGGAGAAGCTGGAGGAGCATCCCGGCGTCGCCCTGACGCTCAACGTCGACGGGTTCGGCACGCAGGAGCAGAAGATCGCCAAGTACGACGGCTTCACGGGCGGCGACTCGTCGAAGCGGGCCGGCGCGGGCGAGACGGGCGATATTGGCGGGGCTCCGGGATCAAAGCTGACCACGCCGCCGGCGTCGAAGCGACCGCCCGGAGCGGTCGAGCCCGCTCCTGCCCCTGAGCCGCCGGCGTCCCCCCCCGCGGCGGAGGCCAAGCCCTCCCCCTCGGCACCACTCCCCCCCGGTTTCACGCTCTTCTCCGAGGAGGACACCGACCTGATGCGCCCGCGCGCCGTGCTCGGGCTTCGGCCCGAGCCCGAGCTCGTGGTGTACGAGTAGCGCCGCCCGCCGGGCGCCTCAGGAGACCGGCGGCCGGCGATCCGCCCATGGCCGCTCCGCCTCGATCTGGGCGGCGAGCGAGATCAGGGTCGACTCGTCGTTCGGGCGACCCACCAGTTGCACCGCCAGCGGCAGGCCGGCGGCGGTGAAGGCGGCGGGGATGGACGCCGCGGGCTGTCCCGTCGCGTTCCAGGCGGCGGTGAAGGGGCCGCCGAAGCCGCTCGCCACGCCGGCGAGCGTGCGCAGCGCGCCGCGGCCCTCCCAACGACCGACCTCCACCGCGGGATCGGTGACGGTTGCCGTGAGCAGCACGTCGTTGTCGTCGAACAGAGCGTTCACGCGCGCTGCCTGCGCCGCCTCGACGCGGCGCACCCACCGGACCGCGGCTGGCGGTACAAGGCGGCCGAGGCGCGCGACATGGCGGGTCCGCAGCTCGAGCCGCTCGGGCCGTGCCATCCGCTCGGCGTCGTCGTGAGCTCCGCGCAGGTAGCGGCTGAACGCGCTGTTGCCGATGAATCCCCAGTCGGGATCGCGGTCACGCACGTCGTGGCCGAGTGACCGGAGAAGCTCCGCGGTCTCGTGAACCGCGCCTCGGGCCAGATCGCTCAGGCGCGCGGGCAACGGCGATCGGAGGGAGACGGCGACGCGCAGCTTGCCCGGCTGCGTTCGCGCCGCCTCGGCGTAGGGACGCGGCGGAGGTGGCGGGCGATCCGCATCACCCGATGCCGGACCGCTCACGGCGTCGAGGTAGAGCGCCGTGTCGGCCACGCCCCGGGTGAGCGTGCCCGAGACACTCAGCCCGTGCCAGTGCTCCGCTTCCGGCATCAGGGAAACCCGCCCACGCTGCGGCTTCAACCCGAAGAGACCGCATGCGGCGGCCGGTATGCGGATGGAGCCGGCGCCGTCCGAGGCAGAGGCGGCGCCGACCAGCCCCGCCGCCACCGCCGCCGCCGATCCGCCGCTCGAGCCGCCGGGGGTGCGCGCCGTGTCCCACGGGTTGCGGGTCACGCCCCAGGTCGCGGACTCGGTGAACGGCCACAGCGCAAGCTCCGGGAGGTGGGTCTTCCCGATCACCACCGCCCCCGCCGCGCGCAGCCGCTTGACGAGCTCCGCGTCCTCGTCCGCCGGAGGACCGTACGCGCCCGTTCCCAGCGTGGTTAGCTCCCCCGCCACGTCCACGCCGTCCTTGATTGCCACCGGGACGCCGAGGAGCGCGCGCTCATCCCCGGCCGCGCGGCGACCGTCGGCCTCGTCCGCGTCGGCGAGCGCCCGCTCGCCGAGCACCACGCGGAAGGCGTTCAGCGTGGGGTCGAGCCACTCGACCCGGCCGAGGTAGAGCTCGACGAGCTCGCGCGAGGAAACCTCTCCGACGCGCACGAGCTCCGCCTGCCGGGCGATGCCGGCGAAGGCGAGCTCGGCGCCGTTCATCGACGCCGGAACCGGTGCGGCTCTCCGTCCAGTCCGCGCTCCCCGATCGAGAGCTGGTCGATCAGGCGGCGGTACTCGCCGAACGCCGCCTTCTTCGCGTAGTCGTCCTCCAGAAGACCGTAGTGCTGCTGGAAGTTCGGCGATGACGTATCCGCGTCGCGCATGTTGAACCAGCGGTAGTCCGACACGTTGTACGTGCCGCGGAAGTCGTGGAAGGTCGTGACCATTTGGCGCAGCATGGCCTTCTGCTGCTCCTCGGAGCGCCCGGGACCGGTCGGGAAGCCGTTCTCCTGCACGTGAATCGGCACGGAGTGCGGCACGTTCGCGATCTCGGAGAGGCAGCGGAAGGTGCTGAGTGCGTTGACGAGGGCGTCCCTCGCGTCGCCGGTGGCCCCCGGAGGCGGGACGGCGGGCGGGAAGAAGGTGCCCGGGTACGCGTCGAGGCCGATCCAGTCGAGCGCGCGAACGAAGCGCCGTCCGCCGCGCTCGCGGAGATGGTCCCAGAAGGTCTGCTCGCTCGAGGGGTCCGTGCGGTAGAGCCAGTTGAAGCCGACCTCGAGCTGGTCGTAGCCGCGCCGGCGGGCCGCCGCATCTCCAGCGATGATGCCGCGCACGAGCGCGTCGCGCGCTCGATCGAACGCGCCGTCGGACGAGTCGGGCGAGAAGGTCACGTTGACCTCGTTGGTCACCTGGAAGGCCACGACTCGCGGGTTGCGTCCGAAGCGGCGCACCATCCGTCGTACGTACCTCGCGTAGCCGCGAACGTCCCCCTCCTGCTCGGCGGACGGCTTGTAGCGCAGCACGAGCTCAACGAGGTAGCCGCTCCGCGAGTAGCGGTCGATGATCTCCGCGAGGCGCCTGGTCTCCTTCCTTCCGGCGTCCGACCAGCTCGTGTACACGTGCGTGACGAATGGGCCGCGTCGCGGTCGCAACCGGTCGAGCGCGGCGAGGATCCGACGGGGACGGTCGCGCGCGAACTCCGACGGCGCCGGGCCGATCTGACCGGCGGCCCCTGACGGCGTGACTCCGAACCTGAGCCGCGGTCCGTCGCGCATCTCGACGCCTTCGGAGGGGAACTCCCCGTTGCACTCGTAGGCGCTGTCGGCCGAAGCCGCGGTCGGGAGGATCGCCAGCGCTACGGAAGCCACCGCGACGGCGAGCACGATACGCCGCATCAGCGCGTGCGGCGGCTGAAGCCGGCGCCGTGTCGCTTCGCCGTCGCCTTGCGGTCAGCGCTCCCGATGGAACGCTTCTGTATCAGGCGTCGGTACACGTCAAACGCCGGCTTCTCGTCGTAATCGCTCTCGAGCAGGCCGTAGCGCTGCGCTAGCATCGGGGAGCTGGTGTCGGCGTCGCGAAGGTTGAACCACCGGTAGTCGGTCACGTTGTAGGTCCCGCGGAAGTCGTCCACCGCGCCGGCCGCGTTCGCCAGGAAGTCGGCCTGACGCTGATAGCTGCGACCGGGCGGGGTCGGCCAGCCGTTCTCCTCGACGTGGATCGGGACCTTCATCGGAATGCCCGGGATCGCTGCGAAGCAGCGGAGCGAGCTCATCGCGTTCACCATGCCGTCGCGTTCCTCGCCGGGCGCCTCGACAGGGGGGAAGAACGTGTCGGGATACGCGTCGAGGCCGATCCAGTCGACCGCCCTGACGAAGGGGCGCCCGCCCTCGTCGCGTAGGTGCTCCCAGAACCCCTGCTCGTTGCGAGGATCCGTCCGGTAGAACCAGTTGAAGCCCACCTCGAGCTGGTCATAGCCACGCCGCTCCGCCCGCCGCTTCGCCGCGATGACCCCGCGGACCAGCGCGTCGCGGCCACGCTCATAGGCGCCGTCCGAGGAGTCGGCGGAGAAGGCTAAGTTCACCTCGTTCGTAACCTGAATCGCCACGACGCGCGGATTGCGCCCGAAGCGCGTGACGACTCGGCGCACGTAGTCGGTCCAGCGCCCGATCTTGCCCTCCTGGCGTTCGTCGGGGTGGTACCGGAGCTGGAGCTCGACCAGATAGCCGCGGCGCGTATAGCGCTTGGCCAGCTTCAGGAAGCGCTCTATGCCCTCGCCCCTGTCGGACCAGAAGAACCGGTTCAGCCGCACGACGAAGGGACCTCCGCTCGGCCGGAGCCGTGAGAGCGCGTTCAGCGTCTTCGTCCTCTGCTCCGGGACCGCCTCGGCCGGCGCCGGCCCGACCTGACCGGCCTGCACTCGAGGCGTGATGCCGTACCGCAGGCGCGGGCCGGGCAGCTGCCGCACTCCCTCCGCCTCGATCTCGCCGAAGCACGGGCCCGTGCCACGCGACTGGGCGGATGCCCACGGAGACCCGAGCGTCACGAGCGCCCACATGATCACCGCAGCCAGCGCGCACCCCAGCACGGCGCTCAGCCGCTTGGCGTGCGCTCCCCTCACACCGGGCGAGTCTACCCAAGGCCCGGCCGAGCGCCCATGCATCTGCGGCGCGCGGAGCGCACTCGGTCGAGCGGGTGTCAGCCGCGGCGGCGAGGGAAGCGGCGCGGGCGCGAGTCGTCGCGTTCGCCGGACCGCGACATGCCGGCGCAGGCCGATCGGTCCGCATCCACCGGGAAGGGGAGGTCAGCGGCAACCGCCGTCTCCAGGTAGTCGTTCTCGATCGGCGCGCCGGAACCGGGCGCAAGGTCGCGAGCGACGTCGCGGAGCTCAGGCCGCGGGCGGTCGGAGACGACCCACGGCACGAGCGCCAGGAACTCGCGCTTGCGACCC
This sequence comes from Thermoleophilaceae bacterium, assembly GCA_030447875.1. Taxonomy (GTDB): domain Bacteria; phylum Actinomycetota; class Thermoleophilia; order Solirubrobacterales; family Thermoleophilaceae; genus JAUJOA01. The sequence continues at coordinate 46,571 of JAUJOA010000005.1, forward strand.
GCGTACGGACGCACCCGCTGGCGCTCGCCCCCGATCGTGAAGTGCTTCGGGTCCTCGGGGAGGAACTCGCGGTTACCGACGTAGGTGCAGCGCTCACCGCCGTCGAGGCCGCGCTGGGTGATCGCCGTCTGGCCGTCGAACGGCAGGTCGGCGAGGTTGCCGACCAGGTGCGGCGTGACGTTGTAGTCGAAGTCCACCTCGGGATCGGCGGCGGCTCTCCAAGTCGAGGTCATCCACTCGAGCGGCTGCCACGCCTGGGCGGCATCCGCAGCCCAGCGACCGGGGTTCGCCTCGTCCTGCATCACCAAGTTCGTGCCGAGCTTGTCGAGGCAGCGCATGTAGTACTTGCTCGTGTCGGAGCAGGGGTTCGTGCCCGGCGGTGGATCGCCGTAGACGAAGGCCGGCAGGCTCGTGGCGAAGCTGATTCGCGCGCGGGTGCCGGGAAGCCGATACGGGTCGACGTTCTCGATGGCGTCCGGGCCCTTGCTCGGCCCGTTCTTCAACTGAAGCTGCTCCTCGATCTCGGTCAACGGCACCTTCTTGTTGCGCGCTACGACGTTCTTCAGCGGTCGCGGCCCGTCCGGGCGGACGAACTTCGGTCCCCACATGAACACCTCGTTGAAGACGTCGTCGTCCGTCGCGACGTAGACGGAGTCGGGCCGCGGGAGGTCCGGGTCACGGAACGTCCGGATCTCCGCGGGGTCCCGGGACTCGCGGAACAGCGGCTGGTTGTTCGAGCCCAGGATGTAGAGGTCGTAGCGGCGCGCCATGTCGGAGAACGTCTGCATCCAGCCGCGCGCGAACGTGTCCGTGGCTGCCACGAATCCCTGGCTCACGGGGCTCATGCCCGGAAAGCGCGAGCGATAGGCCGCCACCTGCGGCGAGTACCCGGCCGTCGCGGTGACGAGCGCCCCGAGGGCGCCGCACGGGGCGGGCTGGCCCTCGCAGCCCGGTGAGCCCTCACCGCCGAAGGTCTCGCGGGCGGCGCGGCCGCGCGAGCCCGTGGCGATCGTCAACAGGCCGATGTCCTCGTTGAACGCCACCACGTTCGGCCGGTCCCGCGCGAGCCGTGGCTTCACGTAGTCGAGGATCATGCACTCGATCTTCGTGCGGAAGCTGGCGTAGCTTTCCACGTGGCGCACGTCCTGCTTGAACTGCATCGCGAAGACGCGCGGTGCGTCGGGCTCGCGATCGAGCGCCTTGACGAGTGGCATGGTGCGGCTCGCGCGCGCGCGGCGGCAGGCGGCGTCCCCGGGCGGCGGCGGCATCTTAGGCGCGGCCGGCTCGACGCTCCTCAGTGCGCGACGCGCCATCGCCGGATCGTCCGTGATGATCTCGTCGGCGCCGAGCCGGGCGGCCTTCTTCACGTCGCGCGGGGTGTCGAGCGTGTACGGCACGATGCGTCGCCCGCGATCGTGGGCCTGGGAGACGTAGGTCTGGTCCACCGGGAAGCCCGGTGACACGTACTCGTAGCCGCGCGCCTGGGCCGTGGCAGGGCCACCGGAGTTGAAGGCGCGCAGCGTGAGCAGAGAGGTCTCGACGCCGGGGAGCCGGTCCTTCGCGACGTCTAGGTTCTGCGGGAGGAAGCTCTGGACGAGCAGCTGTGACTTCGGGAGGCGAGCGGCTATCACGGTGTCCATCACCCGGTTCGCGTAGCCCGAGGTGACGTCGAAGTCGTTATCGGTCGGCAGGTTCTTGATCTCGACGTTTACGCGCGCGCCCGTGCGCTTCGCGAACCGGAGGACGGTTGATAGCCGTGGGACGCGAACGTCCGGATCCCTGACCCTCTTCGTCGGCAGCCCGCTGTCGGGACTGCCGAGCACGTCCGCCCTGCACCCGCGGAGCTGATCGAGCGTCCGCTTCTTGACGGGCCCCGAGCAGTCGGTCGTGCGGTCGAACGTGTCGTCGTGGATCACCACCGGCACGCGGTCCTTGGTCAGCTTGACGTCCAGCTCGAGCACCGCCTGCTCCCGCTTGGCGGCATTCCGAAAGGCCGGCATCGTGTTCTCGGGGAAGCGCGGCACGCCGTCGAGCACCGAGCCGCCTCGATGGGCATGCACGACTGGGGTGGCGAGCGCGGGAGCAGCCGCGACAAATAAGACGGCGGCGGCCACCGCGGCCGCCAGTGCGCTCCTCCCAAACGACATGGCCAGCGCATCTTAGGCGCTCACAGCGCTTTCGGAGCAGCTCCTTCGGGCGCCTCGCCGGCGCTACCCTCGCGTCGTGGGCGCCTTCTCCGATCCGCCGAGCGACCTGGAGCCCGACCGGGTCGCGGAGCTCCTGCACCAGGGGGAGGTCGAGCTGATCGACGTGCGCGAACCGTACGAGCACGAGGCGGGACACATCCGCGGTGCGCGGCACATCCCGCTCGAGCGGCTCGCCTCGGAGGCCGACACCCTCCCGCGCGACCGGCCGCTCGTCTTCCAGTGCCGCCTCGGCGCGCGCTCGGCGATGGCCACGCGGGCCTTCCGCTCCGCGGGCTATGACGCCTACAACCTGGACGGCGGCCTGGCGGCGTGGGACGAAGCCGGGCTGCCCCTCGAGCCTGCCGACGGCTACGTGGCCGACCACTAGTAGGGCTCGAGCGTCAGCTGCCCTTCGTACGGTCCATCGCCCCCGTCATGCATGCCGCCCCGCAACGAGCAGCGAATGCCAGTGCCTCGTCGATCTCCCTTCCTGCGCCGAGCGCGAAGGTGAGGCCGGCGGCGAAGCTGTCGCCGCATCCATAGGCGTCGCCGATCGGCCCGGGTAGCGGCGCGGACTCCCAGTTCCCTGTCCGTCCCTCCACTCCCAGCCATGCTCCGCCGCCGGCTCCGGCGGTCGTGACCACGAAGCGCGGCGCCGGGTCGATCGCCCCGGGGCGATAGCGCTCCGCCTCGTCGTTGCCGCTTCCGACGACGGCATCGAGCTGAACGCCTGCGTCCACGAGCGTCGGCAGCTCCCGCGTCGTGGCGACGACCACGCCGGCCCGGCGAGCGGCGCGGAGGGCGTCCACGTCGGCCGCGATGAAGTCGACCGCGTCGAACGCGCCGAGCTCGTCCCACGGAAGTGGGTCGTCACGGCGGGGACGGAGCTTCTCGCCAAGCGTGGTGATCGTCCGCTCCCCCGACGGCTCCACGAAGGTCAGCGCGCGCCGTTGCGTGCCACGGAACGTCGCATGGACGCGCACGCCCTTGGCCTCGAGCTCTTCCAGCGCGCGGTGGCCGAGGTCGTCGTCGCCGAGCGTCGTGAAGAAGGTCGACTCTCCGGCCAGCTTGGCCAGCTGGACGGCCCCTACGGCGCCTCCCCCTCCGACCTCCTCCCAGGTCCCCGTCGCATGGACGATGTCGCCCGAGCCGGGCACGCGCGGGACACGGGCGAACTCGATCCACTCGACGTGGCCGACCACGGCGACCCGCATCGCCGAGCCGTCAGCTGCCCCGGACCGCCGTCTGCCGGCCGGGGCTAGCGGCTCGAGCGCGCCCTCGACCCCGACGAGCGTCCGCCGCCGCTGCGCGAGCCCGACCGGCTGCTCGAGGAGCCGCCCGACGACTTGCTGGAGGCGGAACGTCCGCGCGACGAGCCGCCGCGCGAGGAGGATCCCTTCGAGGCGGAGGTACGGGAGCCCGCGCTGCGCGAGGACGACCCGCGCGACGAGGACCCGCGCGACGACGAGCTCCGCGACGACGAGCTCGACCGGCTCGACGAGCGCCGGCGACTGGACGAGGAGCTCCTGAGCTCCGCCGGGATCTCGTCCTGAGCCACCGCCTTGGTCAGCATGGGGATCTGCTTCTCGAGGAACTTGGCCATCCGCTCCTCCTCGCGCCGAATGCCCTTCGCGAGCTGCGCCGTCTCCTTGTCGCCGACGGTGTCGGCCAGCGTCTCGATCGCCGTGTACGTCGCGATCTCCTCGGCCTCGTCCTGGTACTCGGTCTTGGCGTTCTTGAGGAGCTTCTCCTGCTCGCCGGTCCCGCGCACGGCGTGCACGGGGCCCTGGGCAAGGGCGGCGCCCTTGCGTACGACCGTCTGAGCTGCGTCGGCCACCTCCGCCACGGCACTCCCGCCGGGCAGTGGCCCCGCGTCGGCCTTGCCGCCGAGCTTCTTGATCCGGCGCTCCACCTGACGCCCGTGCGCCTTCGTCTCCTTCAGGTGCTGCTGGAGCCGCTTCTTGTACGGCGGCCGCGTCGTCATCGAGATGTGCGCCTGGAGCGACGTCTCCAGTTGCTTCTCCTTGCCATAGGCCTCGTTGAGGTACTGGATCAGCTTCACGTCGCGCGCGTTCGGATCGGCCATCTTGTCGAGCTCCTTGCCCTCGGGTCCCCGTGGAAAGTGCGACCTTACCCGCTCCGGGCGCGTGTCGAAACGCGGCAGGGCTGGCGCTCGCCGCAGCCCGCCTCTACGCTGCCGCCATGGACGCGAGCGCCGCCACGGTCGATCAACCAGCAGGCGAGGCAACCGTGCGGCCGCACGAGGTGGCCCATGCGGCCGCTCGCGGCGCGGTCGGGGCGATGGCGATGTCGGGCGTGCGCGCGTTCACCGTCCAGGTCGGGCTACTCGAAGAGTCGCCCCCAAACGCGATCTTTCGGCAGAAGACGCGTGGCCTTCTTCGCCTCGTCCCGAGAGGGAGGCGCCGGGCCGTGATCGAGCTGTCGCACTGGGGATACGGCGCGGTGGGCGGAATCGGCTTCGCCCTGCTACCGGAGTCGGTGCGCCGTCGCCCGTGGGCCGGCCCCGTCTACGGCCTTGCGGCGTGGCTCGCGTTCGAGCTCGGAATCGCGCCCGGGCTCGGCCTCGCCCAGGCCAAGCGACCGCGGCCGGTCGAGTGGCTGGCCGTCGCGGCGGACCACCTCATCTACGGGCTCGTGTTGTCGGAGGGTCGTCGGCGGCCCCAGGAGTAACGGTCATTCGCTGCGCGGTTGCAGCGACCGGCTACTGACCGCCTGCCCCTTCCGGCTCGCCCGGCACCTCGAGCTCTGGCGTCGGGTCGCTGTAGGTGCCCTCCATGACGAGCTGCCCGTCCAGGTAGCGCCCGCCGCCTGCCTCGCAGCCCTTCGGCTCGAAGCAGAAGAAGTACCCGGCGATCCTCCCGGAGCCACTGAGATCCGCATATCGCTCGGTCCCTCCGACGATCGTGAAAGTGCCTGCCCAGTGGGCGGTCTCGGCGGTGGCACGTTCGGGACGAGCGCGAAAGTCGACGAGTATGCGGGGCCTCTCCGTGTCCTTGACCGGCGCGTCCTCGGGAGTTGGACCCGGCGCGAGCTGGCAGACGGTGAACTCGACGTCGGGTCGAGCGGGAGCTCCAAGACATCATCTCCGACGCCGCCGTCGGGTCCGAACGGGATCTTCAGCGGAGGCGGCTCGCCGCGTCTTCGGCTCCAGCCCTAGACGAGCTCAACGCTGCCGAGCCGGCGCCAGCGAGGGTCACGAACTCCTCGTAGCGGCCGAGGAAGCCCTGGAGCGCCTCCGTCGTCGAAGCGAGCGCCTTCGCCTGAGCGTGGAGCTCCTCCATACCCGCGCGCGTGAGCTCGTAGATGCGCCGTTGCGGGCCTGCGTCCGACGGCTCCCACGCCGAGCGCACCAGCCGGTCCTCCTCGAGCGCACGGAGCGCCCGGTATAGACCGCCCGGGTCAGTGCTCTGCACGCCGAACGGGCGCAAACGCTCGAGCAGCTCGTAGCCGTGCGCGGACTGCTCTCTCAGAAGCAGCAACAGGCACGAGCGAAGGAAGTTCCTTGGCAGCGCCGGTACCGGTTCAGTGGACATGGGTCGTCCGTTCCTCCAGGCAGCGTGCCGCCTCCTCCGGAGAGTCATGGCACCAGCAGTCGTCGTCGCACTCGCCGTGGGCGGCGCGGGTCACGTCCGCGAACTCGTCGGCGAAGGTGCGCTTTCCAGCCTCCATGCCGGTTTGAGTGAGCCGATAGCCGCCCCCGGACGGTTGCAGATAGCCGTCGGCCGCAAAGCGCTCCAAGTATGGCGCGAGCGTCGTCGCGGGGACCGCCAGGAACCGCGCCAGCTCCTGCGCCGAGGGCGCGTCGGCCAGGCCCTCTGAGCGCATCCAGTACATCGCCTGGAGCACTTCGTCGCGGATCCTCAGCGCTTCGAGCTCGTCCACGTCTTCAGCGCCCCCCGTCCGCTGCGATCCCCTCGCCGAGCTCCGCTATGGCGGCGACGCCCGGCGCATCGGGGGCAAAGTCGAGCGGAGCGACCTGCCTCCGCTCGGCCTCCGGCAGGCGGTCGTCGTATGGGACGACGCCGGCGATCTCGAGCTCGTGCGAGGCGGCGAAGTCCCGCACGGCGGCGAGCTCGTGCTCGTCGCGGATCTTGTTCGCCACCAGCGCGACGTGGTCGAGGCCGAGGTCCTTGCCCAGGGCGGCCATCCGCCGTCCGGTCTCGAGCGACTTGTAGTACGGCTCCACGACGGTGAGCATCGCGTCGGCGTACCTCGCCGTGCCGCGCGAGAGATGCTCGGGCGAGGCTTCGGTGTCGAGCAGGCAGACATCCTCGGTTGCCTCCGAGGCGACCTCGATCACGCTACGCACCGTAGCGTGCATGCCGCACAGTCACCCGGCCCCCGCGTGCTGCGGATGCGCCATCACGAGCAGCGTGACGTTGTCGGGACCTTGGAGGGAGTGCGACCTGCAGACCTCCTCCAGGCTCTTGGTGAGCTCCACGCCGCCGTCGGTGCGCGTGAGGAGGTCGCGCGGCAGCGTCGGCACGTCGTTCATCCGCTCGGCGGGAATGCCGAGCGTGAGCGCCAGGTTCGGGTTCGAGTCGCCGTCGATCGCCAGCACCCGCCGGCCACCGCGGCCGAGCGTGCGGGCCATGGTGCCGGAGATCGAGGTCTTGCCCGACCCTCCCTTGCCTGCGACCACGAGCTTCACACAGGCAAGGCTATCGCTCCGGCGTGCCCTCGGACGACGTCTCCGCCAGCCACGCGGCAACCGTCGCACGCACCTGGGCCGCCGCAGCGTCCACCGCTCCCGCCACGGCGGGCGAGAGCTCGGTGCCCATTCCCTCCGCGTCCGCCGGCTGGCAGCCCACGATCACGACTCGCTCGGGGAGACAGCGGAGCTCGCGGGCCATCGACAGCACCCGTTCCGGAGTGGCCAGGTGCATGTCCGGGACGTTGTCGTAGGGGGCGACCTCGGGCTCGACCACGAAGACCGTGCCGGGCTTGGCGCCGCGGTCGACGGCGTCGACGACGACGAGTCCGTCGGAGCCGGCCATGAGCTCCTGGAGCAGCGCGATGCCGCCGATGCCCGACTCGACCAGATCGACGCCCGCCGGAAGCCGCTCCAGGCGCGCGGCCACCGCCGGCCCGAAGCCATCGTCCCGGCGCAGCACGTTGCCGACGCAGCCGACCACGATCCGCGCCGGGGAGCCCGCCCGCCGCGCCTGCGGCGTACCCTTGTTCTCGTGGGGACTCTCGATCAGTTGCTCCAGCGGCTCGAGGAGCTCATCGAGGAGATTGAAGCGCTCGACGACCCCGTGCGCGTCCCGGTGCTCGAGCTGCTCGACGGAATCGACGGCCTCCACCGCATGGCATTGGGCCGCCTGGGGGCGCTGCTCGGCCCCGCCGACGTCGCCCGTGTCCGCGCCGCCGATCCGGCCGTTGCCTGGCTCCTGGACGCCTACGGGGTCGGCGTCGACGAGCGGAGTGTCGCCGAGGCGGCACTCGAGCCGATCCGGCCTTACATCCATTCGCATGGTGGCGCCGTCGAGGTACTGGACGTCCGCGAGGGCGTGGTGCGCCTGCGGCTCACCGGCTCCTGCGCGGGCTGCACGGCGTCGTCGATCACGTTGCGAGAGGGCATCGAGGAGGGGCTGCGCGAGAACTTTCCCGGCTTCGCGGCGATCGAGGTCGAAGAGGGCGACGCGCCGGCGCATCCACCCCCGGGCCCGACGCTGCTTCAGATCGAGGACCTGCGCGCTCCAAGCAGCTGACATCGCCATGCTCGGCGAGTAAGCACATGGGTGCGGCGGATCACGTCCGTGAGGCGATCGGTGAGCTCGAGGAGCGTCGGCGTCGCCATCCGGTCGAGCGCTATCCCGTGCAACACGCCACCGCGAGCTTCCACCTTGGCGTGGCGCTCACCGACGCCGGACGCCTCGAGGAAGCCGAGGCCGCCCTCGAGGAGGCCGTGCGCCTGTTCGACCCCGACAAGCTTCCCCTCGAGCGGGCGAAGGCCGCCAACGCGCTCGGCGCAGCGCGGCGTCTCGGCGGCCGCCTCGACGCGGCGGCCGAGGCCTTGGCGCACGCGGCCGCCGCCTTCGAGGCGCGAGGCGCCCGCGCCGAGCAGGGGGCAGCCGAGTTCAACCTCGGGCTGGTCAGGCGCGAGGCCGGCGACACGAACGTCGCCATGGAGCACTTCGAGCGGGCGCGCGCGCTGTTCGCGGACGCGCGTGCCACAGCGCAGGTGGCTGCCGCCCGGCGTGAGCTAGGAGGGACGGCGCTGGCGGCGGGCGATCTCGAGCGCGCGGAGCCGGCGCTGCGCGAGGCGATGGAGCTCGCCGGCCAAGCCGGCGACGCGTCCGGCCGGGGCGCCGCCGCGAACGGGCTCGCACTCGTGCGCCTCGCCGCCGGCCGAATCGAGCACGCCATCGAAGCGCTCCACGAGGCGCTCGGCGCCTATCCGCGAACGGTCCGGGCGGAGAGCTACGCGATGGTGCAGGCAAACTTGGCGCTGGCGCACGAGCAGGCTGGTCATGCGGCCCGCGCGCGCCTGGCCGCCCGCCAGGCACTGGCGATCTCGGAGGCGGCGCAGCCGGTTCGAGCGCAGGCGGATGCGGTTCTCGGACGGCTCGGTGGCGGGCCGGGCGACCTCCTTGCGGTGCTCGACGATGAACCGGCCGAGCGCTGGCCCGCTTTCGTTCGCCAGGAGCTCGCCCGTTGGGTGGACCTCGAGCCGGCGCAGAGCCGGACCGAGGCGGGAGCATGGATCGACGGACAGCTGGCCCGGCCTGACCTCGCTGCCGAGCTGGCCGAGGCGTGGGTCGGAGTCCTGCTGGAGCTGCCGCCGACCGGTCTCGAGCGCGTTGTGACCGACACGGTCCTAGCCCTTGCACGGCGCGAGAGCGACGAGCGCGAGCAGTTCCGCTCGCAGGTGGCCATGGCACTCGCGCGGTTTCACGTGCCTCAGCTGATGCGCTTGAGGGACACCTTCAATCGGGTGGCCGCCGAGCTCGGCGAGGAGCCGTCGTGGAACTAGGGGCCGACCTCTCGGCGGAGGCGGTCGCCGAGGCGCTTCCTGGTCGGCCGATCCGCGCCTACCGGGCCGTGCTCTCGACGGAGGCCGACGCGCTGGCCTGGGCGAGGGAAGGCGCCCCGAGCGGCGCGGTGGTCGTCGCCGCGTACCAGGCGGCGCCGAGGGGACGGGCGGGACTGCCCTGGGAGGTCTCGCCCGACGGGGCGATGGCCTTTTCGATCGTCCTCCGGCCCGGTCTGGCCGACGAGCGCGAAGGGTGGCTCTACACCCTCGCCGCCACTGGCCTCGCCGACGCTCTCGGCGACGACTGCACGATCGAGTGGCCGGATGAGGTGGATCGCGGCGGCAGCCGGCTCGGTGCGGTCGGAGTGCAGAGCGACCTCGGCCCGGGCCGCGTGAACTGGGCGGTCGTGAGCGTCCTGGTGATCGATGCGGCGCCGCCGCGAGCCGCGCTCGTAGGCCGCGTCGTCAAGGCGATCGAGGCGCGCTGCCGGGCGCCGTCGGGCGACGTGCTCGCCGACTACATGGCGAGGTGCAGGACGCTCGGGCGCTCTCTGTGCGCGCGGCTCATCCCCCTGGGTCCGGGTGGACCGGAGGTGTCGGGGCGCGCGGTCGCCGCCCTGAAGGACGGCGCTCTCGTGTTCGAGACGGCCAAGGGCAACCGCGTGGCCGTGCGGCCTCAGAACCTGGGGCTGCTCGAGGAGCCGCCGTCCGACGACACGTCGCCCGAGATGCGGTCCTCGAGCGGCTGAAGTCGGTCCAGTCCCTCGATCAGCGCCCACCACAGGCTCCAGTCGAGCGCGCCCATTCCGTGCGGCTCCTTGCCCGCGGCGATCTGCTCGCGCACCCGGTCACGTAGAGCGAAGGTGTCCCCCCACGCGCCCCGGCGGTCGACCTCGTCGAGCTCGTCGAGTAATTGGCGGAGCGCTGTCACGGCGCCCGACGGCGCCAGCCGGTCGCCGGTGAGGATCTCCCGCAGCTCGTCGGCGAGCGCCAGGACCGGCGCGCGGCATACCTCGGCGCGGACCAGCTCGAGCGCCTGCTCGAGCGCCGCCTCGACCTCCGGCGTAAGCGCCGTGGAGGGATCGGAGCGGACCGGCTCGATCTCGACGGCGACCGTTCGCTTCGGGAGCGCGCCGAACCCCGAGGCGACGTTCACCACGAGATCGATGTTGATGTAGCCGGTGATGGCCCCCGACACGGCGGTCTGAACCTCCTCCGGGGTGTTCCCCGGATCTTCGACGCGCCGGCGCTCGACCGCTCCCGGCGGACGTCCGCGCTCAGCCGCGCCGACGAGCACCAGGGCCCCGGGGCGGAGGTCCTCGAGCCGCTGCATCACGGCGATCGCGCCGTAGGAGAGCTCCTCCACGAGCACGCCGTGACCGAGGTCCTCCGCCGCCAGCCGCTCGGCCGCGACCCTACCCACGTCGTGATCGCCCTGGTAGAGGTGCGCGACCCCCCCCACCAGGACGCCGGTCACGGGCGCCGCCGCGGAGTCAGCCGTCGGCGCCGCAGGAGCAGGTGTTCACCTCGCGGACCACCGTGCCCCGGCCCGTGGAGGCGTGCGTCGTGCAGGGCATGCAGGGATCGAAGCTGCGGATCGTCCTCAGCATGTCGACCGACGTGAACTGCGACGGGTCGGACATCTTCTCGAGGATCGGCGTGTTCATCACCGCCTCCTCGTACGGCCCCGGCTGATCCCACGGGTCGCGTGGCGAGGCGTTGATCGTCGACGGGGTACATATCTGGTAGTTCACGATCTTTCCCTGCTCGATGACGGTGTGGTGCGTCAGCCAGCCGCGACCGGCGCCCCAGAAGCCGACGCCGCGGCCCTCGGCCCGCTGGACGTGCGTGTCGAGCTCCGAGGCGGTGAGGCGTGCGACCTTCTTCTCGCCGCGCTCCATCAACTTGTACGCGTCGAGCAGGTTCGCCAGCCCCACGAGCTGCGAGAAGACGTAGTGGTAGGCGCGCCCGCGATTGCGCTCGAACGCGTTCCAGACGTCCGGCACGTGCCACTCGACCTCCGTCTCGGGGGTGCGACCCTTGGGGATGCGGAGCTTCAGGCTATGGCCCGTCGCCTCGATGAAGTCGCTCTCGGGGAGCTTCTGCGCCTTGGCGGTGATGAAGAGCCGCGCGTAGGCACCCGCCTCGACGACCTGGCGGTCCCAGCGCGGCGTCGCCGCCCACGTGTACTTGTCCTTCCAGCTCTTGGGCTCCGGCTTGGGCAGCGTGCGCTTGTTCCACGGGTGGTACGGGCTGAGCGGATTGTCGAGCGGGTCCGTCCCGTAGCGCCCGCCGTCCCACTCGTCGTAGTAGGAGTGCTCCACGAACTCCTCGAATCCGATGTTGAGATCGGTGAGACGGGTGGTGACGAGCTCGCCGTCGATGATCGCCCCGGGCGTGGACCAGCGCCGCTCGCCCCACTCGTTGCAGTTCTCGTATGTGGCGTCATAGGCCTCGTAGTGGTCCCAGTAGCCGGTGTCGATCATGTTGACCGGCCGCGCCCCGACCTCCTTGAACCGCTCGTCGGCCTCGTAGAAGAACTCGGGGATGTCGTCCCACACGGCCATCATGCGCTGCGCGTAGTCGAAGATGCTTCCGAGCCGCGCGTGGTACTCGTTGAGCGTCTGAAGCGTGATGGTCGACGTCACGCCCCCGGGGACGATCGCCTGCGGGTGGGGGTACTTGCCCTGGAGCAGCACGAACATCTCGCGCGAGAGCCGCGTGAACTGAAGACCCTCACGGTAGAGCTCACCGGTCAGCGGCGTCAGCGCGGTCATGATCTCGGCCATCGTCTTGAAGCCGTGGTGCTTCTCGCCGGGGCAGCGCCAGCTCTGCGCCTTCGGCCACAGCTCCGGATTCGTCGCCTTGACGACCGGCTCCGAGTAGTCCGGGCCGGCGAGGAGGTAGAGGTGAAGCGGGTTGTCGTAGCCCATCTCCGCCGTCTCGGCGAGGTTCCGCGCAACGGTCCCCATCGGCGGCGGCTCGAGCCCCAGGGCCATCTCGGTCGCGTACGCCGAGCAATGCGCGTGGACGCCGCCGCACACGCCGCAGGCGCGGGAGGAGATGTAGGTCGCGTCGCGTGGATCGCGGCCCATGAGGATCACCTCGTAACCGCGGAACAGCGGCGCCTGCGAGTGCGCCTGCAAGTACCGTCCGTCCTGCAGGTCCGCGGTGACGTGGAGGGCCATCGCGCCGGCGATGCGCGTGACCGGGTCCATGTTGAGGTCCTTGATGTGCCCGTTGCGCTTCACGAGCTGCTCGATCTGCGCGGTGCGCTCCGCCTCGGTCATGTTGACCTCGGGCCGTGCGGTGGTGACCGAGTAGGGATCGGGGATGCCGCCGCGAAGCCGCGCGTTGCCGGAGTCGTCGAACTCGACGGGAAGCGTCTTGAAGCACATGGCTAGCCGGGCTCCTGGGAGCTCACTTCGCGCTCCTCCGGCAGCTCGCCGCCGCGTGGAAGCTGCGGCTCCAGCTCGGGGTCGCGCGCCTGGGTCCACTCAGTGCGCTTGCCCCAGGTCTCGTTGTCCTGCCTTCCGGTGTCGGTCGTGCGCCGCAGCTTGTCGTAGAGCTTGTGGCCCGCCCCGCGTAGCGCCCCGGGCTCGGACTTCTCGCTCGCCCACCCGGAGGGCACGTCGCCGTGGATGTCCCAGCGCACCTCCCGGTTGAGGTGCTCGTTCGAGTACATCCTCAGCGGCTTGATCACGCTTCCCAGCAAGCGCGACGCCGTTGTGGACACCCTCGAGCCGGGCGGCGTCTTGTGGAAGGGCGTGAACTTGTCGGGGAAGCCCGGCATCGTGCAGCCGATGCAGGCGCCGCCCACGTTCATGCACCCCCCGACATGGTTGATGGCGCCGCGCGATGTGATGTTGCAGTTGACGACAGGGCCCCAGCACCCGATCTCGACCAGGCACTCGGGGTCGCCGAACTCCTCGGCGTAGGCGCCCTCCTCGTAATAGGCGCCGCGCACGCAGTGGCGGTGCACCGTCTCACCGAACAGCCACGCCGGACGGCCGAGCTCGTCGAACTCCGGCAGCGGACCGAAGCCCTGAAGGAAGTAGAGAATTGCGGCGACGGTCTCGTTGAAGTTGTCGCCGATCGGCGGACAGCCAGGGACGTTGACGACAGGCACGCCGAATGTGCTCCGGTAGTCCTTGCCGAGGAAGTCCATCAGGCTCATCGCGCCGGTAGGGTTGCCCTGGGCGGACGGGATCCCGCCCCAGGTGGCGCACGTGCCGATGGCGATCGACGCCGCGGCGCCCGGTGCGAGGCGCGCGACCCACTCGTTCGCCGTCACGGCCCGCTCCACGCCGTCCTTGCCCCACGGCTCCTCGCCGTTGCTCGCCCAGAAGCCCCCGGTCTCCATCGCCTTGTTCTCGTCGGTGATGGAGCCCTCGAGGATGATGACGTAGGGCGCGTCGAGCTCGCCCTTGATCGCGCGCTCGTGGGCCCGCAGAAAGTTCGGTCCGCCCTCGAGGTCCAGCACCGGGTGATGGAGCACGATCCGCGGCAGCCCCGGGTGGGCGCCCATCAGGAGGTCCTCCAGCGACGGCTTCTCGGCACCGGTCACCGCGACGCTGCAGCCGTCGCAGCTCATGCCGGCGAACCAGAAGGCGTGCACCTTCTCGAGCGGTCCGAGGCGACTGACCGGACCGGCCTTGGCCACGGGCTCGAGGAGCTGCTCCATGTCCACTCGGGCGGGACTGCCGAAGTCGCCGATGTGCTCGTGGTCGTGCCAGCGGTCCACCGGCCCGAGTACGTCGAGGAACTGCTCGGCCAGGGAGCGGTCCAGCTTTCCGTCGTCGCCGTTGGTCCTCGAAGCCATGGGTCCTCCCCCTAGCGGATGCACCGACCGGCTGGCACTAGATGCATCGTACATATATCCTCACGTCCACACGAGGGAAGGTGGCGCAATGATCAAGAGCTTCGCGTGTCCGGACGCCGGGTTGTCGTGTGGCGCTCGGGTGACCGGCGCGAGCGACCGGGAGGTGCTCGAGAAGGCGGTCGGGCACCCCCGCGAAAAGCATGCGCCGAGGACCAGGACGGCGACTGGCTAAGCACGTGGGAGGGCTCCTGCAACAAGCCTCCGGTCGCTGGAAGACCGGCTGGACGCTCGGCGCGGCGGTGGTCGCGATCGCCGCCGGACTGCTCCTGGCGATCATCTCGCTCGGGCGGCGGATCACGAATCAGGCCAGCGAGATCGAAGCCGCGCTGGACGGCGCGCGCGAGAGCTCGACCGCTCTCTTCGACCTCACGACGACCAACGCCGCGCTCGAGCGGGCGACCGGACATCTGCGCACCCTTCGCGAGCCGGGGGCAGCGGAGTGACCCGACGATCCGCGGCGCTCCCCTGGATCGGCCTATCGACGGGCGCGGGCGTGCTCGCGCTCGTGGTGGCGCTGTTCAACCGAACCATCAGCCCCGCCCTCGAGATCGCCCGCTACGCCGACGATGTGGCGGTCGCCGGCGAAGCAATTGCGAGCAACCTCGAGGTGGCCGACGAGCTCGCCCGCACGGGCAAGCTGACCGAGACGTTCGGCGATCTCGCCGGCGCATACCTCGCGTCCCTCGAGGGCGAGCGATGAGCCGGCGCGACCCTGAGGACTTCCGCGCGTGGTGGGCCAGTCTGGCTGGCGGGCTCGTGGTGCTCGTAGCGGTCTGGGTGCTGCTCGAGTGGCTCCGGCGTACTGTGGAGCATGTAGACGAACGGGTGGCCGCGGTGTGGACCATGGGGAAGCGCGTGGCTCGTAACACTCAGGCGGCGCACCTGCTCGAGACGACCAAGGAGCGCGGGGTGGAACTCGCCGCGGAGATCGAGGCGCACGCCGAGTTGCGGGGGGCTCCGAAGCCGTGAGAAAGCTCCTGGTAGCGCTCACGCTGGGGCAGGTGGCCGCGCTGGTAGGGGTGCTCGCCGGATACCTGATCGCGATCGCCGCGACGCTCCGGAAGGTCTCGGACACGTTGGGCCGCGTGACGTTCGGCGTGCGCGCCATCGAGCGCCAGACGGAGCCGATCGGTCCTGCGCTGCGGCAGGTGAACGCGGTTCTCGAAGAGGCCGCGGATGGACTTGAGCGGGCGGCCGGGGCCGAGCGGCAGTCGAAGTAGACATGGGCGCAGCGGCGCACGCGTCGACCGAGCGCCGGCGCTTCGAGGTCTCGGGAGTCGTACAGGGCGTCGGGTTCCGGCCGTTCGTGTACCGCGTGGCACAGCGTGAGCGCGTTGGCGGCTTCGTGCTGAACGACGGACAGGGCGTACTCATCGAGGCGGAGGGGCGCTCGGAGGCGCTCGAGGCATTCGGCGTTGCCCTCTCCACGGAGGCGCCGCCGCTCGCGCGGGTCGAGTCGCTGACGGTGCGGCGCCTGACGCCGCGCGGCGAGACGGGGTTCGCGGTGGCCGGAAGCCGACCACCTGAAGCCGTCTCCGGGGCGCCGGCACTCGTACCGCCGGATACCGCCACCTGCGACGACTGCCTGCGCGAGCTGCTCGACCCCGCGGATCGCCGCTATCGCTATCCGTTCATCAACTGCACGCAATGCGGGCCGCGCTTCACGCTCGTACGAGCGGTTCCCTACGACCGCGCCAATACGACGATGGACGGGTTCTCCATGTGCCATGACTGCCGTCGTGAGTACGAGGACCCGACGGACCGCCGCTTTCACGCCGAGCCGATTGCCTGCCCCGACTGCGGGCCCACGTTGTCGATGCCGCTGGACGAGGCCATCGGACTGCTCGAGGAGGGCGCGATCCTGGCGGTCAAGGGGCTCGGCGGCTATCACCTGGCCAGCGATGCGGCGAACGAGAGTACGGTCGCTCGTCTGCGCGCGCGCAAGCAGCGCGAGGAGAAGCCGTTCGCCCTGATGGCACCGCAGGCGGAGCGGCTGGCCGAGCTCACGTCCTCGGAGATCGATCTGCTCGGCTCTCCCGAGCGCCCGATCGTGCTGGTGCGCAGGCGCGATGAGGCAGCCGTCGCGCCGTCGGTGTCGCCCGGCGGTCCATGGCTCGGCGTCATGCTGCCGTACACGCCGCTCCACCACCTGTTGGTCGCCGACTTCAGCGGGCCGCTCGTGATGACGAGCGGCAACCGCTCGGACGAGCCGATCGCCTTCGACGACGCCGACGCCCGCCGTCGGCTCGGCGACGTCGCCGACGCGTTCCTCGGGCACAGCCGGCCGATCCACCGGCGCTGCGAGGACTCGGTGGTGCGATCGGCGTTTCCTATCCGCCGCTCCCGGGGCTTTGCTCCGGCGGCGCTTGGGCTGCCCGTCACCGCACGCCGGCCACTGGTGGCTGCCGGGGCGGAGCTGAAGAGCACCTTCTGCGTGGTGCGCGACGGCGACGCATTCCTGTCTCCGCACCTGGGCGACCTCGACTGCGAGCCGGCGTACAGCGCGTTTCGAGCCGATCTGGGGCTCTACCTCGACATGCTCGGCGTGGAGCCGGAGGTCATAGCCCACGACCTCCATCCCGATTACCTGGCCACGAGATGGGCGCAGGGACAGCACGTCGAGCTGATCGGCGTGCAGCATCACCACGCGCACGCCGCGGCTTGCCTCGCCGAGCACGGCGAGGCGGGGCCGGCGCTGGCGCTGGTGTTCGACGGCACCGGCTACGGGACCGACGGCACGCTCTGGGGCGGCGAGCTGCTGCGCTGCGACCTCGAGTCGTTCGAACGGCTCGGGCACCTCGAACCGGTCCCGCTGCCGGGCGGCCAGGCGGCGATTCGGGAGCCGTGGCGAACCGCGGCCGCCTACCTGGAGCGGGCCGGGCGGCCCGTGCCCTTCGAGGCCTGGCCGAAGGTACGTCAGAGCCTGAAGGTCAACGCGCCGCTTTCCTCCGGGATGGGGCGCCTGTTCGATGCGGTGGCGGCCGTCCTCGGCGTACGCGAGCGCGTGACCTACGAGGGCCAGGCGGCGATCGAGCTCGAGCACTTGGCGTGTGGGGTCCAGTCCGAGCCGTACGCCTGCCGCATCACGGACGGTGTGATCGCGGGATCCGACCTGGTGCGCGCGGTCCACGACGACTCGGCTGCCGGCCGGCCGCCTGCGGAGGTGGCGGCCGCTTTCCACGAGGGCGTGGCGCTGGTGAGCGCAGAGGCGGTGGCCGCCACGGGCGATCCGGGAACCGTCGCGCTCTCGGGCGGAAGCTTTCAGAATCTGCGACTGCTGGAGTCGACACGGCGACGGCTCGAGCAACTCGGCTTTCGGGTCCTGACCCACCGTCGAGTGCCGCCGAACGACGGCGGGATCAGCTACGGCCAGGCCGCCATCGCGGCGAGGAGGATGATCTAGCCATGTGCCTTGGAATCCCGGGACAGGTCGTCGAGTTCGTCGATCCCGAGCACCACATCGCGAAGGCGGACGTGTCGGGCGTCAGACGCAACGTGAACGTAGGTCTGCTCAGCGAGGGGTCCGAGGCGGTCGACGTGGGCGACTGGGTGCTGATCCACGTCGGCTTTGCGATGTCGAAGATCGACGAACAGGAGGCGACCGCCACGCGCCAGTTCCTCGAGACGCTCGGCGAGCCCTACGAGGAGGAGCTCGCGGAGCTGAAGGGCAGCCAGATCGAGTGATCCGCGGAGCCCCGCCGCTCACCGATCGCCTGCGCCCGCTGATCGCCGAGCGGAACCGCGTGCTGTCGGCGTTCCTCGAGGCGGAGCAGTACCGGATCGCGCGCGCCTCCCACGATATGGCGCGCGCCTTTGCGCGCGGCGGCGTCCTGACTGCGTTCGGATACGGCGCCGCCGCGACCGACGCAGCGCACGTCGCGGTGGAGTTCATGCATCCCGTGATCGTCGGCACGCGTGCACGGCCCGCCGTGGCGCCGACGAACGACCCGACTGGCGCCACCGAGCTGGCGCTGGTCGCGCGCGGCGACGACATCGCCCTCGGTATCTCCCACGACCATGACGACGGCAGGGTGCGGGAGTTCATCGCCCGCGGCGCGGCGCAAGGCCTCCTGACGATCGTCATGACTGGTGGGGACACACGAATCGGGGCCGACTACTCGTTCGCCGTGCCGAGCGACGACCCCGAGGTGGTCCAGGAGGTGCAGGAGACCGCCTACCACGTGCTCTGGGAGCTCGTGCACGTGTTCTTCGAGCATCCCGGGCTCCTGGCCGACGCCTGCGTCACCTGCGGCGACGTGGCCGTTGAGGCCCGGGTGCGGTCGGTCACAGACGGCGCGGCGGTGATCGAGACGGGCGACGTCCGCGAGGAGGTGGCCGTCGATCTCGTCGACGGCGTCGAGCCCGGTGACCTCGTGCTGTGCCACGCCGGCGTGGTGCTGGAGAAGCTTCCGACAGGGCCGGCGGCGGCGACCGAGGTCGAGGACTCCGGCACCGCCGACCCGACCGGCTTCCTCTACCCCTTCCTCGAGTCGGAGGAGAAGGACGTCGACGCAGTCCTCGCCGACGCGCGCAGCTCGACGCTTCGGAAGGGCGCCGACGTGATCGCGCTGCGCGAGGCGATCGACGTCGGCGCGATCGAGGATTGCGGCCGCGCGATCAGCGAGCGGCTCGAGCGCGGAGGCCGGCTGATTGCCTTCGGCAACGGCGGCTCGTCCACCGACGCGCAGGACGTGGCCGGCAACTGCCTGGCGCGCGGTTGGTCCGCGACGGCGCTCACCAACGACGTCGCCACGGTCACCGCCGTCGGCAACGACGTGGGCTACGACAACGTGTTCGCACGCCAGCTCATCCCGCTCGCCCGCTCGGAGGACGTCGCGCTCGCCATCTCGACGAGCGGCTCCTCGCCGAACATCCTCGTGGCGCTCGAGGAGGCGCGCCGGCGCGGGATGCTCACATGCGGGATAACGGGCTACGACGGCGGTCGCCTGGCCACGCTCGACTGGCTCGACCACCTCTTCGTTGTGCGCAGCGACTACATCCCGCGCCTCCAGGAGGCGCATGCCACCATCTACCACCTGCTGCTTGAAGCGATCGGAGAAAGGCCATGAGGTTCGTCGATGAGTTCCGATCCGGCGATGTCGCCCGTCAGATCGCCGAGCGGATCGCCGGCCTCGTCGAGCCCGGACGCCACTACAAGGTCATGGAGGTCTGCGGCGGTCACACGCACGCCATCTATAAGCACGGGGTAGAGGACCTGTTGCCGCCCGAGATCGAGCTGGTGCACGGGCCCGGCTGTCCCGTGTGCGTGATCCCGATGGGCCGCCAGGACGACGCGATCGCCATCGCCGAGCGACCGGAGGTCATCTTCACCACCTTCGGCGACATGGTGCGCGTGCCGGCCTCGCACGGCTCGCTGCTCGACGCGAAGGCACGCGGCGCGGATGTACGCATGGTCTACTCGCCGCTCGACGCGCTCAAGATCGCGCGTGAGAACCCGGACCGCCAGGTCGTGTTCTTCGCGATCGGCTTCGAGACCACTACGCCCTCCACCGCGCTCACGCTCCTGCGCGCCCGCGCCGAGGGCATCCGCAACTTCTCGCTGTTCGCGAACCACGTCACGATCATCCCGGCGATCCGGGCGATCCTCGACTCGCCGGACCTGCGCCTTGACGGCTTCATCGGGCCGGGCCACGTGTCGACCGTGATCGGGCTGCGCCCCTACCGCTTCATCGCACGCGACTACGACAAGCCGGTGGCCGTCTCGGGCTTCGAGCCGCTCGACGTGCTCCAGGGCGTGTACATGGTGATGCGCCAGCTCGCCTCCGGGCGCAACGAGGTGGAGAACCAGTACACGCGAGTCGTGCGGGAGGAGGGCAACCCGCGAGCGCTGCGGGCTATCGCCGAGACGATGGAGCTGCGGACGTCCTTCGAGTGGCGCGGCCTCGGGTTCATCTCCCAGAGCGCGCTGAAGCTGCGCGACGAGTTCGCCGACTGGGACGCGGAGGTGCGCTACGAGCTACCCGGGGTCCGCGTGGCCGATCCCAAGGCCTGCCAGTGCGGCGAGGTCTTGAAGGGCGTGATCAAGCCGTGGGAGTGCAAGGTCTTCGGCACCGCCTGCACGCCGGACCGGCCGATCGGCACCTGCATGGTGTCGAGCGAGGGCGCCTGCGCCGCGTACTACAACTACGGCCGCTTCGCCCGCCGGCGTGGGCGCGAGGCGGAGATCGCAGGGCTGGAGCCGGTCGTACGCGAGCCCGCGAGCGCCTGATGGAGCCGCGCCAGCCCGCGCCCGCCGTGGCTCCGTCCCAGCGCTCGGAGGGAGAGGTCCTTGACGCGATCGAGCGTCGCCGCCGCCGGCCGCACGTGAAGCTGATGGACAAGCAGATCACGCTGGCTCACGGGGCGGGCGGAAAGTCGTCGCACACGCTCACCCAGACCGTCTTCCTCAAGGAGCTCCGGAACCCGCTGCTCGAGCCGCTGGGCGACAGTGCGCTTCTCCAGCCGAACGGCGGAGGGGGACCGCGCCTTGCTTTCTCCACCGACTCCTTCGTGGTCAAGCCACTTTTCTTCCCCGGCGGGGACATCGGCGAGCTCGCCGTGAACGGAACGATCAACGACCTGGCCATGGCCGGGGGCCGACCGCTGGCGCTGTCGGCGGCGTTCATCCTCGAGGAGGGGCTTGCGACGGATGACCTGAGCCGCATCGCTGCCTCGATGGGAGCGGCAGCCGAGCGAGCGGGCGTGCCGGTGGCCACGGGAGACACGAAGGTCGTCGAGCGCGGCAAGGCCGACGGGCTTTACATCTCCACCGCCGGGGTGGCGTCCGTCAACCGCGGCTTCGAGCTGTCGCCTGCAGCCATCCGAGCCGGCGACCGCGTGCTTGTCTCGGGCACGATCGGCGACCACGGGATGGCGATCATGATCGCGCGCGGTGAGCTCGAGCTCGAGGTTGACCTCGAGAGCGACACCGCGCCGCTTCACGAGCTGGTCGCGGCGCTGCTCGACGCAACCGGCGAGGTTCGCTGCCTGCGCGACCCCACGCGCGGGGGGGTGGCCACCGTGCTCAACGAGCTGGCGCTCACGACCGAGGTCGGGATCGTGCTCGACGAGGCCGCGCTTCCAGTCCGCCCGGAGGTCAGCGGGGCGTGCGAGATCCTCGGCATCGATCCGCTCTACGTCGCAAACGAAGGCAAGCTGGTCGCGGTCGTCGCCCCTCACGCAAGCGACGCCGCGCTTGCCGCCCTGCGCTCGCATCCGCTCGGCCGCGAAGCGGCGGTCGTGGCCGAGGTACGGCCTGATCCGCCCGGCATGGTCCTGCTCGACACGGCCTTCGGCGGCAGCCGTGTGGTCGACATGCTGGCCGGGGACCCGCTGCCGCGCATCTGCTGAGCGAAGCCCACCGCTCCCGGGAGCCCACAGTTCTGCCCCGGGGATTACGCTGCGCCTGGTGAAAGCCGCCGTAACGGACGAGCCCCGCGATCCTCAGGAGGCCCTCGCCACCGAGGGAAAGCTGCGCGACTGGGTCACCCGACTCGCGGCGATCGAGCGACCGTCGGCATCCGCCGGGGAACGTGAGGCGGCAGAGCTCATAGCGGCGGAGCTAGGGCGGCTCGCGGCCGATGTGAGGCTCGAGGAGGAACGCGCGCACGGAACCTACTGGTGGCCGATCGGCCTCGCCACCGGCACCGCTGCGCTCGCCGGCCTCTCACGCGGTCGCGTGGCGCCAGCCGTCGTGGCGGGCCTCGCCGCCGCCACCGTGGCCGACGACGTCAGGCTGCGAGCGCGCTGGCTTCGCCGACTGCTCCCACAGCGGAGCACCGCCAACGTGGTGGCGAGGGCGGGCGACGCGGCCGCCGAGCGGACCGTGGTCTTCGTGGCCCATCACGACGCCGCTCATTCCGGCCTCGTTTTCCACCCGGAGCTCGCGCGCTCCTGGGCCCGGCGCTTCCCAAAGCTCCTGGAGCGAACCAACACCACGCCGCCGACGATGTGGGGCGCCGTCGCTGGTCCAGCGCTGGTGGCGGTTGGCGCACTGCTCGGATCGGGGCTCACTCGAAGGATCGGCACGGGGCTCTCGGGTGGCTATGCGGCGGCGATGGCCGACATCGGAAGCCGCTCGGTGGTGCCCGGGGCCAACGACAACCTCAGCGGCGTGGCGGTGCTGCTTTCACTGGCCCGCAGCCTGCGCGACGCGCCCGTCGCGGGCATCCGCGTGATGCTTGTCTCGACGGGCTCGGAGGAGTCGTTCATGGAGGGAATGGAAGCCTTCGGGCGCCGGCACTTCTCGGAGCTGCCGCGCGACTCGACTCACTTCATGTGCGTCGACACCGTCGGCTCGCCGCACCTGGTGCTGCTCGAGGGAGAGGGGATGCTGGGGATCCGTGAGTACCCCAAGGACCTCCTCTCCCTGGTCCGCGAGTGCGCCGACCGGCTCGGGATCTATGCGTACCCGAGCCTTCGCTTTAGGAACGCGACCGATGGTCTGTTGGCCCTGAACGCCGGATATCCCACGGCGATGCTCGGCTCTGTGGACCGCTTCAAGATGCCGACGAACTACCACTGGCCTACTGACACCGCGGAGAACGTTGACTACACGACCGTCGCCGACGCCGCGCGCCTGTGCCGCGCGCTGGTCGATCGGCTGGCGGCGCGCTCCCCCGGCGGACCGGAGGCGGGCGCCTCCACCTGATGCTCAGGTCGGCGCGCCGGGACGCGCCCGCACCTCGACCTTGCCCTCGCGGACGCGGACGTCGTGGGCCGGCTGCGGAGCGCTGGCTGGACCCCTGTCCACCGACCCGTCCTCGAGGCGAAAGACGCTCCCGTGCCACGGGCAGGTCACGCACCCGTCCTCGACCGATCCCTCGTGAAGCGGACCGCCGCGGTGGGAGCAGCGGTCGGACACCGAGTAGATACGGCCCTGGTGGCGCACCACCATGACCGCGACTCCGCCGGCGTCGGCGGCGACGGGGCGGCCCTCCTCAACCTCTGCCTCGTCCACCGTGGCGGTCCAGTCGGAGGGGACGTGCTCGAAGGCCGTCTCGTTGACCCCCACGCCCTTCGCGTGGGCGAGATGACCGCCGAGGTAACCGCCCATGCCGAGCACCCCCGCCCCGGCCAGGCCGAGTAACCGACCGCTACCGCGGGCTCCGCTCACCCGGGCTGCAAGCGAGGCCGTGTACAGCCCGATCGCCGTCGCGTTCGCCAGCGCGTGCACGAGCCCCGCGCGCCGCACGGTCTCGCTCGACTGCGTGGTGTCCGCCCAGTCCGACCACCCCGACGCGGCCGTCGGAAGCGCCGCGGCCAGACCCATTCCTATGAGCAGGTCGGCGGCCTTCTCCGAGTCCTCGCCGCCCAGCAGGTCGAGGATCGCCGCGCTGGTCCACGTGCCGATCGGCACGTCGGTCAGCACCGGGTGCAGCGCGTGTCCGAGAAAGGTCCCGCTGAGCAGGTCTTTGAGCGCCCCAGGACCCAGCAGCCGCCCCACGGTGTCGGCCGCGCGCTCGGCCAGCGGGTCGAGCTGCTCGAGCTTGCCGATCTTCTCCACGATTCGATGCGCTGCGGGCTCACGCGGGTCGGCGGCTGCCCATGTCTGCGGCTGTTCGGTCATGGTCTGTCTCCTGGACGAGGTTTGCGCGACGGCGCCCGAAGGTTACGTCCTGCGCCCTGGCGAGAGGACGATCAGCGCCGGACCGGGGTCGGCCCGGCGCGACGGCGGTCAGAGAGCAGCTCGCCGATCGGCCGCGGGTTTCCGACGTACTCGCCCTGCGCGTAGTCGACCCCGTGCTCGGTGAGGAACGTGAGCGTCTCCCTGTCGCCCACGTATTCGGCGATCGTTTGCTTCCCGAGCCCCCGCGCCACGTCGACGATGGCCTTCACCACCACCTGGTCGGCCGGGTTGCTGGGGAGCGCCCGAATGAAGTCGCCGTCCAGCTTCAGCACGTCGAACGGCAGGTGCTTCAGGTAGTAGAAGGAGCCGAAGCCGGCCCCGAAGTCGTCCAGGGCGAAGCGGCAACCGAGCTCGACCAGGTGATCGGCGAAGCGCTTCGCCTCGTCGATGTTCACGATCGCGGCCGTCTCCGTGACCTCGAAGGTGAGCGCCCCCGGGTCGATGTGGGCGGCTCTCACATCGCGCTCGATGACTCCCGGCAGCTCGGCGTCGATCAGGGACTTCGCCGACAGGTTCACGTGCAGGCAGAGTGGACGCGAGCCGGCGCCGTGATCTCGGATCAGTCCGATCGCCTCGTGCACGACGTGGCGGTCGATCGCCTGGATCAGCCCGAAGCGCTCGGCCACAGGCAGGAATGCGGCGGGCGGTACGAGCTCGCCGCTGTCGCTGCGCATCCGCAGGAGCAGCTCGACGCTTGACACCTTGCCCGAGGCGACTTCGAGGATGGGCTGGCCGTAGATCACGAAGGACTCGTCCTCGAGCGCCTGGCGGATGCGGTTGACCCAGTTCGAGCGTGGCGTGACGTGACTCTCGAACTCCGCCTCGAACACGGACCAGCGGTTGCGTCCCCTCTCCTTCGCCTCGTACATGGCGATGTCCGCCTCCATCAGCAGCTCTTCGCCGCTCGCGTTTGCGTTGGCGCGTAGTACGGAGACCCCCACGCTGAGCGTCGGCCGAAGGCGCTGACCGTTGACGAAGATGAGCGCTCCGCGAAGCGCTCTCACGAGGTTCGCGGCAAGCTGCTCGGCGTGCTCCACGTCGGCGTCCGGCACCAGCACGGCGAACTCGTCGCCGCCCAGCCGCCCGAAGACGTCGGAGCGGCGCACGTTCTCGCCGAGCACGCGGGCGACCGTGGTGATGAGCGTGTCGCCGGCCGTGTGCCCGAGCGTGTCGTTCACGTACTTCAGGTTGTCGATGTCGAGCACGAGCACCGCGCATTCGCGGCCGTATCGGTGCGCGGCGATCGTCTGGAGGTCGAGCTCCTCACGGAAGCGCCGCTGGTTGAGGAGCCCCGTCATGGCGTCGTGGTCCGCGAGGTGCTGGAGCTCGCCCTCGAAGCGCTTGCGCTCCGTGATGTCGTGCATCGCCACCACGGCCCCGAGCTTCTCCCCTCGTTCGTTCAAGATCGCCCTGCCGTTCGCGAGCAGCGTGCGCTTCCTGCCCCTCCTCGGCGCGATCACGAGCTCCACGTTCTTCACCGACTCGCCCTGGAAGGCGCGGAAGAGGGGGATCTGCTCCGTCGGCATCGGCGTCTTGCCGTCCGGCAAGTACAGGTCGTAGTGCTCCGCCCAGTCGTCCGGGCGCAGCCGCTCCTCGGAGATGCCGTGGAAGTCGCGCGTCGCCCGGTTGAACAAGGTGAGGACGCCGTCCGCATCGCAGGCCACCACGCCGTCCTCGAGGCTCTCGAGCACGGCGTCCATGAACTCGCGCTCCTTGCGAAGGGCGTCCTCGCTGCGCCCGTGCTGTGCGATGGCCGCCTCCATGCGCGCCTTGAGGTATCCGACCAGCAGGCCTGCCACGGCGACGGTCCCAACGACGATCGCGAGCTGCTCGACGTAGCCCACAGGTCGCTCTTCGAGGACGGCGGCGGCGTAGGCGACAGCTATGAGCACGGCGTGCAGGAGCGCCTCTCGGCGCGGTAGGAACACGAACGCCACGACACTTACCCAGACGAAGAACATCGCGTAGATGCCCGAGCGCTGAAGCGTGAGCAGGATCCCCGTACAGATCAAAAGGGTTCCGATCCCCAGCGCCAGGGAGACGACCGATCGCGGCAGGCGCCCGCGAAGCACCAGGAGGATCCCGCCGAGCACGTAGGCGATGGCGTATACGACGTAGAGGCCGCCGACCTTCGTTCCCGGCGGCTGTGGAAACGCCATCGTGGCGAGGGCGATCGTGGCGCCCACCACGTAGAGGGTGCCCACCACACTCGCCATCGCGGTCGGGCTCGCGAACGAGCTGGCGTCGGGCTCTTCCTCCCCTCGGGCCGGGCAGGCGCCGAGCAACGGCATCGCGCCACTCCCCCAACCGCCACTGCGTCATGTGTCCCTATCGGCCGGTGGGGCGACGAACGTTAAGGGGTCGAACGAGCCGCCGAGGCGCCGTGGCGGGCGAGGCGCGGGAGCGGCGCGCGTGGGAAGGTTTCGCGAGGTGACCGAGGCGACGATTGAGCAAGCGCCAAGCACGGCGCCCGAGGCCCTGACCACGCTGGTCGACCGGTTCGACCGCACCGCGTTCGACGCGCCGGACGGCCGCGCACGCATCCGGCTCGGCGTCTCGGACGACGGTGAATGGGACGTGCTGGTGCACGGCAAGCGCGCATGGCTCGAGCAGTCCGCGCCCCAGCTCGCGCCGGATGCCCTCCTCACCGCGGACGGCCGCGCCTGGAGCGCGGTGGCGAGCGACGTCCGCGGCGGAATGCGCGCCTTCCGCGCGGGCCGGCTGTCCGTTCGCCGCAACCTGCACCTCGGGATCGGCTTCCTCGCCGCGACGAGCGGCGCGACCGGGGCCGGCCGGCTCGAGTTCGGCCGAGTGCGGACAGGGATTGGCTACCTGTCGCTGCTCCAGGCCGGGACAGGGCACGCGGTCATCGCCCTGCACGGCCTCGGTGGCACCAAGGCCTCGTTCCTGCCGACCGTCGCGGCGCTCGCAGCCGACTACCGCGTGGTGGCGATCGACCTACCGGGGTTCGGCGATTCGGTCAAGCCTCTCGGGGCGGCCTACGACGCGCCTTTCTTGGCGCGGTCGGTCATCGCCGCCATGGACGTCCTCGAGCTCGACCGCGCGTACCTGGTCGGCAACAGCATGGGTGGGCGCGTGGCGCTCGAGGTCGGTTTCCAGTCACCTGACCGCGTCGACCGACTGGCGCTTCTCTGTCCGTCCCTCGCTTGGCTTCGGGAGCGAAGGTGGGCGTCCTTCGTCCGGCTGCTGCGGCCGGAGCTCGGGCTCGTGCAGGTGACCCCGCGCGGGCTGATCGAGGGGCTGGTGCGTCGCGCTATTCCGGGCGCCGGCGACGGGTGGACCGGCGCGGGGGTGGACGAGTTCCTCCGCGCCTACCTGACTCCTCGCGGGCGCGCCGCGTTTTACGCCGCGGCCCGGCAGATCTACCTGGAGGAGCCCGAGGGACCGGACGGCTTCTGGCCGCGCCTCGCCACGCTCGCCCCGGAGTCGCTGTTCGTGTGGGGAAAGCAGGACACGGTGGTCCCGATCGCCTTCGCGCGCCATGTGGAGCGGGCGCTGCCGGCCGCCCGCCATGTGGAGCTCGATTGCGGGCATGTGCCGCAGCTCGAACGGCCGGCCCAGACGCATGCAGCGATCCGCCGCTTCTTCGAGGCCGACTGACCCGTGGGCCGCAGACAGCGCCACAGGGCAAACAGCACGGCGGGCAAGCCAGCCACGGACTACGTCGACGGCGAGGGCAACGTGCTGAGGCTTCGCGACGGCCTCAGCGAGGGGACCGTGCGGAAGCTGCGAGAGCCCCCCGGCGGCCCCGCCGCCTCCGCCGACGATCGCTGGCAGCGCCATGAGGAGATGCTGTTCGAGCGCCTGGCAATACGCTGGACGATCGCCGGCCTGCCGCTCGAGGGCCAACGCGAGCTCCTGGGCCGCTACCGCATCGCGGATGCCGGGACGCGGCGCTGGGTGCGGGGGACCCTCGACGATCACCTCGCGAAGCTGGCGAAGGATCGCAAGCGTGGGACGCAGCCCCGCGCGTAATAGGCTCGCGCAATCTAAGCGACCGAGCGGGAGGATGTTATGAGAAGAGGCGGCGGGACGGCGCTGGAGCTGGCGGCGACGGTGATCGCGACGATCTTTCGGATCGCCGCGTTCCTCATCGTGCTGGCGATCATCTTCGTGGTGCTGGAGGCGAACGAGGAAAACGGGATCGTGTCGTTCATCCTCGACGTGGGCGATTTCCTCGTCGGGCCGTTCGACGGCCTCTTTACCCCAGAGGACATGAAGGTCGAGATCGCGATCAACTACGGCATCGCCGCGATCGTCTACCTGATCGTCGGACAGCTGATCGGCGGGCTTGTCCGCCGTGCCGGCGGCAGCCGCACTTGAGCCAGGGCCAGTTTGTGGCTGGAGGCCGGCGTGACTACGGGTAGATCTCCCCTTCCTCGCCCGTGACGGAGATCGCGGTGACCGGGCAGTTCCTGGCGGCGTCCACGATGTCGTCGACCGGGGCTCCGTCCGGGTCCACCACAACGGCCTTGCCCTCGTCGTCGAGTTGGAAGACGTCAGGGGCGGAATCCACGCAGTCCCCTGATCCGATGCAGAGCTCACGGTCCACGTCAATCCGTATGCGGTTCGTCCCTGATACCTCCGTCACGGGAGTCACGGTATCGCGCCGGTTACGATGCCCGCCATGAGCCCGGACAAGGCCGAGCGGCTCGTCGTCCTCACTATGCGGCTGCTGGCCGCATGCTTCGCGGTGACGGGGTTGCTCTTCATCGTCACGCCCGATGGAGTGATCGACACGGTCGACCGCGTCGGCGGCTGGTTCGGCAGCTTCGCCGAAGCTCCGGCGACCGAGCAGAAGCTCTGGCTCGGTCTCGCGTTCGCCTACATGGTCGTGATCACCGGCATCGCACTGATCGTGCAGTCGGACGTGCGGCGCTTCCGGCCGCTGCTCCTCGTGCTCGCGGCCGGGAAGGCAGCGTCATCGCTGGCGGGCGGCGCGTTCTTCGTGTGGGACGCCGACGTCTTCATCTATCTCCTCAACTTCCTGGTCGACGGCAGCTTGGTCGGCATCGCCATCTGGTGCTGGGCGCTCGCCGGGCAGGTCGAGTCAGCGCCCGCACCCTCGGCGCGAACGCCGAGCGCCGCGGTCACTCCGCCCGCCTGAGGGGCGGGAGCGCGTGGCGGCAACCGGGCTCGACGCACCGGGGCGCGCGACGCTGAGAGCGTTCGCCGAGGCGCTGCTGCCAGCTGGCGGAGCGCTCCCGGCGGCCGAGGCCGACGGCGGAGCGCCGGTCGTCGAGCCCGTGTCCCGACTGCTGGCCGCCGTGCCCCCTCAAACGCAGCGGCTCGTTCGGGCGGCGCTCCGGGTCTTCGAACGCTCGACGTTCCCACGCCGCTTCTCGCGCCTCCCGCTCGACGAGCGGATCGCTCACATCGAACGCATGGAGCAGAGCTCCGTTAGCCTGCGCCGGGACCTCCTGCTCCTGCTGAAGACGGTCACCTGTTTCGCCTACGGCCGCGACCCGCGGGTGCAGTCAGCGGTGGGCACGGAGCCGCGCTGCGTCCTTGCGCCGGGGGCCGAGGAGCCCGCATGGGACGCACCGGCCCCGGCCCTCGACCGCGACTCGCTCGTGCCGCCCGATGCGGTCGAGCGCTGCGACGTGGTCATCGTCGGCTCGGGCGCCGGGGGCGCCGCGGCGGCGCGCGTGCTCGCCGAGCGGGGCCTCGACGTGATCGTCCTCGAGCAGGGCGGATACCACGACGCCGGGAGCTACTCCTCCGACCCGCTCGAGGCCGTGCGCACGCTCTACCGCGACGGCGGGCTCACGTTCTGCGAGGGGCGTCCGGCCATCCCCCTGCCGGTGGGCCGCTGCGTCGGCGGGACCACGGTCGTGAACTCGGGCACCTGCATGCGGCCACCGACCGATGTCCTCGCACGCTGGAGCGAGGACTACGGCATCGCCTGGTCCACGTCGCTCGACGAGGAGCTCGAGGCCGTCGAGCGCGCGCTGCACGTGGCGCCGGTCGACCCGGCGACCGCCGGGCGCAACGCGGCGCTGTGCCGCGCGGGCTCCGAAGCACTCGGCGTCTCAAACGGTCCGATAGCCCGCAACGCCGGCCGCGTTCGCTGCTGCGGCGCCTGCCCGATGGGCTGCAGGATCGACGCCAAGCAGGCCACCCATGTCTCCGAGCTGCCGCGCGCCGTGGCCGCGGGGGCCCGCGTGCGCGCGCACGCGCGCGTGGAGAGGGTGATCCTTCAGAACGGTCGAGCGGTAGGGGTCGCCGCGGCAAGGGAGGCCGGGGGCGGTCGGTATGAGGTCCGCGCTCGTGCGGTCGTGCTGGCCTGCGGATCGCTGGGGACGCCCGAGCTCCTTCTCGGCCAAGGGCTGGCAAACGGCTCCGGCATGGTGGGCCGCCATCTGCGAGTCCACCCCGCCTGCTGGGTCGGCGCCCTCTTCGACGAGGAGGTCCGCGGCTGGGACGGCGTGATGCAGAGCTGGTACGTCGACCAGTGGAGCGACCGCGGGCTGTTCCTCGAAGCGACCTTCACGCCCCTGCCTTTCGGCGCGCACTGGCTCCGCGGCGCTGGACCGCCCTTCAAGCGACGCCTGGAGGGCTTCGATCGGCTCGCCGTGATCGGCGTGCATCTTTCCGAGCGATCGGAGGGGCGGGTACGCCTTCGCGGCGGTCGCCTCCGGCTCTCCTACCGCCTCCGCGGTGACGACGCCGAGGCGATCCGCTACGGGATCGCGCGGGCGGCCGACGTCCACTTCGCCGCCGGTGCCCGGGAGGTGTACCCGCAACTCGGCCGGATCGCCTCACTCGCCCCCGGCGAGCAGAGCGCTCTGGTCGAGAACGGCGGCTTCCGCCCCTCCGAGCTACGGTTGGAGGCGTTCCACCCCATGGGGACCGCGCGGATGGCCGCCGATCCGCGCCGGTCGGTGGTCGCCCCGTCCGGCGAGACGCACGATGTCCCGGGCCTCTACGTCGCGGACGCCAGCATCTTTCCGACCGCCGTGAAGGTCAATCCGATGGTCACGATCATGGCCTGCGCGCGCCACATCGCCGCCGGGCTCGCGGGCCGGCTCTCCTAGTTGACGACTCAGCGGGCGGCGAGCCGCACGGCGGCCACGATCGCCACGAAGGCAGCGAGCGACGCCCCCGTGGCGGCGGCGCGTCGCCCGGGCGTCCGCTCGGAGGAGCCCACACGCCCGAGCGTCGCGCTCGATCCGATGGAGCCGATCGACCCGATGGATGCGATCGATCCCACCGATCCGGTGGAGGCGATGCTGCCCGCGCCGGAACTCGACCCTCGTCCCGCGCATCCGAAACGGCTCATTGCTCACCACCCCACGAGATCGCGAAACGAGCGCGCTGAGAGGCTTTCGTGCAGGAGTAGGTCACGTCGACGCCGCGCTCACGCGTGGACGGCTCACAGTCAAAGCCATCGCGACGAACCGGGAGGTTCGCCCCGGCAGGCTGGCCCAGCGCGGCCGCGAGGGCGAGCCGGCGCCGTTCGTCGCAGGACGCCCCGGTGAGCTCGATCTTCACCGCTCCCTCGCCGAGCCGTCCGGGCGGTGCCGTGTACTCGCATCCACCTGGGCCGTTTCCACCGGCGGCTTCGCCGTGCGCCTGCGGCGACGGAGCGCCGTTTCCTCCGGCTCGCGGTCGTTCCTGCGGCTTCGCCGCCGGCTGCCCTCCCCGAGCCTCCGGCGCGGTTGCCCGGCCCGTAGTCTGGCCGGTCGGTGCCTCACGGGCCGCTCCCTGCTCGTCGGTGCCGCCGCAGCCGGCGGCCAACAGGAGCAACAGACCTGTTCCCAGGGCGAGGCTCCAGCGGGTGAGCGATATCGAGCGTCCGGACATTCGTCGCCTAGTGCGCGCATGAGCGGATGCCGAACCAGACGACGCCGGTGTCACCGCCCTACGGGCGAGCGTTCGCAGCCTAACCAGTGCCGGCGTCGATGGGTCTTCGATTCGTCGGAGATCCAGGCTTTTCACGTCCGTACGGGGTCGCTACCCTGCCGAGCAAATGGGAACGTTCCTTCTGATTCTGATCCTCCTCATCGCGTGCGTGGTGGTGGGGGTGATGGCCAAGAACGGCGCCGAACGCGAGATGCGCTCGCGCGAGGAGCGCTGGGCGCGCGCGCCGCTTCCCGCGGGCGGTCAAGCCTTGCAGGCCGCTGGCTCACGGCCATTCCTGTCCGAGGACCGGTCCGCGGCGACACGGTCCTCGTCCGCTCGGGCGGAACCCTCGCCGACCCGAGATGGACCGCAGCCCTCCAGCCGTCCGCGTAGCGTCCGCGCCACCACGACGGCAGCCGAGCGATCGGCACCGGCAGAGCGCGCTCGCCCGCCCGTCGACACGTCTCCGGTCAACCTCAACGAGGCCACCGCCGAGGAGATCAGGAACCTGCCGGGGGTCGGCATGCGAGCCGCCGAACGGATCGTCGCGCACCGAGAGACGTACGGACGCTTCGCCTCCGTCGGTGACCTTCAGGCGGTCGAGGGCTTCGACCACCACCGCGTATCGCGCCTGGCCGGTCACGCCGCCGTTTGACCGGGCGGCTCGCCACCACCGCGTATCGCGCCTGGCCGGTCACGCCGCCGTTTGACCGGGCGGCTCGGTTGACCGTGCTTAAGGGAGCCTGCGGCGCTCCGGCGCCGGCCGCGTGAGCGTCCCTCCCCGCGAGCGGCGGATCGCGTAGACGATTCCGGTGGCAAACAGCACCGACAGCAGGATCCCGCCGCCGTTGCGGCTGAAGACGAGCCAGTAGACGAGCCCCGCGGCGAGCGACCCCGCGATGCCCACGAGCATCGTCTGTGGTAGAGACAGCGGATCGCGTCCCGGAAGCGCGAGTCGAGCCAGAGCTCCGACGAGGAGCCCGCTCACGGCGAGGATGATGAGGTAGAGGATGATGCTCATCGCGCGTTTCCGGGCCACAGTCTGCCAGGCGGTGCCCTGGTCGAACCCCACCTCGCCCTCGAGTGGTGTGCGGCAGCCTCGGCTAGACCGTTGACGTTGGCAGGCAACTCGCCATCTGCTCGCCCGGCGAGCGCCGGTGAACGCCTAGGCTCGCGCCCGCGCCGCCGAGGGCTTCCGAGCTCGGGCATTTCGCGGCCGTGGTTTGGCCCCGCGCCCGTTGCCGCTCGACACGAGCAGAGCGGCGCCGATCGCGCCGCCGAGGTCTCCGAGCGAGGCCACGTGCACCTTCGGGGGACGATCCGAGACGAACAGGTGGGGAGCCATTGCGTATTTGATCCGCTCCGCGAAAGGGGCGCCGAAGCGGACGCCGAGCCCGCCGCCGATCACGACCGCCTCCACGTCCAGCAGGTTCACCGCGGAGGCGACACCGGCGCCGAGCGCCTCCACCGCGCGGTCGATCAGCTGCTCCGCCAGCTCGTCCCCGTCGCGCAGCGCCTTGGCCCACACCCCGCTAGCGAGGCGCGTCTTGCCCTTGCTCTCCATGATCTTGAAGAGCTTGGTCTTCTCGCCATCCTTCACCGCGCGCCGCGCACGTGCCTCCATCGCTCCGCGCCCCGCGTAGGCCTCGAGGCAGCCGTAACGGCCGCAAGGACAGTGCGCGCCGCCGCGCTTGACCACCATGTGACCGATCTCGCCGGCGGCTCCCCGGCCGGTCCAGGGCTTCCCGTCGAGGATGAGCCCGCCGCCGACGCCGGTTCCCCAGAACACGCCCAGCAGGGACCGGTACGGCTCGCCGGCGCCGAGCTCGAACTCCGCGTCGGTTGCCACCTGGACGTCGTTTCCGATGGCCACGGGCGCCCCGAGCGACTTGCTGAGCCTCGGCCCGAGCGGGAAGGCCTTCTCCCAGTCGGGAAGGTTGCGTGCCTGGGCGACGGTCCCGGCCGCGGCGTCGACCTCGCCCGGCGATCCGACGCCCACGCCAACGAGGCTGTCTACCTCCACGCCGGCCGCAGCGACGGCCTCCTCGAGGATCGTCGCCATCGCCGCTGCCACGTCCGCCGGTCCGCCGGTCGTGGGCGTCGGCCCCCGCGCCTCACCCAGAACCCGATTGCGGGAGTTCACGATCACGGCCTGGATCTTCGTTCCTCCGAGATCGATGCCTCCACGCGCGTTCATATCTCTCGACTCCCGTCCGAGGGCTTGACGGCCGATTGGACCCTATCGCCCCCGAGCGCCATGGAGGTCGCGGTCATACTGCTTGCTTTACCCACCCCGCAGGAGGATCATGACCTGGTCGAGGGCGGCAGGAGCTCCGCCGAGGAGGTCGAAGTCACGGATGACGGCACTGGCGCGACTCGAGCGAAGGGATGCTCGAGGATGATCATCGAAACGGCGATCCCGCTAGCGGTCTCGCTGCTCGGCGCCCTCGGCATCGCTTGGGCGATCCTGCTGGCGCTCGTGCTCGCGGTCCTCGTGCTGTACGGCGAGCGGCGTCACCAGCTCGAAGACCGGCGACGCGGTCCACCGGACCGCCGTCACGGACTCGAGGACTCTCGCGAGGACCCGGTCGAGCGCCGCGCCGGCCCGGGGGATCGGCGCACCGGGGAGCCCGATCGTCGCGCGGGTGGACAGAGCCCACGCGCGGGAGTGCGCAGTCGATTTCCGCGCCTGCCGCGGCGCGGCGGCTGATCCTCACCTGAGCGACGTCGCTGTGCTGGCGCTCTGGGACCTCGCCATAGCCGCGCGCCAGTTCAAGTGGGAGCCGCAGGCCGCCCGAGGTTGACGCGCCCCCGGTCAGGCCGGCCCGTCACCGCCCTCACGAAGCAGCGCCGCCAGGTCGAGCGGAGCGTTGTACATGGCGATTCCGCCGTCGGGCCGCCGCGGCCACTCGTCACGAGGCCTGTCGCGATAGAGCTCGACGCCGTTCTGGTCGGGGTCGCGCAGGTAGAGCGCCTCGCTCACGCCATGGTCGCTCGCTCCATCGAGGCGGATGCCCGCGTCCACCACTCGCCTCAGCGCGTCGCCGAGCGCTCCGCGCGTGGGATAGCGCACAGCGAGGTGGAAGAGGCCCGTAGTCCCGGGCGGGGGCGGGCCGCCGCCACGGCTCTGCCAGGTGTTGAGCGCGATGTGGTGGTGATAGCCCCCTGCTGAGATGAACGCGGCCTCCCCGCCCCACCGCTCCTGCACCTCGAAGCCGAGCACTTCGTGGTAGAAGCCGAGCGAGCGCTCGATGTCGGCCACCTTGAGGTGTACGTGCCCGATCTCGACGCGAGGGTCGATCGTCGCGCTTCCTCGGTCGCCTTCGCTTTCATTCGGCTGCATGTCTCAATTCAAGCGGAGGAACTGGGCCAGGCCGTCCGCGCGTCAGTGACGATCTGCTGCCCTGGGCCTAGAGCAGGAGGCCCGACTCTGTTAGATGTAGCCGCCCGTGACGAGCTTACGCACCCTCCTAGTCCCCCTACTTGTGACCGTTGGCGTCGCCCCGCTCGCGTGCGGCGGCAGCCCCGATCGCCCCGATCCGCTCGTCCTCGATCCGCGGGCGGAAACTCGGGCGACCGTCGCCGAGGAGCCCCCACAAGCCCCGGATCCGGCCGGCAACTCGGGTCCCGACAACGTGTACGCCGCCACCGCTGAAGGCATGCTGGCGCCCGCGACGCAGGACGTGCCCTACCGCCTCTACGTGCCGAACAGCGAGAGCGACACCGTAGATGTGATCGATCCCCTGAAGGAGAAGATCATCCGCAGCTTCTCGGTCGGCGGCCTTCCCCAACACGTCACGCCCTCCCACGACATGTCGCGGCTCTACGTGAACAGCAATCAAGGCAACACGCTCACGGCGATCGATCCGGCGACCGCTCGACCGGACGGCAAGCCGATCCAAGTCGAGGACCCCTACAACCTCTACTTCACTCCCGACGGCAGCTCGGCGATCGTCGTGGCCGAGCGCCTGGCGCGCCTCGACTTCCGCGATCCGGAGACGATGAAGCTCGAGGAATCGGTGGAGGTGCCATGCGAGGGCGTCAACCACATGGACTTCTCCGCCGACGGGAGCTACGCGATCGTCAGCTGCGAGTTCGCCGCCGCGATGATCAAGATCGATCTCGAGAGGCGCAAGCTCGTGGACCGGCTCGCGCTACCCCGGGCGGACGGCATGCCACAGGACGTGAAGCTCTCGCCCGACGGGCAGATCTTCTGGGTAGCCGACATGGCCTCGAACGGGCTCTGGCAGATCGACGGAGAGCGGTTGAAGGTCCTCGACTTCCTGCCCACCGGGGAGGGCGCGCACGGCCTCTACCCGAGTCGCGACGCGAAGGTCATGTACGCGTCGAACCGTGACGAGGGCACGATCTCGGTGGTCGACTTCACGAAACGCAGGGTCGTGGACAAATGGCAGATTCCCGGCGGCGGAAGCCCCGACATGGGGGGCGTGTCGCCCGATGGCAAGGTGCTCTGGCTCACGGGGCGCTACAGCAGCGAGGTCTACGGCTTCGACACGAAGAGCGGAAAGCTTCGCGCTCGCATTCCGGTCGGCAGCGGCCCACACGGAATGGCCGTGTGGCCCCAGCCCGGCCGCTACTCGCTGGGGCACACCGGCAATACGCGTTAGAGCCCGGCTCGGGGGTGCTGAAAGGCGATCGGGCACGACTGGCTAGCGTAGGGGCCGTGGGGCGCACGGTGTCGACCGCCAAGCGGACGTTCAAGTCGTTCTACGACGACCAGATGACCCATCACGCCGCGGCGCTGACCTATTACAGCCTGATGTCGCTGTTTCCGGCCTTGCTGATGGGCATGTCCCTGCTCGGGCTCCTCGGCCAGTTTCCCGCCACCTATGACGCGATCCTCTCCTATCTGCGCGAGGTGGCGCCGGCCTCGACGATCGACACGATCGACGCCTCGCTTCGCAGCGCGCTGCAAAGCAAGGGCACGGCGGCGACCGCTCTGGCCGTGGGCCTCGTGACGACGCTCTACGGAACCACCGGCGCACTGGAGGCAGCCAGACGAGCGCTCAACGTCGTCTACGAGACGGACGAGGGCCGCGGGTTCGTGCGCCGCAAGGCCACGGACGTGGGATCCACGTTCCTGCTCGGGGCGCTGATCCTCGTGACGCTCATCCTGATGTTCGTCGGCGGGGGGCTCGCCGAGGACGTGTTCGGCTTTCTCGACCTCGGCTCGACGGCCGCGCTCGTCTGGAAGATCTTGCGCTGGCCGGCGGCGCTCGCCGTGGCGATGCTGGTGTTCGGCTTCGTCTACTACGTGACGCCCAACGTCACGCAGCGCAAGTTCAAGTGGATCACGCCGGGCGCCGTGGTCGGCGTGCTCATTTGGCTGCTCGCCTCGGCCGCCTTCTTCCTCTACGTATCGAACTTCGGCAGCATAAACGCGACCTACGGCGGCTTCGCGGCCGCCGTCGTCCTACTCGTATGGCTATGGCTCACGAACTCCGC
The DNA here is from genome assembly GCA_030447875.1 of Thermoleophilaceae bacterium. Taxonomy (GTDB): domain Bacteria; phylum Actinomycetota; class Thermoleophilia; order Solirubrobacterales; family Thermoleophilaceae; genus JAUJOA01. Next base: position 83,599 of record JAUJOA010000005.1, read on the forward strand.
GCTTCTCCTCGGTGCCGAGTTGAACGCGGAGATCGAGCGGACGAAGGAGCTGTCCGAGGGCGTTCCGATGCCCGAGACGCTGCAGATGCCGGAGAAGGAGTAACGCTCCTTGGGCATCAGAGCAGGCTGCCCTGCCCCGGATGCCCGGCGGCGAACGTGTCGCCCGCGAGCGGAGCGCTGCAGCGCCGACAGTACGCGTCGTCCTCGTCCCCCGGGGCACCGCAACTGGCGCACCGAGTAGTCGCCGACGAGCGGACGACCGAGCCCGCGCCAAGGGCGCCCGCGCGTGGCGTGCCCCACGGCTCGAGCACGAGGTGACGCCGCAGGTAGACGGCCGTCTCGCGGGCGACCGCCGCCAGCGGCAGGGCCACGAGGGCCCCGACGATCCCGTACAGCTTGCCTCCGAGGAGCAGGGCGAAGATCACGAGAAGCGGGTTGATTCGAAGCGAGTGGCCGAAGACCTGCGGGGCCACGACGTGGCCCTCCAGCTGCTGTAGGGCGAGGAACAGGAGCCCCACCCAGACGGCCGTGATCGGATCCTGGAACAGCGCAACGAGGATCGCGGGCAGAGGGCCGATGATTGGCCCCACGTACGGGATGATCTCCATGAGCCCGAAGAAGGCGCCGAAGGCCACGGCGTAGGTCCGCCCGGCGGGGAAGATCCCGAGCGCGCCGAAGACCCACAGCGCCGCGCCGGCGCTCGTTCCCATGATGAGGCTGAACGCGAGCTGGCCGCGCACGTATCCGAACACGGCCTTCTGTGCGCGCGTCGGATAGTCGTCTTCGGGAGATCCGTCCCCTGACGGCATGGCCGAGCGAACGACGGCTCCGATCCGATGGCCGTAGAGCAGCATGTAGATCGAGAGGACCAGCACGAGGATCAGAGCGAAGGCCGCCTCCACGAAGCGCCGGAGGAGCTCGCCGGTGAATGACACGATCTCGCCGGAGCCGGCCACGAGGTTGTCTCGAAGCGTCTCGAGCGCGGTGGAGCCCGGCTGGGTTATCTCGATGTCGATCCCGCGCGCGTCGAGCCAGCCCTGAACCCCGGCAAGCGAGCGGTTGGCCGAATCGATGAGCCCGGGCACCTGGTCCCGCAACGTCGAGACCTGGTTGGCGACCGGGTTGGCCAGCACCAGGATCACGACGGCCATCACGAGGAACGCGCCGACGTAGACCGCCAAGACCGCCAGCCCGCGCGGAAGCCGGCCGCGCTCGAGCAGCGTCACCAGTGGATTCAGGATGAGCGCCGCGACGGCCGCGACGATGAAGATGAGGAGAACCGGACCCGCCGCGCGAGCGAGCTCGAACAACCCGAGCGCGGCGAGCGGCAGGAACACGAGCTGGATCCAGCGGGGGACGACCACCGGCTCGGCGCGCGCGGGAGGCTCGGCGGGCTCCTCCTCGAGCGGCCTGGGGTCGCGGGGTGCCTGTTCGTCGCTCACGGGCCGGGTCTCCAAGCGCACGCACAGTATGAGCCGCGCGGCCCGATAACGCAGGCGCGGCCGACGGAACGACGTATCAGCGCCGCGCCGCGGCCCGCAGGGCCCGCTGCAGGAGGCCGCCGATCCCGTCCGTCGGCAGGTCGACGACGTACTGGCTCGTGCCTTCCTCGCCCGAGCCGCCGTCGCCCATGGCGCCGGCGCGCTCGAGCCGGTCTGCCATCTCTCGATTGTCCGTCGCCACGACGGCCGTATAGCGCCGTATGCCCTCGCGTCTCGCCCGTTCGGTGAGCCTGGTCAAGAGCTCCGTGCCGATGCCGCGACCCTGCCAGTCGTCCGCCACGGCCACCGCCACCTCCGCCGTCTCCGGCTCTCCCGGCTTGCGGAAGAACCGCGCGATTCCGAGCCCGCGGTCGGAGCCTGGCTCGACCGCCACGAGCGCCTCGTGGCGGCGGTGATCCACGTCGTCGGACAGGTAGGAGAGGTCCTCCTCGCTCCACGATGCCACGGGGCGCAGCCGCGGTCGTCGGCCGCAAGCGGCCGGATGCCCACCGCGGCACCGTCTCGCAGCTTGATGTGCTCGGTCTCCCAGGAAACCATGGACGGCGTCCGCTCACTCGTAGAGATCGTTCAGGCGCAGCGGGTCGAGCAGAGGGATCCCCGGGGATCGTGGATGTTTGTCGCGGTCTCGTCCGTGGCGCCTGTCTCGGCCGTGGCGCCTGACGCGACCCTTCGGGCCGCATAGCGAGTGACCCTTCTTGCGCTGCTCGAGGTAGCCGTACGCGCGCTTGGCCGCGGCGAGCCGGCCCTTCCTTCCGGTCAGCGCACCCGAGTAGGCGAAGCCGCGGATGGCAAACCCGTACCCGGGCGTCTTCGGCTCGCCGTTCGTGTTGCGCTCGCGGCAGGTGCGCGTGCTCCCGCGCCAGTCGATCCACCCGTCCCTGTCGATTCGCTTCGCCATCCAGCCGAGCCCCCGGTCGACCATCCGGCGGACCCGCCGCGTCAGCTGGCGGCCGGGGAAGTAAACCGACCAGCGCTCCGCATAGACGATGCCCGCCATCTGGTAGCGCACGTCGTAGCCGCCCAACTCAGGGTTGACGCCGTTCGATCGCTGACGGCTCAGGCCGAGCCTGATCGCCTTGTTTCCACGGCGGGTGAACTTCGCGCGCCCGGTGACCAGGCCGGTAAGGCCGAGCGAGGTCCCGACCGTGAACCCGCTGTGGGTGTAGAACGAGTTGCGCTGCTTGAACAGGGACCAGGCGGAGCGTGCGGTCATCCGGCGGGCGGCCCGCCGCAACGGCCGCTTGTACTTCTTCAACTTCCGCTCGTGGTTGCGCCCGTAGCGCGTCTGGTCGAGAAGCAGAATCGAGTGCGCCACGGCCTCGAGGAAGAAGGCGTACTCCTCCGTCTGAATGGCGCCGAAGCTGCCGTCGGGTCGCTGGCGCGCAAAGGCGTAGTCGAAGGCTCGCAGTCCACGCTTGACCAGACGCGGGCTCCCCCGGACGAGCCCGGCGCGCACATAGAGGTCACCGGCTTGCTGGTGGGCGAGGAAGAACGGTGCGCCCTCTTTGCGATTCAGCCCGAGCTGGCCGCGCCTTCCCATCGGGGGAAGCTTGCGGTAATCGCTCCTCGCGATGACCGGAGTTCGCTCGAGACGGAGGTCCAGTCGCGCCTTGCGCGCCGGCTTTCGCTTGTCCTTCCCGGGGCGAGCCTTGCCGCCCCTCTCTCCCTGCTCCGGCAACGGAAGAAGATCGAGCGGTCCGGCAGCGCTGACCGAGGGGAAGGCGAGGCCGAGGACCACCAGTAGGGCAAGACCCGCTCCGCTCCGTAGCGCCGCAGCGGGCGCTCTCCGGTGGCCAGCAAGCCCGGACCTTCCTCCTCTCGCGCCTATCCCCTCACCCCGCGCCCACTCTTACCGATCCGCCGGCGAGCTGCAACCCGGCCGCGGCTGGAGCGCAGCCGTTCGCGCCGCGGGTCAAGCGTGGGCGGCTTCGACCAAGGTCGGCGGAGCCAGTCGCTTGACGGCCGCCTTCACATCCGCATCGTTCGCGGCGTGGCCGCAGAAGAGGATGTGCGCGGCGCGCACCACGAAGCTTGCCCGGCGCAGCGCTCAGCGCCGGGCCGGCGTGGGGAGACGCGAGCGAAGGGCCTCCGGCCGGAGGCCCTTCGCCGCGCTGCTACTTGCTAGACCGGCTGGACGTTTACCGCCCTCGGGCCCTTGTCTCCGGCCTCCGAGTCGTAGGAGACCTTCGCGCCCTCGTCGAGCGACTTGAAGCCCTCTCCGACGATGGCTGAGTGATGGACGAACAGATCGGCGTTGCCTTCATCGGGGGTGATGAAGCCAAAGCCCTTGTCGTCACTGAAGAACTTGACAGTTCCGGTGGCCATGTTTCCTCCACGGCTCATGTGCTGCACGAACGCGGAGGATGCTGGTACGCAACAACAGCGCGGCTGCACGGCTTTCGTCGAGTGCGAACCACTCGACCTTCGCCAGGGACCGTAGCAGCCCGCGCGCGTTTCTGGTTGCTAGCTCGAGCCGTTGCGGTGGCTCGGAGTCTGCCCTTCGATCTTCTCCCTGATCCGCTGGAACGTGACTGAATCGAGCCCGAGGGCGACCGCCACGCGCTCCAGCCGAAAGCCCTTGTCGGCCGCTCGGCGCAGGATCGCCTCGGCGTGCTCCGAGCGACGGTGCGCGGACGCGTGGTCGACGCTCGCGCTCGGGCCGCCCAACTTGGCCATCTGCGTCGTCTCCCCTAGGTGCTCAGTGATGAGGGCGCTCCCCGCGGCCTTGGTCCCCTTCCCAGAAATGGCTGACGACCTCGCCGCGGCCGCCTTCGTCCACTCCTCAATCAGGGGCTCGAGCGGAACCCTAGCCGGTCGGCGGACGCTCCGCGTGGAGAACCCGCTCCTCCGCCAGCGCGCACGCACGCTCGAGCTCCCTCAGGCGAACAAGGCTGGTAGGCCGCGGGCCATGGACCCTGGCCTTGTAGAGGTCTCGGCGCTGGCGCTGGTACCGCGCCTCGGCTCGAAGCTCCTCTACGCGCGACGACATGGCGCGGGCCTTCCGGAGCGAGTGGACGCGGACGCGAACATCAACGCCCGCCGCGGGCCTGATCGAACTCCTGCGCGAGACCGAGGTCGGCAGCGATGCGCCGCATGTCACGCGCCTGATCGGCGAGGACGAAGCTCACGCCAGCGCCAGTGCGGCCGGCGCGGCCGGTGCGCCCGACCCTGTGAACGTAGGCGTCGCAATCGCCGGGCGCGTCGAAGTTGATCACGTGCGTGATGTCGGCGACGTCGATGCCGCGGGCGGCCACGTCTGTTGCCACCAGCGTGTCGACGTCCCCGGCCTCGAACCGAGCCAGGGCCCTCTCGCGCTGGGACTGCGACTTGTCGCCGTGCATGGCGACCGCGGGCAGGTTCTGTGCCTTCAGGCGCTTCACCAGCCGGTCGGCGCCGCGCTTCGTGCGCACGAAGACGAGCGTCCGGCCACGGCGCTCGTCGCGCAGCTCCAGGGTCAGCGCGCCGAGCTTGCCCTCGTGCGCGAGATGGACGAAGCGGTGCTCCACCTCGGCGCGGCGCTCGGGCGCCGGCTTGTGGACATGGCGGCGGGCGTCCCGAGTGTAGGCGGCGGCCAGTCGGCCCACCTCGCCCTGGAGCGTGGCCGAGAAGAAGAGCGTCTGACGGTCGGCCCGCGTCTTGGCCACGATGCGATCGACGGCGGGCTTGAAGCCCATGTCGAGCATGCGATCGGCTTCGTCGAGGACGAGGACGCGAACTTGCTCGAGAGTGAGCTCCCGGCGCTCGAGCAAGTCCTCCAGGCGCCCGGGCGTGGCTACCACGATGTGCGCCTTGGCCGCGAGCCGAGCCTGGCGCTGGATACCCACACCGCCGTAGACGACGGCGATCGACAGGGCTCGGGCGCGGGCCACCCCGCGCACCTCGTCGACGATCTGGCTTGCCAGCTCGCGCGTCGGTGCGAGCACGAGCGCGGCCGGGCGGCGCGCGTTCGCCGCCAGCCTGTCCGCGATGGGTACCCCGAAGGCAAGCGTCTTGCCCGACCCGGTCGGTGACTGGGCGAGCACGTCGCGCCCGGCGAGCACGTCGGCGATGACAAGCCGCTGAACGGCGAAGGGGGTGGTGATGCCGCGCGCTGTGAGCGCGTCGAGCACCGGACGGGAAACGCCGAGATCGGCGAAGGACTGCGATGACATATGTGTGAACTCCTTGTGAGCTGCGGGGAGATCCGGCGACCCCGGTAGCGCTCACGAGCGCACAGAGAGACGGAACCTCTCGGGCGCCACGGTGGCCACCCGACTCGCTCACCGTAGCATCAGCCGCCAATGGTCAACCGCGAGGATCTCCGGAACGTCGCAATCGTCGCCCACGTCGACCACGGCAAGACGACGCTGGTCGACGCCATGCTCTGGCAGTCCGGGGCGTTCCGCGCTAACCAGGACGTGGCCGTGCGCGTCATGGACTCGATGGACCTGGAGCGTGAGAAGGGCATCACGATCCTCGCGAAGAACACGGCGGTCCGCTACGGGGGCGTGAAGCTCAACATCGTCGACACGCCCGGCCACTCGGACTTCGGCGGCGAGGTGGAGCGCGCGCTGACGATGGTCGACGGCGTGCTGCTTCTGGTCGACGCCTCCGAGGGCCCGCTGCCACAGACTCGCTTCGTGCTGAGAAAGGCGCTCGAGGCCCGGCTGCCCGTCATCCTCGTGGTCAACAAGGTGGACCGGCCGGACGCGCGCATCGCGGACGTCGTCGATGAGGTGTACGAGCTGTTCCTCGACCTCGACGCCGACGACGAGCAGATCGAGTTCCCGATCGTCTACACGAACGCCAGGGCGGGCTGGGCGTCGCTGGAGGCGGGCGTCGAGGGGGCCGACCTGGCGCCGCTGCTCGACCTCCTGCTCGAGCGGATCCCCGCCCCCTCGCACGACCCGGCTCATCCACTCCAGGCGCAGGTGACGAACCTCGACGCCTCACCGTACGTGGGTCGCCTTGCGCTTTGCCGGGTACGGCACGGCACGATCCGCCGCGGGCAGCCAATCGCCTGGTGTCGCGCCGACGGCCGCGTCGAGCCCGCAACGGTCAGCGAGCTGTACGTGGCCGAGGCGCTCGACCGTGTCGAAGCGGATGTGGCCGGACCGGGCGAGATCATCGCCATCGCGGGGCTCGCGGAGGTGACGATCGGAGAGACGCTCGCGGATCCCGATGACTCACGCCCGCTACCGGTCATCACGGTCGACGAGCCGTCGTTGTCGGTCGTGATCGGCATCAACACCTCGCCGGTGGCGGGGGAGGACGGCGCGAAGCTCACCGCGCGTCAGCTGCGGGCGCGGCTCGATCAAGAGCTGATCGGCAACGTCTCGATCCGCGTGGGCGACACCGAGCGTCCCGATGCCTGGGAGGTACAGGGACGAGGGGAGCTGCAGCTGGCGGTCCTCGTCGAGCTCATGCGCCGCGAGGGCTTCGAGCTGACGGTGGGCCAGCCGCAGGTGCTCACGCGGGTGATCGACGGTCGGGTGCACGAGCCGGTCGAGCGGCTGGCTATCGACGTGCCCGAGGACTACGTAGGAGTAGTGACCCAGCTCCTCGCGCTGCGCAGGGGAAGACTCGAGCAGATGGTCAACCACGGCACCGGGTGGGTGCGCATGGAGTACCTGGTGCCGGCGCGCGGCCTCATCGGCCTGCGCACCGAGTTCCTCACCGAGACGCGCGGGACAGGGCTCCTCCACCACGTCTTCGACCGCTGGGAGCCGTGGGCGGGCGACATGAGAACGCGACCGACCGGCGCGCTAGTGGCGGACCGTCGCGGCCTGACGGCGAGCTTCGCGCTCTTCGGACTCCAGGAGCGAGGGACGCTGTTCGTCGGCCCGGGCGAGGAGGTCTACGAGGGGATGATCGTGGGGGAGAACGCCCGGCCCGAGGACCTCGACGTAAACGCGGTGAAGGAGAAGCACCTCACGAACATGCGCTCCGCGAACGCCGACGTCCTCGTCCGGCTGGTACCGGCACGACGGCTCTCGCTCGACCAGGCGTTGGAGTTCCTGCGGGACGACGAGTGCGTCGAGGTCACGCCGCAGGCGGTGCGACTGCGGAAGGTCGAGCTCGACAGGAGCGCGCGCGTGAAGCGGGCCCGCCGCGCGAAATCGGTCGTCAAGGCCTGAGCGGGCGCGCAGCAGCGCATCCGCGAGTCACCCGGTGCTGCAACTGAGTGAGCCCGAATCCCCTCGCCGGCCGGACTTGCGAACGAAGGTGTATCTCGCGGAGCCGCTCTCGAGGCGGAGGCGCAGGGCGCCGAAGTGGCGATCGTCCGAGGCCTTGAGTCGCCGGTGGCTCTCATCGACCGAGTAGCGCTCCCTGCCGCCGGTGCCGACCACGAACTGGACCACGCCATGACGGCGCCGAAAGCGCTGGTAGTTGTGATCGTGGCCGCTCAGCGCGGCGACCGCGTGACCTGACAGCGTCGACCAGAGCGCGCCGAGCGAGGGATCGCTTCCATGCTCGCCGGCGTTGTAGCGCGGCCTGTGGAAGAAGGCGATCGTACAGTCGCCGGGGTGGCGCGCCAGATCGCCCCGCAGCCAGGCGAGTTGGGCCGAGCCGCTGCCGATCGGCTCCTGCGTGTTCAGGCTGACGATGTGCCAGCCGCCGAGGTCGAACGAATAGAAGTGGCCGCCGTTGCGCGGTGCCTGGGGCCCCCAGTAGGGGTCGTAGCCCAGGGGGTGATTCGGCCAGTCGTGATTCCCGGGCGTAGGGCTCGTCTTCGCCTTGAAGCGTCCGAATGAGCTTTGGTAGTTCGTGGCGAACTCGAACGCGGTGCCGGTCTCGTACACGTCGCCCAGATACAGCAGCCGCCGGAAGTCCCCCTCCGCCTGGATGCGCGCGGCGGTGTCATCGTCCGCGGAGCCTGGAACGGCTCCGTCGCCGACGGCCCAGATCGTCGTCGCCTGCGCTGAGGAGGCGGGACCGAGCGCCAGGACCAATGCGACCGCGAGCGCGACGACAGTCAGCGGTGAGGTCCATCCGGCGCTTGGTCGCCGGACGGGCGCCCCTGCGCCCAACCGCGTCGATCCAGCGCCATCCACCGGCCGCCCTCTCGTCGATGCCCGAGCCAAGCGGCTTCCACGTCGACGCGCTTCATCGCCAGGCGAAGGCGCTGGGCCTCGCCACCGTTGCGCTTCGTACTGGAGCCCGAGCGCCCGATGTACCCGCACCCGCTACAGCGTAGTCGCGAACGACGGAGCCGGCGCTACTTCGAGCCGACCAGGTCGATCACGAAGACGAGCGTCTCATTCGGGCCGATGGCCGGCGGGGAGCCCTGGGCCCCGTAGGCGAGGTCCGGGGGAATCGTGAGCCGGCGGCGGCCGCCGACCTTCATCCCCTCGAGCCCTTGGTCCCAGCCGGGGATCACCATGCCCTCGCCAAGCCTGAAGGCGAACGGCTCTCCACGCTCCCAGGAGGAGTCAAACTCCTCCCCCGTCGCGTAGGAGACGCCGACGTACTGCACCTCGAGCTCGTCACCCGCCTCGGCGGCCGCGCCGTCCCCTTCCACGATGTCCTCTGTCTCGAGCGAGCTCGGAGGCGGCGCCTCGGGGACCTCGATCGAGGGCTTGCTGTCCAGGTCGGTCGAAACGTCGCTCGGCGCGGGCGTCGTGGCCGCCTCGCCGGCGGGCGCCGGCTCGGCTCCCGTCGTGCCGTCCTCGCTGGCCGCGTCGTCGCCGCCGCAGGCGGCGAACGCAAGCGAGAGCACGAGCAGCGGGAGAGCGAGCGCCTTCTTCACCACTACGTCCGTGGCTCGAGCACGACGAGCGGGATCTCCCGCTCGGTCCGCTGCTGATAGCCCCTGTAGCCGGCGTAGGTCTGGATCGCCTTCGGCCACAGGCGCGCGCGCTCCTCGGGTTCAGCCACTCGAGCCCGGACCTGGCGGCGTTCAGAGCCCACCTGGATCGTGGTGTCCGGGTTCGCGCGCAGATTGTGAAACCAGGCGGGGTTCCTCGGATGGCCGCCCTTCGAGGCCACGAGGACGACGCTGTCGCCGTCGCGCACGTAGACGAGCGGCGTCGTCCGCCTCGCGCCGCTCCTCGCCCCCACGTGCTCGAGCAGGAGCATGGGCGGCGCGCCCGGAAAGCGGTGGCCCACGAAGCCGCCCGTGGCGCGATAGACCACGGTGTGGCCCTTCATGAGCCGGTTGAGGACGGGCCAAAGCCTGTCGGTGGCGCGCATGTAGTCCATGGGCCGCTCAGGCGCCCGGCTCGCCGCGGCGGATCTCACGCGACATCACCCTCCGCGCGACCGGCAGCGCCAGCCGCGCGGGGGCGATCCGGTTGGGTCCGAAGAACGCGCGCACGGCGCGCCCGCCGGGAATCACCGTTCGCCTGCCGCTGTCGGCTGCCCGCAGCGCCTCCTGCGCGACCTGCTCGGGACCGCAGCGCACGAGCTTCGGCATGCGGGCCATGAAGAGCGGCTCGGAGACCTCCTGGAACTCCGTCTCTACCGGCCCCGGACAGACCGCCGTCGCCGTCACGCCGGTCCCCTTGAGCTCTTCATGCAGCGCCTCGGTGTGGTAGAGGACGAATGACTTGCTCGCCGAGTACGTCCCGTTGCCTGGAAGCGGCTGGAACCCGGCGGTGGAGGCGAGGTTGAGCACGGCACCGCGTCCGCGCTCCACCATCCCGGGCACGTAGCGACCGTCGAGGTCGACCACCGCCTCCACCAGCAGGCGCACCTGCTGGAGCTCGCGCTCGCGTTCACTTCGTGCGAACGCGCGGTAGATGCCGAAGCCGGCGTTGTTGACGAGTACCTCGACGGTCAGTCCGCGCCGCTCGAGCTCGGCTGCGAGACGATCGCGCTCCGCGGCGTCCGACAGGTCCGCGGGCAGCACATCGGTGCGCACGCCGTGGCGGTCGGCGAGCTCCGACGCTAGCTGCTCCAGGCGCTCGGCGCGCCTTGCGACAAGCGTGACCGCGTGGCCCCTGGCGGCCAGGCCGCGCGCGAGCTCCCGGCCAATGCCGGCGGAAGCGCCCGTGACGAGCGCCGTCGAGTTCGGTGCCGGGAGCGGAAGAGCCACAGCGCCGCAGCCTACTCGGCCTCCCTACCGGGTACCGCGGACCGGCAGTATCCCGTTCGACGATCCTTGCCCGAAGTCACTACACCGTCTCGCCCTCATGTCCTCCCTGCTCCAAGAACGCTATCCCGATCTGCGGGCAACCCTCCCCCGCCTCGAGCTCTGCACTACCCCGACACCGGTTCGAGAGCTCGATGCCCTCATGCGCGAGACCGGCGGCCGCACGCCGCTCTGGCTGAAGGACGACAGCCGTATCGCGCCGGCGTGGGGAGGCAACAAGCCGCGCAAGCTCGAATGGACGCTTGCCGACGCAAAGCGACGAGGCTGCCGGACCGTTCTGACCTTCGGCGGCCTGGCGACGAATCACGGACTGGCGACCGCCCTCTACGCCCGCCGGCACGGGCTGCGGTGCGTGCTCGCGCTCGTCGATCAGCCGATCGACCCCCACGCCGAGGAACAGCTCGCGCGCCTCCGCTCCTCGGGCGCACGCATCCACGTGACCCACGACGTACCGCGAACTGTCGCGGCGATCCCGTACCTCATGGCTCGTTACGCCCAGATGCGTCCGGCGCGCCTGCCGTACTGGCTGCCGCCCGGCGGATCGTCCCCGCTTGGCGCCCTCGGCTTCGTCGAGGCCGCCTTCGAGCTCGCCGCGCAGATCGAGCACGGGCTGCTTCCGGAACCGGCGAAGATCGTGGTGCCGCTCGGCACCGGTGGAACCGCCGCCGGGTTGCTTCTCGGCCTGCGCCTCTCCGGTCTGCGGAGCGAGGTCATGGCCGTGCGCGTGAACGACCAACTGAAGCTCTCGCCGGGGACGATCGCGAAGCTCGCCCGGCGCACTCACGCGTTGCTGGTGCGCCGCGGCGCGCGCATCCCGGCGCTGTCCTTCGGGGAGTGCGACGTCGAGGTCCCCGAGCAGTGGATGGGCAAGGGCTACGGCCACCCCACCCCCGAAGCGCACGAGGCGCTAGCGGTGGCCGGACGCGCGGAGGGGTTGCGGCTCGAGGGCGTGTACACGGGCAAGGCGATGGCGGCGCTGCTCGCAGGTGCGCGCGAGGGAAGCCTCGGGCCGGGACCCGTGCTCTACTGGAATACGCACGGCGAGGTCACCTGAGCCACGCATCCGAGCGGTCAGGGCGGGATCGTCAGGAGCTCGCCGCCAGGGGTGCGATGTCGTGATCGGGCGTGGTCGCCCTCGAGCCTTCGTCGCCGCGGTACGGCCCGGGCTTCGGACGTGGCTTCCCGCCGGGGAACGCCAGACGCACGATGGTTCGCTGTACCATGCCCCACTGCCTGAAGAACGGGCCCGTGTTGTAGGGCAGTCCGTAGCGCTCGCAGATCTCGCGGACTCGCGGCGCGATCTCGCCGTAGCGCGTGCTCGGCATGTCGGGGTAGAGGTGGTGCTCGACCTGGTAGCCGAGGTTCCCGCTGATCACGTGGAAGAGTGGACCGCCCTCGATGTTGGCCGCACCCACGAGCTGGCGGACGTAGCGGGCGCCACGGCTCTCGTCGCTCGTCTCTTCCTGGCTGAACGTGTACGTCTGGTCCGGGAAGTGACCGCAGAAGATGATCGCGTGCGCCCAGACGTTGCGCACGATGTTTGCGGTGACGTCCGCCCAGAGGGTCGAGCGGAACGAACGCCGTCCGGAGCGGAGCTTGTCCCCGTCCAGAGCGCCGGCACCCCGCTCGGCGGCCACCATGACCAGCGCGCTTAGGAGCGGCCAGGCCACATAGTCCTTCACGATCTGGTCCTTGGCCTTCCCGGCCATGCCCTTGAGCTCGCGCTTGACCTGGGACTTGGACTTCTCTCCTGCGCGGATCGCGTCGAAGTCGAGGTCGTGGAGGGCGACGCCCCACTCGAAGAGCGCCATCAGCACGAGGTTGTAGAGCGGCTGGGCGAGGTAGACCGGGTGCCACTTCTGGAGCGGGTCGATGCGCATGATCTCGTAGCCCAGGTCCTTGTCCTTGCCCCTGATGTTCGTGTACGTGTGATGGACGTAGTTGTGCGAGTGCTTCCACGCCTCGGCGGTCGAGGCAGAGTCCCAGTCCCAGGCGGAGGAGTTGATGACCGGGTCGTTCATCCAGTCCCACTGGCCGTGCATCACGTTGTGGCCGATCTCCATGTTCTCCAGGATCTTGGCCAGCGACAGCGTCGCCGTGCCGGCGAGCCACAGGGGACCGCGGCTCGATCCGAGCAGAAGCACACGGCCGAGCAGTCCGAGCCGGCGATGGAGAGCGATGATGCCGCGTATGTAGGCGGCGTCCCTGTCGCCGAGCTCCTCGAAGACCTCGTCGTGCAGCTGGTCGAACTCGCGACCGATCGCCTGGACCTGCTCGGGGCTGAGGCCTTGGAGCGGATTCTCGATGTCAGTGGTCATGCGTTCTCCTCCGTTGAAGTCAAAGCTTTATCTCGACGGGGCCTTCCGGCGCGCTCACGCAGGTCCGGACCATCTCCCCGTCCTGGCCGTAGACCTTGCCGGTGCGGAGGTCGCGCACCTGGCCGGAGCAGAGCTCGCCCACGCAGGTGTGGCAGATGCCCTCGCGGCAGCCATATGGGAGGTCCACTCCGGCGTTCTCACCGGCCACGAGGATCGGCGTCCCGCCGTCCGACTGCCCCTCCGAGTCGCTCGCGAGAAAGCGAATCGTGCCGCCCTCGCCCTCCTCCACGTCGCCCCCGATGATCGGTTGAAAGCGCTCCATGTGCAGACGACCGGGATCGCCTTCGCGGTCCCAGTGCTCGGTCATGGCGTCCAGCAGCTCGCCGGGACCGGAGAGGAAGGCTTCGCGGTCGCGCCAGTCGGGACACAGCTCGTCGAGGTCCGTCGGCACGAGGCGACCCATCTCCCCGGTGAGCTGCTCGTGGAGCCGAAAGCCCGGATGGCGTTCGCGCAACTCGTGGAGCTCGCTGCCGAAGATCACCTCGTCGGCGGTGCGCGCCGAGTGAAGATGGACCACGTCGGTCAGGGCGTCCCTGTGCGCGAGGCTTCGGAGCATGCTCATGATCGGCGTGACGCCGCTGCCCGCGCTTATGAAGAGCAGCTTGTCCGGGAGCGGATCCGGCAGCAGGAACGTGCCCTCCACCCCGCCGAGCGACACGATGCTCCCGGGTCGCCCGCGCCGCACGAGATGCGGCGAGACCTTGCCGTCGTCCACGTTCTTGACCGTGATGGTGATGCAGCCGTCGGGCCGACCGGGGTCGGATGTCAGCGAGTAGGCGCGCCAGTGGCGCCTGCCGTCGATGTCGACTCCCACGCGCAGGTACTGACCCGGCTGGTGGCCCCTCCACTCGTAGCCGGGGCGAATGACAACGGTGGCCGCATCGGGCGTTTCCCGCTCGATGCTCTCGATCCGGCCGCGCAGCTCACGCGTCGACCACAGCGGGTTGATGAGCTCGAGGTAGTCGTCCGGCAGAAGGGGTGACGTGAAGGCGCTGACCGCCCGCAGCACCCGGCGCTGAAGGACAGGGACGTCTGGAGTTGCGCCGCGCTCAGGCACGGTGTGAAGCGAGACGGTGAGGGCCGGGAGTTGGTCGAGGCATGACTTCTGGTACGCCGACAGCGCAATAGGTTACATTAACGCATGTTACATATTTTGCCGCAACGTTGCGGCGGGGCCCGGCCCCCAGCGATAGGACGAAGAAAAGCCCCGGCAAGCCGGGGCTCTCCCTCAGGGAACGATGCTCAGGTCACGAGCTGACCGGCGCGCGGATCGCTCGACGACCGGCGACCGCCGCCGAGTCGCCTGAGCTCCTCCCGCCCGCAGCCCGAGGCGGACTCCTACGGGCCTGCGGAAATCGCCTTGACGAGCTCGCCGGCCTTGTCGTCCGGGAGGCTCGTCGCGAGGTCCCCCTGGCTGACCACTCCGATCAAGTCGTGCCCGTCGATCACCGGTAGGCGGCGGACCTTGTGGTCGGTCATCGTCTGGAGCGCCTCCTCGAGCGAGTCGTCCGCGCCGATCGTCACCGGCTTGCCCTCGCCGAGCTCGCCGGCGGTCGTCGAAGCCGGGTCCTTGCCCTGGGCGAGCACCTTCACGACGATGTCGCGATCTGTGACCATGCCCTTCAGCCGGTCGTCCTCACCACAGATCGGCATGGCGCCGACATCCAGCTCGGCGAGTCGCTTCGCCGCGTCGAGAATCGAGTCGTTCTCGCCTACGCACTCGGCACTGCCGGTCATGGCTTCACGCGCTGTCTGGGCCATCAGTCTCTCCCTTGGTCGAATGTCTTGTCGAACGCTACCCGCGCCACTCCCGCGCAAACGCTCGCAGATCGACCGGCACCGGCTCGGGGCCGGCGCCGGCCGTCATGCGCGGGCGGCGGACTTGCGCGGGTTGCGCAGCGGCGCCAAGCCGCGCTCGATGCGATCGCGCTGCGGCTCGAGCGGTGGCGGCAGGGAGAGCTTCTCGCCCAGCCGATCGGCATCCTCATCGATAGCGAACCCCGGCCCGAGCGTCGCTATCTCGAACAGCACGCCGCTCGGCTCACGGAAGTAGATCGAGCGGAAGTAGAAGCGGTCGATCACCGGCGTGGGACGTGCACCGGCCTCGAGCACGCGCTGAAGCCAAGCCTCGTGATCCGCGGGGGTCGACGCCCACGCGACGTGGTGAACGGTGCCCGCGCCCTGCAGTCCGCGCTCGGGCGGCGGCGGGTCGTAGGCGTAGAGGGAGCCACGTCGATCACCGCGAACCTCGAAGTCGCTGTCCCGCACCGCGTACCCGAGCGCGGCCTCGAGCAGCTCGCGGCTTCCGGCCGGGTCAGCGCTGTACGCTCGCACGCCGTCGAAGCCTCGAAGTGCGAGCTCCTTTGGGATCTCCGGATGATCCGCAACCAGGGGCTCGTCATCCGTGCGGTCGATGAGGAGCTCGTGCGCGAGGCCTTCCGGGTCGGCGAAGCGCAGGCTCCCGTCGGTCCGCTCGGGCTCGACGCCCGCGGCTCCAAGCCGGCCCGCCCAGAACTCGAGCGCCTCCTCGGAGCCGACGCGCCAGAGGACGCGATGGACCATGCCCGCTCCCGGTCGACCGCGCGTGGCGCCCGGGTACTCGAAGAAGGTGAGGTCCGAGCCGGCGCTCCCGTGCTCGTCGGCGTAGAAGAGGTGGTAGACGGTCGGATCGTCCTGATTGACCGATTGCTTGACGAGGCGCAGCCCGAGCGTGCCTGCATAGAAGTCGACGTTCGCCTGCGCGTCGCCCGTTATCGCGGTGATGTGATGGATGCCGTCGAGTCTCATGTCCTTCCTCCCCTGACTGCACGTTCGTGCGATTCGACGGCCTTGCTCGAGGGTTGCCCCACGGTCACAAGCTCGACCGCCCGGAGCGGGAGAATCCATCGGCGTCGCGCTGGGGGGAGCCTGAACAGCGTGTCGTAGTGCGTCCCTGCGGCGTCATGCGCAAGCCGACTCGCTTCGCGCCTCGGCAGCTCTTCAAACGCAGCGTCTTCGCGCTCGGGCTCGAGACCACGCGCGCGCCCTCGAGCTCGACCGCGTAGCCCCTTCGGTAGTGGAGCGCGGGGACGAAGACCTCGCTCACCGAGCCGGGCCCGAACCGTCCCCGCCCGCTCGCTCGCCGCGTCGAGTAGCGGAGGTCGAAGACCTTGGTGTCGTCGTCGAAGTCGAAGCTCCGGGGCGTACCGGCAACCGTCTGGGGATACGGCCGCGCCGAGATACGAAGCTTGTCGCGGTCGAGGTTGCGACCTCGCGGCGGTTTCGAAGGGTCCTTCACGAGAGCCTGTGCGTCAAGCGGCCGGGCAGCCGTCGTGGGGTCGTCGCACGCGCAGTAGTGCCACTGCTGCCAGGAGATCATCCGCTTGTCGGCAAGCTCGACTACCCGCTCCACCGTCTCGAGGTCGTCGGTCGCGGCAAACTCCGACATCAGGAGCGCATCGCCGGTCTCGCTCGACTGGCTCTCCGCGTTGTCGAGCGTGAGCTCGTAGCCGGTGTCGCAGGCGGCCTGTCCCGGAGGACCGGGGATTCCCCCAGGGAATCCGAGACCGTCCGCGAGGCAGTACATGTTGAAGGCAAAGCCCGCGTTGCGATCACCTGTGTCGCCGTGACTCGTGTCGGCACCGAAGTCAAAGGTGAGGAGGGGCGCATACCAAACCAGCGTCTGACGATCGACGGTCCGAATGGCCTGGATGATGCGCTTCGAGAAGGGCTCGAGGAACTGGCGGTCGAACACGGGGCAGCCGGTCGGCGAGATGCAGCTCGGGTACTGCGACCCCGGCCACGGCTCGTTGAACAGGTTGTAGCCGAGGACGTGAGAGTTGTCGCGAAAGCGCTTCGCCACGTGCCGCCAGGCGGCGCCGTAGGCCTCCTGCAGCCGCCGACCGTCGGCGGCGCGGTCGTTGGTCCAGAAGTGGTCGAAGGCGCGATTCAGTGCCTGCATCCCGAGGTAGTTCGCAGGGAAGCCCTGCCTTGGCTCGGCCGGGAGCGTCCGGGCATCGCCTACGACGGCCCAGTCAGGCAGTCCCTCGCCCTGAAAGCGCTCGTTGTAGAGGTCTTGGTGGAAGTCGAGCAGGCTGTAGATGCCGCGACGGGCTAGCACCCGCTCCGTGTCCTCGATGCCGCGCAAATACGACCGCCGGTAGCGTGGATCGCCGTCCGGATCCGGCAAGCGCGGCTCGAGGCCCTTGTGGGTGAGCCCGAGCCGCACGGTGTTGAAGCCGTGGCGTGCGAGGAAGCGGGCGTCGTCTCTGCCAAAGCCGGCGTCCTCGGGCAGGTACGAGCCGACCTTGTAGACCATGTTCCAGCCGTGCAGGATGACGGTTCTCCCGCGCGCGTCGGTTATCCACCGGCCTTCATGCGACAGCGGCTCGCTGGGCCCAGCCACGGCCACCCCGGAGCACGCAAGGGCCAGCATCGGCGCCAGCAGCAACGTGAGCCTTCTACTCCCCATTCGCGGCGTAACGTACAGCGCCACGATCCTCCCGGCTACCGCTGAGGCGCTCGAGCACTCCCCTGGTCAACCTGCTGCGGCCGGCGCCCGGAGTCGCCTGAAGACGACCGGGCGCAGCCGCGCTGAGACTGCTACTCGCCTGACTCGTACTTGAACGACATACCGAGCCGAACGCGGTAGTTCGTCACCTGGCCGTTCTCGATGGTCACGTCTTGCCTTAGCACCTCGGCGATGCGCAGGTCGCGCACGCTCTTGGACGCGGTCTCGATCGCGTTGCGCGCCGCCGCCTCCCAAGACTCGGTGCTCACCCCGATCACCTCGCTGACCCGATAGACGCTGTCCGCCATGCCATCTCCTCTCCTCGATGCCGATGTGGCGAGCACTCTAATCCCGCCGGGTCGACGAGGTCAGCTCGTCATCGCCTGGTCGACCAGCCGTTTACTTCGGGGGCCCCGGGGCAACCCGGGAGGACGATCAAGCCACGGGAGGAACGAGATGACCAGAAAAGCTGACTTCAACGCCGAAGATTGGTCGGTCGTCCTTCAGGGGCCGCCGATCGCCGGCATGATCGTGATCACCGCGGAGCGCGGAGGGACCCTTCGGGAGAGCGTCTCAATGGGGCAGGCGTACGTCGAGGCTCGAAAGCAACACGATGAGAGCGAGCTGCTCGGCGAGATCTTGGCGGCCAGGCCGGAGCTCGATCAAACGCGCTTCAGCTCGCCGGAAGAGCTACGGAGCCAGGGGCTTCAGCGTCTTCGAGACGCCGTTCAGCTGCTCGAGCAGACGGCGACGCCCGAGGAGGTCGAGGACTACAAGCAGTTCATCGTCACGCTGGCGGACAAGGTGGCCGGCGCTCACAAGGAAGGTGGTTTCCTCGGGGCCGGCGGAAAGCCCGTCAGCGACAGCGAGCGGGCCGCGCTGGACGAGATCGCTGCAACGCTCGGCTTGCAGCAGCGCTAGCTGACTACGAGACCCTCGCGCGACCTTCCCGGGACGAGGTCCGGTCCAACCAACCGCTCTAGACGCCGAGCTCCTCGGTGGCCATCCGGGCTCCCTCGAGTCGCGCTGAGATCTTCTGCATCGCGACGTCGCGCGCGAAGTCCGGGGAGCCGTGACTCGGCTTCACATCCCGGCTGAATGGCGAGAAGCCGCAGTCGTCCGTGGCGCCGAGCCGCTCGACCGGAATGTACTTGGCCGCGGTGACCAGCTCGTTCTTTATCTGCTCCGGCGTCTCGACCTCCGGCGAGAGCGGGTTGATGACACCCATGAAGCAGACCTGCGGCACGCCGTTCGCGTCCTCGCGGCGGTTCTCGCCGCACAGCTTGTAGACGGACTCCCTGTCGTCCTCGCTCGAGCACTGGATCAGGAAGTAGCCGGCGTTGATGTCGAACATGTGGTTCAGGAGCTTCTCGTACGGAACATCCTTGCTGTGCACCGAGTCGCAGTCGCCGCCCGGGCAGGTGTGGATGCCGATGTTCCTGCGCTCCTCGGGCGAGAAGCGGTCGAGCACGCGGTTGTTCAAGTCGATGAACTCCTGGAGCATGTCCTTGCCGGTCCACGGGTTGCGCGAGTCGTTCTTGTTGGCCAGCCGACCCTCCGTGAAGTCGATCGACACGCGCACCGCGCCGGCGTCGAAGCACTGGCGTATGTCCTTCTCGCACTCGTCCACGAGGTCTGAGAGGAACTCCTCGCGCGAGTAGCCCTCGATCTCGTCGTCGAGCGGGTAGAGGAGCATCAGCATCGAAGGGGCGATCACCGCCTGCTTGACGTCGCCCTTCGCGATCTTCTTGTTCTTCTCGACGAACTCCGACGCGTAGGTCTTGTACTTGAACGGCCCGCCCGTCAGGCGCGGCAGCTGGCGGTGGTGGCCGTCGTCGAAGATGGCGAAGTACTGGCCGTCGCCGGCCGCGAGGTTGTCGGCCAGGCCGGTTCCCGCCAGGGTGTCGGTGAGCGGGTAGGTGGCGAAGCTCGACTCGCGCTGCTCACCGTCGGTGACGGGCGACTGGCCCGTCTCCTCGAGCCGCCGGATGGAGTCCTCGGCGGCCTCGTCCTGCAGCTTCTGGAGCTCGGAGAAGTCGATCTTGCCGTCGTCGAGATCCTGATAGGCCTCCTGCAGCTTCATCGGCCTCGGCAGCGAGCCGACGATTTCGGTGGGAATAGCCATAGCACTCTCCCTCTCCTACTCAGCGATGATCCGCCCGAACCGAAGCCGGCCCTGGCAGGCCGCGGAACAAGGCGGGCCTGTAGACCGATAGGTCTCCCTCGTTCCCGAGGCACCGTACTCCATTCGAAGCGAGGGACCGACCTCAGCGGCCGGACGCAAGTTGCCCACTTACGTCCTACGCGGCCTCGGGGTAGTGTGCCGTGCGCATCTGAGGGAGAACGGTCGGTCTAATGTGGCTGGCCGGTCAGGTCCGGCACAGACGACGACGTTCATGAATCGAGGCTCAGCGATGTCCGCACCCAACGAGTTCCTGTTCACCTCCGAGTCGGTCACGGAGGGCCACCCGGACAAGGTGGCCGACCAAATCTCCGACGGCGTCCTCGACGCCGTCCTCCGGGACGACCCCACCGCCCGGGTAGCGTGCGAGACGCTGGTCAACACCGGCCTGATCGTGGTCTCCGGGGAGATCTCCACCGAGACCTACGTGGACATCCAGGACGTCGCTCGGGAGACGGTCCGCAAGATCGGCTACACGGACGCCGACCTCGGCTTCTCGGCCGACAGCTGCGCCGTCCTGAACGCGATCGACAAGCAGTCGCCCGACATCGCCCAGGGCGTCGACGAGGCGTTCGAGTCGCGTACCGGCCTGTCGGACGATGACGCGATTGACGAGGCGGGCGCGGGCGACCAGGGGATGATGTTCGGCTACGCGACGCGTGAAACCACCGAGCTGATGCCCCTGCCGATCTCGCTGGCCCACCGGCTGGCCCACCGGCTGGCCGAGGTGCGCCGCGGCGACGTGGTGCCCTACCTGCGTCCGGACGGCAAGACGCAGGTGACAGTGCGCTACGAGAACGGCCGTCCGATCGAGATCGAGAAGATCCTCATCTCCGCGCAGCACAAGGATGGTGTGGACGCCGACACCCTGATCCGGCCAGACCTCTGGGAGCACGTCGTGCACCCGATCCTGCCGGGCGAGCTCTACGACGAACGCAAGCTCAACCAGCCGCGGAACTTCCTGGTCAACCCGACCGGGCGGTTCGTGATCGGCGGCCCGGTGGGCGACTGCGGGCTGACCGGGCGCAAGATCATCGTGGACACCTACGGCGGCATGGCGCGCCACGGCGGCGGCGCCTTTTCGGGCAAGGACCCGTCGAAGGTCGACCGCTCGGCCGCCTACGCGGCGCGCTACGTGGCCAAGAACGTGGTCGCGGCCGGCCTGGCGGACCGCTGTGAGTTGCAGGTCGCCTACGCCATCGGCGTCGCGCACCCGGTCTCGCTGATGGTCGAGACCTTCGGAACCGAGAAGGTTCCCGTCGCGCGTATCACCGAGCTCGTGAACGAGCACTTCGACCTGCGGCCGGGCGCCTTCCGCCAAGACCTGAAGCTCCACCGGCCGATCTATCAGAAGACCGCGGCCTACGGCCACTTCGGACGCGATGACCGCGACTTCACCTGGGAGAAGACCGACAAGGCGGATGCTCTGCGCCAAGCGGCGGACGTCGCCGACGCCGTCCCCGCATGAGCATAGTGGTCACCGGTCCGGAGATCGGCTACGCGACCCTGGTCATGGGCGGCAACGGCAACGATCGCGATGTCGTGGAGCTCCTCGAGTTCGCCCGATGGGAAAGCCTGAAGCCGATTCTTCGCGGACTTGAGATCGACGACCCGAAGCCGAGACTGCGCATCGCCCTGCGTGCATGGTCTTCGTTGAACGAAGGCGCGATAGTCGACTGGCTCAAACGCCGCGACCTGCACGCCGACGAGCTGGTCGACCTGATGGCGCAGGCGCTCTTGTCCGCCGTGCGACTCACCGGAATAGAACCGCCGGTTGACAGCGAAGGCCCGGCTAGGCGAAGCCCTTGAGACGGGCGCCACTTGCTCGCCGGCGCGCGGAGCTCGTGGAAACTGGAGCCACGAGTGCGTCGGTGAGGGCGCCGGTGGAGAAGGAATAGACGGCCTTATGGGCGACGTCGATCAGCAACTCGTCGCGCGGCCACGTCCAGGGCGGGGCGCCGACACCGGTCGCGTTCTCCAGCGTCTGGTCGATGCTCAATCGAACGTTCGTGTGCATCAGCGAGGCGAACGGGCCGCGCAAGTTCGCTGCGGACATGAGGCCACGCAGGACGCCCGCGAGCGCGCCGGTGCCGTAGTGCATGGCCATGTTGCGGCCCCACCGGTCGCTGTCCGGATCGTCCAGCCCGAGCAGGTGCGAGAGCGTCCGGCTGGGGACGTAGGAGCTGGGTCGGCTGGTCAGGAGCTGCTCGAGCTTCGAGCCCGCCGTCATGACGCCCGCGCCGGCCACGCCGCTGAGGGCTCCCAGGAGCGCCCCTCTTGTGAACGAGGACACGGTCCTTCCATACCCCGAGGACGGTGAGCGTAAGCGGCGTAGCGCTCTCCGTGGCTCGACAGCCATCGCCAGCGCCGAGGACTTCGCGCGCGAGTGGCACATACTGATGCAGGGCTCGATCGTGGCAGCCGGCGAGGGCGACCGCGACGCGGCGCGCCCGGAAGGTCGGCCGCACGCTCCTGCGCCAGCACGGCGTCCAGTAGCCCTCGGGGCGCTACAGCGCGGCCTCCAATCTGAAGACACAGCGAGGTGTGCTCGTCCTGCCGCGCTTGTTTGGCGAGAGCGGAAAAGGGAAGACTTCGTCTGCCGGTGCGGACCTCGGAGCTATAAAGGATTCGTGTGGCTTCCTCTCACTTGCCAAGCACCGCGGTGAACGTCCAGGCCCTTGCGGACAGCAAGTTTGGCTCACAGGCAATTATGCGCCTGCGGGCGGCGTTTGAACGGTCGCGGCATCCGATGCTGATCGCCGATGACCAGCGGCGCTGGGTTACCGGGAATGCCGCTGCCTGTGACCTGTTGGGGATCGCTCGGGAAGAGGTCCCCTGGCACACCATGGACGATTTCACGCCTCTGAGCGAGCGTAGGCGACTCGAGGAGCGGTGGGAGGCGTTCTTGACCAGTGGGACGGCGGAGGGTTGGTACCAGTTGTATGTTCCTGACCGCGGACCGGTGCCCGTCGAGTTCAGTGCGACGGCCAACGTGCTGCCCGCGCGTCACCTGTCGGTCTTCATCCCGGCGGCGCCGTGGTGAGGTGCAGGGTCTCGATCACCACCAACATCGTCCCCGACGAAGGTGACAACGACGGCGGCGACAACGACGGCGGCGGCGGCGACAACGACGGCGGCGGCGGCGACAACGACGGCGGCGACAACGGCGGGCCAGGCGCCGACAGCGGCACAGCCGGCGGCCGGAGCACGGGCGGTGGCGGCAGCACAGCCGGCGGCGGCAGCACCGGCGGTGGCGACAGCGGCCTGACCGGCCCGGGCAGCCCCGCCGCACAGGTCGTCCCGATAGCGCAGTTCGAGCGTGGCGGGCAGAGCGGCCCGAACACCCAGAACGGCCAGTCAGGTTCCTCAGGACCCCAGGGGACCCTTCCCTCCACCGGCCTCGACACCAGCGTTCCGGCCCTGCTAGGCATTCTCTTGCTGCTGCTGGGGGCCGGCCTCAGCTTCGGGCTTCACCTGGCCAAGCCGCGATCCTAATGTCCTCCGGGACGCTCGTTCCTTGAAGCACCGTCAGTACTAAGCGAGGCCGACCGGTCCAAACCTGGCCTTCTCAATCTGGACGATGAATCGGGACGGGACCGAACAGCCCGAAGTGGGCACCGGCTACGAGGAAAGCGTTCAACCGCGATTGGCCCGTGGGCGGTGAGCGTAAGCCCATACGCGCCCCGGCTTCCGATGGCGAGGTAAGGTGCCCAGAGTGAGCACTGCTCTCAACGCCACGGTCCGCATCGCAGTTGCGCTGGTCGCTTCGTTTGTCCCTGCCGGCTGCGGGGCCACCGCAGGCGACCAGGCCAATGACGGCGAGCCCGCGGTGACAACGCGCGGGGAGGCGAGCGACGGCGTCTCGGCGAGCGAGTCGGCCGCGTCCAGCGGCGGGCACTGCCAGGACGAGCCGGCCACGATCGTCGGCCGCCGGCTTCCGGACGGCCCAATCGTGGGGACTCCGGGCGACGACGTCATGGTCGGTACCAAGAGAAACGACTTCATCGACGGTCGCGGCGGTGACGACCAGATTTGCGGCGTCGCGGGCGAAGACAGGGTGCTTGGCGGCCCGGGTAGGGATCGTCTGTTCGGAGGACACCACAACGATCGCGTGGTCGGCGGAACGGGGGGCGACCGCATCACCGGACGCAAGGGGGCGGACGAGCTTCTCGGCGGTGACGGCGCTGACGACCTCCTCGGTGGCGACGGCGACGACGCACTCAACGGTGGTCCTCACTCCGACTTCTGCGACGGGAAGCCGGGGCTTAACACGGCGACGCGGTGCGAGGAGACCCAAAGCGTGCCGTGAGCCGGGGGTTGGCGGTTAGCGTGAGCAACCTCCGCGACCGCTTCTAGGGCTGTTGCCCCCGCGGTGCGGCTTGCGGCGTAGGCGCGAACAAGCATCCATCGGCCGCGACGCCCCGTCAGGTGAGCCGTGATCTGACGAAGCTCCAGGTCCGCGGCTTCGCTGACTCGCTGTTCCGCCGGATGCGCCACCATCACGCGGTGGCCGCTCTCTGGAGGCACGCGGGTCGGCTGCTCGACCGGTTGTTGCTGACGACTTGGCGGGCGGCGGTCGAGTTCGTCGACGACCGCGGCCACCGGGATGCTGCCCAGATCGCGTTCTTCGCGGCGCTGTCGTCGATCCCCCTCGCGCTATTGCTGATCGGCTCCTTCGGGATCGTGTTCGAGCCGACAGAGATTCGCGACCGGATCCTCGCCACGGCGCTCGACAACATTCCGCTTGCCGAGGACGGCGACCGTCCGGAGCTCGAGCGCACGATCGCCGATTCGCTCGCTAGCGCGGGACGGCTCGGGGTCCTCCCGATTCTGCTTCTGATCGTGGCGGCGAGCGGCGTCATGAGCGCGCTGCGGCACGCGATCAATCAGGCGTGGGACATCGAGTCACGGCCGCCGCTGCTGCGACGCAAGGCGCTGGACGTGGCGCTCGTGCTCGGGGCGGTCGTGATCCTGGTCCTGTCGCTGTCGCTGACGGCCACGCGTCGGGCGGCCGAATTGCTCGACGACGAGGAGACGGGGGGACCGATCGCAGCGGCGCTGCTCGATGCGGTGGGCGATGCCCTCCCGCTCATCTTCGTCGTGATCGCGATCGTCTTCCTCTACCGCATACTCCCGATGGAGCGGCCGAAGGTCCGAGATATCTGGCCCGGAGCGCTCGTGGCCGCGGCGCTCCTGGCGATCGTCAAGGGTGCCATGGAGCTCTACTTCGAGCAGCTAGCGGACTTCGGTGCCCTCTATGGATCGCTGGGGGCGCTTATGGCCCTTCTGCTCTTTCTGTTCGCAGCGTCGAACGTCATCGTGTTCGGCGCCGAGTTTGCGTCCGAGTGGGCGCGGCTGCCGCCGGACGACGAGGTCAGGCAGACCGTGCGGAGCGCCGGCGTGGGCGCGGCTGCCGCCGGACGACGAGGTCAGGCAGACCGTGCGGAGCGCCGGCGGTCGTGTGCTCGCCTTGACGCACCGAAACCGGGCAGGCGACTCCGGCCCTTGACGGTCCTACTCGCCCTCGCTCTCCCTCCTTCGGCGCTCCTGCTCTGCGAGCTCGGCCTTGTCAGGGCCCTGCTCATGGTGGTCGGGAAGCGCGACCCAGGCCCAGTACGCCGCCACCGCAAGGATCGCAAGGATGATGAGTGCGACCCCCACCCAGAAGTAGTAGAGGAAGCCCAGAACGACGATAATCGCGAGCACGACAGCGCTCGTGATCAGAGCCCATCGTGGCCATCCGCCGAAGAGGCGCGTCAGGCCTTGCTTCATCGACCTCTTCGATGCGACCGGCACTCAGCTTTCACACCGCGCTCATCTCGACTCTGGAACCAGAGGTGGCAAGCGCTCAGGGCGTGAGAGCGGCGCCGACCCTACTGCCCTTCGCCGGGCTCGCCAGGCCAGGTTCCGGTCGACTTGGCGATCGCTCGCCGCAGGCTTCGATCGAACAGCATGCGGCTGAGCTGATAGATCGTTCCTTCGACGATCGCAGCGGGGATCAGCTGGACCCAGCGGACATCCTCTTGCCCCGTATCCGGTGGGGGGCTGCCCAGAAGCTGACTCCACAACCTCTTGGCGACCTTCTGCCCGAGGATCCCGGAAAGCAGTATGCCGGGGAAGGCCGCCGCGGATAGAAACTTGGTCATGGCCACCGTATACCCCCCTCGCTCGGGGCCTATTCCTACGAGTCCCGTCTGAGGCGAACGCCCTGGCCACCGACTCCGACAGACGATGGCCACCTCCAGGAAGCTGGCGGTGTTCCCGACTGGCTCGAGCGCCGGCGGGTCGAATTCACCGGCGGCCCGATGTGTCTCGCCGAGCGACGAGCGCTGCCGCGAGTCTCGGCGCGCAGGCGCGTCCGCTCCACCTCAAGCTCATCCAGTCTGAAGACCAACGCGTAGCGCGAGAGACGATGGTCGCCTTCGAGCGCCAGCGCCTGCCCTCGCCGCCTCCGCGCGTGATCCTGTCGAGCCGTAGATCGACCCGCTTCACCGCACCGCCGTCGGGTGGAGTGCCGGGGGCTGTCGGGGTGTCCTCCGTGATCGTCCGCCCACGGATCTGCGCACGGCTAACCGAGACCACGAGGTCCGGCGGGCCTCATCGTCGAGAACCGGTTCTTCGACTCTTGACGCGGGGCTTCCGCGGCGGCGCTGCTGGCTGCGGCCCACGAGAGGGCCAACACGACGGCGAAGGTCAGAAGCAATCTTCTGCCACGACAAAGTAGAGCGCCGCATCGAGATCACCGCGACGTCGCCGACCGTCGACGGCACGGCCAGGTCACCGGCGGAGCTTCTTTTCTAGCCTTGAGATACGGTCGTCGAGCCGAAGCAGACGTGTTTCGAGGACTCCGATGTCTGCCGAAATCCCCGGCGGTCCAGCAGGGCCTCGCGCGCCCGGCAAGCCGCGCGGTCCCCGTGGCCCCGGTGGATCCTCAGCAAGTACCAAGATTGCTGCCGCGCCGGTCGCAGCTCCGATGACAGCAGCCACGCAACTAACGATGATCAACGACTTGAGTCGAATCATCTGCTCATCACTCCCTTATCGGCTTCGAGGAAAGCGGATCGATGGGTACCGAAGATCCCGTTCGCCGGGACACGGACTGACGTTCGCCGTCGCGCTTCCGGCCTAACCGGTCCGTCTGTCGCGCGGCCCTGCGGCGAACGCTACGGTGATTGCGGTCTTGAGTCGCACGCCGAGTCCACGAGCTCTGCTCCTGCTCACCCTCCTCTGGGCAGCACTTCTCGTGCCGAGCATCCCGCTGTCGATGCACGAATGCCACGGCTTCGTGGGCTTCCTCGCCCACAGTCCCCTTTATGCGTTTCTGGGCGTGAGCGTATTACTCACCGCGATCGCAGCGCTAGCCCTTGTGCGTTCCGTGAAGACGCCGAGGCCCTAACTCAGCCGAGCGCCGACACTTCAAGCATGTCGCCCGGCGCGACTGCAAACTTCACAGCTGGCGGCTCCATGACTCCTGTCGGCGCGAGCGACGGGTCGGCCGCGACCCGACTGCGCCTCCTTCAGCCGGTCCAGCCCTCCTGGGACGCCGGATAGGCGTACGCGCGCAATCGGTTCAAGATCCCGGCGGGCTCGAGGCCTCCGCCCGTGTTCCACGGGTTGAAGTGAAGCCCCTCAAGCCCATCGGGCAGCCGGCGGCCGATGCTGAGCTCGCCGACCGGCTTGAAACGCCCGAGCATCGGCGAGACCACGAGCGAGAACCGCAGAGCTCCCGTGGCTGCGGCTCGCTCGAGCCGCTCCTCGAGCGTCGAGCCAGCGGGTCGGGGCGAGTCAGGCACCGGGCTGAAGCCCACGAGGAACAGCTCATTGGCTGACCGGTATGGAAGCGAGGACGAGTAAGTCGCCTGTTGCGCGTCGGTGACGGGCACGAAGAAGTGGTGGAGCAGCGGGGCGTCAACCGAGGTGACCGTCAGGAAGTCCTGGTGACGGCCGGGACCGTAAACGTCAGGTAGGCGCACAGCGATGCCGAACAGGTCTGGAACCCTGCGGGGGAGCCCGACCGATCTCGAGAAGCGCACGAGGGCGTCGTACTCGGCCGGCTCGCCGAGCAGCGCCGCCGGCGGAGCCCCCCGAACGCCGGCAATCCGCAGAAGGCCCTCGTAAACGGCGCCTCTCGGGTGCAACGACTTCGCTCCGCGCACCCGGGACACAAGCGCGAAAGCGGTCCCCGCGGAGCGACCGGCAGCTTCGACAAACGGAGCCAGGCGACCCGCCGGACGATGACCGGACTGGGTCATTCGACGCAAAGATACCCGGCTCGTCGGGGTTAGGCGGCTCCGAATGCCGCTGGATGGAGCGCCGGCGGCGTTAGCTAGCTACGCGCTCCCGGATGCGCCGAAGCTGGTGGTATAGGCGATCGCCTGGACACTCGGTCAGGTTTGCATCGCGGTGGCCGGAAACCCGCTTGAAGTCGACCGCCCGTCCCTTCGGATAGCGGTTCCCATCACCGCCGGCGGAGATCAGGCGGGCCTTACCCGAGCGCGCTGCGCCGTGGTGCTCGAGCTTCCATCGCAATACGCGCACAAGCCCGCGCCGTCCGGCCTTGGACAGCCGGTGTGACGTGTGCGTGCCGAGCGCCGCGACGCCCGTCGACTGCGAGTTGAAGCCCTGGGTGTGGGCGCCGACGACTGCCTTTCCGCTACCGCCGGCGCGGCCCTTGATGACCCTGCCGAAGCGGTCGACGAGGAAGTTGTAGCCGATGTCGTCCCAGCCGTTGACATTGCGGTGGTAGCGACAGATGCCGAGCACCATCGACAGCGCCTCGACCTCTCCGTAGGAGGGATCCCGGCGCGGCATCCCTCTGGTCGGCGTCCCACCTTCCGCGCGAGAGCATGTCGGGCCGCGGCTCCTCGGCGCCGGCCGAGGCCAGCCTGCCCAGCGCGATGACGCCGTCGTTGGCGAGTCCGCGCACGCTCGTCTGCATCCGCTCGAGCACCGGCGCTGCCGGTCACGTTGACGAAGTGAAGGCGCAGTCCTGGCGGCCGCTTCGAGAAGCGGTATTGGAGCGAGTCCGACTGGCCGGCCCAGACCGGCTGCGAGACTCCACGCGGCGTACCCTCCTCGTCCGGCTCGGGATCCGGTGCTCCATCGGGCTGCGCCGGCAGCGGCGTCCAGGGCTCCAGCCGCCGCCGTCCTGACGCACTCGCACCGCGATCGCCGGCTTCGCCTCGCCGTCCCAGGAGAACCCGACGAGGTCGAAGCGCTTGGGTGCGTGGCACCTCGCTCGAGACAAATCCCTCGGCCCCGGACGATCCAAGCCCTGCGGTGGGGGCCGGCAGTTTGAAACCGACCGCTTCCGGGCAGAGCTCGCGGAGCGAGAGCGCCGGGCTCGCAAGTAGGAGGAAGAGCAGCGCAGACACCGCTGTGACGAGAACTACGAGGGGTTTCATGGATCGCCAACAGTAGAGACATTGGGCGTGGGACGTGACGCACGACGACCTCTCACCGCGGCGAGTGAGTCTGCGGCCCCGCTTTCCGAACCAATCACCATCCCTCCGGCGACTCTAAGTCCGACGGGGGAGGCCGACCGCCGTGTCCGTGCGCGCGGCCTTAGCCCCAGCCCCGAGATGATCGCTATCGACGGCCCGCCACCGACGGAACGCGGTCGGCGAGATTCCAGACACCACGCGGACCCCTTCGCGGTCGTCACCTTCTTCGAGCCGGACGCAACCGTGGCGCTGAACGACCCGCTCGACTACCCGGCCGTGCTCGAACGGGTGGAGGAAGCACTGCCGGGGGCGCCTGCCAGGCGCTGCGGATCGACGGGAGCTTCGAGCCTGTAGTGGCCCGCTCGGTGCATCGCCAGGTCAAGCCGTATCCGCCATTGGCCGACGTGGCCGCGGGCCAGAGCGTCTTCACACTCTGCGCGACGTGGAGGGCACGCTGGTGGGATTCCGCTTCCCCGGCTACGCGGAGGGTCTCGAGGTGCCCGGCTACCACCTGCACTTCATCAGCGGCGACCGCACGCGCGGCGGGCACGTCCTCGATTGCCGGTTGAACCGTGGCACCCTCGAGTTGGAGCGCTCCAGCGAGCTACACGTCGAGCTGCCGCGCGGCGTCGAGTTCGGGGCCCCGGAAGGCGAACGGCGGGAAGCGGGACCTGCTGGACCGGATCGAGGGCGGGTCCTAGCGGAGGGCTGGTATGTTCCTCCGAGCGACGCCTCGGAGAGTCGAGCGTTCGCCTGTCCAGTCCGAGCACGCCCGCGACGGTGCGGGCGGCCAGTAGCTCGTCGTGCGGTGCTTGCCCGGCGAGCGCGATCACGGCGCCCTCGAGCGCTCCCCAGAACCCCAGTGCAACCGCCCTCGCGGGCGGGCCGGGGGAATCGACCCGTCTCTGCGCCCCGCGTTGATCAGGCTGGCGCAGCGCTTCACCAGCGCTTCGAGATCCGCTTGATCTCGCGCCCAACCGGATGGTCCTGAGCGCTGAACTCGACCCTGAGCGCCATGATGACGCGGGCAACGTCTCGTCGGCAGTAGACGGCGTGACCGCGCGCCAGCACCATCAGCGCAGCCACCGGATCGGGATCTTGCTCGGCCGGCCCGCCCACCTCGCGCCACCACGTCTCGTCGATCCACTCGACCACCGCCAGAGCCAGCTCCTCCTTGTCCTTGAACTGGTGATACAGGGCGCCGCGCGTGTAGCCCGCCTCACGCGCCACCTGTTCGAGCACGAGGTTGCCGTAGCCGTGGCGAGAGAGCTCCTCGCGGCCGACTCGAGCAATGCGCTCTGCGTGCGGGCGCTCCGCTCAGCCTGCGTTGAACGCCTAGGAGCTGCCGGCGCCCGCACCGTCGAGCGGCCGATCGAAGACGGCCTACGTACATGCATGTATGTATAGTATCGTCTGGTCTAGCGAGGAAGACTTCTGATGTGGACGACCACAGCCCCGCCCCGCAGCTCACACTGTCTCCGTGGCGGGCACCTGCGCGCGGAAGCCGCACGGCCTGCTGGTCACCACGCCGGGTCGCGGCCGAATGCGGGCGCCGCCCAAGCGTGGTTCATCGCGGGCACGATCCCGCTCATTCTCGCCGGCGGCCTTCACGCGCTCGCAGCGCTGCGCGCGACACGGTCCGCCCGACATACTTCTACTCCGATCGACCGGTCGGTCAAGCCGGTGGTCGAAGGCACCGGTATCCGGCTGGTGGGCAAGCCCACACCGTCGATGTGGAGAGTATGGCTCGGCATCAACATCACCCACGGCCTCGGCATCTTCACCTTTGGGCTGCTATGCCTGCTGATCGCCACGCACGACTTCAAGCTGGTCGAGGGCATCGACGCCATCCGACCGCTCACGATCGCCTTCTCCGCCGCCCTACTCGCCGTCTCCCTGCGCTTCTTCTTCTACGGTCCAGCGATCACCGGCATCGCCACAGCATGCTTCACCGTCGCCACCGTGGTCTCGGCATGACGACGAAGGGGGCGCAGCGGTCGTACTCGCCGAAGCCAGAGGCTGTCAGCAGTCCGTCGCCAGAAGAACCACCGTACGGATGGAGGTCCACGAGTGAGGCTCCCTAACACCGCGCACACCTCCCGGCCCTGGCGGATCCACGAGCTCACCCGCGACTTCCGGCTCGAGGACGTCTGGGCGCTGCCCACGCCGGGGGCCCGGACGACCTCCCGCGGCTGGTGGCACGGATCGCCGCGGGCGACACGTCGACCAACCCCTCCCGCGCCGCTCCGCGCGCTCTTCGCGATCCGGTGGAAGGTCGGGAGCCGCTCGGCTGGGATGACCCGGACGCCGGCCACGGCTCGCAGCCGACGCTCCAGGCGACCGGTTGCCGGTGGATCTGCGCGAGGCCCCGGCCCGGACTTCGACACGCTTCCCTTCAGCCTGCTCTACCTGCTCGACGACGAGTGGGCGGCGGAGGTCGTCAACCGGACCGTTCACGGAGTGATGCACATCGGCTGGGTCCCGGACGGGACCGGCGGCTACCGCGGCCAGATGGCCGTTCTGGTGAAGCCGAACGGGCTGCTCGGCAGCGCCTACATGGCCGCGATCATGCCGTTCCGGCGCCTGATCGTCTACCCGCCGCTGATGCGAGCGCTCGGGCGGGATTGGCGGGCGAGCGCCGGCGATCCGACACCGGCGCACGCTTAGCCTCGGATGACACGAAGACGACCGCGCCGACCACGTCGGACGACGGGTCCTCCGCCAGCTCGCTAGAGAGCGAGGTCGCGCCCGCGGTGCCAGAGAAGCGCTGAAAGCGGTGATGAACCGTCGGGGGCCGTTACTCGAGGAAGCTCGCGGCGGCTGCTGCGGTGGCCGCGGACGACTTGTTCAGGCTGCGGGTCGCCCTCAGCTCGCTGCTCGTAGGCCACCAGTTGGCGCGGCAGCCCTGGAGACCGATCGACTGCTGTTGCATCACGGGAGCCTTCGTGCCTCGTTCGGGACAGTTGCGGTCGCCGTGCCCGATCCGATGGCCCATCTCGTGATTGACGAGCATCCGGCGGTAGTTCCGGCGCGAGTCGGGCCAGTGGGGCACACCGCGCTGCCAACGACGTAGGTTGACGACGACCTTCTCCCCTATGCGGCATGAGTATCTCCGCGTTTGCAGGTAGCAGAGCCGCTGCACCTGGCGGGGCTTAGCCAGGATGACGCGCGTGTTTCCGCCCCCGTCCACCCGCTTGAATGCGACCGCTCCAGAGCGCGTCCAGCTTCGGTCGTCGACCAGGATGCCCTCGACCTCCGCGGCGAAGCGCTTCCGGCGGATGTCGATCGACCGCTGCACCTGCACCTCGAAGCGGTAGGTCGCGCCGGACCCGACCCGCTTGCTCTCGCCGTCGACCGTGACGTAGTCCGCGGCGGATGCGACCGGGGCAGCCTGGGCGGCACCCGCGCCGAGGGCCAGGCCAGCGGCCGCCGCCCCGAGAATCTTGGACCGCACCATCCCCGCACCTTAGAGGGCGTCACGGGGACGTGGCATCTCTTGAGGCTCAAGCCGTTCTCGGATCCTCGAGTAGCGCGCGAGCGCGGAGGGCTCTCGCTACGGATACGGAACGTCGTCCTCGAGCGCGTAGTGGCTGACGCCGGTTGTACCCCGGGGAGGCCAGAGTCGGGGGTCAGACCGACCGATGGCAAGTTCGGCGATTCGAGGGGCTCGAAGGTCCCCGGAGGCTCTAGGCCGGTGGAGCGGAGCCCGGGCGCGGCTGCGACTCGGGGACAGTCGGTTGTGTGGGCGCTTGAGCGCTCCCGCCGGGTTGCAGCGACGCAGCTTCTCCAGTCGGCGCCCCCTCGCCCTTCAAGCCTCTGAGGTTGAAGTAGAGGACGGCTGACGCGAGCGCCACAAGCGGCGCGGTGAGGACACTCGCGACGAAGTCCGCGATGAGACGGCCCGCGGTCCCTGCCGCGCCGCCGATGGCACCCAGAACAGCCGAAACGACGACGAGTATCAGGAAGAAGAGAACGATCACGGCGAGCACCTGCCATCCATGCCCCCGCACGAGCTCGCGGCTGCGCCCGAAGGCGGCAATGACGCCCGGCCGTTCGAGGACGATCACCGGGGAGATCACTGCCCAGATGGTGAGTAGGAAGAGGCCCGGAATGATCAGCAGGATGAAGCCGAGCGCGATCCCGAGCCCCGCCAGGAGGCCCGCGGCAATCAGCGGGACGACCGCCCCCGTGACCGCTCGGAGCAGCTCGCCGACAGAGAAGTCCCGCCTACCGTCCTGGACATCGTTTACCAGAGCGACGACCATGCCCTGGAAGAACGTCGTGGCTACGATCTGCACGACGAGCGCGACGAGGACCAGGATCGGGCTCACGGCCACGAGGAGCGCGCCGAGTACTGCCTCGATCAGGAACACGGCCGCCGCCGCCGGCAGCAGGACAGCCGCGTGGTCACGGTAGATCTTGAAGACGCCGTCAATGACGTGCCCGATGTCGAGTCGTGAGTTCATGAGGCCAACCTAACCGATCAGTCGGCTACCTCGATAGGACAGCTTCACCTGGACTACAAAGACCCAGGTCCGCTCTAGGACTCCTTCGCGCAGGCGCGGCTAAGTGACGATCAAGGCCGCACCGCGCAAACTTACGCCCGCGTGCCTACCGCGAGCAGGTACTCCTTCTCAAAGCGCGCTCGATCGGGCGTGCCGCGATTCCACTCGTCGCAGAACCGATCCAGTGCCTCGTCGAACTCCGCTTCGCGCCCGTTCGTGCGCGCGTTTGCCTGGGCGGCGATGGTCGGACCGTATCGTGCCTTGAAGTGCTCGCCGTAGTCGCGAGGGCGCTCGAAGGCCGTGACCTCCAGCAGGTCGCGCTCCAGCGTCCGCCAGTCGACGCGATCCCCGAACAGCTCGTCGATGTGGTCCTCGCTGCCCCAGAGCGGCGGCGGTTGCGCGCCCGGTGGCGGCGGCGGGGCGAACGGTCCCATTGTCCGGAACAGTGCACCGATCATGCCCTCTGGTGTCCAGCACAGCAGCCCGATCGTGCCACCAGGACGGCAAACGCGGACCAGTTCGTCGGCAACAGCCTGGTGGTGGGGCGCAAACATCGCGCCGATCGATGACATGACTACGTCGAACGACTCGTCGTCGAACGGCAGCTTCTCGGCATCGGCTTCCACCCACTCGAGCTCGAGTCCGTGCGCCTCCGCGTGGCGACGGCCCGCCTCGAGCAACTCGGGCGTGAGGTCGCTGGCCGTGACGCTGGCGCCGCGTTGCGCCGCGGGAATCGAGGCGTTTCCGGTGCCCGCGGCGACGTCGAGGACGCGCATGCCGGAGCCGATGCCGCAGGCTTCCACAAGCCGTGGCCCCAGCGGCAGAAGGAACGTCTCGACCATCGACGCGTAGTCGCCCGACGCCCACATCGCGCGATGGCGCGCCTTTAGATCGGAATTTGGCACTGTGGAGGACAAGGCACTCTCCTTCCAATTGACAATGCCGAACCTACCGCGCCGAGGAGGCTCGTATCCACCCCCAGTACGTCGACGCCCTGATCCGGGCAGGTGCCGAGGACACGGTCCTGACCGAGGCATTTTCGGTCGGCGGTCCCCCCTCGCCCCACCGAGGTCTACGCTCGGCACTCGAGGCGGCGAGTGACTTCGAGGACGACATCGTCGGCGAGATGCAGGTGCTCGGCGAGCGCCGGAAGCTGCGCCGCTTCTCGGCCGACAATCCGGCCGACAACGCGACGGGACGCGTCGAGGCCATGGCGCTGTACGCGGGGGAGTCGGTGGGAGGCGTCAAGGGGGTCCAGCCCGCACGCGAGATCGTCGCCGAGCTTTCCGCCGAAGCGGCTGAGCTGCTGCGGCGCGTCGGCCCTCGATAGTCAACTCGATCGCGGACCGGCTCGCCGAGCTTTGCGCGAGTGCGGCGGGCTGATGCAGACCTACCCCGACACTCGCCTATCGCTTCGTCGAGGTAATCGACTGCCGTAGCGGGCTGCCGGCGCGTTGCCGATCCTGACGTAGCGGTATCAGTGGTGATACCGTCGTGTGATGGCCATGACGCTGCGCCTCACTGACCACGAGACCGATGCCCTGCGTCAGCGTGCTCAGCGCGAAGGACGTTCGATGCAAGACGTCGCCCGGGCGGCCGTGCGGGAGTACATCGATCGTACGAGCCGCCAGGAGTTGCTGGACGAGGTCCTTGACGAGGAGCTTCCCCGGTTCGCCGAGGCACTGCGACGCCTGGGCGAGTGATCTTCCTCGACCTCGAGGCGCTTCTCCACGTCGCAACCCGGACGCTCGGCACAGAGCCCGAGGTGCGCGACTACGGGCTTCTCGAGTCGGCGCTCGCACGGCCGCAGATGTCGGCCTTTGGCAAGGCCGCCTATCCAGACATTCATGAGAAGGCGGCGGCGCTCCTTCATTCGCTCGCACGAAACCACGCCCTCGTCGACGGCAACAAACGACTCGCCCTCGCCACGACGATCGCCTTCTACGGCATGAACGGGATGCGCCTCACCCTCACTAACGACGAGGCCTACGACTTCATCATCGACGTTTCGAGCGGGCGGCTCGACGAGATTGCCGCGATCGCCTCCGTGCCGATGAGGAGCACGGAGCCCCGCTGACCTACGTGATCCTCTCCCGATGCGGCCATCTCCATGCGCAGCGACTCCTCGACCTCCGTCGCGACGAGCGTTAGATCGGTCCCGCCTCGCCCATCATCGGAGCTACGCGGTGAGGACCTCGTTCCACTCGCGGATCTGGCAATCCTTGACGACGCCGTTCAGGACGAACGGGTCTTCTGCGATGAACTCCTCAGCCGCCTCGCGCGTCGTGAAGATTGCCATCGAGCCCTCGTTCTGAGGATCGCCGAAGGTGCCGACCATGAGCAGTCTCCCGTCTTGGTGGAACTGCTGAAGCCGGTCGCTGTGCGCCGGGAAGTGGACCGGCGCCTTCCCCAGAACGTTGTCGGCCGACTCGTAGAGGAGGACGCCGCTCAGCCTTTCGTGTGTCAAGCCGGCGCAAGATCCTCACCGGGAAGCTCGAGGACCTCGAGCGGCGGATCGGCCGGCAGGTACAGGCGCTCGAGAGCGGGCTCGAGCCGCAGCTCGTCGGGAAGCGATCGCGGAGCTGCGGCAGGACGTTAGGGTTCGACGCACAGGGCCGACCGCCGACCCCGAGCACTCAAGGAGACCGCTATGCCGGACGTAAAGCCCATCCCTGACGGCTACCCGCGGGTCACCCCGTATCTACACGTGGACGGAGCGGCAGCCGCGATCGAGTTCTACGTGAACGTCCTCGGAGCTAGAGAGCGCATGCGCATGCCGGGACCCGGCGGGAAGCTCGGTCACGCCGAGCTCGAATTCGGGGACTCAATCGTCATGCTCTCCGACGAGTTCCCCGAGATGGACGCCCGCGGCCCCAGTTCGATTGGCGGCACGCCGGTCACGATCCATGTCTACGTGGAGGACGTGGACGCCGTGTTCGACGCCGCAGTCCAGGCTGGCGCGACCGCCGTGAGCGCGGTAGAGGATCAGTTCTACGGGGACCGCAGCGGTCAGTTCGAGGACCCGTGGGGGCAGCGCTGGAACGTGGCCACCCATGTCGAGGACGTGCCGCCCGACGAGATGGAGAAGCGGATGGCGGAGGCGATGGCCGGCTAATGCACCAGGGTGCATAACGGCCGGCGCCTGTGCTTCACGCCCGCCGCGCCGCAGCCCTTCCACAGCACGAATAGGCCGGCGCGAGTGCGCCCTGTCGGGGGCGGGATCTGACATATATCCCCGGATGGCGTATCGAATCGTGGAGATCGGCGAAGCCCGGTATGTCAGAGGAGCAGCAGTGACCGAGATCCTGACGTACGCACACGCGAATCCGATCCAGAGGGCCTTGCGACGCTTCGGGGCGAGGACACCCGGCTCATGGTTTCGCGCGCATGGGCTGGAGGCTTAGCCCGTCCAGCCGGTACCGATCCGGATGCCGCGTTAGCCGGCGAAACTGGCGGGTGGTCTACTCGTAGAGATCCGTGAACGGGGCGCCATCGGTTGACTTGAAAGAGCGCGCCTCGGGCTCCTCACCCGACTTCGCCGCCGTAACCTCCGAGGGCGAGTCGCACAAGGACTCGGCAGCGGTCCGACTGTCCAGATAGTCGCGCAGCCGTTCTGCGTCTGCGATCAATTCCTTGCGCTCCTGCAAGGCCCCCCAGTAGGCAAAGCCACGGATGGCGTAGCTGTAACCGGGCGTCTTCGGACGCCCAGACGTGTTCTTCTCCACGCAGGTCCTCGTGCTTCCGGTCCAATCGATCCTGCCGTCCGCCTCGATGCGCCTGGACATCCAGCGGATTCCCCGGTCGACCATCTCCCGAACCGCAGGCGTCAAGCCATGGCGAGGGAAATACACAGTCCAGCGCTCGGCGTATGTCAGTCCAGCCATCTGATAGCGCACGTCATAGCCACCGAGCTCTGGGTTGACCCCGCTGTCACGTTGTCTGCCGAGCGCCAGTTCGACTGCCTTCCGAGCGCGGCGCTTTAGCTTCCTGCGACCCGTCAGTCGCCCGGTCATCGCGAGCGCCGTCCCGACCGTGTAGCCGGAGTGCGTGTAGCTCGTATTGCGATGCTTGAAGGCGCTCCACGCAGCGGTCGAGATCATGTGCCGAGCGGCTTGCAGCAGCCGCTCCCTATAGGCCTTGAGCTGGTCCCGGTAGCGCTCGGCGTAGGGCGTCTTCTTGAGCAGCAGAATCGAGTGTGCCACCGACTGGACGAAGAAGGCGTACTCCTCGGTTTGGATAGCGCCAAAGCTGCCGTCTGGCCGTTGGCGAGCGAAGGCGTAGTCGAACGCCTGCAGCCCGCGCTCGATCAGATCAGGCTGATCTCGGATGATCCCGGCGCGCACGTAGATGTCCCCGTGCTGCTGGTGAGACAGGAAGAACGGCGACCCGCCCGAGAGGTTGATCCCCATCTGCCCTTGATCTCCGATCGGCGGGAGCCGCTGATAGCTGTCCTCGACGATTACCGGCGTCCGCTCGAGTGCTAGATCAAGCGAGTCGCTTGGAAGCGACGGGTCCGAGGTCGTGTCGGATGAGCCGTCCGCTGGTGCGGGGAATGCGTTCACGCCAAGCACGGCGACCGAGAGAAACAGAAGCGCCGCGAAGCGCAACCCCGCTCGCCCGCCACCCCGACCTCGACGAGCGCGAGCGTAGACCACGGTCATTGCTTCAGGTCCGATGCAGCCGGCCCGAGGCCCGTCGAATGAAGTGTGGAGCCGCTCATGCCCTGGAGGATTCGGTTGTTGTGACGCGACGCCGAAGGGCAACTAGCGCTCACGGACATATGTTTGACGACCGGCACGAAGAGCCGAGACAGGGCGCAGTGCTCAGTGTCGACGAGCAGGCCGAGGCGCGTGACTCACCCGACGTTACGATTGCGCGCCATGTCGGCTACCGGCGGGGGGCGGGCGGCCGGGACGGCGGCGGTTGCATTCGTCGTCGCTCTCGTCTCACTGGGACTCTCGACACCTGAGGTCAGCGCTGCGGAGGCGAGCGAGACCGATGCACTCCAAGGCGCGGACTGCGTCGACTACACGTCTCTGAAGGGGAAGACCGGCTCTCAACGCGACCTGCGTAACGCTCTCCGGCAGCGGCACTTCACCATTCAGGGCAAGCGCTCGTCCCTCATGCGCCCCGTCGATTGGGATGCGGATCCATTTCGGAGCCGCTCGTGGCGCGCGAAGCTTCACAACTGGAGTTGGATGGACGTGCTGCTGGTCGGCTACCAGGAGACAGGAGATCGAGCGGCCCTGGAGTTGGCGCGCGACCTGGCGCTCGACTGGATCGATCAAAATCCTCCGAGCCCCGACATCTCATGGGGCGACAAGGTCACCGGCGATCGAGCCGGATTCCTCGCCTATATCGCGCGGGCCAGCGGTTGCCGCGGGCTGCTTTCGGATGAGCAAGCGGCGGCAATGCTCGATTCGCTGCAGACCCACGGTGAGTTCCTAAGTGATCCTTCGAACTATTCTCGCTCCAACCACGGGCTGTTCATGGACGCCGGGCTGATGTTGATCGGCAAGTACGAGCCGTTCCTGGCGGACGCCCCGCGCTGGGAGAAGCTCGGACGTCGGCGGATAGAGCGCTCCTACAGCCGCTCGGTTGACCGCAAGGAGGGTGTGCACCTCGAGCACTCCCCCGGATATCACTTTCTGACGCTTGGCCTCCTTCAAGCGATCCTGCGCCTCACAGACGACCGCGATCCAGATCTGCTGCGGCTGCGCGATCGCATGATGGAGGTAGCGGGCTGGTTCACGATGCCCGACGGCAGGCCGACGGAGCTCGGCGACACCAACTTCCGGCGAATCCCCGATTGGGCGATCCAGCGGGCGGCCGGTCTCGAGGGGATCAGCCCGACGCGCAGATCCGGTTACGGGATCGTAAAGGCGCAAGGCGGCTATCTCTCAGTCGCCGCCGGACATCACAGCCAAGCCCACAAGCAGGCGGATGAGCTGACGTTCGAGCTCTTTGACCGCGGCCGCCGGATCATCCGGGACACGGGCCGCTACGGGACGGCGCGTGACCCCACGGACCCGGCCAAGGTCGCGGCTCAGGAGTTCACCCTGTCAAGTCAAGCCCACAGCGTCCTCGTCGTCGATGGCCAAAGCTTCGATACTTCCGCGGAATCTTTCTACGGCAGCGCGATCCGCGCCACCGGCCAAGGGGCCGGCTGGTACGCGATCGAGGGGACCAACCCGTTGGTCGCGCGCCAAGGAGTTGACCACCGACGACTCTTTCTCTATCGCCCTTCTCAGGCACTGTTCGTAGTCGACATTGTCCGCTCAGACACGCCGCACAGTTACACGCGCTACTTGCAGCTCGACCCCGACATACGCGCAAAGGCTTCGGGACGAACGGTCGAGCTTCACGCTGACGACTTCAGGGGAACGATCCATGACGCTCGGACTCCGTGGGACACTGGGACGCCGGAGTTGGTACGAGGCCAGGAAAGTCCCCTGCTCGGCTTCTACTCCCAGCACGGATTTGCCGGCTTTAAGCCACGGTACGCGGTGGCCTACACCTCTCAGGGAGACGATGTCGATCACGTCGCGGCGCTGCGCCTCGGTTCCTCGGCGCCGCTCAAGGCCGAGCTGACAACGACGAGCCGCCGCCGGGTCCGCCTCCGTGTCGGCAGTTCGAACCTCACGGTCACCCGAGACAAGGAAACCCTTAGCGTTTCGGGAGACGGCCCGTTAGCCGCCACGGCGACGGCTCGAACTGCGCCGCCCCTAAGCGCTCGACGAAACGCACTTGCCCACGTTGTAGCGGCAGCGCTCGCCGTGATCGCACTGGGCGGACTTACCGCCTGGCGAATTCACCGAATGCGTAGTCGCCGAGTAAGGCTGCCGTCATTCCCGCCTCTTGGCACGGTACTTCGCGCGCCCGTGCAGGGGTTCGGTCGCGCGATCGGCGGCGCCATCGTGTCGACGGTGCTTGCTGTGATCGTGCTCGTCGAGCGTGTTAGGGACGCATCGCGCACAACGGCGGGGACTCGGTGAACCTACGAGCTGGTCGGCGTTCCATCCAAGACGCTGCGGCGGCGGTGCTGCTTTAACGCGCCCGCCGGCCTCGGCTGCAGCTGACTGAGTTGCGCTGGCGGTTGCGGGCGCTGATGGCGTCGTTGCTCGAGGCGCGGCTGAGGCGATCGCGCCCCGACCCGCCGTTGAGGCAGTCGTTGCCGAGTCCCCGAAGATGCGGGCGTTGCCGCCTCGCCGAAGATGCGGTCGTTGCCGACCTCGCCGGAGATGCGATCGCGCCCGTCGCCGCAGTTCATGACGTCGTTGCCGCCGCCGCCGTGGACTACGTCATCGTGGACCCGCAAGCCGCGGCGGCGCCGGTTGGCCGCCGCGGCTTGATCTCAGCGGCTAGGGGTCGGGAAGTCCCGGGTGTCCGCGCATCCGCTCCGCGTGAGATGAAGACACCGAACCGCTAGCTCCTCGTGTCGGCGGGCTCAGGGTCGGGGCGAACGAGGATGGTGTCGGCTATCGGCAGCACCTCGTCGGCTGGCATGCCGACCTGTGCCGCAAGGCGGCGCACCGCGTCCTCGCTCGCCCGACGTCCGGTCACTCTTGCAGGCGTGTTCGGGGCGGGTGCGCGAGACGGTACCGCCGCCGGATCCGACCGCCTGGCGCTCGGTTTCCGATCCCGCTGACCGCCTGGAGACGGCCCTGCGTTATCTGTACGGCTACTACGAGCGCCTCGAGCCGTTGCTCGAGAACGTCCAGCGCGACGCCGCCGTGATGCCGCTCGTCGCCGAGTTGAACGCCTACCGGGTTCGCTACCTCGAAGAGATCCGCGAACTTCTGCTCGAAGCATGGCCGAAGCGCGGGGGAGCGAGAGCGCGCCTGCGGCGAGCAATCGATCACGCGCTCGAGTTCCGCACCTGGCAGTCGCTCGTACGCCGTCAAGGGTGCCGGACCAACGAGGCAGTTCAGCTGATGCTCGCGTTCGTCCGCGCGGCCGCGTCAGATGAGGCGGCGCAATGAGGAAGGCCCGCTCATGACGGACCTCGAGAAGTAGCCGGGGGCAGGATTTCAACCTGCGACCTGCTGGGGATCTGATGCCCCGCTCCAGGCCACGCCGGCTACCGCCAAACCATGAACCCCGCGGTTGCGGGGGCTTCAGTGCGTAGCGGGGGCGGGTTTTGAACACCTATCCGCGACCGGCTACGGATCGTCGAGGTGCGTGAGCTGCCGTAGCCAGTCAAGGAAGGCGCCGGAACAGGGCCGTGCGGTACGGCCTTGGCTTCGAACGCGCGGTCGCCGTTCAGTCACTCACGGCGACGGGTAGGTTGTGCATGCTTGCGGTACGGCGCCAGCGAGTGACCTGCCGAGGGCCCACTCAAGCGCCTCGCGGGGCGTGCCTACGGTCGGAGCGTCGGGGCGGGGCGGACGGCGGACCACGATGACCGGGAGATCGCGTAGGCGTGCGGCGTCGAGCTTGGCCTGCGTGTGGGCGCCGCCGCTGTCCTTCGTCACGACCAGGTCGATCCGGTGCCCGTCGATTAGCGCAAGCTCGCCCTCGACGGTGTACGGCCCGCGGTCGAGCAGGACGCTGTGGCGAGAGGGAAGCGGCGGGTCGGGGGGTTCCACGCAGCGGATGAGGAACCACGCCTGCTGGACGCCGGCGAACGCGGCGAGGCCCTGGCGACCGGTGGTGAGCAGCACCCTCGACCCCAGCCTGGCCACGGCCGCGGCGGCCTGGTCGAGGTCGTCGACCCACTCCCAGCGATCGCCCCGCCGCTCGCTCCAGCCGGGCCGCTGGAGCCGCAG
Organism: Thermoleophilaceae bacterium; assembly: GCA_030447875.1. GTDB lineage: Bacteria > Actinomycetota > Thermoleophilia > Solirubrobacterales > Thermoleophilaceae > JAUJOA01. The sequence continues at coordinate 125,939 of JAUJOA010000005.1, forward strand.
CAGCGGCACGCCGGCGTGCGCGCTGGCGGCGAGCGCCGAGGCGGAGATGCGCTCCGCGAAGGGGGGCGTGGACTCCACGATCGCGACGACCAGCTGCTCGCGCAGCCAGCGTGCGAGCCCGTCCGGGCCGCCAAATCCCCCGATCCGCACCTCGCCCGCGGGCAGGCGGGGGCGCGAAACGCGGCCCGCGAGCGAGGAGGTGACGGGAACGCTGGCCGCGACCAGGGCAGCGGCGAGGCGCCGGGCCTCCGCGGTCCCGCCGAGCACGAGCACGCGGCCTGCGCTCATCCGCGTTCGTGGCGCCGTAGCAGGTAGGTGTCCATGATCCAGCCCTTGCGCCTGCGGACCTCCTCGCGGGCGCGCTCGATCTCGTCGGACACCTCGCTCAGCTCGCCCGCGAGCAGGAGCTCGTCGTCGGTGCCGACGTAGGCGCCCCAGTAGATGTCGATCCCCGACAGCGCCACCTCCCTGAACGTGCAGCCGCCGTCGAGCATCACTACCACGTCGTCTGCTTCCTCCGGGAAGCCCTCGGCGAGGCGACGGCCGGTCGTGATCTGGATCGCGCCGCCGATCCGGTTGAGCGCGATCCGGTGCTTCGCCGCGAGCGCCTGGACGCTGCTGATCCCGGGCACCACCTCGTAATCGAGCTCGACGTTTCCCGCGACGCGGATCTGCTCGAGCACGGAGAGCGTGCCGTCGTAGAGCGAGGGGTCACCCCAGACAAGGAAGCCGCCGCAGCCGCCGTCGCGAAGCTCCTCGAGGATGGCGGGCTCCCAGAGCGCGGCGCGGCGGACCCGCCAGGCGTCGACCTCGGCGCGGTAGTCACGCGGCCTGCGGTCGCGCGCCGCGTCCGGAATTTCGACGATCCGGTAGTCCGGGCGCTCGATGTAGCGATCGCAGATCTCCCTGCGCAGACGCACGAGGTCCTTCTTCTCGGGGCCCTTGCTGACGACGAAGAGGACCTCGACGTGGTTGAGCGCCCGGATCGCCTGGACGGTGACGTGCTCGGGGTCGCCGGCGCCGATGCCGATCACGAGCAGCTTCCTCACCTCGTCTCGGCCCCCGTGCCGAGGAAGGACGCCGGCAGCTCGGGTGACGCCGACCACTGCACCACCGGCCGGTGGGCGCGCCCGGCGGTGAAGCCGCCGAGCGGCTCGGCGCGCGCGATCTCGAGCCGCAAGAGGCTGCCGCCGTGCTCGTGGTGGGCGGCGTGGAGGACTCGTTCGCCCTCGAGCGTCACCGCGTTGGCGACGATCCGCCCGTCCGCGCGAAGCGCGCCCATGCAGCGGTCCAGCAGACCCTCAACCGTTAGCCCGCCGCCGACGAAGATCGCGTCGGGCGCGGCCAGCCTCTCAAGCGCCGCTGGCGCCTCGCCGTGCACCACCTCGAGGCCGGGGACGCCGAGGCGCAGCGCGTTGCGACCGATGCGCTCAGCACGGTCGGCGCGCGCCTCGACGGCGATCGCGCGGCAGGACGGGTGGGTGCGCATCCACTCGATCGCGATCGAGCCGCTGCCGGCGCCAACGTCCCACAGCAGCTGCCCGGGCACCGGCGCGAGCGCCGCGAGCGACACCGCGCGCACCTCGCGCTTGGTGAGCTGGCCGTCGGACTCGAAGGCGTCGTCGGGGAGCCCCGGGCTGCGCGGCAAGAGCTCCGCGCCGGGCTCCGCGCGGCACTCGAGCGCCACCGCGTGCAGGACCGCGGCCGGGCGGTCGCCCCAGTCGGCGGCGGTTGACTCCACGATGCGCTCGCGTTCACCGCCGAGCTCCTCGAGCACCACCAGCCGGCTCGGCCCGTAGCCGCGGTCTGTGGCGAGGCGGGCGACGCTCGCCGCGCCGTCGGTCCCGGAGACGTAGGCCACGATGCGCCGGCCGGGCTGCAACGCGGAGGCGAGCACCTCGACCGGGCGGGCGACCGCGCTGACGAGCTCGGCGTCGGCCTCGGGCCAGCCCAGCCGGGCGCAGGCGATGGCGTGCGCGGAGGGATGGGGGACGACCTCGAGCCGCTCCCGCCCTAGCCGGCGGGCGAGCGTGGCCCCGACGCCGTGGAGCATCGGGTCGCCGCTCGCCAGCACGCACACCTCGCGGCCCGTGACCGCCTCGAGCTCGTCGAACATCGGCGCCATCGGAGAGGGCCACGGGCGGCGCTCGGCGCCCGTGTCGGGCACGCGCGCCAGGTGGCGCTCGCCTCCAACCAGCAGGTCGGCGGAGCGGATGGCGGCGCGGGCGGCCTCGCCCAGGCCCGCCCAGCCGTCCGCGCCGATGCCCACGACCGTGACGCGCGCGGGCCGTGCGGCGGCGGCGCCAGGCGCGGCTGCCGTCCCGTGGGCGCAGCTCACGCGCTCGCCTCCTCGAGCTCGCCCTCGAGCTGGAGGTAGCGCTGCCTGATGCCGGCCAGCGTGTCGTCGTCTGGCTCCGCCCATAGGCCGCGCTCGGCCGCCTCGAGCAGGCGCTCGGCGATCGCCCGCGCCGCCCACGGGTTCGACCGGGCCATGAAGCGGGACACGTCCTCGTCGAGCAGGTGGCGCCGGGCCACCTGCTCGTACATCCAGTCCTCGGCCACCCCGGCGGTCGCGTCCCAGCCGAACAGGTAGTCGACCGTCGCCGACAGCTCGGCGGCGCCCTTGTAGCCGTGGCGGATCATCGAGGCGATCCAGCGCGGGTTCGCGACGCGGGCGCGGAAGACGCGCCGGGCCTCCTCGGCGAGCTCGCGCGTGACCACGCGCGAGGGGTCCGAGCTGTCGCCGACGTAGGCGCGCGGCTCGCGGCCGGCCAGCGCGCGGACCGTGGCCACCATGCCGCCGTGGAACTGGAAATAGTCGCCGGAGTCGAGGATGTCGTTCTCGCGCGAGTCCACGTTCTTGACCGCGACCTCCATCCGCGCGTAGCACGCGCGCATCGCCTCCTGGGCGTGCTCGCCGTCGAGCCCGCGGCCGTACGCGTAGCCGCCCCAGCTCTCGTAGACGCCCGCGATGTCGCCCTCCTCGCGCCAGTCACGCGAGTCGACGAGCTGGAGCAGGCCCGCCCCATAGGTTCCGGGCTTGGAGCCGAACACCCGCGTGGTGGCGCGGCGCCACCCGGCCTCGGCACTGAGCTCGGCGGCCAGGCGCTCGGCCTCCTCGCGGGCGTGGGCGGCCACGAAGTTCAGCTCCGGGGGCTCGTCGAGCTCGGCGACCCTCGCCACCGCGTCATCCATCAGCCGCACCAGGTTGGGAAAGGCGTCGCGGAAGAAGCCGGAGATGCGCACGGTGACGTCGATCCGGGGCCGCCCGAGCTCCTCGAGCGGCACGACCTCGATTCCGGTCACCCGCCGCGACTCGCGGTTCCAGCGCGGCCGTACGCCCAGCAGGGCCAGCACCTCGGCCACGTCGTCGCCCTGGGTGCGGATCGCCGACGTGCCCCACACCACGAGTCCGACCATGCGCGGGTAGGCGCTCGTCTCCTCCAGGTGGCGGTCGAGCAGCGCGTCGGCGAGCTTGCGGCCCGTCTCGTAGGCCAGCTCGGAGGGGAGCGAGCGCGGGTCGATCGAGAAGAAGTTGCGGCCGGTCGGCAGCACGTCGACGCGGCCGCGGGTCGGGCTCCCCGAGGGGCCGGCGGGGACGAAGCGCCCGCGCAGGGCGTCGAGCACGCGGTCGACCTCGTCGCTCGTGCGGCGCAGCCTGAGCACGACCTCGCCGGCGGCGAAGCGCAGCGCGCGCTCGACGCCCTCCTCGCGCTGGCCGAGGACCTGGGCGCAGACCTCGGCGGCGGCCGCGGTGCTCCAGTCGCGTTCCGCGAGCGCGTCGAGCAGCGCCGCCTGGGCCGCCTCGAGCCGGTCGACGAGGTCGCCGGCCTTCGCCGACGGCCCGGGGAAGCGCTCGAGCAGCGTCTGCGGGCGCCTCGGCGCCGCGGCGCCGGGAGCGGCCACGAGCGCGGGCTCGTCGAGGCCGAAGGCGGCGCCGATCGCGCGGCGCAGCCCGCTGACACCGCCGGGTCCGATCCGCATGATCGCCGCGACCAGGCCGCGCAGCTGCTCGCCCTCGGGCGCGAGCCCGAGCGTGTGCAGGCCGTCCTTGACCTGAATGTCCTTGATCTCGCACAGGTAGCCGTCGATGTGCTCGACGAGTGCGCCGAGGTCGTCGGGGCGCTCCTTGATGCCGAGGTCGGACTGGAGGTTGGCCCGCTCGATGGCGCTCCAGATCCGCGCCGCGAGGCCGGGCAGCTTGCCGGGGTCGAGCACCTCGAGGAGTGCGTACTCGTCGAGCAGGTCTTCCAGCTCGGCGAGCTCGTCGTAGGTCTCCGCGCGCATCATCGGCGGCACCAGGTGGTCGACGATCACGGCGTGGGCCCGCCGCTTGGCCTGCACGCCCTCCCCGGGGTCGTTGACCACGAACGGGTAGACCAGCGGCAGGTCGCCGAGCACCGCGTCGGGCGCGCAGGCCGCGGACAGCGCGAGCGTTTTGCCGGGCAGCCACTCAAGCGTGCCGTGCTTTCCGAGGTGGACGATCGCGTCGGCGCCCCAGGCCCGGTCCAGCCACCAGTAGGTCGCGAGGTAGTGGTGAGTGGGCGGTAGCTCCGGGTCGTGGTAGATCGCGATCGGGTCCTCGCCGTAGCCGCGCGGCGGCTGGATCGCCACGAGCACGTTGCCGCGCTCGAGCCCGGCGATCACGAAGTCGTCCCCGTCCACGTAGTGCTCCCCAGGCGGCGGGCCCCAGCGATCCTCGATCGCGGCACGCAGCGGCTGCGGCAGCTCGGCGTACCACTCGAGGTAGCGCGCGACCGGCAGCCGCAGACGTGCGGCCGTGAGCTGCTCGTCGGTGAGGAACTCCGGGTCGTGCCCTCCTCCCGCGATCAGCGCGTGCATGAGTTCGTCGCCGTGCTCGAAGGGCGACTCGACGGAGTAGCCGTCCTCGGCAAGCGCGGCCAGCAGCCGGATCGCGCTCGCCGGCGTGTCGAGGCCGACGGCCATCCCGACGCGGGCGTGGCGGCTCGGGAAGCTCGTGAGGACGACTGCGACGCGGCGCTCCGCCCCGGCACGCGCCGCAGGCGCGCGCTTCTGACCGCGAGGCGCGCCACGCGGTCGCAGCGCTCGCGGTCCGGTACGTAGCGGGGCACGGCGGTCCCGACCGGCGAGCCCTGGGCGTCCCGCTCCTTGAAGGAGATCACGCCGGCCAGCACGCGGCCGTCGAACTCCGGGATCGCCACCTGGGTCGCCGCGTCGAGCGGGGCGAGGCCCTCCGTGGAGCGCTCCCATGCCGCTCGCGAGCTCGTGGCGCAGACGGCCTGCAGGACGGGCACGTCCAGCGCCGCCAGGGCCTCGGCGTCCCACTCCTGCCAGTCGCCCCCGACGCCGACGGGCGCGGCCGCGTCGGCGGCTCGGAGCCGCCCGTCGCGAGCATCGTGGTGATCAGGGCGTCGACGTGGCCGTCGAGCAGCGCGAGCGCCGGGACCCGACCGTCCGCATCGCGGCGGAGCGTGTAGCTCCACACGGCGAGCGCGTTGCCGCCCGCCTGCTCGATCGCGCTGCACAGCGCATCGACGAACGCGGTGTTGCCGCTCAGTCGGTGGGAGCGGTAGAAGGCGACGCCGATCGTCGGCCGCCCCCGTCGCACCGCTCGCGCGTGCTCGACCGTCACGTCGCCCTCGCCGGGCAGGTAGACGCCCAGGTCGGCCACCTCGCGCGGTGGCTCGAAACCCCAGCCCTCCAGCAGGAAGGTGTCGGCCAGGAAGCGCAGCAGCTGCTCGACGTTCTCCACGTCGCCGTGGCGCAGGTACTCGCCCGCCTGCGCGACCGCTCCGGCGGGCGCGAGGGACAGGGCCATCATCTCCGCGTCGGGCTCGGCCTCACCCCCCAGCGCGATCAGCGCGACGCCGCGCTCCTGGCAGCGTGCGCGCAACAGGTCGAACCCGTGCTGCCACCCCCGCCGGCCGCCCAGGATCCGGCAGAGCACCGCCCGCGCGCCGGCCAGTATCTCCTCGACGACCGCCGCGTGGTCCTCGACGCCGCCCGGGTTGCGGCAGCGGACCTCCGGAAACCCCGCGGGCAGGCGCTCGACCGCAGCCGCGGTCGCCATGATCTCCGTGTCGGCGGTGGTGACGATCCGGAGCACCTAACGCCTCCCGTCGGCTTGGGCCGGATAGCGCCGCGGCGTGTACACGCGCGGCGGGCCTCCGCCGTTCTCGATCACCCGGGTCGTCGACGAGCCCACGATCACGAGCGTGCGCATGTCGACCGCTGCCGCAGGCAGCCCGGCCAGCGTCGTCACCGCAACCGCCTCGTCGGGACCCCCCACGTCGCGAGCGACCACCACGGGAGTCTCGGGCACGCGGTGGCGCAGCATCACCTCGCGCGCGCCCTCGAGCTGGTCGCGGCGCGTCCGGGAGGCGGGGTTGTAGATCGCCAGCGCCAGGTCGGCGGCGCCCGCCGCGTCGAGGCGGCGTTCGATCACCTCCCAGGGCTTGAGGTTGTCCGAGAGGGAGATGACGCAGAAGTCGTGGCCGAGCGGTGCGCCCACCCGTGCCGCGGCCGCCTGCATGGCGGAGAGGCCGGGTACGACCCGGACGTCGATGTCGGCGTGCTCGGCGCCCCCGTCTTCGAGCGCCTCGAGCAACGCGCTCGCCATCGCGAAGATCCCCGGGTCGCCCGAGGAGAGCACCGCCACGCGGGCGCCGTCGGCCGCCAGCGCCAGTGCCTGCGTCGCCCGCTCAGCTTCCCGCCGGTTGTCGCTCGGGTGGCGGCGCTGCCCGGGCCGCACGGGCACGCGGTCGAGGTACGGCCCGTAGCCCACCAGCTCCTGGGCGGCCGAGAGGGTGGCCTGCGCCTCCGGCGTCAGCCACTCGGGTCCCGCGGGGCCGAGGCCGACGATCGCAACCTCGCCGGCCCGGGCAAGGGGCCGCCCATCCGCCCGGCCGGCGGGCACGAACACGAGCGACATGTAGGGCACCTTGCCCTCCACGCCGGTGAAGGGCTCGACGCGCTGGCTGGGCAGCGTCGCGCGCTCGACGTAGACGGCCCGGTCGGTGAGGCCGGCGCGCTCGAGCGCATCGCGGACGTTGCCGAAGGTACGCCCGAGCTTGATCACGGCCGAAGCATCGGCCGTCTGCAGGCGGGCGGCGAGCACCTCGGGGGAGAGCGTGCCGGGCAGCACCGTGAGCACGTCCTCGCGCCGTACGAGCGGCGTGCCGGCCACCGCGCTGGCGGCACTCACCGAGGTCACCCCGGGCACGACCTCGGTCTCGTAGCGGTGGGCGAGCCGCTCGTGGAGATACATGTACGAGCCGTAGAAGAAGGGGTCCCCCACGCAGAGGATCGCCACGTCGCGGCCGGCGTCGAGGTGCTCGGCCACCTCCTCCGCGCAGCGGTCGTAGAACTCGCTCAGATCGGCCTCGTAGCCGCCGGGATGCGTGCTCTCCTCGGTCGTCACGGGGTAGGTCATCGGCAGCTCGATCTGGTCGTGCCGCAGGTAAGGCTCGGCCACCGCCCGCGCGACGCTCCGACCATGCCGCGCCCCGGGGTAGGCCACCACGTCGGCGGCTTCGACGACGCGTCGGGCCTTGATGGTCATCAGCTCGGGATCGCCCGGACCGACGCCCACGCCGAACAGCTTCCCCGCTGCTTGCGCCGTCTCCATCACTCCTCCTCGCGCGCCAGCGCGTTGACCGCAGCCGCCGCGACGGCGCTCCCGCCGCGCCTGCCGTAGAGCACCAGATGCTCGAGCCCGGAGCCGTGGTCGGCGAGCGCCCGCTTGGACTCTGCGGCCCCGACGAACCCCACGGGCACCCCGATCACCGTTGCCGGGCGGTCGGCCCCCTCCTCGATCAGCTCCAGGAGGCGGAACAGCGCCGTGGGGGCGTTGCCGATCACCACCAGCGAGCCCGCCAGGCGGTCGCGCCAGAGCTCGAGCGCGGCGGCCGTCCGCGTGTTGGCGATCTCTCTTGCCAGCTCAGGGACGGCAGGGTCGGAGAGGGTGCAGAGCACCTCGTTGCCGGCGGGCAGCCGCGAACGGGTGATGCCTGCGGCCACCATCGCCGTGTCGCAGAGGATCGGGCTGCCCTCACGAAGCGCGGCCACCGCGGAGGCGACGAAGCCGGGGGACGCCTCCACGTCGTCGGCGAGGTCGACCATGCCGCAGGCGTGGATCATCCGCACGACCACCCGTGTCAACACCTCGTCGAAACGCGAGAGGTCGGCTTCCGAGCGGATGATCGAGAACGACTCCCTGTAGATCTCGTCCCCGCTGCGGATGTACGTGCTCACGAGCCGCGCTCCCCGGCGAGCAGGACGAGCGCCTCCTCGACGGCCGCGACTCGGCGGACCCGGCCGCCGGTGCGCACCTCCCCTCCCTGCGCGTCGATCGAGACCGCGACCGGCACGTCGCCGCTCTCGCCGCAGCGACGCTCGCAGGCGGTCCAGTGCTCCGCGGGCGCGTCCGGTGCCCGCTGGGCGGCGCGCGCGGCCGCTGCGGCGCGCACGTCGGCGGTAGCCCGCCGGCAGGCGCGGAGCCCGGCGCACGCGGACAGGCCGCGCCAGCCCGAGGCTGGGTCGAGCACCAGTCCGAGGTCGTCCAACTCGCGCTCGACCGCTACGGCGTGGGCATCGGGCACGTCGACCAGGGTCACGGTGCGGCAGGGCGAGAGGCGCGCCTCGGTCCCGCACCCGCGCGCGAGCGCAGCCAGCCGGTCGAGCTGTGGGGGGTCCAGCCGTCCAACGGGCGGCAGGGCCGTGATCGCCACTCGCCCGTCACGCTGGCGGAGCCGGCCAGGCGGCACCGGCGGCGTCGTGCGTCCGCCCGCCGCCGGCCCGCCGTCCACTTGCGGCGCGAGCTTGACGCCCATCCGCGCGGCCACGCGCTCGGCGCCGCCGGGCAGCTCGCGGATGCGCCAGGCGGCGGCTGCGCCGCGCTCGGCGATGAAGGCGTGTGCGGCCTCGAGGGCGAGTTCGGCCGCGCCCGCGATCGGCGCCCGCAGGCCGGTGTCGCCGCCGTCGAGGAACAGCCCCGCCTCGGGCGTAGCGGCGCCGCGCGAGACGCACAGCGCCACGTCGTGCTCGCGGCCACTCAGGATCCCGCTGCCGTCCTCGACCACGAACGAGAAGCGCCCCGAGAGCGTGGCCAGCGCGGGATCGGCGCAGAGCCCCCGGTCGAGGGCGGCCACCAGCTCGTCCACCTCGCCGGCCGCGCCGGGATGGCGCCCGGCGACCGGGCTGGCGAGGATGTTGCGTGCGCGCTCGTGCTCGGGGGAGGGGAGCAGTCCCGCGTCGGCCAGCAGCGCTCCCAGCGGCTCCCCGGCTCCTTGGGGCAGGCCGCGTAGCTGGACGTTGGCGCGCGAGGTGATCTCGACGATCCCGCTGCCCAGCCTGCCGCCGGCGGCGAGGGCGGCGAGCTGTGCTGCGCTGGCGCGCCCGCCGGGTAGGCGTACGCGCGCCAGTGCGCCGTCGAGGGCGTCGTGCAACCGCAGCGCGCCCGGGCAGCGGTCGCTGTCTGAGCGCGGGCGGCAGTGCTCGGATGCGCGGGCCGTCGCTGCCATCACGCCTCCACCGCGGGCACGAGCGCCACGATCGCGAGCGCCGCCAGCTCCGCCGCCATGCCCGTGGCCCCGGCGGCGTCGCCGGTCAGGGGGCCGAAGCGTCTGCGCCAGGCCGGTTCGCACGCCACGGCGACGGCCAGCGCCCCCGCTAGGGCGGCGAGCGCGAGCCCCTCGCCGCTCCCCGGCGCCGCCAGCCGCCCCGCCGTGAGGCAGGCGAGCGCCGCGAGCGCGATGGCCCCGGCGCTCACCGCCGGGGTGGCGGCCTGGGCGAAGCCGCGGGCCAGCGAGGCGCGGGTGCCCGTCGCCGACAGCGACAGGGCCACCACCATGGCCGTGCGGCCGCAGAGCGGGACGGCGGCGATCAGCGTCCACAGCTCCTCCGTGGCGAGCGTGGCGAGCCACGCGAAGCGCAAGAGGAGAGTCGCCGCCCCGGTGTCCGCGCCGACCGCGGCCGCCGGCGGCGCGCGGCAGGTCACGAGCGCCGGGTCGGGCGGGCGCCGGCTGGCGATGCCGTCTGCGACGTCGGCCACCGCGTCGGCGTGGAGGGCACCGGTGAGCAGCAGGTCGAGCGCGACCACGAGCGCCGCCGCCGCCAGCGGGCTCCAGGCGGCGCTCGCCCCCCAGGCCAGGAGGTCCAGGCGCGCCCATCGCGAGGCCGACGAGCGGGAAGGCGAGCAGGGTGGTGCTGCGGGCAGCGTCGAGTCTGGCGCCCACGGGCAGCACGGTGAGGAAGGCCAGCGCCGACCTCATGCGGCGATCCCGGCCTCCTCGAAAGTGGCCATCTCCGCCAGCGCCGCGGCCGCCGCCTGCACGAGCGGCACGGCGAGCACGGCGCCGGTGGCCTCCCCAGTCGCAGGCCCAGCTCGAGCAGCGGCATCAGTCCCATCGCCTCGAGCCCCACGCTCGCGCCGGGCTCCGTCGACCTGTGCCCGGCGACCGCGTAGCCGAGCGCCTCGGGGTAGAGCGCCCGGGCGACCAGCCCGGCTGCGACCGTGGAGACGCCGTCGAGGATCAGCGGCACCCGCTGCAGGGCGGCGCCGAGCACGAAGCCGGCGATCGCCGCATGCTCGAGCCCGCCGACGTTCGCGAGGGTTCCGAGCGCGTCGGCCGGGTCCGGGGCGTGGCGCTCGAGCGCCCGCCGCACGACCTCGACCTTGTGGGCGACCGCGGCGGCGTTCCCGCCCGCGCCCGGGCCGGTGACCTCGGCGGCGGGGCGGCCGGTGAAGGCGGCGATCAGGCAGGCGGCCGGCGTGGTGTTGCCGATCCCCATGTCGCCGGTCACGAGCAGGTCCGCCCCGGCGGCGGTGACCTGCCCGGCGAGGTCGACGCCGGCCAGGACCGCGCGCGCCGCCTCCTCGCGGGACATCGCCGGGCCCGCGGACAGGTCGGCGGTGCCGGCGCGCACCTTGCCGCTCTTGAGGAGTGGGTGGCGCGGAAGCGCGGACGCGACGCCGACATCGAGCACGCTGACGCTGGCCCCGACGGTGCGTGCCAGCGCGCGTTGACCGCCGCGCGGTCGGCGCAGAACTCGCCGACCATGGTCGCCGTGACCTCTGCCGGCCAGGCGGACACGCCCTGGGCCAGCACCCCGTGGTCGCCCGCGCACACGAGGACGGCGGGCCGCTCGGGCACGGGCGGCGGGCTGCGACGGGCGACGGAGGCGAGCCAGGCGCCGAGCTCCTCGAGCCGGCCGAGGCTGCCCGGTGGCTTCACCAGCCGGTTGTGACGCGCGCGGGCCGCGGCGGCTGCGTCGGCGTCGACGGGCGCGATCTCCGCGCAGACGCGGGCAAGGCTCTCCTCCGCGCTCAAGCCGTAACCTCCCGCAGCGCCGCCAGCAGGCGGTCGTTCGCCGCCGGGGCCCGGACCGCCACGCGGAAGTGGTCGGCGTCCAGCCCCGGGAAGCTCGCGCACGGGCGCACGGCGACGCCCCGCTCGAGCAGCCGCGCGCTCAGCCGCCCACCCCCGCGCGCACGCGCGAGGATGAAGTTCGCGGCGGATGGCCAGCTCTCGACGCCGGGGATCCGTGCCAGGCCGGCCTCGAGGCGCCGCCGTGCGTGCGCCACCCGCTCGGCGCGCTCCTCCCCTCGGCGGTCCGCAGGGCGCACTCCCGCAGTGCGCACAAGGCGACGCTGTTCACGTTCCAGGACGGACGGATCCGCTCGATCGCCCGCGCCAGCCGCCGGGGAGCGAGCAGGTAGCCGGCGCGCACGCCGGGCAGCGACCACAGCTTGGTGAGGCTTCGGACCACGACGAGATCCGGGATGTCCGCGCGACCGGCGAGGCTTTCCGCTTCGCCGGGGACGAGCTCCATGAAGGCCTCGTCCACCACCAGCGTCCGCCCGGGGCGCGCCAGCCGGGTCAGCGTGGCCGACGGGTCGAGCGTGCCCGACGGGTTGTTGGGGTTGCCCGTGACGAGGAGATCGGCGCCGCCGGGCACGGCCGCAGGGTCGAGGGCGAAGCCGGGGCCGCGGAAGGCCCGCTCGACGGCGATCCCGTGCGCGCGCAGGGCGGCCTCGGGCTCGCTGTAGGACGGGTGGACGCACACCGCGTGGTGCGGACGTAGGGCGGCGGCGAGCAGCCAGAACGACTCGTTGGCCCCGTTGGTGAGGACGACCTCCTCCGGCGAGCGGCCGTGGCGACGGGCGATCGTCTCGCGCGCTGGGCGTTCGTCGGGATACCGGGCCGAGACCCGCAGCCCCGCCGCCAGGGCCCCCTCGAGCCACGCTGGCCGGTCCTCGTCCACGACGCTGACGGCGTGGTCCTCGCTCGCCTCGCGCCCCAGCTCGTCCCCGTGGAAGCGCAGCTCGGGCAGCAGAGCCGGCCGGGCCGCGGGCGCGAGCTCGAGCGCGCGGCCGGCCACCACGAGCAGCACCCGCGCGGTCTTGGCCGATACGAGCTGGGCGGCCTCGCCCAGGAGGTCGAGGAAGCGGCGGGCCGCGGCGCCCTCCGGCACCGGGCCGAGCCCGGCCTCCTCCGCCACGATCACCGTGGGCTCGGCGCGGGTGGCCGCCTCGGCCGCGAAGCGCTCGACCCGCTCCAGCAGCGCCGCTCTCGCGCGGCGGCCCTCGTCGCCCAGCGGCGCCACCGGCTCCGCAGTCATCAGGCGGTGCTCTTCCATCAGCGCGGCTAGCCAGCCGCCAAGCGAGTCGAGCAGGAGCGCCCGCCCGCCCGCGCCCGCGAGCGCCGCCAGGGGGTCGCGCGTCTCGAGCGTCTCCCAGTCCGCGGGCCGGCGGGCGCGGTGCAGCGCGATCCGCTCCTCCATCTCGGCATCGGCGGCCGAGCCGGTGGCCACGTAGCGCACCGGCAGCCCGGCCTCCGCCAGCAGGCGCTCGGCCAGCTCGCTCTTCCCCGAGCGGGTGCCGCCGGTGACGAGCGCGAGGGGCATCAGCCGACGGCCTCCCGGAAGCGGTGGTCGTGGCGCGGGTCGTAGAGGTGAGAGCGCGTGCGCGCGTCGCGTAGCCCGGGACCCACCAGCACCAGCGCTTGGCGATCGATGCCCGCCTCCGACACGCGTTCGGCCAGCTCGCCGAGTGGGCAGCGCAGCACGCGCTCGTCGGGCCACGACGCCCGGTACACGACAGCGCAGAGCGCGTCGGGCGCGTAGCCGCCGGCGATCAGCTCCTCCTGCAGCTCGGCGGCGCGGGCGATCGAGAGGAACAGCGCCATGGTGGTGCCGTGGCGGGCGAAGGCCTCGAGGCGCTCGGCCGGCGGCATCGGCGAGCGGCCCTCCCGGCGTGTGAGGATGAGCGACTGCGCCAGCTCGGGCACGGTGAGCTCCTGCCCGAGCGTCGCGGCCGCCGCGGCGAGGGAGCTCACGCCGGGCACGATCTCGTAGGGCAGGCCGATCTCCTCCAGCACGCGGATCTGCTCGCCCACGGCGCTGTAGATCGCGGTGTCGCCGGAGTGGATGCGCGCCACGCACAGGCCCTTGCGCGCGGCGCGCTCGTAGATCTCGCGCTGGTCCTCGAGCGTGAGCGAGGCGGAGTCCACGATCTCCGCGTCCTCGCGCGCGTGCTCCAGCACCCCCTCCATCACCAGGCTCCGCGCCCAGAGGACCACGTCGGCGGCGGCGATCGCCCTGGCCCCGCGCAGGGTGATCAGGTCGGGCGCGCCCGGGCCGGCGCCCACGAACACGACCCTGGCGCGGTCCGGGATCATGCTCCGGCCTCCACCAGCACGTGCTTGGCGCCCCGCGTGGAGGCCACGAGCTGCGCGGCCACGGCGGGCGAGCCGGCCCAGTGGGTGTGCAGGTAGCTCGCGTGCACGGTGCCCCGGGCGAAGCCCTCGGCCCACCTCCGTCTCCCGGTCTCGAGCTGCCAGGCGTGCGCCGGCCCGGCCGCCGGCTCGACGGCCGAGTAGTGGAACTCGTGCCCGCGCAGCCGCCAGCCGGCGCGGGCCAGGGCCGAGTCGCCCGCCGCCTCCGCGTCCCGGTAGCCGAGCGTGAGGCGATCGGTCATGCGCGCGTTCGCGTCGATCACCCCGCACATGGGGTGCCCGTCGAGCTCGCGGCAGAGAAAAAGCATGCCGCCGCACTCGGCGACGACGGGGTGCCCGGCCTGCGCGAAGGCGCGCACCCCCTCTCGCAGCGCACCCGCGTCGCTCAGCTCGCCGGCGAAGACCTCGGGGAAGCCGCCGCCGAGCAGCAGCGCGTCGGAGCCCTCGGGCAGGCCGCCGCCCGCCAGGGGGTCGAACTCGAGCAGCTCGGCGCCGGCCGCCCGCAGCAGCTCGAGGTTCTCCTCGTAACGGAAGCTGAAGGCCGGGCCGGCGGCGACGGCCACCCGCACCGGCGCGCCTGCGAGCTCGCCCCCGGCCGCGGCGAGCGCGTCCGCGGGCCGCCACCGCGCGCCCGGGAGCGGGCCGGCGGCGCGCGCGAGGCGGACGATCGCCTCGACGTCGCACGCTGCGGCAACGCGCTCCCCCAGCTCGTCCACCGTCCGGCGCGCGAGCTCGCCGCGCTCCGCTGCCGGCACGAGGCCGAGGTGGCGCTCGGGCGTGGCCGGCGCCTCATCGCGTTGGAGCACGCCCACCACCGGCAGGCCGACGCGGGCGAGCGCGTCGCGCAGCATCGCGGCGTGCGTCTCCGAGCCCACCTGGTTGAGGAACACGCTTTCCACGCGCACGCGGGGATCGAAGGAGGCGAACCCGGAGACGAGCGCGGCGACCGAGCCGGCCATCGCCCGGGCGTCCACGACCAGCGCCACCGGCGCGTCGAGCAGGCGGGCGACGTGGGCGGTGGAGGCGAAGTCGTCGGTCCCCCGGCGGCCGTCGAACAGGCCCATGACGCCTTCGATCACCGCGATGTCCGCCCCCTCGGCGCCGTGACGGACGAGCGGCGCGATCAGCTCCTCCCCGGACATGAAGGCGTCCAGGTTGCGCCCCGGGCGGCCGCTCGCGAGGCGGTGGTAGGAGGGGTCGATGAAGTCCGGCCCCACCTTGAAGGCGGCCGGCCGCAGCCCCCGCCGCGCGAGCGCCTCCACGAGCCCGGTGGCGATCGTCGTCTTGCCCGAGCCCGAGGCGGGCGCGGCGATCACGACGCGGGGGATCACAGCGCCGCCTCCAGCAGCTCGCTCGCCACGAGCCGCTCCACCAGGCGCCCGGGGCCTTCTGCCCGCACTCCCGCGCCGGCAAGCACCGAGGGCACGGGGTCCGCCAGGTGCTCGCCCGTCCCGGGGTCGGTTCCGTGATCGGGGCTGACCATGATCCGCCCGCCGAGCGCGAGCGCGGCCTCGGCGAGGGGCGACACGAGCTCTGTGTCGATCGCCTCGAGCACGGCGACCTTGCCATCAGGGTCGTGCTCGTGGGCCGCCTCGTCGGGTCCGCCCACGTGCACAACGACTCGCCGGCACCGCGGCAGCTCGTCCAGGGCGGCGTGCCGCTTGCCGCGGAGGTCGGTGTCCTGGGTGCCGGTGGCGGTGGGCGGGATGCGCACCCGCGCCCCGAGCAGGCGCGCCACGCCCGCCGCGGCGCCGGGCGCGCAGATCACCACCGTGTCCGCGCCGAGCGTCGGCGTCAGGCGCACGCCGTCGCCCCACACGTGCAGTTCGAGCCCCGGCAGATGGGGCTCGGGCCACCCGGCACCGACCAGGAGGAAGCGGTGGCCGCGCAGGTGGAAGGCGCGGCAGCCAGGTGACGAGACCTCGAGCGCGGACGCCGTGTATGCGGGCTCGGCGGGGTGGTGGCGGGCCCCGTCAAGGTAGAGGTCGCAGCGCCACGCGCGCGCCCCCGGGGGCACCTCCATGCCGGCGGCGGCCGCTTCGATCAGCCCGCGCGATGGCCGTGCAGCCGGCGGGTGGCCGAGCAGCGTCGGGATGCCCGTTTCGCTGCCGGGCTCGAGGCCGGGCGGGGTCGTCTCGAGCGCGCGCACCCGGCCGCGGGCGCAGAGCGCGTCGAGCGCCGGCGTGTTGGCGCGCTCGAGGCTCGTGGGCCCCGGCCCGGGGCGCTCGGCGGCGCCGTCGAGGATGACGAGCACCTCTACCACTCGATCCCCTGCTGTCCGCGGATGCCCTCGTCGAAGGGATGCTTGACCTTGCGCACCTCGCTGACCAGGTCGGCGACGTCGATCAGGGCCTGCGGCGCGTCGCGTCCCGTCAGGATCACGTGCTGGAAGCCGGGCCGGTCGCGCAGCGTCCGAACCACGTCGTCCACGTCGACCCAGCCGAAGCTCATCGGGTAGGTGAACTCGTCGAGCAGCAGCAGGTCGTAGGCCTCGGCGGAGATCCGCCGCTTGACCTCCTCCCAGCCCTCGCGCGCGAGGTCGGCGCTCTGCTCGAGGTCCCGCGAGGTCCAGGTCCAGCCGTCGCCCATCTTCTCCCAGTCGATGCCGCCCAGCTCCCTGGCGGCGCGGTGCTCTCCGACCTTCCACTTGCCCGACTTGACGAACTGGAAGACGCCGATCCGGTAGCCGCGGGCCCAGCCGCGCAGCATGGTGCCGAAGGCCGACGTCGACTTGCCCTTGCCGCCGCCGGTGATCACGATCAGCAGCGCCCGGTCGCGTCGCTTCTCGCCGGGAGCGACCCGCTCCGGGGCACTCATGCGACCCTCCTCGTTTCGGCGGCGAGCGCGTCGAGCGAAATGAGCGGCGCGCCGCCGGCCGCCTCGGCGAGCGCCGCGGCCATCCCGAGCCGCACCGGCCCCTGCTCGCTGTCGACAACCGCGAGCGTCGCGCCCTCGCGGCGCAGCGCGACCGCGGCGCGGCGGGCCGCGTCCGGCGGGTCGGGGTCGCCGGCGTTCGCACGGCCGTCGGTCACGAGCAGCACGAGGGGCTGCCGACGGTCGCCGCGCAAGCGCTGCGCGCGTACGAGCTCGCGGGCCCGGTCGAGTCCCGCGCGCAGCGGCGTACGCCCGCCGGCGCGCATCTCCCGAAGGCGCCCCGCGGCCACCTCCACGCTGGCGGTCGGCGGCAGCACCAGCTCGGCGCCCGTGCCGCGGGCGGCGATCAGCGCCACCAGGTCACGCCGCTGGTAGGCGTCGACGAGCAGCGCGAGCACCGCCCCCTTGACCGCGGCCATGCGCCGCCGGGCGGCCATCGAGCCGCTGGCGTCGACCACGAACACGAGCAGCGTTCCCCTGCGGCCCTCGAGCACCGGGGAGCGCAGATCGGCGCGCTCGAGGGCGAGGCCGGGCCCGCGGCGTTCACGGGCTCGTTGGTGCGGGGCGGCGGCCATCAGGGTCGGGAGCAACGCGACGCCCGCCCCCGGCTCGTGCGGGCGCTCGCCCACCGCGCGGCCGGTCTCGGTGCGCCCGGGGGCCCGCCGCCCCGCGGCGCCCTCGCCGCCTCCCCTCACGGCCAGCGGGACGGCCCGGAGGCCCGTCAGGGGCTCGTCTGTGCGCTCGGGTGCCGGCTCGTCGCGCTCGAACGGGGCCTCGTCGTCACCGGCCCGTCCGCTGCGCGGGGGGGTGCCGGGCTGGCGCTCGCGCGGGCGACCGGCGTCCTCGCGCGCCGAGCGGGTAACCGAGGACGGGCGTCCGTTGCCGCCGCCCGCGGGGCCGCCCCCGTGGCCGTCTGGCGGCGGCTCGTCGTCCGGCGGCTCGTCCCCGAGCGCGCGGTCCAGCTCCTGCTCGTCCAAGCTCGGCTGCTCGAGCGGTCCGCGCCGGCGTCGGTGGGAGAGCACCAGCAGCGCGGCTCGGCGGACGTGCTCCTCCCTGACCTCGTCCGCGCCGTCGAGCGCCGCGAGCGCCACGGCCGTCTTGGCGCAGACGATGTCCGCCCGCAGCCCGTCCACGTCGAGCTTGGCGCAGGCCCCGGCGATGAGCGCCACCATGCGGTCCGCCAGCGCTACCCGCGAGAGAGACTCCCGTGTCCTGCCGATGCGCTCGCGCACCGCGGCGTCCTGAGATTCGTAGGCGCGGGCGAAGGCAGCGGGACCGGCTTCGAAGGCCAGCCGCCGCCGCACGACCTCGGCCCGCTCGGCGGGGTCGCGGGAGCCGCGCACCTCGACGCTGAGCCCGAAGCGGTCGAGCAGCTGCGGCCGCAGCTCCCCCTCCTCCGGGTTCATGGTGCCGATGAGCAGGAAGCGGGCGGCGTGGCGCACGCTCACGCCGTCCCGCTCGACGTAGTTGACGCCGAGCGCCGCCGCGTCGAGCAGCAGGTCGACCAGATGATCGGCGAGCAGGTTGACCTCATCGACGTAGAGAACGCCGCGATGAGCCGCGGCGAGGAGGCCCGGGTCGAAGGCCCGCTCGCCCTCTGTCAGGGCACGCGCGACGTCCAGCGATCCCGCAACCCGATCAGTCGAGGCGCCCACCGGCAACTCCACGAGGCGCGCCGGGCGCGAGCGGGGCGCGGCGCCGTCGTGTGGACCCGCCGGGCAGTGGCGGTCGGGGTCCCGCGGGTCGCATGAGAAGGGACAGCCGGCCACAACCTCTACGTCTGGCAGCAGGCGCACGAGCGAGCGCACCGCCGTGGACTTCGCGGTCCCCTTCTCGCCGCGCACCAGCACGCCGCCGATGTTCGGGTTGACGGCATTCACGAGCAACGCCGTGCGCATGTCGTCGTGGCCGACGAGCGCGGAGAAGGGGAAGGCCGGGGCGCTCGCCGCGGTCACGCCGCGCCTCCGAGCATCTCGCGCACGTTCGGTGGCCCCGCC
Organism: Thermoleophilaceae bacterium; assembly: GCA_030447875.1. GTDB lineage: Bacteria > Actinomycetota > Thermoleophilia > Solirubrobacterales > Thermoleophilaceae > JAUJOA01. The sequence goes on from JAUJOA010000005.1 coordinate 144,528, forward strand.
GCCAGCGTGGGCAGGCCGGGGGGCGCCCCCTGCTCGATCAGTGCGCAGAGGGCATCCACGTCGGCGTGCCGCTCGACGAGGTCGCCGAGCGCGTCGAGGCGGGCCTCCCGGACGGCGCCGAACGCCGCCCGCCCTGGCACGAAGGACAGTCCGCGCCGCCCGGCGACCCAACTGAGCAGAGCGCGGCGGAACCCGTCGCCCTCGGCGGCGCCGTGGAGGGAGGTGCCGAGCACCGCCCCCGAAACGCATCCTTCCTCACCCGCCTCCGTCTCGATCAGCGGGGCGCCCCCGCAGCGCGTCATCCGGCCGTGGCGGATCTCGTAGCCGCGAACCGGAGCTGAGCCCAGTAGGGGCACGCGGCCGCTCGTCCAGGCGAGCCGCTTTTCGGGCTGGAAGCGGGTCTCGACCGGGAGCAGCCCGAGGCCCTCCACGCGACCCTCGCCGCTCTCCACCTCGTCGTGCAGGACCCTCCCCAGCATCTGGTAGCCGCCGCAGATGCCGAGCACGGGGCCCCGCGTGGCGGCGCGCTCGGCCAGAGCGCGGTCGAGCCCGCGCTCGCGCAGCTCTGCGAGGTCCTCGACCGTGGCCTTCGTGCCGGGCAGCACGACGAGGTCGGCGCGCCGCACGTCGCTGGGCACGCGGGTGAAGCGCACGCTCACGCCGGGCTCGGCCGCCAGGGCGTCGAAGTCGGTGAAATTGCTCATCCAGCGCATGCGCACCACTGCGACCTCGATCCCGTCGGCCCCGAGTGGCGGTAGCGCGCCGTCGCGCGGGCCCTCGAGCGCGAGGCTGTCCTCGGCGTCGAGCCAGAGGCCGCCCCGCCACGGCAGCACCCCGAGCGTTGACCGGCCGGTGAGCTCGCGCAGGCGGTCGAGGCCGGGCTCGAGGATGTCGGGGTCGCCGCGGAACTTGTTCACCAGCCAGCCCGCGATCAGGCGCTGGTCGTCGGGCTCGAGCAGCGCGAGCGTCCCGTAGAGCGCCGCCAACACGCCGCCGCGGTCGATGTCGCCGACGACCACCACCGGCATCTCCGCGCGGCGGGCCAGTCCAAGGTTCGCGATGTCGTGCTCGCGGAGGTTGATCTCCGCCGGGCTGCCCGCTCCCTCGCAGATCACCGCGTCGTAGCGCTCGCGCAGGGAGTCCAGGGCCTCGAGCACGCGCGGGCGCAGCGCCGCCTTCAGGCGCTGGTAGCCCTTGGCGTCGACGTCGGCGATCGGGGAACCCATCACGATCACCTGGCTGCGCCGCTCGCCCGACGGCTTGATCAGCACGGGGTTCATGGCGGCCTCGGGATCGAGTCCGCAGGCCTGCGCCTGGGCCGCCTGGGCGCGCCCGATCTCCTCGCCGGCGCGCGTCACGGCTGAGTTGAGCGCCATGTTCTGCGCCTTAAACGGGGCCACGCGGACCCCGCGGCGGCGCAGGGCCCTGCAGATGCCGGCCACCACGACGCTCTTGCCGGCGTCGGAGCAGGTGCCCGCGACGAGCAGGGCGCCCTTCACGCCCGCGCTCCCGCGGCCGGGCGGCTCGCGATCGCCGCGAGCGGCGCGAGCAGCACGGCGGAGACCGCCCCCACCGCGCTCGAGAGCCGGATCGCCCGCTCGACGTCGGCGGGGCCGGGCGGCGGGCCCTCGCCGAGCCTGGGCCGGCGCTCCACGCGCCCGTCGTAGGCGTTCTCGCCCCCGAGGCACACGCCGAGCCCTCCCGCGAAGGCGGCCTCGAGCCGTCCGGCGTTCGGGCTCGGGTGGCGCGCTCCGTCCCGCCGCAGGATGCGCCAGGAGCGCGACGGGCTGCCGCCGACTGCCGGTGCGAGCGCCACGGTGAGCAACGCGCCGAGGCGCGCCGCCGGCCAGGTCAGCAGATCGTCGAGCCGGGCGGCGGCCCAGCCGAAGCGTTCATAGCGCTCCGAGCGATGGCCCACCATCGCGTCGAGCGTGTTCGAGGCGCGGTAGGCAGCCACCCCCGCCGGTCCAGCGGCGGCGCTCCAGAGCAGCGGCCCCACCACGGCGTCGGCCGTGTTCTCGGCTATCGACTCCACAGCGGCGCGGCACAGCTCGGGCTCATCGAGCAGCGCGGAATCCCTTCCTACCAGCCCACGCGCCCGGACCCGCGCGGGCTCGAGCTCGTCGGCGGCGACGGACGCCGCTAGCGCTCGGCCCTCGCGGGCGAGCGAGCGCCCGCCGAGCGCGGCCCACAGGACGAGCGCCGTGAGGCCCGGCCGACCGCGATCGCCGAGCGCGCGCTCGAGCACTGCGACAGCCGCCGCCGCGGCGCCCACCAGCCCTGCCGCGTAGAGCGCGCCGCAGCGCCGCCGCGGGCGCCACGCCCGCCGCTCGAGCGCAGCCGCCGCGTGTCCGAAGCCCGCGACAGGGTGCAGCCGCCCCGGGTCACCGAGCGCGACGTCGGCGCCGTAGCCGATCAGAAGAGCGCCCGCCTGCGCGGTCCTGCGTGCCAGCAGGGCCTCCATGTCACCTTGCCGCGCGGGAAGGGGAAGCGCCGGCAGGCGATCCCGAACAGCACGCCGATCCCGCTCCACAGCATGAGCTGGACGCCGAGCGAGGCGACGCGGAAGTCCCACAGCAGGTCTGGCGGGAAGCTGCGCGGCACCTCGTTCACGCCCGGCAGGAGCGCCGCGGCCACCGCGACGGTGACCACGAAGACGAAGGCGCCCGCCAGCGGGCCAGCCCACCGTGTGACCCGCCACCCCGCGAGCAGGCTCAGGAGCGAGATCACGATCAGCGTGACGTAGAGCTCCGTGCGCTCTCCGATCGTCTCGGGGTCGCCGACGGCCGGCGGGTTCGCCGGATACTTCAGAAACGGCACGAGCACCACTGCGACGAACAGCGCCGCCGCCAGCCAGAGCGCCAGGGACGAGTCGCTGCGCGCGGCGGTCCGGCCGCGCACCGCCGCGAAGGCGAGCGCGAACAGCCCGCCGATCCCCAGCCCGTATAGGCCGGTCGCCAGGAACACGCCGGCGCGCTGGCCGTCCCGGCTCACAAGCGGCTCTTCGGCGGGCGTGCCCGCCGCGGCCTGCTCCTCGATCTCGATCGCCCGCTCCACGCCTGGCTCGCCTATGGCGAACGCGAACGCGCCCGCCGCGAGGCCCGCGAGCAGTCCGCAGACGAGGCCGCGCACGAGCAGTCCTCTGATCATGGAACCAGCCATCGCTACTCCGCTCGGAGCGCTGGTGGCAGGGGACGGCGAGCAGGTGTCGGCCGTCGTGCGCCATCTCGTGCAGCAGGCTGCCGGTCTGGGAGACCGCTCCCTGATCCAAGCCGACCAGGTACAGCAGCAACACGAGCAGGGCCGCGAAGGCCGTCCAGGGAGCCAGACTCCGGAGCGGAATCGGCTCCAGGGCGAGGGTCTCGTTCACACGAACCTCCTTCGGGATCGAGCGTCCCGATTCGAGGGTGTGAGACGGAGCGAGTCTTCTGGCTCCCGGATCCCGGCTCACCCTCGCCTTCCCGGCCCGAAGGCCCGTGGCTTCGTCAGGGGTCGCTCCCCGGTCACAGCGGCGCGACCACGCCGGACTCTCACCGGCTTCCTCGCGCCCGTCTCCTGATATCGACGCGGGACGCCAACCGGTCGGCATGGGCCACAGGAAGGCGACGCCGATCAATGAGCGCGCATTTTGCGGCCGTTTCCTCTTCGCGCCGCGCGGTCCTCGGCGACGACGGCAGGTCTTTTCACCTTCGCCCGCCGTGGGACCGATCTTCAGCCGGCGGATCGACTGCCGATCGGCGAGGTCGTCAGGATCGGCGAGGTCGTAGCCCGCGCCGGCTTGGTGTTCTGCGACCTCTTACCGCGGCCGCACGATCGGGGTAGATTCGGGCGCTCCTCCGCAAGGCGAGCGAAGGCTAGGCCGCCGTAGAGCCTGCTGCCGGGGGGGCACTCGGTGTAGTCGTTATCGCGGTGCCCGGAGACCCGCTTCAGCCGCACCTCCGTGCCCGCCTCGGACCGGCGGTCTCGCCCGCGATTCGAAGACTCGCGCAGAAGCTCCTGATTCCGGTCTGCGACTGGGACGCTCAAGAGGTACTCGCGTCCGGCGTGTCAGCCCATCCTGTGGTTGGATTCCGATTCCTACGCCGATGACGGCCCAACGGACACCGAGGCTCGCTTGAGCCCCGGTGCCTGCTGAGATCTTGACGACGCCCGGCGCGATTCGTTGCCTATTACGGGACGAAGCCCTCCCCGGGCGTGCCCTCGTAACCGCGCGGCGGCGTGGGACGGTTCTCGCGGAGCTCCTGCGCATTTTCGCGCGCCTGAGCAACGATCTGCTCAACGAACGATCGAACGTTCGCCGGCATGCGATCGGAGAAGCCCTCGAGTGTGTCGGCGGCTCCCTCCTGTTCGCCAATAACTGCGTCATAGGCCGTCTGCAAGCCGAACTTCGACTGCTCGGGCATGTCCTCGTCGGCGAGTAGCTCGGCGATCTTGGCCGCGGCCCGCGCCTGTCCATCAACCCCGGCCTCGAGCGCGCGGACGACGTCGGCCTTGCTCTCGCCCGCGACTCGGCCGCTCACGAGCGCCCGTGCCTCGGCTTGGACATCGTCGCCGCGGTCCTGGGCGAGTGCGGCAAGCGCCCGCGTGAGGCCCTGCTCGGCCTGACTCGGCACGCCCTGTAGGAGCAGCGCGGAAATAACCGCAACCGCCTTGTCGCGTCCGCGGGTGTCGCTCAACGCGGCCTGGGCGACGGCGTTCTCGACCTCCCCACGAGCCGGGCGTAGGAGAGTGGCGAGCTCGGGCACGTTCTCGTTTGCCTGCTCGCCGAACGCTCGGTGGCCACGCGCGGCCTCGCCGCGCTCCGAGCGGTTGTCGGCTTGGCGTCGGAGCTTCGCCGCCTCTGCCTTCGCGAGTCCCATCTCCTTGCGACTGGCCTCGAACGAACGAGCGGCGCGCGCCCTGGCGCGCTCATCGAACTGCTCGATCGCTCGCGCGAGCCCCGCGTCGGCGCGGTCGGTGTGTGCCTTGACTGACGACACCGCGACATCGATGTGGGCCGTCGCGGCCGTGGGAGCCCCGAGTGCCACGACTGCCAGCACTCCGGCTGGCGCATAGCGCAGCTTGCTTGTCATTAATTGCCTCCTCGGCAACTGGGCGACCCCTGTTCGGGGCCCCTGGTTTTGCGCCCCCGCCTTGCGACGGGTTCGCCCTTTCGACGAGGCGGTGCCCCGAAGTTTTTGCGCTGCTCGACGCCGTGGCGGCTGTCAAGCATCGTCATCGCCGCTGCTCCTCCGTCGCTCCGTCGGCGATCGAGCTGCCGCGATGCGATTGCGTCTCGCCGGTCGAGCGGCCATCGACCGGTGGCCGCGTCGCGGCGGGGCTCTCACCGATTGCCGGGTTGCGCTCTCCGCTGCCGTTTTGTGGGGGTCGAGGAGCGGAGTCGCGCGGGGCTCGAGCTGGCGGCTGGGCAGACGGCCGCCGCTCAGGGGCTGCGTTTTGCCGTGCCTTAGCGGCCGTTGCGTCTCCGAGCGATTGGCTGGTCCCAGACTCCTTGGAGGGCTCGGCCTCGCCCTGCGAGCCGCCGGCGCGAGATCTGCTTGAGCCGTCGCGCTCGCCGCGGCCCGCGTCACGTGAGCGCTTTCTCCTCTGCTCAGAGCCCTCACATCTGCTGTCGCCGCGGGCTTTGCCGTCACTCGCCGTCGTAGCGATACGCCGGCCGAAGGAGCAGTCGCGCTGGCTAGGTGGCGTAGCGTCGATGACGCCCCTCAGCTCGTCGGCGGTCGCCTGATTGGGTAGCTCGATCCCGAGCCCCTCGAACGGGGCCTTAACGGCTGCGGGAAGAGCGACGCCCGCAGTGGCTAGCCCGGCCGTGCCAAGCGGCAGCGCGAGTAGCAGTCCCGCGCCCACAAGTGCTAGTCGCATGCGGGTCAACGGCCTTCGCGACCCACGCCCCATCTGTTCGGACTTGGCAGGAAGTGACTCAGTCGGTTGGAGCGTCCCCTCGGCCGCAGCCTGTGTTGAGGCGATCGCGGACAGGTGCCGCTCGCGAGCGTGGTCGGAAGGAAGAGCGATGTAGGTAGACCTGACCTCCTCGAGGGCAGCGATGAGGTCTTGGTCCCCCGCGGGCAGCGAGCCGCGCCCGGTGAGCAGCCGCTCGAGGTCCCTGTCGCTCAGTGCGCTTAGGTCGTCCATCTCATGCCGGTAAGCGTCGAAGTCGCTCAAAGGGTTACGTTCAGGCGTGAGATTGTTCGATGAGCGGCTAGAAGCCACCGGCGTAGTCGAGCTTCACGGGGCGGCCGTCCTTGCTGATCGTGCCGGTGAGGCGAGCGTCCGACTTGATCCCCGTCTCGACCGTGGATGCGCTTGCCCCCGGGTGGGAGGAGAGATAGAGCGCGCCTGTGCCACTGACGTGCGGTGCGGCCGTCGATGTCCCCGATATCGTCGTCACGCCGCCGCCTCTCTTGGTGGAAAGGATCCCGGCGCCCGGCGCCCAGACGTCAACGCACGGTCCGAAGTTGCTCCAAGAGGTCTCCTGGTTGAGTTGATCGGTCGCGGCGGTGGTGACCACTCCACCGTGGGAACCGGCGCGGGCCGGCGATGAGTTGCAGGCGTTGGCGCCGCTGTTGCCAGCGGCCACCGAATAGAAGATGCCGCTGTTGGCCGACCGCTTAACCGCGTCATCCAGGGCTTGGCTGAGATCGCCGGCTAGGCTCAAATTGGCCGTGGCCGGCCGGCTGGCATACGCCGTGACCGCGTCAACTCCCTTGATGACCCTTGAGGTCGAGCCAGAGCCATCGCAGCCCAGCACCTTGACGCCAGTCAGCGGCGCCCCTGGCGCTGCGCCGACGACGTCTTGGGTGTTGTCCCTCGCTGCCACCGTGCCAGCCACGTGGGTGCCGTGGCCGTTGCAGTCACGGTTCTTGCCGTCGCCCGCGAAGTTGACGTGGTGAACGACGTTGAGGTCGGCGTGTCGCTTGTAGATACCTGTATCGATGATGTAAGCGTTGACGCCGCTTACCGCGCCCTTACCGTTGCCAGCCCTAGCCGAGCTTACGTCGGCGTCGATCCGGTTTATGCCCCAAGGAAGCGTCTGGGCGGTCGCCCTCATCGTGCCGTCGCGCTCGACGTAGTCGACACGGTCATCGGCGCGGATCAAATCGACGCGGTTTGCGGGCAACCTGCCCGCGTAGCCCTTCAGCGCGTGCCGGTAGACGTGGTCGACGGCAGCGCCGTAGCGCCGCGCGTGTGCATCGGCGATCCGGTCCGGCTCGGGTGCGGCCTGCTTGAGGACGACGATGTAACGGTCCGCGCCGGTACTTGCGGCACTAGTGGCTGGCAGCGCACCAGCGGCGAGCGCAAGCACGCTGAGGAAGAGAAGGGTGCGATGGAGCGCGCTACCGCTCGACCTGTCGGTCCGAGTTAGGCGCTCTAGCTGAGTACCAGCAAGGGTCGAAGTGCGAAGCATCCCGGTCTATTAAGCGTCGAAGTCGCTCAAAGGGTTACGTTCGGGCGTGAGATCTCCCGGCGCAGCACCGCGAGCGCGCGTCGCTGAAGCGCCTTTACGGCACCCGGCGTCGTCCCAAGGAGTCGAGCGACCTGCTCGACGGTGAGGTCTGCGACCAGGCGCAGTAGAAGCACGTTGCGCTGATCGGACGACAACCCAGCAAGGAGCCGTTGAACACGCGCTTCGCCGACTCTGGCGAACGTCTCTTGCTCCACGTCGCCTCCAACCGCATCTTCGATCACGGGACTTGGCTCGACCGGGCGCCGGGCGCTTCGCCGCCGCTCATCGAGGAGCCGGTGGTGGGCGATCGTGAACACCCAGGCGCGGAAGTCTTCTTCTGCACCCTCGAACCTCGCTAGGTCCCTGACGACCTGCAGAAAGACCTCGCCGAGGACATCTTCTGCCTCAGCCGCCCCGCGGGCCCGCAGATAGCCGAGCACGGAGGGCGCCAGCTCACGGTAGATTGCGTCCCAGGCCCACTGCTGCCCCGTACGCGCCGCGGCTAGTACCCCGGCGAAGCTCTCGCCCCACGCCACGGCAGGGCAAAACACCGCTCGCTCCAAAAAGCTGCGGTCCGTCCTAAGACTGCTGGAGGGAAGAGACCGATTTATCTTCGGCGCTGGACGACGTCAGCGGCTAAGTGATCGACTGTCAGTCGACAGCGTCAACTGACTGTTCGAGGCCTTCTGCCTCGAGGTTCGCTATGACAAGGTCGAACGGCGCATCGAGATCTCTGCGACGGTCAGCGCGGCCGTGGCCAAGGCCTTCGAGAACGCGAAAGACTTCCCGGAGGAGGCGTCACTAGAAGGGACATAGCGGGGGGCCCGATATGTCCCTCCGAGCGACGCTCGGATGGTCGAGCGGATCCGCGTAACCGCGTAGCGTCGCGCTTAAGCGGGCTTCGGGACGGGTCCGAACGCGGCCGATGGTCACCCGGTCGAGCTTTTCAGGCTCAGCAACCCGGGCCGCCGCGGCGACTGGCATCGATCGCTAGATGCGCTCGGCCGCTCGCTAGACCGGAAGCGGCTCTGGGTGCCCTAAGGCCTTCGACGGCGCGTCGCCGATTACGGCGCCGAGCGGACCCTCCACGTCTCGCCGCCATCCGTCGAGCGCTTGACCGTTCCGTCGTGGAGAGCGACGTAAAGGTCCTCCGCTGGGCCGGCGTCGAGCGCTGCGGGCTCACCTCCGACCTCGCCAGCCGTGCCCCAGCTCTCCCCCGCATCGTCGCTCACATGCGCCACCCCGCGCGCGTCCACGAGGTAGAGGCGACCGGCGGCCGGCCACGCCAGCAGGCCCGGGTCGCCCCCAAGCTCGCTCCAGCGCGCGCCGGCTCGCCGCGAGGCGAGGACACCTCGCTCCCCCGATGCCACGACGTGGTCGGGGTCCTCAGGATGGATGGCCAGGGAAAGGAGCGGCTCGGGAGGGTCCCGCTCTGTCCAGGTCTCGCCGCCGTCGTTGCTCACGAGCAGCGCCTGCTTCTGCGTTTGAAAGTCGGCGCCGAAGCCGTAGACGCGTTCGTCGCTCGCCTCGAGCACGTGGAAGTCCCGCTCGCCGAGGAGCGAGACGGGCCGCCACGTCTCACCGGCGTCGACCGACTCAATGAGGCCGAGGAACGGCGGCAGATCCTCGCGCCCGTCGGGGTGTCCCGAACCGAGGAAGCGATCGGGGCCGACGACCGTGAACCCCATCGTGTCCTGGTAGCGCCCAGCAACGCGGGTCGCGCGCGTCTGCCCCTGGGGAGCGCGAAAGAGCCCCGTGTGGGTCGCGATGAAGAGGGCACCGTCACTGGGGTTGACTCCTAGGCCGTGCACGTGGACAGGGCCGGGGTCGCCGATCGCTGGTCCGGCGGCCTCCTCGTCACCGGCGTCCCCGCCTCCGCAGCCGGCGAGGGTGATCGCCACCGCACCGGCGAGCGCGATCGCCCGCATGGACCCGGCGAGACGAGCGCCGCCGCTGCTCACCGCCACCGCCTCGGTCGCGCGGGCGCCGCCGGCTCCGTGCTCCTGAGCGCCGATTCGCGCTCGTAGTACTCGTCGACGCTGATCTCGCCCGCCGCCAGCCGCCGATCGAGCAGCGCCCGGCCCTCGTGGCCGCCCCCCAGCCGGCGCGTCGAGCCAAGCGCCCGAATCCCGAGATAGACCGCGCCGATCAGAAGCAGCGGTACGGCGAGCATGCAGACCAGCGCCAGGATCAGCATCAGGCCTCCGTCGATCCCCATCATGAGTCAGCCCTCCAGAGCGTGGCGCCGGGAGATGCCACGGCCCGCCGCCAGACGACGGTCGCCCAGACGACACCG
>JAUJOA010000005.1:154367-180878 GCA_030447875.1 Thermoleophilaceae bacterium
GGCGCCGGGAGATGCCACGGCCCGCCGCCAGACGACGGTCGCCCAGACGACACCGCCATCGACGCCGCTCCGACGATGCTCGCGTCCATCCCCGGCATGGAGGTGCGGATTACGGCGGCGAGGCCGCCCGAGGCGGCGAGCGACAGCGCGGCGCTGCCCGCGAGGAGACCCGCGCCGATGAGCGAGAGGAGCAGGCCCACCTTCGAGACGCCGGCGATGCGAGGCTCGCTGCCGGTCTCGAGCTGAGCCACCCGGACCTCGAGCAACTCCGGACGTCCGATGGCGGCGGCCGCGCCGAGCTCCGGCCCAGGCGGGGCCGGCAACCACCTTGTAGAGCGCGCTCGCCAGCGGCTTCCGGCCGCAGGCGCTGAGCGCGCATCGATCCGCGGCGAGCTCCCGACCAGCGGTGTAGCGCGCGCTCATGTCGCGCAGCGTGGGGAGGTAGAAGAGGGCGTCGGGAACGGCCCGCGCGACGAGCACCTTGAGCGGATCGAGGTTCCGCACGTGATAACCCTCGTGCTCGAGGACGGCATCGAGCTCGCCGGCCGACGCCCGCTCGAAGAGCGCCCGGCTCACCGCCACGCGAGGCCACAGCGCCCCGTACGCGAAAGAGAAGGGCTCGTCGGCGTCCACCAGGCGGACGCGCTCGCTCAGCCCGGCCCGCTCCGCCGCGCCCGCGAGCTGGTGCGGCACCGGCAGCTGGAGATCGCGGACGTGCCTCGCGAGCCGGAGGGAGGAGCCGGCCTGGGCGAGCAGCGTCCGGAGTCCGAGCGCCGCCCCGACGGCGATCGCCGCGAGAAAGACGGCCGTCGGCACGAGCGTCCCCCAGTCGCCCGCAGTTCCCCTGAGGCCCTCGGTCCAGAGCCGCACGAGCAGGAGCGAGAGCAGCAGGCAGACGCCGATGCCCAGCAGCTGGTACGCGACGAACGCGGCTCCCAAGAGTCCGAAGAAGCTGCGCTTGCCGGTATCGGCCCTCACGTCTCCTCGGCGAGCAGTCGCTCCAGCCGCCGCCGCGTGTCTGGATCCGCGCGGGCCTCCTCGACGAAGTGGGCGACCGCCGCCGGGCCGAAGTCGCGCATCACGTCCCGGACGGCGATCGCCGCCGCGTCGTCGACCGCGGCGGCGTAGCGGTAGCCCCGACCGTCGCGCTCGCGCGTGAGGGCCCCCTTGTCCACGAGCCGCGACATCACGGTCATCACCGTCGTGTACGCGAGCGGGCTGGAGCGGTGGTCGTTCAGCTGATCGAGCAACTCCCTGACCGTGAGCGGCCGGTCGGCGGCCCAGATCCGCTCCATCGCCTCCGCCTCAAGCGGACCCAAGACCTTCGCCGCTTCGTGCCCTCGGCCCATCGAGCAGATGCTACTACGCTGATGTCGTACCCGCGAGCCTCGAATCGGCGCGACCGGGGTAGGAACGGAACCAGTGAGCGTGCTGATCGAGCCAATCGGAGCACGATCGACCACACCGACGAGACGCGGACCTACGCCTACTCGACCGACCTCGTGCCCTGGTTTCCCGGGAAGACGCCGGACGGCCACCACGACAACGAACCGACCGACGAAGAGATCTCAGAGTGCGGGGCGTGGTTCGAGCGGGAGGTCGCCCTCGTCGAGCCGAAGGCGATCCTGTTGCTGGGGCATCCAGCCGCCCGCCACTTCCTCAACCGCTACGCGGACATGCGAATGGGTAGGCGACGGCCGGGCCTCGCGGACCTCAAAGGTCGCACGTACCCCGCGGCGGTCGGCTCCATACCTTGTGAGCGCGTGGAGTGTCCACCGCGCGTGGTCAAAGGCCGAGGATGAGCGTCAGCGCCTCGTCGATGGCGCGCATCTCACTCTGCCCGAGCCGTCCAGCCGATCGGCCGAGGCGTTCCGGATCGACGACGGTGGTCTGCTCGACAAGAACACGGGTCTCCGTTCCACCGAGGGTGATCGCCGGGCGGAAGCTCGCCGGCACTGCGCTCCTCGACGTGGGAGCCACCAACGTGGTGCTCAAGTCGAGGAACTCATCGGCCTGGACGATCACCGCGTAGCGCGCGCCCCGCTGCTCGCGTCCCCGTGCCGCCCGGGGTGCCGGGAGGCGAAACACTTCGCCGCGGAGCACGTCTCAGTCCGAGGTCCGCGGCGCGAGTTCCGCCATCTGCTGGCGGACAATCCGCATCTCCTCGCGGTCGGCGTCGTCGGAGGCGAGACGCCGAACTTCCTCGCGGATCGAGGCGCGTGCCCGCCGTCGTGCCGCCGCCTCGCGAAGCGCCGCGCGGACAGCCCCGGAGTCCGTCATCCCGTTGGCGCGCACCACGTCGAGCGCCGCTGCCGATGCGTCGTCGAGACGAACATGGAGCGATCGCGCCATGGAGTCACCGTAGCACGAATCATGCTACTGCGGCAGGACGGGCGGCCACGTGGAAAGCCTTGGTCGGCGCCGTGCACGAACGGGCACCTACCGAGGGAGCGTGCGCGGGTCCACTTCTTGTGAGCTGCGAGACCCCGACCAGTCCGGATCCTCCGGGCGGTCCGCAACTGTGCCAGCACCTAACTGAGGAGTAGCGGGGGCCCGATATGTCCCTCCGAGCGACGCTCGAATCGTGGAACGCGTGCGCCTCGCGACCTAAGCAGATGTATCCGCCAGGTAGATCGGGTCAACCGAGGAATCGTCGCGCCACGGGCCGGTCACGGGTAGCCGCCAGCCGATCCCGGCGTAGCGCTTGACGTAGGTCTGAAGCGTCTCCCACGGAACACGCCAAGCGCGCCTGACGGAGTAGTCCTCATCGAAAAGGACTGCGACTCGGCGGCCACGTCCGTGGGGGACGGCCCAACCGCCGTAAGGGGACCGGCCCCTCGACTTCCACAGGCCGGACGCTAACGGGGCCGCCACATCGGAGTTAGCGACGCTTCCCGAGCGCCCCTTACGGGAGGAGGTAAGGAATCCACGCCGCCCGGCACCAAGTGAGTGACGGGCTCGGGCTCGCCCACGGCAGCCGATCGAGCGCGGCAGTTTCGACGAGCCAGGAGAGACGGCAGATGATGGAGATAGCGGCCGACCGAGTCCTGCCTACGCCGGCCGGTCAGATATTCGACTTCCTCGCTGACCTCGAGAACCACTGGCAGCTCGCCGACCGGTTCATGTGCTCAGCCTCGACCGCCGGCCGGCGAGTCCAGAGCCGTCGGAGGCCGCGTCAGAATGCGCGGACCGCTCGACATCAGCCGGACGGCCACGACCCGAGTGGTTCATGCCGACCGGCCGCGGGAGATGCAGGGAACCGCCGCGCTCGGTCCGCGCACTCAAGCCCGCGCGCGGTGGGAGCTGACGTCCGCCGGCACGCGCACTCGCGTGAGGCTCACGGCCGTGGTGGACGAGGGGAGCCCGGGCGACAGAGCGCTCCTCGCGCTCGCGGCCGCCTCTGGCTAGCCCGACGCTTCGCGACCGTCCTCGAGCGATTGGGCGACCAGTTCTGACCTGGAGGCACCCGCCGCGTGCTACGCCATCGTCGTTCACGGCAGCCCTTCCGGGTGGTCAGTCTCCGACCCCGCCGGGCGCGTCCCGTGCCGCACCGCCGCTTTCTCATCGCACTCCTTCCGGTGCTCGATCACGCTCGCGTGGCTTGCGCCGCCCGCATACGCAGGGCCGGTGATCGACCGCGCCGTGACGAGCCTCGAGGGCACCGCTCAAGCGGCTCCACCGCGGGATTAGGCACAGCTAATACTTAAGATGACAGAGGCCCAAACTCCTGTTAGACTCGTCCTAAATCGAGGGGAGGCGAACCGTGTTCGACGGGACGAGAGAGAAGCAGCTGGCCGGGGCCGTGCCCGGAGGAGGGGGAGCCTCGGCGACCGAGCCGCGCGCGGCCGTGCCCCGATCGACCGCCCAGCGCAGCGCGCGGGCGCTCGCCCTCGGCATGCTCGTGTTGGGCCTCGCGATGCTGGTGATGGCTCTGATCGCTCCGATCGACGCGGCGCCGCGAGCGGTGGAGGTGGCGGGGGCGCTCGCAGCGATCGCGGGAGCCGTCCAGCTCGCCCGTGGGGGCGCACGGAACGGGCTCGCGGCCGGCGGGCTGACGCTCTTGGGGTCACTGGTCTACTTCGCCGTCACCAACACCGAGTTCCACGCGGGTGGCGTCGGCTACTCAATCGGCGTCACTCAGTTCGTGACCGTACCCGTCGGCTTGGTGCTTGGGGAGCGGCCTTCGCCCTGGCGCCGCGCCGCGCCGAGGGGCCGCGGACGGCGCGCATGGGTGACTTCGTGCCCGACGGCGCGATCCTCGCGGTGGGGACGATCCTGCTGGGAATCGCGCTCGGCCAGCTCGCCAACGAGCGCCTCATGCCGCCGATGTGGAACTGGATCAGCTTCCTGGGGTTGACGGTGACCGGCATGCTCGTGCTGGTCGTCGGCCGCGGAGCCGCCAAGGCGGCGCTCGGCGGCCGATCGTGGGAAGGCAGACGCCGTCCTCTCATCGTGCTTGCCACGGAGCTCCTGCTGATCGTGGGCCTCGGCGTGATGATCTACGGCGCGCTGAACAACCTCGTCCTCGGCGCGAACGGCTTCAAGACCGGGTTTAAGGGCAACGGGGACGGCCTCGCGCTGTGGGCCGGGGCGGCCCTCTTCCTGGTCGTCGTCCGCGGGGGCTTCAAGCTCGCCGTCGGGACCCGCGGAGGCGCCGGCCAAGCGGTCATCAGAGCTCCTCTACTTCGTCGGCGTGTTCGCCTTCATCGTCGCTGAGCGCTCGGTGATCTCCGGACAGCCGCCGGGCGTGCCCGTGGGCGGGGCCGGGTCCGCCGCCGCGCTGATCATCCTCGGCGCCCTCCTCCTTCTCGTACCCGCGCGGATGGCGGCGAAGCAGGGGAGCCCTCGGCGAGCAGGCGACCCGGAGCCGCTCTCCGCCTGAGCGGTGGCCGACGGCGGGCGGCCCCATCCCGGGCTGCGGTCGTGATCTCCGGGTGCTTGGGGAGCTCGTCGGGGTACCAGAAGATCGTCCTTACGCCCCGCTCGGCCAGCAGTGCGAAGACCTCGAGCGGGTATCTCCCCGAACAGGTCGGCTCGAAGGGCTTGAACTGGTGCTGTCTTCAGCGCTCCGGCCGACGATGCAGACGCTCGGCCTGTTGTCCTCCTACGTGGCCGGGCACCGACGCCGCTTGCGGCCCGGTCAACGCCGAAGCGACGAAGCGGCGCGGAATGCGGAGGCCGTCGGGATCCAGCTGGGGGACGGAGAGACTTGGGTGCGTCCCCACAGCCGCGGGGTGCCCGAGGACGCGATCTTGACTTTCAGCTGGAACGCGCCGGCCATCGTGCTCGCCAGATAGGCGACGGTCGTCCACAACCAACCGGGGAGGGCGTCGGCGCCCGGTTCTAGTCTCCGTCCTGGATGCCTGAGAAGGACTTAGACCAGCCGAACCCGCTGGCGCCGCTCGTGGAGCGAGCGGTAGCCGAGGTCGTCGTGCCACTGTTGCGGAGCTTCTTGGCGCCAATGAAGCGGGCCGTCGACGCGAACCCCGAGCTGCCGCTCAACATTGCCATCGGGTGGGACGCGTACGAGCGCTTCAAGGGAACGGCCGACTACCACGAGTCGATCGGTCTTATCCGCCATCGCTGGGAGCAGCACCCTCTCGGCTACTTGCATCGAGGCCTGTCCGGTCGCGCGGCAGTCGAGTTCTTCTTGACGGTCAAGGAGCGCGACGAGGAGGGAGTCCTCGACGCGCTCGAGCCGGTGTTGCGCTCATCGCAGTTCTTGGCGACGGTCCGTGAGGCAATTGAGAAGGCTCCCGTGCACGACGGCCACGCGCGGCAGCAGCTCGCAGCGGGCATCAACTACGTGGAGCGTGGCGAGTGGGCCCTAGCTTGGCCCCTGCTGATTGTTCCCGTTGAGGGCGCCTTCCGTGCGAGCGCCCGTTCGTCGGGCGTCGTCGACGACGCACAGCGGCTCCGCTCCAAGGAGGGCGTGCGTCGTCGAGCCAAGGTCGAGGACCTCTTCGAACTCCTTGGTCTCGAGAAGGCCTTCCAGGTGTTCCTCCAACGCCGTGTCTACGGACGCATCGCCAATCCGCACCGGCACGGAACCCCTCGAGGCGGTCACCGACGCCAGAGCCTCTTCTTAGTGGTGGCGCTGATCGGATGGCTTGAGGCGTTCGCGCAGCCCGAGCTAGTGACTCAGCTCTTCACCAGGCTTGGTCGTGAGCTTGAGCGTCGCCAGTTGACGACGCTACAAGACCGTTTCCAGCCCGTCGCCTGAGAGCGAGTGTGCGCCTACAGCGGGAACGCTCTATAACAAGTCTTACGTCAACTTCGCTGCAAATCGCGCGGTTTTAGGCTACATAAGACCGAGCGCGATCGTTTCGAGAGGTAGCACTAGAGCAGCCGTCAAGAGCGCACCGAGGCTGGCGGCGGCCACGAGTAGCGCTGTCGTGGTTCCAGACGCGCCAGCCACGGCCTCAGGCTCGGGCGACTGTGGGAGTCGTTCGGCCTCCGAGACGATCCAGCCGAGCGCCGCTGCTAGCAGCGGGCCGGGGCGCTTGCGCGCCGAGCGCATGCTGCGCCCCAGCCGACGTGCCGAATCGCCATAGTTGCCCACCCCGGCCGAGGCGCCGAGCACGCGGGCGGCGAGGGCCAGGGTCGAAAGACGGCGAAGGCGTCGCACTGCGCGAAGCGAGACCGCCCGCAGTCCTTCGGCGCCTGCGGCCGTGCGCAGCCAGACGGCGGTCAGCACGAGCAGACCGACGCGTGCCGAGCGCCGGACCGCGAGCTCCCCGCCAAGCCCCCCTACGAGCCCGAAGGCGAGTGTCGAGAGGGCGAGGGGAGCGGCTAGAGCGAGCCCTCCCGCGAAGCTGCGCGCGCCGGCTCCTACGATGAGCCATGCCGCTGCGAGCCATGCGGCGACGAGCCCGAGCGCAACCGGCTCCGTCGTGGCGAGGGCGATCGCGATCGCGACGAGACCCGTGCCGACTACCGCGCGCGGGTCGGCGAGCCCGCCACGGTCGGGCGCCGTGGTCGGGTGCCGGTCGAGCCTCGGCGTCGCGCCCGACCAGCGGCGAAGGCCCCGCCGCAGAACCCAGGCCTGGATCAGCCCGGCGCCAAGCGACCAGACCCCGAGGAAGGCGGCGGTCATGAGGAGCGCTGCTGAGTCGCCGGCGGGCAGGAAGGCGAGCGTCTCGCGGATCGCGTCGTAGGTTCCCGTGTACGCGTCGAGCCCGACCAGCACGAGCACGTAGAAGGCGCTCGTGACGAGGTAGTAGCCGAAGCGGATGGCCGCGCCGACGAGCGCCAGGGCGAGCAGAGCCGCACCACGGCGCTCGAGCGCGCCGAGCGCAGGCGCGCTCGCCGCGTGGGGTACAGGTATGCCCATCCGGGCGGGCCCCATGACCGCCATCGTCTCGACGAGGCTCGCGCCCGCGGCCGCGTACCCGGCTCGCGTGCCGTGGCGCTCGGAGGCCCGCGCGAGCGGCACCCCGCCCGCCAGGGCGACCACGAACCCGCCGGGGACGGCGCGGGCGGCGAGGAAGGTCATCGCCGCCACGTTCGCGAGCCCGGCGAGCGCGCGTTCATGCTCGGCGCTGGAGCGGCGGGCACTCTCGGAGGGCTCCAGGTGTGCCGTCTCTCGCGGCGTCGGCCTGGCTCCCTCGGCGGGATCGCCCATACCTAGGCGCCGACCGACTCCCCGACGGCCTCAGCGGGCCGATCGCCGGTTCGGGGGCCATGCGATGGGTACGCGCGGCGCGCCCACAGGGCGCCGAGCGCCGCCGCGGCGACGAAGCCGAGACTGGTCACCTGGGCCACGTTCAGCCCGAGCGTGAGCGGCTCGCTGTCGTGGCGGTAGAAGAACATCGCAAAGCGCCCGGCGCCGTAGAGGGCGATCACCGTCCAGGCGAGCATCGTGGGCCGGCGCAGGCGATCGCGCAGCGCGGCCACTACCACGAGCATCAGCAGCCCGAGCACGACCTCGTAGAGGCCGCCCGGGTGGTAGGCGATCGCCGCGCTAGGCACGTCGGCGTCGGGGTGGACGTGGCGCAGCGCCCAAGGAAGATCACTCGGCGGTCCGTAATGCTCGCCGTTGATCACGTCGCCGATCCGCCCCACCGCAAGGCCGAGCGGAAAGCCGAAGGCAAGCGCGTCGAGGTAGCGTGACTCGAGCCGCGCGCGCCGAAAGTAGACGGCGGCCGCCACGAAGCCGAAGATGATCCCGCCGTAGATCGCGAATCCCTGCGTCCCGAGCCACTGCGCCGGCTGCAGAAGCGAGGCGGGCTCCTCCAGCAACAGGAAGAAGAGCCGGGCGCCGACGATCGCGGCCAGCGCCACCGCGAGCACGGCGTTGTAGACGTGGCCCGGGTCGAGCGCACGAGCCCGGGCGTAGCGGACCGCGAGCCACCCGCCGGCCGCGATGCCGACCGCGGTCATGACCCCGTGCCAGGCGAGCGTCAGCGGCCCAACGTCGAGGAAGGGGTCGACCTCGATCGTGATGGCGGCCGCCGGCATCACAGGGCGAGCGAGTCGAGAGCGCTGGTCACCGAGAAGACGTCAGCGAGGTAGTCCGCAGAGACCACCGGCGCGGTGAACCAGGCTTCGGCCACGGGCCTGTGACGATAGCCCTTCCACTCGCTGGAAGGTCAACCCTCAACCCCTCTGTCACGCGTGGCCCCGGATGTCAACCGGGCCAGAACCTTGCCCAGGTAGAGCGGCGCCTTTGCCTCCCGCGCTTGACCTTCCAGTCGGAGGAGGGTCTACGATCGCGCGCGCAGCTTTGCCACGCGCGGTCGCGCCCACCGCTTCGACGAGGAAGGGAAACAGCTGGTCAGCGCGATCAACAGCAACACGTACTACCGTCGTGCCAGCCTCGTCGGCCAGCCGTCACCCGCCGCCGCGGTCTCCCCGGCCGACGGGGATGATGCCGACGGCTCGTCCGGCCGAGCGGCCGCGCTCATCGTCGCGCTCGGACTGGCGGGCGCCCTGGGCGTCATCACGGTTCGGGCGCGGCGGCGTCGCGGCGAGCCCGCGAGCGGCTGACAGCCGAGCCTGCCGTGCCGCGATGGGCTCGGCGTCGTCGTCATCTTGGGCAGTGTGTACTTCCTGACGCTTGGTCGCACTTACCTCGGCGCGTGAGCCAGGGATCGTTGAGCAGACGCCCTGCTTTCCGCGCGCATTCACGAAAGCGATCGAACCTCGTACAGGCTGCCCACCTCGCTCACGAACTCGATGACCGTGACGACCGGGCGTGCGCGGCACACCTCCCCACTTCCATCCACCGCGTTGCCCCGTCGTGCGGCGACGGTCCAATAGGGCGCGCGCATGTGCTGGACCTTCCTGGCGGCGACGCTGGACGAAACGCTTCCCAGAAGGGCCGCGGCCATGGAAGCGGCGCTAACCCATGCCGGCGGGCTTCAGGTCCGCAAGCGTCGCTGCGGCACGCAGCTCAGGCCGCTGCGCGCCCCGCGGGGCGGTCCGCTCCTCTTCGGTCGTGAACGCCAAGCAGCGATATGGCGGCGCCGAGCAGCGCGACGCCCACCCCGGTCCACATGGTCGCCCGGTAGGCGTCGATCGAGGCGCTCCGCAGCGCGGGCTGGACCTCGTCGCGGACCGAGGGCTGGATGCGCAGGTCGAGCGCGGTGGTGGGGCGCTCCTCGGCGCGCTCGATGACGGCGGCGCGCTCTGCGGAGGCTTGGGGAGCGTCCACCGATGTCCGGAAGACGACGGCGAAGACCACACCGAGCGCGGCGATACTACTGCTGCGACTACGCCCGCAGCTACGGCGACGAGGCCGCCGAGCAGATTCCCGAGCACGGAAAGTGGATCTACCTGCGCGAGGACCGGCTGCCATCCCTCGTCGAGAAGTTCTTCGCCGAGCGGATCTTTGGACCGATGCGGGTCGAGAAGCTCGAGCGACAGCTGCGCGCGCATGGGCGAAGGACGAAGCGGAAGTCGAAGGACACGCATAAGCGCCTGCGTCAGGAGATCGCCGACCTCGAGCGCAGGATCGGACTCCAGATCGACGCCTTGGAGCAGGGCATCGAGCCGGAGCTTATCGGCGAGCGGATCGCCCGACTGCGGCTCGACAAGGAACAGGCGGAGGTGGCGCTCAGAGACCTCGCCTCGGACACGGTCGAGCCCGACGCCGAGGAGTTGATCGCGGCCTTGTTCCGGATGCCCGATCTGAGCCAGGCGCTGCACGACGCGCCGCGCGGGCTAAAGCGGCAGGTGTTCGAGGCCTTCTGCCTCGAGGTCCGCTGCGACAAGGTCGAACGGCGCATCGAGATCTCCGCGACGGTGTCGGAGGCCGTGGCGAAGGCCTTCGAGAATGCGAAAGACCTCCCGGAGGAGGTCTCAAGCGTCACTACAAGGGACATAGCGGGGGCGGGATTCGAACCCGCGACCTTCGGGTTATGAGCCCGACGAGCTACCTGACTGCTCCACCCCGCGTCGCTACAGATGAATTTACCACTGTGCTCGTGATCGCTTCAAGCTACAGGGCGCTCGGCTGCATCGTAGGGCCCTCGGGCATGGCTGAACTGGGCGCGACCGGCGTTCCCGAGTGAGCGAACGCCGAAGCGCACACACCCGAACGACGATCCCTGTTGTATCGACCGGCCCACGTGAGCGCCGACAGCGCGCACGGTCCGTCGAAGCCGTCAGTCGCGGGCGTCGTCCCGGCCGCTGCCGCCCTTGACGCGGTCGTCGCCCTTGCCGCCGCGAAGCTTGTCGCGACCGCCGCCGCCCTTCAGGAGGTCGTCGCCGTTATCGCCCCTCAGCACGTCGTTGCCGCCGTTGCCGTAGAGGCGGTCGCCGCCCGAGCCGCCCGAGAGTGAATCGCGGCCCGAGCCGCCTTTGATGCGGTCGCGCCCACTACCGCCCTCGAGGCGATCGTCCCCGCCGGTGCCGAAGAGCCGGTCGGCGCCCGAGCCGCCTTCGACGTCGTCGTCGCCGCCGGCGCAGACCAGGTCTCTGCTCCCGCGCCCGCGTACGCGGTCCTCGCCGCCGCGGCTCACGATCACGTCACGACCGCTCGTACCGCGGATTCGGTCGTCGCCCTTCGTGCCGACGATCGTCGCGCGCTTGCCCTTGCACGCGCGCGTCGAGGGGTCGGGGTCAGGCTTCGATCTGGGTCTGGATCGGGGTCGGGGTCGGGGCCGGGATCGGGACGTCCAAGGACCGCGGTCATCTCGGTATCGGAGTCGTTGCTGTCGTCGCTGTCGCTCACGTTTCCGCGAACGCTCGCCTCGTTCGTGACGTCTCGCCCTCCGCCGCGGGATCACCGTGATCGTCACCGAAGCGGTGGCGCGCGTCGCCCAGCGTCCCCAGGTTGCACTCGACAGTCTGGGCGCTCTGGCCGCAGCTCCCCGGGGAGGCCTCGAACCCGCTCACCGAGACGTCGGGTGGAAGCTCGTCGGTGACGCTCGTGTCGTGGGACTCGTTCGAGCCGTTGTTCGTCACCGTGAGGGTGTAGGTCAGCTTCTCGCCCACGGTCGCCGGCTCCGGATCGTCGGTCTTCGCGATCGAGAGGTCGGCGACCGGGCGCGGGTCCTCGAGCAGCAGCTCGGCGTTTCGGTCGGTGATCCGACCTCGCCCGCTGAAGTCGTTGTCGGGGTCGTTGTACGTGAGGGTGCGCCCGATCGAGGCGAGCTGGGACTCGCTGAACTCGCGCGCGCAGTCGGGCTGCGGGCTTTGGCCGTCCGGGCAGTCGTCGGGCGCCGTGGCCGGTGAGGCGTGGTCGACCACGGTGTTGAAGATCGAGAGCGTCCCGTCCCGGTTGTCCATCAGCTCGACCAACCGACTCTGGTTCGGGTAATCGATCACCGCGGAGGTGTTGATCTCCCACCACGTCGTGTCATCGGAGCGCACGAACGGAGTCAGGCGATGCTCGTGAGTGTGGCCCGGCACGTAGGCGACCACGTTCGGGAACTTGTCGATCAGCTCGACGAAGCTCTCGTGCTGGTCGTCGCCTCCGGGGCAGGTGGAGTTCTGCTCGTCCGTGCCGTTGTGGATGCAGCCGACTCCGTCCGTGTCCGGGTCGTCGTCGGAGGGGCGCGGATCGAGGTCGCAGCCGGGATTCAGGTCGTGCCCGTGCTCGTCGGCGGTGGAGCAGGGCACCGCCTGCTCGTCGCGGATCTCGGTGCTCATGCTGCGCACGGGGTGATGGCCGAAGATCACCGCCAGCTGATTGCGGGCCTTCGCCGCTCTCAGCTCACGCTTCAGCCACTGGAACTGGGGGTCGTCGAGGTTGCCGTTCGACGAGCCGGGCGTGCGAGGCTGGCCCGGCACGAAGCTCTCCGCCGTCTGCCCGCCCTCGGAGTTCGTGTCGATCGAGATGAAGCGGAAGCCGGGAGTCTGCTCGGGATCCCAGCCGTAGTAGGAGGCCGACCCTCGCGACTCCCTGTTCTCGTCGGGATCGACGTAGGAGAACCCGTGATCGTCGTCGCCCGGGCCCTCGTCGGTTGCGCCGTATACCTGCTTGATCTGGGGCTTCGAGACGAACTGGCGGCGCGGGTCGGGCGGGACAAGCATCCCGACGTTGGCCGGCGAGAGCAGTGGCCTCGGATCGGGACCGTCAAGCCCGGGCGGCGGCGGCTCCTGCGTGGGGTCGTTGGTCGTGCCGAGCGCCTTGAAGCATCCCGTCGCGATCCTCTCGAAGGCCACGTTTGCGTCCTCGTTTCCCTGCACGAGCACGTCGTGGTTTCCGTTCGTGATGTAGAACGGGACGGTCAGCCCCTCTGGATCTACAGAGATCTGCTGGGCGCGGTCCATGAGGCCGTCGTACTCCGGAAAGTCGGCCCAGTCGGGCGGCCGCGGGTCGTCGGGGTCGTAGAAAAGGGGCGTGGCCGGGGGGCCGACGGGATAGTCGTCGTAGTCCTGCACCCCGGTGTAGCGTGCACCCTCGGCCGCGGCACCGTCCGGGCCGCCCGCCTGTGCCACGAACGCCGCGCAGCTGTCGCCGAGCTTCGTGGGATCGGCGTAGTCCTCCGGTCGACTGAGGCCGCCGTTGAAGTTAGTCGGTCCGTTGCCCTCCAGCAGATCACGCACCCACACCGTCTCGTTGAGGTGCTGGTTGTCGGCCTGGTCGCCTGTCAGCAGGGCGAAATCCATCGAATTGCGCGTGCCGTCGCCCTGGGGCACGGGGCTCTCCTTCGCGTACCGGTTGATCTGGCGTACCGTCGCCTCGATCTGGAACGGGGTGAAGCCCTCCTGCGGGCGCCAGGCGGAGCTTGGGCCGGGGTCGAGGAACTCGACCCGAGCGGGCGACTCCTCGTCTGTCACCTGGAAGTCGGTCATCTGGCTCAGGTACGCCAGCGAGAGGCGCCGTTCATCGCGTGCTCCCTGAGCGGTGGGGATCTTCGGGTTGCGCTCCTTCGCGCCGTCGCGGACGATGTACGGCTCACCCCGGCCGAGCTTCAGGTTCGTGTACCCGCCGTCCGGGCCCTCGGCCGGAACGAGTGTCTGCTCAACGGTGGTGTGACCCTGCGTGTCAATCGGCAGGTGCGTCGCCGCCGCGCTGCCCGCGACGACCGCGAGGAGCGCGCTCGCGAGGACCAGCGCACGCCAGCGGCTGCGGCGCAACTGCGTGGCGCTCCTGATTCCTCGTCCCGTGACCCCTCCCCCCTGTCCGACTGCCGGATGCTAGCGCGTTAGGTCCTGGGGATGCGCCGCCCACGGCGGGGTTGCGCTCAAGCGCGAGCGCCGAGAGGTGCGCTCCTGAGAAGGCTAAGATCCCGCTGCCCGGCCACGAGGCCCGAGCTGCTGGAAGTGCGACGATCGTCTAGACCATCCGAGTGCGAGCGTTCGCCCGGCCGCGAGCCGGGCGAGGGACGCTAGCTTCTCGCAGCGGCCTTGGTGCTGAGCAAGCAAGGCGCCGCCGCGGTGGTGGCGGTCGTGCTCGCCGCCGTCGGGGTGGCCGCGCCGGCGAGCGGCTGCGGCGAGGAGGACTCCGATCGGGAGGCCGCGCCGATTCCGAGCCGGCTGACCGGCGAGGAGCGCCAGCTCCTCAAGACCTACGAAGGCCGAATCCAGGCCCACTGCGTCCGCGTCGGGCGGTCGCTGGTCGATCCGCGCGCCGCACCCTCGCCCAGTCAGGAGACAAGGGCATTCACGGCCGCCGACGACCTTGTCGCACTCGCGGCGAAGAAGCCCACGGCTCCCGTCGGGCCGGGCCAGGACCTGCGCCTGTTCGTCGGCGACGTGGCTGAGAACCTCGAGGGCTCCAACTGCGACCCGCGCCTGATCGCACGGCTCGAGCAGGGGCTCGGGTCGATACCGGTCGACTGAGTAGCGACACGCCGACTCCGCGCCGCGCAACACAGAGAAGCCTCTCGTAGGATCCCTCGAGCATGGCCTCGAATCGAGCACGCGCGGCCGATGCCTGACGCGAACCCCGCCTCGACGCGCGTCGCCGTCGTCGACCTCGGCACGAACACCACCCGCCTCCTCGTGGCCGACGTGCACGACGGCCACATCATGGAGCTCGAGCGGCGCACCGAGATCACGCGGCTCGGGCAGGGCGTCGACGCGACCGGCGTCCTCGCCGAGGAGGCCAAGGAGCGAGTGCTCGCGGCCCTCGCCGACTACCACGGGCAGATCGACCGGCTGGAGGCCGACCACACCGTGGCCGTGGCCACGAGCGCGATCCGGGATGCGGAGAACGGCGAGGGCTTCCGCGAAAAGCTCCGCGAACGCTTCGGGATCGACGCCCGCACGATCTCCGGCAACGAGGAGGCGCGACTCACGTTCCTCGGCGCCACCAGCGGTCGAGCAGAAGGCGAGCCCACGCTCGTGCTCGACATCGGCGGCGGGAGCACCGAGCTCGTGGTCGGGCGGCCCGGCACGACGCCCGACTTCGACGTCTCGACGCAGGCCGGGTCGGTCCGGCAGACGGAGCGCCACCTGGCCGACGACCCGCCGTCGCCCGACCAGTTGACCGGAGTCGTCCAGGAGGTCCGCGCGATCATCGCCGCCGCCGTGGCGCCGGCGCTGCGGGAGGAGACCGAAACGGGGATCGCCGTGGCGGGCACCGCCACCTCGCTCGCGGCGATCAGCCAGGAGCTCGACCCCTATGACCCCGCGCGCGTGCACGGCTTCGAGCTGCTTCGCGGCGAGGCCGAGCGCATCTTCGCCATGCTCGCCGCCCTGCCGCTCGAAGAGCGCCGCGCGGTGACGGGGCTCCACCCCGACCGAGCGCCCACGATCGTCGCGGGTGCGGGCATCCTGGTGGAGACGATGCGTGCCTTTGACCTCGACTCCATGGAGGTCAGTGAGGCGGACATCCTCCACGGAGCGGCGCTCGAGGCCGGCGTCCACGGCGCATGAGCCCTACCGATGATCCGAATCGTCCGCTCGGAGAGAAGCGGTTGGCCGGACCGTCGAAATAGACGAAGTTCCTAGTCAGCGCCGTCCTGTTAGCGGTTATACTGCCTCCTGCCGGGGGTCGGTGAGGCGTGCCCGCAAGGGGACGGCTGGCCGAGAGCCGGTGCATAGGCCCGGGCGTAGCCGCATGTATCGGCGCCTCCCGCCGTCCGGGCCGCAGAACAGGTCCTTTCAAGGCACGTACCCCTGCCCGTCCTGAGGGGACCGACCTGAAACCGCCCGCAGCGATGCGGGCGGTTTCATTTCTCAAGCAGAGCTCGTGCCCCGCCGGGCGTCAGGCCAGGTTGGACTTGCGCGGGTAGGCCACCGTCGGGTCCGTCATCACGTTGACGAGCGCCGGGCGACCGGCCGCGAAGGCGCGATCGAGTGCGGGCCGCAGCTCGTCGGGGCGCTCCACCAGCTCCCCATGCCCGCCGAGTGCCTCCACCACCTTGTCGTAGCGACAGCCGGCCTGCAGCTCCGCGGCCACCGAATAGCCGTAGAGGTACTCCATCGGATGCTTCTCGAGACCCCAGATGCCGTTGTTGCCCATCACGGCGACCACCGGCACGCCGTGGCGCACCAGCGTGTCGAACTCCATGCCGGAGAAGCCGAACGCCCCGTCGCCCAGCAGCAGGCAGACCTGCTTGTCCGGGCGGGCGAGCTTCGCGGCCAGCGCGTAGCCGGGCCCTGCGCCGAGGCAGCCGAAGGGGCCGGGGTCCATCCAGCAGCCGGGCTCGTAGGAGTCGATCACGCGGCCGGCGTAGGAGACGAAGTCGCCGCCGTCGCCGATCACGATCGCGTCGCGGTCGAGCACCTGCCCGAGCTCGTGGTAGACGCGGAGTGGGTGCAGCGGGGCACGGTCGTCGGTGAGCTCGTCGCGCTCCGCAGCTCGCTTGTCGCTCTCCGTCGCGCGCAGGTCGCTGAGCCACGCGGAGCGGTCGGGCCGATCGGCGGCCGCCTCGCGCAGCGCGTCGAGCGTGGCGGGCACCCCGCCGTAGAGCTCCGCGGCGACCGGCCGCGGGTGCCCGCGCCCGGGCGGCGCCGAGCCGACCACCACGATCTCCGTCTCGTCTCCGAACGAGCCGCCGAAGCCAAGCCGGAAGTCCATCGGCACGCCGACCACTAGCGCGACGTCGGCCTCCTTGAGCGCCTTGCCGCGCGCGCGTGAGTAGAAGGTGGGGTGATCGGCGGGCACCGCGCCGCGGGCCAGGCCGTTCAGGAACACCGGCACGTCGAGCTCCTCGCAGAGCCGTAGCAGCGCGCGCTCGCCGTGCGCCCAGTAGAGGCCGGTTCCGGCCATGACCACGGGACGCGACGCGCCGCGCAGAAGCTCCGCCGCGCGCTCGATCGCCGCGCCCTCCGCCGCGGGCATGCCCACCGGGTCGAGCTCCGCGGCCGGCTCCCGCTCGCCGGCATCCGCCTCCATGAAGACCTGGTCGAGCGGGAAGTCGAGGAACGCCGGCCCCGTGGGGGGCTCGAGCACCGCGTGCATCGCCTCGTCGATGAGCCCCGGGATCTCGGCCGTGGTCGCGGCCGTCCTCGACAGCTTCGTGAGCGGCGCGGTGAACGGCACGTGATCGATCTCCTGAAGCGAGCCCTGGCCCCACCGAAATGACGGCGCCCTGCCTCCCAGGACCAGCATCGGCGAGCTGTTCTGGAGCGCCGAGCCCATGGCGCTGAGCCCGTTCGTCACGCCAGGCCCGGCCGTGAGCGCGCACACGCCCGGCTCGCGCGTGGCCTTCGCCCAGCCCTCGGCCGCGAAGGCCGCCGCCTGCTCGTGACGGACGTCGACGATGTCGATGCCCTCCTCGCGGCAGCCGTCGTAGATCGAGAAGAGATGCCCGCCGGACAGGGTGAACAGCTTCGACACGCCGTGCACCTTGAGCCGCTGGGCCACGAGGCGCCCACCGTGCAGCGCCGAGCCCGCGGCCTGGCCTTCCTGGGTGGGCGTCGCCTCGGTCGACATCGGACGCGAGCCTATCGTGGAGCCGCTATACGCGTACGGCCCCGGCACCGCTCGCCCGGACCGCCGGCTTAGGGAACGCCCGGAATGTCGGGCGGCGTGGGCGTCGGCGTGTCGCTCGAGCCGCCGAACGGAGGGATCTTGCCCTTGACGAGCGGGTAGAGACCGCCGCCGTACGGAGAATCCTGCTTGACCTTGCAGGGTGGCTGGGTGTCCGGGTTACCCATCGAGTTGCCGGGCCTGCCCGTGTCGACCGGGCGACGACGCTCGTCGCCGGTATCCGTGGTCTCGCAGTCGAAGCTCTCGAGGATTCCGAAGCCGCCGCCGCGTGCGTAGGCGTCGGGGTCGAGGTACGCGTTGCCGCGCTCCGGCGCCCTGCCGTCGTTTCCGTCGGGACGCGTGTCCTCGTTGAACCTGAACGACCGTCCGCCGAGCAGGGCGACCTGGGACAGCAGATGGCGATCCACCGGGAGGTTCTCGTCGCCGACGGTCGGCGCCTTCACGTTGAGTGCGTTACCTCCCACGGTGAGGAAATCGGAGAACTGGTTCTGGTAGAAGTTCGCGTAGGACAGCACCGGGTTCAGCTCCGGCAGGAACTCGTGCAGCGCGCGGAGAACGGGCCTCGCCCCGGTCAGGAACCGGGCGGCGTCTGGCAGTGTGGTGCGAGCCGACTGGATCAGCGGCACGAGCTCGCGGAAGAGCTCCTCGAGATCGGGGGCGAGATCGCCCAGGTCTCGCACGGTCGGACCGAGGTCGTCGGCCACGGGCTTCAGGTCGTTGACGAGTGGCCGCGTGTTGGCCGAGAACTCCTCGAGCCGGTCGAGCGTCAACCGCGACTCCCTCAGGAAGGTGGGGAAGACCTGGATCGTCTCGGCGAGGGCCTCCTTCTCGTCGGCCGTGGCGTCGAACGTGTTGTTCGAGTTCACGATGAGCTCTCGGAGCGCTCCCTCGCGCTCGTTGAGAGCGCTGAAGACGACTCCGGTGTTGCGGATGAGCTGCGTCACGGCCTGATCCTGCTCGTCGAGGACCTGCAGGACGTCCGAGCCGTCGCCCGCGAACTCGGGGAGGTTCCCGAGCGCGTCGTTCAGGTCCTGCGAGGACTCGGCGTCGATCGACTCCGCCTGGTACCTGACGAAGTTGCGGAAGGCGTCCCTTCCCTCCGGGTTGAATATCCGGAGGAACTCGTCGAGCTCGGTCGTGGGCTCCACGTTCGTCCGCGCGAGCTCCGCGCCCTCGGGCAGCCGCTCCACACCGGGCGTGCCGGGCGTGAGCTCGACGTAGGTCTCTCCCAGCAGCGTCTTCTGGCGGAGGATCGCGCGAGTGTCGATCGGAATCGGGGCGAACTTCTCGTCGATCTCGATGTCCACGACCGTACGCGCGCCACCCTTGTCGAGCTCCTTGGTCTTGACCTTGCCCACGTTGACGCCGGCGATTCGGACGTCGGCCTCCTCGGCGAGAGTGGCGGCCTCCGGGAAGGCGGCCTTGAAGCGGTAGCCCTCCGGCTTGAGCGGAATGGGACCGCCGAAGGACACCCAGAGGAAGAGGAGCAGCCCGAAGCAGGACAGCGCGAAGAGCACCATCGTGAGCATGCGACCGAGGGTAGGGGCGGCCTTCTGCATCTAGTTCTCCCACCCTGGTCGTTGGCTGACGGATCCGAGCCCTGACCGGACTTCGCGTCCGCTTCCAGCTCGCCCGCCGGTCCGTCCGCGGCCGCTCCTTGCCGCTGGTCTTCAACGAGAGGTTGTTCGGGGTCGATCTCGCAGGCGCTCGCCGGAACCGCCTCCAGCGCATCCAGCACCGGTCCTAGCTCGTCGGCGGCGTTCGTCAGCAGCTCCTCGAGCGTGTTGCAGTTGATCGAGAAGGTGCCGCGCCGGATCGGGCCGCCGGAATCCGACGTGGAGTGGAGCGAGACGCCGTTGTTGGTCACCCAGGCGAGCCAGTAGAGGAAGCCCTCGTCCTTGTTGCCCTGCGTGGCCTCGGGCCCCTCCCTGACCGATCCGCGGGTTGGCCTTGTCCTTCTCCTCGGCGCCCGCGGGGTTGAACGCCAACATGTTGAAGAAGCGGTTGAGCTCACCGAAGGAGGTCGTCAGGTCGGCGTGGCCGCCGCGAGGGTGCTGGCCGCGGGCCGCAGGTCGCGGACGTAGGGGCGGGCGGTCCTGACGAACGGCCGCACCTCGGTGCGCAGGATCGGCCTCACCCTCTCGCGCGAGCGGCAATACCTCGCGGTTGGCCACGTCGAGCTGGCGGAAGGCGGGCCGCAACTGGTCGAGGGTGGGCCCGAGGACGCCGCCGGGCGATCGACCTTGGTCAGCGTCTCCTCGGTCTGCGTGAGCGCCGACGGCAGCCGGCTGACCGTCTCGGAGATGTTCTCGTCCTCTGAGGCGAAGGCCTCGAACACCTCGTTCGAGGAGTTGACGAGCCGCGTCAGGTCCTGATCGTTGTCCGCGAGCTCCGTGGTCAGCTCGCCGTAGTTGTGGATGAGCGGGCCAGGGCCTCGCGTCGAGAGGCGAACGCGCCCTGGACCTCCGCGAGATCGCGGTGGAGCGGCTCGAAGCGCTTGAAGACGTCGCGGAGCTGCTCGCCGTTGTTCCTGAGCCCCCTTGCCGGCTCCGTTGACGAGCAACTGGAGGTACGCCCGCGTGTCGGTGTCGAGTGCCGAGAGGATCTCGTCCGGGTCGATGTCCGGGGCCGTGTTCTGCACCGGGATCCTGCCGTTCTCGCCGAGCTCCGGAGTGGCCTTCGAGCCGGGATCGAGCTCGATGAACATGTCCTTGAGGCCGGTCCGGGGCCGCAACAGTGCCGTGGCGTCCTGGCGCACGAGCGGGGCGTACTTCTGCTCGATGTTCATGGTGACCACCGCGAGGCCGTCCTCGAGCTCGACGTCGCCGATCTTCCCGATCTGCACGCCGGCGACCCGGACCGACTGGCCCTGCCCCGGTACGACCGCCTGAGCGTCGGCGAACTCGGCCTGCATCTTCACCGGCTTGTCCTCGATCAGCGGGATGTTCGGGCGGGCGTCCTGGTTGAAGAGGATGTACGCGGCCACCCCGATCGCCACCGCGGCCATCGCGAGGATCGCGGCGAAGTCGCCCGCGTGCTTCTTGATCGCGCGGGTCATTCGTCGCCGCCCTTCGTAGCCGTGCCGTCCTGGGCGGCGTCGGGCTCATCATCGGGCGCCGCCTGGCCCTCGACCGGCTCATCCGGCGCTTGTCTCGTCCGCCGCGTCGTCCTGCGCTGCGTCTCCTGCGCGGACTGCGGCTTCTTCCGCCGCGTCCAAGAGGACTGCGCGTCCGCAGCGTCGGCCTGCCCGTCGGCGGAGGTTTGGGTCCGGCAGCTTCCGCGGCCCTCAGGTCAGGCTTCTCCGAGAGCTCGCACGGGAAGTCCGGCCGGAAGCTCGGGCGGCGGTACTCGTTGAGGATGTCCGTCTCCGGCGGAGGCGCCGGCCGCGACCGCTCCTCTTCCGTGCCGGAGCTGGCGAGCGTCACGACCTCTGGAGGTCGACGAAGCTGTCACCCAAGATCTTCGGGGGGGTGCGGAAGAAGGTGGTGGCGTTCTCGAGGCCGAACTGGACGCGGAAGGCCTTGCCGTTGGCGTCGTAGGTACGGCTCTCGCCCGCCAGCCCGAGGAAGCTGCGGGGCCCAAGCTTGTAGAACGGTTGTTCGAGCGCGGACTCGTCGGGGTCGTTGGCGGGGAAGTCGGGCGTTCCGGCGGGTACAGGATCACCCGGCTGCGCGACGTTCGGCACGATGTCGTCCGCGAAGTCGAGCACCACGTTGTTCTGGCAGCTGGCGAGCGCGCGGTTCTGCTGAAGCAGCGGCACGGTGCGGTCGTTGAGGCGCGCCAGCGCGGGGATGGTCGGCCTCAGGTCGTCGACGAGGCCGCGCAGCTCCGCCGGCGAGAAGAGGCCCCGCAGCTGGCGGATGAACGGGAACGTGGCCTCGATCGTCGGGCCGCTCGACTCGACGCCCGGGCGGGCGTCCACGGCGAACCGGCGGATCCCCGGCAGGGTGCTGTTGAGCGACTGCAGCGCCGGGCGCCCGACGGTGAGCACGTCGCGGAGCGCGGGAATCGTCGCCTGAAGCGCATCGTCTCACGCGCGAAGGCGGCCGCGGTGACGTTGAAGTTCGTGACCAGGTCCTTTGAGGTTCTCGGGGTCGCGCGCGAGCGCGTCGAAGGTCTTCTGCTGCCCGCGGATGACCGCCTGGAGATCGCCTTCCTCCAGTACCGAGCGTCGCCTCGCCCGCGAGCGCGGTGTTCTTGTACGCCTCACTCCCAGTACTTGATCGACCTGTTGAAGCCCTCCGCGCCCCCGCCCTGAAGCGTCTTCAGCCCGTACTCGGCGAAGATCGTGCGCAGGTCCTCGCGCGTGTCCGCCTGCAGGGCGCTCAGGACCTGGCCCAGCTGGACCGGCGTGGCAGTCTGGTTCACGGGGATCGAGGCGCCGTCGTCGAGCACCGGCGCGGACGGGCTGCCGGGCTGGACGTCCACGAAGAAGTTGCCCTCGAGGAAGATCCGCGGTCGGATCTTGAGCTCCGCGTCCTCGTGGAGCGGCAGGCCCTCGTCCTTCAGCTCCATGCTCACCTGGGCGGCACCTGTTCCGCCGGCG
This sequence comes from Thermoleophilaceae bacterium, assembly GCA_030447875.1. Taxonomy (GTDB): domain Bacteria; phylum Actinomycetota; class Thermoleophilia; order Solirubrobacterales; family Thermoleophilaceae; genus JAUJOA01. The sequence continues at coordinate 176,249 of JAUJOA010000005.1, forward strand.
ACCGGCTTGACCTCGGTGACCGTTCCGACCTCCACGCCCGCGATGCGCACGTGGCGAGTCGGGCTTGAGTTGTTGGCGCTGTTGAAGGTGGCGGTGAGGCGGTAGGGATCGGCGAACGGGTTGGCTCATGTGTAGGCGAAGTACGAGCCGACCGTGACCAGGATGACCGCGATCAGGCCCGCACGGAACGGCGACATGCCCTTGCCCTTCGGCTTGCTTCTTCTCAGGAGCGCCATCGCTAGGGATCTCCGAGAGTCGGTCGGGGCCGAGGTCGTCGCCGTCGTCGTCGACGTCGTTCTGGCTGAACGTCGGCCCGGCGCGCCCGCCGTCGTCGGCGTAGGGCTGGTTCGGGACGGTGACCGTGTGGAAGCCACCGCCGGTGTCGGGAACCATGTCGTTCAGGTCTTCCTCGTCGTTGAAGGTCTTCGCGTCGCCGGGCAGCGGATAGAGCTGGTCGGGCGGGTTCGCGGGACCGTTGAGGTAGCCGGCCTGCCCGTTCTGGCAGTCGGCGCGGCCCTGCTCGTCGACGGCCGGCTGGTAGGGGTTGCCGTGGAAGACGTCGGGGACCCTCCTCCTCCGGGGGCCGACGGTGTCCTCCTGGATGTCGAAGTTCTTCGGGGAGGGCGCATCAGCCGGGCGGTCGTTGTCGAAGTTCGAGGCGCTCAGGCGGTTGTCCTGAGACTGATTCGTCGACCTGATCAGGATGCGCTGGATCGTGCCGCCCTCGACCTGCTCTGAGAGGTGCTCGCCGAGCGGCACGAGGAAGTAGGTCGCGTAGTTACAGACCGACTGGTAGGGGTTGAGGTGGGTCAGCAGCGGCGCCGACGTCGGTCGTCGTCGTCAGGTCCTCGAGCGCGAGGCGCGTGTTGGGGTCGCTCGCGAGCTCGTCGAGCGCGCCGAAGACATCGGCGAGCCGGCGCTGGAACGAGACCGTGCGCGGCAAGACGTCCTGGCCGACGCGGAAGCGCGCTGTTGATCGCCGGCAGAGCGCGGCAGCTCCTGGGCGGCGGGGCGCAGGCGCCGCGATAGCTCGGCGAAGTCGGCCAGGAAGGGCGCTGGACGCGGAAGCTCTCGATCCCCTCGTCGAGCGTCGGCGGCGCGCCCTCGATCGTCGCCTGCAGCGCGGCGGGGTCGCGCGAGAAGGCCTCGAAGGTCTCGGCCATGTTCGTGAAGAGCTCGGCCTGGACGCGCGCGACCGGCGCCACCTGCGCGAGGCGCGGCCGATCTGGCGGAAGAACTGATCGAGCTGGGTCTGCTCGTCGTTCAGCGTGTCCATCACGTCGGTCAAATAGCCGAGGAAGCCCGGCAGCTCGGCGAGCGCGATGTTGAGCGACTGGCCGCGCCCGGCGAGCGCGTCGCCGTAGCCCTCGAGCGCGTCGCGCGAGTCGGCGCGCCAGCTCGTCGTCGAAGGTGTTGAGAAAGTCGTCGAACTCGACCGGCTCGCCGGCGTTGGCGAGCGGGATCGTGTCGCCGGGCTGGAAGGTCGTCTCCGCCGCGCCGGGGTCAGCTGGACGTACTTGAGCCCGAGCGCCGAGCGCTGGCGCACGAGCACCTGGGTGTCGGTCGTCAGTGGCTCGACCTGCTTGTCGAGCTTCAGGTCGACGACGGCGATCGTCCGCTGGCCCTCGTCGTCGGTGACCGTCTGCGGGTCGATCCCGTCGACGACCCCGACGCGGAAGCCGCCCACCCTCACCTCGTTGCCCTTGACGAGGTTGGCGCCGTTCGGGAGCTCCGCCTTCACCTCGTAGGTCGGGACGAACGGCAGGCCCTGGTTGGCGTTGTAGGCGAGGAAGACCGACACCACGATGATGAGCACCGTCACGGCACCGACCAGCACCGGGCTCGCGACGATGGAGGCTGCTCCGCGCCTGCTCATGGGCCGAGGAGGAAGTCGAGGAGCTTGTCCGGTGCCGGCTCGCCGGTCTGGGCGGCGCCTGCGTCGCCCGCGTCGTTCGAGGGGCGCTGCTACCGCCCTGGAGCATCGACTCGACGTCGGAGGGGACCGGTGTCTTGACCGCGTTCTCCGAGTCCTTGATGGCGTTCCGCACGGCCTTCTTGTCGTCGTCCGACTGCTTGCGGCTGTCGCCGCTCGAGGCGCTGGAGGCGCTCGAGCCGCCGGAGCCACCCCCCTCGGTCAGGTCGACGTCGTACCCGCGGAAGTTCTTGCCACGGATCCTGCCCGTGGCCTCCTCGATGCCGGGCTGCTTCGGCCCGAGGAACGAGTTGCAGCGGCGGACCTGGAGCCTGGTCGGCTGCGCCCGGTACGGCGTGCAGCCCCCGTCGCCCTCGCTGAGGACGCCGAGGATGCGGAGGAAGTGACCGGGACCGTCGAAGCTGTTGATGCCGAGCGTCTGCCAGAAGATGTAGTTGAGGAAGCCCTCCATCGCCGTGAAGCCGCGCGCGTTCAGGTTGCGGTTCGCGGGGTTGTCGAGCGACTCGGGATCGAAGGACGGCGGGTCGCTGAGGGCGCGGTCGTCGGTCTCAATCGCCCGCTCCCGATCGTCGAGCGTCTGGAGGAACTGGCGCAGGGGCTCCCCGAGCCGGCCCGCGCCCCGTGCGACCCTGCGGAGCTGCCTGATCTCGCTGGCGCTCTCGACGAGCGCGCGCCGGCCGACGATCGACGTGTCGCCGAGCGACCGGAGCGCCGGCCGCGTGGCCTGCGCGAACGGACCGAGCTCCGTGAAGAAGCGGTTCAGGTCCGAGGAAGCCAAGCGTAGATCCGAGAGGAGCGGGATCTGCTCGTCGGAGAGCTGACCGAGGCGGACCATCGTGGGCTCGAGCTCGCGCAGGAAGGTCGGGAACTTCTCGAACTGCTCGGCGAGCTCTTCCTTCCTGGTGGCCGAGATCTCGGCGGTCTCGCCGGCTTCCTTCACGAAACGGGCGACGTCGGCCTTGCGGTCCGCCAGCTCCTTCACGACGGTGTCGGAGTCGGTGACGAAGTCCTGGATGACGCCGGTCTGGTCCTTGAGGATCCCAAGGGTCTTCGTGGTCTCCCGCAGGCCGGGGTGGGCGCGGCGGATCGTCTCGGCGAGATCCTGAGGACGCCCCGCCAGGCCCGCGCCGAGCTCCGCGATGATCAGCCTCAGCCGCTCGCGATACGGGCGGCGCAGCACGTTGTTGACGAGGTCCGTAGCGATGATCGAGGCGGTCTGCTCGACGGGGATGGTGGCGCCGGCCGGCAGCTCCTCCTCGGCCGAGCCGGGCTGGCAGTCCACGTAGTACTCGCCGATGAGCGACTGCTGGCGAACGTCGCAGCGCGCGTCGGTCCTCAACGAGTCGAAGCCGGGCTCCGAGATCTTGAACTCGACCACGGCCTTCGCCGGTTCGCCGCTCGAGACCTCGAAACCCGTGGTCTGCCCTGCGGTCACTCCGCCGATCCGCAGGTCGCCGCCCTCTGTCAAGCCGAAGGCGTTGTCGAACTCGGCCTTGAAGGTCTTGCCCTGGGGCTCGCTCGACGCGCCCGTGAGGACGACGGCGGCGATGCAGGCGCCGAGCACGGTGGCGATGGCAGCGAGGCGCCTGATCACGGGCTCTCCTCCGGGTCCGGGTCCGCGGTCCTGCTGCCGTCGGGCAGGATGGAGCCGCCGGCGCGGTCCTCCTCGTCGCACTCCTGCTGGCGCCGCTGCTGCTCCGAGTAGACGTTCGAATCGTCGAGCGCCGGCGGCTCGGCGGCGCCGGGGCAGCGCTCGAACTGGAAGAACTCCGGCGACGCGCCCCTGTTTCCGTCGGCGTCGCTCTCCATGATCTCGTTGGAGAGCGCGCCTACCGAGAACTCGTTGAAGATGACCTGCGAACGCGAGATGCCACCCACCGCGTCGAGTCCGCCCGGGTGCGAGAAGTCGTCGAACCAGCCGAAGAGCTCTGGCGTGTAGGGGCGGCCGAAGGCGATCACGTCACGACCGCCGGGGTGCTCGTCGACCCCGGACTCCGTGGAGTCGGTCTGATCGTCGAGCTCGCCCCGACCGCGGATCGCCTCGATGATCTCGGGGAATGCTCCCTTGGTCCGCCCGACGTCGCGTGGACGGCCCTCGCTCTCGACCTTGTTACCCGCGCGCGGGACGGCGGAGGGGTTGACGGTCCGCCGCTTGGTGTCCAGCGCGGCGGTGGCGAGCTGCGGGAACGTCTCCTGAAGGTCGATCAAGTCGTTGCGCTCACCGGGGTCGCGGATGATGCGGTTCAGGTCGGCCACCGTGGGCTCGGCGTCGGAGGCGAACGCGCGGAGCTCGGGCAGCAGCTCCTGAAGATCGTTGCCGGCGCCCGGCCTGCTTACCACCGGCTTCGACGCGTTGACCAGCGGATCGAGCTCGTCAAGGGTCGACCTCAGGTTGACGAAGGTGGTGTTGGCCGTGCGCATGAAGTCGGGGAAGCGCGCGATGGCCTCCGCGAGCGCCAGCTTCTCGTCGCCGAGCGCGCGCGTGGTCTCGTTGAGGTTGCTCACGAGCGCCGCCAGGTCGTCACGCCGCTCGGCGAGTGAGGTGACGAGGCGCGCGCTGTCGACGAGGAACGCCTCGAGCACCGGCGTGTCCCTGTTGAGCTCGCGGAACAGCCGGCTCGACGTGGAGAGCGCCGGGTTCAAGTAGGCGTAGCCGCGCTTGGCCTGCTCGCCACGCCCCTTGAACTGCTCGGCGGC
>JAUJOA010000038.1 GCA_030447875.1 Thermoleophilaceae bacterium
GGCTTCGGCGTCCTCCCGCGCTGCCTCCACCCGGGCTTCGGCGTCCGCCCGCGCTGCCTCCACCCGGGCTTCGGCGTCCTCCCGCGCTGCCTCCACCCGGGCTTCGGCGTCCTCCCGCGCCGTGGCCTGGAACGCATCCAGCCGACAGACCGTTGCCTCCAGACGCTCGAGCGCCTCTGCCTGCCTGGCTAGGATTGATTCCGCTCGCGTGGACGCTTCAGCCGCGGCCAGGCGCTCCTGCAACGCCGCGAGCTGCGTCTCCGAAAGTCTGACCCGTTCGGCATGCTCCTCGGCCAGCCGCCGATACGACTCCAGCGCCTGCTCTCGCTCCGCGAGCACCCGCTCGTGTGTGCGCGTCGCCTCCGCATCCTCCTGCTGGGCGGCCCGGAGGCCCTCGATCTCGGTGCGCAGCCGAGCGATGTCCCCCTCGAGCAGGTTGATCAGCTCGTCGCGCTCGCTCGTCGGCCGATTTGGATCTGAGAGTGGACGGTCCGCGGTGCCGTCTGTCCGGATCTCGGCCTCGCCCAGGCGCACGCTCAAACGCACGGTCTCTTTCAGAAGCTCAAACACCTGACGGGAACGCGTATTGAGCAGTCGATCCGTCTCCCGATCGCCGACGACCGCGAGGAGCGGCGACATCGACACGGCGATCGGGAAGGCCTCGGAGTAGCCGACGTTCAGCAGACCGTCCTCGGCGTAGTAGCGGAAGTCGTCTGGCTCCAGGCGGTGCGCCCAACGCTCGCGGAAGAGGCGGGTGACCTGCTCGAGCTCTTCCAGCCGACCCTCCCGCGAGGCCGACTCCAGGTGAACCAGCGCGCTCTCGTGGCAGTACCAGGTTTCCCAGCCGCGCTCTCCGAGCCGCAGGCAGAGATCGTGGTCCTCGTAGCCGTTGACGAAGGCCGCGTCGAAGCCGCCCACCTCCTCGAACCGCTCCCTCCTGACGAGCATGCATGCCCCGGTCATGGCCCGAAAGCGGCGCGTCTTGTTGACGGCCGGGTGATCGCCCGGCAAGCCGGCGTAGATGTGCCGCGTGTAGCGGTCCAGGCAGACCACGACGCCGGCGTGCTGGATGGTGTCGTTGGGGAAGAGCAGCTTACTGCCGACAACCGCGGCCTCCGGGTGGGCTTCGGCGTGGCGCACCAGCGCATCCAGCCAGCCGTCCCGCGGTAGCGTGTCGTTGTTCAGGAAGACCAGGTAGTCTCCGTTCGCGACCGCCGCCCCGTCGTTGCAGGCCGCCGCGAACCCTCGGTTCGTCTCGTGGGTGACCACGCGGATTCGGTCGCCGTAGTCGACCAGCAGTCGCGGGGTGAGGTCGCTCGAGCCGTCGTCGACGACGATGATGTCGACCTCCGCGCTGTGCGGTGGCGCTTCCAGCAGCACATCCAGACACTGGCGGGTGAGCGAGGCTCGATTGAAGACCGGGATGACGATCGAGCAGCGAGGCACCTATCGCTCCGCGCGGAGGCCGGCGATCCGGGCGAACGGCCCAGCCTCGTCACAACCGAGGCGCCGGGGCCCGGGGAGGACGGCTGGGATCACCCTCTCGGGCGCCCCAGGATGCGCGGCCAGGCGCGCATTCGCCCGAGCTGCGTCGGCAGTCGCCACACCGGGTGGGACCGCATCTCCGCGATCGTCTGCCGGGCGCTGGCAAGCTGACTGTGCAGCTCGCGGATCACCTCCGCGCACCGCTCGGCCTCGCGGCGCTGCCCGTCCAGCGCGGCCTCCAGCTCGCGGATCACCTCCGCGCACCGCTCGGCCTCGCGGCGCTGCTCGTCCAGCGCGGCCTGCAGCTCGCGGATCACCTCCGCGCGCCGCTCGGCCTGGTGCGTCATGCGTTCGGCCTCTTCCCTCGCCCGTTCCGCTTGCGCGCTCCGCTCGTCCACCAGCGCCGCGAGGTGCGCCTGCCGCGTGAGAAGCGGCTGCAGCTCCTGATCGCCGGGCGGCGCCGGCCCGCGCGTAGCGACAAGCCGCGCCAGCGTCTCGATCTCCTCGTCGCGCCGCAGCAGCTGCTCGTGCAGATCACGCAGGGAAGCCCGCGGTTCGGGCTCGCGGCTCCCGGCGAACTCGATTTGCCCCTGACGGGCATCCCCGTCTGCTACTCGGTCCTGGGTCGACTGCCCCAAAAGAGTTTTCCCTCGCTCCCTCGCGGCATGATCGAACTCGCCCGATGATACCAGACGGCACCCTTGAGGGTACCGACTGCTCCGCCAACAGCCGCATA
>JAUJOA010000012.1 GCA_030447875.1 Thermoleophilaceae bacterium
GAGCACACGACTGAAAATCGTGGTGTCCCCGGTTCGAGTCCGGGTCTCGCCATCGGGGGCCCCGTGCGGGCTTGGGGTCTGTGGGGCGCCTTTCTCGTCGGTGCGGCTGTGAACGGATCTGCGAACAGGCAAGACCGCGAGGTGTGAGCCGCCCGCTGGAGAAGCCGCCTTGGTGCGACCGCCTAGGCCGCTACCGGGACCGAAGGCGTACCGATTTCAGGGCTGAGAGTCACGTAGCTGTCGAACAGCCCTTCGATGCCGCCAGGACCGCAACCGACGACCTCGACCCCACAGGCATGGACCTCGGCGGCGCCGAGCGCGCGTGCGTGATCGGCCGCTTGCAGGAGGCCAATGGGCGTGACTCCGGCGCCAGTCACGAGAAGGATGCGCTCCCCTTGCACGCCATCCGTCCAGCCTTGCAAGCGAACACCTCCTTCGCTGAGCAGCACTGCAGCTCCAGCCAGCCGCTCGGCTGCCGCGCACACAGGCCAGACCAATGGTGCGCCGAGGTCACGAGAACGCTGCGCCAGGCGAGCGGCAACATCCTTCAGCTCTGGATAAGCCGTCGCCTGTTCGTCGGTCCGCTGCGCCGCGATGACCCCGTGCAGGAGCGGGCCTATCACCAAAGGGGCTACCGGAGGATTCAAGAAGCTGGTTTCTTTTCTTCGCGACATCGGTCTTCTCCTTGGAAAGAAAGGTCGCTCGGTATCTTTCCAGGGGTGACGGACAACGTCCCAACCGCAGAGGCGGCGCGTCGCCTTAACACCAGCAAGCCGACGGTGCGTGCGTTGCTCGAACGGGGCGAGCTCCAGGGAAAGAAAGTTCCACGGGGAAGCAGATTCGCGTGGCAGGTCGACCGGACGAGCCTTGAGGAGTACATGGCTCAGCACGGCGCCTTCACGGGTGCGCGGCGCGCGGGTTCCACCCGAGTGGACGCGCTCGAGCGGGAGGTCGCCGAATTGCGCGAGGCTCTGGCAATCGGCGACCCCGGGCTGCGCGAGGCGCGAACTCAGCGAGAGCGGGATGACCTTCGTGCCGAGGTGGTGACCGTGCGGGATGCGCTTGCACGGGCACGAACCGTGGCGGAACTTCAGCGCGAAGCGGATGTCGAGCGGGCGAGCATCGTCGAGCACCTTCTCGCGGCCGTCTCAGCCGGCGAGCGCGCCGATGCGCTGAGACGGAACGCGATCGCAGAGATGGAGGATGCGATTACCGCGTCGTCTCAGGCTGGACATCCGGGTGACCTAGGGGCCTAGCACGAGGCCGGCCAACGCGGCGGTCGCCGCCTCCCGATACCGGTTGTGAAGTGAGGCCGCCTGTAGCAATCGGTCCGCTTCGTCCTCTACACCTGCCTTGTTGGATCCGAACCAAGCGCCTGCCTCCTTCCCCGTCCCGATGCGTGTGTCTACGACCACGCTGCGGGCGGCGCTAGTAAGCGCCCCTTCAAGCATGAGTCTCAACTTCGGCCCTTCCGCGTTGGTCGCCCGGGGCGGCCGGTCCGCCCGGCGGACAACCACGCGCTCGACAGCAAGCCCTTCAAGCCGCGAGCGCAAGGCTTCGGCGGCGTCGTGAAGCTGAACAGGCAGGTCCGCTGCGTCTCCCGGGAAATCAGCGACGAGTTCGATGTCGACGCTCCCGCCGGCATCGCTCGCGACGACTAGCCTCCCCGCAGGGCGCCCGGACGAGGGAACATCAACCGCTACACCAGCTACTCGCACCTGTTCATCTCCCTGTCCACAGGACTCCGGTTCACGTAATGGCAACCACACTAATAGCTAACCGATACGCGGTCCGTCGGCAGCTCGGGCAGGGTGGCCAAGGGGAGGTCTATGAGGTCGTAGATATCCACGAGGGCGCAGTGGTGGCGCTGAAGCTCTTGACGCTGGTAGGCGGCGGCGGGCCCTGGGTCGAGGCGCAGATCCTGCGGCGACTCGCCGACCCCCACATCCTTCCCATCAGAAACGCCGATCTTGCCTCGGGGCGCCCGTACATCGTGACTGAGCTAGCCATACACGGGACAACCGAGGACGTGCTGGCACAAGTCGGAGCGTGCGGCGTAGGAGTCGACGACGTGGTTCGGCTGATGCGCCAGGCGTGCCATGGGGTGGCTCGCGGCCATGACCTCCGCCTGCTTCACAACGACATCAAACCGGGCAATCTCTTCCTCAACGCCGAAGGCGAGTGCCTGGTCGGCGACTTCGGCTTCGCTTCTCTAATCCCGGCGGGCGCCACATCGGTCGCTCCCGCCGGAGCGACCGCCGAAACTGCCGCCCCCGAGGTCGCAGCGGGCTGGCCGACTCCAGGCGTGCCCACGGCGAGCGTTCAGAGTGACGTGTACTCGCTCGGTGCGACCGCCTTCTGGTTGCTCGCCGGGCGCACCCCGCTGGACCTCTCGACGGCGCCAGACACGGCGGCGAAGATGGCCATCGTCGGCACGCAGTCCCCTCCGCGACTGCGTGACCTCGCGCCCCATGTTCCCAACTATGTCGCCGCCGCCATCGAGCGCGCCATGGCTCACAACGGCGCAGATCGATTCACGTCAGTGACCGATCTCGCGGCTGCGCTGGGAAGACGTCCAGCGGTAGACCGCCGCTGGACACGAACTGACGAGCACGCCGGGCACCTCGCATGCTGGCGCGGGGAGCCGCAGTCGGGTGGCAGCACCTATGTCCTGTGTCTCGAGCAAGGCGCGAGGCCGACGCAGGCCGCGATCACTACACGCCACCGTTCTAGTGGGAGTCGCATCAGTGCGGGGTGTAGATCCTCACCGATGCGGAACTGGGCGCAGGCGGTCCGCAGCATCATGCGTGCGCTCAGTTAAAGCTCTCGGACTCAGCTTGAGATCTCTGACGAGATGCTCGCCAGGGCACCCTTACGTTCCGGGGCGCATCACCACCGATCCCGTACGTAGTCCTCGACGTCGATCTCAGGCAGCTTGCGGGTGCTGTTGTTCATCCGCACCCAGAATGCCTTCGTCTTGTCGCTCATTCGCGCCATCACCGGCGCTGAGGAGGCCGCGACATCCACCCGGCAGATCTCGGCACTCTCGATGAGCTCGATCCGCACCCTCGCCCGCGTCGCCGGAACATTGCCGATGGCCCCGATCAGGTGTGTTGTGAGCCAGTTCACGAAACCGTCGGCGTTCGGCGGCTTCACGACCGCCGTGTCATAGCCGAGCCCCACCGGTGCGCGCTGGTCGTCGACGCCGATGAAGAGCGTCCCGCCGTCGGTGTTGAGGAAGCCGGCGATCGTCTTGACCACGGCGTCCTCCATCCGCTTGTCCTTGCAGCCGTCGCGGAGGTTCCAGCGGGCAGTGGATTTGAACTCGACTTCGTAGGTCTCGTCGCCGGCGATGAGTTCGTCGCTTGGCACCGCGAAGAAGGCCTGCTTCCCCTTGAGCTGTTCAGCAAGATGCTCGGCAAGCTCCGGCGACGTCTTGATCTGGTCGAGCACCGCTGCCGTGATCTCGGCCAAGTCGAACTCGAAGGGCACTGGCGCCAGGGTGGGCGCCGGCGCGACCGCCACAGCCGTCTCGCCAGTCCCGGGGACATCCTCGTCATAGACGCTGTGGCCGTCGTCGTAGTAACTCGCGAAGATGTGGTTGAAGACGGCGGCGGTCTTGCGCTCCCACAGTTCGGGGTCGTAGACGTCGGGCAGCTCGTCGAGAATGTCCTTAACGAGCACGCGGGCGTTCTCGCGCGTCTCGGCCTTCCTGCGCCAATCGAGCACGAGCCGCTCGGTGATGTGATCCATAAGCTTGCGTGCGACGAGCTTGACGTGCGCCCGCTCGTCGGGTGTCAGCTCCGGATCGGGCTTCGTCAGCAGATCGAAGATGGCCAGCTCAGGCTCGGACAGCCCCTCGCTCGCTGTCCGCCGCTCGTCCTCGGATAGCTGCTGTGAAAGCGCCTGCAGCCGGCGCAGGATCTCATCGACGTTCAGGCTGCCGGCGTTGTACTCATCGATCAGCTTGCGCAGCTTCTCGACGAGGTCGAGTCGTGACGGATTCCGGCGGGCGCTTGCCGCGACCTCGTCGCCGAGCTGCTTGATGAGGCGTTGTGCCCCCGAGCGCTTCCGGCCGGCCAAACGTGCGGCGAGTGCCTCGAAGTCGATCGTGTTGAGATCGATCAGGTTCTCAGTGTCCGAGCCCTCCGCGGTGGCGCGGATCACGTACTCCTCGGCACCGACCGAGCGATCGAGCAGCTCACCGACCGGACCCGACACATCCGAGATGTCCGCGGGCTCGTCGAGCGAGCGGATCTTCTCCGCTAGGTTGCGCGCCACGCCGACCAGACGCGCATGGGGCGCTCCGGCCGGATCCGGAAGGATCGCCGAGAACAGCCTGCGCACCGCGTCCGAGCGCTCCAGGTAGGCGCGTCGGGTGACCTGGTCGATCAGCAGCGCCTCGACGGACGCGTCGCGAATCGCGATGAACTCAAACCCCTCTGCACGCGAGAGCGCCTCGAGGTCCACGTCCCACCGGCTCGCGTAGTCGACCAGCTCGGTGATCTCGTCCTCGAGCTCGCCGACCAAAGCCGCCTTGTCGCGGATGACGTCGCCCACCTCATCTTCCGTGCGCGCCGCCGCGTAGATCGCGAGCGCCTTCTCAAGCTGCCGAAACACGCCGACGTAATCGACGATCAGCCCGTTCTCCTTCTCGGGGAAGACGCGGTTGGCACGCGCAATCGTCTGCATCAGCGTGTGGTTGCGCATCGGACGATCGAGATAGATCGTCGAGCACGACGGGACGTCGAAGCCCGTCATCCACATCGCGACGACGAAGACGAGTCGGAACGGGTCCGTGGGGTCCTTGAAGCGCTCGTCGAGGTCCTCATCGAGCATCCGCTTGCGGTGCGGCTTGATGTCGAGCCCAAGCGCCTCCATGTCGGCGATCTCGTTCTGCGACTGCGACACGACGACGGCCATATCGGTCTCGCGCATGAACGCGATCTGCTCGTCGACGCCGGCGCGCTCCAGCGGCGGGAGGCTCGCCGCCGCCTCCTCCAGTTCGGCAAGGTGGAGCAACCACTGGCGGGCGACAAGGTCGTACATCCGCACCGCGGTCGCCTTGTCGATGGCGACGACCATCGCCTTGCCGAGGAAGCCGCGGCCGACGAAGTGGCGAACGAGGTCGGCGGCGATCTGCTCCAGGCGCGCCGGACGCGTGATCAGCTGATACTCGGTTGCGAAGCGACGCGAGAGCGCGCGTTCCTGCTGGTCGTCGAGTTCGGCCTGCTCGAGGATCTCGGTGAGTTCCTGGTCGAAACGCTCGTTGACGATCTGCAGTTCCGGAATGCGGTTCTCGTAATAGAGCGGGACCGTGGCCCCGTCCTCGACCGAGTCACGGAAGTTGTAGGTCGAGACGTAGTCGCCGAAGACCTCGCGCGTGCGCTGCTCCTCGCCCGCGATCAGCGGCGTCCCCGTGAAGCCCAGGAAGCTCGCGTTCGGCAGCGCGACCCGCATGTTGAGCGCGAGCGTGTCGTACTGGCTGCGGTGCGCCTCATCGGTGATGACGATCACGTCGTCGCGCTCCGAGCAGACCGGCATGTCCTCACCCTGGGGCGGGCGGAACTTATGGATCAGCGTGAAGACGTATCGGTGATCCTCTCCGAGCAGCTCACGCAAGTTGATCGAGGACGTCGCCTGCAGGTGACCCTCGACAACGCCGGCGTCCTTGAACTCGCCGTAGAGCTGGTCGTCGAGCTCCGCCCGATCGGTGACCATCACGAAGGTCCAGTTGCCGGGCTCGCGCCGCAGGACCTTCTGAGTGAAGAACAGCATCGAAAGGCTCTTGCCCGAGCCCTGCGTGTGCCAGAAGACGCCGAGCTTCCCACCGCTCGCTCGCGTCTCCCTCAGCTTGTCCATCGCAGCGTTGACGCCGAGTAGCTGGTGGTTCTGCGCGAAGACCTTGATCAGACCGCCCGGGCGTTCGAGATAGGCCACGAAGTTCTCGACCGCGTCGAGCAGCCGCGCCGGTTCGCAGAGTCCGCGGATCGCCGTCTCCAACGAGACGATGCCGGGCTCGGACTCGTCGTCGATGCGCTTCCAGTCACCGAAGCGCTCCCACGGCGCCCAGGTCGAGCCGACTTTCGTCTCCGAGCCGTTGGAGAGGATCACGAGGCCGTTCGGCGTGAACAGCTGCGGAATCGTGTCGCGATAGTCGCGCAGATTCTTCGAGTAGGCGTGCTCGATCATCTTGTGCGATGCCTTCAGCTCGAACAGGACGAGCGGGATCCCGTTCACGAAGCAGACGACGTCGCAGCGGCGCGTGTGCAGCGGCCCGACGACCCAGAACTGGTTGACGGCGAGGAAGTCGTTGTTCGCCGGCGCCGACCAGTCGATGAACCGAACGCCCTCCGTCGCGCGACCGCCGTCCTCGGTGGCGAAGGTGACCTTGGCGCCCTCGCGCAGGAGCTTCCACAGGGCCTGGTTCGCTCGGACACGGTCCATCGCGGAGCGATCCTCGGTCAATACCTCAACCGCGGCATCGAGCGCTACTGCGGGCAGCTCCGGGTTCAGCTGGGCGAGCTTCGGCCGAACTCGGTGCCTGAGGAAGACCTCCGACTGGTTGTCTCGACCAGGCGCGCCCTTCGCGACGGCATCCGGCCCGAGCTCCTCGGTGTACGCGTTGATGACGTCGTAGCCGAGCTCGTTGAGCAACCCGAGCGCCGGATCCTCGACGAGGTGCTGCTCCGAGAAATCTTTCGGAGTCAATCGCTCTCCGGCGGGAGGAGATCGCCGAGATCTACATTGGAGATATCGAGGCGGCCTGTGACGAGGCGCGGCAGAAGGAGGTCGCGGGTAGCGGCGAGGTTCCGGTTCGCGTGCGTCAAGGTGATACGCAGGTCCAGCATCGGGCGCGCCACGTCCTCGAATCGGTTAGCGAGAGTCGTCGGCGGCTCCACGACCAGTCGAGCACCCAGTTCGTCTTTGTTTACCGCCTTGTAGATGGTGCCGCCACCAACCGAGTCCTCGGCTCCGAGAGCGGCTCGCACCTGTTCGAGGGCTAGCGCGGTGCTGCCATCGTGGCGCCTGATTGCGGCCAAGCCGCGCCCAAGAATCAGTTTCTCGTCCGCGACGTTGAGTCGGCCGACAGGCGCTCGGACGCTGCACAGGATGTCGCCGGCCTCCGCAACGCGAGTCCCCGCCGTGCTGAACGTACGGTGGATCGGCACCAGCGGGCCGTAGTCCGTGACGCCTTGGTGGAACGGTAGGCCCTGTCCGTGTCGGTTGTAGAACTCCGACCTTGGCGACTGGCCCATGACGAGCCGAGCGACGTCGGCCAATGATGCCACGCGCCAGCCCGACGGGATAAGGCCGAGTGGCGACGGTGTCAGAGGTACCCTGTCGTGGTCCGGGAACCGAAACCGTACGAACCATTCGCGATAAACGGTGCGCGCGAGATCCTCCAGGAGCTCGATCTGGCGCTCGTTGACCTCGATGAGGTCGTCGATCGCGCCGAGCACGGCTCCGATGCGCCGTTGCTCGGGAAGACCAGGACCCGCAATGCGAAGCTGTCCGCAGTCGGGCACACGCATGTGTTCCACCGTCGCGCCCGACCCGTATGCCTTGATCTGTGCCTGAACGTCCGGCGACCGCATCGCATAAAAAAGGAAGTTGCGATCGGCTCGATCGGGATTCGCCCTATACATCACGAGTCGCTGCCCAAGGAAGACACCTCGAGAGTCCCGGAGCATTCCGACCTCTCCCAACGGCGCTTCGCGGGTGAGGACGATGTCTCCATCGAGCGGTTCGCCGCGCCGAACCCAACGGCGGTATACGGGCTCATCGACGTACCGGACGGCGTTCAGATCGACCCGTCCGTGTCGAACGTTCGTCGTGCGGATCATCCGATACGGCGTCGGGCCTGGGACTGTCGGGGCCGTCTTATTTACGCAATCGATGATCGCGCAGCAGAGCTCATGAATCGGTCGTTCCTTCCAACCGCTCACCGGAGTTAGCGCCTCACCGTTCCAAAAGCTGGACTAGAACGGAGTCCACTGCGCCCTGTAGAGCCGTACTGCGAGCCGCCAGCTCGTGCAGCTCAATCTGTGCCGCGGCCAGCTGTTCCTCGAACACCTCGTCCTCCAGCGCTTCGACCTCATTGCCTACGTAGCGGCCGGGGTTCAGACTCCACCCTTGCTCCTCGATCTCATCCACGGTCGCGACCTTGCAAAGCCCGGCGACGTCCGAGTACGCGCCGTCCGCGAACCGCCCGGCGAAGAGCTCGTTTGAGCCGGACGCGAACTCTGGCTCCTCGCCACGGTAGAGCCGGACGATGTTCGCCAGGAACTCGACCTGCTCGTCGGTGAAGTCGCGGCGGGCGCGGTCGATCTGGCGGAACGTCTGGCGCGCGTCGATGAAGAGGACCTGGTCGGCGCGGTCCGTCGACGGCTTGCCGCGGTCGAGGAACCACAGCGTCACCGGCAGGGTGACCGTGTAGAAGAAGTTGGGCCCGACGGCGACCATCACGTCGACGAGCCGGTCCTCGATCAGCTTGCGGCGGATCTCACCCTCGCTGTGGCGTGCGTCCGCCGCGGAGTTCGCCATGACGAAGCCGGCGCGGCCGGTCTTGCCGAGCGACGTCGCGAACAGCTGGATCCAGATGTAGTTGCCGTTGTCGGCGCGCGGGAGGTCTGGAAAGCGCGCGTCTCCTTCGAGCTTGGCCTTGTCGATGCGGTCGACGTTGAACGGCGGGTTGGCCATCACGAAGTCGAAGCGGCCAAGGCTCTTGTGGGGATCCTCGTAGTAGCTGTTGCCTTCACGGATCTCGCCCGACAGTCCATGCACGGCGAGGTTCATCTTCGCCAGCCGCACGGTCTCGCTCGTCTTCTCCTGGCCGTAGATCGAGAGCTCCTCGCCCGGCGATTGCTTGTGGCGCTCGACGAAGTGGGCGGAGTGGACGAACATGCCGCCCGACCCGCACGCCGGATCGAAGATCCGCCCGTGGAACGGCTCGATGATCTCGACGATCAGGCGGACGATCGAGGCGGGCGTGAAGAACTCGCCCGCGCCCTGCCCCTCCGACAGCGCGAACTTGGCGAGGAAGTACTCGTAGATCAGACCGAAGGCATCGCCCTCGAGGTCCTTCGTGTAGCTGTTGATGTGCCGCAGCAGCGACGTGATCGTGCGGTTATCGATCGAGGTGTAGGCCTTTGGGAGGATTCCGGCGAGGTCGGGGTTGTTCTCCTCGATCTCGCGCATCGCGGTGTTGACCGCCGTCCCGAGGTTGGCCCCCTCCGGCAGGCTCAAGAGGTAGTCGAAGCGCGCTGCTTCGGTGAGGTAGATGACGCGCTGCGCGTGGTAGTCCGACGGGCCGATCTTGCGCCGAGCGGATGCCTTGGCCTCGATCGCTTGGCTGACGGCCTTGAACTTCGCGTCGGCGAAGCGCAGGAAGATCAGGCCCAGGACCGGCGTGCCGTACTCCGAGGCCTTCAGGCCCGAGTTGGCGCGGAGCTCGTCGGCGGCATCCCAGAGGCGAGCCTCCAGCTCGGCGAGATCAGTCTGCACGTGCGGGTGGGGTTCGGGTAAGTAGCATCAATCGCGAGGCTACCTTCGCGCCGATTCCCCCGCTTGGGCGTCCAACGCCTCGAGTCGCTCGACGATCGCGGCTAGATCGTCTCGCTGTCGGCGAGCCTGTTCGAGGGCATCGACCAGCTCGCGCGGCTGGAGCTGTCCTTCTCGCACCCGCCGCGAGCGGTAGCGCTCGACCTCGCCCTCCACGAAGGCTCCGAGCGCATCGGAGACCGAGCGGTGGCCGAGGGCGATCCGGAAGTCCGCCCAGATATCGTCGGTTACGGAGACGCGGGCCATCCGTGCTCGTCGCACCGCTCGACCAGATTCCTCGGGAGATCCGGTCGGGGCCGGTTTGGCTTTCTGTCGGCTCCTGCGGCCCATACGATGTTCCCGCGGAAGCGTATACGTGTAGACGGTGCACTGCGAGTGCAAGTGCGTCTCGCCTGCTGGCCATTGCCGCAGACGTCTTGCGCACGATCCCCTTCACCCTGCTTTGGGGGATCGTGCGTAGCCCTCGCTCCGGACGAAGTCACCAGCCAGCGGGCGGTTTGGTGTCCGTCATAAGGGCGTGAGCGCGTTTTTCTCGTTCGAGGCCCCGGAGGGATTGATCGAGGCGATCGCCCGCCGCGCTGCCGAGCTGATGGCCGAGCATCAGACCCACACGCCGGAGCCGTGGGTCGGGGTCCGCGAGGCGGCCGCTCACCTCGGCTGTAAGCGCCAGCGCATCTACGACCTCGTCCACCGCAAGGACGAGACCCGCATCCCCCACCGCAAGGAAGGCGGCCGGCTGCTCTTCAAGCTCTCGCTCCTCGACCGGTGGGTCGAGAACGGAGGGGGAGAGCTTCGACGCCGGGGCTCTAGTAGGTGAGGGTGAGTACCCCGCCGATGACCAAGACCGACGTGCCCGGCGTCTACCGCCGAGGGGACAAGTACGTCTACACCTACCGCAAGCGCGGCAAACAGCGCTGGGGGACGGCACGGACGAAGTCCGAGGCGCGTCGACTCAAGCGCAACGCCGAGACCGACGTCGAACGCGGCGAGCATCGTGATCTCTCGCGTGCGTCGTTCGGCGAGTACGCGTGTGCGTGGATCGAGCACTACGGCGGGCGGACGTCGAGCGGCGTGCGCGAGTCGACGCGGCGCTGGTACCGCCAGATGCTCGAGGACCGGCTGATCCCCTACTTCGACCAGGAGCGCGGGCTGCGGCTTGCGGAGATCGAGCCGCGGGACGTCAAGGCGTTGGTCGCGTGGCTCGCGATGCAGCCGAACCCGCACGATCCCTCGCGGATGCTCGGCCGCTCCACGATCGGCTACCACGTCGCGGTCCTGCGAGCGCTCTTTGCCGACGCGGTCGAGGAAGGCGTGCTTCGGTCGAGCCCGACGACGGGTCTGCGGGTCTCGGCACCGAACACCGGCGCCGAGGACGAGCCGGCGAAAGCGATGACGCGCGCCGAACTCGCCCGCGTCCTCGACGAGGTAGATCCGCGCTGGCGGCTGTTCTTCGAGTTCCTCGCCCACACCGGGCTCCGGATCTCTGAGGCGATCGAGCTGCGGTGGCGGGACCTCGACCTTTCCTTCGTCCCGCGGCTGCGCGTTCGACGCCAGCTGCGCGACGGCGAAGCTGTGGGCCCGAAGACTGCTGCGGGACGGCGCACGATTCCGCTTGCGCCCGACATGGCTGACCGTCTTCGTGCCTTGGAAGCTGCTCCGGACTCGCTCGTGTTCACGACAACCACCGGCCGACAGATCAACCGCTCGAACCTATGGCGCGACGTCCTGCGCCCCGCGAGCGAGCGCGCCGGCATTCCCTGGGTCTCGTTCCACACCTTCCGCCACACGTGTGGCTCGCTGCTCTTCTCCGCCGGCAAGAACGTCAAGCAGGTTCAAGCGTGGCTCGGGCACGCCGACCCTGGCTTCACGGTGCGGAGGTACATCCACCTCATGGACGAGGGCGTCGGCGATGCCGACTTCCTCGATGAGGCCGTCGGCGGCGAACGTACCATTGAGGACCACGATGACCGCTAAGGAGCAACTGCGCCGAGCCATCTCCGACCTCACCGAGGAGGATGCTGCCGAGCTGCTGCAGGTCCTCTCTACGCGGGCCGCCCTCGATAGTGAGACGGCCGCAAGAGTCCTCGATGGCATCGACGGCGCTTTCGAGAGCGCTCAGCTCGGCCTCCAGCAGTCGCGGGAAGAAAAGTCGGTCCCGCTGGACCAGCTGGGCAAGACCGGCCCCTAACCGGGCGCCGAGACGAGCGTCCAGTGACATGAGCGCACGGCCGATCCCCACGCCCATCTACCACATCACGCACGTGGACAACCTGCCGTCGATCGTCAGCGACGACGGCCTCTTGTCCGACTCGGCGATGATCGCTCGCGGAGGTCCCGCGATGGCGGTCGGCATGTCCAGCATCAAGGAGCGCCGACTTCGGCTGCCGGTGAAATGCCATCCAGGCGACTTCGTCGGGGACTATGTCCCCTTCTACTTCTGCCCGCGCTCGATCATGCTCTACCTGCTCCACATGGGCAACCACCCGGAACTCACCTACCGGGGCGGACAAGGCCCGATCGTGCACCTCGAGGCCGACTTGGAGGACATTGTGAACTGGGCCCAGGCCTCCGGAGCGCGCTGGGCGTTCAGCCTGTCGAATGCGGGCGCCGGGTACTCGGAGTTCAGGAGCAGCGTCGGGGAGCTCGACGAGATCGACTGGGCGGCAGTCGCCAATACGGACTTCAGGTCTCCCGAGGTGAAAGAGGGGAAGCAGGCGGAGTTTCTCGTCCAGCGATTTGTTCCCTGGGAGCTTGTCGAGCGCGTTGGCGTCCAGAACGCTCAAGTCCAGAACCGTGTGCTCGCCGCTCTCGCAGGCGCCACCCACCGGCCACCCGTCGACGTCCTGCCCCGTTGGTACTTTTGAGGTTCCCGTGATCGAGTACAAACAGGGCGACATCCTGCAATCCGATGCCGAGGCCCTCGTCAACACGGTCAACTGTGTCGGGGTGATGGGTCGGGGAATCGCGCTTCAGGTCAAGAACGCGTTCCCTGGGAACTTCAAGGACTACGCCGCAGCCTGCAAGCGCGGCGAGGTGCAGCCTGGCCGGATGCTCGTGCACGAGACCGACCAGCTCGGGCCCCGTTGGATCATCAATTTCCCGACGAAGCGCCACTGGCGGGGCAAGAGCCGAATCGACGACATAGAGGCTGGCCTCATCGCCTTGGTGCAAGAGCTGCGGGCTCGGGATATCCGTTCCGTGGCGATCCCTCCCCTCGGCAGCGGGCTCGGAGGTCTCGACTGGCGCGAAGTACGGCCCCTTATCGAGGAGGCGCTGGCTGAACTTCCCGACGTGCGCGCAATCGTCCACGAACCAGGCGGCGGCCCGGTGAATTCCCTTGCCTCGAAGGTCTCCCCGAAGATGACACCAGGCCGCGCGGCGCTGGTCTGGCTCATGAGGCGCTACCTAGCCGGCCTGATGGATCCGTCCATCAGTCTGCTCGAGGTCCACAAGCTCATGTACTTCCTGCAGGCTGCGGGCGAGCCGCTCAAGCTGCGCTACGTGAAAGCGCCTTACGGTCCGTACGCGGAGAACCTTCGACACGTCCTTCTGGCCATCGAAGGGCACCTGATCGCGGGCTATACGGGGGAAGGAGATCGCCCCACCGAGCAACTCACGGTCATGCCCGGTGCGGTCGAGAAGGCCGAAGCATTCCTCGCAGAGCACCCTGGGACGAGCGATCGATTCGATCGAGTCGCGAGGCTTGTTGACGGCTTCGAGACCCCGTTCGGACTTGAGCTACTCGCCACCGCTCACTGGGTCGCAGCCAACGAGAACGCGCGAACGGAGGACGAAATCACCGGTGCGTTCTACGACTGGAGTCCCCGCAAGTCACAGTTCAGCCGCGAGCAAGTCAGGGGTGGAGTCGAGCAGCTCCGGGGGGGCGGCTGGCTGGACACCGTTAGCGCCTGAGCCTCGAGCCGTACAACACGCCGGCGCGCAAGCCTCATGCGCCCACGGAGATCCGAGGACGGGCTGAGAGTCGCCGCTGCGAACAATCTGCGAACACGCTCTCTCGAAGCGTTCGAAAGCCAGTACGGCGTTCATCCGCTGGATCAGGCTGATTGCAGCGCCTACCCCAGACCACGCGAACCCCTCCGCAACACCGCCCGACGACTGAAAATCGTGGTGTCCCCGGTTCGAGTCCGGGTCTCGCCATCGCCGGACCCGCGTTCAGGGCCGTGGCGCGAGGAGGAACAGCTCGATCTCGATGTCGGGTCCCACGTGGGAGTTCGAGACGAAATGCAGCACCTGGCGTCCGGAGAGCCGCTCGACCTCTGAGATGAACCGGTCCTGCATCGCGTTCTGAAAGGCATTGCGCGTGTCCTTGACGAGCGCGTGACGCTGGAGCTCGATCATCGTCTTCTCGACGTCGGTGTAGACGCCGCCCATCACGACCGCGAGCATCTCGTCGTCCATGAGCTGAGCCTTGGCGCTCACCGGCTCGCGGTGGTAGTAGCGCTCGTGCAGCGCGACCATGGACTCGGTGACCGCTTCGAGAAGCGCTTCCCCTGGAGGGGCCTATCGGGGGCTGACATGCAGCCGTCCTCACTCGTTCTCCCTAGCAGGCGGCGCGCGAGGCGAAGAACGGGACCCGACGAGCCCACAGAGCGTAGCCCCCGGAGTAGGGTGATGTTCTGACAACGCCGAGGAGCGAACCCATCGATCCGCTAATGCCCAACACCGAAGCGAGGCCTGACGGCGACGTCCTGACCGCGATCTCCAACGGGATGGTCCAGCTGCTCAAGGAGTACTACGGGCGCGGCCCGACCCGCGCGAAGTCGTACTTCCAGGACGACCTCGTGGTCTGCGTGCTGCGCGGCGGCTTCTCGCGCGTCGAGCAGACCCTGCTCGACGGTGGACGGGGATCCGCGGTCATCCAGCAGCGCATGGAGTTCCAGGAGCTCATGCGCGACCGCTTCGTCGAGGTCATCGAGCGGGTGGTCGGGCGCAAGGTGATCGGGTTCATGAGCGGCAACCAGCAGGACCCAGACCTCATGTGCGAGGTCTTCATCCTCGGCCCCACAGACCTGCTCGAAGCCGGACCCGGCGGTGAGGGCATCGAGGCGGGGGAGGGCGACGGCGACCAGAGCGCGGCGGGGGGTTCGGCTCTGCGCAGTTGATGGCGTCTCCGAGGAGAAGGCGGTCTGGCACAATCGCTTCGCGGTCCAAATGCACCGCCCGCTGGACAGCGAGCCGCAGGCTCGCCGACTGACCAGATCTGAGTATCGCCCCATCTTCCGCGCCGGCTGGTTACAGTTCGCGCCGGAGGGCACGTCGTATGTGGTCCGAGTCTCGATTGGAGGCTCTGGGCAACGTCGTCTGACTTCTTGTTTCGCTCAAAGCAGGCGATACGAGGAGCAGGAACGTGCCCCAAGACCAAGCCTCGCCCGACAAGCCCCAGGCGACCGCGCACCCCCCCGGGTTCGCGTGTCTGCGCATCGCGTACGCGCAGACGGTTCGCGTCTTCGTCGCCGGCGAGCTCGACGTCGCGACCGTGCCGCAGCTCGACCGGGCCCTGCGCCAGGCCGCCGCGGACGCCCCGCTCGTCGTTCTCGACCTGCGCCGCTTGGAGTTCGTGGGGATCTGCGGCGCCACGCTGCTGCTCCGGGCCGATACCCGCGTCCGCCAGGCGGGAGGGCGGCTCTACATCGCCCACGCCCCCGACGAGCTCCACCGGTTACTCGGGCTCATCGGCGCCACGGATGCACTCGACTTCGGTCACCAGCACTCGGCGGCGGCCAGCCCCCCTCGGGCGCAGCAGATCCGGGTGGGATGACGCGCTCCCGGTCGCCTCGCACCCGCGCTCACGTTCAAGCCTTCGCTCAGTGATCGATCCCCCCCCTGGCGGCCCGCCGCACCTTCCCCTCCCGGCGGCGGGTCGCCAGGTCCCCACCGCTTCATTCAGTGGGGCCATCCACCGGCGGGTCGGCCCCAGCGACCAAGCGCCAGGTGATGAGCTGCATCGGCCACGAGCCTCTCGGCGATGGCCTCAGCGAGCGCCCTGCGGGTACGGGCGCATCGCCGCCGGGAGCTGGGAGCGCGAGGTGATCCCGAGCTTGCGGTAGGCGCCGGAGAGGTGACCCTCCACGGTCTTCTCGGTGATGAACAGGGCTTGGGCGATCTCGCGATTGCTCAGCCCCTGTGCGGCCTGCTGGGCGATCCGCCGCTCGGCCTGCGTCAGCGCGGCGGTGCCCTGGCTCCTGGGCCGTCGTGGTCGCCCGCCGGCGGCGACGAGCGCCTTCACCGCCCCGTCGGCCAGCGGTCTCGCTCCGCACGCCTCCGCGAGGCCGCGGGCGCCCTCCTACGATCGCGCCGCCCTCCTGCGTCGGATCGCCCACCGTCACCAACCCCTCGGGACCTGGCCGCGACTCCGGCAGGCCCCGACCCAGTCGTCGAGCTCCTGCCAGCGGTCGTCGTCCGCGCGTCCGGGTCGGTGGGGACGGCCGAGGCCGGGTGGCGCCAGAACTTCACGCGCACGGCCGTGCCGACGAGGCCGCCCTCCCAGATCTCGCGGAGCGTCTCGAACCCGTCGAAGCCGACGTGGCCGCAGAGCACGACGTCCGCCCCTGCGCTCTCCTCGAGCAGGGCGAGCGGGCCGCCGAGGCGCGGCGGCAGGACGTTGCGCAGGCGCGCGGCGAACGGGGCGATGTGCGGCTGGCGCTCGGCGATCAGCGCCTGCGCGCGGGCGAGCTTCTCGTCGGTGTGGCGGGTGCCCTCGGGGTAGACGAGGATGCCCTCGCCCGGCCCGAGGTCGCGCGCCAGCCCGCGCAGCCGCGCCACCTCGCCCGCCGTGTCGGTCGAGGCGCGGCGGACGAAGTTCGTCGGCACCCAGCGGCCGCCGATGTCGATCGTCGGGATCGACTGCAGCTCGCGCTTGATCACGAAGCGCAGGCCCAGGCCGTGCGCCCGGCCGATGATCGCGTCGGGGAGCGTGTTGTCGATGATGCTCGCGTGCCGCATGAAGATCAGGACCGGGCCCGGTCCGGCGAGCTCGAGGCCCTCGACGTCGAACGTGAGACCGAAGAGCACGCGCACGCCCTCGAGGTGGGAGTGCGCCCAGTGGATCCGCAGGTCGTAGACGAGCCGCCGGCGCCGCAGTGAGCGGCCGCCGAGGGGCCCGCCCGTCACGAGCCAGATGGCAAGGAGCCCCAGGATCCCGCGCAGCTCCCCGAACAGGAACCACCACGCGTAGGCGGTGAGCCGCACCGCCACCCACGGCTTGCGCCGCTGCACCACCCACAGCACCGCGTCGACGACCGACGCGGCCGCGAGGACGAGCGGAAACAGCAGCGACAGCACGACGAAGGCGACGACCTCGATCCCGATGCCCTTCGCCCGTCGCCGAAGGCGCGCGTCGAGCGGTCCCTCGTCGGGGAACAGCGGGCCGGCGGCGACTTGGCGGACGCGCACGGGCGGACCCTATGCGGGCAGGGGGAGGGCCGTGGCGCCAGTTCGCCGCCCGGACGCGTGACGGCCACCGGCGCCCCCGCGATCGACGTGATCGGGTCGCCGGCGGCCGTCCTCGGTTCGACCAGCTGCAGTCGGCGAACAGCACGACGGACGGCAACACCGGCGGCACGACCACGTTCAGCGGCGCCACGAAGACACTCAACACCGGAACGGGCGACGCGGTCGTCTGCGGGCGATCCAGAAAATCCATGTCGATTCCCGGCCCGCCCGTTCGACGCATCGGTAGAACGTCCTCTCCAACCCTTCAGGAGGCATCCGATGCGTTTCATGGTCATCGTCAAGGCCACCCCCGAGAGCGAGGCCGGCGAGCTGCCGAGCACGGAGCTGCTCGAGGCGATGAGCAGGTACAACGAGGAGCTCGCGAAGGCCGGCATCATGCTGGCCGGCGAGGGGCTGCAGCCGAGCGCCAAGGGCGCCCGTGTGCGCTTCACGGGCTCCGAGCGCAGCGTGATCGACGGCCCCTTCGCCGAGACGAAGGAGCTCATCGCCGGCTTCTGGCTGTGGGAGGTCCGCGACCTCGACGAGGCGATCGAGTGGGTCAAGCGGTGCCCGAACCCCATGGAGGGCGAGTCCGAGATCGAGATCCGGCAGGTCTTCGAGGCCGACGACTTCGGGGAGAACCTGACGCCTGAGCTGCGGGAGGCCGAGGAGCGGCTGCGCGCGCAGGTGGCGGCGGACCAGTAGGACGCCGCGCCGATGAGCGCAGGGGCGCATGCCGCGATCCAGGCCGTCTGGCGGATCGAGTCGGCGCGGCTGATCGCCGGCCTGACCCGGCTCGTCCGCGACGTCGGGCTGGCCGAGGATCTCGCCCAGGATGCGCTCGTCGCGGCGCTCGAGCAGTGGCCCGAGTCGGGCGTCCCGGAGAACCCGGGCGCCTGGCTCATGGCCACCGCCAAGCACCGGGCGATCGACGGCCTGCGCCGCAGCGCGCGGCTCGAGCGCAAGTACGCCGAGCTCGGCCGGGAGCTCCAGGAGGGCGACGAGGGCGACTTCGAGGCGGCGCTCGAAGACGGCGTCGAGGACGACCTGCTGCGCCTGGTCTTCATGACCTGCCATCCCGTCCTGTCGCGCGAGGCGCGCGTCGCGCTGACGCTGCGTCTGCTCGGCGGTCTCACCACGCCGGAGATCGCCCGCGCGTTCCTCGCCACGGAGGCCACCATCGCCCAGCGGATCGTCCGCGCCAAGCGGACGCTCTCGGAGGCGGGCGTCCCCTTCGAGGCCCCGGGTGGGGGCGAGCGGGCCGCTCGCCTGGCGTCCGTGCTCGAGGTCGTCTACCTGATCTTCAACGAGGGCTACGCGGCGACCGCGGGCGACGACTGGGTCAGGCCGGCGCTCTGCACGGAGGCGCTGCGCCTCGGCCGCATCCTCGCCGGGCTCGCGCCGGACGAGCCCGAGGTCCACGGCCTCGTCTCGCTGATGGAGCTGCAGGCCTCGCGCCTGCGCGCCCGGACGGGCGCGGATGGGCTTCCCGTCCTCCTGCTCGACCAGGACCGCTCCCGCTGGGACGGCGTGCTCATCCGTCGCGGCCTCGCGGCGCTCGAGCGCGCGCAGGCGCTCGGTGCGGGGCTCGGGCCGTACGGCCTCCAGGCGGCGATCGCCGCCTGCCACGCCCGCGCGCGCAGCGCCGAGGCGACCGACTGGATCCGCATCGCGGCGCTGTATGACGCGCTCAGCCAGCTCGCGCCCTCGCCGGTCGCCGAGCTCAACCGGGCGGTCGCCGTCTCGATGGCGTTCGGGCCGGCCGCCGGGCTCGAGCTCATCGACGCGCTGGCCGCCGAGCCGGCCCTCCGGTCCTACCACCTGCTGCCGAGCGCGCGGGGCGAGCTGCTCGCGCGGCTGGGCCGGGACGGCGAGGCGCGGGCGGAGTTCGAGCGCGCGGCCTCGCTGACGCGCAACGGACGCGAGCGCGCGCTGCTCCTCGCCCGCGCCGTCGCGCCGCTCCCCTGACTGCCGCGCGCGCCGGCGCGCGATCTCGAGCGCGAGCGCGACCTGCAGCCGTCGCCCCTCGAGCGGCGCCGGCAGCAGCCTCTCCGCGCGCGAGCCGGTTGAGCAGCGTATTGCGGTGCGTGTAGATGACCTGCGCGGTGCGGCTCGCGTTTGAGCCCTCGGCGAGGTAGGTCCGCAGCTCCGGCGCCGCCACCGCGAGCGAGCCCAACGTGCACTCGACGAGCTCGTGCGCGCGCTCCTCGTCGAAGAAGGCGTCCTAGACCTCGACGTCGCCGTCGGCCGCGGCTTCCCGCGGCTTCTTTGCGCGCTTCGGCTTCGCCTTGTCCGCCCGCGCGTGCTCCTCCTGGAGCAGTTTGCGGACGGCGCGGTCGGTCTTGCCGAGGATGTTGCTGACCTCGAGCGGCGACAGCCCGACGTCGGTGAGCATGCGGTCGAGCGAGCGCTTCTTCGGCTTGGCGACGTCGGTGTTCCGGATGTAGAAGTCGACCGCGAGGGTGACAAGCGCCCCGAGCTTTGGGTCGATCGAGGTGAGGAGTTCGTTCGTCGAGGGCTGAGTGTCGGACATCGGCCCTCCGGATCGTTCAGGTCGGGAGCTGACCGAGGAGCTCGCCGATGCCGGCGGTGATGCCGGTGGTCAGGGCGCCGCTGACGCCGCTCGTCGCGATCTGGGCCAGCACCTCCTTCGCGCGGCTCTGCTTCGGCCGGTCCTCCCCGAGGACCACGACGGCGACGTCGTGCACGTCGCCGTAGTCGACATCGTCGCGCGCGTCGACGACCTCGGCGAGGTCGCGGACCGCATCGGCGTTCCACTCGCCGGAGATCGCGGCGCGCGCGAGCGCGGCGACGCCGGCGAGGATCTCCTCTTTCGGCGCGTCGGTGCCGACGACGATCTGCGTGCCGCCGACGTTGATATTGCCACCGGTGATGCGGGCGTCCCCGGCGAGCGTCAGATTACGGCTGTGGTCCTCGAAGACGAGCGTCACGCCCTCGGTCTCGGCGGTCGGCGTGCGGTCGCCGATCGCCGCGGCGATCGCCTGGGTGAGATCCTCGACCGTCGCGTCGTTGTGCTCGCGAAACAGCCGCGAGACGCGGCGCGCCAGTGCGGGCGGGTCGATCGCCCCGGTGCGCACGATCTGCTCGATGAGGTCGCCGACGACGTCAGGGTCGTACTGCCAGCGGCGACGCGAGAACTCGGCGCCCAGCCTGCGCTGCAGGACGGCGGGTGTAGCTGTCGTCATGCCTTCTTCCTCCGCGGCTTCGGCCCCGGGAGGGGGACGGTCTCCCCCGCCGCGCCGAGCCACTTGCGCATGTTCGTGCTGAGGTTGAGGACGGTGTTCATCTCCCGGTTCTTGTCGTAGATCTTCGAGGCACGGGCGTCGACCAGGTCGACGAGCCCCCGCTTGACCATCTCCTGCGTGATGTGCCGCGAGACCGTGGCCTCGTGCACGACGATGCCGTAGTCGCCGAGTTCGGCGACCACGTCGCGCTGCGTGCGCCTGCCGTCAAGGACCAGGTAGATCTGCGCGACGAGCGGCTTCTTTGCGACGAAATCGGCGAGCTTCGCCTCGATCGGGTCGCTCTGCGAGCGCGCGAGGAGCGTGACCTTGCCGTCGATGGTGTCGAGCCTCGCGTTCATCGCGATCAGTGCGTTGGGGATCTCGCGCTGGGTATCAGACATCAGGTGTGGCCGCCCTTCGTCTTCGCAGCGACTTTCTTCTTGTCGCGCGACACGGTCGACCGCACCGTCGCCGGGCCCCTTCGCAACAGGCCGCCGATCTGCGTCGAGTTCAAGCCGGCCTCCGCGAGGAGCGTCTCGGTCGAGAGCGCGTCGCGGTCACTGGCGACGCGCGCCTCGCGCTCGTCGACCAGGAGGGTGAGGACGGCGAGGCCGATCGCTGACATGTCGGGCGGGGTGGGGACGCGCGTGTCGTCGGACATGGTTTCCTCTCGTCAGACCAGGCCGGTCGCGCGGTAGGCCTTGTTGTGGGTGGAGCCGCGCTCGCGCAGAGCGAGGCGGATGACGAGCTCATGCGTGCGCCGCTGGACGGTCCGCACCTTCGCGCCCGGCACCGCCTCGACGACGCTCTCGTGGAGCGTCTTGGCGGGGCACCACCCGTCGGTCGGACAAGCGTCGAGGATCGCGGCCGTGATCTCGTCCTCGCGCAGGCGGGTGCGCGCGCGCTCAATCGCGTCGTAGTGCGCGAGCTGGAGCAGCCCGGCGATGAGGTCGAGGCGCCCGACGACGTCTTCGTCAACCACCGGACGCTCCCCTCTCCTTCTTCTTGGCCTTCTGCAGCGTCACGTTGACCGTGTTCGGCGAGGTGCCGAGCAACTCGCCGATGCGGCGTGCGCCGATGCCGACGCGGGCGATCTCCGTGATCGCCTCCGTCTGGCTTTCGCAGTCGCGCCGGACGAGCACGGCGAGCAGCCGCGCGATCTCGTCGAGCGGGTCGAGTTCCTTGCGCGGCTCAGCCATCGGACGCTCCCTCCGCGGGTTTCTTGCGGGCGCGCTCGATCGACTTGCGCACCGTGTCGGGCTTCTTCCCGGTCACCGTCGCGATCGCGACGGCGCTCAGCCCGGCGTCGGCGAGGATTACCTCGGTGCGGCGCGGATCGGCGTTGCCGAGGCGCTCGTTGCGCTCGGCGGCTTGCAGCGCCAGCAGGCCGCGCAGGGCTGCGGTGAGATCGAGCTCGTCTGAAGAAGTAGATGTCATGGGTTCTTCTCCTTACCTCTTGCTGAGCTTTGTAGCAGGAAAGTGCCCACAACAAGAAGGGCGAGCTAAATTATAGCCGAGTTTGCGGGACTTTTGGGAACATCCAGAAGTACGAGCGTCTGTTCGCTACGAGGTTTATGGCGCAGTCATAGGACCGTTGAGCGCGCGACGTTGTGCGTAGACGACGGATCTCTTGGCGGAGTGGGGCGGTATCTGGGCGCCAGGGCGTCGGATAGTTCGGGTCTGAAAATGATCCGCAATGCCGTCCGTGGGGCGCATCTGTGAGACTAGGATGGGCTCGGCTCGCCTTTTGACCCCAACAGAGGAGTCTTGCCTGATGCCCGACGAGTTTCCCGTGACCGCCGACCAGGTGCAGTACGCGCTGCTGGCGCTCTACGTGCACGACCGTGACGTGCGGCACTTCCAGGCCGAGCCCAAGCGCAGCGAGGTCGTGCTCAGCGAGGCGGGGATCTCGCTCGCGGCGATCGCCGGCGTGACCGGGCGCAATTACGAGACCGTCAAGACCACCGTCCGCCGCGCGCGTACATCCGCGGCGAAGCGGAAGGGTTCGTCGTGAACGGCAACGAGGCGCTCGAGCGCAAGCTCGACCTGCTCATCGCACTCATCCGCATCGGCATCCGCGACCAGCTCGAGCGCGAGCGGCGCGCGGTCATGGCGGACGACGTCAGCGTCGCGATCCTGCGGGGCGCGCAGGACTGGATCGGCGCCGGCGAGCTGAAGTCGGTCGTGATACAAGCGACGAAGCAGTCGGAGGCGACGGTGAAGCGGCGGATCTCCGAGCTGGTGTCGAGCGGCGCGCTGCTGCGCCGCGGCGCGACCCGCAGCATCACGTACCGGACGGCCGGACTATTCGATCTCTGATCGATGATCCCGTCTGAGGAGGGCCGCGGTATCCCTAATGAGCCGCTGCACTCGCTTGACATGCTCCCGCAGCGCCCGGCGCGGGACCGCGCGCACGTCACCATCAGCGACGTGGGACCTCTTCCCGAGATCGCCGAGCGCTGGATCCGGCCGGCCGAGGTGCCGCCGATCCGGCGCTGGATCATGCGAACGCGCGCATTGGCGGCGGACGGGCTCGTACGGCCGGACGTGGGCGAGCTCGCGGAGATCCTCGCGGCGGTGGCGATGGACGGAACGCGTGCCCCTCGCGGTGAGCGCGTCTGGGACGTCCGCCGGCGCCGCGACGGCTCGCTCGTCCAGGTCAAGTCCGTTTGGCACCTGCCGCACCGCCGCCGGCAGAACCTCGGCGACATCGCCGAGGGCTTCGCCGGCGACATCTGGGTCGTCGAATTTGAGCGTGACCTCTCGGTGCAGAGCGTGCGGACACTGCCTGGCGCCGCGTTCGCGGGGCGCCGGCTGCGCGTGCGCGACGCCGCGTCGGGCGTTCCAGTGCAGGGATGGGAGCCGGCGGCGGCCGCACTTGGTCTGCTCAAGGCGAGGCGCCGTGCGCGGCCGGGTGCGGCATCGTGAGGCGTATCACGGACGTGCGCGAACTCGAGAAGCTCCCGGAGGAGGCCGCGGCTACGTATCTATCGACTTCCCGCCGCGGGCAGGACCCGGGCAGGGGGCCGTGTCCCCGATTCCAGTCCGGGCCTCGCCATCCCGGCGCGCGCTCCCCTGACTACCGCGCCCAGCCAGCGCACGATCTCGAGCACGAGCGCGACCTGCAGCCGCCGCCCCTCGAGGTGACCGCCGCCCATGAGGCGCGCCGGCCGCTCTACGACGAGAAGCCGCTCAAGATGGACCCGGCCGAGGCCGCGCGGACGATCCTCGACGGGTGGCCGGCGGGCGCGGGCGGGTGCTGGTCGCCAGCGACGCCAGGGCGGTCGACGCCTTCGTGCGCGCGGTCCCCTCGCTGTACCCGCGGGCGCTGGAGCGCGTCGCGCGGGCTAGGCGGTCGCTCGACTCGGCGCTACCGTGTGCCGCGGTCCGGATCCCCGAGCGGGGCGAAGGATCGTGCGGTTTCGAATGCGGGACGGAGCGCCTGGGAGGCAGCGTCCGGACCTCCGAGCATCCGTTCCCGGCAGGTGGTCATCGTCGGTGCGCAGCCGCAAGTCCGCCGGGTCTTCGACCTCTGCGGCCAGCACTTCGGGCTCGTGTTCGCCTGAGCGGCGCGGTCACCGCCCGTTCACCCCGCCGGCCCGCGCACCCGCTTGGGTTCGGCCGATGACCGCACTCCGCCGCTGCGCCGCGCTGCTCGCCGCGCTCGCGCTCTCGCTCCTCCTGCTCACCGGACCGGCCGCCGCCGAGCGCGGCAAGGACCGCGCCCGCGGCAAGCCCGCCAGGGCCCCGGCGTCCCAGCCGCTCGTCATCGCGCACCGCGGCGCCTCGGGCTACCGGCCCGAGCACACGCTGGCCGCCTACGCGCTCGGCGCGCGGATGGGCGCCGACTACGTCGAGCCGGATCTCGTCGCCACGCGCGACGGCGTCCTCGTCGCCCGCCACGAGAACGAGATCAAGGAGACCACGGACGTCGCCTCGCGGCCCGAGTTCGCCGACCGGCGGCGCCGGAAGATCATCGACGGCGCCGAGCTCGACGGCTGGTTCACCGAGGACTTCACGCTCGCCGAGCTCAAGACGCTGCGGGCCAAGGAGCGCATCCCGGCCCTGCGGCCGCGCAACACCCTCTACGACGGCCGCTACGAGGTGCCGACGCTCCAGGAGGTCATCGACCTCACCCGCCGGCTGTCGAAGGAGCTCAGGCGCGAGATCGGCATCTACCCCGAGACGAAGCACCCGACCTACTTCCGCTCGATCGGCC
>JAUJOA010000013.1:0-8280 GCA_030447875.1 Thermoleophilaceae bacterium
GTTTGAGCGGCGCCCTCCCGAGTGGGCCGTGCTGGGCTCGAACCAGCGACCCCCAGCTTGTCGAGCTTCTACGGCCCTTCGGGTGGCTCCGGGAGGGTGAGCATACCGCTTTAGGGCGCGGGAACGGTCCTATGAGCGCGTCCTCTTTCGGCCGGTTTCGGGCGGACGCGTTGCCACGCTGTTGCCACCGCTCCCGGCGATCCAGCCACAGCCGCCGCGGGACGAGGTCGTGGTGCCGTGCCAGGCGAGCGTCACCGGTCCCAGCTCGATCGTCGGGTCGATGCCGATCTCGATGACCGAGAGCGCGCTCATGGGCTAGAGCGACTGCCAGATGTTGAGTCCGAGCCCGTCGAGAGCCTGCTGGATCGCGATGTTGAGGCGGAAGAGCTCGCCCGAGAGGACGAGCCCACCCATCGCCACGAGCACGAGGCCCGAGGCGACCTGGATCAGCCGATAGCGCTTCCGCAGCCACGAGAAGCGTTGCGTGCCAGCGGTGTAGGCCAGTGAGGAGAGCAGGAACGGCGCGCCGAGACCGGCGGAGTAGACCGCGAGCAGCAGGGCTCCCCGGCCGACCGTCGTCTGGGTAGAGGCCAGCCCGAGGACGGCACCGAGCGTCGGCCCCACGCAAGGTGTCCAGGCGACGGCGAACGAGGCCCCGGCGACTACCGGCCCGCCCCGGCCGGCGCGCGCGACGAGCCAGTGCGGACGCCACTCGCGGTTCAGGCGGACGAGGACGACCGAGGCGACGAAGAGGACTCCCATGGCGATGATGAGGACCCCGGCGATCGCGTTCAGCGCGTCACGGCTGTCGAAGAGGAGCGCCCCCAGAGCCGTGGCCGTCAGCCCGAGGAAGACGAAGATGGCCGAGAAGGTCCCGACGAAGGCGAGGCTGCGACCGAGGACCCGCCGGTCGAGGCGGCGCTCGCCGGGCGTGGCGCCTCCGACGGCGGCAAGGTAGCCCGGTACGAGCGGGAGGCAGCACGGCGAGACGAACGACACGAACCCCGCGGCGAAGGCGAGCGCTACGCCCGGGGCGTCGATCACGACTAGGAGAGCTCGGCCTCGTCGAGCAGGACGCCGAGGTCGTGCGCGATGTCGGCCGGCGGCACCGGCACTCCCGCCGAGAACTTCGTCCGCCAGCGCCCTCGGGCATCGACGAGCCACATGTTGGACGTGTGGCGGCTTGCCTCGTCGTCGGGATCCTGCTTGGCCGCGTAGTAGCTGTCCCATACCGGCTCGAGCTGCTGCTCGGAGCCCACGAGGAAGCGGAAGTTGTCGGGGAGGCGGTAGCGGCGCAGCCAGCGCCGTGCCGCCGCGGGGGTGTCGCCCTCCGGTTCGACGCTCACCGCGAGGACGGTGAGATCGCGGGCCCGAGGGCCGAGCCGCTCGAGGGCCTGGCGCAGCTCGGCGGCGATCGTCGGGCAGGTGTCGCCCGGTGGGCAGTTCGTGTAGAGGAAGGTGACGAGGTAGGGCCGGCCGGCGAGCCGCCGGGTGTCGACGGTTTGGCCGCGGGCGTCTGAGAGGCGGAAGTGAGGAGCGGGGCGCCCGACGACGGCGTCGGGCAGCTTGCTGCCCCGGAAGGGACCGGCGTTCGGCTCAGACTGCCCAACCTGATCGCTCGTCGACGCCTTCGGTCCGTTGAAGCGCTGGAGCGCAACGTACGCGAGCGCGCCGGCCCACGCGATCAGCAAGGCGGTGAAGCCCACGAGGAGCGGGCGGCGGAGGCGATCCATCTCAGACCTGCGTCCGGACGCTCCAGCTGACGCCGCCGTCGGCGGAGCGCATGATCCGGTTGTCGGTGAGGGCGACGTAGAGGTCGTTCCCGGCGGCCATAAACGCCACGGGCTCGCCGGACAGCTGCCCGGTGGGGCGGAAGGTCTGCCCACCGTCCGAGCTAACGGCGACACGGCCGTCTGCGTCGAGGGTGAACAGGCGCTCGGGAGCCGCCCAGGCGACGAGCGCGACCTGCTCGCCGAGTCGCCGCCAGCTGCGTCCTGCGTCGCTCGAGGCCGAGAGCCCCGAGTCGGTCGACGCGATCAGGCCGTCGGCGTCCCGCGGGTCGATGGCCAGGTCCACCAGCGTGCCGGGGGGCTCGGGTAGCTCGGTCCAGGTCCGCCCTCCGTCGCGGCTCGCCATAAACCGACCGTTCGAGCTGTCGAAGCCGTAGACGCGGTTCCCGGACGCCCGCAAGACATGGAAGTCGGCCTCGCCGAGCAGAGAGACGGGATTGAAGGTGCGACCGGCGTCGGTCGAGAGGATCAGCCCGAGGCTCGACGGCAGGTTCTCGCCCTCGCCGGGGTGCCCAGATCCGAAGAAGCGGTTGGGGCCTGCGATCGAGAAGCCCATCACGTCCTTTCCGGGCGGGCCCACGAGACGCGCCTGGGCGTCGCCGGGCGCGGCTCGGAAGAGCCCGTTATGGGCGGCCACGAAGATCGCGCCGTCGGCCGGGTTCACGCCGAGCCCGTGGACGTGCCCTCCCCCGCCTCCCTCTGCGGCCGTCTGACCGGCACCGCCCGTGCCCCCGCCGCTCAGAGCAGCCACGAGGACCGCGGCCACCACCGCGACGCCGAGGGCTGCGGCGACGGCGTAGCCCCGGAGCTTCTTGCGCCGCTCAGCCGCGAGCGCCGCCTGCTTGCGCTCCTCTCGCTCACGACGGATACGCTTTTTCGGGTCCTCTCGCGTCGCCATCTACGAGCAGTGTAGTAGCAGCCCTACTCGACCGGCTCCAGGTCGAACGCCGGTCCCGCGCCGTCGCGGTCGACGCGGGCCGGGCGCCCCGACAACGCCGCCTCGATCCCGCTCCGGAGCTCCGCGGCCGAGGCCTCTCCGAGGACGTGGGCGACGACACGTCCGTCGGAGTCGATGAAGAAGGTCTGGGGGAGGCCGACGATGCCCCACCGGCGCGCGACCTCGTTGCCGGGGTCGCGGACGTTGGGGTAGCTCGTGCCGAAGTCGCGTAGGAAGCGGCGCGCGTCTGCGAGCACGTCCTGCTGGTTGAGGCCGACGAACAAAACTCCGCGGTCGTGGGCTTGGCGCCAGGTGCGCTCGAGCAACGGTGCCTCCCTCCGGCAGGGGTCACACCAAGAGGCCCAGAAGTTGACTACCACCGGCGTCCCGCGCAACTCCCCGAGGGCGACCCGCCGGTCGCCGAACGCGGGCGCGACCGCGCGCGCCAGCGGGGGTCCGAGCGTGCCCTCGCTCAAGACCGAAAGTTCGAATCCGGGCGCCTCGACCGCCTCGGACCCCGCGAGGGCCTCGTCGATGCTCGCCTGCGGGGTATCGGCGAGGAGGCCGTAGGTCAGGCCGGCGAGGAGGAGGACGGGGAGGGACACCGCAATGAGCAGCCGGACCGTGCGCATGCGCCGGACCCCGGGGCTTGCGTCTTGGCCCGCGGCGGGAGCCGAATGATGCTGGGGTGGCACGTGTCCAGCGTTGGTCGAATCAGCCGGGGGCAGCGCCGCGCAGCCGGTCACCGCTTGGCGGCTCCGGCTGGCTTGATTACCCGACGGGGACATGGGCTCTGGGCTCGTGAGTAGTAGGCAGGGTTCCCGCCTCGATAGCAGGTCGTATGCCGCTGGAGACCAGCTACTACATCGGCAGTACTATTGCGGATAGTAGTCATACTGGCTCCCGCCTTTGACCAAGCAACGAAAGGAGGAGACGTGGAAGCGCTGCTTCCCACCCTCGCCCTGCTGGCCTGCCCGGTCGGCATGGGCCTGATGATGTGGTTCATGATGCGAGGCTCGAAGGGCGGCTCCAGGCGCTCGGACCCCCGCTCGGCGTCTATCGCCGACCTGCGCGAGGAGCAGCGGCGAATCGCGGCCGAGATCGACCGTCTCGAGGACGCGCAGTCGGAGCAGGAGGCACCGCCGGTGGACCGGCCGCGCCCTGAGGTCGTCTGACCATGCCCGACGTGGTCGTCTTGGCGGCCGTGGTGGCGGCCGGGCTCGCTTGTCCCGCGATGATGTGGTGGCAGCGTCGGCGTGGTGAGACAGCACCGTGCTGTCCACCTCGGCGCTCCGACACCGCCTCGCTAGAGGCCCTTCGCAAGCGCCAGGCGGCGGTCTCCGCGCGCATCGCCGAGCTCGAGGGCGAGGCACGCCGTCGATAGCAGCATCTCTTGGCGGCTTGGCTGTGGCGGCGGCCGTCACCGGCTCGATCGCGCTCTTCGCTCCTTGCTGCATCTCGGTGATGCTGCCGCTGCGCCAGCTCTTCACCGAGCAGCACATCGGCCTCTACCTGGTCATGGGCGCCTCATACTGGCGCTTGGGCCTACACGCTGCTCGGCGGCAAATGAAGCTGCCGATGCCCGGCCGGCGCGGCCGGGACGGTTCGAGCACAGCCACTGAAGGCGCGGCTTGAGCTTCGGCTGAGCGGCGTTCTCGGGACGGACGCGAGTGCTACTATGCCCTGTAGTAAAAAGCCTCGATCCCGACAGAGAAAGACATGAACCTAAGGCCGCGCAAGGCCATCCGTCGCCTAGCGATCGGCATCCCGCTGGCGATAGTCGCCGTCGTGGCGGCCGCGGTTGCCCTCGGCGGAGGTGGCCAGGAGTCTGCGCAGGCGCAGGGTGCCTTCATGGGCACCTCGGACGCCAAGGCGCCCTACGACCTGCGATTCATCGACGAGATGACCATGCACCACGCTGGCGCGATCATGTCGTCCGAGGCGATGATCTCCCACTCCTCCCGGCCTAACCTGCGCGACCTGGCCCGACGCATCCAGGTCAGTCAGAAGCGCCAGATCGAGCAGATGCAGGCATGGCGGAGGGCGTGGTACCCGCGAGCCGGCGCCGCCCCGATGGCCGGCATGAGCATGATGGGCGCCGGTGGCATGGGGATGATGGGCATGAACGGGGGCATGGGCATGGACAGTGGCCGCGCGCGCGGTCGTGGCAACGGCCGGATGAACGGCGATATGTCCGACCGCATGTTCCTGCGCATGATGATCCCCCACCATCAGCTCGCCATCGACATGGCTGAGGATGCTCTCGACAACGCCGAGCACGACGAGCTCAAGGGGCTCGCGCGCGAAACCATCGAGGGACAATCCGCCGAGATCACCGATATGGAGGGCTACCTCAGAGACTGGTACGGGGACGACAGCACGCGCGACATGGCGGAGCCGATGCGGGAGATGACGCAACGCATGATGGGCGGCATGGGCTCCATGGGCGGCATGGCCGGACAACGGTGACCGGCGCCTCGTGCGCAGATCCCGTCGGGCTCACCTGGCCGAGCACGCCGACAGCCTCTACCTCCACAGCTTCGGCGGCTCTGGCTTCACGTGGTTTGGCGGCTTGATCGGTGGCGCCTTGACCACCCCCGTCGCGGCTCTCGCCGTCGGGCCATCCCGCTCTCGCTGATGGCCGGCATGGCGGCGGCGGCGCTCACGTTCGCCTAGGACGTTGGACGGCTCGGCTGCCTGCTCGCCGGCGACGGGACCTACGGCACCCCCACCGACCTGCCCTGGACGATGAGCTTCCCGAACGGCACCATGCCGACTTGCAATAGGTCCATCCGACCCCGCTGTATGAGGCGCTTGCCGCCTTCCCCGTCGTGTCGACCACCCGCCTGCTCTGGCGGCTTCGCCGCCGAGTCTCGCCCCTCGCGCTGTTCGGCTCTATGCCGTCTCTAGGGCCTCTCGCTTCCTCGTCGAGTTCGTCTGCTTGAACGAGGAGCGGTTTCGCGCTGAGCTCGGACCTGGCCTCGCAGCCCCAGTTGTGTTCCCTCGCGCTCACTCTGCTCGGGCTTTGGGCCGGCTGGCGAGGCGGGTCGCCCGCGGCGCCCTGGCGCTCCGCCCGCAGCGGACGTCAGGCTGAGGCTCAACGCGTCGTTTGACCTGAGATCCTCCGCCCTGCCGAAGACGCAGCGCTTGCCCAGTCCGCGCGGCGATGAGCCTCGTCGCCCTGGCGCATCTGCTCGGGCGATACGACCCCGATCGCCCGTGTCCGACCACCCGCCCTTCTGCGCTGATGAAGAAGGTCTCGGGGATCCCCGTGGCACCCCAGCCGCGGGCGGTGCGCCTACCCGTCGGCAATGGCGGATCGCGCACCTCGGCGCCTTGAGGTAGCAAGACGTCGAACTCGCGCATGAAGGCGCGAGCGTCTCCGCCGGTGATGTCCTGCTGGTTGACTCCGAGAAGGAGGAAGCCTGGTGTCGGTCCCGTCCCTCTCGCCAGCTACGCTCGAGCAGCGGCGCCTCCTCGCGACAGGGCACACACCACCACGAGGCCCAGTAGTTCAGTACCACGGGAGTCCCTCGCAGCTCCCGCACGTCGACGCGCCCGTCGGCGAGCGCCGGCGCGAGCGAGCGCGACAGCCGAGCTCCGAGCTCACCGCGCTGGAGCACCGGGAGGCTGAGCTCGGGCGGAGGACTCGTCTTGCCGGTCGCGAGCGCCTGGTCGACGCCGTCGTCAGGCGCCTGACTGATAAGGCCCCAGGCCAGGAGCGCGACGAAGAGGCCGACGGCGAGAACAGCGGCGCCCCGCACCGCCAGGCTGCCCCACCCCTGATGCGGGGCCGTGCTCGACTCAGGGGTCATGACCGGACGCACTTCGGGCTGGAGGCGTCAGTTACGTGCCTACGGAAGCTGCGAGCGCGTGAACTAGCAGGAGGCGGGGCGCCCGATCATCGCCCCCGACGACGTTCCGGTCTCCTCGGGCTCCCCGTCGTCCCCACCGGCGATCAGCTGCCGGACTTCGACTGGGCCTTGGCCCGCCGCCAGAGCTGGCCGGCGAATGCGACCGCCACGGCGAGCATCAGGGCCATGCAGCTGTGGACGACGACCATCAGGAGCTCGACCCGGACGCCTCCTGCCGCGACGCCCGCCAGGACGGCCGCCGCGCCGGTCCCCGTCACCGCCAGGAGGGAGAGCGCGAGGACGCGAGGCTCGAGGCGCCACCGTGGGGCCGCTCCACACAGGTGGTCGACCCGCTCGGGGGCTAGGGCGACGGCGCCCTCGGGATGGCCACTCCCGCCGAGCTTCAGCAGCGCGGAGGCGAGGGCGGCCGATCCCGCGGCACGCACCGCCGCCTCGTCGGCCGCCAGCTCGGCCAGCTCGCCGTAACGGCGCTCGAGCCGACGAAGCCCCGGCACGAAAAAGAGGGCATCGGCGAGGACTCGGGCGCATAGGACGCGCATCGGGTCTCGTCGGATGACGTGGTGTTCCTCGTGGGCGAGGACCGCGCGCAGCTCCATCTCGGATAGGCGGTCGCGCGCTGACTCCGACAGGAAGATCCGCGGGCGAAGGAGCCCGGCGCAGAAAGCCTGCGGGCGACTGCTCGGGAAGGTCCGCACGCGCTCCCCGTGCAGCTCGGCCTTAGCGGCCGAGTGGAGGCGCGCGCGTACGCGGAGCTGCGCCTGGGTCTCGAGGACGGCCGACCGAACCCCGCGCGCCAGAGCTAGCGCTGACAGTCCGGCGAGCCCCATCACGGCGGCGCCCAGTGCCGAGAGGCCCTCCGGCAACAGTCGCCCACACGCGGCGGCGAGTTCCTCACTGCTGGGCACGGCCAGAGTCAGCGTCGACAAGGCGGCGGCCACAACGGCGATCAGAGCGAGGGCACCGAGCACCGCGACGGCGAGCGTGACCCTGTACAGGCGACGCGCGCTATCCATCGCCGGTCAGCTCGCGCAGCCGGCGCAGGCGCTGAGCGTCGAGTCTCCCCACCCGGCGAGCGAAGTGACTGAGGGCCAGATCGCCGAACTGCTCGACCACCGCGTCCACCTCGGCCTCGGCACGCGCCCGAAGATAGGCCTCGCGCGAGAGAGTCGTGCGGTAGACGTCGGTCTTGCCTCGCCGGGTGCGGGCGAGGAGACCCTTGTCCGACAGGCGGCTCATGATGGTCATGATGGTCGTGTAGGCGCGCTGCCTCGATTCGCGGTTCATGGCCTCCAGGACCTCGCGGACGGTCGCCTCGGAGCGGAGCCACATCTCCTCCATGACCTCTGACTCGAGCACGTGAAGCGGAGGGGGCGGCGTCAATGGAGAGGTCACTCGCTCACAGTCCCCGGCGGGCGTCTCGTGGCGGGAGCGCGCCCTCGCGCTCGTAGTACTCGTCCACGTCGATCTCCCCGGCCGCGAGCCGACGCTCGAGCAGGGCACGGGCCGAGTCAACGCCGCTCTCGGGCCGGGCACGGACGAGCCTGACTCCAACGTACCCCCCAGCCGCCATGACCGCGACCAGTAGAAGCAGTCCCATCCCGCATGCAATCACCACTCCGCCCATCATGTGGCCCGTCTCACCCGCCCGGCTGCTCGCTCGACTGCTCGCTCGACTGCT
>JAUJOA010000013.1:8380-22984 GCA_030447875.1 Thermoleophilaceae bacterium
CTGCTCGCTCGACTGCTCGCTCGACTGCTACAAAGCATAGTAGACAGTCTGGGTAGTCCGCCTTCGCCGCCGACCTCGAAGCGGACGTCAAGGTACTGCGGGCAGCCGCGCGCAGCCGGCCGACTATCTCACCCTCCCGCGCCCGTCTCTAGACAACTTGCCCCGCCTACGAGCGCCGCTACGCCGAGTCGCTCGCCCGGCACGGCGGCGCTGCGCGACCGGCTCCTGTCCGACCCAAGATTTCTTGCGGCTCCGGCTCGTCTCGCCCTGCACGGCCCGTTTCAGCAGCTCGCGCTAGCGTTGACCGCAAAATCACGCGCGCCGCTGACCGAAGTCCGCGTCCTCGGCTGGTCACCGCCCGCGGCTGACACAGCGGCTAATCGACGAGCTGCCTCACGATGAGACGCGCGGCTTCGCCGGGCTGGGCGCGGTAGCGCTGCTTCGGCGCGGGCCATCCCTCAGGAAGACGACGCTGAACGCGCTCGCTGGTAGGGCGCACGCTCGGCGACGGCTCCGTCAGGCAACCGCCTTCGTGCCCCGTGAGAGCAGCCAGGCGACCGCGGGATAGCCGGTCAGGAACCCGAGGATCAGACCGATCTGCATCAGGAACACAAACGCGATGTCGCTCGGGGACGGCATGAACTCGAGGCCGAAGGCCAAGAGCAGCATCCAACCCCCCATGCCGATGTCGAAGGCGAGCACGGTGACGAACGCCACCAGGAGCGCAACGGTCAGTCCTTGCCGCGAGGTCAGGCCCCGCTTGGGCACCGTGGACACGAAGTACTCCCAGGTGAACAGGAAAGCGGTGGCGAGCACCGCGATGACGGCGATCATCGCCCAAAGATCCAGTCCCGCGATTGTCAGCCCCGAAGCCACCACGAGCGGGACGCCGATCACATGTGCGACTGCTGAGGCGACGCCACCGGGCAGCCCGCCGGTCGCCGCAATGGCGGTCAGGCCACCCTCGTAGCTCTTGCCCTGTTCGCGCTGCCACTTATCGCTTCGCGGACGACCGAAGCGGCTGTAGAGCGCCAGAGCCAGCGGCCCAGTCGCTAGCGCCGCGAGGGGCCATACCAGCTCCATCGGGCGCACCCGCTGGCGGTATCCGCGGCCGTGAACGTCGTAAAGCACCACCGCCGCGCATACGACCGCGAGGATCACGAAGACCCAAGAGATAGCGGTTAGCCACCCGGGGGTGGCGCCCATGTCATCCATGTTCATCGAAGCTCCTCTGGTCGACCAGCCGTTTACGTGCCTCGTCAATCCGAGGCTAGCAAGCTAACGACGCACCGTAGTACCCAGGTTCTCGCCGATCGCGGGAAGGGGGCCGCTGCGTCGACGACGGCCGGTTGTAGAACGAGGGTGCGAGAACGCAGCCAGGACGCTCGCGGCAATCAGGGTGCCTTGACGGCAGGCGCCCGGATCGCAACCGGGTCGGCCCTTCAGGTGGCTCGCGTTACCACTTTGCTACCACCTGGCCCCCTAGGTGAGAACGATTCTCGGTCTGCCTTGCGAATCCACCTCTGAGCGGAGCTTTGCCGAGTGGGCCGTGCTGGGCTCGAACCAGCGACCCCCAGCTTGTCGAGCTGGTGCTCTCCCAACTGAGCTAACGGCCCGGGCCGGCCGAGGATACCCCAGAGCGCCTCCGGCCGCCGCATGAAACGATCGCTACGGGCTCGTCGCTCCCCGATCAGCACGCGCGGTCGCCGAGGGCGGCTGGGCTGAGAAGACGCGCGTCGGCCGCCATCGGCCGGCCGCAGGTCCCGACAGCCAACCATTGGGGTCTTTCCTCATCGCCCCCGGCTCGGCGTATACCGAGTCGGCCGCCCGAGGCTGAGAGCATAATTCCCGTCGGTAGAGGGCCAGGAGGCCAGATTGAGTCAGTCGGCGCGAACCTTCTTAATTGTGACAGCCGGAGTAGTCGCCGGCGGGGCCATACTCGTGGGACTCGGGTCGCTGATTGGAGTCGTAGCCGTGGGAGGGGAAGGCGCCGAGGACAAGGGCGGCATCGAAGCCAGCCCCAAGAAAGCTGACGAGACAATTGACCGATCGATCGAGGAAGAGCGACGCGACCCGTCTCTGATCGGAGAGAGGTGGTGCGACTCCCGGACGGGCGACCGGCTCGTAGAGCTCGGTGCCTTCCTCCTCGCGACCGAAAGCCCTGCTCGAGCAGTCGAGCTCCAGGACGCGATACTCGACCTCTCCGATGACGCGCCGCCCGGAGCGTTCTGTGCTGTGGCGGAGCTCGACGCCCTGGTCACACACTGGAACGACTACGCCGCCAATTCGAAGGCCCGGAAGTTTAAGCCACGCCAGCAGGTCAGGCGTATCCGCGAATTTCAGAGAGAGCACAAGTTGGACGAGCCGCTCTAGCTCCGTCGCTGAGATAGCCCGCGCCGACCGTTTCGTCACGAAAGCTCCCCGGGGATCGGGAGCGTGCGCGGGCCGCCGAAGGGATCGGCTCGACAGAGTGGGAACACGCTTACGTTCGACGGCGCGGATCGGCCCTAAATAAGAGGCGACGACCGGAATCGAACCGGTGTAAACGGGTTTGCAGGCCCGTCGTTCGAGGCGTTTTTCGCTCTAGAGGGGTTTCCGGTTCGCTCAGTTGCGCTCGGTTACGCCCGAAACACCCCTGTTGGGGACACGGTTGGGGACACGCCTATCCTCGGCTCGGTGATTTGCCCCCACTGCCAGACCGCGTTCACCGAGGAGTGGAGCCACCTCCCGCTCGGTCGGGATGAGAATGGATGGTGGTGGGTGTCGCGCACAGTATGTGACGCCGACCACTGTCGGAAGGTCATCGCGCGGCTTGGCCGCACGGACTGGGAGACGTCGGCCCCGTCAGAGGGAGTCTTGGTTCGACCGAGAAGCACGGCACGACCCGTTCCACCCGAGGTTCCCGATCCCTATCACGCTGACTTCGTGGAGGCCACGCTCATCCTTCCCGACAGCCCAAAGGCGAGCGCCGCGCTATCGCGGCGTTGTCTGCAGTCGCTGATCCGCAATGAGGCGCAGATCGAGAACCAACGGCTGAGCGACCAGATTCAGGGGCTGCTCGACTCCGCCAGGCTCCCGTCCTGGCTCTCCGAGAACGTGGACGCGATCAGGAACGTCGGGAACCTCGGCGCGCACGAAACTAAGGACCTCCATACGGGCGAGATCGTGGACGTGGAGCCCGAGGAGGCCGAGTGGCTCCTGGAGGTCCTGGAGGGTCTGTTCGACTTCTATTTCGTCCAACCCGCCGTCCAGTCCCGCAAGCGGGAGGCCCTCAATGAGAAGCTTGAGCGTGCGGGGAAGCCGCAGCTGAAGTAGCTCCACCGAGCGCCTGCTGCAACGCCTGTGCGTGCTCGGGGCCGAAAATGGGCTAAGGGGCAGGCGGCGGCGCAATGTCCGGGTAGGCGCTACGGCGGCCCAGATCCTTCCGCTCGGCCACAGCGTCATCGGCAAGACCGAGGAGCCGCTCTTCAAGAATCCGGTTGAGGAGGCGACGATCTGTCGCGGTGAGGTCTCTTCGCTTCCGAAGCCTCGCGCGCTCGTCGATCAGATTCTGCATCTCGACGTAGTCTCGCCTGCGGTCCTCGCTCAGACGTCGTTCTAGCTGGCCTACGAGTTCGGTTTTCTTGACTTCGGTCACGAGCAAGGCGTCGTAGACAGAGCGACTGAGTGCCAGATTTCCGACAGTGGCGCAGGCGCGATCGCCAGCAGTGAGAAGACGACGCCCGTCGCCTGGGGCCAGATCGCCCTAATCCACGGGCTGAGAAGGGCACCCGCCAACAAGGCGGTGGCCGCCACCAGAACGAAACCACGATCGGCACTTTCCATAACGCTGGGTTCTCAGCGAACGAGAGCTCGATGGCGAACCACTCGGCTGCCAGGGCGCAAAGGAGCGCGGCAAAGATCCCGAACAACATCAATCGCCCCCGGTTTCCCGGAGAGAGCGTCTTCGCCGGGGGAGCGAACCGCTCGGTCGCAAGCTCCCGAATAACAGCGCAGGAATCAGCGCTGCAGCGAGCTGGAAGAACAGAGCGTGCTTCTCGACCACTGGCGAGCCCCTTTGCTGTGTACGCAACGCCGATGCACGGCGCAATGTACGGATCAGAGACGTCAGAAAACGCTGTGACGGGGCGGCCAGGGTCACCACCCTCCGAGGCTCGCCCTCCGATGCTTAGGAGTGAGCGTGCTGGACGGCGTTCACTAGGACGGGTTGGTCGGGACACGCGGGGGCACGCTTGTCTAGCTAGCCGACACGAAATGCCCACAAACAGGACCTTTTTCAAGGCGACGACCGGAAT
Source organism: Thermoleophilaceae bacterium (assembly GCA_030447875.1). Classification (GTDB taxonomy): domain Bacteria; phylum Actinomycetota; class Thermoleophilia; order Solirubrobacterales; family Thermoleophilaceae; genus JAUJOA01. The sequence goes on from JAUJOA010000013.1 coordinate 12,676, forward strand.
CGAACCGGTGTAAACGGCTTTGCAGGCCGCCGCGTAACCACTCCGCCACGTCGCCGCGGCGAATGAGATTAGCGTCCCACCACGAGATCTCGGGTGAAGCCCCGCGTTTGAGCCGCGACACACCGCGGGAGATCCCCAACCATGGCGAGATGGACGGCCGACTCGATCCCCGACCAGAGCGGTCGGGTCGTGGTCGTCACCGGGGCCAACAGCGGCATCGGGCTGGTCACGGCGCGCGAGCTCGCGCGCGCGGGCGCACGCGTGATCATGGGCGTCCGCGACACCGTCCGCGGCGAGCGGGCCGCCCAGAGCGCACGCACCGCCGCCCCCGCAGCCGAGATCGAGACCATGGAGCTCGACCTGGCCGACCTCGCCTCGGTGCGCTCCTTCACCGAGGCCTTCGCCCAGCGCCACGAGGGGCCGGACGTGCTCATCAACAACGCGGGTGTCATGGCCCTTCCCCACCGCCACACCGCCGACGGCTTCGAGATGCAGTTCGGTACGAACCACCTCGGTCACTTCGCGCTCACCGGGCGGCTGCTGCCGGGGCTCATGGGGCGACCCGAGCCGCGCGTCGTCACGGTCTCGAGCGTCGCCCACAAGCGGGGCAGGATCAACCTCGACGACCTCCAGGGCGAGCAGCGCTACCGAAGGCGAGCGGCCTACACGCAGTCGAAGCTCGCCAACCTCATGTTTGCCCTTGAGCTCGCACGCCGGGCCGGCGCCGCCGGGCTCGCGCTGCGTAGCGTGGCCGCCCACCCCGGCTACGCGGCGACCAACCTGCTGTTCGTCGGGCCGCGCATGGAGGGCAGCAAGGCCGGCGAGAAGCTGATGGCGGTCGCCAGCCAGATCGCCCAGAGCGCTGAGCGGGGCGCTCTTCCGAGCCTTTATGCGGCGACCGTACCCGTCCTACCCAGCGGGTCCTACGTGGGCCCCGATGGCCCGATGGAGATATGGGGCTTCCCACGGCTCGTCGGCACGAGCGCCCGCGCCCGCGACCGGGAGACGGCGCGGCGCCTGTGGGAGGTCTCGGAGGAACTCACCGGCGTCCCCTACGACTTCGCCGCGCTGGCCGCCGCCCGTTGAGCACGGGGCCGCCTCTTTCGCTCTGGCGGACCGCTTCCCGGTGGATATACTCGCGGCTCGCGCGGATGTAGCTCAGTTGGCTAGAGCGTCTGCTTGCCATGCAGAAGGTCGTGGGTTCGAGTCCCATCATCCGCTTGGACGAAAAGCCTGCTCAGAGATAGTTTCTTGGCAGATCGCCTGGTCCGCAGCTCCCCTCGGGTACCACTCGCGGGTACCAAACCGGCCCTCCGAGGCGCAAAAACCGCCCTCACGAGCGGTTGGCGACGACGTACTCTTCCACGTCGGCTCGCAGGAAGCGACGGTGGCGTCCGAGGCGGATCGCCCGCAGCTCGCCGCGGCGGCGGAGGTCGTCGATAGTCGAGGGTCGCAGTCCGAGCAGCTCGCCCACCTGCTCGCGGTCGAGGATGTCCGTGCGCTCAAGGGGGCGGTCGCCCCAGGGGTTGGGCGTCGGGCGGCCGGCGCTCACCGGGCGCTCCCGTCTTCTCGCAAGGCGTCGCGCAGCACGCGCGCCATGAGCCTCGCGTCGGCGTCCGAAAGTTGCCGTGCCAGCTCGTCGAGGCGATCTTCCAGGCGCCGGAGGGCCGCATAGGAGGCGTGCGCACGGCGTGCGGTGTCCGTAGACGGGTTATCGGTCGGCTCGCCGGTCTGTGGCCGCTCAGCGGCCTCCCGTTCTCTCGCCGCGGCACGTCGGCACGCGGCGCCGCAGTACTGGGCGTCGGGCCGCCGACCCTCGAGCGCGGTGGCGCAGCGCTCGCAGCTTCGCTCGGCGGTCACGGGAGGTAACCCTTCCTCCCCAGCCGCTCGACCTCGGCCTCATCGTCGGCCGTGGCGAGCGCTTCCGCGGCGCACGCGATCGGGACCACATTGTCGGCGTCGGCCGCCAGCTCCGAACGCTCGAGCCCGTCTGCGGACTCCGCATCCGCCACATCCGCCACATCCCAGTCGCCATGCGGGTTTTCGGCCTCTTCGCCATCCGCCACAACGCGGTCTTGTGGCCTATCGGAATCGGCCGTTTTCCCAGTCGCCATGCGGGTTGTGGCGTTGTGGCGGCTAGCGTGCGGGTTTGAGGGCAGGTAGCGGCGCCAGGCGTCCTCGAACTGCTCGCGCTTGTAGCCCTTCGGGGTTGTCCCGTCGGCGAGGCGGACGGTCCGGCTGCGAATGCGGTAGCGCTTGAGCAGGTCGCCGAGCACTCGAGCGGTAAGCGGTCGCCCGTTGCGCCACTCGGCCCACGGTGCCTCGTCGAGTCCATGAAGGTGCTTGAGCAGGTCGACCGTGCCCAGACGGTCGGCCCCCGACTGCTCGAAGGCAGCTCGCACGTCGGCAAGTAAGCGGACACCGTCCGAGCTGGCTTCCGCAGCCGGCTCGCCTCGCAGCTCGAGAAGAGCGGCCCGAGAGCGCTGCGGCCAGTCCCTCCCGGCGAGGTCGGCGATGGCGAGTAGCGGCTCGGCGGTGTCCTGGGCGCGGTCCCTCAACTGTGGCGGCGCCTCCGGCACGGCTTCGCGCAGCGCGTCCATATGCACCCCCACCCACGCCTCGACGCGCTCGCGCAGCGCTGCGCCGTCCTGCCGGCCTTGACGCTCCCGCCATCGGTCTACGTGCTCGCCCGGAGCACGCCGCTCGAGGCGGATTGCCACCGCGCGACTCGCCACCGTGTCCGGCAGCTCGCCGATGCCGGCGATCGCCTTCGCACCAAAGGTGGAGAAGTCCCGGTAGGTGATCCCGGCGCCCTGCCCAACGCACAGACTCGCTCTGCCCGTGGCGCGGTAGCCGGTGTTCAGGAGCCCTCGGAGCGCTTCGGCGTAGTCTCTCTCGCCCTTGAACGCGGCGTCCGACTCATCGAGGAGTAGGGTCGGGTGCTCGGCGTCGACCTTGCGCACGAGCACGGCGGCGGTAACCCGTCCTGTGAACCACGGGCGCGCGACGACCGTGTCCAAGACCTCGAGCAGCCGCGTCTTGCCGCTTTCCTTCTCGGCGGACGTGATCGAGAGGTACGGCGTCGTCTCGGCGGCTTCCACCGCGTGCGTATGGACGATCCACAACGCCACCGCGACCGCCTGCGCGTGTGTGACGACGACGAACCGACGGACGAATGCGGCGAGGTCGTCCAGCAGGGCGGCCCCATCCTCGGACGCCGGCGGCTCGAGCGTCTCGACCTCGGCGGCCATGCGCCCGAGCATCCGCCGACACTCGCGTCGACCGCCCGGACCGGCCTCGAGCGCTAAGTCACCGAGGTCGTAGCCGTCGTCACGTCTCGGGTCGAGGTCGAGGATGCGGACCTCGGCGGCATGAGCGAGCAGGTCCGTCGCGATTTGCTGCGCAGCTTCGCGCCCCTGGCGATCGCAGTCGAGGCAGACGACGACGTGGCGGCCGGCGAAGCGCTCGGCCCACTCAGGCCGCCGTGTACCTGTGCCCGGAACCGCGACCGCCGGCAGCCCGAGCGACCGTCCGGCCACGGCGTCGGGTTCACCTTCCACGATCCAAACGGAGTCTCCGTCGAGTGTCTCGGGCGCCGGGAACAGGTCGCGCGGGCAGCCGGACTCGGCGAGCAGCTTCGCGCCGGAGCGGCACTCGGGGTCCGGCGCATAGCGGAGCAGGTTGACGAGCGCACCACCCGCATCGCGGACGGGGAAGACGACACGCGCGCCGTTGAGCCCGAGTCCAAGCGCACGGATCGCGTCAGCCGTCCACCCGCGCACCGTCTCGAGCCGGGAGACCGCTTCGCCGTCCGCCTCGAGCGCCCCTTGGTAGGAGTCGAGGGCGGCCTCGGAAGGTCGAAGCACGGCCTTCGGCTCCGAGCGCGGCCGCGGCGCCGGCTGCTCGCCATCGTCGTCGGCGAGTCCGTGGCGCCGGAGCAGCTCCATCGCCTCGGCCGGCGACTTGCCGAGCGTGACGGCCGCGTCGTACGGCCCACCCTTGGCGCCACACGCGAAGCAGTTGAAGGCACCTGTCTCTTTGTTGACCGAGCAAGACGGGTTTCGGTCGCCGCGGCGGTGGGCGTCGGAATCGGCGAAGCAGCGAACCTGTACGTTGGCGCCGCCACGGTCCGGGAGGTCAACCCCGAGGCCGGCATAGAAGGCGCGCACGGTCACGAGCGCGCCTCCGCGGTCCTGCGCCGGTCGGCGAACGGAGCTAGGTCGCCGCCGGCTTTACCTTCGGAGTCGTCGTCTCCCTCGCCGGGGTCCTGGCCGCTCCGAGTACCGAGCGCGCGGCGGGCAGCGGTGCGCCGAGCGCGGGGACGCGCCTCGCGGCGCAGCGGCGCGCGCACGAGTGGCGCCCGCCGCGAACGATCGGCTACCGGGGGCGGGTCGCGGTAAACCCGCTGTTCGATGGCGTGCGCTTGTGCGAGGCTCCGGCGCCCAGCGCGCCAGCCCGCCATGATCTCGGCTCGCGTCTCCGAGGTCGAAGTCGGCCAGCTCGCGATCAGCGACGGCATCATCCTCGGCATCCAGCTCGGCGATTGTGCGCCCGCTGAGGGGATCGCCAGTAGGGGATGCCCGGCCGCGCGTCTGCGGCGGTACGTGTCCCCATACAGCCGCTCCTCATCCTGCGGGCCGATCCCGATGCACCACATGCCGCCGGACGCTCCGGGAGGCGGCGCGGTGCAGCGTAAGCCGAGGCGTCTCGCTTCCTCGACAAGGCCCGAGGGACAGCCCGCCCGAAGGGCCGCGTCCGGGGAGAAGTGCAGCCCGCCGTTAGTCGTCGCCGGTCGCGCGGTGCCGTCCATGGCGTTCTCGGTTGAGCATGGGAACCATCATCGCCGATGCTGCGGTCGGAATCTTGCTCTCGAACGACGAACGCCGCCTCGCAGGGCGGCGCTCGTGGCGAAGTGCGCTCAACCGACGCCGCTTTGCAGCCTACAGCGCGCCTCGGCGGTGGAGGTAATCGGCGTTCCCCTTGAGGTTCCTTCGCTCTACGTCTCTCGATCCACGCCACGGGCGGTCTCGAATTCCGCCTTTACCTTGGCGAGCACCGCGGCGAACGCGCCGGGACCCTCGCGGGCCTCGAGCTCGGCGGCGAGGCGCTCGATCTCGGCGTCCATGGCGGCCGCGTCAAGCCTAGGACCGTTACGGCGAGGGGCGAGCCGTTCAAGGCGATCGAGCCTGCGGCTGACGCTCACCGAGCTCGCTGGTCTTGATCTCAGTGAGCTTCGGCGGCGCAGCTCGTACTCGTAGCCGGAGGCTACGGCGATCGCGCCACCGTCTCCGTGAAGTCCGGCGATACGCCTGTGAACGATGCGGCCTCCTACCTTGACGCGCCCCCGCGTACCGAAGAACTCCGCCGACTCCGGCATCACCATGTAGGTCCAGCCCGCCGGGGTTCGGGCTATTTGCAAGTCGGCGCTACAGCTGAGGCCGAAAGGCGTCGATAGATCTCAAGTGCGACACAGCAATCTCCTCACGGACGCCGCGGCAGCGCGCCCCCAGGAAGTCACCTAGAATGCAACACGCTCCCACGCTTGAGCCCGCTGCGAACACCCGCCTCGACCCGGCGCTCCCCGGGTACAACGGCGTAGACGCACCGCCGGCGCAGGCGTTCGACGAGCTGACGAAGCTTGCCGCAAGAGTTTCCGAGACGCCGATAGCCCTGCTCGTGCTGGTGGATTCCGAGGGCCACTCGCTCAAGTCCGCGCTCGGCCTCGACCCCGAGGCGATCGACTGCAATGCCCCGATGATCGGGTATGCCATCAGGCAGTGTCAGCTCTTCGTCGTGCCCGACGCGCTCGAGGACCATCGATTCGACACGGACCCGCTGGTCGCGGGAAGGACGGGAGCACGATTCTTCGCCGCGGCGCCGGTGATGAGCGTCGACGGCTTCGCGCTCGGCGCGCTTTGCGTGCTCGATCGGGAGCGCCGCGACATGGCTTCTGAAACCGGGGCGATGCTCCGCTCGCTCGCCTCGCAGGCAGCCGTCCATCTGGAGCTCGGTCGAACGACCGCGGCGCTGCGCCAAAGCGATCGCCGCTTCACCTCGGTCATGGAGGAGTCGATCGAAGGCTACATCTCCTTCTCCGCGGACGGGGTCATTCGAGAGTGGAATCGCGAAGCCGAGCGTCTCCTGGGCTGGTCGCGGGACGAAATCATCGGCACGTCGGTCGTCCAGACTGTGGTGCCCTCGGACCTGTGGGAGAGGGTTGTCGCCGCTTTCGCCGACGCGCCTGAGGGCCCGGGGAGCCAGCTGGCGCCGACTCGCGTCGACGCTACGGCGCTGACCAAGGCGGGGGACGAGCTTCCCGTCGAGTTCACCTTCCTGCCGCTGATGGTGAGCGGTGAGCACCAGACCAACGTGTTGCTCCACGACATCAGCGCACGGCGCCGTGTCGCCATAAGCCGCGAACAGCTGCTCAAGACCGAGCAGGAGGCCGGCGTCGAGCTGACGAGCCAGAACGAGCAGCTACGTGAGGTCGACGTAAACCGCAAACAGCTGCTCAAGACCGAGCAGGAGGCCGGCGTCGAGCTGACGAGCCAGAACGAGCAGCTACGTGAGGTCGACGCCCTCAAGGACCGGTTCATATCGGTCGTCTCGCACGAGCTGCGCACGCCGCTCACGGCGATCCGCGGCTACCTCGAGATCGTCCTGAGTGAGGAGCCCGGCCCGCTGAATGAGGACCAGAAGCACTTTCTCGAGATCGTCGACTTCAGCTCCGAGGCCCTGCTGCGCGTGGTGGGGGACCTGCTGCTGGTTGGCAAGATCGAGGCGGGCCACCTCGCGCTCGAGCTCGCCGAGATCGACATCAGCTCGCTGCTGAAGGCATGCGTCGTCGCCGAACGGCCTGTCGCCGACGCGAAGCGGATCGGCCTCCGCCTGGCCGACAGTGCGGTCCCTCCGATCCCGGGCGACCGCGGGCGCCTCAGCCAGGCGTTCGGCAACATCATCTCGAACGCGATCAAGTTCACCGAAAACGGCCACGTGGACGTTCGGTTGCACTCGGAGGCCGAGTGCGCGGTCATCGACATCGTGGACACGGGTGCGGGCATCCCCGCCGGCGAGGTCGACCATCTCTTCGTGCCCTTCTTTCGCGCCTCGACCGCGACCAAGGAGGCGATCCCTGGCACCGGGCTTGGGCTCAGCATCGCCAAGGAGATCATCGAGGCCCACGGCGGCTCGATCGGCGTCGAGAGCGAAGAGGGCCAAGGGACAGCGTTCCGCATCGAGCTACCCACGGAAGCTCCGAAATGACCGCGCCGACGAACACGGGGACAGATCCGCTTGTCGAGACGGACCAGCCGCCATTGGTCCTGGCGGCCGAGGACGACGAGATCGTCCTCGGACTCGTCGTCTACCGCCTCGAGCATTCCGGCTACCGCGTGATCACGGCGCGCGACGGAGAGGAGGCGCTCCAGCTCGCGCTCGCCGAGCGACCCGCCCTCGCGGTGCTTGACGTGATGATGCCGAAGCTTGACGGCATCGAGCTGACGCGTCGGCTGCGACGCCACGAGGAGACGCGGGCGATGCCGATCATCCTCTTGACGGCGCGCGTCCAAGAGGCGGACGTCGACCGAGGATTCGAAGCCGGAGCGGACGACTACCTCCGCAAGCCGTTCAGCCCGCAGGAGCTCAAGTCGCGAGTTCACGCGCTGCTTGGGCGCCGCTAGACGGGTCGAAGGAGCTTCATCGTGACGTTGGCCACTGTGATCGACATTCCACTGCGCATGCTCCAGGTCACGAGCGTCGTCCTCGCAGTGGCCAGCCTGTCCCTGCTCGCCGTCCTCGTCATCCACCGACTAACGCTCTCGCGCCGAGGCCATGAGTCCGCGGAGAAGCGGCTCACGCCGACCGCCATGGCGATCGCCTTCGAGGACGGTGAGGCCCAGGCGGTCTCCGCGCGTGACGCCGCGATCCTCGCCACACTGCTCAGCCGCTTCGCGGCGCGGCTGCAAGGTGGCTCGCGCGAGCGGCTCGGCGAGTACTTTGAAAGCCACGGCCATCTTCAAGCGGAGGTCAAGAAGCTCTCCGACCGACGAGCCTGGCGGAGGGCGACGGCCGCCTACCTGCTCGGCGACATGGGCTCTTCCAAGGCCGCGCCCGTGCTTGTCGCGGCTCTCCAGCGGGACGTTCCCGAGGTTCGCTCCGCGGCGGCGCGAAGCCTCGGCCAGCTGGGCACTCCCGAAGCCTTGGAGGCGCTCGTTACGGCCCTCGCGGCGCGACGCGTCCCGATTGGTGTAGTAGGCCAAGCGCTGATCGCGGTCGGACCCGAAGCGGTAAAGCCGGTGCTCCCTCTGCTCGGCGACCCTGAGCCCGAGGTGCGCGCGACTGCCGCCGAGCTGATCGGACTACTTGGCGACGCCGGCGATGCCGAGCGGCTCGTGGCCCGATTGGACGACTCGTCGGGGAGCGTGCGCCGACAGGCCGCCATCGCGCTTGGGCGGCTCGGGGCTGGGAGCGCCGTCGAGGGCCTCAAGGATGCGCTCGCGGACCCCGCTCCCGGAGTGCGAGAGGGGGCCGCGGAGGCGCTCGGATCGATCGGCGACCCGCTCGCGTTCCCGATCCTGCTCGACGTCGCGAGTCGCGACTCGTTCGCGCCGGCGAGAGCGGCGGCGCGCTCGCTCGCGCAGATCGACCCGGCGCGAGTCGAGGCGGCGGCGGGCGACCTCGGCGCCGCCTCTCACGTCATCGAGGTCGCAGACGCCGGCGCTGGGGACCTCGCGCCGGCATGAGCACCCTCGAGCTCCTGCTGGACGTCGTGGGCGTCGTGACCTTCTTCTACTTCGCGTGCCTCACCCCGCTCTCTCTGTTCTTCACCGTCGTTGCGTGGCGTGCCGTCATGCGCTCAATGCACGCGCAACCGCACGCGGCGATGGACGACGCCTTCGCCTCGCCGCTGACCCCCGGCATCTCAATGCTCGTCCCCGCTTACAACGAGGAAGCTGGCATAGTCGAGGGGGTCCGGTCGCTGGTCGATATCCGCTACCCGCGCTTCGAGGTGATCGTCGTCAACGACGGCTCGACCGACGCGACGCTCGCTCGCCTGCGCGAGGAGTTCGACCTCGTGCCGGCCCACCGGACCCTGCGCGGCAAGCTCGCGACGAAGCCGGTTCGCGGCGTCTACCGGTCTCGTCGCCGCCGCGATTTCTACGTGATCGACAAGCAGAACGGCGGCAAGTCCGACGCGCTCAACGCCGGCGTCGACGCCGCCCACTATCCGTACGTGTGCGCCCTCGACGCAGACGGCGTGATCGAGGGCGATGCGCTACTGCGCGTCGCCAAACCGATCCTCGACGACCCCCACCACGTCGTCGCTACGGGCGGCACGGTGCGGATCGCTAACGGATGCCGCATCGACCACGGTCGCGTCGTGAACCAGAGGCTGCCCAAGAAGCGGCTCGTGGTGCTGCAGGTCATCGAGTACTTTCGGATCTTCCTCGTCGGCCGCGTCAGCGGGAGCGCCTTGAAGTCGCTTCTGATCATCTCCGGGGCATTCGGGCTTTTCCGCAGGTCGCTGATCGAGGAGGTCGGCGGGTACTCGACCGAGACGGTCGGCGAGGACATGGAGCTCGTCCTGCGCCTTCACCGGCACCTGCGCCACTGCGACGGGGCCCATCGGATCGAGTTCGTGCCAGAGCCGGTCTGCTGGACCGAGGCACCCGAGGACTTGCGCTCGCTGGCGCGCCAGCGGCGGCGCGGGCCGGGGGGGCGCGCCGCCAGCCGGGGGCGGCACCCCCCGCCGATCGGCCAGCCGCGCGACGGCGCGCGCGGGGTCGTCGGGTTGGCGGTGTTGGTGGTCGTCGAGTGCTTGGGTGCCGCCCACGAGGGCGCCGGGGGCTCGGAAGAGCACCCCACGGAACTCCTAGGCGGGCTCTCGCTCGAGTACATGGTCGCCTTCTTCGCCCTCTCGGGGGTGCTCGGTGTTCTGCTTTCGGTCGCGGCCCTTGTCCTCGACGAGTTCAGCTTTCGCCGCTACAAGCGCGGGCGTGACGTCGGGCGTCTGGTCGCCTACGCCGTGTTCGAGACCTTTGGCTATCGGCAGCTCGTTGCCTTCTGGCGAACGCTGGCCTATTTCGACCTCGCGCGTGGCAAGAAGGACTGGGGCAGGCAGCGCCGCCACGGCATCGGCGACACCGGTCCGGCGACCGACGGCGAGCGTAACAGCGCGGCCACTGAAAGTGTGCTTTGAGCGCGCCCGAGAGGAGTCGACTTGGTCGGCTTGATGGAAGCTTGCATTCTGCCGAGCCGAGCAAGACGGGTTTCGGTCGCCGCGGCGGTGGGCGTCGGAATCGGCGAAGCA
>JAUJOA010000014.1 GCA_030447875.1 Thermoleophilaceae bacterium
GGGGTTCGGCAGCGATACGGCCCCGCGTGCAATGTTGTAGCCCGGCCAGGGAGTACGTGCGCGGGTCAGCTGGTACAACCGTCCAGGCGACTTGACCCCCTGTGGCGCGAGCGCTTCGCCGCGGGGCGCACACCCCCTGGCGGCGAAGCGCCAGCTCGACGACGCCGACTCGGCGACGCTGCTTCACTGGTGCGCCGAGGCGGGTTGAGAGGGAACGGGGAAGTCGCCGCGTGTAGCCCGCTGGGCGTTCGGCCCGACTCGCCGCCGGCAAATCGGCCTACGTCACAGCCGCCGGTGAACCTCGCCCGGACGCAGGTTGAAGTTGAACACGTCGATCGGCATTGCTTGACCGTGCGCAGTCGGCATGTTGGCGCCGGCGAGGTAGCCGTCGACCGGCCACAGCGGATGGCAGAGCACCACCCGCCGCGAGCCCGTGTCGAGCACCGGTTGAGCGCCGTCCTCGATGACCTGCCACCCGAGGTCTGACTGCACCGCCGCCATCGCCGTCCGCCGCGGCCCCTCCCAGCGGTCGCTCGTGAGCGTCCCGTCGAGCAGCAGCTCAAGCGTGTCCGCGGCAAGGCGCCAGTCGAGGATCGGGTGGTACATCAAGTTTGAGTAATCGCGCAGGCAACGCGGGCAGGAGCCCTGGCAGTCGTGACGGCTGCGGTCCTCCCAGTCGTGCTCGATCAGCGCGCGCGCATCTGCCAGTAGCTGCTCGAAGTGCGGCTGCTCGGACAGGTAGGTCATGAAACCTGCGCCGTTCTCGATCGCGTCGGCGAGGAACATCTCCGGCACGAGCGCCCCTTGGCCTGCGACGGCGAGTCGCACGCCCGCCTCAAGCTCGCGCGGCTCGACGTTGAGCGTCACCGCCGCGCGCACCCGCAGCGCGAACGCGAGGCTCGTCCACGCAGCCCGCCGCGCCGTCGACCACAGCTCCACGAGCGTCCCGCGCGCCGGGTGGATCAGATGGCTGTGCCCCGGGCTCTCCGGCGCAAGCGGCGCGGCGACGAGCGCGTCCGTCGTCCACATCGCCCCGAGCGCGTACTGCTGGGCGGGGCCGGCGGTCATCCCCGGCGCCCTGGCCGGGTCGAGCAGCCCGCCCGCCGGACGGTTCGAGGGAGCGAGGTCGAACAGCTGGCCGCCAGCGTCGTTGACAGACCACAGCTGGGTGTGGCCGGCGCAGACGTCCAGCCCACCGGTTGCATGCCGTCGGTCCCACTGCGGCGGCGTAGCAAGCCGCGGCGTCGAGGCGCGCGTGAGGCGCTGGGAGACGCCCTCATAGGGCTCTGTCTCCCACGCTGACCACAGCGTGCGAAAGCCCTGTGGGCGCGACAGCGGATGGATGTCGAAGTCGGGCGCGGGCGCGTTACAGAAGCGGCAGTCGGTTCGCCCGCCCGGGTTCGGGTCGACCGCCTTGCAGATCGAGCAGAGCCCAACCTGAGTCACCGGCCCGAGGGGGTTAACCGGCATCCGCTGGCGCCCGGCGGGGCGGAAGGCGGCGAGACCTGCCACGGTGTAGATCAGCTTCTCGCGCACGATCTCGTTGCCCGGCGCGAACTCCGAGATCGCAAGTCGGGCATCGCGATCGAGCGTCCCCGGCGGTGGCCAGTCGCCACGGTCCCTTACAAGCTGGGTGAAGAGCAGCCGCACCTGGGTCGGGAAGCCGAACATCGGCAAGAGGCCGTGCTCTGCGAGCCGCTGGGAGAGGTCGGGCTGCTCGTCGGGCAGCGCCGCGAGCGCGCCGATTTGGCCCGTAAGCGCGGCGAGCGCGCGCCGGGCGAGGTCCGCCGCCGAGTCCGGGCAGCGCGTCCCGACGAGGAGCTTCTCGCAGAAGCGCTCAAGCTCTCCCTCCATCTGGGCGAGGCGCCCGAGCACCGTCTGCTCGACCGCCGGCCACGCCGCCGCCTCACCGAAGTGGCCGTGCACGTTGATGCCCGGATCCCAGCCCGGGTGGACGTCGGCGAGCCCGCGGAACGCGCGCCGCAGCGCCTCCGCGCAGATCACTCGCTCGAAGATCTGGGCACGGTCTGAGCTCAGGTAAGGCTCCGGCGGGGTCGCCGCGGTCATCTCATCCGGATGCTCGAAGTAGTACTGGTCGTGGGTGCGCTCGCGGCAGACCGTCAGCGCGACCGACAGCGGGTCGCCGCGGCGCCCGGCGCGGCCGACGCGCTGCTGGTAGTTCTGGCGCTGGGGCGGCATGTTTCCGAGCAGCACCGCCAGCAGCGTCCCGATGTCGACGCCCGCCTCCATCGTCGTCGTCACCGACAACACGTCGACGCCGTGGGGCTTCTCCGGCTCGTCGGCGAGGAAGATGTTCTGAAAGCGCGCCTGGCGCGCCTTGCGGTCACCGCGGTCAGTCTGGCCGGTCAGCTCCTCGATGGCAAGCCGCGTCACCGGACGCCCCTCTGCGGCGAGCGCGGCGTAGTAGTCATCGCCCAGGTCGTCGAGCGTCAGATTGGCCGCGGTCCGGAGCTGCTCGTAGCAGTGCTGGCAGACGCCCGCGTTTCGGTGCAGATGGATCCACGAGCAGCGCCCGCAGCGCCACACCCGACCCTGCGCCGGCGGGCGGATCAGAAGCCGCGACAGGTCGAGCACCCAGCGTGGGGCGACTTGGTCTCCCTGCGGCAGGTTGCGCTTGGCCCAGTCGATCAGATCCTGGGAGCGCACCCCGTGCTCGGCGGCGACTGCTTCGAGCCACTCTCTCAGCACCCGCGGCGGCTGCCCGAGCGGGTCGCGATCCTCACGCCCGCCGCGGTAGTAGCGCTGCAGCCCGAGCTTTCGGATCGCGCCCCACACGAGCTGCTCGCGCGTGCCATCGTCGGGCAGCATGTCGGGCGCTGCCACGTTGGTGCCGAGCGCCGGGGCGAGAAAGCCGAAGCCGAGCGACTCAGCGTCGCGGCCGGCGCCTGAGAAGACGCTGATCGCGACGTGCACGCGCACCTGGTCGCGCATCGACTGCAGCACGTGAACCGCGTCCTGGTCCTCGCTACGGGCGCGCGGCGGGGCCCCGTCAGACCACTCGAACGCCTGCGCCCAGCCACCTCCTCGGCGCCTACCCTCGGGCCCCGAGGGGTCGCGCCCGACGTGCGCGAGGGCACGGAAGACACGGTCTGTGATCTGCCCGAGCGTGACCGCGCCGGCGCGCACCAGCTCGATCTGCGCCTGCGCGCGCTGCTCGTCCTCCGGCGTCGCGATCCCCATCTGCACATTCAGGAGCAGCCGCGCGAGCTCATGCTCCGCCAGCATCCGCCGCGCCAAGTCGGCGAGCTCGGGGTGTCCTGCCTGGTCGGAAACCCACGTCTCGAACTGCTCGAAGTCGCGCCGCCCGGAGCCCGCGTCTTGTAGCTCCTCGAGCACCAGCTGGCGGACGGTGTCGCGGAAGTGGGCGGCATCAAGACCGCCGGCGAGCTTTGCCGCGTCCTGACGTGAGTCGGTGAAGGCGATCAGCTTCTGCTCGCGTCCATCGCCGTCCCCGGTGCCGTTCTGCTCCGGTGGGTGCAGATGGTGAAGCAGTTGCTCTGCAAGCACCTGACTGACCCGGTCGGGCGGGGTACGCATAGGGCGGATCGGGGAGCGCATCCGGCGCGGGCTCGTCACCGGCAGACCTTGCTGGCGCAGCTGCCCGCCCGGCCCGACGATCTGCCGAGTGCCGGTGCGCTCCCAGCTGTCGTTGCAGTTCGGGCAGCGCGCCGGGATCGAGGGGATGCGGGGGATGTCGCCGCGCAGTCGCGCGGGCGCGGTGATCGTGTAGAGCCGCCCCGTTGCCTGCTCCCCGTTCGGTGGGCGCACCTGCCCAACCCCCGGTACCAGCACCGCCTCACTGAAGGCGAACGTGAAGCCCTGAGCGCCCCAGCTCTGGCGCCGCGGCCCGCGCCCGTCGGGGTCGGGCCAGTAGATCTTGTAGTTGCCATGGAGCTGGTCTGCGAAGGTGCGGTCGGGCACCTCCTCCAGGTTCGGGCGGTCTGGCAGCAGATAGACTCCGCCGCCCTCGCGCGCGTCCACGTCCTGGCTGTAGCCCCCGAGCATCAGCTCCCCGCAGGTCTGGCAGCCGAGCAGGTCAAGGCAGCGCGCTCCGCACTCGCAGCGGATCGTAGGCTCGGGGTAGAGCTTTCCGATCGGACGCCCTGGCTGGTCGTACGGCCCGCCGGCGATCTCGCTGCAGCCCGGATCGCTGCAAGCCCACCAGCCGCCGCTCGTGCGGAAGAAGAGGTGCGCGCGCAGCGGCAGCTCGCTCTCGGCGGCGATGGCCGCGAGCGCCCCGGTCAGCGTCCGCTCCTGGCGGGCCGGATCTGCGTCGAGCTGCCCGGCGAGCTCGGCGACGGGGGTCGCGATCACCTCCTCGCCACGGCGACAGGCGTTCGTGAGCCGCGCCGGCAACTCATGTTCGGCGCTCAGCGCGGCGGCCTCGTCGAGGTCGACCTGCTCCCCGGCGGCGAGGCGGCCGCCGAGCGCGGCCAGCTCCGCGCAGGGGGCGTCCCCGGGCGTGGGCGAGATCGCTGGATCGGGGAGCCGCGGATGCCCCGCAAAGAGCTGGAAGTCCTGGCCGGGACGCCCGAAGAACTCTTGCAGGTAGTCGCGGATCCGACCCTCGTCTGAGCCCATCGACGCCGAGGCGCCGATCACGACGAGCTGCTCCGGACGCTCGACGCCGATCCGGTCGAGCAGCTTTCGCAGCAGGAGGCCGACCTCGGTGCCGGCGGTGCCGCGGTAGGGGTGAAGCTCGTCGACGACGAGGTGGAAGCGGTTGCGCGGATCGTCTTCGAGCCACCTGCGCGTCTGCTCGAAGATCGGCGCCTCGTCCGCGCGCATCAGCATGATGTTGAGCATCGAGAAGTTGGTGATCAGGACGTCGGGAGCGGCGGCGATCATCTCCTCGCGGCAGAGCAACTCCGCCCCCAGCGGGCGTTCGACGTAGGGGCGGTGTCGCCCGAGCTCGCCGGGGCGAAGGCCCTCGCGCTGCTCTCGCTCTGCCATCGCCTGATCGTGGCGTGCGGCCGACTGGGCGATGGCCCACATCCGCCGGTACTCGCTCGGCAGCCCGTCCCGCGCTGAAGGCGTCTGGCCGGTGTAGCGCCCGAAGAAGAAGCGGTGGCGGTTGCGGTGGCTGGAAAGCCACTGCGCCGCCTCGTCTGAGTCGAGCAGGCGCCGCAGCCTCACGAGCTGGTCCTCGACGAGCTGGTTCATCGGATAGAGCACGAGCGCCCTGACACCCGCAAGCCGGCCGGTCTCCCCCGCCCGCGCCGGGGTGAACGGGTTGCCGTGCTGCCACCAGTCGGTCGGGGTCGCGCCCTCGGGCTCCCAGCGCTCTGATTCGATCAGCAGGTCGCTCACGACCGGCAGCAGGAAGGCCTCTGTTTTTCCAGATCCGGTACCGCCCGAGACGAGCACATCGTGACCGGCCTGAACCTCGCGCCAGGCCTCCCACTGGTGGGTGTAGAGCTCGCGGTCCTCGCCCTCCTCCGAGCGCATCAGCGGCCCGAGGAACGTCTCGACGTCGCCGTGCAGGTGCGCTGGCAGGCCGAGCTCCGCGGCGGCCCCCGCGACCGTCAGCTCCGCACTGGCAAAGCCTGGCAGCGGCTCGATCAATGTGTGCGCGTCGAGCTGGGCCCCGTCTCCGAGCAGCGCTCGCCGCTCCGCTGCGACCGGCTCCGCTGAGATGGCGTAGACCGAGTCGTAGAAGCGGCGGTAGAGGTCGTGGAGGTCCCCCGCGAGCAGCACCGGGTTGGCGATGGTGGTCATGGCTCTCCTGCCCTAAGGCTCGTCGCGATCGCCTCGGCGACCGTCGGCGAGACGTTTACGTACTGGTCTTCGGCGTGATCTGCGGCGTAGTGCTGGCGCAGCGGAAGGCGCCCCGAGCAGAGGCAGGCAGCGCGCGCGTGGAGCTCCGGCAGAGGGGCGTGCGCGTTGACGTACATCAGCCTGTTCGCCAGGTCGTAGCGCATCAGCTCGGGCGCCCCCGGGGGCCGCTCGATCAGGTAGGGGCCGTGCTCCCTGATCGGGATGTGGAACCACTCGCCGTCGCGGCGAAGGAACGAGCGCCTGCCCTGAAAGCCCTCCCAGCTCCACAACCCGTCCTCGTAACTGCCGTTCCCGGGAGCGTCCCAGCACGGCTCAAGCATGTCCGGGTCAAGCGGGCAGCGCGGGAAACGCTCGTCCGGGGCGCCTGGCTCGACGCTCACCGGGAAGCCGACTGCCGGCAAGCTCGCGGCGATCGCCTCCGCCGCCTGGGGGGCGAAGCGAAGCCCTGCGGTTGCGGCGAAGTCGGCGGCCTGGTCAGGCTCGGCGTCGACCAGGACGGTTCTCGGCCCGAGCCCGAACTGGTGCGAGCCTTCGCCCTCCAGGTCGACGTCGATCTCACTCTCGGCGGCGACCCGGGCGATCTCCGCGAGCCCGTCGGATCCGCGCTGGCCGCACAAGAGCAGCCGCCCCGGCATCAGCGGGATCGTCGTCAGCGTCGCGGGCGCGCACGCAAACCGGCGCGAGCGCCACGAGATCTCCGCGTGCCCGAGCACCGACAGCCCGCGCAGCGCAACCGACGGGACGAGCTGGAGGTGATCGCAGGCCTCGCGGAACTGCTGCCAGCTGCCCGAGCCGAGCTCGGAGACCCAGCGAAGTAGCGCGTCGTGGGCTGCCTGCTGTGCCTCCGGCCTAGGCACCGGTCCTCGCCTCCTCATCCTCGAAGGCGATCTCAACGAGCGCCCGCCAGCGCTCCGGGGCTCCGGGGACCCCGCGCGAGATCACTGGCGCCGCGGCGAAGTCCTCGGCCAGGTCGAGCACTGGGTTGGTCGGCTCGACGTCGAGTTCACGCACCGCCAGCACGCGCGGGTGCTGGCGCGAGGCGACGCACAGCCAGACCGTCTCTCCGCCGTCGGGGATCTCCCACGGCCCGCCCGCGCTGATACCGGCGTGGCGTGCCCACTGCGGCTGCGCTGGCGGTCTGCAGACGCGCACCGTCCCGTCGGCGTCGATCGCCTTCACCGTTGCCTGGGCGCGGACGCACAGCGGCGGGCGCCAACCCGCGGTCCCGCGGCCGTCGACCGCCGCCCCGCAGACGCGCGCGCCAGCCGGGGCGAGCAGCTCGGCGGCCGCGTCGTCGATCGCGCCGGCGCGCGCGAGCGCGGGCTGCTCGGGCCGGAGCGCGTACCTGCCGACCCCCTCCCGCATCCCACGGCCTACCAGCTCGAAGCAGAGCTCAGATCCTGAGACCTCGATGCGGTAGCTCCCCGGGTCGCCCGCGAGCTGATCGAGCTCGAAGGGCTCACCAGGCAGCAGTTCGCCGACCTGCCGGCGCTCCTCGCCGGGACCGAGCAGCTCGACGACCGCCGGCTCTGCGAGCATGCCGTGAACGCGCGGCGGGTGCCCTGACAGGAAGACGGTCCGCTCCTCAAGCGCGAGGCCGCCGCAGAGCCACACGTCGGCGCCGCCGAGCTCGCGCTGGGTCGCCGTCGCGCGGCGAAGCTCCTCGGGCAGATCTGTTGCCTCGACGTCGAAGATCAGCTGCCAGCCTGCCGGCAGCTCGCAGCGCGCGAGCCGGGAGCGCCAATCGCCGCCGGTCAGCTGCGGATCGCAGGTGAGCACGGTCACGGGCTCTTCGCCGGCGCCGTCGACTTGCCAGAAGCCGGTCTCATCGGCGCCGAAGAGGAGCGTCTGGCCCGACAGCGCGCGCACCCGCGGCCCTTCTCCCGCCGGGCGCAACTCGACCGGGCCGCTGCGCGCGTACGCGAGCCACGCGAGCGGGAGCAGGCACTCGCGGGGCGTGGGCGGCACCCGCAGTGGCGGCCCGTCCGGGCCGTGCAGGATCTGTTCTGACTCTGCGCGCGGCAGCGACAGGTTGAGCGTCGCGCGACCGGGGCTGTAGCCGAGCCGCAGCGCCGCCGGCACGGCACGCTCGCCGCGCTCGTCGAGCAGCGTCCCATCCCAGGCCGCGTACGCGGCGGCGATCGACGCGCGCAGGGGACCGGCGAGCTCGCCGCGCCTGAGCGCCGTCTGCGCGGGACCGGTCAGCTCGTGGCGGACAGGGCTCCCGAGCAGCAGCCGCAGCGGGTCGCGCCCCAGGTCGAGTGAGCGCTCGTTGAGCGAGAAGAACCTGCCGAGCCGCTCGCGGTCGACGCGGCGCAGCAGGACCTGGGAAATCGGCGACCAGATCAGCCGCAGATGGGAGTGCTCGGACAGCGCGAGCTCCCCGCGGCGCCCCTGCTCGGGCCCGCGCAGCCAGTCGGCGAGTGCCCGGAAGCGCGCCGGGATGGCGCTCATGCCCGCCACCTTGGGATGGACCTCGCGCAGCCCGATGTCGAGCACCTGCGCGAGGCGGATGTAGTAGGCGTGGGTCGCCGCACGCTCGTCGGGGCTCATCCGGCTTGCGGCGAGCACGCACAGGCACAGCACACACAGGTCGGCGGGCGGACCGGTCAGCTGCGCGAGCGCCGGTTCGAGCCCGCGCTGGCGGTCGAGCGGCCCAAGCTCTGCGAGCGAGCGGCGCAGGTCGTCGAGCGGGTCGCCTGCGACCCCGATCCGCTCCCCTGCCGCCGCGAGCGCCTCGTCGTCACAAGCGAGCACGACCGTCCTGCCGGCGCGGCGGGCGGGCAGCAGCTGCTCAAGGAGGGCCTCCGACCAAGCCGCCGCCCCGGCGCTCATCCGCGCTGGGGACTCCAGGGGACGCCGTTCTCAAGGCTCGACGCGGACGCGCCGTCGAGCCCGTCGATGTAGCTCGCGAGCGCCTGCTGGGCCTCGGGGTTGCCGTGCACGGTCCCGAATGCGACCTCCTTGCCTCCCTTCAGCATCCGCTTGGCGACGGCGTGCAGGTCGCGAGCGGGGGCATGTGCCGAGAGCAGCGCCTTGCGCCAGGCACACTCGATCTTCGTCTGGCGACCATCCTCGTCGAAGCGGATCGGCGCACCGGTGTGCTTGCCCGCGAAGTTGCGGATGTTCCCGGCGTGACGGGGCATGTAGCCGGTGAAGACGACCGAGTGGCGCTCCTCGTCGACCATCCGGCGCAGGAACGCGCGCGACCAGCCGCCCGAGAGCAGCGCCGGCGAGACGATGAAGTAGGAGAACTGCTCGGAGGAGACACGCTCGTCGACTACCTCGTCGAGCGTCCGGCCGCCGCCCTTCAGCGATCGGTGCAGCTCTTCCGCGCCGCTCATTTGGCTGCTCGCCGACCAGACCGAACCGCGGTGGGCGGAGTAGGTCTGAACGATCCTCTCCCCCATTCCCC
The DNA here is from genome assembly GCA_030447875.1 of Thermoleophilaceae bacterium. Lineage (GTDB taxonomy): Bacteria > Actinomycetota > Thermoleophilia > Solirubrobacterales > Thermoleophilaceae > JAUJOA01. The sequence goes on from JAUJOA010000014.1 coordinate 9,215, forward strand.
CGATGAAGACCGTGCCCTTGGGCAGCTCGCCCGTCGTCGAGTAGTCCTCGATGATCTGCAAGAGCTCCTGGGTGCGCCCGAGGCTGAAGGCCGGCAGCAGCACATGGCCGCCGTTTGCCTGTGCCCTGCGCGCCGCCTTGAACAGCTCGTCGAGCGCCTCGTCCCGTCCCGGCGCGCGCCGCCCCTCTCGCTCGGAGTCGTCGAGCCGGGCGTAGGTCGACTCGATGATCACCACGTCGGCGGGCTCGATCGAGTCGAAGTCGAGCGGCTGAAGCGTGCGCTGAGGCTCCGAGAACGGGCCGAGATCGCCGGTGTAGAGCAGCGTCGCACCGCTGTCGTTGTCGGTCAGGTGGATCGCGCACGAGCCGAGCACGTGCGAGACCGGCATCAGCTTGATCGTCAGCCGCCCGTCGGCGATCCGGTGCGGCAAGTGGGGCTCGGCGACCGTAACCGCCTCCAGCACTGCGTTGACCTTGTCCCTATCGTAGGCCGGGCGCAAGTCGAGCTCGTGCGCGAAGTCAGAGCGCACCAGCTCGTGCATCGCTCCGCTCGTCAGGTACTGGTGCTTATGCTGGATCTTTGCCGAGTCCTCCAGCATGATCCGCGACAGCGCCAGCGTCGGCTCGCTCATGTAGACGGGAACCGGGTTGTCTCGGCGGCGCTGGTAGTCCTCCCACACCACCGGCAGCGACCCGACGTGGTCGATGTGGGCGTGGCTAATCGCGATCGCGTCGAGATGCTCGACGCCCGGAAGCGTGAAGTGGAACGGTGAGAGTCCGTCGATCCCGTACTCGCCCTTGACGCGCTGCCCGGCGTCGAGTAGGACCGTGTCGCCGGCCCGCGTCTGGACGAGCAGCGCCGAACCACCGACCTCCCCGGCCCCTCCGAGCGGCGTGATCGTGAACAGCGCGGAGCGCCTGCGCCCGCGGCCGCGGCTCGGGCGGTGGGCCGCGGGCGCCTCGGGCTCGGCCGTGGGCTCCGGGGTCTCCGCGACGGGTGTCGGCTGCCCGTCGACGGGCGGCGGTGCCGCCGCGGCGAGGGTGGCTTCGGCCTTTACCGGTGGGGGTTCGGTGGAGGTCTCCGTCTCTGCCTCGACCGGCGCGGGCTTCTCCGCGGGCGGGGGCGCCTCGGGCTGGTCACCATCCTCGCCGCCGAGCGAGGTGACGAGCTCGCCGAAGCTCCCGGAGAACGACAGCAGGCGGGGGTCGTCTCGCTTCGCGGTGCCTGCCGCGATCCGCTTCGCCGCGAGCGCCGCGGCCTCGCCGATCGGGCGCGCCAGCGAGCGCAGCAGCGTCCCCGGATCCTCGACCGGGACGAGGACGCCCGACTGCCTCGCGGTTTGCAGCTCGTCCTCCAGCTGTCGCAGCTCGGCGGCCTGCTCCTGGAGCCTCGATTCAGCCTTGTGCCGGCGTGCGCGCTCCTCGTGGGCGGCCGCGGCGTGGACGGCGAGCTGATCGCGCTCGTGCTCTGCCGCCGTCAGCTGCTGCTCGAGCTCGCGTGCGCGCTCCTTTGCCGCGCTCGCGGCCTCAAGCTCTCCGCGTGCCTCGGCGAGCTCCTGTGAGAGCTCCCCGGCGCGCTGCTCTGACTGGCGCAGGCGCTCGTCGATCGACCCCGCTTCGCTGACGGCGTCGCGGGCGCTCTCTAGGTCTCGCTGCAGCGACTCCGCGCGCACCCGCTGGCTGCGTGCCCCGTCCTCGGCCGCGTCGAGCTGCGAGCGCAGCTCGGCGATTTCCGCCTCAAGCGAGTCGGCCCGGTGGCGCAGGCGGTCCTCGACGCCGAGAGCGTCCTCGACCTCCTCGTCCTCAAGCCCGCTCGCGGCGAGCTCCGCGACCTCGGCGAGCGCCGACTCCGGCGCGCGGAGAAGCATCCCCCACAGGACGATCACCTCGGGTGAGTAGTCGTCCTCGTAGGCGAGGCAGAAGTCGTCGGGCGCCTCGGCGAGCTCAGGCAGGGACTCGTCGGGGATCGCCTCGTCCCACTTGATGTACTGGTCGATAGCCGCCTGGAAGGCGCGGCTCCACCAGATCCTGTCCTCGCGGCAGAGCTTCGTGAGCCGCGCCGCGGCGAGCGAGTCGACCTCGCCCTTGCGTCTCACGCCGGCGCGGATCAGCGCCAGCCGCTCCCTGTTCTGGGCCTGGTCGAGACCGAGCCTCCAGACGCGTGCTGCCTCCGGCAGCGAGACGAGGTGTGCGAGCAGACGGTCGGGCAGCCACGACGGGGCCGGCTCGCTGACCTTGTAGCCGTCGATCTTCCGCTTTGCGTCCGCGATCGCCTGCGCCTGATCTTCCTCCGTCGAGGCGCTCGTGTCCCCGTCCTCCGGCTCGGCATCCGTCGTGTTCTCTTCCGTCTCTGCGGCGTTCTCCGCCGCCTGCTCGGGCGAGGCCTCCTCGGCTGCCGCGATCGAGCCGTCGCCGTTCCCCGAGCTGCGCTCGTGCGAGCGGGTCAGGTACTCGTCGTAGCTGACCGGCGCGTAGGCGGGGTCGGGTGAGTCCGTGCCGGGGATGCCATAGATCTGCGGATGGGCGACCGCGGCCGAGCCGTTGACGCACAGCGCCTGCTCGCGCAACTCGCTGCCGTCCGGGCCGACGAACGCGACGATCGTGCCCGCCTCCCACTCCCGGCGGAGCGCCTGATGGATGCTGTTGATGCGCCCACGCCGGTCCTCGCGCGGACGCTGCTCGAACTCCGACTCGAGGCTTGCCGCGCTGAAGGTCGCCGGGCCCTTGAGCTTGGCCAGGTAGCGCTTCAGCTGTGCCGGATACGGCGCTGCACCTTTACGGGTGCTCATCATATTTAGTGGGGTCTGAGCTTGCGTTCTGGGTGACAACCGAAGGTATCAGCGTTCGGTCCGAACAATGCCCTCCGCGAATCCTGGGTCTACGTGCGTCCGCGCTTCACTGGTCCCTAGGGCGGGGCCCTCGACGTGGCCCGCGGGGGACTCGGTTCGAGTGAGTTCACGCAGGTCGCCCGGCGCTCGGGCGGGCCGAATAGTCGTGGCAAACTCTACGGCCGCCGGGGAGATAGGACCGTCACTTGATCGACGGGCGTCTGGCTAGGTCACGTGAACCGCGCAGAGATCCCAGTCGAACACCCGAGGGAGATCCGCGAGGATCTCCGAGCTCTTGCGGCCGGCCACCTCCCAGTTGGGCTGGACATGGCGGCCCACGACGGCGGCGGCGACCTTTGAGGCGCCGGCAGTGAGGAGCGCCCCCGCGGCCGACTGCGCGTGACCTCCGGATGCCCACGTGTCGTCGAGTAGCAGGACGTTGGCGCCCTCAACCTGCCGCGTCGTTGTGAATCGATTCAGGTTTACATCCCGCCCGCCAGGCACGTTGCCGGTCGCCCGTAGAACCCGTTCGTATCGTGGTGCAATAGGCCTGCACCATTCGGCGATCGCCCGGAAGGCGCCGCGACGGTCGTCCGCCTCTGGGGAGCTTGACGGCACCGTGGTCACCAGGTCGAAGCGCTCCACTCCGACGGCGTTGGCGACACATGTCTCGTGCGCGGCCAGAAACCTCCAGACGATGGCCGCTATCCGATTCAGCGCGTAGGCGCGGACGCTCGCCGTGTACCCGTCCTTGTAGTTGCGCAAGGCGGTGTGCATCTGGCCGAGGTGCTCGCTGTAGGTGATCGGGACCACCTCGTCGAGGAGGTTCGGCTGCGTGAAGCAGCGGTAACAGCTAGTGAACTCCGGGTCGATGAACGTCTTGCAGGTCGTGCAGACGCCAGGGCCGGCTGGGAGGACGTTGCGCATCGCATGGGCATACGAGTCGCTCAGCTCCTCGATATTTATGAGGTCGCCCACCGCGCCCGGCGACGCTACATTGCCGTGAGGGCTAGCTGCGCGGTGTAGAGCCGCTCAAGGTGTTCCACGGCCTCGCTGCCCTCATCGACCACGTAGGTGCCAGGGCGCTTGGCGTACTCGCGAGCCCACTCGTGCTCGAGCAGGGAACGCATCAGGAACACCGGGCGGCCGTGCTCAAGCGCCAGGCGCGCCTGCATCCGGGCACCGCTCGTACGGGAGGCCTCCACGACGACGGTGGCGCGTGCGACCCCCGACATGACAGCATTGCGCTGGGGGAATGTCCACTTGCGGGCTCCCTGTCCGGGCCAGAATTGTGAGATCACGGCCGACTCGCGGCCGAGCCGGTCCTGAAGCTCGCGGTTCTCCTTGGGGAAATACTCTCGCAGCCCGGTGCCGATAACTGCGACCGTGCGCCCACCCGCTGCCAGGGCGCCCTCGTGAGCCGCTGTGTCGATACCTGCCGCCAGTCCACTCACGACGACGTAGTCGGCGTCGACGAGTTCCTGGGCGACGGTCTTCGTGAGTTTGACCGCCTCACTGCTCGCTCGTCGCGTGCCGACGACGGCCACCGACCGCTCGTCGCTCTCGGCTAGCTCGCCTCGGAGGAAGAGGGCTGGCGGACGGTCGTGCGTCATTCGGAGATTTGATGGATAGAGGGCGTCGAGGACGGTCACAAGCCGTATCTGCTCCACTTCCCACCGGTGAACCTGCTCCTCGAGCTGGTCGAGCGTGAGCTGGTCGTCGTCGACGGCAAAGAGCCGATCGGTCTGTGCGACGTCGAGCCGCTGAAGCAGTGCGAGAGCGCTGCCCTCCTCCTCGATCTCACCCGCGAGGCGATTCCAAGGGATCTCGCGCCGCGCCATGAGTGCCAAGACGGCGGCCGTCTCGCGCGTGCTCACCAGTGAGGCATCAGCGAACATACGTTCGTATTCTACCTCGCCCATCCGACGAAACGTACTCGGTCGCAGATGCTGAGGGACCCCAGATCACCACCCAGCCTACGACCATAGTCGGATCTTCCACGACGGAGCGGACAGCGCCGTTCGAGGCTCCCACGATGAGCTCGCCTTCGAGCCGGCCACCTGGTCCGACACTCTCCAGCCGCTCGGCTTCAGGTGCTATGGGATCGCTCACCTCAAGACACCGAGAGGGGATCAAGCATGAGGACGAGAACATCGCGCGCTGCGTGGCTGCTCATCTGCGGACGAGTTCGCGTTGTAAAGAGGGGCGGAGCGAAGGGCGGCTAGGTTGACGTCCGCGCTCGACGAAAAAGTAATGGCGAGCCCGGTGGCGTCGCTTTGGCGGGAGGGGGCCATGCGCCCTCGTCAGCTCTACCTATGAAGGCAGAAGCGTTCGAGGAACGTGCGGTGCGACTTCGAGCAGCACCGGCACTGACCTGAGCGGGCGCCCGCCCACCGACGGCATCAGGAATCTACTCCTCGGGCTCCCCTCCCGTCGGTAGCTCCGGCACGTCGATAACTTCCGCGTCCGTGATGAGCCCGCTGTCCTGGTGCCGCCCAAGCGCCCCCATCGGACGTTCGATGAGCTGGTTGCGAAGAGGCGCAAGGTCCTCCTCGGACGCGCCCATTTCTTCGAGGGCGCGGTGCCGCTTGAGGATCGCGTCGGTTTCGCGATCGTATTCGTCAATTTCTTCCACAACGCGCTCATGCGGCGCTCGATCCCTGGCGTCCTTCCGAGCTTGCCGCTCATTGAGCGCACCCGAGATGGCTTCGACCGACGCTGACTTCCCGAGGAAGTCCCAGAACCCTGGAGACTCGAGACGCACGGTCTGCAGGCGCAATCGCTGTCGGGGGTGGACCAGCGAAGCGACGTCCTCCCGCGCGAGGACGAGGGCGCCCGGACCCCGGCGCCGCCAGGGAAACGCCCAGAGCCACGGTGATTCCCGATAGCCGGTCATGCCGCGTAACGCCGACTCGAACGCAGTGAACCCGTTGTAGGCGTAGTCCACGTCGGCGACGAGTTCGGCGATGCGCCATGCCGCAATTCCGCCGAGTGAATGGAGCCGGAGGCACCCTGGATCGCTGACCATCAGGCAGCATTTCTACCAGGGGCCGCGGGCGGCCGAGTGGCGCCGCTCTACGGCGAGAAGCTCCGACGTGACCCGCGTGATCTTCCCTGGGTCCGTGCTAGCGCTCCCGGCAGTGATCAGGTTGCATTCCATTCCCTGCCTCACGCCGCGCGGAGGCCGGACCCGCACGACGAGCTCTCCCACGCCATCTGTGAGCGGCACGCTCGAGTCCACCGATGCGGCGCTGTTGACGTCTTGGCAGAGCATCGTCCCGTTGACCCTAACCTCGGCGGCAGGCTCGGCCTTGATGCGGATGTAGAGGTCGGGGATCGGCGGCTTGAACGAGGGCGCGCTGTCGAACTCTGCAGTGCTTGGGTTCTCTCCTCGGTTGACGCTACGGTCGAGGACCTTTGCGCCGGCCGGGACCTCGACCGAGGGCCTCGACTCCTCCAACGGCGGCGCTGCGTCGCCTCCGCCGGCGCTCCCACCGTTCTCGGCACACCCCCCGAGGACGAGCCCGCCGAGAACGGCCACGGCAGCGACAGTAGCCCGCGCCCGCACCGTCGATGAGACCCTACCGACGTACCGGCCCGGAAGGCCCCAGGACGCAGGGGCGCTTTTTGGGGAGCGATCCGCGCGTGCCAGCGCTGTCACCGGTGCCGCGCGCGTCCCAGCGCTGGGACTTCCCAGAAAATGGCCGTAATTTCGCGGCGGTGTGAAAAAGGTGGAGTGGTGGTGGAGTTAGGCCAGCAGGGGTCTAGGGGTGGCCTGTTGCCTCTCAGGGCTCCTCGGCCCGCTCCACGCTGAGCCCTAGCTCTCTCAGCAGGACGAGCAGCTCCCCGACGCGTTCAGGCGGGACGAGCCACCGCTCGGTGTCAGCATCCCACTGCCCATCGAGTGCTCGCATTCCGGGTGTCGATCGAGGCGGTGGTCGGTGTCGGGCGATGGTGCGGCCGCGCGCCCGGCCTGCAAGGCCCGCGCTCCCGCGCCGCCTGCGGCGGCCCCTGGCGGGGCCGGGCCTCGCTTTTGCGCCCTTCGCTGCGCTTGGGTTCCGGCCGTGCTCGGGCGGCCGCGTGTGCCCTCCATGGACCACAGCCATCGAGACCAGGAACAAGCACTCAAAGCGCTGGCGGCGAAGCTCCTCTCCGAACCGCGGCGAGCGGCAGGCGTAGACCTCTCTGGAGAGCCGGTGCGGCTCGGCGAGCGCGACTGCGATGGCTACCTCGTCGGCTACGTCGACGACGAGGGCGGGGCGTGGGAGTCGCTTC
>JAUJOA010000006.1:0-49938 GCA_030447875.1 Thermoleophilaceae bacterium
AAGCCGCTCTACATGTCGATGATCGAGGAGGTCGAGCCGATGGACGGGGCGCGCGACCTAATCGTGGACCTCAAGGAGCGGGGCCACCCGGTCGTGCTCGCGAGCTCGGCGAAGGCCGATGAGGTCGAGCACTACCTCGACCTGCTGGACGCCCGCGACCTGGCGGACGGCTGGACCACCTCCGCCGACGTGGAGGCCACGAAGCCCGAGCCCGACCTCGTGGCGGCCGCCGTGGAGAAGGCCGGTGGCGGCGAGGCCCTGATGGTGGGCGACTCGACCTGGGACTGCGAGGCGGCGAAGCGCGCCGGCCTTCAGACCTTCGCGCTTCTGACCGGTGGCTTCTCCGAGGACGAGTTGCGCGACGCCGGGGCCACCGACGTCTTCGAGTCGCTCCCAGATCTCCAGCGGCGCCTCGACGAGGTCCTCGAGCAAGGCGGCGACTAGCCACGTCGGGCGCTCGCCCTGAGCCGAAGCGAATGCGGCGGCTGAGTTAGGGTCCCACCGCATGAGCCTCGCCGCGATCACCGGCTACAACGTCTCTCTTTTCGTGCACATCACCGCTGTGGTGGTGGGGTTTGGCGCGACGTTTGCGGAATCGCTCACATTCCCGATCGCGATGAAGCTCGACAAGCGCCACCTCCCGTACGTGCACCGCCTCCAGCTGGCGATCAACCAGCGGCTCACCACACCGGCGCTCGTCGTGGTCATCCTCACCGGCATCTACCAGACGGTCGAGGGCGACTGGAGCTTCGGGGCGTTCTGGATCAGCGCAACGTTCGCCATCGCGATCGTGCTCGGAGGCCTGATCGGCGGCTACTTCATCCCCGTGGACCGGCGGCTCGGCGCGATGGTCGAGGCTGAGCTGGCCGGCGCGCCGGACGGCGATCCCGAGCTGTCCGACGAGTACCAGCGCGGCGCACGCGTGGAGGGAATCGTCGGCGGGCTCGCCGGCGTCCTCATCATCGCGGCGGTCTTCCTGATGGTCACGAAGCCGGGCGCCTAGCGCCCGCCCCCTCAACGGCCGAAGCGGCGCTCCACTCCGTCGAGGAGCGTCCAGTTCCCCTTCAGGGCGCCCTCGGCGGCCCCGAGCAGCCTGTCCACGTCGGCGGCGTCCACCCTCTCCTCGAGCAGCTCGCGCGACTGGCGCGCGTGATGGTGGTCGAGCGCGGCGTGCAGCTCGAAGTAGTCGGTCGCCGGGCTGTCGGCCGGAATGCCGTAGTGCTCCACGAGGCCCTTCAGCTTGGTCTCGGAGATAGCCGGCTGAGCGGACTCGACCGCGTACAGGACGATCAGGCCGTCGAGCTCGTCGGACGCGGCCTTCCACGAGCGTGTGCACTCGGTCGTCTCCGGCAGCGGATCTCTGTCGAGCTCTGCGCCGAGCGCGCCGGCGAACTCCTCCCACAGGGTGATGTGCGCCCGCTCCTCGGCCGCGTGCTGCTCGACCTCGGCCCGCACCGCCACCTCGCATGCCTCCGCCGCTGCCTCGGACGCCTCGGCCAAGGCGATCACGGCATGGCGATACTCGCCCGCGTAGAAGGCGAGCTCCTCACGGGAGAGCTCTCCGTCGCTCCAGCGGCGGTAGAAGGGATGGCGGAGAACGTTCCACCGGTCGCGGACGGCGTCGAGGCGCTCGAAGAGTTCCACTGCTGCTCCTTGCGGAGTCGGGGGCGGCGAGAGAGCATCCTAGTCCGCCGCCCACGCCTGCGCCGTTTGATGCGGCAGCGGACGGGTAGGCGAGGCGCATGCGAGCAGTAGTCGTGGGGGCCACCGGCAACGTAGGCACGAGCGTGCTGCGAGCGCTCGCCGACGACGGCGACGTGGAGTCGATCCTCGGCCTTGCGCGCCGCCGCCCGCTTCTGCGGATGCCGAAGACCGAGTGGGCGGAGGTCGACATCGTCAGCGGCGACCTGGTCCGGCACTTCCGCGGCGCGGACGCCGTCGTCCACCTCGCCTGGCTGATCCAGCCCTCACGCGATCTGTCGGCGCTTCGCAGAACGAACGTCGACGGCAGCGAGCGGGTCTTCGAGGCCGTCGCGGAGGCCAAGGTGCCCGCGCTCGTCTACGCGTCGTCGGTCGGCGCCTACTCGCCGGGGCCGAAGGACCACGCCGTCGACGAGAGCTGGCCCACGAACGGCATCCCCACCTCTTTCTACTCACGCCACAAGGCCGAGGTCGAGCGCGTGCTCGACCGCTTCGAGGCCGCGAACGAGGGCATCACGGTCGTCCGGCTTCGCCCGGCGCTGATCTTCAAGCGGGAAGCCGCCTCCGGTATCCGGCGGCTGTTCGCGGGACCGTTCCTTCCAAGTCCTCTGGTTCGGCCAGGGCTGATCCCGATCGTGCCGGACATCGCGCGGCTGCGGTTTCAGGCCGTCCACTCGCTCGACGTGGGCGAGGCCTACCGGCTGGCTGCCACGGGCGAGGTACGCGGCGCCTTCAACATCGCCGCGGAGCCGGTGCTCGGCCCCCAGGAGCTGGGCCGGCTGTTCGGCGCGCGCCCGGTGCCGATGCCGCCGGCGCTGCTGCGCGCGGGTGCGGCCGCGAGCTGGGCGCTGCGGCTTCAGCCGAGTCCGCCCGGGTGGGTGGACATGGCGCTCGGCGTGCCGATCATGGACACGACACGCGCGCGTGAGCAGCTTGGCTGGACGCCCCGGCGTCGCGCCGACTCGGCGCTGCTCGAGCTGCTCGAGGGCATGTGCGAGTCGGCCGGCGTCGAGAAACCGCCGTTGTCGCCGAGCACCGGGGGACCGCTTCGCGTCCGCGAGCTCAGGAAGGGCGTCGGCGGCAGGGCCTAGGACGAGATCGCCGCCCGAGCGCACCCGGGCGGCGTTCGCGTCCGCCTGCAGCAGCCTCAGTAGCGGCTGCTGCCGCCGAATCTCCCGCCGAGGCCGAAGCCACCGCTCGGGATGCCGGCGAGAAGCACGAGGATGGCCGCCACCAGGGCGAGGATCCCCGAGCCCGTCAGCGCGATGAGCAGCGCATACACGACCGCTGCCACGAGTACGGCGATGATGATTCCGATCACTTGATCACCCCTCCTTCCGTGGAAGTCGTTCCCGGGTGGAATGGCGGCGAAACGGTCCGGCAGAATCAATTCGTCCAGGGGGGAGCTAGACCCCTAGTGACGCCTGTGGAGGCGGGTAGATGAGGCGCGCGCCATCCGCGACGGCGAACGGCGGCAGCTGGTGAAGGCTCTGCTTGTCCGGGCCCACGATGTGCCACACGCTCCAGCCGCGAACCGTCAACGCGTCCGCCACGAGCCGGCGGTGACATCGCCACCACACCGCCTCCGCGCACATGAGCGCGGAGGCCGTGGTGCGCGCGACGTCGACGGCGCGCTCTAGGCCTGCCTCGAACTCCGGCGTGGCCATGTGATCCGCGTAGCCGCGAAACGCGGCGTTCTCCCACGCTCCATTGGGTGACTTCGGCCGCGGGCGGCGTCGCCCGCCGAGCTCCGGCACGTGGACGTACTCGACGCCCGCCGCCGGGAGCGCCCGCTCGAGCTCGGCGCGTCCGAAATGCGGCATCCGGCGCGAGCCCGGATGGGCGCGCACGTCGACCACCGCGCGGATTCCATGGCGGTGCAGCAGGGTCTCGAGCTCGCTCGCCGCGCGCGTCGAGTGCCCGATCGTGAAGATGTGGCTTGCGGCCGGCTGGATCGCAGGAGTGGTATATCGGAGCCGTGGCCGAGAAGCTCCGCAAGTACCGCGCGAAGCGCGACTTCGAGGCTACGCCCGAGCCGAGCGCTGCCGACGCCTCGGCCGGCGAGGCGCAGCGCTTCGTGGTGCACGAGCATCACGCGCGCCGTCTCCACTGGGACCTGCGGCTCGAGCGCGACGGCGTCCTCGTCTCGTGGGCGGTGCCGAGAGGGATTCCACCCGACCCCAAGCGCAATCACCTCGCGGTGCACGTGGAGGACCACCCCCTCTCCTACATCGACTTCGCGGGCGAGATCCCGAAGGGCAACTACGGCGCAGGCCAGGTGAAGATCTGGGACAGCGGCACCTACGAATGCCACAAGTTCCGGGACGGCGAGGTGATGGTGACGCTGCACGGCGAGCAGGTGGAGGGGAAGTACGTCCTCTTTCGGACGAAGGGCGACGACTGGATGATCCACCGCATGGACCCGCCGGCCGATCCGGGCCGCGAGCCCATGCCGGAGCGGCTGAAGCCGATGCTCGCCCGCCTCGCCGAGCTTCCCGCCGACGACGCGGCATATGCCTTCGAGATCAAGTGGGACGGCGTGCGCGCGCTGCTCTACTCGGAGGGCGGCCACGTGAAGCTCGAGAGCCGCAACCTGACCGATGTCACGCCGCGCTACCCGGAGCTCCGCGCGCTCGGCCGGGCGCTGGGCTCCCAGGACGCCGTCCTCGACGGCGAGGTCGTAGCCCTGGAAGACGAGGGCCGGCCGAGCTTTCAGCTCCTCCAGGGCAGGATGCACCTCGCCTCCGACAGCGCCGTGCGCCGCCGCATGCAATCCGTGCCGGTGACCTACATGATCTTCGACCTCCTCTACCTCGACGGACACTCGACGATGGAGCTGGCGTACCAGGAGCGCCGCCGCCTGCTCGACGAGCTGGAGCTCGCCGACGACCACTGGCGCACGCCGGCCTATCACCCGGGTGACGGTAATGCGATGCTCACGGCCAGCCGCGACCAGGGGCTCGAGGGCGTCGTCGCGAAGCGGCTCGATTCCACGTACGAGCCGGGCCGGCGCAGCTCCGGCTGGCTCAAGGTCAAGAACCACCGCCGCCAGGAGTTCGTGATCGGCGGGTGGACGCGCGGCGAGGGCGGTCGCAGCGGGCGGCTCGGCGCGCTACTCGTGGGCTACCACGACGTCACGCCCGCAAAGGCCGAGGAGCGGGGGGAGCCACAGCGTCTTGTCTACGCCGGCAACGTGGGCACCGGCTTCAGCGACGAGGATCTGGTGCGAGTCGGCCAGCGGCTCGAAGAGCTCGAGCGTGACTCGAGCCCGTTCGACGGTCGCCAGCCGGCGCGCGGAGCGCTGTTCGTCGAGCCGCGCCTCGTGGCCGAGGTGGAGTACGGCGAGCTGACGAAGACGCGCACGCTGCGCCACCCCTCATTCAAGGGTCTGCGCGACGACAAGGACCCGAGCGAGGTGGTGCTCGAGCTCACGGAGGAGTAGGCAAGTTTTCTCTCGTCTGGCGGTAAAACGGCGTTTGTGGGGTAATTAAGGGACATGGCAAGGTCGATTTGGAGCGGCGCGATCAGCTTCGGGCTCGTCAACGTGCCGGTGAAGCTCTACAGCGCGGTGTCGCGCAAGACCGTGCGCTTCCATCAGCTCCACGACGCCGACGGCGCTCGCATCAAGCAGAAGCGCGTGTCCTCGACCACCGGCGACGAGGTGCCCTACGAGCAGATCGTCAAGGGCTACGAGCTGAGCCCCGACCGCTACGTGGTGATAAAGCCCGATGAGCTCGAGAGCCTCGATCCGAAGAAGACCCGCACGATCGACATCGAGGACTTCGTGGAGGTCGACCAGATCGACCCCGTCTACTACGACCATCCTTACTACCTCCTGCCCGACAAGGGCGCGGACAAGGCCTACAACCTGCTGCTCGCCGCCATGCGCGAGTCCGGCAAGGTCGCGATCGCGCGCGTCGTGCTTCGCACGAAGGAATACCTGGCGGCCATTCGCCCGACCGGCGACCTGCTGACGATGTCGACGATGCTGTTCGCCGACGAGGTGGTCCCGCAGGACAAGCTCGACGCGCTCCCGGAGGCCGATGCGGAGGCGAGCGAGCGCGAGATCAAGATGGCGCGCCAGCTGATCGAGTCGCTCACCACCGATTTCGAGCCCGACAAGTACCACGACGAGTACCGCGAGCGCGTGCTCAACCTGATCGAGCGCAAGGCCGAGGGCGAGGAGCTCGCCGTGCAGCCGGCCGAGGAGCCGACCAAGGTGCCGGACCTGATGGCCGCGCTCGAGGCCAGCGTGGCCGCCGCGAAGGACCGCCCGAGCGGCGACGACGGCTCGGACGCCGGCGAGGTCGCCGCCGACGGTAAGCCGAAGACGCAGCGCAAGCGGAAGACCACCGCCAAGTCCGGCACGTCGAACGGGCGCCGCAAGTCGTCGACCACCGGCGGGACCAAGAAGGGCGCGAAGGCCAAGAAGGGCAGTTGAGCTCGAGCCTCGAGGTCGAGGTCGAGGGGCGGCGCCTGGCGCTGTCGAACCTCCAGAAGGTGATGTACCCGAAGGCGGGCTTCACCAAGGCGCACGTGATCGACTACTACACGCGCGTGGCGCCGGCCGTGCTCCCGCACCTGCGCGGGCGGCCGCTCACGCTCAAGCGCTACCCGAACGGCGTGGAGGGCAAGCACTTCTACGAGAAGCAGTGCCCCTCCCACCGCCCGGAGTGGGTTCGCACGCAGGCGGTCTGGAGCCGTCGCAACAACCGCGACATCAACTTCTGCCTGGCCGACGACCTGCCGACGCTCGTGTGGGCCGCGAACCTGGCGGACCTCGAGCTGCACACCTCGCTGTCGATGGCCGACGACGTGATGCGACCGACGATGCTGGTCTTCGACCTCGATCCCGGGGAGCCGGCGACGATCGTCGACTGCGCGCGGGTCGGCAGCTGGCTGCGCGGCATCTTCGACCACCTGGGTCTCGAGAGCTTCCCGAAAACCTCCGGCTCCAAGGGCATGCAGGTGTACGTGCCGCTCAACACGCCGACGAGCTACGACGAGACCAAGCCCTTCGCGCGCGCGCTCGCGGAGATGCTGGAGCGCCAGCACCCCGATCTCGTGGTGTCGAGCATGAAGAAGAGCCTCCGCGGCGGGAAGGTGCTCGTCGACTGGAGCCAGAACGACGACCACAAGACAACCGTCTGCGTCTACTCGCTGCGGGCGAAGGAGCGCCCGACGGTCTCGACGCCTGTGACGTGGGACGAGGTCGACGAGCTGCTCGAGCGCGACGATCCCGACTGGCTCGTGTTCGACTCGGGCGAGGTGCTTGAGCGGGTCGAGGAGCTCGGCGATCTGTTCGCTCCGGTTGCCTCCCTCGAGCAGAGCCTGCCGGAGCTGGCGGGCTAGCTCCGCCGCTACTGTTGAGCCGGATGGTCGACTGGTCGCTCGCCCGGCAGATCGCGCGCTTCGCCGCCGGGCGCCCCGGCGAGCCGGACCTCGGCGCGGACATCGGGCGCATGGTGCACGACGCCGCCGGTCAGGTGTCCGGCTACACGCGACTCGAGCCTCAGGGCCATGTCCCCGCGCCAGAGGTCGTGGGCCGCACCGAGTGGGCGGAGATCAACATCGGCACGATGTCCGCGCTCCTCGATCCCGTTGGCGAGCGGTTGGGGGATCGCCTCGCCTCCGCCGGCGCGCTCGCCGGCCCCCTACGCGCGGCGGCCGGCGCGACGCTGGCGGCGGAGGTCGGTCTGGTGGTCGGCTACATGTCGCAGCGAGTGCTCGGCCAGTACGAGCTGTCCCTCCTTCAGCCCGAGATCGCGCCGCGCCTGCTGTTCGTGGCGCCCAACCTCGACCATCTCGTCCGCGAGATGCAGGTCGATCGCGAGAGCTTCCTCGCCTGGGTCGCGCTTCACGAGGTGACCCATGTGGTCCAGTTCTCCGGCGTCCCCTGGCTGCGCGAGCACATGGGCGGCCTCCTCACGCAGTACCTCTCGACGGTGGAGGTGCGCATCGAGCGCGGGGCCGCCGGCGGCCTGCCGTCGTTCCCGCAGCCGGCGAAGATCGTCGAGTCGTTCCGCGAGGGAGGGCTCGTGGCGCTCGTACAGACGCGTGAGCAGCGCGAGCTCATGAATCAGATCCAGGCGACGATGGCCGTCGTCGAGGGCTATTCCGAACACGTCATGGACGTCGTCGGAGCGGAGGTGCTGCCGGCATACGAGGGGCTTCGGGAGGCGATGGAGCGCCGCCGGCGCAGCCGCTCGGCCCCCGAACGAGCGCTTCAGCGGCTGCTCGGCTTCGATCTCAAGCTCCGCCAGTATGAGCTCGGCAAGCGGTTCTGCGACGCGGTGGTGGACCGTCACGGCCTCGAACGCCTGAACCGCGTCTGGGAGGGGCCGGAGGAGCTTCCGCGACTGAGCGAGCTCGAACGCCCCGACGCCTGGATCGCGCGCCGCGAGCGCACCCGGGCCGCCGCCTGAGCGACGCCGCGGCCGAAGATCGACGCCCCGGAGCGGGGCGATGAAACGGCGCTGAGCCGCTTTGGTTCCCCTGGGCGACTACGCAGCCCGCGTAACGAATCCCGGCCGCACGTTTACAAACACCTGTTCGATGGTATACACTTACCGACGTTAGAACTAATAAGATCCAGCTCCAGACCGAGGAGGACCCACCCATGGCCACTCAGACTTCCACTCAGCGAAAGGCCGCCGGCAAGAAGGCCGCGGCCACCCGTAAGCGCAACGCAGCGCGTCGCCAGGCCAGCACCACGCGTGCGGCCGCTCGCAGCACCCGGGGTAGCGCGAAGGGCACCGCCAAGCGGGCCGTTCGTACCGCCGAGACCCGCGTCGACGCGGAGGTCACGCGCGTCGAGGCGCTCGGTCAGCAGGCCCAGCGAGTCGTCCTCGTGCCGGTCGGGGCCGCTCTCACGGCGCGCGACAACGTGGTCGAGGCCGCAAAGCCGTTCCGCAAGCGGACGAGCGCCGAGCGCGAGATCAAGAAGTTCGAGCGCCGCGGCGTTCGCGCCCGCAACGACGCCGAGCGCCAGGTCAAGCAGACGCGTACCCGCGTCGAGCGTGAGCTGCGCCAGCGGCGTCAGCAGGCCACGCGCCTCGTGAAGCGCAACCGCCGGACCGTGGAGACCCAGGTCAGGTCGGCGCGTCGCGACTTCGAGCGCGGAGCGGACAAGCTCCAGACCGGAGCCTCGGACGTCGTCCGCGACGTGGAGCGCACGCTGGTCTAGTCACCTTCCCCCCGCGCCGCCCGAGAGAGTGGGCGCGGGGTCAGACTGCCGGCTTCGGCCGGCGGTGACGCAGTACTCTCTCCTCCCTCAACCGTCGGGGCCTTCGGGCCCCGTCGGTGCTTTCGGAGCCGGGGGCGAGCCGTCGTGCTCGCTCCGGCTCCGTCGTTTGCCACAATCGATGTGATGCCCACTCGGGAACAGGTCACGGAGGCGCTCCGCTCGGTCATCGACCCGGAGCTGCGCAAGAACATCGTCGACCTCGGCATGGTCCGGTCGGTCGACTTCCACGACGAGGGACGGGTCGACGTGGTGGTCTCGCTGACCACGCCGGGATGCCCGATCCGGTCGCACTTCCAGGACGCCGTGACCCAGTCGGTGGTGGCGCTCGAGGGCGTGGGAGAGGTCAACGTGGGGTTCGACGTGCTGTCCGCCCAGGAGAAGCAAGGCCTGCAGCAGAAGCTCGGCCGCCAGACGCTCCCGCAGGGCGCGCTCGCCGCCGTGAAGAACGTGGTCTGCATCGGTTCCGGCAAGGGCGGTGTAGGGAAGTCCACGCTCACCGCAAACCTCACCGCTGCCCTCGCCGCGGAAGGCAAGCGGGCCGCCGCTCTGGACGCCGACGTGTGGGGCTACTCGATCCCGCGCATGCTCGGGGTCCACGGCAAGCCGTCGATCTCGGCTGAGCGCAAGATCATCCCGTTGACAGTCCACGGAGGCGTCCGCGTGATGTCGATCGAGTTCTTCCTGAGCGAGGAGGACCAGGCCATCACCTGGCGCGGGCCGATGCTTCACAAGGCGATCCGTCAGTTCCTCGAGGACGTGGAGTGGGGAGAGCTCGACTACCTCCTGATCGATCTCCCGCCGGGCACCGGCGACGTGTCGATGACCCTCGCCCAGCTGCTTCCGCAGGCGAAGTTCGTGATCATCACCACACCCCAGCCCGCGGCGCAGAAGGTGGCGAAGCGCGCGGCCGACACGGCTCGCCGCTTCGACCTCGAGATCGCCGGAGTGATCGAGAACATGTCCGGCTTCACAACGCCCACCGGCGAGCGCTTCACAATCTTTGGAGAGGGCGGCGGGCAGCTCCTCGCGGACGAGCTCGACGTGCCACTGCTCGGCAAGGTGCCGCTCCAGGAGGAGCTTCGAACCGGAGCCGACGAAGGCCGGCCGCTCCTGCTCGATGATCCGGACGCGCCCGCCTCACAGGCGATATTTCACGCGGCCCGGGGGCTGATCGCGGCGACGCCCCAAGAGCTTCCGGTGATGCAGGACGCCGCTGGGCCACCGCTGGAGGCAGCCGCGCCCGTCACGGGCACGCCGCTGCCGATGGCGCAGTAGCGAGCCCCTGACAAGCCCTCACGCGCCGCTCAGAGGCGCTTCGGGAAGCGGAGCGGCGCTGGCGTGGTCCGCTAGCCGTTCTTGTAGTACTGCGCGTTGACCTCGATGTAGCTCTGCCACTCGTCGGGCAGCTGGTCCTCGGCGAAGCATGCGTCCACCGGGCAGGCCTCCACGCAAGCGTCGCAGTCGATGCACTCCTCGGGGTCGATGTAGAGCATCTCGACCTTGTCGTAATCCGGCTCGTCCGGCGTCGGGTGGATGCAGTCGACCGGACACACCTCTACGCAGGAGTTGTCCTTGGTTCCGATGCAGGGCTCAGCGATTACATAGGCCATCGGCGCGGCGGGCTCCTAGGGTTCGCCTGACAGGGGTGGTGCTGCCCACCCGTGGCGGCGCAGCGAAGGCGAGATGATACCCGCGGGCGTTCTCCACTTCGGTTCCGACGCCAGTGGGAGTGGGACGCGGAGCGGCGGCGGTGGAGCGCGCACTAGGCTGGCGAGCCGATGATCCTCTTGACCGGAGCCACGGGGACCGTGGGCTCGGCCCTTCTCCGACGGCTGACGTCGGCGGGGGAGCCGGTGCGCTGTCTCGTGCGCGACCCCCGCCGGCTGGGCCCGGAACGGGTGCGCGTCCAGATCGCACTCGGCGACCTCTCGCAGCCGGCCTCGTTCCGCAACGCGCTGCGGGGCGTGGACCGGGTGATTCACCTGGCCGCCTCCATCCGCGACCAGCCCGGCGCCTCGATCGAGGAGTTGAACGCGGTGGCGACCATGCGGCTGCTGCGGGCCTCGGAGCGCGCGGGCGTCGACCGCTTCGTCTTCTTCTCGAGCCTCGGAGCCACCGAGCACTCGCGGGCGCGCTTCTTCCGCGCCAAGGCGCTCGCCGAGCGGGCGGTTCTTGACTCAAGCCTCGACGCGACAGTCTTCGCACCCTCGATCATCTATGCACCGGGCGACCCCTGGCTCACGCTGCTCCAGCGCTTCTCCTACCTGCCCGCCATGCCGGTGTCCGGGTCCGGACGAGCCGTGTACCAGCCGATCTGGGCGGACGACGTGGCCTCATGCATCCTTGCGGGGCTCGACGGCCCGGTCGAGGCGACCGAGGGAGGACGGCGGCTCGAGCTCGCCGGGCCCCAGACGCTGTCCTACAACCAGATCGTCGTGACCGCTCTACGCGCTCTGGGGCGACCGCGCCGCATCGTTCACGTCCCGGTGCCCCTGGTCCGAGGGACGCTGAAAGCGGTCGGCTGGGTCGCCGGGCAGGCCGCCTTCGCCACTTGGGAGGAGGCGGAGCTACTCGAGCTCGCCATGACGAGCGTCCGCGGGACGGCGGACGCCGAGGGGCTCGGCGTCACGCCGGCGACCTTGGCGGCGGTCCTGGGCGCCGATTGAGCGCCGGCGCGCCGACGTAGGCGATCATCCGCGAGGTCAGTTCCGTGACGAGTCGGAACGCACGCTTCAGGTATAGAACGACGAAGGGCCCGGCAAAATGCCGGGCCCTCCGTATCCGCTGTAACGAGGTCGAGAGCCGAGCGATCCAAGGACGCAGGCCCGAAGGCTTGGTAGGCCAAGCCGAGGGCCGAGGACGCAGGAGCGCGACGGCTATTCGGCCTCGTTACATCATGCCGTCCATGCCGCCGGGCATACCCCCGCCACCCGCCATCGCGGGCTCCTTCTCCGGCATCTCGGCGACGATCGCCTCGGTGGTCAGAATGTTCTTCGCGATCGAGGCGGCGTTCTGCAGCGCCGACCGCGTGACCATCGCGGGGTCGATGATGCCCGCGCCCACGAGATCGACGATCTCGCCGGACTCGGCGTTCAGCCCCTGGCCCTTCTTGGCCTTGCGGACGTCGTTGACGACGACCGAGCCCTCGAGGCCGGCGTTCTCCGCCAGCTGACGGACCGGCTCCTGGAGCGCGCGCAGGATGATCTTCGCCCCAGTGCGCTCATCCGGCTCGTCGATCGAGTCGGGGTTGACGGCGTCGGACGCCTGCAGGAGAGCCACGCCGCCGCCGGGCACGATGCCCTCCTCGAGCGCCGCACGAGTGGCCTGCAGGGCATCCTCGACGCGGTGCTTCTTCTCCTTCATCTCTGTCTCGGTGGCCGCGCCGACCTTGACGACGGCGACGCCGCCCGCGAGCTTCGCAAGCCGCTCCTGCAGCTTCTCGCGGTCGAAGTCGGAGTCGGTGTTCTCGATCTCGTTGCGGATCTGGTTGACCCGGCCCTTGATCGCCTCCGACTCGCCGGCGCCGTCGATGATCGTCGTGTTGTCCTTGGCGACGACGACGCGACGAGCGCGACCGAGCTGGGACAGCTGGGTGTTCTCCAGCTTGAGGCCCATCTCCTCGGTGATGACCTCGCCGCCCGTGAGGATGGCGATGTCCTCCAGCATCCGCTTGCGCCGATCGCCGAAGCCCGGCGCCTTGACCGCCAGGCCGGTGAACGTGCCGCGGAGCTTGTTGACGACGAACGTGGCCAGCGACTCGCCCTCGACGTCCTCGGCGATGACCAGGATCGGCTTGCCCGACTGGATCACCTGCTCGAGGACCGGGAGCACGTCGCGCACCGCGCCGATCTTCTGGTTGGCGATGAGGATGTACGGGTCCTCGAGCACGGCCTCCATGCGGTCCTGGTCGGTGACCATGTAGGGCGAGATGTAGCCCTTGTCGAACTGCATGCCCTCGGTGAACTCGAGGTCCATCCCGAAGGTCTGGCCCTCCTCGACGTTGACCACACCGTCCTTCCCGACCTTGTCGATGGCGTCGGCGATCACGTCGCCAATCTCATCGTCGGCCGCCGAGATGGCCGCCACGCGCGCGATCTGGTCCTTGCCGGCGACCTCCTTCGACTGCTTCGAGATGCTCTCGACCACTCGGTCGACGGCCTGCTCGATCCCGCGCTTCAGCGCGAGCAGGTTGGCGCCGGCCGCGACGTTCTTCAGGCCGCTGTGGACGATGGTCTGCGCAAGCACCGTAGCCGTGGTCGTGCCGTCGCCCGCCACGTCGTTGGTCGCCGTGGCGACTTCGCGGACGAGCTGGGCGCCCTGGTTCTGGAAGACGTCCTCCACCTCGATCTCACGTGCGATCGTGACGCCGTCGTTGGTGATCGTGGGCGCTCCGAACTTCTTGTCGAGCACCACGTAGCGGCCCTTCGGGCCGAGTGTCACCTTGACGGCGTTCGCGACCGCGTCGACGCCCGACTCGAGTGCGGCGCGCGCCTCCTGGTCGTACTTGAGCTCCTTGTGAGCCATGTCTTTCTTCCTCCGTCTTGGTTCGTTCGAGTTGTGTTAGCCGGCGACCTTGGCGAGCACGTCGGACTCGCGGAGGACCAGCAGGTCCTCGCCGTCGACGCTGATCTCGGTGCCGCCGTACTTGGAGTAGAGAACTTCCTCGCCCTCCGTGACGTCGAGCGGGACGCGTTCGTTGTCATCACCGACCTTGCCGTCGCCGACGGCGAGGACCTTCCCCCGCTGGGGCTTCTCCTTGGCGGTGTCGGGGAGGACGATGCCGCTGGCGGTCGTCTCCTCCTCCTCGAGAGCCTGGACGATCAGCCGATCGCCTAGAGGCTTGAGCTTCATAGGTGTGAACCTCCGTTGAAACGGTCGTTTCGGGCCGGTTGGCACTCTAGCACGGAGAGTGCCAAGGATGCTGCCCGATCCCGCTTCAGACGGGCTTTACCGACCCGTGAGACCGTCCCGCGAGTCAGTTCTGCGACGGCGCCTCGGGCCTCAGCCGCTCCGAGATCTCCGAGGGCCGATCGGAGATCGCCGAGAAGCGGACCACTGTGACGATGTCGTCCTGCTCGACCGAGCGGCCGTAGATCTGCTCCAGGAAGTGGACCGTCTCGTCGACGCGCCGGAACTCCGGGTTGTCGTGCTCCACATCGCGCGGCGAGAGGTCTTGGACCGGCTTCACGTCCACCCCGTCGACCACAGCCTCGAAGATCTTCTCGCGGGAGAGTGCTGGAACCCCACGGTCACGAGCACGACCTCGCCCTTCTTGTACTTCCCGCTCTTGTCCCCGAGGCGGATGGTCGCCGTCTTGCGGCCACGGCGCAGCTGGTCGATGAAGACCGGCGAGTAGAAGTTGAGCACGTACACGGCCGGCGGAGCCTACCTGTACTCCGCGAGCGTCGACAGGGCCGCGATAGCGATTCCGCGCTCCCCCGCGTAGGTCAGAAGGTCGGGCGCGTCCTCGAGCGGCACCCACTCGGCCGATTCCACCTCGTGGTCGTGGTCGCGCACGCTTCCCGAGCGGTAGCGCAGGAGGAAGAAGGTGACCACCTTGAGCTGGCGCCTGCCCTTGCGCACGTACCAGTAGCGCACGTCACCGAGCTTGTCGATCAGGTCCGCCTCGAGCCCCGTCTCTTCGCGCACCTCGCGGACGGCGGCCGCGGCGGCGTCCTCCTCTCCCTCGGGATGGCCCTTCGGCAGCGCGACAGCGCCCTTCTTCGTTCGTATCGTGGCCATGAACGGCCGTCCACGGAAGGAACGGATCACCACGCCTCCGGCCGAGAACTCGGGCTTCACCTCTTGTCGTCCCGGTCCTGCCCATCAACCTGATCCGCGGGCGGCGCCTCCACGAGCGGCACGAAGCGAACCGGGGCGATCGCCTCCTCGACGCCGTTCCGCACGCGCACCAGGTTCTCGCGGTCGCCGCGCCTGACCGGGCAGACAAGGGCGGCGCCGGGCGCGAGCTGATCGAGGACGGTGCTCGGCGCGCCTCCCTCCGCGGTGGCGGTCACGGAGATGCCGCCGAACGGCGCTCGGTCCGGGGCACCGCGGGTTCCGTCCCCGCTCCGAACTTCGACGTTCTCGTAGCCGAGCTCTTCCAGCAGCGACCTGGCCTGCCGGGCGAGCGAGGGATAGCGCTCGATCGTCACCACCTCGCGGCAGCAACGCGACAGGACCGCCGCGCCATAGCCTGAGCCCGTGCCGACCTCGAGCACCCGTTCGTCGCCCCGGAGCTCGAGGAGGGCGGTCATGGAGGCCACGATCCATGGCTGAGAGATCGTCTGGCCCTCGCCGATCCGCAAGGCGCCGTCGCTGTAGGCGCGCGACCTGAGCTCCGGCGGCACGAACAACTCACGCGGCACCTCGGCCATCGCCCGCAGTACAGCGTCCTCCTCGATCCCGCGGCGGCGGAGGTGACGCTCCACCATGCGTCGCCGAGCGCGCGCCGCCTTGCGGTCGTCGGAGGGAGGGGGAGACCCGTCGCTTTCGGGCGACGTCAAGCCTCAGTAGATGTAGTTGCGGAGGGCGTCGGCCTCGCGAACGAGAACCTTGCCGCGCTGGAGCGTCACGACTCCCGCCCGCTCGAGTGTGGCGAGGAAGCGGCTGGCGCTCTCGCGTGAGGATCCCGCGAGCTGCGCGATGTCGCTCTGAGTGGCGTTCACGACCACGGTGCCGTCGGCAGCCCCCTCGTCGCGCCGTGCCTCGACCTGCGTGAGCAGGACGCCGGCAACGCGGCTCGGGACGCTCTGGAACGACTGACTCGCGATGCGCTCGTTGGCACCTCTCACACGGT
Organism: Thermoleophilaceae bacterium; assembly: GCA_030447875.1. GTDB lineage: Bacteria > Actinomycetota > Thermoleophilia > Solirubrobacterales > Thermoleophilaceae > JAUJOA01. Next base: position 15,747 of record JAUJOA010000006.1, read on the forward strand.
CGGCCAGGCCGGCCAGCATCTTGATCGCGATGTCCGGCTGAGCGAGCAGCAGCCGCCTGATGTCGTCGGCCAGCAGCGCCACCGTCGTCGTGGGCTCGAGCGCCTCGATGGTCGCCGACCGCGTCTCGCCGCTGAAGAGCGCGAGCTCCCCGAACATGTCACCCGGGCGGAGCTCCGTCAGGGCGATGGTGCGCCCGTCCGAGTGGGTCTTGGTCGCGCGGAGCAGGCCCGCCCGGACCACGTAGCAGGAGCTCCCCTCGTCACCCTCGCGAAAGACCACTTCCCCGGCCTCGTAGCTGCGCGGCACGGCAACCGCGGCGAGTCCCTGAAGCTCCGGCTCCGAAAGCCCCGAGAAGATGGGCAAGCGGCCGAGTAGCCGGGCGGTCTCTTCCCCCTCCGACACGGGTGAATGATCACACACCGGCAATCTCGAGAGCACTGCCGACCCTCGGCGGCGTGGGGCCGCTGAGGTGCCCGCCTACTCGAGGGCGGCCTCACGCCGCCGGTGGCGAAGCATGCCGGCCAGGAACCAGGCCAGGCCGCCGACGATGGCGAGCGGCAGCACGAAGCCCAGGACCCGGACCGCGAGGTTGAAGGCGCCGAGGAGCGAGCTCGCCGCGTCGTGCAGCGCATCACCGGTGCCGCTCGCGGCAGCGTCATCGGCGACCAGCGAGAGGGTGACGGCCGCGAAAGCGGTCCGCTTCTCGAGGGCGGCGACGCTTCCTTGGAGTCGGTTGACGATTCGCGTCGCACGGTCGAGTCGCTCGCGGGTCGCGCGCGCCTCCGCCGCCGTGGAGGCGCGCTCCAGGCGGCGCAGGAGGCCGCGGCGCTCGGCACGCGCCGCGGCCAGGCGGTCACGGACCGACACGAACGCTCCGGTCACGTCGTCGTTGGTCTGCGTCTGGCTGCGAACCTGCCCCAGGTCCGCGAGGTCGCTCAGCGTCGCGTCGAGCTCGGTCGCGGGAACGCGCAGGTCGAACGAGCCGCCCGTCGCCCCTTCATCGCCCGTGGTGACCGATGAGCCGAGCACGAACCCGCGATGCCGCTGGACGATCCCCGGGATGTCACGGGCGACCTCGGCGACACGATCGTCCGGCGCGGCGAGCGTCATCGAGGCGCTGCGCTCGACGCGCCGGTTGGATTGGTCGAGCGCCTCGTCACCGGGGGCGGGGAGCCGGGGATCGGTGGACGGCGGGAGCGTCAGAGGCTCGGCCGTGGTCCCGCCCGGCTCGGAGGGAATTGACCTCTTATCGCTCTGACGTGCGCCCGCGGATGGCGCCGCTTCGTCGAGCAGACCTCGCGCGCCCTCTTCCTGCGCCGGCATCGCGGTGCCGTCCACCGCGGTGTCGGCGGAGTCGGAGCTCCGGCTCCCGGTGTAGACGGAGACGCCCACGAGCAGGGCGATGACGAGCGACGCGGCGCCCGCCACGACCCGGAACGACGGCCGAAGCGTGACGAGCCGCTCGACGGCCCAGTCCCAGGCCGCGGCTCGCCTCGAGGCGGGGCGCGCCACGGCGGGGGCCCCTTCCGGCGCAAACCCGCGCTCCATCCGCGCGTCAAGCCGCCCGGCGAACTGCTGATCCGGCACCGGAGCCTCGGAGCTCAGCGCGAGCGCCAGTTCCTGAAGCTCGCGCTCATGCTGGTCGGCAGCCGTCACCCGGCCGGCCTCCAGCGCCTCGTCGACGACGGCGAGCGTCGAGGTGGCCGCGTCCTGATCGGAGTCGTCGGCCCGGTCGAACCACTCAGGCGTTCTCATGGCATGCCTTTCTCAGCTTCTCGATGGTCCGGTGCAGTCGCGTGCCCACGTTCGACTCCGAGAGTCCGAGCACGCGGGCGATCTCGGCGTTCGGGAGCCCACCGACGAACTTGAGGGCGATCATGTCGCGCTCCCGCGGGGACAGCTCACCCAGCGCCGAGCGGACGGTGGCGTGCCGCAGGGCTCGCTCCGCCTCTTCGTCGGGCGCTCCGGTCATCACGTCCTCCGGATCGATCTCGAGACGCGCGCGGCGCTTTCGCCGGCGGAGCTCGTCGAGCGCGGCGTTTCGGGCGATCCCGAACACCCACGCCTCGGCCGTTCCCCTCGAGGCGTGGAAGCTCCGGCGCTTGCGGTAGGCGCGCTCGAAGGCCTGGGCGGTCACGTCCTCGGCCGCGGATCGATCGCGAAGAAGCGACGCCACGTAGGCATAGACGCGAGGGAACGTACGCCGGTAGAGGGACTCGAAGGTCTCCGCCGAGTCACTCGCCGGAAGCGGAAGGGCGGGTTGCGCCAGCACGTCGCTCACACCTGCATTACGACCGAGCGGCGCCCACGTCACGCCGATCGATCTACGCGGCTCGACCGCGTGCTCAGCCCGCGCCGGCGGCGTCAGCGGAGGGCATGAAGAGCCGCGGGTCGTTCGTGATCACGCCGTCGAGGCCGAGGGCATCCAGCGCGGCGATCCGCCGTGCGTCGTCGACGGTCCATGCGTAGAGCTGGCCACCGGCTCCCTGCACCGCCTCGACGAGGCGCCGGCTGATCAACAGCCAGTGGACCATCAGCGCCTCGCAGCGACCGGCGCGGAGGGCGGTCGTGGCCTGGCGTGGGAGCCGCGCCCGCATGATACGCAGGAGCGCGTAGGCGCCGGGGGCCAGAATCGTCTTCGTGTAGTCCCGACTGGCGCGCGGGACCGACCAGCCCCGACGTATGCCGGGAGCGAACTGACCGACGAGCTCGAGGCTCTCCGGATAGGTCGACGAGATGAGCGCGCGCTCACCGAGCCCCCTGGCGAGGAGCCCGTCCACGACCTCACGCTCGTACCCCGGCACCTTGAGGTCCACATCGAGCTCGACGCCCTCGTAGGCCTCACCGGCGAAGTGGTCGAGTCCCTCCTCGAGCGTGACCGGCCGGCGCTTCGCCGCGTCCTCGAGGTCGTGGGCCAGCACGAGCCGGCCATCCCTCAGCCGGAGCACGTCGAACTCGATCATGTCGACGCCCGTATCGAGCGCCGCCCGGAAGCTCTCGAACGTGTTGCCGGGCGCGACCAAGTCGGCGCCCTTGTGACCGACGCGCTTGAGGGCGGGGAGTCGCGCCGGTCGAGTCATCGCTGGCAGGTGGGGCACCAGAAGGTGGTGCGGTTGTCGTCGCCCTGCCCGCGGGACTTCACAAGCGTGCCGCAGCGCCGGCAGGGCAAGCCGACGCGGTTGTAGACCCACGTACGGTTCTCAGGACCGCGCGCCGGCCGCTCGGGCTCATAGGTCACGGTGCGCCCACCCCGCTCGGCGGACAGGCGCATCAGCGGTCGTGCGCGGCGGACGATCGCGCGCGCCTCCTCGTCTGTCACCTCGCCCACCGCCCGCCACGGGTCCACGCCCGCCATGAAGCAGGACTCCGATTTCCAGATGTTGCCGATGCCGGCCACGTTGCGCTGATCGAGAAGGGCATCGCCTATCCCGCGCGTCGGATCATCCTCGCGGAGGCTTCGGACGAAGGAGTCCTCGTCGAAGTCGTCGCGGATGATGTCGCTGCCGAGCCCGGCGAGGCGCTGGTCAGAGCGCGCCCGTCCTTCGCTCATGAGCTCGAGCACGGGACCGTCGAACTGCACCACCTCGTAGTCGGCGGTCCGGATCACGAGCCACGCTCGGCGGGCGCCGCGGCGCCAGCGCTCGCCGCGGCGGTAGACGCCCCACTTGCCGCCCATCCGCAGATGCGAGTGGAGGGTCAGGTCGCCGTCGAAGCGCAGGAACAGGTGCTTGCCGTGCGCGTCGACGCGCTGCACGCCCCGCCCCGAGAGACGCTCCGGCCAGCGGTCGTGGCGGTGGCGCGCCTGCGGCGTCTCGATCGAGACGATCGGGCGGTCGACGAGCGCGGCGCCGACGCGGCGTGCGGCGTGGTGGATCGTGTCGCCCTCGGGCATTTTTCAAAGATGGCAGATGGCACACCCCAGGACGCCCGTGCCGGCTATGCGCTCAGGGTCAGCTTGCGCGGGCCCTGGCGGAAGCCCAGCTCCACGAGCAGCGGCTCGACGGGTGATCCGACGATTGGCTCGCCGTCGAAGCGCTCGAGCGCGAGCCGCTTCAGGCGGCCCCGACGCACATGCTCGGCGAGTGCGTCGAGCGCCTCATGCAACCAGTCGGCCGGGGCGTCGCGCTCGCCCAGCGGCGGACGGAGGGCCACGAGGCCCTTCCCTCCGCGCTCGAGGTAGAGCACCGGCTCAGCGTCGAGCGTGACGACGTAGGCGCCGGGCACGCGTGCGGGACGGCGACCGCCCGTGCGAGCGCCATTGCTCGAAGCGTCGTCGTCGCGTCGCGGCCACGGCAGCGAGGCGCCGTACGGGTTCGCCGGATCGGTCACAGCCAGGACGAGCGCGCCGGCGGGCTCGTCGGCTCTCAGGCCGCGCAGCCGCTCGACCGCGGCGGGCAGCGCGAACTGTGCTCCGCCGAGGCCCTCGACGAAATAGCCGCGGCGCGCGGTGCCGAGCGTCTCCAGGTTGGTCAACTCGCCGTACAGTGACGAGAAACCGCCTGGAATCCCCTCGGCCAGCACCGTCTCGCGCGTCACGATGCCGTAGCGCTCGAGCAGGAGCTCGGCCAGCGCTCGCATGCGCGGTCCGTACTGCGGCGCACCGGCGAAGAGCGGCGCTGTGAGCGACCATCGTCCCTGGATCTGCGGCGCCGTCGGGCGCCGATGGCGCGCGAATCGCCGCCGGCGGTCCTGGGCGGCGCGCGCCAGCGACAGGCGCGGGGCCCGGAGCGGGGCGAAGGCGTCGTTGGTGACCTCGCCCGCCCACACCAGGTCCCACAGCGCCTCCTGCAGCTCGGCCGGCTCGACCACAGCGCCGGACACCTCGGGGACATCCGCCAGGAGGTCCGCCCAGAACGCCGCGCCGCGCTCGAGCCGCTCGCGAAGAGCGTCGTGGAGCGGGAGCGGCGGACGCTCCGATTTCGCGGGCGGTGGGCCGAGCCAGCGCGCGTCGTCACGGAAGTAGAGCGCGATCCGCCCCGACGAGCGGCCGAGCGCCCCAGCGCCGATCCAGACCAGCTCGCCTCCCGCGCACAGGGCATCCATCCAGGACGTGGAGTAAGCGCCCACGCGGCGGGGAAGCACGTCGCGCTCCCAGACCTCCGGCGCGAGGGCGAGACCCTGCAAAGGCACCAGCACCTCGCGGAGCCTGTCGATGCCGGCGCCTCCGGGGGGCGCGGCGTCGACTCCCTGCCATGCCGGCAGGAACCGCGCCAGCGCCCGTTGCTCGGCCGGCTCCACCTCGCGGCGAAGCGACGCAAGCGACGCGCGGCGCAGGCGCCGCAGAACGTCCGGGTCGCACCATTCGCGCTCGGTGCCGCCGGGGCGCAGCTCGCCACGGATCAGTGCCCCGGCCTGCTCGAGCACGTGGAGGACGGGCACGAGGTCCACGCCGTAGCGGTCGCTCGGAGAGCGTCCCGTGAACGGGCCGTGCGTGCGTGCGAAGCGGCGGACAATTCGCTCGAGCGGGTTCTCGACCGGCTCCAGGAACGTGGCGGCCAGCCCCCCGGGGGGGACGGCTCCCAGCGCGTCGCGGTAGAGACCGGCGTCCTCCGCCGCGATGTAGCGCTCCTCGCCGCCGATCCGCATCAGCACCGCCCGCCGCTCTCGCACCAGCTCCTCGAGCATCCGCTTGGCCGACACCGCGTCGAGGCAGCGCAGCTGCGCCTCGGCCGTCGTGACGTCGCCCACCGCCCGCAGCACGTCGTGCAGCCCGTCCGAGTTGGCGGCCCGGGTGCGCTCGCTGGTGCGCTGGAGGTCGCCCTCCACCTCGTCGAGCGCCGCCGGGTCGATCAGCTCGCGTAGCTCCTCCTGCCCGAGCAGCTCACGGAGAAGGTCGCGATCGAGCGAGAGGGCGGCGGCCCGGCGCTCGGCGTTCGGCGTGTCGCCCTCGTACATGTATGTCGCGACGTAGTCGAACAGGAGTGACGAGGCGAACGGCGAAGCGCGCTGCGTCTCCGCCTCGACGAGCGACAGCTCACGGCTGTGAAGACCGCGCAGGAGCGCGTCGAGTCCCGGGAGGTCGAGCACGTCGCGCAGGCACTCGCGGTAGGTCTCGAGGATGATCGGGAACTGCCCGTAGCGCTTCGCCACCTCGAGCAGCGATTGCGCCTTCAGCCGCTGCTGCCAGAGCGGCGTCCGCTTGCCCGGGTAGGCGCGCGGGATCAGCAGCGCGCGGGCGGCGTTCTCCCGGAAGCGCGCGCCGAACAGCGCCGAGGCGCCGAGCTCGCGAACGACCAGATCCTCGAGCTCGTCGGGCTCGACGAGGACGAGATCGGCGCTGGGAGGCTCGTCCGCGTCGGGTAGGTGGACGATGATGCCGTCGTCCGACCAGATGGCGTCGGCCTCCAGCCCGAACCCGTCGCGGATCCGCGCCGAGAGCGCCAGCGCCCAGGCGGCGTGTACGCGCCCGCCATAGGGGGAGAGGACACACAGGCGCCAGTCCCCGATCTCGTCGCGGAAGCGCTCCACCACGATCGTCCGGTCCGACGGGATCACTCGGGTCGCCTCGCGCTGTTCACGCAGGAACGCCACGAGGTTGCCCGCCGCCCGTTCGTCGAGGTCGTGCGTCTTGACGAGCTCGCTTGGCTCGCGGTCCACGGTTTCACGGCAGAACTCGCCGATCGCCCGCCCGAGCTGGACGGGCCTTCCCACGCCGTCGCCACGCCAGAAGGGGACTGCGCCGGGCGCGCCGGGGGCCGGGCTGACGATCACGCGATCGCGCGTGATCTCCTCGATCCTCCAGGTGGAGGCCCCGAGCATGAAGGTCTGGCCCGCACGCGCCTCGTAGACCATCTCCTCGTCGAGCTCGCCCACACGCCGCCCGTCGGGGAGGTGCACGCCGAAGAGCCCGCGGTCCGGGATCGTGCCGGCGTTCGTCACCGCGAGCTGGAGCGCCCCCCGTCGCGCGCGGATCGTGTCCTCGATCCGGTCCCAGACGATTCGGGGGCGCAGCTCGCTGAACTCCTCGGACGGGTAGCGGCCGTCCAGCATGTCGAGCACGTTGTCGAGCAGCTCGCGGGACAGCTCGGCGTACGGGTAGGCGCGGCGAAGCAGCTCGTGCAGCTCGGGCACGCGCCACTCGTCGCCGGTGGCCACCATCGCCACGATCTGCTGCGAGAGCACGTCGAGCGGGTTGCGCGGCACCACCGTCTCCTCGATCTCGCCCTCACGCATGCGCTTGGCGACCACCGCGCACTCGAGGAGGTCGGCCCGGAACTTGGGAAAGATCCGGCCCTTCGACACCTCGCCCACCCCGTGCCCGGCGCGACCGATGCGCTGGAGCCCGCGCGTCACGGACTTGGGCGACTCGACCTGGAGCACGAGGTCGACCGCTCCCATGTCGATGCCGAGCTCGAGCGATGACGTGGCCACCAGGCACGGGAGCCGGCCCGACTTGAGCAGCTCCTCGACCACGACGCGCTCCTCGCGCGCGAGCGAGCCGTGGTGCGCGCGGGCAATGACCTTCGTCTCCGCGCCGTCGTCCTCATCCTCACCATTCGCCAGCTCGTTCAGCCGCACCGCCAGCCGCTCCGCCCCGCGACGGTTGTTCACGAAGATGATCGTCGAGCGGTGCTGCTGCACGAGCTTCAACAGCTCCGGGTAGATGGCGGGCCAGATCGAACGCCGCGTGGCGGTGCCGTCCACGGTGGCCGGGTCGACCACCGCCTCGTCGCCCGTCGACGGCTCGCGCATGTCCTCGACCGGCACCTGGATCTTCAGGTCGAGCGGCTTGCGGATGCCCGTGTCCACGATCCGGCACGGGCGCCCGGTCCCCGTCAGAAAGCGCCCGACCTCCTCGAGCGGCCGCTGGGTGGCCGAGAGGCCGATGCGCTGGACGGGTCGCTCTGCCAGGTGCTCGAGCCGCTCGAGCGTGAGCGCCAGGTGAGCGCCGCGCTTCGTCTGCGCCACGGCGTGGATCTCGTCGACGATCGCCCACTCCGCGTCGCGCAGGATGTCCCGCGCGCGCGAGGTGAGCATGAGGTAGAGCGACTCGGGAGTCGTGATGAGGATGTCCGGCGGCTTGCGGAGCATCGCCTGGCGCTCACGCTGCGGCGTGTCCCCGGTGCGGATGGCCACCTCGATGTCGCCCCCGATTCCCTTGAGGGGCGCGCGCAGGTTGCGCTCGATGTCGTAGGACAGCGCCTTGAGCGGGGAGACGTACACCAGCCGCGTGCGCCGCTCACCCTCGGCGGCCGGCTCGGCAACCAGCCGGTCGAGCCCCCACAGGAAGGCGGCGAGTGTCTTGCCGGACCCGGTCGGCGCCGAGAGCAGGACGTTCTCGCCCGCGGCGATCGCCGGCCAAGCCTGCTCCTGGGCGGGTGTTGGCTGCGCGAACGCGTGCGCGAACCAGTCCCGTACCTCGCGTGTGAACGATGCGAGCGCGACGCTCTCCATACGACCCCCGAGCGTACCGTCAACGATGTACGGGCCCGAACGTGCTCGCCGGGCAGCTTATGCTGCCGCGCAATCGACTCGAGGAGGCATGCCCGATGCACCAGGCGAGAAAGCGGCTTCTCCCGCTGGCGGCGACCGCCGTGGTGGCCCTCGTCCCCGCCTGCGGCGAGGACGACGTGCAAAATGAGGTGAGAGATCGAGCGGTCCCCGACGGGGCGGAGCGGCAGATCGACGACGCGAAGAAGGAACTCGACGATGCGCAGAAGCAGCTCGAGCAGCAGAGCGAGGATGCGCAGAAGCAGTCCGAGCAGCTGCAGAAGGAGCTCGACAACCAGGTACCCCAAGCGCCCGGCGAGTGACCGACGCTATTGGCGAAGCAGGCGCCTCGCGATGCCGCTGACCGTCTCGATCCCGTAGGCCATCGACGGGTTGCCGTCGGACAGCACCGCGATCGAGACTCCCGCGCCGGCCCGCTCGAGCCGCGCCGCCTGGTTCACGACCTCGCCGGAGGCGATCTCGCGCCAGCCACCCTTGAAGAGGACCGTCCACCGCGGGCGTGCCACCTGGGGGATGCCCCAGCTCTGCTCGGGCACGATCGTGGTGAGCAGGCGACGGCCATAGTCACGGTGCCGAGCGGGGAGCAGACGGTCGACGTCGCGAAAGAAGCGCGCCTGGTCTGCAGCGGTGACCTGGGAGTCGCCCCAGGCCGGGGAGGGCTCGAAGTCCCGAAGGCCGGCACGGCGAGCGAGGTTCACGAGGCCTCGCTGGCCCACGCGCTCGAAGATGGCGGTGGCGGCGTCGTTGTCGGAGACGCGGATCATGCGATCCAGCAGTGTCCGGTCGTCCGCCCCGAGCCGGCCGTTCGAGCGGTCGAGGAAGGCGACGAGGAGCATCGCCTTGACGACGCTCGCCGCTACGTGCGGCCGGTTCATCCGCCTCCCGCGGAGGCGCCCACGCGAGTCGATCACGGCGAAGGAAATGTCGCCCGTCCGCGCATCGGCGTAGTCGCCGGCGGCACGGACGCTGCGAGCGAGCGGCAGTGACCGCGGCTTGCCGATGGAGTAGAGCGCCGGCAGGCCGGCGCCGCAATCGCGTAGCTCCGCCACCCGCACGAGCGACCCGGATCCGCAAGGGCCCGGCTGGTCGCCGGTGCGCAGCGACGGTGGAATCGCCGCCGGGAGGACGACCGCCGCCACGGCCGCGGGCCAGGCGATCAGCCGACGCGGGCGTGTCAGCCCCATGCGAGCGCGCGCGCCCTGGCGAATATGCCGTCGAGCATGGCGGTGGTCAGCTTTCCGGTGAAGGTGTTCTGCTGGCTCGGATGGTAGGAGCCCAGAAGGATGCGGCCATCGGCGGCGGCGTGCTCCGCTCCATGTCCGAAGCGCGGCCGCGGCCGCACACCGTGGAGCCGGGCCGCAGCCTCCCACGCGAATCCACCCAGGCAGACGATCACGCGCAGCGAGGTCAGCAGTCGCAGCTCCTCCGCCGCGTACGGCAGGCAGTTGTCGCGCTCGGACGGCAGTGGACGGTTGCCCGGCGGCGCGCACCGCACCGCCGCGCCGACGAACGCTCCCTCGAGCCGTAGGCCGTCATAGCGATGGAGGGACGTGGCCTGGTTCGTGAAGCCGGTGCGATGCATCGCCGCGAACAACCAGTCGCCCGAGCGATCGCCTGTGAAGATCCTGCCCGTCCGGTTGCCGCCATGCGCGGCGGGCGCAAGCCCGAGAACGTAGACACGTGCAGCGGGATCGCCGAAGCCCGGGATCGGCCGGCCCCAGTACTCCTCGTCGGCGAACGCGGCTCGTTTCTCACGCGCCACTCGCTCGCGCCAGTCCACGAGCCGCGGACAGCGGCGGCAGTCCACCACACGGCGCTCGAGCGCCGCGAGCGCTTCCATCCGCTCGGTCAGGCCTTCAGCCTGCGGCCGCTCGTGAAGAGGTACTGCGCCCAGAGGTAGGTGGGGATGGCCAGCGCCGCGGTGACGCCGAGCGACAGCGCCACGCTCACGTCGCTCGTGCCGAGGAACCCGTAGCGGACCGCGTTGACGAGGTAGAAGACCGGATTGAAGTGCGAGAGCTCGTGCCACGGTGAGCCGAGCAGGTCGATCGAATAGAAGACTCCTCCGACGAACGCCAGGGGCAGGATCACGATGTTCGAGATGAACGTGGTGTGGTCCCACTGCTCGGCGTAGATGCCCACCACCGTGCCGAGCGCACCGAACAGCACGACGCCGAACAGCACGGCGGGGACCAGGACCAGCGGCTGGGCCACGCCGACTCCGGTGAGCGGGAGCGCGAGCAGCAGGAGGAAGGCGCCGATTGCGATCGCGCGCACGATGCCGCCCACGTTGAAGCCGAGATTCATCTGCCACGGCTTCATCGGAGCCGAGAGCACGTCGTTGACGTAGCGGTCGGAGCGTGCCTGATAGATCGTCGACGCGTTGTTGTTGTACGCCGCCTGAACCATCGCCATGACGATCAGGCCGGGGACGACGAAGACCTCGTAGGGAAAGCCCGCGACCTCGCGGATCCGCCCCCCGAGCGACACCCCGAACACGAGGATGAAGAGCATCGACGAGACGACCGGCGCGAGCACGGCCTGCGTCCAGACCTTCCACACGCGCAGGATCTCGCGACGCGAAAGCCAGGCGAGGCCGCCGAGACCGTCGGCGGGTCCGACATCGCCGGCAGCGGGCGCGAGAGCCGGTTCGTCAGCGGTCTGTTTGCGAAGGGAGTCGAGCTGGGCCACCCGCTGAGGGTAGCCACCGGCGATCAGGGGACCGGCATCCCCATCGCCTTCACGTAGACGTCGGCGAGCGTGTTCCCGCCGTAGCGCTCACGCAGCCCCTCGGCAGTGTCGCGCGCTATCAGCTCGCCGTCCCGGATCAGGGCTATCTCCTCGCAGAGCGTCTCGGCCTCCTCGAGGTAGTGCGTGGTCAAGAGGATCGTCGTTCCCTCCTCGTGCAGGCGGCGGATGTAGGTCCACAGCTCCTGGCGCAGCTCGAAGTCCACACCGGCGGTGGGCTCGTCGAGGATCACGAGCCGCGGGCGGTGCATGAGCGCCCGCGCCAGCAGCAGTCGCCTGCGCATGCCGCCGGAGAGCTTCGGCGTGCGAACGTCGGCCTTTGCGCGGAGGTCGAAGGTCTCGATCATGTCGGCCGCCCGCGCCCGCGCCTCGTCGCCGGCCATGCCGAAATAGCCGCCGTGGTAGACGAGCGTCTCCTCGACGGTCAGGAAGCGGTCCAGGTTGATGTCCTGCTCGGCAAGCCCTACGGAGCGGCGGGCCGCCAGCGTGTCGGCGGGTTCGCCGAACACGAGCACCTCGCCCGAGGTCACGCGGATGAGGTTGCACACCGCGTTGATGAGGGTCGTCTTGCCGGCCCCGTTGGGTCCGAGCAGGCCGAAGAAGGCGCCGTCGGGCACGGTGAGGTCCGTGTCCTCGAGGGCGAGCGTGCCGTCGTCGTAGCGCTTCGTGAGCTCGCGGATCTCGAGGGCTGGAGCCGACTGCAGCATCAGTGAAGGCTAGATGAGTGATTCCACGCGCTCTCCGGCGCGGCGGGGGGCCGCCGTGGAGTTGGTCGTCTGGTCGGCTGCTCTTACCTGCATGACGCGACACACGCGCCCTCGTCGCGGGCCTGTGTCGCCTCGTGCATGTGGGCGATGCGGAACCTCGCTCACCCCATCGGAGAGTCGGGGGTGTGTCGAGTTGTGCAGGTCGAGCATTCGGAAAGGGGGGTGCGCGCCCAGCCCGGCGAGCTACCCGCTTATGCCCCGCCCGTACTGCCGCTCGTAGTACTGGCGGTACTCGCCGCTGCGGATAGGCGCCCACCACCACTCGTTCTGCCTGTACCAGTCGACCGTGCGCGCAAGCCCCTCGTCCAAGCGCGTGGCCGGCGACCAGCCGAGCGCCCTCACCTTGTCCGAGGACAGCGAATAGCGGCGGTCGTGGCCCGGCCTGTCGGTCACGTGCTCGATCAGCGACTCGTCGCGGCCGGTCAGCTCCACGATCCTTCGAACCACGTCGATGTTCTCCGTCTCGTCCGGTCCGCCGACGTTGTAGACCTCACCGGCTTGACCGAGCCGAAGGACCGCGTCGATCGCGCGCGCGAAGTCCTCGACGTACAGCCAGTTGCGCACCTGCCGCCCGTCCCCGTAGACCGGAAGGGGGTCGCCGGCGAGCGCGTTCAAGACGCACAGGGGGATCAGCTTCTCCGGATGCTGACGCGGGCCGTAGTTGTTCGAGCCGCGGCAGACCACGGCATCCACGCCATGGGTGCGCACGTGGGCTGACACGAGCAGGTCGCCGCCTGCCTTGGTGGCGCTGTAGGGGGACGAGGGGTCGAGCGGTGAGTCCTCCGAGAACGAGCCCGAGGCGATCGAGCCGTAGACCTCGTCGGTGGAGACCTGCAAGTAACGGCCGACGCCGAGCTCGCGAGCCGCGTCGAGGAGCACGGAGGTGCCGATCACGTGGGTCCTGGCGAAGGCCTCCTGATCGGCGATCGACCTGTCCACGTGCGTCTCGGCGGCGAAGTTCACTACGGCGTCGCAGTCGGTCATCGCGTTCCGGACCGCATTTCGGTCCTCGATCGACGCTTCGATGAACGCGATCCGGTCCTCGACGTCCGCGAGGTTCGCGCGCCTTCCCGCGTAGGTCAGCTTGTCCAGGACCACGACGTCGGCGTCCGGGCGACTCGACAGCGCCTCCCTGACGTAGGCAGAGCCGATGAACCCGGCCCCGCCGGTGACGAGCACCCTCACGCCGCGGCCACGCGCTCCTTCAAGTAGTCGCCGAGCCCGACTTCCCACTCGGGAAGGTGGATGGCCTCCCCGCGCTCCGTGGCGAGGACCGAGTAGGCGGGGCGCGGGGCCGGCCGGTCGATCTCCTCGGTCGTGCAGGACATCGCCCGGCACTCCACGCCCGCCTGACGGAAGATCTCGAGCGCGAACTCGTACCAGGAGCACCCGCCCGCCCCAGCGATGTGGTGCAGGCCGTACGCGTCCGTTGCGACCAGGCGCACGAGTGCGTCCGCCAGGTGGGCGGTATAGGTCGGGCAGCCGAGCTGGTCACGCACGACCACCACCTCGCCGTGGTTGGTCGCGAGGCTCAGCATCGTCTCCACGAAGTTCTTTCCCGCCACGCCGAACAACCAGGACGACCGCACGAGGAAGTGGCGTGGATTCGACTCGGCGGTGGAGTGCTCTCCGGCGAGCTTCGACTGCGCGTAGACGGACTGGGGACGCGGCTCGTCGGACTCGACGTAGGGAGCCGCCTTCGAGCCGTCGAAGACGTAGTCGCTCGAGGGATAGAGGACCGATGCGCCGATCGCACGCGCCGCGGACGCCAGTGCACCGGCGCCGTGGGCATTCGTGTCCATCGCGGACCGAAGATCGTCCTCGGCCCCATCCACGTTGGTGTAGGCGGCGCAGTTCACCACCGCTTCCGGGCGCAGGTCTCCCAACAGCCGGGCGACCGCGTCGACGTCGGTGACGTCGAGGTCGGCGTGTCCGAGGCCGACGACGTCGTGATCCATCCTCTCCGCGGCACGCACCACATCCGTGCCGAGCATGCCCTCCGCGCCGGTCACCAAGAGCTTCATGGACCTACCAATACCACCGGCCGTCAGAGGATCGTGATGTCCGCGTTGTCGCCCACCACGAAGCGGTACGCGCGCGGCATCGCCGGGCTGCGGGCGATCGCCACGTCCTTTCCCACGAGGCTCGCCTCCATCCGCCCCTGGAGGTCGCGCACGGAGGAGCCGGCCAGCAGGATCGAGTGCTCGAGCTCGGCGCGGGCGACCACCACGTTCTCGCCGATGGCCGTGTAGGGCCCCACGTAGGCGTCGGTGATCGTCGACCCGGCGCCGATGATGGCCGGACCGCGCACCAGGGCGCGCTCCAGGCGCACGCCCGGCTCGATCACCACGCGACCGTCGACGCGGGACTCGACGAGCTCGCCCTCCACGCGCTCTCTGAGGTCGTCGAGGATCAGGCGGTTGGCCTCCAGGATGTCGTCCACGCGCCCGGTGTCCTTCCACCATCCCTGGACGATGTGGGGGTCGACGCGCAGGCGGTGGTCGACGAGGTGCTGGATGGCATCGGTGATCTCGAGCTCCCCGCGCGCGGAGGGCTCGATCGCCCTGGCGGCGTCGAAGATCGAGGACGTGAACATGTAGACGCCCACGAGCGCCAGGTCGGTGCTCGGCTCCTCGGGCTTCTCCACCAGCCGCGACACGCTGTCGCCGTCCAGCTCGGCGACCCCGTAGTTCTCCGGATCGGACACGGGGGTGAGGAGGATCAGAGCATCCGGTCGCTCGCGGCGGAAGGCCTCCACGAGCGCGTTGATGCCGTCGCGCAGGAGGTTGTCGCCGAGGTAGACGACGAACGGCGAGTCGCCGAGGAACTCCTCGGCCGTAAGGACGGCGTGGGCGAGCCCGAGCGGCGCGTCCTGGACCACGTAGGTGATCGACACCCCGAAGCGGGAGCCGTCGCCGGCGGCCGCTCGGATCTCCTCTCCGGTCTCCGGCGCGATGATGATCCCGATCTCGGTGATGCCGGCCGCCGCCATCGATTCGATCCCGTAGAAGAGGACCGGCTTGTTCGCGACCGGCACGAGCTGCTTCGCGCTCGTGTACGTGAGCGGTCGCAGGCGCGTGCCCCTGCCGCCCGACAGGATCAGGCCCTTGAGGCCGTCGCCGGACACCTAGTAGATCCCGCCGAGCTTCCCGTGGTCCCACGTGACCGTGCGCGTGGGCACGAACCGCAGACCGACCCGCTTCTGGGCCTGCTTGGCGACCATGTCGCGGATCTCGGACGGCACCGGCTCGCCGCCGTAGCGCCCGAAGAGCGCGAGCCCGTAGTCGGCCACGAGCTCGGGCTGCCGCTCCACCTCGACGTCGCACTCCATCGTCACGCCGCGGAGCTCGTGGTACTCGACCCCGTCCTCGACCTGGAGCGTCGCGCGCGGGTCACGCTCGAGGTTCTTGGCCTTCTGGGAGGCGGCGTACGTCCAGCCCCGCAGCTCGAGCCCGTCGGGTACGTACCAGAGCGGTACCAGGTGCGGGCGCCCGCGCGGGCCGATCGTGGCCACGCTCACGATCTTCTGCTCCACGAGGAACTCGCGCGCCTCCTCCTCCGACATCCTTATCTGGTCGCGGCGGGAGCCCATGAGCGGAGAGCCTAAATGGCTCGTCCGCGCGGTTCCGTCAGGGAAGCGGCGTAGCGTACGACGACCCGATCATGGAAGCCGCACAAGCACTACCGCTCACCCGCTCGTCCGTCGAGGTTCGCGACGGCGTCGTGTTCGTCGACGGACTCGTCGTCGACGACAGGACGCTCGCGGAAGTCGTCGAGCGCCGGCTCGAGCAGGGCGTGACCGCTGACGAGACCGTTACGCGCGCGATCGAGATCGGTGCCCGGGTGCTCGACCGCGAAGCCACGGCCGCCGAGGTCGACTTCGTCAAGCGCGAGTTCGAACGCACCTCCGACGAGGTCGAGCGGTCCTTTGCGGAGCGAGCGCAGAGGATCACCGTGGAGCTCGAGGAGCGCTTGGAGCGCTTCCTGGGGGAGGACAGCGGGGCGATGACGAAGTCACTCGACGCGCACGCGGAGGAGCTCTCGGAGCTGATCGCGAGGCACTTCGGGTCCGACCGGAACACGGCCGTCCAGCATCAGGTCCACGAGCTGGTCGGCAAGAAGCTCCAGGAGTCGCGGCAGGACCTGCTGAAGCAGTTCTCCGCCGCCGACGGCCACAACCCGTTGGCCGACTTCAAGGCCTCGGTCGTGGGAGAGATGAAGCGCTCGAGCGAGCGCAACGATGCGCTGATCGAGAAGTTCGCGGCGCTGGAGGGGGAGATCAAGCGCCTGCGCGATGCGCAGGAGGCGGAGGTGGAGCTCACGGCGGAGCGCGAGCGCGGCTCGTTCAAGGGTCGAACCTTCGAGGATCAGGCCTTCGGGGTCATCGAGGAGATGAGCGTGCGACGCGGTGACGTGGCGCACCACGTGGGCGACGAGCGCTCGGCCAGCGGCGGGAAGAGCGGCGACATTGTGATCGAGCTCGAGGCTGCCTCAGGGCAGGGCAAGGGCCGCATCGCCATCGACGCGAAGGACGAGAAGCTCTCGAAGAACCGCGCTTGGCAGGTACTGAACGCCTCGCTCGCCGAGCGCGACGCCGGCTTCGCGATCCTCCTCGTGACGGCCGACGAGAAGGTGCCGGCCGGCCGCGAGCCGCTCCAGGAGTACGAGGGAAACAAGATGATCGTGGCTCTCGACAAGGAGTCGCTCGACCCACGTCCGCTCGAGCTCGCCTACCGCTACGCTCGCTGCCGCTGCCTCATGGTCCGCGAGCGGGACCTGCAGGTGGACGCCGCCGGGGTGCGCGATGCCGCCGACGAGGCGCTGTCCGCCCTCAAGGACGCTCAGAAGATCCGCCAGTCGCTGACCGGTGCGAGCAAGGGCGTGGACGGCGCGCGCGCCGCGCTCGACGCAATGGTGATGCGCGTGCAGACGAGCCTCGAGCGGGTGGAGACGCTGATCGCCGAGAGCGAGACGGAGGAGAGCAGCACGGCCTGAGTGTGATCCGCCCAGGGCGTTCAGGCGGGTACTGACGGTCGCGCTGCGCCTGGCTTAGAAGCGGAGTACTGCAGCCACGCCGTCGTGGCGCTCGAGATCGTCGTGCTGGCGGGGCACGATCACCTCCGCCGACTGCTCGATCGCGAGCTCCACGGCGCTCTCCATCACGTCGTCGCGGCGCTCAAGCTCGCCGCCGTCGAGCGGGCACTCCTCGAGCTCGGCCGGCCCGACGAAGCCGCACGACCGGCACACGACTCCGGGGACCCTGAAGCCCTCCGCGCGCATGAGGATCTCGACGCGCCGCTCGTTGAGCGCTCGGAGCACGTCCTCGAGCCCGGCCGCCCCGCGACCGCCGGTACCGAGGCCCTCCTCGAGGCGATCGAGCGCCGCTCGTTCGCGCTTCCTGTCCTCCTCCTCGATGAGCGGACCGGCCGCCTCGTGCACCTGAGCGGCGGTGGCGTTCTCCACGTCTACGCTGACGTGACCGGCCAAGCGCTCCGTGAGGTAGGGATGGAGTTCGGCCTCGACCGCGTTGTAGAGCTCCTTACGCCCGCCCACGAGCAGCCGGTCGAGCGGCGCGCGCTTGGTGCGACGGAAGAGGATGTCGGCCACCTGCTTGAGGTGGTCCTCTTGCCCCTGGCTGGCCGCCCGGTCGTTGCGGGCCTGGGATCCGCCCCCCGTCTGGTCCATCGGGGCCTCCACCTGGCGGCGAAAGCTCTCCACCTCCTCGAGCCGCTCGCGCGAGCCCACGAACAGGCGACCCGTCTTGCTGCTCACGAGCAACACGGCCCAGCCGCCCGAGGACACGAGGTCGGCGAGGGGCTCGACCAGCGGCGAGTCGTCGATCGCCACCTGCGACTCCACCGGACGCGGCAGCCTCACCACCTCGAAGAGGTCCGCGGCCGAAGCGAGGAACACCGCCATCCCATGCGCGCCCTGCGGCGCGAAGTCCGGCCCCTCGAAGTACTCGCGCAGCCTTTCGAGGTCCGCCCGCAGGTCCCCCCGCTGGTCGTGGGAGAGAGTCTCGTCGGCGTCCACCCTCCGACCGGCATCGTCGAGGAGGGAGTGCACCTGCGTCTCGCGCGCCTGCGGCGTCGAGAACTCGGCCGGGTCCAGGTTCAGGTAGACGCTGATCACCCGAACCCCCTCGGGACGAAGGTCGGCGAGGCGGCGCAGGGTCTCGCGTGTGAGGTCTGTGGTCTGCAAGGCGGCGGCGGACTCTAGCTAAGGGAGTCCGAGCGGCGGGTGAGGAGCTAGCGCCTTGCGGCCCCGGCCAGCGCCTCGGCCGCCTCGAGCACGGCGGCGCGCGCGTCCTCCGGCTCGAGCACCGCGGCGTCGCCGGCCTCCTTGAGGATCTCTCCCGCGAGCCAGTCTGCGCCGGCGAAGTGAAGCTCCACGATCACCGCGCCGTCGACTAGCTCCTGCACCATGCGACGGTCCTCGCGCGCCCAGCGCGCGCGCTCGGGGGCGACCCAGACGCGGGCGGTGCGTGAGGCGGGCACCTCGCCCGTTCGCGGCCAGCCCTGAAGGTCCGGCTCCACGTCGGGCCGGGGCTCGAATGACTCGTCGGTCACGGTGGCCGAGCGGATCCGGTCCAGCCGGAAGCTGCGCGTGGCGTCGCGCTCCGGGTCGAACGAGTGCACGTACCAGCCCTCCTGGCCGTTCAGCAGCTGGTAGGGCTCGACACGCCGCGTGGTGAACTCGTCCTCGTTCTCCTTGTAGTAGTCGATCTCGAGCAGCCTGCGCTGCTCGATCGCCTCGCTCACGACGCGCGCCACGCTGGAGTCGTCGCCCTTGGCGGTCGTGATCTGAAGGCCGTCGCCCGCGGGGTCCTGCCCCAGCGCCGAGACGATCTTCTCGCGCGCCGAGGCGAGCGACCCGGCCGGAAGGTGGTCACCGATCAGGTCGATGGCGGCGATCAGCGCCTTCGCCTCGAGCGGCAGGAGGCGCGCCGGCTTGGCGAAGTTGTCGCCGTAGGGCTCGGGATCGACCTCGATCGTGTCGCCCTGCACCTCGGCGTAGAGAACGTAGCTGCCGCCGCCGAAGTTCACCACGTTCAGCACGTCGATGTCCTCGCGGAGCTCCTCGTCGCTCACCTGAAGGCTCTCGCAGAGCTGGCGCACGTCCAGCTTGTCGCCGTCGCGGGCGGCCCGGATGAGTATCCCCGCGAGCGTGACGAGGCGCGCGAAGCGCTCGGGACGGATCGCCGTCTCGTGCCGTCCGTTTGACTCCGGGTCCACCCGCGGCGCCGTGCCGCCCCGCCTTGCCGGCGCCAGCTCGAGCTCGCCGGTGTGGCGGGAGACCAGGAGGCCTATGCGCTCCTCGGCCTCATCCACCAGCTGGGGGGGACCGAGGATCCGCGCGCGCTCGCCCAGGCCCAGGACCCAGGAGATGAGCTGCCGTGACTCGGCGTAGGGCGTGGCGAAGACGACGCCGGTGTCGGGGGCTTCGTCGATATCCGCGGCGGGCACGACCTCGCCGGCGTGGCCGAAGTGGCGCTCGACCAGCCAGTCGATGCGATCGGACAGCCATACGCGTGCCGTGTCGACGGGCTCGCCGAGCTGCCAGTCGGTTCGAGTGGCGTAGACGCGCGGGTCGAAGCCCTCGCGCCGCGTGAAGTCGTGCTCCGCCTTCGACGAGTAGCCGACCTTGCCGCGAATACGCGACAGGCGAAAGACCCGCACGGCCCCTCGCTCGTGCGAGTAGCCCACGAGATAGAACTGGCCACCGCGGAACAGCAGGTGGTATGGGTCGACCTTCCGACTCTCCTCGGCGTCACGCCCCATCGTGTAGTAGTCGAAGAGGATCGTCTTGCGCCGGAAGATCGCCGTCTCGACCTTGGAGAGCCGCTGCGAAAGCTCCCTGCCGCCCGCGTCAGCGGTGACCGCCAGCGCGACGGAACGGTGCTCCGGTCCTGCGAGCGGCGATGGCTTTCCCCAGGACAGCTGCTGCAGCGCGAGCCGCAGCGGCTCGGCGTAGGCGAACTCGCCGCTGAGGAGCGACAGCGCCGTACGAAGCGACCCGAGCTCCGAGTCCGTGAACTCGATTGCCGGGAGATAGAAGTTCTCCGGCGGAAGCGTGTAGTTCTCCGCCTCGTAGTAGCCCTCGGCCGGCTTGTCCACCTTCAGTTCGATCCCGAGCGACTCGAGCTCGGCGCGATCGGCATAGAAGCGGCGCGCGAAGGCGTCGTCGTTCATGCCCGAGTACCCCTCGACCTCCTGCTTGATCTCGAGCGCGGTGATCGGCCGCCGCTCGGCCATCAGGAACGAGATCAGCGACAGCTGACGGATGAGCTTCTCGGTGTCCTTCGCCACGGCGCCCCAGGATACGAGGGCGCCTGTTTGCAAACGACCACCGGGGCACAAGACCCTGCGACGGAAGGCCGCTGTTTGCGAGCTTCGAGGTCTCGCTAAGCGGCTTGGCTGTCCTCGGACCGCGGCGCGAAGTACGCCGAGCCGGCCAGCGCGCGATCGAAGCCAGACCAGCGCTCCCCGCCGGCCAGGCCCTTCTCGATCCGGTCGAAGCTTCCGAGCCGACCACCGAGGTTGTCGATCATGTGGACGAGCGTGGCCTCCCGCGTGCACGGGAGCACAGGGCTGCCGTGCTCCAGCTGTCCGTGGTGAGACAGGACGATGTGCAGAAGCGCCTGAGCGGTCTCCGCCGAAAAGCCCGGGAGCCGCTCGATCTCCCGGCGGATCAGGTAGTACCCGAGGGCGATCTCGCCCTGGAGCTTGCCGGCGTCCGTGAGCTCGATCGATCCGCCGTCCATGGCGTAGGCCTCGATCTTGCCGATGTCGTGCAGCAAGGCTCCCGCCACCGCGACGTCGCGGTTGATCTCGGGGAACGTGGCGGCCATGGCGCTGACCCCCTGGGCAACCGACAGCGAGTGCTCGAGAAGCCCGTGCCGGTACGCCTGGTGGTAGTACTTGGCCGCCGGCGCCGTGCTCCAGAGCCGCCAGACGTCCGAGCTCTCCTCGAACAGTCGCGCCAGGAGGCTGCGGAGGTCCGGGTCCTGCATCGTCGCCACGAGCTCGTGCAGGTCGGACACCATCCGGTCGTAGGCCACGGACGGCCCGTCAAGTAGATCGGCCGCCTCGTACTCCCAGGGCTCGGCGGGGCGGAGGCCACGGATGGTGAGGGAGGCGCCGTACCGCTCGTCCACGCAGAAGCGGCCGCTGACCCGCACGACGCTCCCGGGAACGGCGCTGTCGCAGCAGCGCTCGACGTCATCCCATGCGACCGCCTCGACCGAGCCCGTGACGTCGCCGAGCCGCAGCTTCAGGAAGTCGTCGCCGTTCTTCTTCTGGCGCAGACTTCGCTCGCGCACCACGAACACGGTGTCGAGCGCGGCTCCGTCCGTCAGGTCGCGGACGAAGACCTTCGCGAGCTCCGCGTGGCGACCCTGCACAGCTTCCTCGATGGTGAGGCTGGAACCGCCGTTCATGCTGAGTGATGGTTGTTCCATTCGGTTCGCCAAGGTAGAGCGGACGCCGGACGACTCTCGCCCCTGCTGGCCCGGTTAGGGTCCGCACTCATGAGGTCGTCGAGACGCGATGCGGTCTGACAGGGTGGTCCGCGCGGTGCTCGTGGCGGGCGGCACGGGAGCCCTCGGAGGGGCCGTGGTCCGTGAGCTGCTCGACGCCGGCCATGCGGTCACGGCGACGTGGATCTCACGCGGCGAGCGCGACGCGCTTGAGAGCCGCTTGGGCGCGCCGGAGGAGCTCACCCTCGTCGAGGCCGACCTGCTTCGTCCCGAGGCCGCAGCCGCCGCGATCGACGGCGTCGACTCGCTCGGGGCCGTGGTCAACCTCGTCGGCGGCTACGCCGGCGGCAAGCGCGTCCACGAGGCGGACCCCGACGAGCTCGAGCGAATGCTGCGCCTGAACGTGCGATCCACGTTCCTTCTCGCGCGCGCGGCGATGCCCCGTCTCCTCGACTCCGGCGGCGGGGCGTTCGTGGGCGTGTCGGCTCGCGCCGCGGTTCGGCCGACGGGCGGAGACGCCGCCTACACGGCGGCGAAGGCGGCCGTCCTCGCTCTCGTTCAGGCGCTCGACGCCGAGTACCGCGACGACGGCGTGCGCTGCAACGCTGTCCTCCCGAGCGTGATCGACACTCCGGCCAATCGCGAGTCGATGCCTAAGGCCGATCACTCGAGATGGGTCGCGCCCGAGCAGATCGCGAAGGTCGTCCGCTTCCTGGTGTCGGAGGACTCCGCACCTACTAGCGGCGCGGCCGTACCCGTCTACGGCCGCGCCTGAGGAGCCGCGCGACCTGTAGCGGCCTCACGAGTCGGCGCTCGCCGGCGTTCTTCACCGGAGAGCCCGATGAGAGACAAGCCGCCGCCATTCCAGACCTTCCTCGACGCGCACAGGAGCGCGGTCTTCGCCTTCCTCGTCGCGACCGTCGGACGGGGGGAGGCCGACGACTGCTTCCAGGAGACGCTGGTCGCCGCCCTCCGTGCCTATCCTCGGCTCACAGACGGGCGCAACCTGCGCGGGTGGGTGCTGAAGATCGCTCAGCGCAAGGCGATCGACCACCACCGCGCGAGGGCGCGGCGGGCGTTGCCGACGGAGAGGTTGCCCGAGGTCACTAGCCACAACGCGTTCGACGGGCACGCCGAGATCTGGGAGACCGTGGGCGCGTTGCCCACCAAGCAGCGGGTCGCGGTGGCGCACCGCTTCGTGGCGGGCCTTCCGTACCGGGAGATCGGCGAGCTCATGGGCTCCTCGGAGGCCGCGGCGCGGCGCAACGTTCACGACGGCCTGAAGAGAATGCGAAAGGAGTGGACCCCATGACCGACCTCGGACGCCTGCTCGGCGCGGCGGCCCGGCGGGACGCGGCGGATGGATCCCTGGCGGCGGCGAAGCTACTGGCCGAGAGCGCCGGCCCCGCCGGGCTCATCGACGTGGCCTATGCCGACTTCGACTCGCCGCTCGGACGGCTGCTGGTGGCGACGACGCGTCGAGGGCTCGTGCGGGTCAGCTACATGCGGACGCAGGACGAGGCGGCCGTGCTCCAGCGCCTCGCCGAGGAGGTCTCGCCGCGCGTGCTCGAGGCGCCGGCCCGGGTCGACGACGTGAGGCGCCAACTCGACGAGTACTTCGCGGGCAAGCGCCGGCGCTTCGAGCTGCCCCTCGACTGGCGCCTGATACACGGCTTCGGCCGGCGGGTCCTGCGGGCGACCGCGCGCGTGGACTACGGTCGGACGACGACGTACGCGCGACTCGCCGCAAACGCCGGCAACGCGCGCGCGTACCGCGCCGCCGGCAACGCCCTCAATCGCAACCCCGTTCCGATCGTCGTCCCGTGCCATCGGGTCCTCAACACCGGCGGAGGACTCGGCGGCTACGCGGGCGGGCTGCCCGTCAAGGAGCGGTTGCTGCGCCTCGAGGGCGCCCTCTGAGTAGAACTCAACTCGGGGCGACGGGCGGCGCCGAGTCGCCGAGCGCCGGCGGGTCGCCGCCGGCGGGCAGCGTCGTGGGATCGCCGCCGTAGTAGATCTCGGCGCGCTGCCCGAGCGCCGTCGTCGCGCGCGAGTTCTGCATGGCGGAGATCGGCGCGGAGACGATCGGCACGACCCTGAGCATGGCTCGCTTCGCCATCTTGCGGCCGACGAGCTTGATCAGCTTCTTGACTAGTTGCTGCTCCCGCTGCATCCGGCTTTCCATCAGCTGGTAGGCCATCGGCTTGCCGGCGCCGTCGAGCCCCGCCCGTGCCTCGGCGGGCGTCGAGTAGACGTCCTGGAGGGTGAGCAGCTCGGCGGGACGCATCGGGTGACGGGGATCGAAGCCGTGGGCGGCCGCGACGAAGAAGACCATCCGTCCTTGGATCCAGGCGAGTGCCGCCAGGTCGGGCACCACGGTGAACGCGCCTCCGAGCCCCGCCGCGCCCCCCTCCAGACGAGAGAGCCAGACGTGCTGTCTGATGGCGATGCGCGCCAGCTCGCCCGGCCCGTGCTGGTGGCCCATCCGCTCGACCCAGCGCTCGGCCGGCGCGGCGAAGCGGTCCGCGGCGGCGAGGGCGATGTGCTCCGGCGCTCGAAGTGGGTCCTCGTGGACGCTTCTCCACAGCGACTTGGGAACGGGCTCGACGTCGTCCAGTGCCGGGGGTGCTTCCATCGCGGTGAGGATAGGCGGCGCGCGGGCCCGTTTCGGACGATCACCTGCGGGTAGTCTCGGGCCATGGCTACGACGACACCCTCAGAGGGCATTCTCAGCGACAGCATGGCGGCCGAGCGCGACGAGCTCATCGGCCTCCTCAAGCAGGCGTACTGGATGGAGCTCGAGACGGTGATGAGCTATCTCGCGAACTCGATCAACCCGGACGGCGTGCGCGCCCAGGAGATCAAGGAATCGCTCGAGGAGGACATCCAGGAGGAGCTCGGGCACGCCCAGCAGTTCGGGGCGCGCATCAAGGAGCTCTACGGCGTGGTGCCCGGCTCGCTCGAGTTCTCGGCCGAGCAGTCCTACCTCCAACCGGCCGAGCACCAGACCGACGTCGTCCACGTCATCAAGGGTGTGATCGCCGCGGAGACCGGCGCGATCGAGCACTACAACCGCATCATCGAGTTCTGCGACGACAAGGACCTGGTGACCCAGGACATGATGATCGCGATCCTCCGCGACGAGGAGGGCCACCGTCGCCTGTTCGAGGGCTTCCTGCGCGAGTACGAGGCGGAGGGACTGGCTTAGTCGGCTGGCGCGAGGGCGAGCAGCGCTCGCAACTCGCGGGCGATCGCCCGGAGTCTGCGTTGAGTCGCCGGTAGGTGGTACGCAAGAAGCGACGTCGACATCCCGCTCGGCGTGCTGGTCGTCGTCACCGGCGTCGTTTCCGCAAGCGACTACGCGAAGTGCCTGCGCGAGCTGGTCGCCGAAGGCGAGATCAACCGCGAGAGCGCCAAAAGCTGCGGGGTATGCGGAGCGGTGCAGGTTTAAACCGGCAGTCGCCCTAATTGGACGGCTTTTGAACCAAGCGTTCCCAGATTCGTAGCCTCCATCGCTAGATCGACTAGTGCACTCCGCAGGACCGCTGTGATGGAGCAGCGAAAGGCGGGCTTATGGAAGAACGCAGACGGCACATCACGAGCGCACGGACGACGACGTCAAACTGGCAGCCGTCGATGAACGTCACACTGCGAAAGGTGATCTAGGTGATGGAGCCGGAACGAACCGAACACCACAAGGCAGCCGCCCGCGCGGTGTTCGCGGTCTGGAACGGTGATGACCTACGACGACTCGAGGAACTGGTCGCATCCGATGTCGTGCACCACGACCCGTACGACGCCCATGCGACTCAGGGGCTCGCCGGCATGAAGAAGACCATCGAGGCCAACCGCCGGGCGTTCCCGGACATGCACATCACCGTCGACGACCAGCTCGCCGAGGGCGACCGGGTCGCAACACGCTGGCATGCCACGATGACGCATGACGGCGACCTGATGGACACGCCGGCAACCGGGCAGCGGGTGACGATCACAGGCATCACGATCGACCGGTTAGAGGACGGCAAGATCGTCGAGGCGTGGCGTAACATGGACACGCTCGCGCTGCTCCAGCAGATCGGGGCGATCCAGCCGGCCGACGGCTCCTAGCGGGTAAGCGGAGGGGTGAGCTTCGAATTCACGAGGCCGAAAGGCCCCCAACGGTTTCGAGACCGGGATGGCGGCTCCGAGCAGAGGGTTCTGGACTCCGAATTGGACTCCACCGCCCGGGATCGACCTGTGCCGGCGCGCTGGGCCGGCGGAGCCGCTCGAGGAGAAGTTGCCACTGTGCAGCGACTTCTCGCGAGCGGTTCGATGGCGAGGGGCGGAATCGAACCGCCGACACCACGATTTTCAGGGACGCTGCGCTGCAGCTCTCACGGCGGCGACTTCCCCGCAATCCGCACTATGCCCGCCAGCTCCGAGTGACCTAGATCCCTGCGGATATCGCCGGGTTTGGGCCTCAAGAGCCGACGAGGTCCAAATCGCGCCGGCCGCGGAACGGCCGACCGCGTCGGCGTAGCGTCGAAGACAACCTGAAGCACCCCGACAGCCCGACGCTCCCTCGAGGCGGGGCAGGACGAGCCGGCGGCGAGGCTCAGTGTCGGCCGTCGTCCGACTGCTCCTCGCCGCCGGGCTGCCGTTGCGTCCCGGAGCCTCTGCGGCCGGGGGTCCGCTACGCGTCGAAGGCGACGTTCTCTACCCCGTACTTCGGCGCGGCGGCCATGGTGCGGGCGATCTCGTCCTCGTCGATGGGGGGCGCTGGCCCGTCGTCGGCCGCCGGCCGCCCTGACTCGCGGAAGAAGCCCTCCATGCCCGCGGGCGCGAACCCCACGAGGATCCGGCTGGGCGTCTCCGCGGTGTTGCGGAAGTTGTGGACCGTGCCGCGTGGCGCGAACGCGAATCCGCCGGGCCCGAGCGCGTGGACCTCTTCAGCGATCGGGATCTCGAACGTCCCGTCGAGCACGTACCAGAACTCGTCCTCGCGGGTGTGGACGTGCGGCGGCGGCCCGCCGCCGGGGGCCGTCAGGTTCTCGAGGAGAACGAGACTTCCACTAGTGCTCTCGCCGGTCGCCTTGAGCGTCATCGTGTCGCCGACGATCCAGAGCCGCTCGCCCTCTCCGCCGGGCAGCCCGTAGCCGGTCGTGGGGGTTGTCTCGGTGCTGCTCATGAAGTGACCTCCTGGTGTTTGGGGGCTCATGAGGGCGATCGTCGTCGCCGAGCGCCATCAGGACCACTTCATTTACTTCTAGGACTAGTAGGGTTGATGTAATCGTGGTGACCGACATCCAACGGCTGCGGGCGTTGGCGCTGGTGCTCGACCTCGGTTCGATCTCGGCCGCCGCGAGCGTCCTCGGCTACACGCAGTCAGCGGTCTCGCAGCAGCTGGCCTCGCTCGAGCGGGAGGTCGGTGAGACGCTGGTCGAGCGCGGTCAGCGACCCCTGCGTGCGACCCGCGCGGGCGAGGCCGTGCGCCCGCACATCGACCGTGTCCTCGCCGCGGTCGGCGGCACCGAGGCCGCGATCGAGGATCTGCGGGGCGCGCAGCGCATCCGGCTAGCGGCGTTCACGAGTGCGCTGTCGTCTTTCGTGCCGGCGGCGGTGCGTGACCTGCGGCGGGCGCATCCCCGCCTCGCCGTACAGGTCCTCCAGCTCGAGACGCAGGAGGCGGTCGAGCGGCTGCGTGCCGGCGACGCGGACCTCGCCGTGGTCCATCTCATGCCCGGGATCGCGGTGCCGGAGACGGCCGGGCTAGAGCGGCGGCGACTTTTCGTTGACGAGCTCTACATCGTGCTGCCAGCAGGGCACCGGCTCGCGCGGCGCGATGCCGTGAACGTCGTGGACCTCGAGGCCGAGCCGCTGATACTGCCGCGCCGCGACACCCCGGCTGGCCGCTTCCGGTCGGTCGTCGAGCACCTCTGCGCGGAGGTCGGCGTCACGCCCCGGGTGGCCTACGAGCTCGACGACCTACCCGCCGCGCAGGCTTTCGTCGCGGCCGGGATCGCCGTCGTCCCCATGCACGGCCTCACGCTGGCGGCGTTGCCGCCGGGCGTCGCAGTTCGTCCCCTCGCCGAGCGTCCGGCGGGCAGCCGCACGGTTGAGGCGCTCGCGTTGGCCGGGGCGCGCACAGCGTTCGTCGACGACCTGCTGGATCGACTGGCGGATGCAGGGCGCGAGCGGGCGCTGCGCTCGTCTGGTGCGTGACGAAGCTCAGTTCGGACCGACGCCGGCAGTCTCCGCGGCCCGGTCGATTATCGAGCGGGCCCTCGTTGTACAGACGTCGCGTTCCCGCCATAGGCAACGGCTTGCCGAGGGCGGCGTCCAAGGTGGCCCGCTCCGTCTCGATCTCACAGCCGTCGCCGGGCGGAGCAGGGAGTGGCGAGGCGCCCCGCTGGCCAGGAAGAGAAAGCGAAGTGTGCTCTGCACGCGAGCCGATCCGCCGCCAGGGATGCGCCGCAGCGGAGTGGCGAGGGGCGGAATCGAACCGCCGACACCACGATTTTCAGTCGTGTGCTCTACCAACTGAGCTACCTCGCCGCGGCGGCTGATGGTAGCGCCGGCCCGTCCTGCCGATCGAAGAGAGGGCGTCGACCTACGGCTCGTATCCCTCGTCTGCTCCTCGGTCGGGCGTCAACCGCCCATGCTCATCGGGGCTGCGCCGTTCAGCCCTGCTTTCGAGCGATCGCCTGTCCCAGCTCGAGCTTCGTCATCTTCGAGCGACCCTTGATATCGAGCTTCTTCGCGCGCTCGATCAGCTCTCGCTTTGAGTGCCCCTCGACATCCACTCCACCCGCCGTCTGCCGCGGGCGCCTGCGCGCCCGCGAGCCACCCTGCTTTGCCTGAGGGTCGGAAGGTCCCTTGCGCTCCTTCGGCTCCCAGCGGTCGCCCACCTTCTCGAACGAGTGCTTGACCGCCGAGTAGGCGGTGCGGTGCGCACGCTCGCCCTCGCCGTACTGCTCGGCCGCCGCGTCGTGCGCCTTGGCGAACGTCCGCTGAGCCTTCGCCGGCGAACGCTGCAGCGGAGCCGGAAGCTCCTCCTTCTTCGCCTTTCCACTCCTCGTGGTCTTCGGCATGGTGGCCTCCTACTAGTGACCGGGTTCGTAACTTGGCTGCCCGCGATCGTCCCCTCGGAAACCCGCTGCGGGGAGTTGGTCTGAGCTCGTGCGCCCGACGAGCGCTGACCTGCCCTCGCGCGCTAAGGTCGGGCGAATGAGCGAGCTGATCCACACCTGTTACCGGGTCGCCGACCTCGATCGCTCCATCGACTTCTACCGGCGCCTGGGTTTCGAGGAGCTCGGGCGCAAGCCGATCCGTGACGAGGCGATAAACGCCTTTCTCGGCCTTCCTGGCGATGGAGCCAGGCTCGAGCTGACCTACAACATCGGACACGACGAGCCGTACGAGGTCGGCACGGGCTACGGGCACATCGCCCTGGCGGTGGACGATCTGGACGGCGCCCTCGAGCGACTCGCCGCCGATGGGATCGAGCCGGAGAAGCCGCCCTACCGCGTGAGCGAGGGCGGCTCACGGCTCTGCTTCGTTCGCGACCCGGACGGGTACCGGATCGAGCTTCTCGAGCGCAGCTGACCGGCGCCTCAGGTGTCCTGCGCTGCCTCGCCCACTCTTGCGCCGTCGTCGGTCTGCCCCTCGGCCGTCGCCCCGATCGCGGCTTCGCCGCCGCCGGGTTCGAGGATGAAGAACTCGACCAGCGTGTCCGGGTCGAAGACCACCTGACTCTGATATCCCAGCACCCTCCGTCCGGTCAGCGACGCGATCTGCTCCGAGAATCGCCCAGCCATCTCGGTCTGGAAGCGTTGGCGGACCTGACGGACGAGGTGCTCTTCGCCGGCGTCGAGGAGCGTCTTCTCGACCGTGGTCAACCCGTCCTGCATGACGATGAAGATGTAGTTGTCGACCATGTAGCTCTTGGCCTTGGTCGGGCCCTTGCCGTAGTGCTCGCGCATGGCTTGAACCATTGCGTTGGAGATGTCGGCCAGGAGCGTTCGACCGTAGCGCTGCGCGCTTTCAGGGCTCATGGCGCGATCCTAACGTGCTGTCCGTGGCCCGAAAGTGCCAGCGCCTCCGCCGGATAACCTGCTGACGCCATGAGACGCTTCATCCTGCTCGTGATCGTCGCGCTCCTGAGCGCCGTGGTCGCCGCCGGCTGCGGTGGCGACGACGACGATGCCTCGAGCCCGCTCGACCAGGCGCTCTCCTACCTTCCGGCGGACGCACCACTCGCGGTCGCGATCGCCACTGACCTCGAGAACGGCCAGTACCGGGCGGCGGCGTCGATCCTCGACCGCTTCCCCTTGGGGGCTCAGCTCAGGGAGCAGCTGAAGGCCGAGCTCGAGGGCGAGGAGGGCATCGACTTCGACCAGGACGTGCGGCCATTGCTCGGCAACGACCTCGTGGTGGGAGCTCCGGACGTGAGAAGCCTCGCTCAGGACGACGAGTCGTTCATCGCCGCCCTCCAGGTGGCGGACGCCGCCAAGGCGCGCGAGCTGCTGGAGCGCGACGGCCGGGAGGTGGGTGAGTCAAGCGGCGCCACGATCTACGAGGAAGAGTCGGGGGACGTGACGGCGCTCGAGGGCGACGTCCTTGTGGCGGCCGACTCGCGCGAGCAGCTCGAGCAGGCCCTCGCGCGAAGCGACGGCGCCGATCACCTGACCGAGACCCGGTTCGAGGAGGGGCTCGCCGATCTGCCGGAGGACGCCCTGGTGCGGGTGTACGCGGACATGCGGGCGATTCTTGGGACGAGCCCGGAGAGTGAGCGCGCGCAGGCTGTGCCGTGGGTCGGCGCGCTACGCACGCTCGGCGCCGCCGGGACGGCGAGTGGCGACGGCTTGGCGATCGACTTCAACCTGTCGACCGACCCCGCCGACCTGACCGACGAGGACCTGCCGATCGCAAGCGGCGCCGAGCCGCCGCCGATCGTGGCTCAGGAGGACGACGTCGGCTTCGGGGTCCGCGACCCGAGCCAGGTCGTCGACTTCGCCGAGCAGGCGGGAGAGGCCGCCAACACGCCCGAGCTCCGGCAGTTCGAGGCGGCGAAGGGGAAGCTCGGGCGGCGGCTCGGGGTGAACATCGATCGTGACCTGGTCGATCAGTTCGAAGGTGATGCCTCGCTCTCGCTCGGCGTCGACGGCAGCTTCGGGTTCCGCTCGGAGCTGCAGGACCCGAAGGGCTTTCAGAGGACACTCGACCGGCTGTCGCGCAGGGTGCCGGACGTGGCAAAGGGCTTCGGCGTTGATCCGGTAGGGATCGCCCGGCCGGGAGGAGGCAAGGACTTCTACGCCATCGCGACCGCCGACGGGGACCGCGCCGTGTTCGGCGTCGTCGGCGGGGTCTTCGTGCTCGCGCAGGATCCGGAGCAGGCCAGTGAGCTCGCGGTGCGCCCGCCCGAGGATGTGCCGGGCGCGCAGGGGTCCGTCACGATGAGGCTGGACGCGGAGGCGCTCGCCCAGCGGCTCGCGCGAAGGTTCGCGGGCGGCTCGGGTGATTTGGGCGCGGACTTCTTCGCGGGGCCGCTCGGCGACGCTACCGGCTCGGTGGAGGTCGAGCCAGACCGCCTTCGCGGCCACGTCGAGCTGACGATCGAGTAGCGGCCGCGGCGTCAGGCGGCTCGCATGCGAGAGAGCAGCTCGAGCGCCCCGGTCTTGGAGAGCGGCTCGTTGAGGTTGCCGCACTTGGGCGACTGGACGCACGACGGGCAGCCGGACCGGCAGGGGCACTCGGCGAGCAGCCGCGCGGCGTCGTTCACGAGCGTCTCGAATTCGCTGAAGCCGGTGCGAGTGATCCCCACGCCGCCCGGGTGCCCGTCGTAGATGAACACCGTGGGACGGCCGGTCTGGGGATGAAACGCCGTGGACAGGCCACCGATGTCCCAGCGGTCGCACATGGCGATCAACGGGAGCACGGCGATCTGTGTGTGCTCGGCGGCGTGCAGCGATCCCTGCAGGGCGTCGAGCGGGAAATCCTCTCCGCGCAGTGAGTCGGGAAGCTCGTACCAGAGCGCCTGCGTGGTGAACCGCTGCTCCGGAAGCTCCACCGGGAGAAGGTCCAGGACCTCGTGATCCACGACGCGCTTGCGCTGGAAGGCGACGACCTCCTCGGTCACCGACACCGTGCCGAAGGAGAGGTCCACGCCGAGCGCCTCACGTCGATCGAGCACGGACTCGATGAACGTGTCCATGTCCTTCTTCGGCTGCGTGTACCAGTCGCCGCTGAAGGGGCGAACGCTCGCACGCCGGTTGTGGAGGTCCAGCTCGTCGACCTCGTAGCTCAACCCCATGTGGAGGTACACGGCGCCCGGATGGATCGTGTCCGGGGCGCGCGCGGCCTCCACGGAGCCGAGCAGCTCGCCGGTCTCAGTCTCGATCACCGCGAAGGAGTCGACCGAGCTCGAACGCAGCGACAGGCGCGCGGCGGGGAAGCCGTCGCCGCGCGGCATGTAGCGCCCGCCGCGCTCTCGAAGCTCGCCGGCGCTCA
This sequence comes from Thermoleophilaceae bacterium, assembly GCA_030447875.1. Taxonomy (GTDB): domain Bacteria; phylum Actinomycetota; class Thermoleophilia; order Solirubrobacterales; family Thermoleophilaceae; genus JAUJOA01. Next base: position 47,680 of record JAUJOA010000006.1, read on the forward strand.
CCAATCGCTCTGCGTAGGCCTCCCAACGAGGGCCGAGCGTGGCGGCGTCCGCCGAGGTGAGCGGCATCTCGTATGCCGCCGCGACGAGATGCGCGCGATGGATCTGCTCGGACTCGTGGTCGAGGATCGCCGACTCGACAGGGCGGTCGAGGACCTCCTCCGGATGGCGGCATAAGAACTGGTCGAGGGCGTCGTCACCGGCCACGTAGAGCGCGAGCCCCGTCTCGCGGCGGCCGGCCCTACCCCACATCTGGCGAAGGCTCGCGACCGTGCCCGGGAAGGTGACGCACATCGCCGCGTCGAGCTCGCCCACGTCGATCCCGAGCTCGAGCGCGCTCGTGGCGACCACCGCCAGCAGCTCGCCCTCCGCCAACCGCCGCTCGATCTCGCGGCGCTGGTACGGCGTGTAACCGGCACGGTAGGGCGCAATCCGGTCGGCGAGGTCGCCGTGGCCGGCGTCCTCGAGCCGCAGGCGCGCGAACTTCTGGATCAGCTCCACGCCCCGGCGCGACTTCAGGAAGCAGATCGTGCGCACGCCCTCCTCGACGAGCGCGGCCAGCAGCTCGGCTGCCTCGGACAGCGCCGATGCGCGCGCGCCCGACCCCTCGTCGAGCAGCGGTGGGTTCCACATCGCCACCTGCCGCTCGGCCCGCGGCGCGCCGTCGCGGTCCACGAGCCGCACGTCCAGTCCGGTCAGGCGCTCCGCCAGCTCCACCGGGTTGGCGATCGTCGCGCTCGTGAGGATGAAGCGCGGCTCGGTCCCGTAGGCGTTCGCCAGCCGCCGCAGACGACGCAGGACGTTCGCCACGTGCGATCCGAACACGCCGCGGTAGACGTGCGCCTCGTCGACCACCACCCATGCGAGGTTCGCGAGGACGTCGCCCCATGGGCGATGGTTCGGCAACACGCCCACGTGCAGCATGTCGGGGTTCGTGAGGATCAGGTTCGACCGCTGGCGTATGGCCCGCCGCTCCTCGCGCGGGGTGTCCCCGTCATAGATCGCCTGACGGAGAAAGCCGGCGCCGAGGCCGTGGAGCTTCCGCGCCTGATCCTGGGCCAGCGCCTTGGTCGGGTAGAGGTAGAGCGCTCGGGCGCGAGGGTCGCGCGCCAGCGTGTCGAGCACCGGAAGGTTGAAGGCGAGCGACTTGCCGCTAGCGGTGCCGGCCGTCACGATCGTGTGGCCCTCGAAGGCCGACGCAAGCGCCTCGGTCTGGTGCGAGTAGAGCTCATGGACGTCGCTGCCGGCCAGGGCGTCGCGCAGAGCGGGGTGCAGAGCGGCCGGGACGGGCGCGGTCTCCGCCGGCCGGGCGCCGTAACGGCTGGTAGCCACTAGCTGGTCATCGCGGCCCGCCTCTAGCACGGGCTGCCACGGCGCCTTCGTCTGAATACGGGCCACGGCTTGCCATAGTAGGCGGCCGCTCACGGGCCTCCCATGGGCGCCCCCATGGCGATCCGCTGCGTTTACACAGACCTAGACGGCACTCTGCTCGGCCGAAACGCCTCCATGTTCCGCGACGCGGACGGCGATTTCACCATGCTGCCGGCAAGGGCGCTCGAGGTCTGTCATCGAGCGGGCGCCGAGGTGGTTATCAAGTCGGGTCGCCGCAAGGCGCAGGTGATGGAGGACGCGCGACTGCTCGGGCAGACCTCGTACATCTACGAGGTCGGCTGCGGCATCGTCATCGACGGAGACGAGACGCACCTCACGGGCGGCCTGCAACCGATCGACGGCAAGACGGTGCACCAGCTGATCGAGGAGTCGGGCGCGCCGCGGCTTCTGCTCGACGCCTATGCGGGGCGGCTCGAGTACCACTCGCCGTGGCACCTCGACCGGGAGATCTCGCACCTCATGCGCGGCGACGTGGATGCCGGCGAGGCGGATCGGCTGCTCGAGGAGCACGGGCACGGCGAGCTGCGGCTCGTGGACAACGGGGCCATCGCCCCGAGGGAGACTCTGCTCGCTCTCGACGGCCCGCCGCACGCGTACCACCTCATCCCGCGGGTAGCTTCGAAGGGCGCCGCGGTGGCTCGCCACATGCAGGCTCGCGGTTACGCTCCGGCCGAGTGCATCGGCGTGGGGGACTCGCGCGAGGACTTGGGAGTCGCCGAGGCGGTCGGGCGCTTCTTCCTGGTGGCGAACGCGGTCGAGAAGGACCCTTCGATCAGCGAGACGATCGCCGGCAAGCCGAACGTCGAGGTGACCGAGGCGAGGAACGGCGACGGCTTCTACGAGGCCGTGGTCCGGTCGCTGGCCGAGGC
>JAUJOA010000006.1:50038-131727 GCA_030447875.1 Thermoleophilaceae bacterium
CGGCGGCGAAGGCGCGCCTGGCCTCGGGGCCGTGAACCGCGAAGACGATGCGCTCCAGCGATCCCTCGTGCGCGCGCGCGACGCCGACCATCAGGCGCGCGGCTTCCTCGAGCGGGAACCCGCCCACGCCGGTCCCGAAGGCGACCAGGCCGAGCGACCGGCACCCGAGCTCCTCCGCGCGCGCCAGCGTCGACTCCGTGGCCCGGCGGATGATGTCCGCCGACGTCGGGCCGCCGAGCTCCATGGTCGCCGCATGGATTACGTAGCGCGCGGGAAGGTCGCCACCGCTCGTCTCGACTGCATCGCCGAGGCCGATCGGCGCCCGCTCGTCCGACTCGCGCTGGATCGCCGGGCCGCCCGCGCGGCTGATGGCCGCCGCGACGCCGCCGCCGTGCCGCAGCTCCGTGTTCGCCGCGTTGGCGATCGCGTCGACCTCGAGGGTCGTCACGTCAACCTCGAGCACTTCCAGCCTCGCCACGGCCATATCCTCCCCCACATCGAGGCGTCCGACCACGTAATGCCGAAGCGGGTGAGCCCTTCGCAGGCGCGGCTGTACTAGGAGCGTTGAGGGCGGCGGCTCACGGCGCGGCGCAGTCGCCGGCCGTCGGGTTCTCCGCGAGGCGGGACACGCTGCCGCGGATGGAGACCGCGTAGAGGCACCCGCGCGCGTCCTCGCCGAAGGACGCCAGCGAGTAGCCGTCGAGGCCTACGCCGACGTCTCGATCGTCCGTGCCAGCCACTGAGCGGATCTCGCCGGTGCAGAAGTCACCGTAGACGTATCGCCCCTGGAGCGATCCGAGCGAGCTGCTCCGCGCGATGTAGCCGCCGGTGATCGAGCAGCGGCCGTTGTCGTGCGCGTACTCGAAGGCGGGTGGCACGTGGTTCGGCGCGTTGCAGCTCGACGGCGCGGCCGGGTTGCGCTGCGAGCCCTCGAAGCAAACCCACCCGAAGTTCGCTCCTCCGCGCGAATTCGGCGGCAGGTAATTGACCTCCTCGGCGCGGTCCTGACCAACGTCACCGATCGTGAGCGCTCCACCTCCACGGTCGAACGAGAACCGGTGCGGATTCCGCAGTCCGTAGGAAAAGATCTCGTTCTGACCCGACCGGCCCACGAACGGATTGCTGCGCGGACTCGAGTAGGGATCGCCGCCGTCTTGCCGCGGATCGATGCGCAGCAGCTTTCCGAGCAGGCTGTTCACGTCCTGACCGCTGCCGAGCGGGTCGTTCCCGCTGCCCCCATCACCGGTGGAGATGTACAGATAGCCGTCGGGCCCGAACTGAAGCTGTCCGCCGTTGTGATTTGGGAACCGCGAGTGCTCGATGCGAATCACGTGTCGCTGCGTCCTGGCCAGCGCTTGGTTCCTGTTGCCGTCGCGACGTTTGAACTCGTCGACCCGAAGGTCGCCGTCCGAGGCGCGCGTGTAGAAGACGTAGAACCGGCGGTTGTTCTCATAGTTGGGGGAGAACGCCATCGACAGGAGTCCCCGCTCCCCGTCGGTGCTGACCCCGTCAGGGATCTTCAGAAAGCGCTCGTTGAGCGTCTCGCCGTCGCGCACGACCTTGATCCGCCCGCCCCGCTCGACCACGAAGAGACGGCGATCGTCGCCCGGCGGTGAGGTGACGTAGATCGGTGCATTGAAGTCACCGACCTTCAGGAGCTGCGCCGGTTGCGCGGCCGCCGTGCCGAGCGCAGGCCCGAGCGCCATCACGATGGCGAGGCCTGCAGTGGCGAGAGCCGTGTGGATCAGACGACGCATGGGTGGTATACGGGCGCGCTCGGCGAACGGCCGAGCCCCCAGACCCTATAACGGCCGACTAGTGCCGAAGTTGCTCCAGGAGGCATTCCTCTGGACGTTTGTCCGGTCGCCAGCGAACGAATCGGGCGCCGTGGCGGATGCGCTGGCCCGTGATGTGGTCGAAGGTGATCTCGCAGACGAGCTCCGGCCGCAGCCCCTCCCAGACGAGCTCCTCGGAGGATTTCCACCGGCTCGGCTCCCCCGAGCCGCGCTCGAACGTGCGGTAGGGCTCGAGCTGCTCGATCAGCTCACGCTTCTCCTTCGCCGAGAAGCCCGACGTGTGCCCGACCTCGTGGAGCTCGCGGGCGTCGTCGTAGAGGCCGAGGATGAGCGACCCGACGGTGCCCTCCTGCTTGCCGAAGCGGAAGGCCTTCACGACCACGTCGGCGGTCCGGAGGCGCTTGATCTTCAGCATCCCGGCGCGTTCGCCCGGCCGGTACGTTGCGTCCGCCTCCTTCGCCACGACGCCCTCGGACACGCCGGCCAGCCAGCCCGACGCCGCCTGGCGATCGCCGGTCATCGGCGTCAGCTCCACGGGCGCGGCGACGAGCGAGGCAAGCCGCTCACGACGCTTGAGGTACGTGTCGTCGAGGAACATCTCATCGCCCTCCGCGAGCACGTCGAAGGCCACGTAGGCGGCGGGCGTCTCTTCTGCGAGCCGCTCGACGCGCGAAGCGGCCGGGTGGATGCGCTGACCGAGCAGATCGAACTCCTGCACGCCGTCGACCACGACGATGACCTCGCCGTCGAGGACGACCCGTTCGGCCGGCAGCTCGAGGATCTGGTCGACGATCTCCGGGAAGTAGCGGTTCATCGGCTTCCCGCCGCGGCTCTGGAGGCGGACGTCGTGGCCATCGCGGAAGACGATCGTGCGGAACCCGTCCCACTTGGGCTCGTAGCGCCATTCGCCCCCGTCGGGCAGCTCCTTGGCGGTCCGCGCGAGCTGAGGGGCGATCGGCGGGGACAGAGGAAGCGCCACGTCAGCCGCTTCCCGTCCGGGGGCGAGCGCCCCGAGGGGCCGCACTCGCCCCGCGCAGGCGCCGCAGCACAGCGTCGGCGAGTCGCGGGGAGAGTCCGTGGGCCACCCGCAGGCTGCGCACGGCCGGCGGGTAATGGACGGCCGCGGCGTCGCTTTCCACCGCGGCCACGACGCGGTCCGCCACCGACTTCGGGGACGCGGCGCGCTCGCGCTTGTACCAGCGCGGCATCGAATCCTTCTCGTGGTCGTGCAGGTGCGTCGCGATCTCGCCCGGGTAGACCGTCGTGACCGATACGCCCGTGCCTGCCAGCTCGTGGCGAAGTGCCTCCGAGAAGGCACGCTGAGCGGCCTTGGTCGCCCCGTAGACCGCGGCCTGCGGGAAGGCGCGGAAAGCCGCGGCCGACGACACGATCACGATGTGGCCCGCGCCACGCTCGAGCATGCCCGGCAGCGCCGAGCGGACGGCGTAGACGGTGCCAAGCCAGTTGATCTGGGTCATCCGCTCGACCTCCTCGATCGACAGCGAGCTGAAGGAGCCGTAGCTCGCCACGCCCGCGTTTGCCACCAGCACGTCGCAGGGACCGAAGCGGTCGAGCGCGGCGGTCAGCGCCTCGCGGTCACCCACGTCGGCGCTCAGCGCCTCGTGTGCCCGGCCCGGCAGCGTGCTTGCCAGGGCGGCGACCTCGTCGTGCGATCGGGCGAGCAGGCCAAGCGCGCAGCCTCGCGCGGCGAATGCCTCCGCGATCGCACGCCCGATCCCGCGCGAGGCGCCGGTCACGACGACCCGAGTACCCGACCGGAGCTCCACGCGCGGATCCTAGCCAGGGGCAGGAAGCCGGCGGTAGGATGGCCGTGAGTCCGAATCGGAGAGTTCGATGTCCCGAGAGCAGGCGACGGTCGCCGAGGATCAGTACCTGGAGACGATCTACTGGCTGCAGGAGGCTGGGCTCCCCATCACCGGCGCGAACATCGCTCGGGCCATGCAGCTTTCGGCCCCCACCGTGCACGAGATGGTCGGGCGGCTCGAGTCGGACGGCTACGTCAGTCGGGGCGGCGACAAGTCACTCAAGTTCACGGACGCCGGACGCGAGCACGCGGCCGGCGTGGTTCGCCGCCATCGACTGGTGGAGCGCTTTCTGACCGATGTCTTGGGCATCCCCTGGGACGAGGTGCACGAGGAGGCCGAGCGACTCGAGCACGCGATGTCGCCGGTGCTCGAGGAGCGGATGCTGGCGGCGATCGGTGACGCCAAGACCTGTCCTCACGGCCACCCGATCGGCGAGGGGCGCCGCGAGCTTGGGGTGCCGCTCGCCGACGTCTCCGAGGGGGCCGCCGTCCGGATCCTCCGCTTCGAGAACGAGGCGGAGGACCTCCTCCACTACCTGAAGGCGGCCGGCCTCCACCCGGGACTCGAGGGCACGCTGGCGGCGTCGGGAGAGGATGAGGTGGCGATCGAGACGAACGGCTCACGGCAGGTGGTCACCCGCAGCGTGGCGGAGACGGTCTCGGTGGCCGCCGATCCGTCCCCGCCGCCGCGCACCGCGCTGCCCGAGCAGCTCGTCCTCGGTCGCGATCGCTACGGTCGCTGAGGTGCCGTAGCGCCTCAGGCGGCGGCGGTCGAAAGGCTCCGGTAGGCCTCGGCGAGCCGGCCAACGCCGCTCTCGATCTCGGCGGGGGTGACGCCGGAGTACGCCAGCCGGAAGGCGCTCTGGCCGCCCTCGAGCAGGAAGTCCGCCCCCTTCACGAACGCCACCTCGTGCTCCGCGGCCGCCGAGTGAAGCTCGTCCGCGCTGGCTCCCTCCGGGAGCTCGACCCAGAGGAAGTAGCCGCCTTCCGGCCGGACGAAGCGAGCCTCCGGCATCTCGCGCTCGAGGGCCGCGCACAGCGTGTCTCGCCGCTCGCGCAGCGCTTCCTTCACGGTCAGGATGGAGTCGTCGATCGCTCCCGAGCGGCAGAACTCAGCCACGATGGCCTGGGAGACCATGCTCGGTGAGATGTAGGTGTTGGTAGCGATCTCCTTGATGGCCTCTATGCGCGGCTCGGGACCCGCGAGGTAGCCGACGCGAATGCCGGGGCACACGGTCTTGGAGAACGACGACGCGTACACGACGTGGTCCGACTCGTCCATCGAGAGCATCGTCGGCAGCCTCTCGCCCTCGAAGCGAAGCTCCACGTAGGGGTCGTCCTCGAACAGGACGAAGTCGTACTCGCCGACGAGCTCGACCAGGCGCCCGCGCTTCTCGAGCGACAGCGTGCAGCCGGCGGGGTTGTGGAAGTTAGGGATGACGTGGGCGAGCTTCGGCCGGGCGCCCGATTCCAGCGCCCGGCTCAGCGCATCCACGTCGATTCCGTCCTCCTGGAGTGGGATCGCCAGGATCTCCGCGCCCAGCCCCTTCAGCGCCAGCAGCGTGCGGTCGTACGTAGGCGCCTCGACGACGACCACGTCGCCCGGCTCCACCAGGTGCTGGAAGAGGAACGCGTCGGCCTGCATCGAGCCGTTGGTGGCGATCACCTGATCCACGGAGACGTCCTGGCGCTCGGCGATCCACTCGCGAAGCGGCCCGTAGCCGACGGAGGTGCCATAGGAGAAGGCACCCTTGGGATCGCTCGCCAGCGCCCGATCCGCCGCCGCGCGCAACTCATCGGCAGCGACGATGTCGAGCGACGGCGCGCCGCGCGCGAAGGAGATCGGAGACGGGCTCACGAGCTCGTGACGATAACGCGCGCCGCAGGGCGGCCGAACTCGACTCTCAGCGCGCTGGCAGATACGAAAACGAAGTTGTCTCCCATGCACATAAGTTGCACGGGGCGCAACTCCGTATCCGTATCTCAGAGCCTTGGTTCACGGACGAGGCGCCAGGCCCGCCGCTCCGGCCCATGAGATGGGCCGGCGCCGGCCCGCGCCGCGGCGGTCAGACCGCGGCGCCCAGCGCCCGCGCGGCCGTCTCGGCCACGTCGGTAGGCGTGCGACCCACGCGGATTCCCTTCGCCTCGAGCGCCTCCGCCTTGGCCTGCGCCGTGCCCTTCGACCCGGAGACGATCGCTCCCGCGTGGCCCATCGTCTTGCCCGGCGGCGCCGTGAAGCCCGCTATGTACGCCACGACCGGCTTCGTCACGTTCTCGGCGATGTAGTCGGCGGTGCGCTCCTCCTCGTCGCCGCCGATCTCGCCGCACATGACGATCAAGTCCGTCTCGGGATCGTCCTCGAACATCTGGATCACGTCGATGAACGACGACCCGACGATCGGGTCCCCGCCGATGCCCACGATCGTCGAGTTCCCGAACCCACGCCCGGCCAGCTCGTTGCCGATCTGGTAGGTGAGCGTGCCCGACCGGGACACCAGCCCGACGTTGCCCTCGGAGAAGAAGTGCGCCGGGATGATTCCCACATTGGCCTTGCCGGGCGAGAGTATCCCCGGGCAGTTGGGCCCGATCAGCCGGGTCGAGCCGCGTCGCAGGTGGGTGTACACGCGCAGCATGTCGTGGACCGGAATCCCTTCGGTGATGCAGACCACGAGCTCCACGCCGGCGTCGGCCGACTCGAGCACCGCGTCGGCGGCGTAGCGCGGCGGCACGAAGACCATGCTCGTGTTCGCGCCGGTCTCGGCCACGGCGGCGTGGACCGTGTCGAAGACCGGCACTCCCTCCACGTCCTGGCCGCCCTTGCCGGGCGTTACCCCGGCCACCAGGTCCGTGCCGTAGCGGCGATTGTTCAGACCGTGGAAGCTGCCCTCGCGACCTGTCAGACCGGAGACCACCAGCTTCGTGTCCCCGCCCACGAGGATGCTCATCCGGCGAGCTCCACGACCCTGGCGGCGGCGCCGAGCATCGTCCTCTCCACGTGGACGTTCGGAAGATCGGCCTCGGCGAGGATCCGCCTACCCTCCTCGTCGTTGGTCCCGTCGAGCCGCACGACGAACGGCACGGTCACGTCGATCTGGCCAAAGGCCGTGACGAGCCCGCGCGCGACCTCGTCGCAGCGTGTGATCCCGCCGAAGATGTTGAAGAGGACGGCCGTGACCTTGGGATTCGAGAGGATCACCTCGACGGCGTCGACGATCGCCTCCGCCTTCGAGCCGCCGCCGGCGTCGAGGAAGTTGGCCGGGTCGCCACCCGCTTGAGCCACCACATCGAGCGTGGACATGACCAGCCCGGCGCCGTTCCCGAGCACGCCGATGTTGCCGTCGAGCTTGACGTACGTCAGCCCTCGCTCCTTGGCCATCCGCTCCTGCTCGTCCTCGTCGCCGATGTTTCGCAGCTGCGCGATGTCCGGATGGCGAAAGACCGCGCCCGAGTCGATCGTGACCTTCGAGTCGAGGGCGATCACGTCTCGATCGCCGGTCACGAGCAGCGGGTTGACCTCGACGAGCGTCGCGTCCTCCTTCACGAAGACGTCGTAGAGGCCGGCCAGCAGTGACCCGACCGGGCGGATGACGTCCTCGGCGATCCCCGCCTCGAACGCGAGACGACGGCCGTGGAAATCCTGGAAGCCGATCAGAGGATCGATGTGCACCCGGACGATCGCGTCCGGGTCCTCCTCGGCGATCGCCTCGACGTCCATGCCACCCATGCGGGAGAGCATCGCCATCGGCTTCTTGGCCCCGCGATCGAGCAGGATGGCCGCGTAGTACTCCTCGGCGATATCCGACGCGCGCTCGATGTAGAGCTCGCGCACGGGGAAGCCGCGGATGTCCATGCCGAGGATTGCGCCGGCATGCTCCTCGACCGCGTGGCGATCGGTGGCCAACTTGATCCCGCCGGCCTTGCCGCGCCCCCCGATCAGCACCTGGGCCTTGACGACGACGGGATAGCCCAGCTCCTCGGCCGCTTCCACCGCCTCTCCCGGGGCGCTCACCGGCCGCCCGTGGGGCACGGCTACGCCGTGCTTTTCGAACAGCGCCTTGCCCTGATATTCGAGGAGATCCATTGAAAAGTAGAATGGGCTGCCGCCGCAGCTCCGGGACGGCAGGCCCGAGGCGCGCGCACCCTATCGCAGCCGCATCATCCAGCGAGGAGACCCTTGCCGCTACCGAAACAAGTCCGGTTCGTGACGTTCGACTGCTACGGCAGCCTCATCGATTGGGAGACCGGTGTCTACGACGCGTACGCGAAGGAGGCCGAGCGCGACGGCTTCACGATCGACCGCGAGGCGCTCTTCCCGCAGTTCCTCGAGATTCAGGGGCAGATCCAGGGAGGCTCGTACGAGCTCTACGCCGAGGTCCTTCGCCGGACGGCGGTGCGATCGGCCAACGAGCTCGGCTGGGATCTCGAGCCGTCGCGATCGGGCTTCCTCCCCTCGAGCGTGCCGAGGTGGCCGGCGTTCCGAGAGACCAACGCCCAGCTCGAGCGCTTCGCGAAGAAGTTCGAGATCGGAGTGCTCTCGAACATCGACGACAAGCTCCTCGGCGCCACGCGGCGGCACTTTCGGGTCGACTTCGACCTCGTCGTCACGGCGCAGCAGGTCCGCAGCTACAAGCCGGACCCGGCGCACTTCAAGGAGTGCGCGCGGCGGATCGGCGGCAAGAGGGGGTGGGTCCACATCGGGAGCGGCTATGACACCGATGTCGAGCCCTGCCTCAAGATGAAGGTGCCGGTGATCTGGGTCAACCGGCGAGGCGAGAAGCTCGAGCAGGGGCAGAAGAAGCCGACCGAAGAGGTCAAGAGCCTGCGCGACGCCGCCAAGCTGCTCGGCGCGGCCTAGCCGAGGTAGCCGCGGCGTGCGGGCCGTCGGCGTCCACCGCGACGTGATCGTCGTCACGAGCCGGATGTGGCGGACGACGGCAACAGCGCTGCGCGCCCCCGGCTCCGGGGACGGGGAGCGTGAGGCCGTCCTGATCGACTCGCCTTACTTCCCCGACGAGCTCGAGCTCCTGCCGGAGCTGCTTGGTCAGGCCGGCTTCGCGATCGACGGGCTGCTCGCGACGCACGTCGACTTCGACCACCTTCTCGGGCGGCTGGCGTTCCCGCGCCTGGCCATGGGCATCGGCCAGGCCAGCGCGGAGCGGCTGCGCGCGCAGCCCGGCGTGGCTCAGCGCGCGCTCCGCGACGCCGACGACGACCACTACGTGACGCGCGCGGCCCCACTCGCGCTCGGCGACTATCAGGTGCTTCCGGTGCCGGGTTACGTCGAGCTGGGGGAGGACCAGATCGAGCTGCACCCGGCCGAGGGGCACACCGCGGACGGCACGGCGTTCTTCGCCCGCTTCGCCGGTGTCTTCGCCTGCGGCGACTACCTGTCGGAGTTCGAGATACCGATGCTCGCGAAGGACGGGTCGCTGGCGGCCTACCGGGCTACGCTGGCTCGGCTGGCGCCTCTCGTGGAGGAGGCGGAGACGGTCGTGCCGGGACACGGCTCGCCACACGGCCGCGAGACGGCGCTGCGGATCCTCGACGAGGACGTCGACTACCTCGACGCGCTCGAGCGCGGTGAGGAGCGCCCCGTCCTGCCCGCGGGACGGGCGACGCGCCGGCAACGCGAGATCCACGCGGAGAACCTGGCTCGGGTCGGGTAGCACGGCGGGGGGCTGCCACGTCCTCTGCCAATTCGTCAGGTCAGCTGACCAGCTTGGCTGAGTATCAGCCGTCGAGTCGCTCGGGTGCCGTGCTCGACGGGGAGGAGAAACCGCCTGGGCGCTTCACTCTGACTCCTCAGGACAGGTGGTCAGCTGACCTGACGAGTTGCTGAGAGGAACAGTACGGCGACGGCGGCGGTACAGATGCGCGGCGAGCCATCGACGCGCCTGACGCGCGGCTACCGGTTCTTGCGCACGTGCCAGTGGACGGTCATCTCGGCTACCGGCGTGCCGTCCCCGTCGGCCATGCTCACCTCGACTGGGAACTCGATTCGACCATCACGGTCGAGCCGCTCGATCAGGCCGGTCTTGTCCGCGGACAGGGTGGCGGTCGCGTCGATCGAGCCGTTGGCCAACTTGAGGTAGCTGATCTCGGCGCTCTTGGCGAGCGGCCGTATCTCGCCCATTCGCTCCGCGAACGCTCCCACGAAAGCGCCGCCCGAGGCGGCCTCTGCCACGGCGAACAGCGCGCCGGCATGCTGCGAGCCCACATGGTTCTTCAGGTGGTCGGCGTCCGGCAGGCGCACGACCGCCCGACCGTCCTCCACCTCCAGGAACTCGAGTCCGACGTGTGTGTTGAAGGGAATGGCGCCCTGCAGGCCTGAGCGAACCGCTTCGTAGTCCATTGGTCTCCCCTCGTCTCGAATAAGCGGCGGCGGACCCTACAGGCCCCCGCCGGTCACCTTCCCCGAGCCGGCTGGGCGACCGGCGAGCGCGCGGCCGCCGGGCGCCGCCCAAGTTGGGATGCGCTCGTACAATCCGGCGATCGTCAGGCGAACCGTCGCAGGGGTCGGCTTGATCCTCACCGCCTTCGCGGTGGCGGGCGCGCCCGCGGGCGCGTTCAGCGGGGACTCGTTCAGGAGGTCGGGACCGTCGGCGGGCGACCAGGGCAAGCTCCGGGCCGACGTTCAACGGGATCCGTGGCGGCTGTCCTTCCGCGACTCGCGCGGGCGTGCCGTGCTGTCGGAGTTCAGGGCAACCGGCCTCGGACCGTCGGGAACGCTCGGCTTTCGCACCCCGGCCGGTTGGTTTCACGCGACGAAGGTGATCGACGACCGGCGCACGCGCAGCGCCTACCTCGCCACGCTTGCCACGACGGACCCGGCGCGTAGGCGCCTCCAGGTGAGGATCACGCGTGGCGCGCGCGGGGTCATCGAGCTGAACGCCGCCGTCACGGGAGCGACCGCGGACGTGACCGCGGTCGGCATCGGCTTCGAGGCCCGAGGCGCCGAGCGCTACCTCGGCTTCGGTGAGCGCTCCAACGCGGTGGATCAACGCGGCAACACCGTGGAGAACTACGTCGCCGAGGGCCCGTACCAGCGGGAGGAGCGCCCGTTCGTCGCGGCCTTCGTCCCGCCGCAGGGGTTTCGCGCGCGCGACGATGCCACCTACTTCCCGATGCCGTGGCTGCTCTCGACGCGCGGCTACGGCGTGCTCGTGGACAACCTGGAGACGAGCTACTTCCGGCTAGGCACCGATCGGAGCGAGGCGTGGAGCCTCGAGGCCGAGGCGAACCAGCTGTCGATGCGCGTCTTCGCCGGACCGCGTCCGCCCGACGTGCTCGGCCGGCTGACGAAGCGCATCGGCCGCCAGCCGCGACCGGCGGCGCCGTGGTACTTCGGCCCCTGGTACCAGCCCTGGGAGGACGACGAGGCCGACGGCGGCGGCGATGGGCGCGAGGGCGCGGAGCTCCGGCAGGCCGAGCGCCTGCGCGCCGCCGACGCTCCAGCCTCGGTCGCCCAGACCTACACCCACTACCTCCCCTGCGGAGACCAGCGCGGAAATCGCGCGGCGGAGCGAAGCCGCACACGCGGCTTCCATCGGGCGGGCTTCGCCGTGACCACCTACTTCAACCCGATGATCTGCACGGACTACCAGCCGGTCTTCGGCGAGGCTGAGCGGCGGGGGCTGCTGACGAAGGACCCGCTCGGCCAGCCCGTCAGGTACCGCTACAGCACGTCGAGCCAGTTCCTCGTCAGCCAGTTCGACTTCTCGGCGAAGGGCACCGACGACTTCTTCGGCGGCCTGCTCGGGGAGGCCGTGAGGAACGGGTATGACGGCTGGATGGAGGACTTCGGCGAGTACACGCCGATCGAGTCGCGCTCGGCGAACGGGATGAGCGGGCGCCAGATGCACAACCGCTACCCCGTCCTCTATCACCGCAGCGGCTACCGCTTCACGAAGCGCTCGTCGCGGCCACTCGGGAACTTCATTCGCTCCGGCTTCACCGGTGTGCACCCTTACGCTCGCATCGTCTGGGGCGGCGACCCGACCTCCAGCTTCGGCTTCGACGGCCTCGAGTCGGCCGTGCGAAACGGGCTCACGATGGGGCTCTCCGGCATCAGCGTCTGGGGCTCCGACATCGGCGGCTTCTTCCAGCTGGGCCGGAACCGGCTCACGCCCGAGCTGCTCGTGCGCTGGATCGAGTTCGGCGCGGTGTCGGGAGTGATGAGGACCCAGGCCGAGGGAATCGCGATCCCGCAGAAGTCGCGCCCGCAGATCCTCGACCCGGACATCCTGCCGCACTGGAGGCGCTACGCGAAGCTGAGGACGCAGCTATATCCGTACATCGCCGCGGCCAACGCCGAGTACCGCCGCTCCGGTCTGCCGATCATGCGCCACCTCGCCCTTACCCATCCGGGTGATCACAGGGCGCGGGCCGCCGACGACGAGTTCATGTTCGGGCCCGACCTCCTGGCGGCGCCCGTGGTCGAGCCGGGGGCGCGCAGCCGCCGCGTGTACCTACCGCGTGGAGAGTGGGTCGACCTCTGGCGCTCCGTCAAGTACCGCGAGCGCGACGGTGACGTGCGCTTGCGACGCGCGCGGGACCTCCCCGGTCGCGGGAGTACGAGGCTTGACGCGCCGCTCGGCGAGCTGCCGTTGCTGGCCCGTGCCGGTGCTGTGGTACCGATGCTGCCCGACAGCGTCGAGTCGCTCACCGACTACGGAGGCAAGGGCGGACCGGTCACGCTGCGCGATCGGCGCCACCGCCTCGACCTGCTCGCCTTCCCACGCGGGCGCTCGAGCTCGCCGCTCGCCGGCGGGGGCAAGATCACCTCGATCGAGCGCCGAGGGCGCTGGAAGCTCGAGATCAAGTCGGCGGAGCGGCGGCACCGGTACGACCTGCAGGCGTCGACGACGACGCTCGAGCGGCCGTTTCGGCCGTGCCGCGTGACGCTGGACGGCAGGGCGCTACCCAAGCGCGCATGGCGCTTCGACCGAGAGCAGGGGAAGCTGCTGGTGCGGTTCGCCGCACGATCGGCCCGGCTCGTGGCCAGTGAGCGGTGTAGCGGGTGACGATCCTGGTTCCGCTCCGGCGGATCGGCGCGAGGGAGACCTAGATCCGTCCGAGATGCCTAGCGCTGGTTGTGCTGGCGGCCATCGTCGTGATGGCTGCCGGGCCCGGCAGCGCCTCAGCGAGGAGCTACCGGCCGGGGATCGACGTCTCGAATCATCAGGGCCGGATCGCGTGGTCGCGCGTTGCCCGGGACGGCGAGCAGTTCGTGTTCGCCAAGGCGACCGAGGGCGTGACCTACGACGATCCGACCTACCGCCGCAACAAGCGAGCCGCCTCGAAGCACCGGCTGAAGGTGGGCGCCTATCACTACGCTCGGCCAGGAGGCGGCGGACCGCGCGCGCGCCGGGCCGACGCCCGTTCGGAGGCGAAGCACTTCCTGTCGGAGGCGAACCTTCACGGCGGGAACCTGCTGCCCGTGCTCGCCGCCGCCGCTCAAGGGCCCGCTCGACGACGTGCTCGACGGGCTGCTCCCCAAGCGACAGCCCTAGCCAAGTCACCGCCGGGAACCCGGCGCCGTGCGGCTACTTGATGACCGCGATCGTGTCGCCCGAGGAAACGGACGCTCCCTCGGACACCGACAGCTCCTCCACCCTCCCCGAGCGGTGCGCCGTGATCTCGTTCTCCATCTTCATCGCCTCGATCACGCAGATCAGCGCGCCCTCCTCGACGTCGGCACCCTTCTGCGTGGCCACCCGCAGGATCGATCCCTGGAGCGGCGAGACCAGCGCCTCGGCGTTGGCGCCGCCTCCGGCGCGGGCTCGCTCGCGCCGCTTCGGCGGCTGGCGGCCGGGCCCCGCGCCCGGTCCGGCCCCGTTTGCGCCCGCCCCTGCCGCCGCGCCGATCACCTTGACGTCGAACCGGCGCCCCGAGACCTCGACCGCGTACTCGCGCTCGAGCTTCGCCTCGTCGGCGTCCTCGCCGGCCGGCGGCGCGACCTTCGCCGGGGCCAGCCCCTTGAGCCATTTCTTGTCCTCCACGAGATCGCGGCACGTCTCGCCGGCGCGCCACTGGTCCGTGTCGAGCAGCGCCAGGTGAAACGGCACGAGCGTGCGCAGACCGCCGATCTCGAACTCCTGCAGCGCCCGCAGCATCCGCCGCGTCGACGCCTCGCGGTCGACGTCCCACACGATCAGCTTGGCGACCATGGGGTCGTAGAGCGGCGAGATCTCGGACCCGGCCTCCACACCCGAGTCGACGCGCACGCCGGGCCCGCTCGGCTCGACGTAGGAGGCGATGGAGCCGGGCGCCGGTGCGAAGTTTTTCGAGGCGTCCTCGGCATTGATCCGGCATTCGATGGCGTGACCGCGGATCTCCACGTCGTCCTGCGTGAAGGACAGCGGCTCGCCCGAGGCGATCCGCAGCTGCTCGCGAACGATGTCCACGCCGGTGATCATCTCGGTCACGCAGTGCTCGACCTGCACGCGTGTGTTCATCTCGAGGAAGAAGTACTCGCCGTCCTGCAGGAGCCCCTCGATCGTGCCGGCGGACCGGTAGCCCACCGCTCGAGCGGCCTCCGTGCCGATCGCCCCGATGCGCTCGCGCAGCTCGGGGTCGACGGCCGGGGCCGGGCTCTCCTCGATGAGCTTCTGGTGGCGGCGCTGGACCGAGCAGTCGCGCTCGAAGAGGTGGACGACGCTGCCGTGGGAATCGGCCAGTACCTGGACCTCGACGTGACGCGGGTCCGGCAGGTAGCGCTCGAGGTAGACCGTCGCGTCCGAGAAGAACTTCTCGCCCTCGCGGGCGGCGCCCTCGAACGCCTTCTCGAGCTCGTCCTCGGACTCGGCCACGCGAAAGCCCTTGCCGCCCCCGCCGCCGGCCGCCTTGATCGCCACCGGGTAGCCGACGGTGGCTTCGATCACCTTGCGGGCGTCTTCGACCGTCGCCACGGGATCGGTCGTGCCCGGCACGATGGGGACGCCGGCTTCCTGCATCAGCTCGCGCGCGCGGGTCTTCGAGCCCATCGCGTCGATCGCCTCGGGCGGCGGTCCGACGAACGTGACGCCGGCCTTCGCGCACGCGCGCGCGAAATCGGCGTTCTCGGCGAGGAAGCCGTAGCCGGGATGGATCGCCTCGGCGCCCGCACGCTCCGCCGCGTCGAGGATCCGCTCGACCACGAGGTAGCTCTCGGACGCCGGCCCCGGCCCCAGTAGGTAGGCCTCGTCCGCGCGGCGGACGTGGGGAGCGTCGCGGTCGGGCTCCGAGTAGACGGCGACCGTTCCGACGCCCAGCTCCTCGAGCGTGCGCATCACGCGTATCGCGATCTCGCCGCGGTTTGCCACCAGGACCTTTGAGAACACGGCGAGGAGCTTAGTCGGGCCGGCGTCGAGGGCGGTCGCGCGCTACGAGCGGTTGTCGATCGCACGGCTTGCCGCGCGCGCGAGGCGCGCGTCCATCGTCAAGAGCGAGCCGTTTTCCTCGATGGCGACCGCAAGTGACAGCGCGTCCGGGAGTCGAGCGAGGCCGCTAGTCCGCCCGACCGAGGGTTGCCGCCTCGGCGTCCGGGACCACCGTGTCCGCGTCCTCGCGCGCCACGCGGTCCCGGAAGCGCTCCCAAAGGATCACCGCCCCGAGGACCACCGGCACGGCGCCGATCACGACCGGCGGTATCGGAGCCCCCGCCTTGGAGGCCAGCCCGAGGCCCGCTCCGACCAGCACCACTCCGAGGACGGTTCGAAGCGTGCCCGCGGGAAGGCGAACCGAGAGGTGGCTGCCGATCCAGACCCCGGGGACCGATCCGAGGAGGATCGTGCCCGCGAGGGCGTAGTCGACGTTTCCGGCCACGATGTGGGCCGCGGCGGCCGCCCACAGCAGGATGGCGGCATGGAAGACGTCGGTTCCCACGACCCGCTGGGGAACGAGCCGGAAGTAGAGGATGAGCGCTAGCGCGATCAGCGCGCCACTGCCGGCGGAGGTCACGCCCAGCATGAAGCCGACGAAGATGCCGATGCAGATGGCCGCCGTCTTCGAGCGCATGGCCAGCGTGACCGTCTCGCGCTCCTTGAGGACCAGCTGCTTCAGGAAGATCGCCCGGATCAGGGTGATGGCGCCCGTGAGGAGGATCGCCCCCGCCAGCACCGCGATCAAGATCGGCTCGAAGTCCGAGCCGTACCTGTCCTCGAGCCAGCTCAGCGCGATCACCCCACCGATCGCGGCGGGCACCGAGCCGAACGCCATCCAGGTCGAGAGCTTGAAGTCCACCGTCTGCTGACGCCAGTGCTTGAAGCCGCCGACGGTCTTCGTCACCGCACCGTAGGCGAGGTCGGTGCCGACCGCCGTGACGGGTGGCGTGCCGACGACAAGGATCAGCAGCGGAGTCATCAGCGAGCCGCCGCCGATGCCGGTCATGCCGACGAGAATGCCCACTCCCAGGCCGAACGCGACGATGACGACGGGGCTCACGTCGGTCATCTAACTTTCTCCATTGAGTAAATGGGAAACATCGGCGCGGGACCATAGCAAGCCCGGCGGAGGCGACTCCAATGCCACCGCCTTCGGTCTGGCCACGCTCTACGGGACAATGGCCCTCGTGAGGGTCTCCGCGAAGGCCGACTACGCCGTCCGGGCCGCCGTGGAGCTCGCCGCGGCAGGCCCCGGGCCACTCAAGGGGGATCGAATCTCGAAGGCTCAGGACATACCGCTCAAGTTCCTGGAGAACATCCTGCTCGACCTCAAGCAGGCCGGGGTGGTCCGCAGCCAGCGCGGTCCGGAGGGCGGCTACTGGCTGGCGCGGCCGGCCGACAGCGTCAAGGTGGCCGATGTGATTCGCGCCGTGGAGGGGCCGCTCGCGACTGTCCGGGGAGAGCGCGCCGAAGAGCTCGCCTATCATGGCGTCGCCGAGCCGTTGCAGCCGATGTGGGTCGCCGTGCGGGCCAGTCTGCGGTCGGTCCTCGAGTCCGTCTCCCTGGCCGATATCGTGAAGGGCTCGCTGCCGAAGCCGGTGCCTCAGCTGACGCGCGATCCCGAGGCGTGGCACTGACCGCTATCCCCCTGAGCGACTGACACATGGCATACGAGGTCACCCAGCTCCAAGAGCTCGAGTCCGAGTCGATCCACATCATGCGCGAGGTCGCGGCCGAGCTGGAGCGCCCGGTGCTCCTGTTCTCGGGCGGAAAGGACTCGATCACGCTGCTCCGCCTGGCGGAGAAGGCGTTCTGGCCGGGCAGGATCCCCTTCCCCGTGATGCACGTGGACACGGGCCACAACTTCCCCGAGGTGATCGAGTTTCGCGACAAGCGCGTGGCCGAGCTCGGAGCTCGACTGATCGTGGCCTCCGTCCAGGAGTCGATCGACAAGGGCCGGGCGGTAGAGGAGACGGGTCCGCGCGCCTCGCGTAACCGGCTCCAGACGGTCACGCTGCTCGACGCCATCGAGGAGCACGGATTCGACGCCGCCTTCGGCGGTGCCCGCCGCGACGAGGAGCGCGCCCGGGCGAAGGAGCGCGTCTTCTCCTTCAGGGACGACTTCGGCCAGTGGGACCCCAAGAGTCAGCGCCCCGAGCTCTGGAACCTCTACAACGGCAAGATCCGCAAGGGCGAGCACGTCCGCGTGTTCCCGCTCTCCAACTGGACCGAGCTCGACATCTGGCAGTACATCGCGAACGAGCGGCTCGAGATCCCGCCGATCTACTTCAGCCACAAGCGCGACGTCTTCAAGCGCGACGGCATGCTCTACGCGGTCAGCGACCACGTCGAGCTGATGGACGGCGAGACGCCGTTCGAGGCCTCGGTCCGCTACCGCACCGTGGGCGACATGAGCTGCACCGGGGCCGTCCAGTCCGAGGCCCACAGCCTCGAGGACGTGGTCGCCGAGATCGCCGCGTCGCGGATCACCGAGCGCGGCGAGACGCGCGCCGATGACCGCGCAACCGAAGCCGCGATGGAGGATCGCAAGCGGGAGGGCTACTTCTAGTGGCTCCGGGCGCCGGCGGCAACGGCCGGTTGGACTCCTCGATCTACGGGCCCTCCGATCTGCTGCGCTTCGCCACGGCGGGCTCGGTGGACGACGGCAAGAGCACGCTGATCGGCCGCCTGCTCTACGACTCGAAGCAGATCTTCGAGGACCAGATCGAGGCCGTCGAGCGCACGAGCCACGAGCGCGGCGACGACTACGTGGACCTCGCGCTCCTGACCGACGGCCTGCGCGCCGAGCGGGAGCAGGGCATCACGATCGACGTGGCCTACCGCTACTTCGCCACCCCGCGCCGCAAGTTCATCATCGCCGACACGCCCGGGCACATCCAGTACACGCGCAACATGGTCACCGGAGCGTCCACGTCGGACCTCTCGATCATCCTGATCGACGCCCGCAAGGGAGTGGTCGAGCAGTCGCGCCGCCATGCCTTCATCGCGTCGCTCCTGCGGATCCCGCACCTGCTCGTGGCGGTGAACAAGATGGACCTCGTGGACTACGACGAGGCGGTCTACGAGCAGATCGTGCACGACTTCTCGAGCTGGGCCACGAAGCTCGACGTGCCCGACATCTCGTTCGTTCCGATCTCCGCCCTGCACGGGGAGAACGTCGTTACGCGCTCGGAGAAGATGGAGTGGGACGAGGGCGCGTCGCTCCTCTATCGGCTCGAGCACGTCCACATCGGGTCCGATCGCAACCTGATCGACAACCGCTTTCCGGTCCAATGGGTCATCCGCCCGAAGAGCGACCAGTACCACGACTACCGCGGGTACGCGGGCCAGGTGGCTAGCGGCGTCTTCAAGGAGGGCGACGACGTGATCGTGCTGCCGTCGGAGCGCAAGACGCGGATCAAGCGGATCGAGACCTATGACGGTCCGCTCGAGGAGGCCTACCCGCCGCTGTCGGTCACGATGCTGCTCGAGGACGACGTGGACATCTCGCGCGGGGACTTCATCTGCCGCGCGCACAACCACCCGACGCCCACGCGCGACGTCGAGGCGATGGTCTGCTGGATGAGCGACAAGGAGCTACAGGCGGGCGGCCGCTACGCGATCAAGCACACCACGCGGAGCGCGCGCGCGGTGGTGCAGGACCTTCGCTACCGGATCGACGTGAACACCCTGCACCGCCACGAGGAGGCGGCCACGCTCGGGCTCAACGAGATCGGACGGCTGCACCTGCGGACCAGCGCGCCGCTACTGATCGACGAGTACAAGCAGAACCGCATGACCGGCGCCTTCATCCTGATCGACGAGGGCACGAACGACACCGTCGGTGCCGGGATGATCCTCGGCACCGAGCAGTGACCGGCGCGGCGGGCGAGCGCCGCTCCGGGCAGACGAGCCCGAACGTCACCTGGCACGCGGGGCTCACGCGCGAGCGGCGGTGGAAGGCGCTCGGAGGTGGCGGCGCGACGGTCTGGTTCACGGGCCTGTCGGGCTCCGGGAAGTCGACGATCGCAGCGGCGGTGGAGGAACGGCTCATGGCCGAGGGCCGGCCCGCCTACATGCTGGACGGCGACAACCTGCGCCACGGTCTGAACGGCAACCTCGGCTTCTCCGACGACGACCGGCGCGAGAACATGCGCCGCACGGCGCACGTGGCGCGGCTGTTCGCGGACGCGGGCGTGGTCGCGCTCGTAAGCCTCGTGAGCCCGTTCCGGGAGGATCGCGACCGGGCGCGCGCGCTCCACGACGAGGAGGGGCTGCCCTTCGTCGAGGTCTGGGTCTCGACGTCGCCCGAGGAGTGCGAACGGCGCGATCCGAAGGGGCTGTGGGCACGGGCACGCCGCGGCGAGCTGAAGGGGATGACGGGGCTCGACGCGCCGTACGAAGCGCCGGAGCGACCGGAGCTGGAGCTCCGCGGGGACGCTTCAGTGGCCGATTCGGTCGAGCGAATAGTCCACCTGCTGCTCCCGGGACCAAGCACACCGGCGTAGCGGATCCGAGCGCCTGCCCGGGCTAGAGCGACCGGCGACCCCACGGCTCCGGGTCGCCCCATGGACCCGGAGCCTCATCGACCAACCCGGCGTTCTCGAACAATCCGGTCCTGAGCCATCGCCCGGACCTTTGTGAAGGCGCCGGCAGCGGCGCCGTGTCGCGCAGGAACTGCTCGATCGCCGCGGCTATCGCGGCCGCCTCCTCCGGGGTGGCGCTCGACTGCCGAACCTCGATGCTCGGTCGCGGCGGTGCATGTCGCCCATTCCGGCCCACGAGCGGAGGGTATCGTCGCCTCCCGTGCCTGAGATCCCGGTCTTCGACCACGACGCCGTGCTCGCCGCGGTTCCGCCCGCCGAGGCGGTGGAGCGCGTGCGCGACGGCTTCGTCCGCTACGCGAGCGGGGAGTGGTTCATGCCGCCCAAGGTCTACCTCGACTCCCCACCCGGCGGTGACTTCCGGGCCATGCCCGCCCGCGGCGAGGGGCTCGCGATCCTCAAATGGGTCACGTCGTTCCCGACGAATCCCGACCGCGGCCTGCCGGTCGTCATGGGGCTCATCTGCGCGTCGAGTGCCCAGGACGGCCGGCCGCTCGCCCTGCTCGACGCGCGCGCGGTCACCGCGCTGCGGACCGGGGCTGTGGCGGCGGTGGCCGCCCAGGAGCTCGCGCGCGAGGATGCGGCGTCGGTTGGGATCATCGGCTGCGGCCTCCACGGCGCCTGGGTCGGTCGCTGTCTCGCAGCGGTGGAGTACGGACCGGGCGTCTGCTTCGACCCCGACCCGGATGCGGCCGGCGCGCTGGCCGGAGAGCTGGGGTGGGAGGCCGGCACCCGGGAGGACGCGCTCGACCGCGACATCGTGACGTGCGTGACTCCGGGCGCCCAGCCCGTGGTGGGCGTCGCCGACCTGCGACCGGGGCTGCACCTCTCCATGCTCGGCGCCGACGGTCCCGGCAAGGCGGAGGCCGAGGTGGAGGCGGTCTCGCGCTGTGCGGTGTTCTGCGACGAATGGGAGCAGGCCTCACACGGCGGCGAGCTGACCGGCGCGGTCGAGGGCGGGCTCCTTCGACGGGAGCAGGTGGCTGAGCTGGGGGCGGTCTTGATCGGCGCGGCAGGCGGGCGCCCCGACGACGACTCGGTCACGCTGTTCGACTCGACGGGTCTCGCCATCCAGGACCTGGCCCTCGTCCTCGGCGTACTCGAGAGCCACCGCGCGGGCGTGGCGGGGGCCGCTAGCGTTTGCCTGTAGCTCTAAAGTAGGCGCGACCTGCGAATCGGCCAGCTATCGTCTCGCGGGTGCGTCGGCGGGTAATTGGATCGGTGTCTGTGGCCGCGCTGTTGCTTATCGCGGCACCGACAGCCGGCGCCGGGTCGCTGCCCGAGGTGAAGTCGGGCGAGCGACCGGGCCCACCGCTCCTCTACAAGAAGCCGCCGAAGGCGTCGCCGCTCTCCGTCAAGGCGCCGTTCGCGGCGCGCCCGCTGCTCGTGTCGGGTACCGACGCGTACCGCGATGGCGAGTACCTCTACCAGGACTACCTGTTCGACGACCACGGCGCCGATACGCAGCCGGGCTTGGGCTCTCAGCCCCCGGGGGCGGACTCGTTCTCCCCGACTGGCGGCGACGCCTTCTACCCCACCGCGGCCCGGTTCGGCAACAACGCGGCCGACATCGTGGAGCTGCGGATCAAGCCGACCTCCCGTGCGGTCCTGTACCGCGTAACCCTCAACACGGTGCGGGACGAGGACGCCGCGGTAGTCGGAATCGGGATCGACACCGACCGCAGCGGCGGAGCGCCCGTTCCATGGCCGGGCGGTGCAGGCATCAGCTCGCCGGGGCTCGACCGCTTCATCACGGCCTGGGGGACTGGCGGCAAGGTCACGCGCCTTCCCGGCGGCGCCGATGCCGACCTTCCGGCGCGCGCCGTCAAGATCGAGAAGAGGACCAATCAGATGACGATCCGCGTCCCGCGCTCGGTCATGGACCCGGGCCGCAGGACGTGGCGCTACGTAGCGGGGGCCGGTTTGCGCTCCGGAGAGGGGTTCAGGAGGGTGCCCGCCCGCTCCGACCCCGGGAGTGACACCCCGGCGTCGGGCAATCCCGTGCTCTCATCGCCGGGCGTCTTCAACCTCGCCTTCCGCTTCGATGAGCCGACGGCCAAGAACGGCGCCCCGACCTACACCACCTTCCCGGGGGTCGGCAGCTTCTTCGAGGACAAGCAGGCCAAGCTGCTCCGCGAGCGGAGCACCGGCAACTTCCACGCCGACGTCGACTTTGCGCGCCTGCGCCGAGAAGCTGACCGACGGATCCACGGCCCGCGGCCGGGCGAGCAGGCGCGGATCTTCGCGTCACGGCTCGAGGAGCCCGAGGGCATCAGAGCGAGCGGAAGGGATTCGGCCGACTTCGACGAGTTCCCCGAGTTCGGCGGTCAGCTGCAGCCGTACGTCATCAGGGTTCCCCCGTCCTACCGGCGAAGCCGCCCGGCCGGGCTGAGCTTCTCGCTTCACTCCCTCGGCGGCACCTACACGCAATACACGGTCTTCAACCAGACCCAGCAGCGCCAGTTCGGCGACCAGCGCGACAACTTCCTCGTGACCACTCTGGGGCGCGGGCCCGACGGTTGGTACACGAGGGAGGCCGAGGTCGATTTCTTCGAGGCCTGGGCGGACGCGGCGCGGCACTTCTCGCTCGATCCTCGGAGCGTCGCGCTCACCGGCTACTCGATGGGTGGCTACGGCACCTACAAGCTCGGGGCGCAGTGGCCGGACCTCTTCGGCAAGGCGTTTACCACCGTGGGGCCACCGGGGCTGGGGATCTGGGTGCCGCCCGCGCCGCCGCAGTCGGGCGGTCAGGACACGCTCACGAACCTCTTGCTCGAGAACGTTCGCTGGATTCCGTATCTCAACTGGGTTGCCATGGAGGATGACCTCGTGCCCTATGCCGGGCCCCTCGAGCAGCAGACCGGTGCGATCCGGGGGCGGGGATTCGACACGCTTGGTCTGCGGAGCGTTCTCGAGACCTTCCAGGGCGAGCACTTCACGCTTGCGATCCAGGATCAGTTCGCGGCGGCTCGCGACTTCCTCGGCAAGGCCCGCGTGAAGCGCGACCCGAGCCGAGTCGACTACGCCATGCTGCCGGGAGCGGACTTCCCGAAGCTGGGGCTCGTCCACGACCACGCCTACTGGGTCTCCGACCTCCGCGGCCGCGACAGGAGCGGAAACCCGGAGACGCAGCCCGAGTCCTGTCCCCCGCGGGGCGGCTGCCCGCCGCGGTCCGAGATCAGCGCCTTCAGCGAGGCCTTCGGGGAGGCGTACACGCCGCGGGTGCGGCGGGTGGCGCCCTCGCCGCGCGCGGCCGGCCGGCCGTCACCCAGCACCGCGCAGGGGACCCGCTGGAACGGCATCCCGCAGATCGCTCGGCGAAATCGCCTAGTCCTACGACTCGAGAACTTGGCGCGCGGGACCATCGACGGCCGCCGAGCTCGCCTCGAGGGCGACGAGCCGCTCCGCGTGCGCCTCGAGAGCGACGGCCGCGGTCGCATCCGCCTGAACGTGCCGCTCCCGCGGGGCGCGGTCGTGCGACGGATCGATGGCGGTCCGGTCTCCTCGGCGGCCACGGCCCCCGAGGTGTCTCTCGACCGCCGCGGCGCCACGTTCGATGTGGCCGACGGCAATCGCGAGTACAGGATCCTCGTACCGCACGGCTCGCGCTCAGGCCGCTCGGGCGGTGGAGACGCCAAGAGCTTCAGGCGGGGCCCCGGACCGTTCTAAGGGACCGGCTAGCGGTCCGACTCGCCACGGGCCTCGGCCAGTGCCCGCCGCGCCTCCTCGAGCTCGGCCATTCGCCGGTCTGCGTCGGCTCGTGCACGGTCCGCGTCGGCCTTCGCGCGCCTGAGCGCCCGCTCGAACTCGAGGCGCGCCGGGATGGCGACGATCTCCTCATCGAGGTCGTTTCCTCCCAGACGAAGCGCGGAGCGGGCGAGCTGGCCAAGGCGGGGCGCCGCCTCGCGGCCTCCCCGTAGGCGCGCCAACTCGGCTCGCTCGCGCTGCAGCGTGGCGCGGGCCTCGTGCTCGGATTGGACCAACGCTTGAGCCTGGCGCTCCGCTGATGCGCGACGCTCGCGCTCGCGCTCGGCCACGGCCTGCGCTTCGTCGAAGGCGCCCTCGAGCTCCGCAATCCGGCGCTCGAGGTCGCTGGCGTCCTGCGCGCTGGCGCGCTCGGTAGCGGCGCGAACTTCGGCGAGCTCCCTACGCGCCTCTTCCAACTCCGTCGTCCGCTGCTCGATCTCGAGCCGCAGGTGGGAGACCTCCTCCTCGCCCTCCTCGGTTCGGCTGGCCCTACGCTCGGTGTCAGCGAGCTGACGCTCGAGTGCTTGAGCCTTCGACCGAGCGAACTCGAGTTCCGCCTCCTTCTCGGCGAGCTGGCGCTGAGCCTCCGACAGGCGTTGATTGGTCTCGGCCTGGGCATCTACGACGGCGGCCTGTGCCTGCGCCAGCTCGTCGGCTCTCCTAGCTGCCTCGAGCCGGGCTGCGTCGGTCTCCTCTCGCTGACGCGCGCTTTCGTCGCGCCAGTCCCGCTCCGAGGCCACGAGGGCTTCCCTTTCCAGAGCCATACCTGCGCGCTCGCTGTCGAGGAGCTCTCGGGCCTCTGCACGAGAGCTCTCGAGCGCTTCATGCGCCTCCCGCTCAGACTCGGCTAGCTCCTGTACTTGCTGCTCGAGCTCTGCGCGGCGGCTTTGCTCCTGCTCGAGCTCCGCACGGGCGGACGCGAGGGCCTCGTTTGCCTGCGCAACCCGGCGCGCCGAGCGGGGCTTGATCTCCTCGCGAGCCTCCGCGATCCGCGCCTCGGCGTCCGCCAGCTCCTGCGCCCTGCTCTCGGCCTCCTCGCGCATGGCCTCGAGCTCGGCGGTTCGGCGCGCGAGCGCCTCGGCGGCATCCGCCTCGGAGGCCGTCGCCGTCTCCAGCTGCCGCTCGAGCTGCTCCCGCTGCGCCTGCTCTTGCTCAGCCGCGGCGCGGGCCTGTTGAGCCGCCAGCTGAGCGCTGCCGAGCTCCTCGGCGATCCGCTCTGTCTCGGCCTGGGTTCCCTCGAGCGTCGCACTGACGCCGGCCAGCTCGGCCACGCGCTCCTCGGTATCCGTTCTTGCGCGCTCGAGCTCCTCGGCCTGCCGAGCGATGGTTTCGTGCGCCTCCTGCTCCGCGGCCGAGAGACGCTCCGCTTCGCGAGCCATCTCTTCGCGCTCTTGATCGAGCATCTGCTGCATCTCGCGCTTGAAGCTCTCGAGCGCTTCATGCGCCTCCCGCTCAGACTCGGCTAGCTCCTGTACTTGCTGCTCGAGCTCTGCGCGGCGGCTTTGCTCCTGCTCGAGCTCCGCACGGGCGGACGCGAGGGCCTCGTTTGCCTGCGCAACCCGGCGCGCCGAGCGGGGCTTGATCTCCTCGCGAGCCTCCGCGATCCGCGCCTCGGCGTCCGCCAGCTCCTGCGCCCTGCTCTCGGCCTCCTCGCGCATGGCCTCGAGCTCGGCGGTTCGGCGCGCGAGCGCCTCGGCGGCATCCGCCTCGGAGGCCGTCGCCGTCTCCAGCTGCCGCTCGAGCTGCTCCCGCTGCGCCTGCTCTTGCTCAGCCGCGGCGCGGGCCTGTTGAGCCGCCAGCTGAGCGCTGCCGAGCTCCTCGGCGATCCGCTCTGTCTCGGCCTGGGTTCCCTCGAGCGTCGCACTGACGCCGGCCAGCTCGGCCACGCGCTCCTCGGCCTCAGATGTCGCTCGCTCGAGCTCGAGTTGGAGGCTCTCTGCCTCCTGACGCGCGTCCTCAGCCCGTTGACGCTCGACCTCGAGTGCCTCCCGCGCCTCCTGTCCCGACGCAAGCGCGGTCTCGAGCTCCCGCTCCACCTCCTCGCGTCGTGTCTGCTCGTCCTCCCTCTGCGCGCGTGCCTCCACCAGCCCCAGCTGGGCCTCCTCCAGCCTCTCGGCCCCGCGCTCGGCCTCGACGCGTGAACGCTCGAGGGCCTGCTCGAGCTCGAGCCGCGTGCGAAGCTCCTGCTCCACCGTCCCGCGTGCTTCGGCCAGCGCCCGTTGCGCCTCAGCCAGCTCCGCCGCCCGGCCCTCGGCGCGCAGGCGCGTGGCGTTGAGCTCTTCCTGCTGCTGGAGGAGAGCATCCCGCGCCTCCGCCTCAGAGCTCGCTGACGCCTGCAGTTGCTGCTCGGCCTCCAGGCGTCGTGACTGCTCACGCTCGAGCTCGCCCCTGGCCTCCGCCAGCGCGTTCTGTGCCTCGGCCACGCGGCGGGCCGAGCGTGGCTTCACCTCCTTGCGCGCCTCCTCGACCCGTCGCTCGGCGTCCGCGAGCTCTTGGGCCAGCCGATCGGCCTCCTCCCGTGACTGCTGGACGTCCGCGCCCGCCTGTGCGAGGGCGTCGGTCAGCTCCTGAAGCTTTGCGCCTCGCCGCTCGGCTTCCTCGGTCGCCGCCTCGAGCTGCGCGCGTTGCTGTTGCACGGCCTGGCCGGCTTGCTGCTCGGCCTCCGCCAGCGTCTCGAGCCGGCTCTCCAGCTGGGCGCGCCCCGCGCGAGCGTGCTCAAGCTCGCGCTGGGTGGCCATATGGGCTCCCTCAAGCTCGGCGCGCTGGTCGGCGTTCAGCTGAAGCTCCGACTGAAGGCGCTCGCGCTCCGCCTGCTCGGCGACTAGAGCACCGTGTAGCTCCTCAACCTCGCCGGCGCGCTGCTCGAGCTGCTCCCGGGCCTCCTGAAGCTCGCTCTCGAGGCTCGTGCGGACGGCCTCGAGCTCCGTGCGTGACTCGGCGCGTAGGGCGTCGAGCTCGGCACGCGACTCCTCTCTTGCGGTCTCGAGCTCCGCACGCGACTCCTCAGCTAGCCGCTCGAGCGCTTCCTCGTTCTCCTGTCGCGCGCGGGCGTGCTCCTCGGCCCGCGCTTCGGCCTGGGCGGCGCGGCTCTCGGCCTCCGTCAGCGCAGCCCTGGTGGCCTCCGTCTCCGCGCGCACGTCGACGAGCTCGGTCTGGACGTCGTCCAGTGCCCGCGCCGCCGCCTCGAGGTCGCGGCCCCTGGCCTCGGCCTCGACGCGCGCGGCATCGAGCTGCTCCTCCTGGCGCTCCAGCCTGGCCTGGGCCTCAACCCCCGACGCGGCGAGCGCCTCCAACTCCCTTTCAAGCTCCACCAAGCGCTCCCGCTGCTCGGCGCCCTCAGCGCGCGCCAGCTCCAACGCTTGGCGCGTGGCCGCCACCTCGGCGGCTTCCTCTTCAGCTCGCTCACGGGCCTGCTCGCCTTCGGCTCTGGCCCGCTCGAGCGCGTGCTCGGCCTCCAGCCGGGCTTGGAGCTCCATCTCCATGGCCTGCCGGGTCTCGGCGGCCCGCCTCTCCGCGTCGGCCAGCTCGGCGGCGCGCCGACTCGCTTCGCCTCTTGAGTACTCGAGGTCAGACCGCGCCACCGCCAGCGCCTCACGCGCCCGGGCACGCAGCTCGCGCTCGGCCTCCGCGGTCTCGAGCGCGCGAAGCTCAGCCTCTGAGGGTGCGTGGTCCGTGACCTCCGGGTCTGCGGGCGCGGCGTGGGCGCCAGCGTCCTCAGCGGCCCGCTGTGCAGCGGCGTCTTCTGGAGACGGCCCCGCCTTCGCCCGCCTTCGTATCAACTCCAGACCTCCACAGCGCCCCCGATCCCTACGGGATCGAAACGTATCGCTTTTCAGACCGTCCCGGGCCGCTGGGCAGCGAACGCGTCCCGGGGTGCTACGGTGACGCACATGGCCGCCTCAACAGTCACCGTGCGCGAGCTGCGCCAGAATCTCAGCGTGTACTTGGAGCAGGTGGCTCACGGCACGACGCTCGCTGTGACCAAGCGGGGCGAGCCCGTCGCAGTGCTCGCGCCGTTGCCCGGCCGCGGAAGTGCGCTCGATCGGTTGGTCGCCGAAGGGCGGGTCATTCCCCCGAAGGGCGACATTCGAGATCTTCCCCCACCGATCAGGCGCGCTCCGGGTGAGCGTTCGATAAGCGAGATCCTTGAACAGCAGCGCGAGGAGCGCCTGCCGTAGCGGAACTCGCTTATCTCGACTCGTCCGCTCTCGTCAAGCTGGTGGTGGAGGAGCCAGAGAGCGGGCCCCTACGGGCGGCGGTGGCCCGATACGGAGTACTTGTCTCAAGCGTGATCGCACACGTCGAGGTCCTGCGCACGGCGAGGGAGCTGGGTGACGACACGCTGGAGCGGTCGCGCCGCCTCGTCGACGGTCTGGCACTGATCCGAGTGGACGAGTCGATTCTCAGGTCCGCCGCTGCGATTGATCCGCCGTCGGTCCGATCGCTCGACGCGATTCACGTGGCCTCCGCTAGATCGGTCCGCGAACAGCTCGGCGCCATGATTACCTACGACAAGCGGATGATCGCCGCCGCGCGTGCGGCGACCCTCCCGTTGCTCGTGCCGACCTAAGACCTCACTACAGCGGGATGTTGCCGTGCTTGCGCTTCGGTCCTGCCACGCGCTTGGTCTGAAGGATCTCGAGCGCGCGTATCAGCTTCGGCCGCGTCTCGTGCGGCACGATCACGTCGTCGAGGTAGCCGCGCTCGGCCGCCGAGTAGGGATTTGCGAAGCGCGCCTTGTAGTCGGAGATCAGCTTCTGGCGCCGCTCGTCGGGGGTAGGCGAGCTGGCGATGTCGCGCCGGTGGATGATGTTGACAGCGCCTTCGGGGCCCATCACCGCGACCTCGGAGGTGGGCCAGGCGAAGTTGAAGTCGGCCAGCATGTGCTTCGAGTTCATGACGTCGTAGGCGCCGCCGTAGGCCTTCCGCGTGACGACGGTGAGCTTCGGCACGGTCGCCTCGGTGAAGGCGTAGAGGAGCTTCGCGCCGTGGCGGATGATGCCGCCCCACTCTTGGTTCGTGCCCGGCAGGAACCCCGGCACGTCGGTGAACGTCAGGAGGGGGATGTTGTAGGCGTCGCAGAAGCGCACGAAGCGCGCGCCCTTTACCGATGCGTCGATGTCGAGCACGCCGGCCAGCTGGTTCGGCTGGTTCCCGACCACGCCGATCGCATGGCCGTTGAGGCGTGAGAAGCCGACGATCAGGTTCTTCGCGTAGTGCTCGTGCACCTCGAAGAACTCGCCATCGTCGACGATCAGGTGCACGACGTCGCGCATGTCGTACGGCTTGTTCGGCTCAGCCGGAACGACCTTGTCGAGCTCCGGGTCCATCCGATCGGGATCGTCCCCCGGCTCAACGCGCGGCGGCAGCTCGAGGTTGTTCTGGGGAATGAACGACATGAGGTAGCGCACGTCCTCGAGGCAGGCTTCCTCGTCGTCTGACGCGAAGTGGGCAACCCCCGATTTCGAGTTGTGCGTCATCGCGCCACCCAGCTCCTCGAAAGTTGGTTCCTCGCCCGTCACGGTCTTGATCACGTCGGGACCCGTGATGAACATGTGCGAGGTCTCCTTGACCATGAAGATGAAGTCCGTCATGGCCGGGGAGTAGACGGCGCCGCCGGCGCACGGGCCCATGATCAGGCTGATCTGAGGGATCACCCCCGAGCACTGCACGTTGCGCACGAAGACGTCGCCGTAGGCGCCGAGCGACACGACGCCCTCCTGTATCCGTGCGCCGCCGGAGTCGTTGATCCCGATCACGGGGCAGCCGATCCGCGCGGCCAGGTCCATGACCTTGCACATCTTCTCGGCCATCACCTCGCCGAGGGAGCCGCCGAAGACGGTGAAGTCCTGGGAGAAGACGCAGACCGGCCGTCCGTCGATCAGGCCGTGCCCGGTGACCACCGCGTCGCCCCACGGCTTGTTCTTCTCCATGTCGAACTCGTGTGTCCTGTGGCGGACGAAGGTGTCGAGCTCGTGGAACGAGCCGTGGTCCAGCAGCTTGTCGATGCGCTCACGGGCGGTGAGCTTGCCCTTGGCGTGCTGCTTCTCGACGGCGGTCTCCGACGCCGAGTGGATCGCCGCATCGCGCAGCTCCTGGAGCTGGCCGAGCTTCTCCTCGTAGGTCTCGGGCACTTTCGCGCGCATGGCGCGAGATTCTAGGCGACGCAGCTACCCCTGCGCTACACTGGATCCGTGCTACACAGGCCGATTGTGCGTTGAGCAACCTCACGCTCAGCCTCGACGAGGAGCTACTGCGGCGCGCCCGGATGCGTGCCCTCGAGCGAGGGACGTCCGTGAACGCGCTCGTCCGCGAGTACCTCGAGGACTTCGCCGGCGACAGCCCGGCCAGGGAGGGCATCCGCGAGTTTCTCGCGCTTGCCAGGGGAACGTCGGCGAGCAGCGGCGCCGGCGGCCGCGCCTGGACGCGTGACGGCGTGCATGGCCGGTAGGTCGTTTCTCGACACGAACATCCTGGCGTACGCCGTCGATGACGCGGACGTCGGCAAGCGGGACGTGGCGCGCGAGCTGATCGCCGCGCCCGAGGAACGGCTTGTCGTGAGCACGCAGGTGCTCAGCGAGTTCTACGTCGTGACGACTCGCAAGCTCGCATCTCCCCTGTCTGAGCAAGACGCCGCGCGGGCGGTCGAGGCGCTCTCGAAGCTACCGACGGTCGTCATGGATCAGGCGCTCGTGCGGTCTGGGATCGGTATCAGTCGCGAAGCTCGACTGTCGCTCTGGGACGGTCTGATCCTCGCAGCGGCATCGGCAGGCGGCTGCGATCGCGTCCTGACCGAGGACTTGGCCGACGGAGCCTCGATCCGTTCCGTCCGCGTCGAGAACCCCTTCCGCTAGATCGGGGCCCCTCCTCCTCGAGCGGCGCCGGTTCACCCTCCGTTAACTAAGCTCGGGCCGGGAACGGGCACACTCACGACGGGACGGCTCGCATGGACAGGGGGAACTTGAACCGCGAGATGGATCGGCGAAGGTTTCTCGGCGGCGGAGCCGCCGGTGTCGGAGCGCTCGCACTCGGAGCCGATCCGGCGAAGGCCTTCTCGCGCGGGAGCACGGTCTTCCGCAGGCGCGGGCGGCGAGGCCCCTCCGACGCTCGCGGCGTGGGCTTCAAGCAGGGCGTGGCCGCGGGCGAGCCGCGAACGGACGGCATAACCCTCTGGACCCGCCTGGAGGGAATCGATCGCGACTCCGGGCTCCGGGTGGAGGTCTCATCAGACCGCGACTTCCGGCGCGTCCTGGTGCGCGAGCGCGTCCAGGCCGAACGCGATCGCGACTTCACCGTTCATGCGAGGTTGCGGAGCTCTCGCCTGAAGCCCGGGGAGCGCTACTACTACCGCTTCTTCACGACCGATGACGAGAGCTCGCCCGTCGGCCGCTTCCGGACCGCCCTGCCGAGCGACTCGCGGGAGCCGGTGCGGATCGGCTTCTTCTCCTGCCAGCAGTACGAGTCGGGCTTCTACACCGCACACAGCGAGCGCGGCGGGCTGGCGGCCCAGGACGACCTGGACATCGTGGTCTGCCTGGGCGACTACATCTACGAGCGTGCCTCGTCTGACGACGACACGCGGATCGACCGCACCGGCGAGAACCGCGACGGGGAGGCGCAGAAGCTCTTCGAGTACCGGCAGAAGTACGGCCTCTACCACGGCGATGCGGACCTGCGCGAAGTGCGGCGGATGCACCCGCTGCAGGCGATCTGGGACGACCACGAGTTCGAGAACGACTACGCGGGCGATCAGCCGAGCGAGGGGAACAGCAACGTCAAGGAGCGGCGGGTGCGCTACCTGAAGCGGCGCCGCAACGCATATCGCGCCTTCTTCGAGCACATGCCGATGACCCCCGACCGCGACGACCGCTTCCAGATCTTCGGGCGCGTCCGCCTAGGCGCCAACGCCGACCTCTTCCTGCTGGACGAGCGGCGCTTTCGCGATCGTCAGCCCTGTGGCGGCAGGACCGGCACACCGTGCCCGCGGGCCGAGCGTGAGGATCCCGACCGGACCTTGCTCGGGCGCCGCCAGAAGAGGTGGTTCAAGCGAGCGCTCTCCCGCTCGCAGGCCACGTGGAAGGTCGTGGGCAACCAGGTCATGATCATGGGGCTCGAGTTCCCGGCTCGCAGTCCGGTCAACCCCGACCAGTGGGACGGCTACGCGGCCGAGCGCCGTGAGCTGCTCGAGTTCGTCCAGCGTGAGGGGATCGAGAACGTCACCTTCATCACGGGAGACATCCACACGTTCTTCGCCGGGAACGTCACGCCGTCCGGCCGCCAAGGCGTTCCCTCCGTCGACGGGGTCGCGGCCGCCACGGAGTTCGTCGGCGGATCGATCACGTCCAAGGGCATCGCCGACAGCCTCGGGGGCGATGATGGGCGCGAGACGGCGGCGCTGCTCACCGACCAGGCCGTCTACGCCAACAACCCGCACATTCGCTATAGCGACCAGGCGTTCAAGGGCTACGGAGTGCTCGAGGCACGGCGTGACGAGCTCCGCGTGGAGTACCGCAAGGCGGCGACTACTCAGAAACCCCGCAGCCGCGTCTCGACCCTCCAGCGCTTTCGCGTCGAGACCGGCGTGCCGCGCGTCGAGGTCGTGGACCCGCCGCTGACCGGTCCCCAGCCGCTGCCTATGCCGTAACCGCCTCAGAGCGCCGCCAGCGTGGGCCGGCCGGAGTCACGAGCTCGAACTACCCGCGTGCGAACGGCTTGCGGTGCGCCGAGCCGAGGTCGTCGAGTAGCGCGGTGAGCCTCTCCTCGATGTCGCCGTGGCGCGCCGGCGCCGGTCGTTCCCCGCGCATGCGCGCCCAGAGGCCGAGATGAGCGGCCGCCTCCTCCACCTCCGCCGTGAGGGTGACCTTGGTCCCCCAGCCGGATGGCTCGAGCACGGCCGTCCCGCGCGCCCCGTCTGCCTCCCAGGCGAGCGCACGCTCGGGCTCCGTGGCGCGGACGGTGACCTCGCCGACCGCCTCCGACAGGCGCTCACCCTCGAGATCGCTCCAGAGCTCCGGCGGAGACTTGACCAGCGTCCTTGAAACCTCCACTTCGGGCATCGGACGAGGGTTCGACCGGCACGCGGCGAGTCCTGCCTCGCCCGCCATCGATCCGGCCGGAGCGGCGGGCGCCCGGTTGAGAAGGCGATCAGGTGCGCGTGATGTCTAGACCCGCACGATTCGGGTAGCCCGCCTGTATAGCCCTCACCCGGAGGGAAGCCACCACGCGGAGGTCGAAGATGGAGAAGGAAGAGCCGCGCTCCGAGGACCAGAGCGAGCGAGACGAACCGACGACCGACGAGGAAGAGACGGAGCACGCTCAGGACGGGACGGACAGCACGTTCTTCGATACCGACCAGCACTCGGACGCCCCGGGACCGTTCGGGACCGGGTGAGCGAAAGCGGGCCTGGCCCCAGCCAGGTGGGACAGCAACGAGAGGAGCAGCGATGGCAGAGCGATCAGGACCTGACCCGCAGCGCGTCCGCGAGGCGCTCCGCGATACGGGTGGCACCGGTGCGCGCGAAGAAGAGCAGGGCCCGGACACCGAGGACCTGAACGAGGATCCGGCGTACAACCCGGACGAGGAAGGCCTCAAGGACCTGAAGGGCGGATAGCCCGCTCAGGCCTCCTGGTACTCGCCGAACTCCTCCCGCATCACTCCGCAGGTCTCGCCGATCGTGCACCGGTCCTTCAGTGCCGCGCGGATCGGGTGGAGGAGGTTGCCGTCCCCGCGGCAGGTGTCACGTAGCTCCTCGAGCCGGTTCCGCACCGCGTCCTGGTCGCGGTCTTCTTTGAAGGCCTTGAGCCGCTCGACCTGCTCGCGCTCGGACTCCGGATCCACCCTGAGGATCTCCACGTCCTCGATCTCCTCGGTCACGTACTTGTTGACGCCCACGACGATGTCCTGCCCCTGCTTGTAGCGCTGGTCGTAGCCCCACGCCGACTCCTCGACCTCCGCCCGAATGAACGGGATGGCCTGCACCGAGCCGCCGAGGTCCTCGACCTTGTCGATCAGCTCCTGTGAGCGCGCCTCGATCTCATCGGTGAGCGACTCCACGAAGTAGGAGCCGGCGAAGGGGTCGACGGTGTCCGCCGCGCCCGACTCGTGAGCGAGTATCTGCTGCGTGCGCAGGGCGATTCGCGCGGCGCGCTCGGTGGGCAGCGCCAGTGCCTCGTCGAATCCGTTGGTGTGCAGCGACTGTGTCCCGCCGCACACCGCGGCGAACCCCTGGAGGGCCACGCGGACGATGTTGTTCTCGGCCTGCTGGGCCGCGAGCGTCACGCCCCCCGTCTGCGTGTGGAAGCGGATCGTCTGCGAGCGCCTGTCCTTGGCGCCGAAGCGCTCGCGCATGATCCGCGCCCACATCCTGCGCACCGCGCGGAACTTTGCGACCTCCTGGAAGACGTTGTTGTGGCCGTTGAAGAAGAACGCGAGGCGCGGGCCGAAGTCGTCGACCGACATGCCGGCATCGAGCGCCGCCTGCACGTAAGCGATCCCGTTGGCGAGCGTGAAGCCGACCTCTTGGACGGCGGAGCAGCCCTTTTCGCGCATGTGGTAGCCGGAGATCGAGATCGTGTTCCACTTCGGCACCCGCTCGCGGCAGTAGGCGAAGAGGTCCGTGGTGAGGCGCATCGCCGGCTCGGGCGGGTAGATGAAGTTCCCGCGGGCGATGTACTCCTTGAGGATGTCGTTCTGAGTCGTGCCGCGGAGCTGCTCCGCCGGCACTCCCTGCTCCTCGCCGACGAGCTCGTAGAGGAGGAGGAGCACCGCCGCGGGCGCGTTGATCGTCATCGAGGTCGACACCTCGTCGAGCGGGATCTGGTCGAAGACTCGCCGTATGTCGTCGATCGTGTCGATCGCGACGCCGGTGCGACCGACCTCGCCGAGGCAGAGCGGGTCGTCCGAGTCACGGCCGAGCTGGGTAGGGAGATCGAACGCCATGGACAGCCCGGTGGAGCCGTGCTCGATCAAGTAGCGGAAGCGCTCGTTGGTCTCCTTGGCGGTGGCGTAGCCCGCGTACTGACGCATGGTCCACACGCGCGAGCGGTACATCTCGGGATGGATCCCGCGCGTGTAGGGGTACTCGCCGGGCTCGCCGAGCCGCTCCGCCAGATCGGGTCGAACGTCGTCCTCGCCGTAGAGCGTCTCGATGGCGATGCCGGAGTCCGTGAAGCGCCGCGGGTCGTCGGGGCCGACGATCGGCGCGACCGTGGGCTTCTCCTCGCGGGTTGCCATGGACGACAAAGGATATGCCCGCTCGCACGCGACCCTATGAGATCGAGGTTCGGCCTGCCCCTATGACGGGCTGGTGCGAAATGCACAGCGCCGCCGGATGCCATCCTTGGCCGGGTGACCAGCCGGGCGAGCGATGCAGGCGCGACCGACGGTCTGGCCGTCAGCGCCAACAAGGTCTCGAAGACCTTTCTCCAGGGTGAGACCGAGGTGCACGCCGTCCGGAGGGTCGACCTGGCCGTCGAGCGCGGCGCGTTCGTGGCGATCATGGGTCCGTCCGGCTCCGGCAAGAGCACGCTCCTACATCTCGTCGGCGCCCTCGAGACCCCGACCGGCGGTGAGCTGTCGGTGGGGGGCAGGGCCCTGAACGGCCTCGGCGAGGGAGAGCTCACTCGCCTGCGCCGCGATCGCATTGGGTTCGTGTTCCAGTTCTTCAACCTCCTGCCCACCCTCACGGCCGCGGAGAACGTGATGCTGCCCGCCCTGATCGCCGGCCGGCGCAGTCAGGGCGTGGCCGGACGGGTGGAGCAGCTGCTCGGCCTTGTGGGCCTCGCCGACCGCTCGGACCACCTGCCGGCCCAGCTCTCGGGCGGTGAGCAGCAGCGCGTATCGGTCGCACGGGCGCTGCTGCGTGAGCCGGACCTCGTGCTCGCCGACGAGCCGACCGGGAACCTCGACACGAAGAGCGGCGAGACGGTCCTGGAGCTGCTTCGCCGGATCGCCGACGACGGCCAGACGGTGGTGATGGTCACTCACGACCCCGACGCGGCGGCACACGCCGATCGCGTCGTGTTCCTGCGGGATGGCGTCGTGGCGGGCAGCGTGCCGGGCGGCGATGCCGAGCGGGTGGCGGCGTCGTTTCGCGAGCTCGGCACATGAGGCGCCGGCGCGGGCTGCCCGCCGGCGCACGCCTGCGGTCGTTCGGGGGGTTGGCTTGGCGAAACGTGGGCGCGCGCCGGCTCAGGGCGCTGCTCACGGCCGCCGGGATCGTGCTGGGCGTCGGCCTGATGCTGGGGGTGCTGCTCCTCACGGCCACCATCAACTCGACGTTCCGCAACCTGTTCGACTCGATCTACGGCGAGGCGGATCTGGTCGTGTCGCCCCAGAGCGACACCGGGTCCATCAAGCGGCCGAACCTCCGGCGGGTCAGGGCGGTCGACGGGGTGCAGGGCGCCCAGGGCGACCTGCAGGACCTGTTCGTGCGGGTCAAGGGCCGCGCGGCTCCGGTGCAGACGAGCGAACCGGGTCAGGGCACCCAAGCTCAGCCCGGCGCCGAAGCGGCGACCCAGACAGCCCCCGAGGTGACCAGCGGACCGACCGCTGATCCATCCGAGGCGACCACGCCGGGCGAGACCGCTCCTACGACAACCGAGCCCGTGGACGAGCCCGACGAGGACACCGCCGAGGTGAACGTCGGGACCGTCGATCCGGGCAAGCCGGACACGGCGGGGCTCGACTTCACTGACGGCCGTCGGGCCCGAGCCGGTCGCGAGATCGAGCTCGAGCAGAACTGGGCCGACGATCAGAAGCTCGACGTGGGAGAGCGGGTCCGTCTCGGAACGACCGTCGGCACGCGCTCGTTCGAGGTAGTGGGGCTGTTCCAGTTCGCGCGCACGTTCGGGTTCGGCGGCGAGGGGTTCGGGCGGATACCGCTCGATACCGGCCGGCGCGTGATGGACAAGCCTCGTGGCTTCGATGAGATCACGGTCGTAGTCGACGAGGGCAGGGACATGACCGCCGTCCGGCGCTCGGTCAAGGACGCGGTCAGCGGCAGGGTCGAGG
The DNA here is from genome assembly GCA_030447875.1 of Thermoleophilaceae bacterium. Classification (GTDB taxonomy): domain Bacteria; phylum Actinomycetota; class Thermoleophilia; order Solirubrobacterales; family Thermoleophilaceae; genus JAUJOA01. Next base: position 86,386 of record JAUJOA010000006.1, read on the forward strand.
TGAATACGCCCGAGGGTCGGTCGAAGGACGTCGAGGACCAGCTTCGCGGTCTACGCGTGCTTCTGCTGTTCGTCGCGGCGATGGGCCTGTTCGTGGGCGCCTTTCTGATCTTCAACGCCTTTCAGGTGACGATCCTGCAGCGCCAGCGCGAGATCGGGATGCTTCGCACGCTCGGAGCGAGCCGCGCGGCGATCACGCGCGGCATCCTTCGCGAGGCCGCACTGCTGGGCGTGGTGGGCACTGCGCTCGGTGTGGGGCTCGGCGTGGCGCTCGCCGTGGGGCTAGTGAGGCTGATGAGCGAGATCGGCTTTCCGGTCGGCGGCCTCTCGTTCTCGCCGCCGGCGGTGGCCGTCGCCGCGGTGGCCGGCGTGCTCGTCACGCTCCTCGGGGCCCTCTACCCGGCCTGGCGCGCCGGGCGCACAGCGCCGCTTCGAGCGGTGCTCGGCATCGGCGAGTCGCGGCGACCGCCGAGCGGCTGGCGCGCGGCGCTCGGGCTCGGGATGAGCGCGATCGGGCTGGTGGGCGTATTCGTGCTCGCCTCCTCCGACGAGGTGCCCGCGGGCGTCGCGGCGGCCGGTATGGGAGGGGTGATCCTGATCTTCCTCGGGGTCACGCTGGCGGCGCCGTTCATCATCGTGCCGGTCGTGCGCGTGCTGTCGTGGCCGCTGCGTCGCCTGGCTCCGATCCAAGGGAGGCTGGCCTCCGACTCCGCGAAGGCCAACCCCGGGCGGACCGCGCTGACGGCCACCGGCCTGATGATCGGGCTCGCCCTCGTGACGGCGTTCGGCGCTCTCAGCTCCAGCTTTCTCGGGACGATCACCGGCGAGTTCGACGAGGCCTTCGCGCGCGACTTCACAGTGCAGCCGAGCGGCTTCAGCCCGGGCGAGGGGGTGCAGCAGAGCTTCTCGCCACGGCTTCAACGGCGGGTGGCCAGGCTCCCCGAGGCCGCAGTGGCCACGCCTCAGCGCATCTTCTTCTCGCGCGAGCTTCTGCGTGGCGAGGACGGCCTTGCCCTGGGCTTCGAGCCCCTCGAGTACGGGAAGGTCGACGACTCCGACTACGCCGGCGGGCTCGACGAGGACGAGGTGCTCCCCGAGGTGGCCGAGGGCCGGATCACGGTCGGGGATGCGCTGGCTCGGAAGGAGAAGCTCGAGGCGGGGGACGCCGTGCGCCTTCGCGGCCCGTCCGGGAAGCTGCGCACGAAGGTGGCGGGCGTCGTCGAGACGGCGATCTTCGGCGGCCAGACGATCGGCATGTCGCTGAAGACGATGCGGCAGGTATACGGCGTCAAGCGCGACTCGAACCTCGCCGTCGAGGCGACCTCGCCGAGCGCGCGGCCAACCCTGAGGCGGCGAATCGAGCGGATCGTCGACAGGGACTTCCCGCAGCTCCAGGTTCTCTCGAACGACGAGCTGAAGACGGAGATCGAGTCGCAGGTCGACGAGCAGTTCGGGTTCTTCAACGCCCTGCTGTTCGTCGCAGTGATCGTGTCGCTGTTCGGGGTCATCAACACGCTCTCGATGAACGTGCTCGAGCGGACGCGCGAGATCGGCGTGCTCCGCGCGCTCGGGTCTTCCCGCTGGCAGGTCCGGCTGACGATCGGGCAGGAGGGGCTGCTGCTATGCACGGTCGGCGCCCTCTTCGGCATCGCGGTCGGAATCGTGCTCGGTTACGTGTTCGTACGCGGTCTCGCCACCGCTGTTCCGAGCGTCTCCTACGCGGCGCCGTTCGGGACGATCCTCCTGGTGGCCATCACGGGCGTGGTGCTGGGCCTCCTCGCCTCCGTCCTGCCGGCGCGTAGGGCGGCGCGGATGAACGTGATTCGAGCGCTCTCCTACGAGTAGGCGCCGGCCCGGGCATACTTCGGCGTGCTTGCCTTCTACTCGGCTCGACGCCCTCCCGACTCAGGGCTGTGAGGAGTTGCACCCTCCGGCCCGTCAGCCGGCCATGAGCCGCGTGGCGGCGGCCTTCCATGTCGCCATGACCTTTGCTCCCCGCTCGAGCCCGAGCTCGCGCGCCGAGGCCTCTGTGATCTCCGCCGCAAGCGGCTGGGGCGTCGACAGCCCGAGCCGGACGCGGTTGCCCACGGCGGTGAGTGAGACGATCTCGGCCGGTAGGCGATTCTGCGCCGAGCCGGCGCGCTCCGCCTCCGGCGGTTCGATCGCGATCTCCCACGGGTAGACGCTAAGCGCCACGCGACCGGCGCCCTCGTCGGTCGTTGAGACCTGTCCGCCTCCATCCAAGTCCACGCGAGTGAGCCCTCCCGCGCCGCCTCGCGCGGTGCCGGACAGCACCACCGCGCCGGTGAAGTCGGCCACGAACGCCGACCGCGGCTGGGCGGCCAGCTCCGAGGCTCGCCCCTCCTGCACTACCCGACCACCGTCGATTACGGCCACGCGATCGGCGAGCATCGCCGCCTCGGTGAAGTCGTGAGTCACGAGGAGAGTCGGCACGTCGAGCCGGTCGATTGTCGAGGACAGCTCACGTGTCGCGCGCGCCCGCGTGCGTGCGTCGAGCGCCGACAGCGGCTCGTCGAGGAGCAGCGTCGCGGGCCGGCGGGCGAGCGAGCGCGCCACGGCCACTCGCTGGCGCTCCCCCCCGGAGAGGCTGCCCGGCCGGGCATCTGCCACGTGGCCAACACCGAAGCGCTCGAGCAGCTCCATGGCGCGCTCGTGGCGCCGGCGGCGCGTGACGTCGCGGAACCCGTACGCCACGTTCTGCCACGCGCTGAGGTGCGGAAAGAGCGCGTAGTCCTGGAAGACGTAGCCGCAGCGTCGCCGCTCCGGTGGCAGGTCGAGTTCTCGGCCCGTGTCGAGCCAGATCTCGTCGCCGCAGCTGACCCAACCGCTGTCGGGGCGAAGGAGACCGGCGGCCACGCGGAGAGCCGTCGTCTTCCCGGCTCCCGAGGGACCGGCAAGGGCGAGGCACTCTCCGCGCGAAACGGCCACGGCCACGGCGACGCTGAAGTCGCCGAGGGTGGCCTCGACCTCAACCCGCAGCACCGGCTACCACCGATGAGCCGGCCAGCAGCTTGACCGCCAGCAGGATCGCCCCGGACAGCGCCACGAGCACGGCGGAGAGCGCCAGCGCGCCCGTGAAGTCGCTCCCGAAGCGCTCCACGATGGCAAGCGGCGCGGTCTGCGTCACCGCCTGGAGCGAGCCCGCGAACACCAGCGTCGCCCCGAACTCGCCCAGGGCGCGGCCCCAGGCGAGCGCGGTCCCCGAGGCCAAGCCGGGCATCGCCGCCGGCACGGCCACCCGGAGGAAGGTGCGGGCCTCGCTCGCGCCGAGCGTGCGCGACGCCTCGAGCCAGCTTCGGTCGAGCGCACCGAAGGCCGCCTGCGCCTGGCGGATGTAGAAGGGGCTGGCGACGAAGGTGAGCGCGACCACGACGCCGGCCGTCTCGAACACGAGCTGAACGCCGGTGCTCTCCACGAGGTCGCCAAGCAAGCCGCTCGGTCCAACGGCGGCAAGCAGGCCGATCCCCGCCACGGCCGGCGGCAGCACGAGCGGCAGCTCGATGAGCGTCACCACGACCGACCGTCCTCTGAAAGAGCGGGTGGCCAGCCCGTAGGCGGCCGGCGTCCCGATGACCAGGATGAGCAGCAGCGCGATGCCGGTCGCCCTGAGGCTCAGCCACAGCGCATCGAGTGCCGCCGGCTCGCGAAGGCTGCGCACGAGCTCCGCGGGCGAGGTGTCTACGAAGACGGCGGCGATCGGAAGCGTGAGAAAGAGGAGCGTCACCGCTAGCGCCACGGCGACCCCGGCCCCGAACAAACGGCCGCCGCTCATCTGGGGGCCGGCTCGAAGCCGGCTTCCTCGAGCGCGCGAGCGCCATCGCCGGAGCGGAGCCCGTCGACGAACTGTCGGGCCGCCGCGGGGTTCGCGCCGCCGCGAACGACGGTCGCCGCGTACGCCACCCGCGGCTGTAGCCGCTCCGGAAGGGCAACGGATCGGAGCCGGCCCTCGCTGGCCACGACGTCCGACTCGTAGACGAAGCCCGCCTCGGCGGCGCCCTGGGTGAGCTTCCCGACGATGGACTTCACGTCGGGCTCCTCGGAGCGCACGTTTGCGCGTATCGCCCGCTCCTCGGCTTTGGGGAGGCGGCCGAGCACCGCGCGTGTGTAGGAGCCGATCGGAACCGCTAGCGAGCCAACCACCAGATCCAGACCCGGCTCGGTGAGCTCTGTGACCGACTCGAGGCTCGAGCCCGCGGGCACCGCCAGCACGAGCGTGTTCGTGGCGAAGGCGGTCGGTCGCTCCACCAGTCCCTCCTCGAACAGTTCCCCGGGCAACCGGGTGTTGGCGGCGGCGTAGACATCGGGCTTCACGCCTTGACGGACCTGAGCGGCCAACTCGTTGGACCCGCCGAACGAGAAGCGGACGTCTATCGGAGCGAGCTTCGGCCCGTAGTCCTCAAACGGCTCGGTCAGCGACGCGGCGGCCGAGACCGTCAGCTCTTGCGTGTCGCCGTCCCCGTCCCCGCCACAGGCGCCAGTGGCGGGCGCCGCGAGTACAAAGCCAAGGACCAGGACGGCGCGCCAAGCGGTCAGAACGAGCCTCGTTCGACCATGACGGACGTGGACTTGACCGTGGCGATGGCGCTCGTACCCGCCATGAGCCCGAGCTCCTCGATTGCATCGCGGGTGATCACGGCCGTGACGCGGAAGGGGCCGGCCTCCAGCTCCACGATCCCCATCACGCCGTCCACCTCCACGGACCGAACCACGCCGGCGAAGCGGTTCCGTGCCGACAGGTTGTCGCCGGTCGCATGGCGATCGGGTCGCGAAGTGAGCCGCTCGACCTCGGTCGCCGGCACGCGGCGCCGGTTGTGCTCGTCGCGTGTGGTGGTGAGCTTGCCGGCGCGATCCCAGCGGCGCAGCGTGTCGGCGCTGACGCCGATGGCCTGGGCGGCCTCCCCAAGAGTCAGCTCCCGCATATGCATAAGCATTGCATAGGCAAGGTTCCGTTGACGCGGCGGACTACCATCTGTCGTGTGCGGGAGGGGGCTTCATGCATAGGTTGATCGCTGTGATCGGCGCCTTGGGCGCCATGCTGTTCGCCGCGCCGGCGGCGCAGGCCGAGGTCACGAGCGTCTTCGGAGAGCGCGTCCCGTGCGAGCAGAAGGCCGACGGCCTTCGCTTCTGTCAGGGGTCGATCGAGAAGCGAGTGCCCACCTTCGACGGCATCCCGCTCGACGCCAACGTCACCCTCCCCGCGGCGCCGGCGGAGGGGCCCGACGGCGACTACCCGCTGATCATCCAGCTGCACGGCTACGGCGGGCGGAAGAGCGGCTTCGAGGGCACCAAGCGCTGGGCCGAGCGCGGCTACGCCGTTCTCAGCTACACGGCGCGCGGGTTCGGCGATTCGTGTGGGTCGCTGAAGTCGCGGGCGACCGCCGCCTGCGCGCGCGGCTGGATCCACCTGGCCGACTCGCGCTACGAGGCGCGCGACTCGCAGTACCTCGCCGGGCTGCTCGCCGACGAGGAGACCGGGGAGGACGATTTCCTGATCGATCCCCAGCGCGTCGGCGTCACGGGAGTCTCCTACGGCGGCGGCCAGTCGATGGAGCTCGCGGCTTTGAAGGACCGGATCATGAAGCTCGATGGCACGCTCGAGCCGTGGAAGAGCCCGAGTGGAAAGCCGATGCAGATTGCGGCCGCCGCCCCGGAGATCCCATGGAGCGACCTCGCCTACTCGCTGGTCCCGAACGGCCGGACGCTTGACTATCGAGCCGACAATCCTTACGGCCGCCGGATCGGGGTCGAGAAGCTCAGCTTCGTCTCGGGCCTTTACGCCTTGGGCCAGGCCTCTTCCGGCTACTACGCGCCGCCGGGGGCCGACCCACGCGCGGACCTGACCACATGGTTCGCGTCGATCAACGCGGGCGAGCCTTACGACGGGCGGCGTGACATCGAGGGCATCGTCAACGAGATCACCCGGTACCACTCCGCCTACTACATCGACAACTCACGGGCTCCGGCGCCGCTCTTCATCGCCAATGGCTTCACGGATGACCTCTTCCCCGTCGATGAGGCGATCCGCTTCGAGAACCGGACCCGGGCCAAGCACTCTGAGGCTGATGCACCGATCTCGCTGATGTTCCTGGACTACGGGCACCAGCGCGGGCAGAACAAGGCGAACGATCTCGCGCTCAAGAACGAGCGGATCGAGGCGTGGTTCGACTATTACCTAAAGGGTCGTCAGGGCGATGAGCCGTCGCACGGTGTCGAGGCGCTGACCCAGACGTGCGGCAAGGAGGCTCCCTCGGAGGGCCCGTTCAGCGCCGGCAGCTGGAACGCGTTGAGCCCGGGGGAGGTTCGCTTCTCCGGGGCCGGGGAGAAGACGATCGTCTCGAGCGCAGGGGACCCGGCGACCGCTCGAGCCTTCGACCCCATTGCTGGGGGCGGGGCGTGCGCCACCACGAGCGCGGCCGATCAGCCGGGAACCGCCACGTACCGGCTGCCGAAGCTCGCCGGCAAGAGCTACACGCTCATGGGCTCGCCGACGGTGATAGCCGACATCGCCTCGCCGTTCCCGAACGCGCAGATCGCGGCGCGCCTGCTCGACGTGGCGCCGGACGGCACCCAGCGACTGGTCGCCCGCGCGCTCTACCGGCCGGACTCGAGCGGCCGGCAAGTCTTCCAGCTCCATGCCAACGGCTACAAGTTCGAGGATGGGCACCAGGCCAAGCTCGAGCTGCTCGGCAAGGACGAGCCCTACGGGCGCCCCTCGAACGGCGCCTTCACGGTCGGCGTCTCGAACCTGGAGCTTCGCCTGCCGGTGCTCGACGAGCCCGACGGCGAGACGGTCCTCGAGCCAAAGGACGACTTCACTCCCGGCGCCGGTGGCGGAGGCGGCGGAGGCGGAGGCGGCGACACAGTGAGCTGCGAGGGGCGCCCGGCGACCATCACCGGCACCCCCGGCAGCGACGACATCGAGGGGACGCCAGGGCCCGATGTGATCGCCGCACGGGGGGGCGACGATGACATCGAGGGCCGTGCCGGCGACGACCTGATCTGCGCGGGCCGCGGAGACGATCGGATGGACGGCGGGCGCGGTGTCGACCGGATCTTCGGACACCGGGGCGCGGACGCGATGCGCGGCGGCGCGGACGACGACCGTCTAAAAGCTGGAACCGGCGACGACCGAGTCCGCGGCGGTAAAGATGCCGATCGGTTGCGCGGCGGCAGCGGCGATGACGACCTCGAAGGCGGCGGCGGCAGCGACCGGCTCAAGGGCGGCGGCGACCGCGATCGCTTGTCCGGAGACAGCGGGCGGGACACCCTCGACGGGGACCGCGACCGGGACCGGTGCGACGGCGGTGGTGGGAAGCACGACCGCGCCAGGAGCTGCGAGAGGACCACCGGCGTGCCCTAGGTCGGCCGCGGTGCCTCGGCCTATCCTGAGTCGATGGCGGAGATGTCGGATCGGCAGCGACGACTTCGCTCGCTGCCGTCGGTCGAGGCACTGGCCGCACGGCTCCACGGCGTGCCGCATGCGATGGCCGTGCGCGCGGCGCGCGAGGTCATTGCCCTGCGTCGGGACACGATGGATCTCGGGACGATGGACGGCGATGACGCCCAGGCGCTCGACCGACTCGAGACGGACGCGAGGGAGCGAGCCCGTGCCGCGATGCACCCGGCGCTCCGCCCGGTCATCAACGCGACCGGCGTGATACTGCACACGAACCTGGGTCGCGCACCGCTCGCGCCGGCGGCCATCGACGCGGTGAGCAGCGTGGCCACGGGCTACTCGAACCTCGAGTACGAGCTGGCGGAAGGTCGGCGCGGCTCTCGCCACGCGCATGTCGAGGCGCTCCTGTGCGAACTGACGGGCGCGGAGGCGGCCATGGTCACGAACAACTGCGCGGCGGCCGTGCTCCTCGCCACCGCCGCGCTCGCTAGCGGTCGCCAGGTGATCGTCTCACGCGGGCAGCTAATTGAGATCGGCGGCTCCTTCCGCGTGCCCGAGGTGGTCGGGCAGTCAGGCGCGCGGCTGGTGGAGGTGGGCACTACCAACCGCACGCGGCTCGATGACTACGAACGGGCCGTCGGCCCCGAGACCGGCGCGATCCTGCGCGCCCATCCGTCGAACTTCCGCACGCTCGGATTCGTGGAAGAGGTCTCGATCGAGGACCTGTGCGGACTCGCCCGACGCGCGGGCCTGCCCGTGATCGACGACGTAGGCTCCGGGGCGCTTGGCGAGGGGATTCCCGAGTTGGCCGACGAGCCCTCAGTCCGGGGCTCGGTCGCCGCGGGCTCCGCGCTCGTCTGCTTCTCGGGCGACAAGCTGCTCGGCGGGCCCCAGGCGGGACTCCTGGTGGGCTCGACGGACGCCGTGGCTCGCTGCCGTGCCCATCCGCTGGCGCGCGCCGTTCGGCCCGACAAGCTGTCGCTCGCCGCCCTCGAGTCAACGCTCGCGCTCTACCGGGATCCGGCTCTTTCGGCGCGGGAGATTCCCGTTCTCCGGATGCTGACGGCCGGGGAGGAAGAGCTCCGCGAGCGCGCCGACCTGATGCGCGCAGCGCTGGCCGAGGGCGGCGCCTGCGCGCGCGTGATGACGGCTGCGGCCAAGGTCGGCGGCGGGGCGCTGCCGTTGCTCGAGCTCGAGGGGCCGGTGTGCGCGGTCGACCCCGGCGCCATGGAGCTCGACGAGCTGAGCCGGCGGTTGCGAACCGGTGAGCCGCCGGTGATCGCCCGCGCTCGCGAGGGCTGGCTGATGCTTGATCCGCGCACGCTGAACGATGCCGAAGCCCACGCGGCCGCGGGCGCCGTCCTCGCCGCGCTCGGCTAGCCCGACGACCGTGTCCCACTCGACCGACCTCCCGCCGCTGACGCTCGGAACCGCCGGGCACATCGATCATGGGAAGACCGCGCTCATCGCCACGATGACGGGCAAGGACACGGATCGGCTGCCCGAGGAGCACCGGCGGGGCATCTCGATCGAGCTCGGCTACGCCCCGCTCGAGCTTCCGAGCCGGCGGCGGCTCTCGATCGTCGACGTGCCCGGACACGAGCGCTTCGTCCGCACGATGGTGGCGGGCGCGACCGGCATCGATCTCTTCCTCCTGTGCGTAGCGGCCGACGACGGCGTCATGCCGCAGACGCGCGAGCACCTCGCCGTCCTTCGTCAACTGGGCGTGGAGACCGGCGTGGTGGCGATCACCAAGGCGGATCTGGCCGATCCCTCGCTCGCCGTGGAAGAGGTGGCCGAGCTGCTGCCCGGCGTCGAGGTGGTGGCCGTCTCGGTGCGAGCCGGTATTGGCATCGACGAGCTTCTCCACGCGCTCGATCGAGTGAGCGCGTCCGTCTCGCCCCGGTCGGCCGACGATGACGGTGCCCGCCTCCATGTCGATCGGTCGTTCACCCTCCGGGGGATCGGAACGGTCGTGACCGGCACGCTGTGGTCGGGTGGGGTGGCCCGCGGAGACGAGGTGAGGGTGCTGCCGCGTGGTCTCTCCGGGCGCGTGCGGTCCGTGCAGGTGCATGACGAGCCCGTGGAGCGAGCGGAGGCCGGTCAGCGGGTTGCGCTCAACCTCGCGGGGGTCGCCTGGCGAGAGCTCGGCCGGGGCGACGTGATCGTCGGGGCGGGTGCAAGGGTGGCTCCGACCTACCTCATCGACGGCGCCATCTCGGTGGAGGCCGGCGCCCGTGAGATCGTGCGCGGCACGCGCGTGCACGTTCATCACGGCACCCGTGAGGCGCCCGCCCGGGTCGTCCCGCTCGACGGCGATGTGCTCCGCCCCGGCGAGCGTGCGTACGCTCAGTTGCGCCTCGAGGCGCCCCTCGTCCCGGTGCCCGGAGACCACTTCGTGATCCGACAGCTCGCTCCGCCGGACACGATCGGCGGAGGGACGGTCATCGACCCGCGGCCGCGCAAGCACGGCGCCGGACAGGAGGTGGTCGACCGGTTGACCGCCCTCGAGCGGGGGGAGGAACCCACCGGCAAGAGGGTCGAGAAGGATCCTCCGGCGCCCGCCGGGAATGGCGCGCTACGATCCGCGCCCGCCGAGACGGTTCTCGAGGAGACCGACCTGCGCATGGCGGCCCTGCTTCGCGCGGATGGCCGAGAGCCGCGCACGGACTCTGACCTGGCGGAGGCGGCGGGGCTGTCGCCCGCCGATGCCACAGACCATCTCCGCCGGCTCGCGCGCGCCGGTCAGGCGGTTCGGGTCGGCCGAAACCTGCACTTCCACCCCGAGCCGCTGGCGGAGCTCGAGGCGGAGATCACAGCCATCTGCGAGCGCGACGGGGAGGCGACGATCGCGCGGGTTCGCGACGAGCTCAGAACCTCACGGAAGTACGCCCAGGCAATCCTCGAGCACATGGACGCCGCCAAGCTGACGGTTCGGCGTGGTGATGCTCACGTGCTTCGCCGCAGGCGGTGAGTTGGTACCAGCTGTCACAGGCCGTAGGCGGCTTCCGGCTTGACATCGGCCTCCTCGGCCTCTCCGTCGGACGCCGAGGGTTTGCTCGTCTTGGTGCTAGTCGGCGGCGCGGTGCTCGGGGATCGAGACGACTGGGGCGGTGGCGGGGCCGGCGCCGGGTCCTGCCATGCACCACCGCTCTGTTGCGGTGCCGGTGAGGAGGCGGCCGCCGAGTCCGCGGAGGGGGGCGGAGCCGCTGGCGGGGGGTCGGGCCGCTTGGTCCTCGACGGCTCGGGTCGCTGGGGCAGTGGCCGCTCCACCCGCCGGGGAGGAGCTGCGTGACGTTCCCCGCGCGACTCGCCGTGTGCCTTCTGCGGTCGTTCTCGCTCATGCTCGAGGGAGTTGACCGTGGCCACGCCGCCGCCCGCGAGCGCTGCCGTGGAGGCGGCGACCGCCGCAACCTTGCCTGCGCTCGCCATCTCCACCACCTGCTGCACCTTCATGCCGAGCAGGAGGCTCCGGTCCTGCATCCAGGAGACCAGGAAGTCGAAGCCCCGGGAGACCGCGCTCGGCATGTCAGCGTCGGGGAGGCCTGCGATCGGCGCCACGACCGCGGTCACGCGGGCGGGCACCGATCTGTACTGCCGCAGGGTGGCTCGGCAGGCGAGACACGAGCGAAGATGCGGTCGGAGCGTGAGCATGTCCTGGTGCGTCGCCTCGCCGTCGGCCAGCGCGGAGAGAAGTGGCGAGAGCCGCTTGCATTCGGCGCCTGACTCGATTCCGGTGATCTGGGCCAGAAAGCTGCGGCGGCCCTCTGTCAGGCAGCGGTTGACCTTCGTGTAAGTCCAGCCGGTCTCCTGACAGATCTGACGGTACGAGTAGCCCTCGGCGCGAAGGAGAAGGCAGCGGATCTCCTGCGGCTTCAGCCGGCTCAGCGCTTCGGCGCCCAGCTGAAGTCGCTCGTAGCGCTCGGCCTGTTCGTCCGGAGCGGATGCCTCGGCGGCCGCCTCCTCGAGCGCGTCCTCGGTCGGGACGCCGTTTCGCTCTCGCTGACGCCGGATGGCGAAGGCCTCGTGCTTGACGACGGTCTTCAACCATGGCAGGAGGTCCTCGTGGTCGGTGCTCGGAGCCTTCGTCAGCAAGATCTCGAGTCCCCGCTGGTAGGCGTCGTCGGCGTCCTCGGGCGTGAGCGAATAGCGGCGAGCCGTCCCGAGGATTCCCGGCCCGTAGCGTTTGATGAGGGCGAGCGCCGCCGGCTCGACCTCCGCACGTGGCGGCCTCGCCCGCCGCCTCGGCTCCTCCCGCCTCTCCAGGTTCTCCAACCACCCCACCTCCCACGATCATCTCTCCCCGGCCGCTCCCCCGGCGAGCCCGATATCCGCACGTTGCGGCTTCTTCGTGCGCGCGACGCTCACATGGCGCGCTCCCTTAAGTTGTCGCCGCCACGGCTTCGCCCCCTGGGCCATGATGTGGGCCTGCCGAGCGCGTACGACGACGAGATTTGGGAGCTCCTCCCCGACGATCCGGGCCCGCCGCCCGAGCACCTTGCCGCCTTCGTCCGGCAGCTCCCGCCGGTCGAGCGGGCCCTCGATCTGGGCTGCGGCGACGGACGGCTGACCCGCGAGCTTCGGGCCTCGGAGCTCGTCGCCGCCGACGTCTCGAAGGTCGCGCTCGAGCGGGCGCGCCGGTGGCTACCCGGGATCCGGCTCGCCGAGCTGCGATCCGACGAGCCGCTTCCGTTCCCTGACGCAGCCTTCGATCTGGTGCTCTGCGCGGAGACGCTCGAGCACGTCCGCGACGTTCAGCTCCTCCTCTCCGAGGCGCGGAGGATCCTCCGCCCCGGCGGCACCCTCGCGATCACCACGCCGGTGAACGGTCGGGTGACGGGCATGCGCATCGTGCTCGCCGGCTTCGAGACACACTTCGACCCGCTCTCGCCCCATCTGCGCTTCTTCACGCGCCGCTCGTTGAGCCTCCTCCTCAGCGAGATGGGCTTCGCCGTCCACTCGCTCCAGAGCACGCGAGGCACTCTTCTGGCGACGGCCCGCCGCTAGCCTCGGCTCATGTCCGGTCGCGGTGCCCTCGGGCGGGCGACGCCGGTCTCAGCTCCATCGACTGGTCGGCCCGGCCCACGATCAGGCCGGCGAGGGCGAGCGCCGAGGTGGCGGCCGGGGACGGCGCGTTTCGGACATGGAGCGCACGCTCGGTTTCGGACACGACGAAGTCGTCGATGAGGCGTCCGTCGCGACCGATGGCCTGTGCCCGGACCCCCGCCCATCCGCCGACGAGATCCCGCGGGCCGAGCTCGGGCACGTAGCGGGCGGCCGCTCTTGCCACCGCACCCCGACTCGTCGCATAGCGCAGCTCCGACACTCCAGTGCGCCAGAAGCGACGCGCCATGCGCCAGGTGCCCGGCCACTCGACCGTGGAGCGGAGCGTGGCAAGGTCGACGTCCCGCGCGCGGTAGGCGTCGCGAGCAGCGGCCAATAGCGCAGTGGGGCCGACGAGCACCTCACCGTCCGCCTCGCGCGTGAGGTGGACGCCGAGGAAGGGCAGCTGCGGGTCGGGCACCGGGTAGACGAGCGAGCGGACGAGCCCGCGCCGCTCCGGGCGAAGCTTCAGGTACGCCCCGCGAAAGGGGACGACACGCGGGTCCTCGGGTGCGCCGCAGGCCGTCGCGAGCCGATCGGCCCAGGCGCCGGTGCAGAAGATCGCCTTGCGAGCCCGCGTTTCGCCGCGCTCGTGGGTCAGGCGAATGTCGCGGGAGGTGAGCCGCACGCCCGAGACACCGCTGGCCGTGGCGACTGCGCCGCCCCCCGCACGCACGTCCGCCGCGAACGAGCGCGCCACGAGTCGGAAGTCGACGACGCCGGTCGCCGGCGAGTGAAGAGCGCCCACGCCGCGCACATGCGGCTCGATCCGACTCAGCTCGTCGGGCCCCACGCGGCGGAGGCCCGGGGCGCCGTTGGTCCGACCGCGGCGCTCTAGCTCATCGAGCCCCGCAAGCTCCCCGCGCGTGGTCGCCACGATCACCTTGCCCGTGCGCAGCGCAGGGATCCCGCGCGCGTCGCAGTACTGGTACAGGCGCCGTGCGCCGTCCACGCAGAGCCGTGCCTTGAGCGATCCCGGCTCGTAGTAGATGCCCGCGTGGATCACGCCGCTGTTGTGGCCGGTCTGGTGGAGCCCGACGTCGGTCTCCTTCTCGAGCACCGCCACGTCCAGATCCGGATGGCGCGAGAGGAGCTCGCGGGCCACTGCCAACCCCACGATCCCACCGCCGACCACCGCCACGTCGCACTCGCCCGGCGGGTCGACGCCGCTCGGGTGGTCGGGCATCGCGAGCGGTCAGTTCCCGGTCACGCCCGCGCCTCGCTGACGGCACGGCGGACGGTCCCAACCAGGTAGTAGGCGGAAAGGCCGAAGAACAGCGCTCCCAGGACGGCGCGAGCCTGTTGAGCGCTCAGCGGCGTGCGCTCGGCCAGCGGGCCGGCCGCCTTGTCGGCCACCTTCTCGCGCCAGCCCACCAGGCCTGTCTGTGCGACCGCCTTCGAATCCATCTGTCCTCCCGCGGTAGTTGACTTGGTGTCGATCGGTCCGTACCCGCGAGGCGCGAGCCCAATCGCACCGGTTGCTCCAGGCCGTTCGAGCTGGGTGGGTCAGGAAGCGACGGGCTCGAGCTCGGCGGCAGGCGCTGCCGCCACCACACGATCGCGGCCCAGTGCCTTGGCGGCATACAGGGCCTGATCGGCGGCTCCGAGAACCTCGCTGTCGTCCGAGCCGTCGTCTGGAAACGTGGCCAAGCCGAAGCTCGCGGTGATTCGCTCCTCTAGCTCCGGCACGACGATCGTCGAGATCAGGCCGCGTAGCTTTTCCGCGACGATGGTGCCTCCGGACTCGTCGGTGTCCGGCAGGAGCAGCACGAACTCCTCGCCGCCGTAACGGCCTACGAAGTCGCCGGCTCTCAATCCGTGGCGGGCGGCGCCGGCGATCGCCACCAGCACCTCGTCGCCCTTCAGGTGACCGTACCGGTCATTGATCTGCTTGAAGTTGTCGAGGTCGAACAGGACTACCGAGAGTGAGGTCTGCGCCCGACTCGCTCGCGCCAGCATCTCCTTCAGCGTTATCCGGATCGAGCTGTGATTCGGAAGCTCCGTGAGAGCATCGGTGGCTGCCCGGCTCTCCGCGGCGGCCAGTTTGCGCCGGTTGAGCAGCGTTGTGACGGCGAGCGCGCTCGCCAGAGCCGCGAGGATGGCGATCAAGACCTTCACGGAGGTGGGCACGAACTCGAAGAGCGCTCTGATCGCGCCGGCGACAGGGCTCGGCTGACCGCCGCTTGCGGGTCCCAAGGCACTGGCCTGCATGGCCTCGGTTTCATCCTTCGCGCTACCGCTCGCGGCGGCCGAGACGCTGCCGCGGGGTGTCCGCCCGGCGGGCTTGGAATCGGGATCGGAGCCCGAGAACTCCGGCGCCGATGCACGGACAGTGCCGCTCGAGCCCGTAGGCGCTCGCGAGGGTCCCGTCGCCACCCCTTCATCGGCTTGGCGACCCTCTTCGGCGCGCTGAGCGGAATGCAGCTCCGCGGGTCCCGTCACGGTCCCCGGCCGCTTGCGATCCAGTGGGTCTTCGACGCGCGGCTCCTCCTCCTCGACGGCGGGCGGTGACGGCAGCAGGCGCCGGATGTCCTCGGGCAGCAGCTTGCCGGTGTCCACCTTCGCGTGCAGCGCGACCTCATCGGTCGCTAGCGGCGCCTTGGTCGTCATGTCAACCCGCGCGCCGACCTCGTTCTGTGGTTCCACCTTGACCTGGGCGTCGAGATCGAGCGGCAGCTCCGACTGCTCGGGCGTGACGTCACCCGGCGCCTCAACGTCGCCCTTCGCGTGAGCCGACGACGCGGGCGCTGCTCCAAGAACAAGCACGGACCCTGCCACGGCGGCATGCCGTGTCCACCGCGAGAACGTCGAGCTCACGTCGATTCCATCCTTGTTCTCTTCGAAGGAGACTGTCGCATCCTGCGACCTCTCAAGCAGGGTACCCGTCGAGCGGACTTTTCCAACGACCCTCTGGCAGGGGGCTACGCCGACCTGGAGCCTGGTCCCGCGCGAGAAGAAGCTGTGGCGCTACTGCAGGCTGCGCTACCGGCGCTTGGCGAAGCGGGAGCGGACGGTCTCGATCCTGCGGCGACCCTCCGGGCTCTGGGCGTAGCGCTTCGCCTTGTCGACTGCCGCACGTCCCCGGGGGCTGCGAAGAAACTGCGACGCCTTGCTCATCAACGGTGCCATCTCATCTCCTTAAGTCTTTGGACTTCAGGAGTATGTCCGCGGGTTGGCCGCCTCAAACGCCGCAAGGTTCGCGCGCGAGGTGAAGGCGGCTGAGTGCGAAAACCGAGCTGGCGAAGGACGCAGGGGCGACGCTTGGTGGGCCAAGCGGAGCCCCGAGGACGCCCGCCAGCGAAGGTTTGCAGCCGCTCAGCTCAGCCGCAGCCGGTGTTGTTGCCGCAGGAAGAACAGGTGTAACACGAGCCCGTCCGCTGCATCATCCCGCCGCACTGGCCACACGCCGGCCCGAGATCGAGTCCCTGGAGCTGCGCCGGCACCGCGGGCGGCTCGTCGGTGAATGCTTCGGCGGCCGCCTTGGTGGTCGCCGGCTGCGAGACGGTCGGGCCCCCGTTGGCGGCCTTTGGCGCACCGTTCCCCTCGCCCGACCCGTTCGTCGGGCCTGCGGCGTCTGTCCGCATGGCGGTCTCCTCCGAGGCCTTTCGGGCCCGCACCTCCGAGGTGAGGATGCCGAGCTCCTCCTGCACGTCGGCGTCGAGGAAGCGCGAGGCCAGCCAGCGCATGATGTAGTCGGGCATCGACTTGGCGAACGGGATCTCCGGGTTCATCGTGATCCCCTCTGGGTCGAAGCGCATGTAGGAGAACTTGCGCACGAGCGTCTCGAGCGGCACGCCGTACTGGAGCGCGATCGAGACGGAGGTGGCGAACGCGTTCATCATGCCCCGAAGCGTCGAGCCCTCCTTGCCGATGTCGGTGAGGAAGATCTCCCCGAGCGTGCCGTCCTCGTACATGCCGGCCGTGATGTAGCCCTCGTGACCGGCGATCGAGAACTTGTGCGTGATCGACTGACGCTCACGCGGCATGCGCCGGCAGGCGGGTCGCGGCTCGACGGCTGCCCCCGCCTCCTTGTCCTTGGCGTCACCGGCATCGGTGCGCAGCGCCTGCGCCGTCTTCGAGCCATCGCGATAGATCGCGAGTGCCTTGACGCCCAGGTTCCACGCCTGGAGGTACGCGTCGGCGATGTCCTCGACCGTCGTCGTCTCCGGCATGTTGACCGTCTTCGAGATCGCGCCCGAGATGAACGGCTGGGTGGCGCCCATCATCCGGATATGGCCCATGTGCGAGATCGCCCGCTCCCGACCGCCACATCGAAGACGGGCAGATGCTCGTCCTTGAGGCCGGGAGCGCCGACGATCGTGCCCTGCTCGTTGACGTGGGCCTCGATCTGCGCGATCTGGTGGCCCTCGTAGTCGAGCGTCTCGAGCGCCAGCGGCTGCGTCCGGTTGACGATCGTCATCTGGCCGCCCCCACGAGCTCCTTGAACTTGACGAGCGAGAAGTCCGGCTCGATGCCCGTCGTGTCGCAGTCCATGAGGAACGAGATCGTCCCCGTCGGCGCGAGCACGGTGGCCTGGGCGTTGCGGTAGCCGTGGCGCTCGCCTAGTGCGATCGCCTCCTTCCAGGCCCGGCGAGCTCCCGCAAGGAGCTCTTGGTCGGGCATCGAGTCGTCGATCTCGTCGACGGCGGCGCCGTGCTTGCGCATGACCTCGTTGTGTGGCTCTCGGTTCTCCGCGTACCGCTCGTATGCGCCGATGGCCGCGGCGATCTCTGCCGACTTGCGGTATGCGCGACCGGTCATCAGCGATGTAATCGCGCCGGCCACCGCGCGACCCTCGTCGGAGTCATACGCCAATCCCTTTGACATCAGTAGCGCACCGAGGTTCGCGTACCCCAGTCCCAGCTGGCGGAACGCTTGCGCGTTCTGACCGATCAGCTCCGTGGGATAGCTCGACGGTGTGACGAGGATCTCCTGAGCGAGCAGCATGATGTCGACGGCGTGCTCGAAGGCCGGTACGTCAAAGGTGCCGTCCTCGCCGGAACTTCATGAGGTTGAGCGACGCGAGGTTGCACGCTGAGTCGTCTACATGCAGATATTCCGAGCAGGGATTAGAAGTGGAGATCCGCCCTGAGTTCGGACAGGTATGCCAATCGTTGATGGTCGTGTCGTACTGCACGCCCGGATCAGCGCAGTGCCACGCGGCGTCCGCGATCTGGCGTAGCAGGTCGCGCGCGTAAGTGTCGATCGGCTCGCCGCTGACCCGCGCGGTCGTCTGCCAGTCCTCGCCGCGCTCGGCGCGCTCCATGAACTCGTCGGTCAAGCGAACCGAGTTGTTGGCGTTCTGGTACTGAATCGACGTGAACCCCTCACCGTCGATTCGCATATCGAAGCCGGCGTCGCGCAGCGCGCCGCCTTCTCCTCCTCGCGCGCTTTGCACCAGATGAAGTCGAGGATGTCGGGATGGTCGATGTCGAGTACGACCATCTTGGCCGCACGACGCGTCTTGCCCCCGACTTGATCGTTCCGGCCCAGGAGTCGGCCCCCCGCATGAACGACACCGGACCGCTCGCGTAGCCCCCCTTCGAGAGCTGCTCTTTGGAGCTCCTGATCTTTGAGAGGTTGATCCCGGACCCCGAACCGCCGCGGAAGATCAGGCCCTCTTTCGTGTTCCAGGCGAGGATCGACTCCATCGTGTCTTCCACTGAGAGCAGGAAGCACGCCGAGCATTGCGGGCGCTCCTCGAACCCGACGTTGAACCAGACCGGCGAGTTGAATGCCGCCATCTGATGGAGAAGGATGTGGTGAAGCTCGTCGCTGAACGCCTCTGCGTCGTCCTCCGTCGCGAAGTAGCGGCCCTCGCGCCCCCAGCCGGCGATCGTGCCGGCCACCCGGCCGATCATCTGCCCGACCGACGACTCGCGCTCCGGCGATCCGAGCCGGCCGCGGAAGTACTTCTGCGCGACGATGTTCGTCGCGTTCTGAGACCAGCTCGCCGGGAACTCGACGCCGCGCTGCTCGAACGCCGGACTGCCGGGATCGCCGATCACCGCGTCGCGAATCTCCCACTCGACCGCGTCGAACGGATGCACCCCCGGCTCCGTGAATCGCCGCTCGATCGTCACTCCATCACGGGAGTGACGGGGGGTGGTCTCCTCGGGGGCGTTGGGGGTGTGCGACATGTCTCTCCTCGTGCAGTTGGGCCTCTTGCCCCTCACGAGCCGGGCTCAATGGGGGACTGGCCATGCTGACGCCCGAGCCGGACGGATCTGGGCGGGTCGGCGGCCGGCGCGGGACCCCCGCAGCGGCCGGTTTCGGCTGGAAAACGAGGACCTTCGCGGCCAGCTGAGACGGCTCGACTGCTCGCTTCATTCTACCGACTCGGCGCTTCGGTCCTCGAAGCATTTCGCGGCGTTTGCGGCCGAAACGCAAGCGCCGTGCCGAGCACGGGCCGAGCCGCCAGTCGAGATCGCGGAGTGCGGTTCTCGCTCTCCCGTGGACGGAGCCGGAATCAACGATGACGGGGTACCCTGGTCGTGTGGCGGGGAGAGCTTGTTCGAGGTTCGCGAAGGTCCGAGTTGTTGCGCTTGCGCTCGGTCTGATCGTGCTGGTAGCGGCCGCTGCCGCCCCCGCTGCGGCGGACACCGGAACGGGCGATCGCATCGAGCTGAGCGCCGGCGGCGGGGAGAGGCTGGTCATCGAGCGCTCGCCCTTCCGGCTCTCCTTGATCGACGGCCGCGGCCGGAGGACGATCGGCACCGTCCCCGGCCGCGAGGGGCCGCCGGTCCGCGTGCCCGGGATCGACGGTCCGCAGCCGATCGAGCCGCTTGGACCGCTCGGCGGCTTCCCCGCCCTCGGGTTCGTGGTCGGCGCCAATCCGGGCGTGACGTTCCCGGTCAGCTTCTTCACGGGAAACCGGCTGTTCGGGGCGGAGGGGGGCGCGATCGTCTCGCTCGTCGAGGTCGAGCGAAAGAGACGTACGGGCTCCGGCCTGCGCCTCGACGTGCGCACCGACGCGCCGGCCCTCGGCCCGGCCACGCTCAACATCAGGCGCCTCGAAGGCGGCGGCGTGCAGCTCGACCTGCGGCCGCCCGACGAGCTGCGGCCGGCGGCCACCATCTTCACGCTCGGCTCCCCGCGCGGCGAGGGCCTCTACGGGCTCGGCGGCCGCAAGGACACCTTCAACCAGCGCGGGCGGTTGCGCAACGTATGGGTCGAGCAGCAGAACGCCACCGACGAGCGGGCGGAGCCCGTTCCCGGCGCCGACCCGACCGACACGACGGGCGAGGACTACACGTTCCCGAACGGCGCCCAGGCCGCCTACTACGTCCAGGCGGCGCTCCACGGCAGCCGCGGCTGGGCCGCCTGGGTCGGCCAGACGGAGCTGTCGCGCATCGACCTCGCCCGCTCCCGCGGGGACGCGGTGCGCTGGGGAGTGAAAAGCCCGCGACTCACGCTGTCGCTCGCAGGGGGCGGACTGGAGCGCGCCGCGCGGTCGTACACCGCCGACGTGGGACGCGCCCCCGCGCCGCCGCGCTATGCCTACGAGCCGTGGATCGACGTGATCAACGAAGGCGAGGGCGAGGCGGCGCCGAACGGGCAGGGCTTCACCGGTGGAGAGCGCGTGAGGGACGACCTCGAGCGAATCGTCGAGGAGTCGCGCCGCCACGACATCCCGATCGGGACGCTCGGCGTCGAGGGCTGGCAGGAGGTGCCGGACGGGCCACGCTTCTTCGCTCGCCTGCGAAAGAAGGGCTACCACCTCTCGGCCTACTGGAACCCGTTCACCTCGCGCGGCACGGACGCCTACGACGACGCGCTCGCGAAGGACATCTTCATCAAGGACCCGCGCGGAGAGCCGTACCCGATCGTGACCAACCGGGGTGGTCAGAGCTTCGTGATCGACTACAGCCACCCGCGCGCGCTCTCCTTCTGGAAGGAGCAGATCCGCCGCTCGTGCGACCTCGGCTTCGAGAGCTTCATGCACGACTTCGGCGAGTTCGTCACCGAGGGCATGCGCTTTCACAACGGGCAGCCACCCGAGACGATGCACAACGCCTATCCGGTGCTCTACCACCGCGCCGCACGCTCGGCGCTCGCCTCCTGCGCGCGCCGCGAACGAGGCTTCGACCCGTTCTTCTACGTGCGCGCCGGCTACTCGGGAATCGACAACGGCCCGGGCGTGATCGATTCGACCTCGAGCGTCTTTCCTGGCGACGAGACGACCGACTGGAGCCAGGGCTCCGGAATACCCTCGGTGCCGCCGGCGATGCTGAACCTCGCGATGGGGGGAAGCTTCACGTTCACGACGGACGTGGGTGGCTACCTCGACCTGTTCGCGCCGCGCACCTCGGCCGAGCTGTTCACGCGCTGGTCCCAGCTCGCCGCGTTCACCGCCGTCAGCCGCATCCACAACTCGACCTACAACGGCAGCGCCTACCCGTTCAGCTTCGACCGCCAGACGCTCGAGACCTATCGCCGCTACGCGCGGGCGAAGGTGCGGCTGATCCCGCTCGTCGACCGCTGGTCGAAGCGAGCGGCGAGCGACGGCACGATTGGGCCGGTCAGGCCGCTCGTGCTCGACGATCCCTCGGCGGCCGCCCGCTCCATCGACGACGAGTGGCTGCTCGGAGAGAACATTCTCGTCGCCCCCGTCCTCGAGGAGGGCGCGCGCAGCCGGCGCGTCTATCTCCCCGCCGGAAGCGACTGGCAGCGCGTGGTGGTCGACGCCAAGGGCAGGCTGGCGCCGCGCGGGAAGACCCAAGCCGGCGGTCGTACCGTCAGTGCGTCGGCGCCGATGACCGACATCCCCATCTATCGCCGCGTCGGGGCGAGCGAAGCTGGGTCTGGGAAGGCCGGGGGCTCGACGCCCGAGGAAGCCGGGACGGGCGAAGGCGATCGTGGCAGCGCGGATGGAGGCTCACGGTCCGTCCTCGCGGACGCGGTCGATCGCGACGACCGCTCGCGGCTCGATGCGGCGGCCGGCTCGACCGCCACGGTCGCGGACGGCGACGTCGGGGACGACGGCGGCGGGCGGCTGCCCTTCACCGGTCTTCCACTCGCGGCCCTGCTGCTGACCGGTGCCGCCCTCGCGACGATCGGTCTGGTTCTACGACGCCAGGCCTCGGAGCGTTAGGCCGGCTGCAGTGAGGTGAACGTCCGCTCGAGTCCGCCGGGAACGTCGAGCCGCGCCTCCCAGCCGAGCTCGGCGCGCGCCTTCGACGCATCGAGCGCGATGTGGCGCACCTCTCCCGGCCGCTCGGGTGCGTGCTCGGGCTCGAACGATGCCTCGGTCATCGCGCCGAGGGTGTCGACCAGCTCGAGCACGGTCGTCTGCACGCCGGTCCCCACGTTGAAGGAGCCCGAGACGGTCGATCCGGCCGCCGCGAGGTTCGCCGAGACGATGTCGTCCACGTAGACGTAGTCGCGCGTCTGGAGCCCGTCGCCGAAGACGGTCGGGCGGCCGCCGTCAAGGAGCCTGCCACAGAAGATCGCCACGACCCCGGCCTCGCCAAGCGGGTCCTGGCGCGGCCCGAAGACGTTGCCGTAGCGGAGGGAGACCGTCGATAGTCCGTGGAGCCGGCGGAAGAGCTCGCAGTAGCCCTCGGCGGCGAACTTCGACTGGCCGTAGGGCGCCTCGGGCGCCACGGGATGGTCCTCGGGGGCGGGAAGCGTCCTGCCCTCGCCGTAGATCGCCCCGCCGGTCGAGCTGTTCACGAAGCGAGCGACGGCGCCGCGCCGCGCCGCCTCGAGCATGTTGATCGTGCCCTCGACGTTCACGCGCGCGTCGAACGCGGGATCGGCGGTCGAACGGCGAACGTCGATCTGTGCTGCAAGGTGGAAGATCGTCTGTGGCCGCACTTCCGCGACCAGCTCGACCATCGCCTCGGCATCGCGGATGTCGGCCTCGACGAGCTCGGCGGCGCCACTCAGGGCGTTCGAGACGTTCTCGCGACGGCCGGTCGAGACGTTGTCCACGATAGTCACCTCGTCGCCGCGATCGAGCAGCGCGTCGACGAGATTCGAACCGATGAAGCCGGCTCCGCCGGTCACGAGTGAACGCATTCGAGGCATGGTAGGTATCGCCATCGGCGCCGACTACGTTCCACTTTAGGGGCGCCTGACCCCCTGCTACCGTCGCGCCGTGGCCGGACTGTTCGTGACGATCGAGGGGATCGACCGCGCGGGCAAGTCGACGCAGGCGCGCATGCTCTGCGAGGCGCTTGGTCACGTCGCTCTTCTCGTGCGAGAGCCGGGCGGGACGGCCGTCGGAGAACACGTTCGGGAGCTGCTGAAGGACCCGTCCGTCGAGATTGGGGCTGAGGCCGAGGCGCTTCTCTTCGCCGCCGCGCGCGCGGAGCTGGTGGCACGCGTGATCCGTCCGGCGCTCGCGGAGGGCCGGGTGGTGGTCTCCGATCGCTTCCTCGACTCCTCGCTCGCCTATCAGGGAGCCGCGCGCGGCCTTGGGCTCGAGGAAGTCCGGCGCATCAATGGCTGGGCGACTGGCGGTCTCGTGCCCGACCTCACGCTGCTGCTCGAGCTCGACTCAGCCGCTGCCGCCCGGCGCCGCGGCGAGAGCGACCGGTTCGAGAGCGAGGGCCGCGCGCTGCAGGACCAAGTGCTCGCCGCCTACGAGCGGCTGGCCACGGCCGAGCCGAGCCGGTGGCGGCGCATAGCCGCCGACCGCCCGGAGGACGAGGTGCATGCGGACGTGCTGGGAGCGGTGAGGGCGGCTCTGCCCAAGCTGGCCGAGCGGGTGGGGCCGGCGTGACGGACCCGGCGGCGCCGGTCGCGCTCGCCGGCACGGAAGACCATCCGCACGCTCGACTCGTGCTCGGCTGTGGACTGTCCTCGGGCGCGCCATCGCACGCCTACCTGTTCCACGGCCCACCCGGGAGTGGGAAGTCGACCGCCGCTCGAGCCCTCGCTGCCGAGCTGCTCGCGGACGGGGACACGGACCCGGACAACGTGCGCCGGCGGGTGGCCGTGGGGGCCCATCCGGATCTGACCTGGGTCAAGCCGACCGGCGCCCACGTGATGCGCGTGGACGACGTCGAGGGACCCGTGATCGCCGCCGCCTCGCGAACGCCGTTCGAGGCACGTCGCCGCATCTTCGTCCTGGAGCGCGCCGACACGATGAACGACGAGGTGGCCAACCGGATGCTGAAGACGCTCGAGGAGCCCGCCCCCTTCGTACATCTCATCCTGCTGACCGACGCCGTCGGCCGGATGCTCGAGACCGTGGTCTCGCGCTGTCAGCTCGTGCGCTTCGATCCGCTTCCGGCCGAGCGGATCGCCACCGCGCTCGAGCGTGACGGAGTGGCCCCCGAGCTCGCCGGCGCGTGCGGGCGCCTGGCGCTAGGCAACGCCGCCCGCGCTCGCTGGCTGGCCGCGGGGGAGGGAGCGGCGCTGCGGAGCGACGTCGAGGCCTTCGTCCGCGACGTCCTCGGCGGAGAGCACGCCGCCAGAGATGACGACGAGCCGTGGCGGCCGCTGCTGGCTCGCGCAGAGGAGCGGCGTGCCGCCGCGGAGGCCCGGGTCTCAGAGGAGGCCGCTCGCCGGCTCGAGCTGGAACCCAAGGGCCGTGAGCGAAAGGCGCTCGAGCGCGAGTTCGAGGAGGCCGCGAAGCGCGACGGCCGCCGCGCGCGGACCGAAGTGCTCGACTTTGGCCTCGAGCTGGCGGCGATCGCGTTTCGGGACCTGGCCTGCGTGGCCGAGGGGGCGGATGCCGCGGTGCTCGGCACCGACAGGATCGCGAAACTCTCGCCGGCCGCGAGCGGGCGGGTCGCGCGCC
Organism: Thermoleophilaceae bacterium; assembly: GCA_030447875.1. Classification (GTDB taxonomy): domain Bacteria; phylum Actinomycetota; class Thermoleophilia; order Solirubrobacterales; family Thermoleophilaceae; genus JAUJOA01. Next base: position 110,657 of record JAUJOA010000006.1, read on the forward strand.
GGCTGCGCGAGGCGGTCGAGCGCTGTGACGCGGCGCGCCAGTCGCTCGAGCTGAACGTGACCGAGGAGCTGGCGCTGGCGGCGCTCACGTTCAGGCTGCGCCGGCTGGTGGGCGGGGGCGCCTGAGCGGCGGCGCCCAGGCCACCAGGAAGCGCTCGGCCTGGCCCGGGGCCGTCTCCAGCACGCAGCTCGCCCCGCGCTGCCGGAGTAGCCTGCGCGGCGCCACGTCGCGGGCTATCCGCAGCACCTGACCGGAGGCGTCGAGAAAGACGACGTCCAGCTCGAAGCGCATGCAGAACGTGTGAACGGAAGAGCAGCGCGGAATGAGCAGCGCCACGTCGGCCGGCACGGCGGGGAGCAGGGCCAAGCCGAGGAGGCGCGCTCGGACTGCCCGCGCCTCCAGCAGCGTGAGGCCCCCCGGCAGCTGATGTCTGACAAGCCGGCCGAACCGCTGGGGAGCCACGTCGGACTAAGTTCAGGCGACGACCGTCCAGGCCCCGCCAGCATCCGTGCGGCCACCGAAGCCAAAGCTAGACTGACCGATCCACCCGCCGACGTAGCTCAGTTGGCCAGAGCACCGCTCTCGTAAAGCGGGGGTCGTCGAATCCTCCCGTCGACTTCAAGATCAGCAGCTAAGCCCGGCAATCGGGGCGACCCGCAGGGTGTGAATGTCGCTGCCGAGTTCGAGCGGCTACCGCGTCGATGACCACAGCAAGCGTTGGACTACGAGCCCGCGCCGATGAAGGCCGAGCCCCTGGTCGAGGATGCGCCGAGTCACCACCGCCTGCTCGGCATACTGGGATCCCTTAGGCCGGTGGCCCTTTGAACCGTGGTCCCTGAACCGTCGGTGCGTCAGACGCATTAGCCTTATCCAGACGTCGTGGGATTTGATGTAGTGGCCGCCCGTCAAGGTGCATGCCCAGACGCGTGGCGACCATGCAGCAATAGGTATGGCCGTGCCATGGCGAAGACAGTTCCAGATCCGCGAAGTGCCCGACGCCATCCATCCCGGTTACGCGTTCCGACCACGGCCATCGCAGGTGTCTGTCGAGTTCTCACCACCGAGGTCAGCCGGGTAGCGATGACCGCCGGTCGCGGTGTCCCGGGCGAGGATACCGGACGGCGGCGCTGTCTACCTGGCGGTCGTCAAGACCATGGATAAACCCGCGACGGGCGATAGTGCTCGTGGTCGACACCTGCGGTGCTGGGCGCGCTGGTCGACCTTTCCGCGTCGACCACTAATAGGCATTCGCCATGGCGTAGAGTTCGCCTTCGCCGTCCGACAATCCGGGCCAGCACCATGCGCTGGGCGAGCTCGATCCCGCTCAGATGAGCCGGCCCTGACCGGGCGGAGGCCGCAAAGGAGGACCATGGGATCCTCGCCAGTAGCGCTGTCCACCTGTTGCGCTCCTCGTCGGATCTGGGAGCTGCGCGACAGCAGTGACCCTTCCTTGGCCCCGCCCTTTCATCGCGCTCAACCAGGCCTGCGACCGTACTACGCTGCCGACAACCAGCGCGCGTCTCGCCATTGCACCGGGTCACCAGACGAGGTCGAGACCACTGACCGCGCTCTGTCGTGGGCGGCCTGAGCGTAGAGGCGGAGGGTGGTGGACCGCGCGGTCCCTGGACCACCGCAACTATGTCAGGCCTCGAATGGGCGTACTGCGTCCCGGCCACGACTGCTGTCGGCGTAACCTTCTTTCGGCTGGGCAGGTCGGCAGATCAGTGATGGGCTTATCTCGCGAGGGTACGCTGAAAACTGCGCGTCCTCGACCTGGGTTACCTCGAAGACCAGTTCGCCTCGCTCGATATGGAGGCTTGTCTGACGGTTAAGGTGCGTGGGCATGGATACCTCAGGCTAAACCGGCGAAGGTACCGTTGGCGCGGAACAACCAGCTGCCGACGTGGAGTTCGTTACTTGGGACGGCGGTGCGGAATCCTGAGTGCCGAGCGTTACGGGTCGTTCGACGTCGTGCTCGCCTGAATTTCCTGCCACCTACGTGCGCGGACCAGCACATCGCTCTGGCCCGATTACAATTCGCGGATGATATGACCAGTGGCGTGCATGACCGCCCACCAGCCTGGTCAGCCCGATCTCACATCGCTCATGACCACCTGGTGGAAGGCTATCACGAGCGCGGCCCTGACCACGATGGAGATTTTGACCGTGGGCCTCTCCGCGTCGATGAGAATCCGTCAGCTTCTGGCTCACTTGCTGACCCTCCTCACAGCCTGCTGGGACTGCCAGGCTTCACGTCGATCCTGGGCTCGGAATCCAGTCCTCTACGGCTGGGCCAGCCGAGCCCACACTCGTCGCTGAAGGGCGAGCCGGAATCGCTGCTGGCCATCGCTGCCGTCCCTAAATCGCGCAGCCAGCGCTGGTCGGAGACCCGGCCAGACTCACCCGGCCCAGCGCTGGCTCGGACATATCCCTTGCCAAAGGTCTGATCGATCGCTTACGATTTGTCCTTCGTCTTCGCGCCTTCCAGAAGGAGGCCAGCCAGGAATGAAATGACCATACGTTCTATTTGTGTCTCCCCTAACTCGCTGGGCGAAGCCTCGGGGAGGGCAGAGAGTGGTCAAGACAGCGTAGATGTTGTTCTATAATTAAGGGCTATGCTGAATGGGTCGGGGACCTGTTGATGCTGACCGGCAAGACTGATCGTCTCGGCGCTGCGCCCGCCGTTCCCCTACGGCGGCGAGTTCGTGGAACCAGTTCCAGACCCGGCTACGTCTGCTGGTTGCTACGGTCTCGACCGGTGACCACCGGTACGGCGCATGGGGCCTGGTCGGCAACCCTCGTCCCTGCTGTTGCGCTCGACCGAACGGCGGCCTGCTGCGTGCCTGCTCGCCCTCGATCCGGAGTTCGCCCCGGTCTGACCGACGATGTTCGTTCTCGGGCGTCGCCGGCGCAGCGATCTGCGCCGACCTCGGCGCGCAGATCCGCGGAGCTCGACGCGCAGGTGTCGGCGTCGATCCGGTCAAGAACCTCGTCGTGCCGCGCTTCCCTGGCGCTGATGGTGATCACGGGTCTCTTCAACATCCCCACGCGCTGCTGTTTGGCATCTTCGGCGGCGTCTCGGCCTTCTGCCAAGGCGCCCATCGCTTCGGACTTGCCTGCTCACCAGGCCTTCTTACCAGCCTTCGTCCCGGACCTGGAACAGGTCGTCCAGACGAACCCTGCTTCGAGGACGATGTCGATGTCTACCGCTGCCGCCGGGAGTTGTTGCCTCGGGCTGACGCCGAGGACGTCGGGCGCGCCAGCCAGGCGGTCGTCGCGACGATGCGGTCGTCTTCGCGTTCAGCCTGCATTTCACCCGGGCCTTTCGCGACCCACCCGAAGGATGCCGTCGAAGTGACGGAAGCGCGCGGCGGGAGGAGCGCCTGATGGGCGGCGGCCCTGGCGGTGCCGAAGGACTGATCGCCTCGATGGGCGACATCGCCAAGTTCGGCGGGCGCGTTCGGCGAGGTCTTCGGCGGGCGCGTCTTCGTTTCTTCGGCGAGGCGCTGCGCCAGTGCGGAGTCCCTGTCTCCGGCTCGGCGATCGTGATCTGGACGCTCGCCTTCATCCTCGGCCTGCAGTGCGGGCTCGAGGGCGCCTACTTCAACCGCCTGGTCGGGGCGCCCGCCTACGCCAGGGTCTTCAGTGCCTGGTGCGACCTGCGCGAGGTGATCCCCTACGCCTGGAGACTACATGCTCGCCGCCAAGGTCGGCACCGGGCTCGTCGCCGAGCTCGGCGCGATGCGGATCACCGACGAGATCGACGCGCCCGAGGTGATGGGCATCTCCTCGCTCACCTTCCTCTGCGCGACGCGCTCTGGCCGCCTTCATCGTCTTCCCGTTCATGTACACGGCCGCCGTCGGCGCTGGCCGCCTCCTACCTGGCCGTCGTCCAGCAGATCGGCGAGGTCTCCTCGGGCGGCTTCTTCCTGATCTTCTGGATGTTCCAGAACCCGCCCGACCTCTTGTACTCGCTGATCAAGGCGATGGCGATGGCGACCGTGACCGTGATCGTCGGCACCTACTACGGCTACACCGCCTGGGCGGGCCGGTCGGCGTCGGCACCGCGACCGCCAAGTCGATGGTGCTCAACACGGTGCTCGTGCACCTGATCGGGATGCTCGGCACCCAGGTCTTCTGGGGCAGGATCCAAGGGCGCCGATCGGGGGATAGAGCCGATATGGCGCGTGCCGGAAGCACTTCAACACGCCGTTCCACTCCAACCGTCGGCGCGGCCGCTCGGCCCGACGATCGAGGTCGACGAGCGAGCGGCTCGAAGGTCGCTGCTCGAGCAGGTCGCACGGCTCGAGTCAGAGCTCGGGTCCGCTCTTTGCTCGAGCTACCCACGCGTCGGCTTTGACTGGAGGGTGCGCTCGAGCGGCAGCCCCGCGGCTCCTGCGGCTCGTCGAGCTCGAGCAGCTTCGTGACGACCTTGCCGATCGTCTCCGGCAGAACCGTCGGGCGCTCGACGAGCGGACCTACCTCGAGGAGCAGAACTGCTGCCGGATCGAGCAGATGCTCCTCGAGCCCGAGAAGCACAGGTGGGAGCGCGTAGGGAACGAGGACATCGGCGAGCCGGGCTGCAAGCACTGGCATGTGCGTCCGCGGTTCGGGCTGCTCGGGATGCTGCTCAACTGGTGGCGTGTTCGCATCTCCTCCGGCTGTCCGTTAGCCAGGGGCGCGGCCGGTGGTCGCGTCCCCGCTCCGAAGTAGGCGACTGACCGCATGTCGGGAGATGGCGCCTCGGCGTGGGTCACAATCCGCCGGGCGATGTCAGGCCGCACAGAGCAGACGAGGTCGCAGCGGCGGAAGGCGCGCACGGAGCTCGCGATCCTCGAGGCGGCGGAGCGCCAGTTCCTCGAGCGGGGGTTTCAGGAGGCGAAGGTCGACGAGATCGCTGAAACCGCCGACGTCGCTGGTCGGTTCGATCTACAACCACTTCGGCAGCAAGGAGGGTCTGCAGAGGGCCTTGGTCGAGCGAGCGCTGGAGCTCCATGACGCTTACATGGAGGGCTGCTTCGATCCGGCGGAGCGGCCAATCGAACAGCTCGTGGGGGCAGCCGAATCGTACGCTCGGTTCGCGCTCGAGCACCCCGGTCTCTTCCGGATGGTCGCTTCCCCGGAGTCGGCCGGCGCGGAGGCGGGCGAAGGGGCGCCGAGGGTCACCGAGCGGCTGGCCGAAGGAGCAGCACACGGCGACGGTGATCGCGCAGGCGGTCCGGCGCGGCGATGTGAGGCCGATCGACGCCGAGCGGGCGGCCCGCTTCTTCTGGAGCTCGTGGAACGGGGTGCTCGCGCCGGCGCGACATCGAGAGGCGGTGCCGGCGGACGTGGCGGTGGAGATCGAGGCGGCGCTTCAAATGCTGATCGGTGGGCTCGCCTCCGATCAGGCCCGGAAGAGGACGAGACGGTCAGAGAGGTCCTGCGCGGAGCGCCCGCCCGCGGCGGATCGCGCCGGGGGCGGGAGCTCGAGCTCGCGCGAGAGCCGGTTGCGGCCGACATCCGAGCCGAGTTCCCGGAGCTTGCCCTGTGGACGACGTGCTGCTGGCAGCTCGCCGGGACCCACGCCGCGACCGGTCAAGGAGCGACTGGCGACCCTCAGCAATCGGTTCTCGGGATCCACCGCGCTCAACCTCCGTCGAGCGCCCGTGCCGTGGGCGTACCGCGTCTTCTTCCGGCAGCTCGGGATCGACCCCGACGAGCGTCGCACGCCCGTGGAGGAGGTGGCTCTCCAGCGACTGCACACGGGTGGGTTCCAGAGCCGGAGTCTGCTGGATGACGCCCTCCTCATCGCGGTGGTCGAGACGGGCGTGCCCGTGCTCGCCCTCGATGCCGACCGCCTCGACGCGGCTTCCTCGAGATCCGCTTCTGCGCGCGCGGACGAGCGCCTCGGTGGCGACGGCGCCCCGCTGGCGAGCGGACAGCTGCTGATCGCGGACAACGCGAGCGGTCGGAGTCCTTTCGGGGACATCGCCGAGGGTCGCGGCGTTACCGATGGCACCCGACGAATCCCTTCTCGCCGCCATCCAGGTCAAGGGCGTGCCGAACATGAGCGTCGAAGAGGCGCTCTCTGGACAGCATCGAGGTGCTGGCCTCGGCGCAGACGCAGTGAGCAGCAGGGGATCCGTGAGCGGTGGACCGCCGCGCTCGCCGTTCGCGTCCGGCTCATTCGGGTTGCGGTATCGCTCAGCCCTTCGCCAGGCGGCGCCAGAAGCGGATCCACTCCCGCTCATGGCCGATCCCCGCCTCGAGGGCGGAAGTCGTGGTCCCGCCGGCGCATCGCTTGAGCCGCGCGCGGACCTCCTCGTACTCTCGCGCAGCTTCTCCTCGTGGACATGGAGCTGCGTCGAGGCGAGCTCGGCGGGGTCGGCGCCGAAGAAGAGCTGCAGCAGTCCCGGGTCGCGGAGCTCCGTGAAGTCGTCTGTGGGCATCGAGATCCACTCGCGAAGCGCCGCGCGCCCGCGTTCGGTGATCGCATAGCGCCTCCGGCGCCGCCCCCCGCGCTCGCGGTCCTCGGTCAGGTAGCCGGCCTTCGCCAGGCGCTCCGGCTCCGTGTAGAGCTGCGCGTGCGGGACCGACCACAGGTTTCCGACGCTCCGGCGACCATGCGCTTCAGGTCGTAGGGCGTCGCCTCCATGACCCAGCTGAGGAGGCCGAGGACGATGTACGAGGTCGGTGTGAGCCTTACGCCTTGCAATAGTCCAGTCTGGATGGTACGGTGTGATTCGTATCGGGGAGACTAGTAGCCTGACCTTTCGTCAGCAAGGAGGACGCTCATGCCGGAGCGTGGTCAGTCCATCAGCCAGCCCGACTTCGTGCGGGCATCCGACGAGGATCGCGAGCGAGTGATCACCCAGCTCCGCGACGAGGCAGCCGCCGGACGCCTCGACACCGAGGAGCTGGGAGCTCGCACCGCGGCGCTTCGCGCCCGCCTCAGCGGCGAGCTCACGGAGCTCACCCGGGACCTACCAGTGTCCTCCGGCTCCTCGCCGAACGTCCGCCCCGGCCTCGAATCGTCGGCGCTCTTCGGATCTCCGCCGACTTCTTCCGCTGGCCGCCCTTCTCATCGCCATCTGGGCCCTGACCGGCGCGGGCTACTTCTGGCCTGTCTGGCCGATCCTCGGAGTCGGGATATCGATGCTCGCCCCGGGTGGGTGCGGACACCGGCGCGGTCCCCGTGGCGCCCGAGGCGTCCGGGCGGCGGCGCCTATCCGGACGCTTCCACGCCCCGGGGCGTTGCTTGAAGCGGCTGGTTCCGAGCGTCTCGCGCCCACGCTCGTTCAGCGCCACCAGGCCTTCACGGCTGACCGCGCTGGGCGATGACTTGACCGTGGCGAGGACGCCGCTCAGCCGATCGACTGCGTCTGGAACATCAGGACGTTGCGCTCCATGTCGAAGTAGACCGCGCTTTCCTTCTTCATGAGCGAGTAGAGCACGTCCAAGTCGTCGGCCGTCGGGCGGATGACGTGCGTCGCGGCGCCTTCGTCGAGGATCAGCTGAACCGAGAAGGTGCCGTCGGTGCCGGCTCCTCCTCCGTCCAGCTCGTCTGGAAGTGGGTGACCTGTCGGACCTGAAGCTGCTGCTCGGTGATCCTCGCCTCCATGGAAAGCCTCCTCATTCGGTAGCGCGTACCTCGCCGTAGTGCCCCCGACCCGGGAGGAAAACATCTTTCGGCCGCTCGCCGAGAAGCACCGTCGTCGTAACCTAGGTCGAGATGATCTTCCGGCAGATAACGCACGATGACCTCGGCTGTGCCTCCTACCTGATCGGTGACGACGAGGCCGGCGTGGCGGCCGTCGTCGACCCGCGCTTCGAGATCGACGAGTACCTCGAGCTCGCCCGCTATCTGGGCGTGCACATCGATCACATCCTCGAGACGCACAACCACGCGGACCACGTCTCCCGGCCACGGCCGGCTCGCCGCCGCGACGGGCGCCACGATCCACATTCACCGGGAGGCGGGCGCCGAGTACGAGCACGAGCCGTTCGGCGACGGGTTCGAACTCGAGCTCGGCGCGCTCCGCGTACGCGCCCTCCACACGCCGGGTCACCGGCCAGAGCACACCGCCTTCACGCTGGTCGACACCGCCCGCGGCGGCGAAGCGTGGAGCGTTCTGACGGGCGACACGCTGTTCGTGGGAGACATCGCGCGCCCGGATCTCGCGATCGACAAGGACGACGGGGCACGCGGGATCTTCCACAGCCTCCACGAGCGCCTGCTCACGCTGCCGGGCACGACGGAGGTCTGGCCCGGCCACCTGGGCGGATCGCTGTGCGGCGGGCCGGGCATGGATCTCAAGGTGTCGTCGACGATCGGCTACGAGCGGGCCCACAACGCCCTACTGGTCGAGGACGACGAGGATCGCTTCGTGGAGAGCATCCTGGCCACCCTCGGGCCCCAACCGCCGAACTTCGAGGCGATCGTCGAGCTGAATCGCGGACCGCTTCTCACCGAGGGGGTCGACACCATGCCGCTCGCCCCGCGCCAGGTGGAGCAGCGGCGCGCCGATGCGCTGATCGTCGACGTGCGTACGGACCTGCAGTTCGATGACGCTCACATCCCCGGCGCGGTGTGCATTCCGATGCTTCAGGCGGGCTTCGGCTCCAAGCTCGCGTGGCTTGCCGACCGCGACCAGGAGATCGTCTTCGTGGGACGCGACGACGAGGACGGACGGCGCGCCGCCGCCCTCGCCGTGGCGGTGGGGATCAGAGAGCTCGGCGGGCATCTGGCGGGCGGCATGACGGGCTGGCGCCAGGAGAAGCGCGACGTAGAGCGCGTCGAGCGGCTGGAGCTCTCGAAGCTACGCGAGCGCCAGGGGGCGCAGCCCGAGCTCCAGATCTTCGACGTCCGTGAGGCGTCCGAGTGGCACGCGGGCCACATCCCCGGCTCGACGCACACCCCCTATCACGACATCCGCGGGTTGCCCGAGAGCATCGATCCGGAGCGGCCGGTCGCCGTCTTGTGTGCGTCGGGGCAGCGCGCGGCCGTCGGCGCGAGCCTGATCAAGCGCTACGGCGCTCGCGAGGTGATCCACGTGATCGACGGCGGCGTGCCCAAGTGGCAGCGGCTCGGTAACCCGATCGAGGGAGCGTCCGGCGAGAAGGCCGCTGCGTGAGGGCCGTCGGCGGTTCACGCGTAGATCTCTTTCGAGCCGTCCGAATCTTCTCAGCAGGGGAGGCGGCCGTCTTCGCTGCGCTTCTCGTCGTCTGGCTGGGCGAGGTCGACGAGCAGGCCAAGTCTCTGCTCGGCCTGGCACATGGGATCGGCTGGCTGCTGCTCTGTGCCCTCATGTACGTGGCGTGTCTCCGCCGCGCCCTGAGCTGGGGAGTGTTCGCGAGCGCCGTCCTGCTCACGCCGATCGGGAGCACCATCCACATCGAGCTCCTCGAGCACCGTCGGCGGCAAGTAGCCTGACCGCCCCGTGCGGCTGCTCAACGTCCCGAACTCGTTGACGCTGTTTCGGATCCTGCTCGTACCGGTAGTTGTCGTGGCGCTGCTCGAGGAGACCAACAGCGGCTCAGCAATAGCGGCGATCGTCTTCGCCATCGCCGCCTCGACGGACGGGCTCGACGGGTACCTCGCGCGCTCCCGCCAGAGCGTCACCGGCCTCGGCAGGGTCATGGACCCGATCGCCGACAAGCTGTTGATCGCCGCCGCGCTGATCTCGCTCGTGAGCCTCGATCGCCTCGCGCTCTGGGTGGCGATGGTGATCATCGCCCGCGAGTTCGCCGTCAGCGCGCTCCGCATCTGGGCTAGCCGGCAGGGAGCCACGATCGCCTCGAGCCGCATCGCGAAGCTCAAGACAGGCGTGCAGGTGGCCGCCGTGCTGGCGCTTATCGTGGTGAGCGACGAGGCGGCCGTCTGGGTGGATGCGCTGGTCTACGCCGCCGTGGCGATCACCGTAATCTCGGGTGTGCAGTACTTCGCGTCGGCGCGAAGGGGGATAGACGACGCTCGAGGCAGGCCACTCGCGGCACGTCGAACCGATCCGGGCTGAGCGGCGCTTAGATCGGAGTCGCGGTCTCGGCCTGGCGGCGGTCGATCTGGGTCGCCAGCCGCTCGAGCACCTCGTCTCGTGTCGTGCCGCGCTCGTAGAGAGCTCGATCGAAGGTGCCGCCGTATAGGTGGAGCACGGCCTGCAGGACGTCCACTGTCGAGGTGAGCGCCGCCCCTCGCACCCGGCAGAGCTGCGCAGCCCGCCGGGTCACGAGATCGACCGGGTCCTCGCCGGAGGTTCGCAGTCGCCATCGACGCGCCGCCGGCGCATGAGCGATCGTCTCGAGCGGGCCCTCGGGGACTCCGAGCGCCTGAAGCGCGCAGCCCACCTCGCCGTGGAGGCGCATGACGCGAAGCCAGCGCTCGGCCTCGTCCTCGGGCGAGGCGGCGAACGAGACGGCCGTCTCAGCGAGCGCCAAGACGATCAGGGCGTCCTCTGACATCGGCGGATCGTTGGACACACGGATCATCTCGTTCCCCACACGATCGATCGACAGCTTCGCCGAGACCCACAGGCGGGTCGAGCCTTTCTGGACGCTTATTCGGTTTCTCGGCGCCGAGCGGGCCCGAGTCAGACCGGCGTGGCCTCCAGCCAGTCGCGCATGGTCGTCTGGCGCGCTGCGGGCTCGCCCGTGCGCAGCTCCCCCCGAAGCTCCCGCATAAGGCCGTGGCGCTCGGCCGTCACGCTATGCCTGTGGATCGTCTCGAGGTTCTCCTGCCGGGCCATGAGGAACGCGTCGTCCCCGAGGTGCTCGAACTCCTCGACCCCCATGCGCAACATCTCTCGCACGCAGTCCTCCACGAACCGCGGGCGTCGGTGGGCCTTCTCGACTACCGTCGCCTCGTCGGGCCGCTTCAGCAGCTCGTAGATCTCGGAGCTCATCGAGGACTCCACGACCCGGAGTAGCGTCGCCGCCTCGATCGGCCGCCGGCAGTCCTCCGGGCCGCCGACGTACAGGGTGCCGACGCCCCGCTGGTTGTGGGTGGCGGTCGGCACGAGTTCCAGCACGCGGTCGATCTCCGTGGAGTCGAAGCCATCTTCGGCCAGCCGCAGCCGGGCGCGGTCGGCGGTCATCTCCTGTGCGCACGGACATGCCGTCATGCCCTGTGCCTGCACGCCGACGAGGCGGCGCGTGCCGTGGCTCGAGGCGACAGCGGACCCGAACAACGTGTAGATCTCCTGCGTCGCCTTTCCGGACACGGGAGCGAGCTTGCGCTCCGGATAGCGAGCGGCGATCGTGACCTCCGCCCGAAGGCCGCCCTGGCGCTCACGAATGCGCTCGGCGATGTGCATGGCGAGCGTCTCAGCCTTCAGCGCCTCCGAGAGGACGACCTCGTCGATCGCCTCCCCGACCACCTCCTCGAACCGCGACATGTGCGCGCCCTTCTGGTCCGGACCGAGATCGACGAAGCACTCGATGTCGGCGTAGAAGAGCTGCTCGGACCCCGCGCGATCTATGCGGATGACCTTCTGGACCCCCGTGACTCCCACGCGCGAGAGCGCGATGCGAGTGACCGGTCGGCGCGCCTGAACGTCGTCGTCGGGCCGGCTCAGGGGAGGGGCCTCGTTCGGCATGGCTGCCGTCCAAGATAGCGCCTGCCATCTGGCCCTCGGGAGGGCTATAGTGCGGCGCCGTCAGCGGGCTGACGATCGCTTCCAACGGTCGCCGCCTCGCGAGGCAGGCAACGAGCTTGACATGGGGGAAGTTGACGATGGTGATTCGGGGGACCTGCGGGGACTCGCAAACCGCGTCCAAAGGAGCGGGCTTTGACTGCTAAAGACGAAGCTGTGCTGCTGGTCGAGCAACCGGAGGAGGCGCCCTTCGGAGAGCTGGACGAGCTTCGGCGCCTTGTGGCCGACGGAAAGGAGCGCGGCTTCCTCACCTTCGAGGAGATCGCTTCGTGCCTCGAGGAGGTCGACGTCACGAAGGAGCAGGTGAGCCAGCTGCACGGCCATCTCCTCGAGCATGGGGTCGAGGTCGTCTCCGCGGATGGAAAACCCGCCGTGTCCGAAGGCGGCAAGCTCGAGGCGGCGGCCGAAAAGGACCCCGCGGCGCCGAAGAAGGTGGAGATCGATCTGACGGTCGAGCCGAGCCTCGATTCGCTGCGCCTCTACCTCCGCTCGATCGGCCGCGTGGAGCTCCTGACCGCCGAGCAGGAAGTGGCTCTCGCGAAGCGGATCGAGCGCGGGGACATGTCCGCCAAGCAACACATGACGGAGGCAAACCTGCGGCTGGTCGTCTCGATCGCCAAGGGCTACCTCGGTCGCGGACTCACTTTCCTCGACCTGATCCAAGAGGGCTCACTCGGTCTTATCAGGGCCGTCGAGAAGTTCGACTACCGCCGCGGCTACAAGTTCTCGACCTACGCCACATGGTGGATCCGCCAGGCGGTCACGCGGGCGATCGCGGACAAGGCGCGCACGATCCGCATCCCCGTGCACATGGTCGAGAAGCTGAACAAGGTCGTCCACGTGGAGCGCCAGCTGGTGCAGGAGCTCGGGCGCGAGCCGGCCCCCGAGGAGGTCGCCCGTGAGCTCGAGTGGGAGACGGAAGAGGTCAAGGACATCCTTCGTATGGCCCAGCTGCCCATCTCGCTCGAGAAGCCGATCGGCGACGAGGAGGACTCGGAGCTAGGCGACTTCCTCGAGGACGACACGGCGGAGTCGCCGCTGGAGACGGCGATGGAGAACGTCCGCAAGCAGAACGTCCGCAGCGCGCTCGACGCCCTGCCGGCCCGCGAGCGCGAGGTGATCGAGATGCGCTTCGGCCTCAAGGGCCACAAGGCGCGCACGCTAGAGGAGGTGGGCCGCGCGTTCGGCGTCACCCGCGAGCGCATCCGCCAGATCGAGAACAACACGCTGAAGAAGCTCGAGCTGCTCCCCGAGGCTCAGCGCCTGCGCGACGCCTCCTAGCCCGGGTCGCGCTCTAGACTTCTCAGCCGCTCGGGGGGATGTCCGAGTGGTTAAAGGAGACGGGCTGTAAACCCGTTGGCTACGCCTACGCAGGTTCGAATCCTGCTCCCCCCATCTGCGCAAGTAAGCCTGGGCGTCGCTCGAGCCGTCTCGACCCGCAAGAGGGGGCTGAACCCGCTACTAAGCGGATGTGCGGCGGGTCGCGATCGCTGCTTCGAGGCACGCCACGCATGGCTTTGTGTAGTCCTCGATGAGCTCTTCGGCGCCGCGTTCGAGTCCACCCTCGAGCCATTCGATCATGGTCTCGATGAGCCCACCGGCGACGACGAGGCCGGCGAGGTCCAGGGCGCGACCGTCGCGGGCGGAGACGTCGTAGGCGCTGCGGACCTGACTGCTCACTATCTCGGCGAAGCGGCGCGCGGTGTCGAGGCGCCTCCCGCATCAGCGTCTCGCTCCCGAGCGCCTCGACGAACGCGACGCGGCCCTTGCGCGGGTCTTTGGTCGCGACCGTGATCCAGGCTGCGATGTTTGCGCGCACGGTCTCTCGCATGTTCTGCGGCTGGGCAGCGTCGAGGGTGCCGCGCACCTGATCGGTCACTTCCCCGACGATCCCGTCGAAGATCGCCACGAGGAGCTCATCGCGGTCCCGGAAGCTCTCGTAGAAGTACCGCGGTGTGAGACGCGCGAGCTCGCAGACAGCGGTGACGGTGGTCGCCCGCCAGCCCTCGGTTCCGAGTAGCTGAAGGCCGGATTCGAGCAGGCGCTCCCGGCGTTCGGCGCGGCGTTCGCCGGCGGCGAGTCCCCTGTACAGGCGCGTCGGCGCTGAGCTCGACTCTCCCATTTGACAAGCCACGCTATCGGATGTAGCTTTCTGACAGGACGACTTGTCAGATGCTCCGTCAGTCGCTCTAAGGAGGTCGCTGTGAACGCTGCGCCGGGCGGGTACGTCCCAGAACGGAAGCGCAACCCATTCGTGCGCTCGGCCACTGGGGTCGCCTCCTCAGCGCGCTGCAGCTTCCGTGGTTCACCGTCCTTCCGCCGGGCGGGTTCGGCGTGATCATCACGACAGGTCGCAGAACCGGAAAACGCGCCGGAAATGCGTCCGGGCGATCCGTAGCGGCAACAAGGCGTACATCGTCTCGATCGGCGGCGCCCGCGCGGCCTGGATGAAGAACGTCCGCGCGAATCCGAACGTGCGCTTGCGGGTCCGGGCGGAAGCTTTGCGGGCGTAGTGCGGGAGCTGAGCGAGACGGCGGAGATGCAACAGGCGGCGGGCGTTTATTGCGGATTGTCAACCGGTTCGACTACGCCGAGTGCACGATGCACCGGACGGGCCGCCCAACTGCCTCGAAGATCAAGGAGCTGCATCGCAGCTGGTTCGACAACAGGACTCCGCTGGTAGTGGAGCTTCGGGAATAGCTTCCAGCGCTCGCTCGCGGCGCATCTCCCCGAAGGGCAGATCTGCCAGGCTGGGTGGAATGGGGGGTTCGGAACCGAGCGGCGAGTCGATCACGGCGGAGGGCGCCGCGGCCCTCGGGCCGAGATCGAGCAGCTCGAGGACCCGGGCGGAGCCAGATGGCGGCGCGGATCAGGGCGGCCCGCGAGCTCGGCGATCTGAAGGAGAACGCCGACTACCACATCGCCAAGGAGGATCAGGCTCATCTCGAGACACGGATCAAGCGACTGCGGGAGAGGCTGCTTGGCGCGGTCGTCGTGGAGGCCGATCCCGACGCTGAGTCGTTCGCCTTCGGCCGCACCGCTGAGGTCGTCGACGACGCCACCGGCAGCGTCCACACGTGGACGCTGGTCGGCTCGACAGAGGCCGATCTCGCACAGGGCTGCTCTCCGTGGAGGCCCCGGTCGGTCGCGCACTCCGGGACCGCACCGTCGGAGAGGCCGTGCGGATCGACACGCCGCGCGGCGGCGGACCTTTCGAGTGCAGAAGCTCGTCGGCTGAGGCGAGTGACCGAGCGCTGGCTTCCGAGCCGCCGGCAGAAGGTGGTGCGCGCCGGCGGAGCTCGAGGCGCACACGGTGACGCGAACCGGGCTAGGCTCGTCCAGTGACCGTTCAACCGGCCCGAGCAGTTCTCGTCACCGGCGCCTCGACCGGCATCGGGCAGGCGATCGCTATCCACCTCGACGAGCTCGGCTTCCGCGTGTTCGCCGGGGTGCGGAAGGACGTCGACGGCGAGCGGCTGAGGACGACGGCGTCGGAGCGTCTGCGCCCCGTCTCCCTCGACGTGACGAGCTCGGAGTCGATAGCCGCCGCGGCAGCCGAGGTAGTTGACGTCAGTGGCGAGAAAGCGCTCGCCGGCCTCGTGAACAACGCGGGCATAGCCGTTTCGGGCCCGCTGGAGTTCATGCCGGTGGAGGAGCTGCGCCGCCAACTCGACGTCAACGTCGTCGGCCAGATCGCCGTGACCCAGGCGTTCCTTCCGATGCTGCGCAGAGCGCGCGGCCGGGTGGTGAACATGGGGTCCGTGGGGGGCCGGATCGCGCTTCCGCTCCTCGGGCCGTATGCCGCGTCGAAGTTCGCCATGGAGGCTTTGACCGACTCGCTGCGACGGGAGGTCAGGCGGTGGGGGATCGAGGTCTCGATCGTCGAGCCCGGCGGGGTCGCCACGCCGATCTGGGACAAGTCCGCGGCGGCAGCCGACGAGCTCCTGGACGGGATGCCGCCGGAGGCCAACGAGCTCTACGGTGACCTCATCGGAGCCGTTCGCAAGGAGGCTCAGAAGACCGGTGAGGAAGGACTCCCGCCGCTCGAGGTGGCGAAAGCGGTCGGACACGCGCTGAGCGCCGAGAAGCCGAGGACCCGTTACCTGATCGGCCGGGACGCCAAGTCGCGAGTGGCGATCGCGCGTGTGACCTCCGATCGGGCGTTCGACTCCCTCATCGCCCGCTCGCTCACGGGCCGCGGTTCCTAGCCAGTCCACCGATGCCTTCTGGCTGGCCGGCGCTAGAGTTGGCGCCCGGCGGCGGCGCTCGCGCCTCTCGTCGCCGATCAGCGCCCAGTTAGCTCAGTTGGTAGAGCACTTCCATGGTAAGGAAGGGGTCGTCGGTTCGAGTCCGACACTGGGCTCTCAGGAAGCCCCGCGGCAAGAAAACGGCTCCGTCGCCGCGGCGGCGGCCGCGAAGTGGACTGTCCCTGGCTCACGGCGACGAGCATCTGCGACGCTACCTCGACGCCTTTGAGGCGTGCGCGCGCACGTCAGCGCCGCCTGACGGTCGCGGCACGCCTCACGCCAGCCAACGGAAGTTCGGCCACAGGCGCAGATCGATCTCCGGAAAGCCCTCGGCAAGCTCGCGCACGTCATCCGCAAAGGCGGCCACCAGGTCCTCGAGGAGGTCGCCCGCAAGCTCGCGCTTGGGGAGCGCACGGCCCACCTGCTGCGTGAGCACCTCGGGAGCTTGGGTCACCGGATCCACGCCGAGGAACTCGTAGGTCCTCGCGAGCTGCTCGTCGGGCCGCTCCCGGCAGCGCTCGTACTGGAGCACGAGCAACTGTTCGCGCGGGAAGAAGCGGAGCAACCGCGAGAGCTGCGCCGCGTAGAGGCCGCGCGCGAAGGCGTCGCCCCAGAGCATTGGGCTAAGCGGCGCGTCGCGCCTGGCGCTCAGCCGTGCCTCGCGCGCGAAGCCCGAGCGATAGCGCTCGATCGGATCGCGCAGCAGCACGAGCAGCCTGGCGTCGGGCGCGGCCCGGCGCAGGAGCCGCGGCGTCCATGGGTCGAACACGTACCTCGGCGTCCACTCGCCCGCGAGCGAGCCGGGCGGACGGGGGAAGAAGCGGTGGTACCAGTCAGCGTCCTCAGAGGCGAAGCTTGTGTCCCAGAACCGCTCGAAGAAGTGAAGCTCGCGGCGTACCGCCGCCACCCGCTGGATCTCCGGGTGACCGACGATCAGCTCGTACCACCACTTCGTCCCCGAGCGCTGCGCGCCCACGCCCACGAAATCGGGTGGCCCCACGGTCCACCCCTCGGGCGGCTCCGGCGCCTCGCCGCGCACCTCGAGGTGAGCCCACAGCGGCATTCCCGGAGCGGTCCGCTCGGTCGATGCCTCGGACACCGCTAGCGCCGCCGCGCGGTCCGGGTAACGCTCGTGCTCGAGCTCTCGCCCCTCCTGACGGTCGGCTCCGACGTGCCGACGACGAACGGGGATGGCGGTGCGGTCACAACTCGGGCGGTTGAGCTTGGCGGCACGGACCGAGCAGCAGCATAGCGGCCGGCGACGTACGAGATTCGTCTCGAATTTCTGGGCGCCTAGACGCCCTCTCGGTCTCTGGCCGCGATCTCGCCCGCGGCGAACGGCTCCTGGCGAGGGGTTCCCGCGAAGGATCTCGGCCGCAGCGTGCGCTCCTGCTCCCGGCCGCCCGCCAGATCGCCCGCCCGCGTCCGGGCACCCGTGACGCCGTTATGTGTAACTGCACCGGGGCGGTCTGCTAACGTGCCGCGTCTTCACCTGCTGAGTCCCCGCCACATACCGCGGGGATCGGGGGACCCAACTGTTTGGGGCGAATCGCCGGCTTCTGCCGCGTAGCGCCATCTCTTTCGGCGCGAGCCCGTCAGCTAACCCCGTAAGCGTACGAAAGAGGTATATGAACGAGAGCACTTCCCGCCTGCCGGCGGCAACCGAATGTCGGACCTCACGCGCGCTGCGGCGCGGCCGTGAGCTGCTGGGCCCCATAGCCTTCCTGGCGGTGGCGATCGCCGTGGGCGTCGTGCTCACGAGCGCTGCGCCGGTGCAGGCCAACACGTCACCGAAGTACAAGCGGCTCTGGAACGGCCTCTCGGACAAGAATCACCGCTGGGCACGCCGGACGAGCGAGTGCGAATCCGGGGGAGACCGGAACATCCACAGCGCGGGGGGCACGTATCACGGCGCCTTCCAGTTCAGCCGCTCCACCTGGCAGAACTCACCGAAGTCACCGGGCGGCGATCCCCATCGCTACAGCTGGAGGACCCAGGCGGTGGTCGCGATCTACCTGAAGAAGCGGGACGGCGCCAGGACTCACTGGCCCTACTGCGGCTAGGTCCGGGCGCTTCGCCGCTCAGCTGAAGCGCAGCTCGAGCGCCAGTTCACCAAGGTTGTTCTGATGGCCAGGCGTCGTCAGGCGACCGCCGCCGCTCGATCGGGGGAGGTCTGCGGCCTTTCGCCTTGCTTGCGACGCCGGGAGCAGCTTCACTCGAGTTCGAAAAGTCTGAGTAAGGCCCAGGCGCAGAAGGCGGCGGCGATCCGCCGGTCGCCGTCGCCCTCGAGTGCTTCCGTTGCCGTGGCGCGTCGCTCGAGCGGGGGGTGGCCGGATGAGGCGTCAGACGGTTATCGCCGACCGCCAGTTCCCTTCGTCAGCGGCGCGCCGTTCTTTTTCTTGTCCGGCACGAGGAGGCGGTAGAGGAGCAACAGCAGCAGCGCTCCGCCGATCGCGCACAGCCAGGTGCTGATATCGAAGAACTCGTCGACCTCGCCGATGTCCAGGGCGCTGGCGATGAGTCCGCCGACGATCGCCCCGGCGATTCCGATCAGGATCGTGACGATTATTCCGCCCGGGTCGTCGCCAGGCAGGATCAACTTCGCTATCGCGCCGGCGATGAGGCCGAGCACTACCCAACCGATGATGCCCATGTCCGCTCCTTCGCCGCTGACGTCGCCGCGCCGTTGAGTGATCCGTCGCCGACGGCATACCCGTGTTCACCGGGTCGTAAGCAACGGCCTACCTCAGCGGCTGGCTTCGAACCGCGACTGCTCCTCGGCGGTGCGCTCTGCGGTCGGAACGATCTCGAGGCGCGCATCGGGGATCGGCTCCCCGCTCTCCACGGAGATACCGTAGGAGCCGTCCTCCAGTCGGCGCTCGGCACGGTCGACCGCGGCGAGCTCCTCGCGAAGCCGGTCGGCCAGTCCCTCGTCGCGCTCCTGCTCGAACAGCTCGGTTCCCGTGTCCGCCGGATGCTGGTCGAGGTCTGACAGCTCCTCGGTATCCACCGGCCTTAGCTCCGCGAGCGCCGCCTCGATCCGGCTGCGCTCGCGCGCCAGGATCTCTCTCGCGCGACCTTCCTCCACGCCTGTGAGTCTAAGCGCCCGGCGAGAGGGGCCTAGGCTGCTTCTCGAAGCGCGGCAAGCTCGTCGTTGGAGGCGAGCTGCTGCAGCGCCTGCTCCTCGAGCTGGCGAACGCGCTCGGCGGAGATGCCGAGGCGCCGGCCGGTTTCCCGAAGGGGCGTGGGCTGCTCGCCGTCGACGCCGAAGCGAAGTCGGACCACCTGGCGCTCATGAGTGGGAAGCCGCTTGAGTGCGCGAGAGACCGCCTCCTCGCCCGCCTGGCTCTCGGCCTCGTCGGACGGGCCCGGCTGCTCGCTGGCGACGAGGTCCCCGAGCGCCGTGTCAGCGTCCTCGCCGACCGGCTTGTCCAGGCTGGTGGGCGACTGGTCCGCCTTACGGATCTCGATGACCTCATCCAGCGGAAGCTCAACCGCCTCCGCGAGCTCCTCTTCCGTCGGCTCGCGGCCGAGCTTGGCGCTGAGCTCCCGCTCGGTTCGACGAATCTTGCGCGCCCGCTGCCCGATGTGCACAGGCAGGCGGATCGTTCTGCCGGAGTTCTCGAGTCCGCGCTGGATCGACTGGCGAATCCACAGCGTGCCGTAGGTGGAGAACTTGAAGCCTCGCCGCCAGTCGAACTTCTCGACGGCGCGGATGAGGCCGAGCATGCCCTCCTGCACAAGGTCGCCCAGCGGCAGACCCTGGCCCTGGTACTTGCGCGCCACGGACACGACCAGGCGCAGGTTGGAGTTGATCAGCCTGTCCTTCGCGTCCACGTCCCCGCGCTCGATGGCCTTCGCCAGCTCGATCTCCTGCTCTGCCGTGAGCAGCGGGTAACGGCGCGCAGCGTTGAAGAACGTCTGCAGCGAGTCCGTGCCCGTGTCGGCTACGGCAGTAGCCTGAGCGCTCGGACTCTGGTGTTCGCTTGTAGCTCTACTGCGGGTAACGCTGTTCGTTCTAGACACCTTCCAAAGTTCTATAGTTTTCGAACTTCTGAAGTATAGCTGGTGTTTACACAGTGTCAAGCGGCGGGGCGCGCCGTCAGGCTGCCTTGGGCGCCTGAAGGACCGACCCGAGCAACCCCGGAAAGCGAACCTCAAGGTCTGCGGTGCGCAGCGACACCAGGCGCCTGGTGCCGTTCGTTCGCGTCGCAGTGACGCCGCATTCCCGAAGTACCTTCAGGTGATGCGAGAGGGTTGACTTCGAGACTACCGAGTCGAGCTCTCCGCACGGAAGCTCTCTGGCCGCCGCGAGGTTTCGAACGATCTCGAGCCGTACCGGGTCGCTGAGGGCGTACAGCACGCTAGGCAGGCTGAGCTCCTCGACGGCTGGATGGTGGACGGTCCTCAAGTGCTCGCTCGCATGCGCTCTTCTTCGATAGACGACGAACTATCGAAGCACTCTAGCGTCCCCCGCGCGAGGTAAGTCTCACGATCCTGAGGCCCTGCTGACACCTCCATCGCCAACGCCGGTCAGAGCGGAAGGGCGGAGGCTCCCTGATCAGCGCCGCTCGGCCTCCGGTAAGACTTATACGCGCGCGTATGGCCGAGCCGCCTCAACCATCGTCGGGCAGAGCAGGTCAGTCGGACTTGATCCGGCGGCTGGGAGAGCGCCGGGCGCGGCACCGACAGCGAAGCTGGCTTTACCGGTTGGGAGTCGTGGTGCTGGGCTTCCTCCTGGTCGGCGCTGGAATTGTCCTGAGCGGCCCAGGCGTGCCGGGTCCCGGGTTTGTCGTGATCGCGCTGGGCCTCGGACTGCTCGCCCTTGAGTTCACCTGGGCCGAGCGGCTTCTCGCGCGCGTCGTGGAACAGGCCGAACGCGCGAAGGAGCGCGCCTCCAGGACCACGCGCGGGGAGAAGATCCTGAGTGGAGTTGCGGCCACGGTCGTGCTCGCCGCAGTGGTCGTGGTAGCCATCCTCTACGACATCCCGTACCTGCCCGTCTAGAGCGGAGGGCTTTCTAGCGCTACACTGGCTTCACCTCGCGCTGCCCGGCGGGGTTTTTCTTCGCCCGGAGCCGCGCCGATAACGCTCGAGGAACGATGGCCAGCGACGTAAGAATCGCCGTGACCCTCGCTTGCGAGGAGTGCAAGCGGCGGAACTACCAAACCGAGAAGTCCAAGCGGAACCATCC
>JAUJOA010000015.1 GCA_030447875.1 Thermoleophilaceae bacterium
GCACCGGCGCGCTCATCTGCATCGGCGCCACCGAGGAGCTCTCGTTTCTCTACTCGGGCGGGGTCAAGCTCGACATCGACTACACCCCGGCGTTCGTCTACCAGATCGCGAAGATGGACGGCGCGATCATCCTCTCGAACAACGCCACCAAGATCCTGTGGGCGAACGTCCAGCTGATGCCCGATCCCACGATCATGTCGCTCGAGACGGGCACCCGCCACCGCACCGCCGAGCGCGTCTCCAAGCAGACGGAGGCGCTCGTGATCGCGATCTCGCAGCGCAGGGAGGTGGTGTCGATCTACCTCAACGGCGCGAAGTACATCCTCGACGAGATTCCCACCGTCCTCGCCAAGGCCAATCAGGCGCTGGCGACGCTCGACAAGTACAGGAGCCGCCTCGATCAGGTGTCGACGCGGTTGACGGCGCTCGAGTTCGAGGGCGGCGTCGTCCTCCACGACGTATTCACCGTGCTCCAGCGCGCCGAGCTAGTCACGCGCATGGCGGTCGAGATCGAGCGCTACATCGTCGAGCTCGGCACGGAGGGCCGGCTGATCGAGATGCAGCTCGAGGAGACGATGGTCGGCGTCGCCTCCGACCGCTCGGCGCTCGTGCACGACTACCTCGCCGAGGACACCGAGGACAACTTCGGCCTGGTGCTCGACTCGCTCGCTCGGATGCCCCACCAAGACTTGCTCGACTTCGGTCGGATCGCCGAGTTGCTCGGCTACGACCGCAAGACCAACACGCTCGACCATCCGGTCTCCCCGCGGGGGTACCGGGTGCTGGGGCGCGTGCCGCGCCTGCCGAAGCTGGTGATCCAGGCGATCGTCCAGGAGTTCGGCGGGCTCGACGAGATCCTGGCCGCCACCGATCCCGAGCTCGAAGCGATCGACGGGGTCGGCGACATGCGTGCGAAGGACATCCGCGAGGGCCTCCGGCGCCTGCAGGAGATCAACCTCGTGGACCGCTACCTGCAAACCTGACCGCCGAATCGAGGAGGGCATCATTTCCGAAGCAACCTGGGAGCAAGAGATCGAGGCGCTTGAGATCACCCGCGAGGTGCCTCAGATCGAGTACAAGGTCGGCGACCACGTGGTCTATCCGCACCACGGTGCCGGGAAGGTCATGAAGCGCGAGGTGAGGGAGCGCTTTGGCGCAAAGCGCGAGTACCTGACGATCAAGATCCTTCACAACGACATGACCGTCATGGTCCCGAGCGAGAACGCCGGCAAGGCCGGACTCCGCCGCGTGATCGGGGAGGAGGCGGTCGTGCGCGTGCTCTCCGTCCTGCGTGATGACGTGAGCCAGATGCCGAAGAACTGGAACCGGCGCTTCAAGCACAACCGCGACAAGATCAAGACCGGCGATGTCTTCGAGCTCGCCGAGGTCGTCCGCAACCTCGCGATCAGGGAGGCCGACAAGGGGCTCTCGACCGGCGAGAAGCAGATGTACACCCGCGCGAAGAAGATCCTCGCCTCCGAGCTGATGTACGCACTCGAGATGGAGGAGGAGGGCGCCGAGGAGCACCTCGACAGCCTGATCGAGGAGGCTCACTCGCAGCGTAACGGCGCCGCGATGGCGGCGAAGTAGCCCCGTTCTCCCGGTGGCCGTCAGGCCACTCGTGGGCATCGTGGCGGCCGCCGGCAGCGGCGAACGCCTTGGCGCGTCCGGCCCCAAGGCGTTCGTCCCGTGCGGCGGCCGCCCGCTGCTCGACTGGAGCGTCGAGGCGCTTGGCGCGGTCTGCGACCGTGTGGTCGTCGTGGTTCCGCCGGGCTTAGAAGCCGGGCCGGACCGCGTGGGCGGGGGGGCGTCTCGGTCGGAGTCGGTACTGGCGGGGCTGCGCTCGGCCCCCGAGGCCGAGGCGTGCGTGATTCACGACGCCGCGCGGCCGCTCGTTACCCCCGGGCTGATCCAGCGCTGCGTCGCCGCCGTCGAGCGCGGCTGGGACGGGGCGGTAGCCGCAGCTCCGGTGACCGACACCGTGAAGGAGGCCGCCGAGGACGGTCGGGTGACCCGAACGCTCGACCGGTCGTGCCTGTGGTCGGTCCAGACCCCGCAGGCCTTCCGCGCCGAAGTGCTTCGGCGAGCGCTGACGGTGCCGCGTGACGAGCTGGCCGCCGCGACGGATGACGCGTCGCTCGTGGAGGGCGCAGGTGGCTCGGTCACGGTGATCGACGCTCCGCCCGAGAACATCAAGGTCACGCGCCCGAGCGACCTCGTGACCGTCCAATCGCTCCTGCTGCGCTCGCACTCGGGGAGCCGGGTGGATTGACCGATGCTGACCGATTACCACGTCCACCTCCGCCCCGACGACCCCGAGGCCAGCGCGGAGCGCTACTTCACCGCGGAGAATGCCGAGCGCTATGCGCAGGTCGCGGCCGAGCGGGGAATCGGTGACCTCGGCGTCTCGGAGCACGTGCACCGCTTCCGCCAGGCGCTCGACGTGTGGCGGCACCCGTTCTGGACCGACAGCGCGGTGGACGACCTCGATGAGTACTGCGCCTTCGTGCGCGAGCGAACCACCCTCAAGCTCGGCATCGAGGCCGACTTCGTGCCCGGTCGCGAGGACCGCATGGGGAACCTGCTCGAGGCGCGAGACTGGGATTACGTGATCGGCTCGATTCACTTCCTGCGCAACGACGCGATCGACATGGAGGGCGATTGGGACGTCTGGGGCTCGAACGATCCGGAAGCGGTGTGGCGGCGGTACTTCGAGTGGCTCGGGGAGGCGGCACGCAGCGGCCTGTTCGACGTGCTTGCGCACCCTGACCTCGTAAAGGTCTGGGGACCGGACAGGCCGACTCCTTCGGGTGACCTACGGCGCTTCTACGATCGGGCTATGGACGGCATCGCG
This sequence comes from Thermoleophilaceae bacterium, assembly GCA_030447875.1. Lineage (GTDB taxonomy): Bacteria > Actinomycetota > Thermoleophilia > Solirubrobacterales > Thermoleophilaceae > JAUJOA01. The sequence goes on from JAUJOA010000015.1 coordinate 2,855, forward strand.
GAGTCCGATGTGACGATCGAGGTCTCAACGGCGGGCCTTCGCAAGCCGGTCGGCGAGATCTATCCGGCCCCGGCATTTCTGGAGATGTGCCTCGAGGCGGGTCGGCCGGTGGCGCTCTCCTCGGACGCCCATATGCCCGATCAGCTCGCTTTCGAGTACGAGCGCGCGGCCGACATGCTCGAGTCCCTCGGAGTCGATCGCATCGCCGTGTTCGACCGCCGCAAGCGACGGCTCGAGCCGCTCGGATGAGCGCGCGGGCCGGGATCGGCTACGACCTGCACCGCCTCGTGGACGGCCGGCCGCTGGTACTCGGGGGGGTCGAGATCGAGGGCGACGGCCGCGGTCTCGAGGGCCACTCCGACGCCGACGTGCTGACCCACGCGGTGATCGACGCGCTGCTCGGTGCCGCCGGCCTCGGCGACATCGGCCAGCACTTCCCCGAGACCGACGAGCGCTACCGCGACGCCGACAGCATGCTGCTGCTCAGCCAGGTCTGCACGTTCCTCGAGGACCACCGCTGGACCATTCGCCACGCGGACGCGACCGTGATCTGTCAGCGACCGAAGCTCGCCCCCTACCGCGACGAGATGCGCCTCAGCCTTGCGAAGACTATGGGCCTCCAGCCGCTCGAGGTGAACGTCAAGTTCACGACCAACGAGGGTCTGGGTGTCATGGGCCGCGGCGAGGCGATCGCCGTGACCGCGATCGCCACGGTCGACCGCGCCTGATGCGCGAGATCCGACTGTACGACAGCCTCAGCGGGGAGCTTCGCCGACTCGAGACACGCGAGGCGGGGAAGGTGCGGATCTATGCGTGCGGGCCGACCGTGTACGCGCCGGTGCACGTCGGAAACGCGCGCCCGTTCGTCGTCTTCGCACTGCTTCGCCGCTTCCTCGAGCAGGAGGGCTACGAGGTCACGCTGGTGGAGAACATCACCGACGTGAACGACAAGATCTACGACGCCGCGCGTGAGGAAGGCGTCTCGAGTGATGAGCTCGCCGGCGCGATGAGCGCGCGGTACATCCTCGACACCGATCGCCTCGGGCTCGGGCGCCCCGACCACGAGCCGAAGGCGAGCGAGGCGATCCCGGGCATCATCGACTTGATCGAGGCGCTGATCGACGCCGGCCACGCCTACGCCGCCGGGGGGGATGTGTACTTCCGCGTCGGCAGCTTCCCCGCATACGGCAAGCTCTCGAATCGCACGCTCGAGGAGATGGTCCAGAGCGAGGGCGACGAGGCGCGGGCGGAGCTCAAGGAGAGCCCCCAGGACTTCGCGCTCTGGAAAGCGCACAAGCCAGGCGAGGACACGTCCTGGCCGGCTCCGTGGGGCGCCGGGCGGCCGGGCTGGCACATCGAGTGCTCGGCGATGGCCGAGCGCCTGCTCGGCCTCGACTTCGACATCCATGGCGGCGGGCTGGACCTCGTCTTCCCTCACCACGAGAACGAGATCGCGCAGACGGAGGCCGCTCGCGGCGTTCCGCTCGCCAGGATCTGGATGCACAACGGCATGGTTCGGCTCGACGAGGAGAAGATGTCGAAGTCCGTGGGCAACATGCGGCTCCTGCGCCAGGCGCTCGACCGCTTCGGGCGCGACGCGCTCGTCATGTACTTCATCGCCGGGCACTACCGCCAGCCGCTCTCGTTCTCGCCCGAGGCGCTCGACGATGCCGCTCGCTCGGTCGAGCGGATCCGCGAGTTCGGCCGCCGGCTTGACCCCTCCGCGCCGGGACCCGAGGCGCTCGAGCCGTTCCTGAAGCGCTTCTACGACGCCCTGGCCGACGACTTCAACACCCCCGCCGCGCGCGCGGCGCTGTTCGACTGGGTCACCGAGGGAAACCGCCGGCTGGACTCTGGCCAGCAGCTGGGGATCGGTGGCTTCGCCGAGGTCCTCAGGTCGATCGGGATGGAGCATCTGCTCGACCCGACAGACGACGCCCCTGACTCCGTCGCGGAGCGCCTCGCCGGCGAGCGTGAGGCCGCTCGAGGCGAGGGAGACTACGCGACGGCCGACGCCAAGCGCGACGAGCTTGCCGCGCTCGGCTGGGAGGTGCGCGACACGGCCGGGGGGCCACGCCTCGTTCGGCGGGCCTGAGCGCATGGTCGTCTACGGGCGCAACCCCGTCCGGGAGGCCTTGGGAGGGCGCCGCCGATCGCAGGTGACGCGCGTCTGGGCGACCAGAGCCGTGGCGCGTGAGGCGTGGCTCCGTGACCTTGACGTGGAGACGGTTCATCGGGCGGACGAGCTCGAGCGGTTATGCGGCTCGCCGGAGCACCAGGGCGTCTGTGCGGAGGTCGGCGACTATCCCTACGCGCCGGCCGACGCGCTGCTTGCGCTGCCGGACGCGCTCGTAGTCTGCCTGGACGGAGTTCAGGATCCGCGCAACCTGGGCGCAGTCTGCCGAGTGGCGGAGTGTGCCGGCGCGGCGGGGGTGGTGATCCCAGAGCGACGCGCGGCCGCGATCACGCCGGTTGCCTGCCGCGCCTCGGCCGGCGCGGTGGAGCACCTCTCCGTGGCGAGGGTCCGCAACCTCACCGACTGGCTCACGGAGGCCAAGCGCTCCGGCGCCTGGGTCTACGGGGCAGTGGCCGAAGGCGGCGTGTACTACTACGCGCCCGACTACGCGGGGCGGGTGATACTCGTGCTCGGCTCGGAGGGCAGCGGCATCCGCCCGCGGGTGGCAAGCGCATGCGACGCCCTGGTGGCGCTTCCGATCCGCGGCCGCGTGAGCTCGCTCAACGTCGGCGCGGCTGCCGCGGCGCTCGTGTACGGAATCTTGCAGCGGCGCAGCCGCCGGGTTGACAGGGCTCCATAACGCCGCCATACTCGCGCCCACAGATAAGGCTGGACCTGAGCTTCAGCTCGTGGTCCAGGTGTCTGGCGCTACCAGGGGAGGTACGTGCGCCACGGAATCAGGACCCGGATTCCGGGTCCGGAGAGAGGTGTTCGTGGCTGTCTCTACCGTCTCCCCGCTGAAGGCTCGGGGTCAAGCTGCACCTGAGCTAGACGACAAGTACCTGATCGCGATGGCGAAGCAGGGGCGAACGGAGGCGCTCGAGGCGCTCGTTCGCCGCTACCACGGGTTCGTCCGCTTGAAGGCCTCGTCCTACTTCCTCATCGGAGGCGACTCCGACGACCTGATCCAGGAGGGCCTCGTAGGGCTTTACAAGGCGGTGCGCGACTTCCGAAACGACCGCGAGTCGAGCTTTCGCAACTTCGCGGAGCTGTGCATCACCCGGCAGATCATTACGGCGGTGAAGACCGCCACGCGCAACAAGCACACGCCGTTAAACCAGTACGTCTCGTTCTCCCAGACGCCCACCGCGTCGGGGGACGCGGAGTCGACGCTCGACGAGGTCCTGCCGGGACCCACGGCGCACGACCCGGTGAACCAGGTGATATCGACGGAGGAGCTCCAGAGCCTCGTGGCCTGTCTCTCGAGCGTCCTCTCGGAGCTCGAGAGCTCGGTTCTGTCGCTGTACCTGGACGGCAACTCCTACGAGGAGATCGCCGAGCGGCTGGCCTGCGACACGAAGACCGTGGACAACGCCCTGCAGCGCGTGAAGCGCAAGGTGGGCGCCCATCTCGACTCGAGGAACGTGCTGCTCTAGGCTCCGCTGCCACGCCGTGGAGCGCTGCCCTTCTTGCGGTGACCCAGAGCGCTGACGCACTCAAGGTCGCGGGCCCGGCGGCCGACGTTGACGGCATGGGGATCAGATGCCCGGCACGGCACAGAAGGAGCGGGTCGCTGGCGGCGCTGGCGGTCGTCGTGGCGTTCGGCGCCGCTAACGGCACCCCGTCCGCCGCTGCGCCCGAGGGGATCGGGCCGCCGGTCATGGCTACCAACGGCATTCCACCGCTCGTACGGTCCGCCGCGACCCTGGCTGACGGCGGCCCCGCGTCGGCCGGCCCGACCGAGCAGCCGGCCACCCGTTCCGCGGCCGGGGAACGGCCGCGCAAGTCGCGCCGCCCCACCGGGACCCGCCTGGCGTCCGTGCGCTCCGGCCAGTCGCTTCCGCTGCGGGCCCGCCCCGGCGGACCCTCCGTCACGCGCGTCGGCGCTCGCACGGAGTTCGGCTCGGATTCCGTGCTCTCGGTAGTCGAGGAGCGCGACGGATGGCTCGGGGTAACCACCGCGGAGCGCCCGAATGGCCGTCTCGGCTGGGTGCGCCGCAGAAGCGACGCGCTCAAGCTCGACACCACGGATTACTCGATCACCGTGGACCTCTCGCGGCGCAAGACCGAGCTGCTTCGGGGGGACCGCGTGGTCAGACGGCTGCCCGTCGCGATCGGGCGGCAGGGATCGCCCACGCCCACGGGGCGCTTTGCGATCACCGACAAGCTCGACGGACCGGACTACAGCCCTTACTTCGGGTGCTGCATCCTGGCGCTATCGGGCAAGCAGCCCAAGCTTCCGGCCGGCTGGCCGGGCGGGGACAGGCTCGCGATCCACGGGACAAGCTCTCCGGACACGATCGGCACCGCTGCGTCGGCCGGGTGCCTGCGGGCTGAGGACGCGGAGGTTCGAGCGCTGATGTCGCGCGTGCCGCTCGGCACCCCCGTGCACGTCCAGAAGTAAGGGGTGGAAGCCGGAGAGGGGACTCGAACCCCTGGCCTGCCGCTTACAAGGCGGCTGCTCTACCAGCTGAGCTACTCCGGCGCGCGAGTCCATGTTAGGAGCGCTGTTCGCAGCCTCTCCAGGCGTTGGGTCAGGCCACGCCGGCCGCGACCTCGATGTCGCCGTGGCCGTTCGATGAGACGGGCACTTCCGGAGGCTCGGGGCTCAGCTCAGCGTTCAGACGGTCCTCGAGGAGGCCCAGCACGAGGCCGAACACCGCGTGACGCCAGGTGGCCTGCGCCAGCGCACGCGCGTTGCCCTGAAGCGTGGGGAGATCCTTGCGAGCCGGGTGGTAGCGGTCGACGAGGCGGGCCAGCGGCCACGAGGCCAGGTGCTCCGCCATGCCGGCGACAACTCCTCGGAGGACCGGCGAGCCGGGGATGAAGGGCTTCAGCTGCGCGTAGACGGCGCCGAAGGCCGCTCCGTTCTGTACATGGAGCGCGAGGCCGATGATTGGCCACTCGCGACTCCGCGTGACCGCCTTTCCGAGCAACTCCACGTCGTCGTAGTCGCACGCGAACGCGCGCCGGTCGACGGGTTGTTGAGCGGCCCAGACGGCGGCGGCAAGGCTGCCTGCCAGCGCTCCGTTGAGGGTACGGCGCATCTTCACGAACGCGGAGCGTAGAGGCTACCGAGCACCGGCGAGCGGCGCCTCCTCGCGAACCGCCCGCACTACCGCCGCCACGCTCCACGCCGAGCCGGTGATAAGCGCCGCGTCGGCGGTGCGCCGGCGGCCAAGGCCGGCCGCGATCAGCGCGCCGGCGCGGATCGGAGTGCTCACGCGCGCGGCTCGGATCACTCCGGTCGAGGGAGCGCTCGCCCGGCCGAAGTACACGTAAAGCCCGTAGCCGAATCCCACGCCCAGGCGCGCGACCTCGATCCTCGCGGCGCTCCGACCTATCCAACCACGGCGCACCGCGCCGCGGAGCGCCGCACCCGCGAAGCAGGCGTCGACCAGGCCCTCGAGGTCACGGCCGGCACGCGTGGGCTCCGCCCGGCGCGCCAGCTGCCCGTCGAGCACGTCGCTGGCCGCGGCGAGTCCGCAGACGAGCGGCGTGGGCGCGTCGGCCGCCGCGGGGACGAGCCACGCCCGACCGAGCGTGAGGGCATCGGCGGCGCCCAGGGGACGGGGCCGCCCGTCGCGGGTCTCGATCATCCCGAGGTGCCAGTCGAGCATGAGACCGGTGAGCGCCCACCAGGCGAAGGCATGCGACAGGCGGCGCCTGAACGGCTGCAGGCCGGCGAGGGCGAGCGCCGCCCAGGCGGCGAAGCCCGCCACGATCCAAGCCCGCTCCTGGCCGGCCAGCTCAGGCCGCGCACCCCGTACGCTGCCTGCCCGCCGTTGCGAGGCCACGAGGAAGCGCCCGAGCGCCGCCGGTGTGAAGCGCGCCGCCAGCAGCGCCTCGAGCTGCTCGCGGGTCCACGCCTCCCCGTCGGTCATCGTGCCCAGGAGCGCTGGCGAGGGCCGTGCCGTTCGATCTAGGCGCTCGGCAGCAGCGATCCGAAGACGTCGTCCACCTGCTGCCAGCCGTTGCGCAGGAGGAACTGTGAGTTGCGCCCGTACGACTTGGCGCCGAGGATGAAGAAGCCCGGCTCCGGGTTGGCCAGGACCTCCGGTCCGAGGTCCGGCTCCACGAGGCAGTCGCCGGCGCTCTCCCCGAGCAGCGCGGCGGCGAGCTTCATGGGGCCGCAGGTGGCGTAGCACTCGTGTACCTGGAGCTGGCGGTAGAGCGAGGCGTCACCCACTCCGCCGTTCAGGGCGAGGATGCGGTCGACCACGACCTCGTCGCTCATCCCGTTGCGCAGGGTGACCGCCACCTGCCCGTCGCGGCCCGCGAGCGCCTCGGTGACGTAGCCGGCGCGGAGGTCGATTGCGTCTGACGCGCCACCGGCGAGCTCGGTCGCCGCCTGGTTGAGAGCTGCCCGCTCGACCAGCGGATCGTTCGCTACCGCGCCCCACCCCGGATGGGCGGTGCGTACTGCCCAGATGACCCGCGTGCCCGGCGCATGGCGTGCGAACTGCGCGAAGTTTCGCGCCGCGGTCTGCGCCGAATGGCCCGAGCCCGTGAGCAGGATCGTGTGTCCGGCCCAATCTCCCGCTTTCTGCTCGAAGTCCGGCAGGAAGCGCACGATCCGCTCGTCGAAGGCCTCCTCGCCGACCGCGGAAATGCCGCCGTCGCCGAGCCGGTTGGGATTTCCGTACGTGCCGCTGCAATCCATCACGGCGTCAGCGTGTTCGATCGTCTCTCCGCCCTCGGAGTCGCGAACGAGTAGCCGGAACGGTCGCAGCGCGCGCTCGGGTGATCCGATCGCCTCGTGCTTCAGAAGTCCCTCGCGCCCCACCGCGGTGACCCGCGAGCCAAGGCGGATCCTGCCCGCGAGCTCCGGCAGGGAGGACACGGGCTCGAGGAGCTCGTCGGCGAGCTCGTGGCCCGTCGGGAGCCCGGCGCCCGTCGGCGCCTCGAAGCCTCCGGCCGCCAGCACAGCACCCATGCGGTCGGAGACGGTCATCGACCAAGGCGTGAACGTGCGAACGTGGCCCCAGCCGCGCACGTAGCCGCCAACCGTCGGTGCCGCCTCGTACACGGTGAAGTCGAGCCGCCGCTCGCTCGCCGCGAGCGCTGCCTCGAGGCCGATCGGCCCTGCGCCGATGATCGCGACCCGGCGTTGGCTGCGTTCCAAGCCCTGCTCTCCCTCTCGAGTCGGTGAAGCCCGGTTCGGTGATCGTATATCGGAGGAGCTCGTGATCTGGATCAGGTCGACGGCCGAACGCGGATAGAGTCAGCGGCAGGTTCCCGCCTCGTTCAGGAGGACGCAAGAGTGCCCAGGATCGCCGCCTTCGGCGGCGCCTATGCGAACCCATATGCGCTGAGGGCCGTGCTGGCCGACGCCGAGGAGCGGGGCTGCTCTGAGACCTACTGCCTCGGCGATCTCGGCGGGTTTGGAGCGGAATGCGACGCGATCTGGCCGCTCCTTCTGAACCACGGCGTTCAGTGCCTGGCCGGTAACTACGACGTCGCGATAAGCCGCGGGGACGACGACTGCGGCTGCGGCTACTCCGATCCGCTCGACAACCGCTACGCGCAGCTCATCTACGACTACACACGCGCAAATACGAGCCCGGACTTCGCGGCCTGGATGGGCACGCTCCCCGACGAGATCCGGCGGACGATCGGCGGAGTGGACGTGCACATGGTCCACGGCTCGCCGCTCGCGGTGAACGACTTCCTGTGGGAGTCGCTCGACGACGACGAGCTGCGCTTTCGCCTCGCGATGAGCGGGGCCGACGCCCTCCTCTGCACCCATACCGGCATCCCGTGGCAGCGACGGCTGGACGGCCGGCTCGTCGTCAACGTCGGGGCATCGGGGCGGCCCGCCAACGACGGGCGCACCGAGACCTGGTACGCGGTCCTCGAGCTGGAGGACGGCCATGCGGAGGCCGAGCTGGTCCCCGTCGCCTACGACTGGCGCGCCCATGCGGAGTCGATGCGCGCGGCCCGGCTGCCCGAGCCGTTCGTGGAGACGGTCGAGACCGGCTGGTGGACCACCTGCCTCGAGATCGTGCCGCCGCCGGAGCGCTCGCGCGGCCGCTACCACGTCTATCGCGAAGCGATGCCCTCGGGCTTCGCGGCCGAGGGCGTGGGGTGGGCGGACGCCCCGGAGCCGACGGACGGCGCGCTGCCGGTCATCTCGATGTTCGGCACGGCGCTGTTCCCGCCGCGGCTCTGGATCTACACGAACTTTCACTGCAACCTGGCCTGCGACTACTGCCTGGTCGCGTCCTCCCCTCGCGCCCGCCGGCGCGAGATCTCGGAGGAGCGGTTCCAGGCCCTGGTCGACGAGGCCGTGGCGGAGGGCTTTGCCGAGCTCTACCTCACGGGCGGCGAGCCGTTCATCCACCCGCGGATCGTGCCGATGGTCGAGTACGCGAGCGATCGGCTGCCCACCGTCGTGCTCACGAACGCGATGCTCTTCACCGGCGCGCGAGGGCGGGAGCTGGCGCGGCTCGCTCGCCGCCCGAACCTCACGCTCCAGTCGTCGATCGACGGCGCCCGATCGGAGACGCACGACAAGTGGCGTGGGCATGGCTCATGGGACAGGGCGATGGCTGGGATCGAGTACGCGCACGAGCTCGGGCTTCCGCTCCGAGTGGCGATGACGGAGACGCCGGACAACCGCGAGGAGATTCCGGAGCTTCGTGCGCAGCTGAACCGGATCGGCATCACTGGCTCCGACTTCGCGGTGCGACCGCTCGTGCAGCGCGGCTTCGCCGAGGACCTAGACGAGGGGATGGAGGTCTCAGACGCCGTGATGGTCCCGGAGCTGACGATCACCACGGACGGCGCCCACTGGCATCCCGTCGGAGGCGACATCGGCTCGAGCCCAGACTTCGTAGTCGCGCGCGAAGACGTCTCGCTGGCCGAGGCCAAGCGCCGGGTGATCGAGCGCTTCCTGGTCCTGCGCCAGGCCGACGGCACACTACCGGCGGCCTTCCGGTGCGCGGTATGACGTCATCTGCGGCCGACCAGCTCGCCGGGCTTCCTGCCACGCATGGGCAGTGGCCGGCGACCTCACCCCTCGTCTCGGTCATCGTGCCGGTGCTGAACGAGTCCCGGGAGCTCCCACGCCTGCTCGATCACCTGGACGGCCTGCCCGGCCGCTTCGAGGTCCTCGTCGCGGACGGAGGGTCGTCCGACGGCTCCGCCGCGATCGCCGCCGGTCACCCGCTCGGAGTCGCGGTGGTCGACGCCTCGGGCGGTCGAGCCCGCCAGCTGAACGCCGCGGCGAGGCGTGCCAGGGGAGAGATGCTGGTGTTCCTCCACGCCGACTCGCGTCTTCCTCGCGACGCGTTCGAATCGCTGGCGCGCGCCTACCACGAGGCCGACGTGGTCGGTGGGAACTTCGCTCTGCGCTTCGACGGAGATGACCGCTTCTCGCAGACCCTGGGCGCGTTCTACGCACTCCAGTCCCGCTTCGGCTTCTACTACGGTGACTCGTCGATCTGGGTCCGCCGCGACGCCTTCCGCCGGCTCGACGGCTTCCGAGAGCTACCGATCATGGACGACTACGACTTCGTGCGTCGCATGGAGGTCGCCGGGAGGACTGTCCGCCTACCCGGGCCGGCCATGACCTCGGCTCGACGCTGGCGGCGGCTCGGCATCCTGCGAACCCTCTTCTCCTGGCTTGTGATCCGCTGGCTGTTCCTGCTCGGGGTCCCTCCCGACCGCCTGGCGTCCCTCTACCGCCGCGTGCGATGAGTCATTCGGGACCGGCTCCGGCCGGCGTCGGATCGGCCGACGGATGACCGGCGCCGCGATCCACTCGCCTCGCGCCGGCCGCTCGGCGCGCATCCTCGACCGGCTCGGTCGCGGCTGGCGCGCGCTCGAGCTGGCCACGCGCCCCGTGCATCCCGACCTCGAGGCAGCGCTCGCCCGACGCTGGGACGCACTCCCCGAGCACGTCAAGTCGCCCTCGCAGGCGCTCGGGCGCCGAACCTCCGGCTGCGAGGGAACGCACGGCGTCTTCCCGCGCTGCAACCTGGCCTGCACTCCCTGCTACCACTCGCGCGACGCGAACCGCGTGCGAACGGATGGCGAGCATACGGTCACCGAGGTCGATCGCCAGATGGCCTATCTCCGACGGCAGCGCGGACCTGCCCAGAACGCGCAGCTCATCGGCGGCGAGGTGAGCCTTCTCGAGCCCGATGCCCACGCCGCGGCGCTGCAGGCCATGCGCAATCACGGCCGCAAGCCGATGAGCATGTCCCATGGCGACTTTGACTACGAGTACCTCGAGCGGCTCGCCGTAGGAGCGGGCGGCGCGGCGCGCCTGCCCCACCTGTCCTTTGCCGGTCACTTCGACTCGCTGATGTTCGGGCGCCGGGGAATCAAGCGGGTCGCCGCGGAAGGTGACCTCAACCCTCACCGCCGCCGGTTCTGCGCGATGTTCCAGCGGTTGGAGCGCGAGCACGGGGTCTCCCATTACCTCGCCCACAACATGACCGTCACTCCTCGCAACGTCGGGGAGGTGGCGGGGGTGATCCGTGACTGCCGGGACATGGGCTTTCGCATGTTCTCGTTTCAGCCCGCTGCCTTCATCGGCAACGAGAACCGATGGAAGGATGAGTTCCGCGAGCTCTCGGGCGACGAGGTGTGGGCGGAGATGGAGCGGGGCGCGGGCGCGCGACTGCCATACAAGTCGCTGCAGATCGGCGACGAGCGGTGTAACCGGACGGCCTACGGCGCACTCGTTGGGGATCGCTGGGTCCCCCTGCTCGACGACCGCGAGCCGGCCGACCACGAGGCTCGGGACGAGTTCTTCGCGACCTTCGGCGGCATGGACTTCGACGTGCGCCCGACCCTGCTGGCGGCGCGGTTGGCGCGCTCCCTCGCGCGCCGCCCGCGGTCGATCGGCGTGCTCGCCCGCTGGACCGCTCGCTTCGCGCACCGCGCTGGTGTGCTGGCGCTGCTGCGCGACCGGCCCAAGGCGCTCACGTTCGTCATGCACTCCTTCATGGACGCCCGCGACGTTCGCCCCGCATGGGAGCTCCTGCAGCGTGGCGAGATGAGCGACGAGCCGAGGATCCGCGCGACGCAGGAGCGCCTTCAGGCGTGTTCCTACGCGATGGCGCACCCGGACTCCGACGAGCTCGTGCCCGCGTGCGCTCAGCACTCGGTGCTCGATCCGCTCGACCCTCGGCGTCCTCGATCATGGCCCGAGCGATGCGATCCTTGACCGATCCCGTCGGGTTGTAGCTCTCGAGCTTCGCGTAGATGCGCACGCCCGGCTTGGGTGACAGCCGCTTGAGCTCGACGAGCGGCGTATGGCCGATCGCCTGGACGATGTCGCCGTACTTGCCGCCGCAGGGCTTGTTGTCGA
>JAUJOA010000007.1 GCA_030447875.1 Thermoleophilaceae bacterium
CCCGCGCCGCCGGCCGGGGAGGTGCCCCGGCCCGGCACCACCGACGACACGGTCGCCAGCTCGACCAATCCGCCGACGGATGGCGGCAGGACGATCACCGAGCCGGATCCGACGCCACGCCTGGCCCACCCGGGCTCGGCGACGACGCACGCCGCCACCCCGGCTGATCCTGCTGCGGCCGGCGCTCAGCCACCGACGGCGATCGTCGGCCTTCTCGGCCGTCGCTCGGAAGCGCCTTCATCGCAAAGGCGCGAGCGTCGCCGACACGCGCCGAGCAGCTCGGTATCCTCCGCGTAGGCCTCCGCCCCACGGCGGCTGCAGGACGCCGTCGGCGGCAGGGCCGGACTCCACGGGAAGCGTTCGCTGGATCGCCTCCGCGTAGCGCGAGTCGTGCTGGGCCATGTCGCGAAGGAACCGAGCGCCGAAGAGCCGGTGCTCGTCGCGCGCCGTTGTTGAGCCCTCCACGAAGCCGGGCAGCGTGCCGACGGACTCGTTTTGTAGCTGATGATGAAGTGCTGGCCAGTCAGGGCGAGCATTCCCTCGATGACCATGTGGTAGAGCGTGATCGCCTCGACCAGCGTCTCGAGTCCTCCCGGCTCACGGGCGAGCCGATCGACCCTGCCGGCGAGCATCTCGTCGAAGGCGGCCGAAGTTCTCGTTGAGGTGTGCGCTCGTCTCCTCGAGCCGCCCGCCCTGGTCTGCGGTGCTCGGCGCCACCTCGTGGTAGAAACGGTTGAAGGAATGCGACGTGTCGCCCCTCGTCGGCGATCTGGTGCAGCGATGCGCATCTCCTCGTCCGGGCAGGCGCGCATCATGGGACCAAGCTCGGCCGCCACCCGCTGCTCGCCGATGAAGAGCGAGGACAAGGCCGTACATGCGCTGTAGGCCGCTCGGCCTCGGGGATGCGCTCGTGCCAATCGACGCGGTCCTGCGTGAAGTCGAGATCCTGAACGCGCCTGCTGACCGCTCCCACAGCAGATAGAGCTCGGCGTAGGTGAGCAGTTGGCCCCGACCGCTGTCCGCCGACTCCAGGAGAGCCGGATCCCGGGTGGCCCGGAAGTCATCGCGCTCGATGTTGCGGTGGATCGCGGTCTCGGTCACCGGTCTGACCTCCTCCGGGCCGTGGGCGAACTGGGTTGCCGCGGGCCACCTAACGCAGGACTGGCCGGCCAGCCGCGCCATCGCCGCCGGGCTCGGCGGGGGCTCGGTCTCCTGGTCGAGCGCGCGCCAGCTCCCAACAGCCAGCACGCCGATCAGCATTCCGATCCGGGTCTCCTCCGCCAGCAGCGTGCGCACCGCCAGCAGCCGCTCATCCGGGTCGGGGGTCGTCGCGACCTTCAGGACCTGGAGTTGTGCGCCTCGTCGAACCATCCCCATCCTCGAGCGCGCGCGCGCGGGGATGCTGGAGCTGCGGCGCCATGGCCGCCCGCGTTCCTCGGCGCGCCGGAGCCGGTCCGGATCGGCGAGGGCCTCGAGCGCCGCGTCGATCTCCGCGTCGGTCGGCCGTGGCGCGGCGCTCCCCCTCGCTTGGCTGAGGCTCCGCCACGGCGGATAATAGGTGCGTGGAAGCAGTCAAGCTGACGAGCCTGTCGCACGGCGCCGGCTGCGCGTGCAAGCTGTCGCCGGCTGACCTGCATCCCCTGATCGAGGGCTTCCGAGGTCCTCGGCCGGACCTCATCGTTGGAATGGAGACGGCCGACGACGCCGCCGTCTATCGCCTGACCGACGAGCTCGCGCTGATCTCTCACCGTCGACTTCTTCACCGATCGTCGACGACCCCTACGACTTCGGACGCATCGCGACCACCAACGCTCTCCTCGGACGTCTACGCGATGGGCGGCGAGCCGGTCACGGCGCTCAACCTGGTGGCCTACTCGCTCGAGTCGCTCGGCGGTGAGGTGCTCCGCGCGATCCTCCGCGGCGGGGCGACGTGGCGGCGGCCGCCGGCGTGGCCGTGGCCGGAGGCACTCGATCGACGACGCGGAGCCCAAGTACGGCATGGCGGTGACCGGCACGGTGCATCCGGACCGCCTGCTGCGGAACTCGGCGCGCGCGGCGGATGACCTGCTGCTCACGAAGCCGGTGGGCGGAGGCGGCCACCACCGCGGCAAAGCGCGGGCTGGCGAGCGACGGATCTGACGGCGCGAACGGTGGCCGTGATGACGGAGCTCAACCGCGACGCCTCGCGCGCGGCCCTGGTCGCCGGCGCCAGCGCGATGACCGACGTCACGGGCTTCGGGCTGCTCGGCCATCTGCACGAGCTGGCGAGCGCCAGCGGGGTCGCCGCCGCCGAGGTGGACGCCTCCGCCATCCCCGGCGATCGCGGGCGTGCTCGACCTCCTGCGCTCGGACCGGCCGCCGATCGCCGGCGGCGCGCCGCAACCGCGACTGGGTCGAGTCGTGGGTCGAGTGGTCGCCGGACGTGCCGGATGAGCTGCGGTGGCTCGCATGCGACGCGATGACATCCGGCGGACTGCGTGGCGGCCCTCCGGGATCGGGCGCCCCGGGCACGCCGATCGGTCGCCTCACCGGCGGCGACGCGGGGCGGATAGCCGTCAGCGCCTGAGCGCGCCGAGCATGGCCCGGAGAGCGTGCCGGCGGCTCCCCCGCCGCGGCGGCGATGCGCGTCCTCGTCGGCGACCGACAGCAGGATGAGCACGGCGGCGATGACGTAGACCCCATCAGGTCGTTGCCGCGGTCATCCCCGCGGCGCAGCGCGCGCCGGTCATCCACGAGCCAGGCGCACAGCAGGCCGAGCGCAGCGCCGTTGGCGCCGATCGCCGGGTACACGTCGAGCGCCACCGACAGGGCCGCGCCGGCGCGCGCCCGCGAGCAGGAAGACCGCGATCGGCGCGAGCCAGCCGAAGCGCCGCTCGAGATGCGTCGAAGATGCCCACGGTGATCATCGTGATGAACAGGTAGCCGAGGTTCTGGTGCACGAACGGCGTGACGAGCAGGCGCCACGGGTCGCCGTCCAGCGGTCCGAAGACGCCGAGGTCGAGGACCGAGAGCTCCCCGGTGCTCTGCGCGAGCGTCACGAGAAGCGACGCGGTGACGAGCCCCATCACCGCCCACGGGCGGGTCTCCGGCGCTATGCCGGGGATCTCATCGCGGCGCAGGCGGGGGAGTGACGGCGGACGAGCCCGCCGCTTCGCCCGCGGCTCCTCGGCGCCCTCCTTCTCGATCTTCGGCGCGCTTGCGGACGCGCTGGCCGCAGTCGGGGCATTCCGTTGCAGGGGCTGACCTCGGAGCTGCAGTTCTTGCAGATGACGAAGAGGTCCGGCTCGCTCACGGGGGAACGAGGATACTGGGAGCCGGCCGAGAGTCAGGCCCCGACTTCTCGACGATCTCCTCCATGACCTCGCGCAGGTCGTGGTTGGCCTCATAGACGACGACCTGCCGGGAGCCGCCGTTACCCCGGTCGAGCAGGTCCTCGATCGGGCAAGCTCGTCGGCGGAGCCCGGTCCTGTGCGTGCTCTCGCATCCGCCCAGCGCATGCGGCGCGCCAGTTCCTTGGTCGAGACGCGGTCGTCGCTCGGCAGGTCCACGACCTCGCCGTCGAGCCCGTGGCGGGCGGCCAGCCACTTGTTCTCGTCGAGCATCTCGTATAGGGGTAGCGCGAGTAGCTCCACCCCCGCGTCGAAGTGCTCGGCAAGCTCCTTGACCATCGCCTGTATGAGCGCCGCCAGCCCGAGCGTGTGCTCCACGCGCGTCTGGGCGTCCATCACCCGCACCTCCACGGTGCCGAAGTTCGGGGTGCGGGCGCACGTCGTACCAGAGGTAGGTGTAGTCCTCGATCACCTTGCTGTCGACCATGAACTTCACTTCGCGCGAGTAGTCGTCGAAGTCGCGGTAGCGGGCGGGATGCCGACCGCGGAAACGCGCGGAAGATGGGCGTGCGGGTGGAAGCGTGGCATCCGCCCGCCAGAACGGCGAGTTGGCCGACAGCGCCACGAGCAGGGGCATGTGCACGCGCATGCCGTTGGCCACGTGGATCGCCTTGTCCGGATCGTCGATCCCCACGTGCACGTGCGCCGAAGATGAGCTCCTGCCTCGCCACGAACCGCAGCGCCGCCACCAGGTCGCGATGCCGCGGCCGTGCCACGATCCGCTGGTCCTCCCACATGGCGAAGGGGTGGGTGCCGGCGGATCCGATCGCGAGGCCGTGCTCGGCGGCGGTCTGCTGGACCTCGCGGCGCAGGTCGCGAAGCTGGCGTCCCGCGTCGCGCGTGTTGGGCACGGAGTCGTGGCCACCTCGAGCACCGACTCCGCGAGCTCGGCTTCACCTCGCCCTCGAGCTCCGGTGGAACCGACTCCAGCATCGACTCGATCGAGTTGGAGAGATCGAGCGTCTCTGGTCGACGATCTGAGCTCCTCCTCGGATCCCCAACGTGTAGGAGGGGCCCGTGAAATCGTGCTCCACGCGCGCATCTAGCCGCGGATCCGGGCAGCGCAGGCACACCGACCCGGGCGTCGAGGCGCAGGGTCGCGCGTATATCCTGGCCGCGCAAGCACGACCCGTCGAAGCAAGGAACTCTGAGACATGGATCTGGGTTATCACGAGAAGCTGCATACGTCCTGGCGTTCGACCATCGCGGGTCGTTCCAGAAGAAGTTCTTCGGCATCGAGGGCGATCCGAACGCGGAGGAGACGGCGCGGATCGCCGACGCCAAGCACCTGATCTACGAGGGCCTCGAGCGCGCGGCCGACGACGGGGCGGAGGCCAGCGCGATCGGCGCGCTCGTGGACGAGCAGTTCGGCGGCGACATTCCCGAGCAGGCGAGGGCTACGCGCCATCAAGCTCGCCATGCCGGTCGAGAAGAGCGGCCAGGAGGAGTTCGACTTCCAGTACGGCGAGCACTTCGGGGCACATCGAGCGCTTCGATCCGGACTTCTCGAAGGTGCTCGTTCGTTACAACCCCGACGGCGACGCCGACGTGAACGCACGCCAGGTCGCGCGGCTCCGCGAGCTGTCGGAGTGGCTCCACTCGAACGACCGAAGTTCCTCTTCGAGCTCCTGGTGCCGGCCGAGGACGTACAGCTCGAGTCGGTAGGGGGCGACACGGACCGCTGCGACGACGAGCTTCGACCCGAGCTGATGCGCCGCGCCATCGCCGACATGCAGGACGCCGGCGTGGAGGTCGACGTCTGGAAGATCGAGGGCGTGGAGCGGCGGGAGGAGTGCGAGATGCTCGTCGAGCAGGCGCGCTCGGGGGGCCGCGACGGCGTCACGTGCGTGCTGCTTGGCCGCGGCGCGGACGACGAGAAGGTCGACCACTGGCTGACCCAGGTAGCGCCGGTCGAGGGGTTCATCGGCTTCGCGATCGGTCGCAGCATCTGGTCGGGGCCGCTGAAGGGCTACCTCGACGGCTCGGTCGAGCGTGACGACAGCGGCCACGATCGCCGACAACTACCTGCGCTTCATCAAGGTCTACGAGTCGAGCGAATAGGCCGCGGCGGAGGGCGATCGGCGCCGAGAATCCCGGCTGCGGGTTGGATAACCTGTCGACCCATGCGGATGCGACAGACACTCGCCGACTTCGAGGCGGCCTTCCACGAGGAGACCGCCGAGGAGCAGGCGCGCAGAGCGAGACTACGCCGAGCAGGCGGCCGTGCGGTCGCGCACGCGGCGGGTGGAGAAGGTTCACAAGCAGCGGAAACCTGCGCTTCGCAGGGCTCGTCCTTGCGCTCTGGCCACGACCATCATCGTCATCGTGGTGATGTTTCAGGCCCTCGCCCGCCCTGATGAGACCCCTGAGGGCTGCGCTCGGGCGGTGCGGTAGGGCTCGCGACCCGTCTCGGGTCCGGGCTCGGCTACTTCGGGTCGACTTCGTCGTCGACGGCCGCGGCGATGCTCTCCGCGTCGCGGTCGTCCTGGATCTCGAGGTAGACCTCGCGACGGAAGACCGGTATCGACCGCGGGGCGATGCCCAGCCGGACTTTCTCGCCCGAGACGGCGAGTACGGAGACCTCGATGTCGTCTCCGATCATGATGCTCTCGTTCGACTTCCTGGTGAGAACCAGCATTGGACGCCTCCCGTGGCTGCCCGGACGACCAGTGTATCGGTCGGCGCGGACAATCTCCGGTTGGCTGAGAAGAAGGTCGCCTTCCCGCATGAGCATGCGGCCGAGCGCAGGCGGATTGCTAGTCTTGCCGCCGCTCGTGGCCCGGAGATCCTCAAGCCCCAGCTCAACCAGATCCGGACGTGGGTACGGCAGGGTCGGACCGACGCTTGGATCGCGCACCAGCTCGAGGTCACCGTGAAGGACCTCCGTGCCTTCAAGCGAGAGCATGACCTCGCCCCGGACGGCGCGGGCGACGACGCCGACGCCCGCTCCCGGCCTCGAGGACGAGCGGGACCTGCGCGAGGAGGACGACGCGCTGATCGCCGCGGAGCTCGATGCGATCGCCGAGAAGGCGGAGGAGGAGGAATCCGAGCCCGCCGCCGAGCGCGAGCCGGACGATGCCTCCGAGGAAGACGCCCAGGGCCTCGACGCCGGGGCCGCCGCGGTGGGCGCCGCCGCCGCACCGGCGGCGGTCGCGGGCGACGTCAGCCGCTCGAGGGCACCTTCGATCACGGCGAGGAGGTTACGGGCTGTGGCTCGACCCCGGCGTGCAGGATGATCCCGTCTACGCCGAGCACTGGGCGGGACACCGTCCGGTGACCGTGACGATCGAGCCGGACCGCATCGTCATTCGCCGCAGCGGCGAACAGGACGATGCGTCCGAATCAGGCGCCTCGGAGGCGGCAGAGAGCTCGGTCGCCGAGCCGGATCCCGACGAGTTCGCCGCCTAGCCGGGCGCAGGCCACGGCTGGCCGCCGTGCCGCCGTTCGGTGGGCCGGCCTGCCGAGCTTCTCGCGTACACGCCGGCCGGACGCTGGCGCTTTACGAGAATCGGTTTGCATCCCACGCAACTTTCTTGCATGGGATGAAAACTCGTTGTCGTAAGTGCCCAGCGAGCGCGAGGGCTCTCCACCGGATGCCTCGCCTCTCCACCGATGCCCCGCCTCTCCGCCGATGCCTCGCCTCTCCAGCGATGCCTCGCCTCTCCACCGATGCCCCGCCTAATCGACTCGGGCGCGCCTCAGAGCCTGCCGTACTGCTCGCGCGCCCGTCCGCCGGCAAAGTTGGCCGCTTCCCGCGCGTAGCGCCCAAAGGCGGCGTCGACGACCCAGCCGGCGTCGCTGCCGGCCGACTCACCTCGGGCGATGGCCGCCGCCCAGTCCACGCCCTCGCCGTAGAAGGCGGCCAGCTCGTCCACGGTGAAGGAGGAGCCGAGCCGACGCCGCAGCTCGTCGAGGACGCTCCTCACCGCGCGCTCGAGGTCCGCCCGTTCGAGCTCGGGCGCTTCCCGGATCCGCTGCTCGCCTTCCTCCCACTGGAAGAGGGCGTTCTCGAGCGCGTATGGCATGAGCGGCACGGTACCCCGTGGACCGCGTCGGGAAACGAGTCGCCCCGCGGGCAACGGGCGCTAGGGCTTCGGCAGGTTCTCCACGACTAGCGGCCGCTCGCCGCGACGCACCATGCCCAGCCGGCGGGCTTCGCGCTCGACCGTCTCCGGCCGCATGAGCGCCTCCTTGCGCTCCTCGAGCATGGCGTTCTCCTGCTCGAGCTGACGCAGCTCCACGCGGTCCTGCTCAGCGGTCCGCGACTGGGAGATCCAGTGGCTGACCGGGGAGATGTAGAGGAGCAGGATCACGCCGAGCACGAGGAGCAGCGCAGTCCGGCCCACGCGGTCCCAGCGGATGGCGGAGTGCCGGCGGCGAGGGCGGGGGCGAGCTCGGCGCGCGCCTGCGCCGCCTCGTGATCGCGCCGTGGTCGCCCGGGCCATGTCCCCGCGTTCGCCCTCACCGCGCGACCTCCTGCTCGCGCAACGCCCCCGTCCGGTGCGGGCCTTACCGGAAGACGGAACGACCGGGGTACGTGGCGTCGGAGCCGAGCGCCTCTTCGATCCGCAGCAGTTGGTTGTACTTGGCGACCCGATCCGTACGGGACGGCGCTCCGGTCTTGATCTGCCCGCAGCCGGTGGCCACCGCCAGGTCGGCGATGGTCGTGTCCTCGGTCTCCCCCGAGCGGTGCGACATCACCGCGGTGTAGCCGGCCTCTCGGGCCACCCTGACGGCCTCGAGCGCCTCGGTCAACGTGCCGATCTGGTTGACCTTGACGAGGATGGAGTTGGCGACTCCCAGGTCGATACCGAGCCCGAGCCGCTTGGTGCTCGTCACGAAGAGGTCGTCTCCCACGAGCTGGACGCGGTCGCCGAGCCGCTCGGTCAGCACCTTCCAGCCCTCCCAGTCCTCCTCGTCCATCCCGTCCTCGATCGAGACGATCGGGTACCGGCCGGCCAGGTCGGCCCAGTAGTCGGTCAGCTCCGCCGACGAGAGCGTTCGACCTTCGTGCGTGAGGTGGTAGCCCTCGCGCCAGAGCTCGCTGGCAGCGGGGTCGAGCGCGATGGCCACGTGCTCTCCGGCGATGTAACCGGCCGCCTCGATGCCGGCCATCAGGGCCTCGAGCGCCGCCTCGTTCGATTCGAGGTCCGGAGCGAAGCCGCCCTCGTCACCGACCGCCGTGGAGAGGCCGCGGTCCTGCAGCGTGCGCCGCAGCGCATGGAAGATCTCGACCCCGGTTCGAAGCGCATCGGTGAAGCTGTGAGCGCCCACCGGCACGAGCATGAACTCCTGGAAGTCGACGCGGTTGTCGGCGTGCGCGCCGCCGTTGATGACGTTCATCATCGGGACCGGAAGGACGTTCGCCGTCTCGCCACCGAGATAGCGCCACAGGGGCACGCCGTGCTCGGCGGCCGAGGCCTTTGCGGCCGCGAGGGAGACGCCGAGAAGAGCGTTCGCTCCGAGCCTTCCCTTGTCGGGCTGGCCGTCGAGCTCGATCATCGCCTGGTCGAGCGCGACCTGGTCCGCCGCATCGAGCCCCGCGAGCGCCTCGGCGATCTCGCCCGTCACGTTCGCGACCGCCCGCGTGACGCCCTTGCCTCCGAACGCCTCGTCGCCGTCGCGAAGCTCCACCGCCTCGAACTCGCCGGTCGACGCGCCCGAGGGCACCGCCGCGCGCCCCAGATCCCCGGAGGCGAGCCCCACCTCCACCTCCGTGGTGGGGTTGCCCCGGCTGTCGAATATCTGTCGGGCGTGGATGCTCGTTATCTGGCTCATCGGCGCTGCGCATTCTGGTGCTTTGGCCCGTCGGACGACCGCCCGACCTCCTCTCGACGGCGATTCGCCGCCGCGCGGAGGGCCAGCTCGGGGTCGACGCCGAGCTCGGCGGCCGCCGCGACCGTGGCGAGCATCACCTCCCCAAGCGCGTGGAAGCGGTCATCTCGGCTCGGGCCCGTCGAGCGCAGACGCTGCGCGGCCGTGACCACGGCCTCCAAGGGCTCGCCGTCCTGCGGACGCCCACCTGCCGCGGCCGCTCGCCGCAGCACCTTGCGGGCGTAGATGGTGGCCGGAAGGTTGTCGGGGAGATCGCCGAACGGGTCCGAGTCGCCCCCCGACTCGTCGCGCTTGATGCGGTCCCAGTTGCGAAGCACCGTCGCGGCGTCCGCCGCCTCGGTCTCTCCGAACACGTGCGGGTGGCGGCGGATCAGCTTCGTCGTGCAGTGGTCTGCCACGGCGCCCAGGTCGCCCGCGGCGCGCTCCTCCAGGAGAAGGGACAGGAAGTAGACCTGAAAGAGCACGTCGCCGAGCTCGTCGAGAAGCTTTGCGTCGTCCCGCGCGTGCGCCGCGTCGGCAAGCTCGTAGGCCTCCTCGACGGTGTGAGGAACGATGGAGCGCTCATCCTGCTCGCGGTCCCACGGGCATTCGCGGCGCAGCCGCCGCGTCAGCTCGTCGAGCCGCAGGAGAGCTGCCGCCGGCTGATCGCCCCGATCGGGCGAAGGCGCCTCGACGCCTAGCCTCCGGGGCCGCCGCCTTGGGGCGGGACGCCCTGGGGAGGAACACCCTGCGGCGGGACGCCCTGAGGAGGTGCGCCTTGGGGCGGCACGCCCTGGGGAGGAGCACCTTGCGGCGGGGCACCCGGCGGCACGCCCTGCGGAGGTGCACCCTGCGGAGGAGCACCCTGTGGCGGGACGCCCTGGGGAGGAGCGCCTTGTGGCGGGACACCCTGCGGAGGCGCGCCCTGCGGTGGGGCGCCCTGGGGAGGAGCGCCGCCGGGCGGAGCGCCCGGGGCCGGCTGGCTCTCCGGCTCGGGGCCGTTCTTGCAACCCTGGACGACGTAGTCCTCGGCGCAGACGGTCTCCTCGGTGGACTTCTTCTGGAAGTCCTCGATGAAGTCGTTCAGGACCTCCTGCTCGCGTTGCGAGCGGAGGATGTCGGTGATCGCCTCGCGTGACTCCTCGAGCGACTGCTGCTCGGCCGGCGTGACGTCTGTGACACGAAAGACGTAGAAGCCGAACTCGGTCTCGATGGGACCGACGAGCTCACCCTCCTCGGCGTCGAAGACGGCCTGGTCGAGCGCCATCTCCTGCTGCCCCGGCTCGACGTCCTCGAGCTTGCCGCCGTTCGATCGCGACGCCTGGTCGCTCGAGTACTTCTTGGCGACCGCAGCGAAGTTGCCGTCGTCCTCGAGCTCCTCGAGGGCCTTTTCGGCGTCCTCCTCCTTGTCGGTGAGGACGACCTCCAGATCGCGCTGCTCGGGCTTCCCGATCGGAGGCCGCTCCTTGTTCTCCTCGTAGTACTTCTGGATGTCGGCATCCGAGATCTCGGGGGCGGCTTCGACGACCGACTCGCGGATCTTGTTCGACAGCAGGTCGAGCCGGACCTGGAACAGCAGGTCCTCCTCGGTCCGGCCGGATTCCTCCACGAACTTCTGGAAGTCCTCGTCGTTGGGGAACGACTGCTCCTTGAGCTCCGTGAACTGCTGCTGGACCTCCGCGTCGGAGAGCTCGACGTTGCGCTCCTCGGCCTCCTGCTCGATCGCCTCGGCCTGGATGAGGAACTGCATGACCTGACCCTTGAGCGCGTCGTACTCCTGCTGGCACTGCTGCTTGAGCTCCTCAGGACTCGGCGTCGGCGGCGGCTGCTGGCCCTCCGCGGGCGGGACCTGAGCCTGCTGCTCCTTCGAAGCGATGCACCGCTCGAAGCCCGGCGGATCCGGCGCCACGACCTCGCCCCCGGCCCCAGGCGGCTGCTGGCTCTTGGCGGCGGCGGCCAGCCAGCGGTCGAACTCCGACTTCTCGATCGGGGCGTCGCCCACCTTGGCCACCGAGTTCGACGGCACGTCGCTTCCGCATCCGGCGAACGCGAGGCTTGCGATCACGCCGGTCGCGGCCAGCGCGGCCACGCGCTTGGCACCGCGGCGGCGCACGGCGGCGGCAAGGGTGTCGAGGCGGAAGCGGTTCTTCACAGGCAAGTCTTATCTAGCGGCGCGCACTTAAGGGCGCGTAAAGCGGGGCCGTTACGCCCCCTGCGCCCGGCCTGGCGCCGCGGCGGCCAGATCCCGGCGAGGGATGGTAGCGGACACCGTTCAGGTCGCGGCCGGTTCGGTGGCGACCTTGAGGATCGCCTCGGCGGCCGCGACGATCGCCGGCAGCCGTGCGGCCGGGTCGTCGGGCACGCGGACCGTGACGGTGCTTCGACCCGACTCGAAGGCGGACTCGGGGAGCTCCTCACGAAGCGCGGCCACCCCCGCGGCCTCCAGCTCGATCGGGGACACCGCGAGCCGGCCCGCTCGGAAGCTGACCGCCTTGGCGCCGGCCGCCCCGAGCTTGATGCGCGCGTCCTGGACGCGAATCAGATCGTCGAGCGGCTCCGGGATCGGCCCGAAGCGATCCTCGAGCTCCTCCCGGAGGAGGATCAGGTCCGCGACCTCCCGCGCTCCGGCCACCCGCCGGTGGACTTCGATCTTCGCCGCCTCGTAGGCGACGTAGTCGGCGGGGACGTACGCGTTGACGGCCACGTCCATCCTGACGGGCTCGGGCGCCTCGTCGGCGGATGTGCCGGCGAGCTCCGCCACCGCCTGGTCGAGCATGCCCACGTAGAGCTCGAAGCCGACCGCGGCCACGTGACCGGACTGCTCGTCGCCGAGCAAGTTGCCGGCGCCGCGGAGCTCGAGATCGCGCATGGCGATCTTGAACCCCGAGCCGAGCTCCGTGTAGTCGGACAGCGTGGCCAGCCGCGCCGCGGCCTCCTCGGTGAGGACCGCGGACGACGGATAGAGCAGGTACGCGTGGGCGCGCTCGCGCGAGCGCCCGACGCGCCCCCTGATCTGGTACAGCTGCGCCAGCCCCATGTGGTCGGCGCGCTCGACGATCAGCGTGTTGGCGCTCGGGATGTCGAGGCCGGCCTCGACGATCGTGGTGCACACGAGCACGTCGGCCTCGCCGCGAAGGAACTCCATCATCGCCGGCTCGAGCCGCTTCTCGTCCATCTGGCCGTGGGCGACCGCGACCCGCGCCTCCGGGCACATGGCGCGCACGCGCTCGGCGGTCTCGTCGATCGTCTCCACGCGGTTGTGGATGAAGAACGCCTGGCCCCCGCGGCGGCGCTCGCGCTCGATCGCCTGCTTGACGAGCTCCTCGTCGTACTCGCCCACGTACGTGCGCACCGGGCGCCGCCCCTCCGGCGGCGTCTCGATCACCGAGATGTCGCGCAGGCCGGCGAGCGACATCTGAAGCGTGCGCGGGATCGGCGTGGCCGACATCGACAGCACGTCCACGCGGAGCCGAAGCTGGCGCAGGAGCTCCTTCTGCTTGACGCCGAAGCGCTGCTCCTCGTCGACGATCAGGAGCCCCAGGTCCTTCGGGCGCACGTCGCGTGAGAGCAGGCGATGCGTCCCGATCAGGATGTCCACGCGGCCGTCGGCGAAGCCCTTGAGCGCGCCGGTCACATCACGCTGAGAGCGAAAGCGCGAAGCCACCTCGATCGTGAACGGGTAGTCGCGCAGGCGCTCCGTGAACGTGCCGAAGTGTTGCTGCGCGAGAACCGTGGTCGGGACCAGGAACATCACCTGCTTGCCCTCGGCCGCGGCCTTGAACGCACCTCGGAGGGCGACCTCGGTCTTCCCGTATCCCACGTCGCCGCAGATCAGCCGGTCCATCGGCCGGGCCTCCTCCATGTCCCCCTTGACGTGCTCGATCGCCTCGAGCTGGTCGGACGTCTCGCGGTACGGGAAGGCGTTCTCGAACTCCATCTGCCACTCGCCGTCCCCCGCGAACGCGTGACCCGCTCGGCGTCGCCGCTCCGCGTAGAGGTTGATCAGCTCGCCCGCCAGCGCGTGAGCCGCGCGGCGGGCGCGCAGCTTCATCTGCTCCCACTGCTTGCCGCCGAGCTTCGAGAGCGGCGGGTCGCCGGCCTCGGCGCCGACGTAGCGGCTGACCTTGTGCAGTTGATCCGAGGGCACGAAGACTCGATCGCCGCCGCGGTACTCGAGCTCGAGATAGTCGCGGGTGATGCCGCCCACGCTCTTCGTCTCGAAGCCGGTGAAGAGGGCGATGCCGTGGTCCTCGTGCACCACCGCGTCGCCCGCACGCAGGTCGGTGAAGGAGGCGATCGTGCCACGCCCTCCTCCGGGGCCCGAGCGCGGCTCCGCACGGCGGCGGCGAAGCAGCCGGTGCTCCGGAAGGATCGCGAGCTTGAGGCCGGGGGCCAGGAAGCCCTCGCGGAGGCTGGCGGCGGCGAACAGGACCCCCGGCTCGGGCGGAGCCGCCCGCCCGTCGAGGAACGCCGCCCTGACGCGTGCGAGGTTGTACTGCGCGCGCTCGGCCTCGCCGCGGCGCGCCCAGGCGACCACCGTCCGGTAACCCGAGCGGACCAGCTTCTCGAGCTCGGCCTCCGCCTCCCCCAGGGACTTGGCCGCCGTGTCGGCGGCCTGGGCTCGGAAGAAATGGGGCTGATCGCCCGAGATGCTCGAGAGGCGGAGCGCGGTGCGCGCGTCGAGCGCGGCGGTGAGGTCGTCGGGAGGGACGTAGAGGTGATGCGCCTCGGCGTCGTGGAAGCTCGTAGTGACGTCCTCCCAGTGATCGGAGATCGACGGTCCGAGCTCCTCCTCGGCGGCGATCGCGACGAGCGAGCTGTCGGGAAGGAGCGAGAGCAGGTCGCGGAAGCGGTCTACCGGGAGCAACTCGGCGATGTCAGGCCGCTCCGCCTCGTCCTCGAGCGCCGCGATCTCGGCAAGCTCGCGATGCTCGGGCGCCAGCTCCGCGGCGGGTGCTATCTCCACGCGCTCGGCCTCCTCGAGCGAGCGCTGCGTGAAGGTGGAGAAGAAGGACAGGCGCTCGATCTCCACGTCGAACAACTCGCAGCGCACTGCGCGCTCCTCAGTCGCCGGATAGACGTCGACGATGTCGCCGCGGAGCGCGAACTGGCCGCGGTCCTCGACCTGGTCGACCCGCTCGTACCCGCAGGCCAAGAGCTGGGAGGCGGTCTCGTCGAGGTCGATGAGCTCCCCGCGCTCGAGCGTGAAGCCATGCGGGCGGAGCGCCGGGTCGGGCACCTTCTCCGCCAGTGCCGCTGCCGAGGCCACCACGACCGCCGCCTCGCCGGCGGCCGGGCGGTCGACCAGCGCGTCGAGCGCCGCCACGCGCAGTCCGACGAGATGCGGAGCCGGCGCGAGGTGCGACTCGTAGCGCACGCCGCGCGAGGGATAGAGGCGCACGAGCCGCGGCGCCAGGAACGCCTTCAGGTCGGCGGCGAGGTCGCGGGCGCCGCGGTCGTCGCCCGCCACGATCAGCGCCGGCCGGTCGGGCTCTGAGTCGACCAGCGCCGCGAGCAGGTACGGCCGCATGCTGGCCGAGACGAACACGCGTTGCGGCTCGCCGCCCGCACGAGCGGCGTCGGCGAGACGCGCGACGGCGTCGTCTTCCTGGGCGTAGGTGAGGAGCTGGCGCAGCGACATTGGGCAGCACGAACGACCGCGCTGCACGCGCGGCCGGCAGAGAGGATTCTAGGAAGCCACGATCCGCTCTACCACGTCCGCGGCGCGCTCGATCAGCGCCCGCACGTCGGCCTCCGGCTCGCTGAAGCGACCGAGCACGTGCGCGGATACGACGTTCGGGTCCGTGGACTCCGGACGCCCGACTCCCACCCTCACGCGGTGGAAGTCCGGGCCGCCCAGCTCACGACTCAGTGACTTGAGTCCGTTGTGCCCGGCCAGGCCGCCGCCCAGGCGCGCGCGCACCTCGCCGAACGTCAGATCGATCTCGTCATGGATCACGAGCACGCGGTCGAGCGCCACTCCCGTGGCTCCGCGCGCCGGGCTCGCGGAGCGTCCCGCGTCGTTCATGAACGTCTGCGGCAGCAGCACTCCCACCCGCGGGCCGCCCGGACCGGTGCGGCCGTCCGTGTAGAGGCCCGCGAAGCGCTTCTTGGCCCGTGGCAGGGTCCACCGTGCGGCCACGGCGCCCGCCACCTCGAAGCCGACGTTATGACGTGTTCGCCCGTAGCGCTCGCCCGGGTTGCCGAGTCCCACGACCAGCCAATCGACGGGGGCGCTGCCTCCGCCCCCCCGGCCACGCCGGAAGAAGCGGCTCAGGAATCCTCGCCGCCGGCCTGGCCTTCGTCGCCCTCGGCACCCGCTTCGGCCGCCTCTGCCTCGTCGCCCACGAGCTCGGTCTCCTCCTCGACCTCGGGCTCCTCGGCCACCTCGGAGGGCACCGTGATGGTTGCGATGATCGTCTCCTCGAGGTCATCGAGGAGCTCCACGCCCTGAGGCGACGTGAGCTCGCTGAGGTGCATGGTGGCCGCCACCTCCATGCCGGAGACGTCGGCGACGATGCGCTCGGGAATGTCGGTCGGAAGGGCCTCGATGTTCAGCTCGCGCGTGACGTGTTCGAGCACGCCGCCCTCCTTCACCCCCGGAGCATCGTCGGCGCCCTCCAGCTCGACGGCGACGGTCGACTGGATCTTCTCGTCGAGGCGCACCTGCAGCAGGTCGATGTGGAGCAGCTCCGGGCGGACGGGATGGAGTTGCTGGTCCTTGACGATCACGGGGCGCGACTTCTGCCCGTCGATCTCGACGTCGAGCACGGCCGAGCCCTCCTGCAGCGCCTGGCGTAGGGCGCGCGAGCCGACCTGGAAGGAGATCGCCTCCCCGTCGCCGCCGCCGTAGAGGATGCCCGGCACGAGGCCGGCACGCCGAAGCCGGCGCGCTGCGCGCGAGCCGCGCTCGGCACGCTCCTCGACCGCGAGTGATGGGCGCTGCGATGCTGCCATGACGGCTCGGCAGTGTAGCGAGGGGTGCTCGGTACCCTTGGCAGCGGGTGGCCGAAAAGGACGAGATTCCGACCGGCAGGGTCCGGCGCACCGCCAAGGTCACTCAGGTCGTGGGAAGTCAGGGGGCACGGTACGCGGGCACGCGCGCGGCGAACGTGACCCGCTCGCGGGAGCGCGCGAGCGAGCGCCTCGACGAGCGTCACCTCGAGGCGGCGGAGCGGATGGTCGACGCGCTCGGGACCATGAAGGGCGCCGCCATGAAGGTCGGCCAGCTCGCCTCCTTCATCGACACCGACTTCCTGCCGCCGGAGTACCGAGAGCTCTACCAGGAGAAGCTCGCGACGCTGCGCACGTCCGCGCCGCCGATGCCGTGGAGCAAGGTCAAGAAGGTGCTCGACGAGGACTGGGAGGAGCCTGTCGAATCGCTGTTCGAGGACTTCGAGCACGACGCGGCCGCCGCGGCATCGATCGGGCAGGTGCATCGCGCAGTGCTGCCGGACGGACGCCGCGTGGCGGTCAAGATCCAGTACCCGGGCGTCGCGAGAGCGCTGCGGGCGGACCTGCAGAACGCGGGGATGATCCTGCGGATGGCGAAGGCGATCGCGCCCGGGCTGGACGCCAAGGCTGCCGCCGAGGAGCTCAAGGAACGCGTTCTCGAGGAGCTCGACTACGAGTACGAGGGGCAGAACCAGCGCACCTTCGCACGCGCGTACCGCGGCCATCCCTTCGTTCTCGTGCCGGATGTGGTCAGCCGCCTCTCGACCGGTCGGATCCTGGTGAGCGAATGGGTCGACGGGATGTCGTTCGAGGAGGTCCGCGAGCTGCCCCAGGAGGAGCGCGACCGCTTCGGCGAGATCGTCTACCGCTTCTGCTTCGGCTCGATCTACCACCTCCAGCACTTCAACGCCGACGCCCACCCGGGGAACTACCTGCTGATGGCCGACGGCCGGGTGGCCTTTCTCGACTTCGGCATGACGAAGCAGCTCGACAAGGAGCAGATCGAGCTGGAGATCGCCGCAGTGGAGGCGGTGCTCGAGAACGATCCGGAGCGGCTACGGGTCGCGCTCGGTGATCTCGGCTTCCTGCGACGCCCAAAGCGGGTGGACGCCGAGCGGCTGATGGCGCACGTCAGGGAGGTCGGGGGCTGGTACATGGAGGATCGGGAGTACACGATCGACTCCGAGGTGGTGATGCGCGCGATTGCCGCGGTGTCGGACCCCCGGTCGGACTTCTTCGACCTGATGCGGCGCGAGAACGTGCCCGCGAACGAGCTGATGGGCCGCCGCATGGAGTCCGGCGTGCTCGCCGTGCTGGGCCAGCTGGGAGCTACCCGCAACTGGATGCGGATCGGCCGCGAGTGGTGGTTCGGCGACCAGCCGGCGACCGAGCTCGGCCGGGAGGAATGGGCCTACTTCGAGTCGCGCGGCCAGCGCCGGACCCGCAAGTTCGCGGCGCGCGACGTGTGACCGCTCGGCCACGAGGCTCCGAAAACCGAGGAGAGCAAGGACGCAGGGGCGAAGCTTTGGTGGGCCAAAGCGAGCCCCGAGGACGCAGCTATCCGACGGTTTGCAGGGGCCTCGTCAGAAGAGTTGGTTCTCGCCGGAGAAGATCTCCGAAACCGAATCGTCGGTGAAGATCCGGCGCACCGAGTCGGTGAGGATGTCCGCGCTCGTGAGCACGTGGATCATGTCCGGCGCGCCGTCGCGTAACGGCACCGTGTCCGTCACCACGATGCTCGAGAGCGGCGAGGCGGCGAGCGTCTCGAACGCGTTGCCGGAGAAGAGCCCGTGCGTAGCGACCGCGTGGACCTCGGAGGCACCCTCGTCGAGCACGGTCTGCGCGGCGGCGGCGAGCGTTCCCCCCGTGTCGATGATGTCGTCGACGATCACTGCGGTCTTCCCGGTGACCTCGCCGATCACGTAGCCGATCTCGGCCACCTCCTGCGCGGGCCGCTCCTTCTCGAGCAGGGCGTAGCGGGCACCGATCTTCTGCGCGAACTTGCGCGTGAGCTTCACGCGGCCGGCGTCGGGCGAGATGATCACGATGTCGGCGGCGTCCGCGATCTGGTCCTTGACGTACTGGGTGAGGACCGGCATCGCGGTCATGTGGTCCACCGGCTTCGAGAAGAAGCCCTGCATCTGGCCGGCGTGCAGGTCCATGGTGAGCAGGCGGTCGATGCCGGCCGTCTCGAGCATCTTCGCCACGAGCCGGGCGGTTATGGGCTCACGCGGCGCGGACTTCTTGTCCTGGCGCGAGTAGCCGTACCACGGAGAGACCGCGATCACCCGGTGCGCCGAGGCGCCTACCGCCGCCTCGACCATCACGAGCAGCTCCATCAGGGCGTCGTTCACCGTCAGGCCCTCCCGCTCGGAGCCGGCGGTGGACTGGACGATGAAGATGTCGGCGCCGCGGATCGACTCCTGGTAACGGCAGTAGACCTCGCCGTCGGTGAACGTCTTGAGGCCCGCGTCGGTGAGGTCGACCCCCAGCCGCGAGGCGATCTTCTGCCCGAGATCTCCGCTCGCCCGACCCGCGGCGACCATCATCCGCTTGTCGTAGCCGATCGGGAGGCTCGACTGAACCGGAAGTGCTTCGGTCTCCAGGCTGCTCATTCGCGGTGTCCCTCGCTCACTCGATCCGCGTATCCCTCGACGTTCTTCTGCTCCGGACGTGAGATGCCGAGGGCGCCATCGGGGACGTCCTCGGTGATCACCGACCCAGCGCCAGTGTACGCACCGGCCCCGATGTGCACGGGGGCGACGAAGGACGTGTGCACGCCCGTATGCACGCCTTCCCCGATGACCGTGCGGTGCTTTCGCCGGCCGTCGTAATTGGCGGTGATGTTGCCCGCCGCGACGTTTGCCCCGTCGCCGACCTCTGCGTCGCCGATGTAGGACAGGTGCGGCACCTTCGCTCCCCTTCCGACCTCTGAGTTCTTGACCTCCACGAAGGTGCCCACCTTGGCGCCCTCGCCGATGGCCGCGCCAGGGCGCAGATAGGCGAAGGGCCCGACGCTGGCCCCCGCCGCGACACGGCAGTCGACGAGGTACGAATGGGCGACGCTGACGCCGTCTTCGAGCGTGGCGTCCATGAGCGTCGCCTGCGGGCCGACCGAGCAGCCGCTTCCGATCCGGGTGGCGCCGCGGAGGACCGTCCCGAGAGCGATCTCGGAGTCGGTGCCGATCTCCACCGACACGTCGATCGAGACGGCCTCCGGCGCCCGGATCGTGACGCCGGCGAGCGCGTGCCGCTCGACTATCTGACGCTGCGCCACCCCCTCCACCTCCATGAGCCCTGCACGGGTATTGACCCCCATGGCACTCGACGTGTCGGTCGTCGGATGGATCGCGACCGTGTCTCCCGCTTCGCGCAAGATCGGGAAGACGCCCGTGAGGTAGCGCTCGCCGTCCTGCTCTCCGACCTGGTCGAGTGCAGCGAGGAGGGCGTCTGCGTCAAAGGCGTAGGTGCCGAGGTTGATCTCGCGGATCGACAGCTCCGTCCGGCTGAGACCCTCGGTGGACTTCGTCTCGACGATGCGCTCGACGGAGCCGTCCTGCGCGCGGACCACGCGACCGTAGCCGCTCGGATCGAGCTGCTCCGTCGTGAGGAGGGTTGCCGCCGCGCCCGCTCGCGTGTGCGTCGCCACGAGCTCGGCGATGAGCTCCCACGAGATGAGGGGGTGATCGCCCGACAGCGTGAGCACCGTGCCGCCGCGCTCGAGCTGCTCTCGAGCGGCGAGCACCGCGGCAGCCGTGCCCTCGCCCTCCGTCTGCTCGGCGGCTACGACGCCCTCCGGCAACGCGTCGGCCACGCCGTCACCGGGCCGGGTGACGCAGACGACCTTCCCGGCACCGCCCTGGCGCGCCGCCTCGATCACCCAGTGGAGCATCGGGCGCCCGCACACCTTGTGCAATACCTTCGGGAGGGTCGAGTGCATCCGCGTGCCATGGCCCGCGGCCATGATCAGCGCGGTCGGCTGGTCGGGCACGCGCGGAGGGTACAGCGGCGCACGGCGCGGGAGGCTGGGGAGCCAGGATTCGAACCTGATCTTCGAGATTCAAAGTCTCGCGTGCTGGCCGCTTACACCACTCCCCAGCGCGCGCGGGCGACGTTACCAATCGACCTAGCGGTCGCTCTCCTCTCTGGGCACCTTGCCGCCCTCCGCGCCGGGCTCCGTGGCCGGGCCGTGCGGCGGCGCGATGCCGAGCACGCGCATCGCCTTCAGGCCGAGGCTCAGACGCTCACGTCCGTCCGTCGAGCTAACGTCCAGGCCGCTGAGGTCGCGCACGCGCTCCAGCCGGTAGCGGACCGTGTGCCGGTGGGTGAAGAGCCGCTGCGCGGTGTTCGCCACGTTCCCATCGGCCTCGAGGAAAGTCTCCAGGGTCTTCAGCAGGTCGGTCTCGTACTGCTCGTCGTAGGCGAGCAGTGGAGCCACGGTTTCGTCGTAGAAGGCTCGGAGCTCACGCGGGTCCTCGCTCATCGCGGGGAGAAGCAGCCGGTAGGCACCGGTGTCCTCGAAGGCGAGCGCCGACTGACCCTGGACCTCGGCCACGTTGGCGGCCAGGACGGCCTCCGCCGCGGCGCGGTGGATGTCGACCGGGTCGCTCGCCGGACGACTCGTGGCGATGGCGAAGCCGTAGCCGAAAAGCCCGCCCTCGAGCTCCCGACGGACGGCGGTCGCGCCGCGGCGCAGGGGCTCGGGATCGGAGCCCGGCACGACGATCACGAGCTCCTCCCCGTTCGCCGCCTCCGCCCTTCCGCCCCCGGCTCGCCCCACGGCCAGCGGAACCGTTGCGGTGAGCGCCGACCGCGCTACGCCTCGAACACCGCGCTCGGCCAGCATCAGCACCCGCGCGCGCCAATCACCCTCTTCCGGCTGATGCGGACGAGCCCGCACGACGATCACGGTCGCGCCCGCCTCGAGGTCGGCCCCGAGCTCCTTTCCGCGCGCCACGATGTTCTCGCGGTCGGTGACCCGCCGGTTCAGCAGATCGGCGAGGAACGCTGCCACGGCGGCATCGCTCGCGCGCTCCGGCGCGCGTGAGCGCTCGACGTCGAGCGCGATGAGCGTCCCCACCATGCGCACCAGCTGGGCCGGGGGCCGGCCACCGCGCGCCCGGTACCGGAGCTGGCCCACGACCGCGTCCGCCACCCGCAACTCGAGCGCCTCGCTGCCCTCCGCTCCGGAGAGCACGGCGCGCTCGTCCTCGGGCGATGCGCACGCTACCGCCAGCACGCTACTGGAGGCGTCGATCACGGCGACGCTGGCGTTCATGGCCCGGCTGGCGGCCCTTACGACCTCGGGCAGTCCCGCCCCGGACTCCACCGCGGCCGACACGTCGCCGAAGGCGTTGAGGAACGCGCTGTCGCCCCCGCCGTTCGCGCGTTCGCGCGCGGTTGGCATGGCCCGATTGTACGAGCGGGCTGCGTCCGGCTGGTCTAGCCGTAGATGTCGTAGAAGTAGACGATCGACAGGCCGATCGTCAGCCCAAGCCCGAGGAGCGAGACCAGGATGAAGAGCGTCATGAAGCCTGCGGCGATGCGCTCCCACAAGCGCTCGTAGGACGCCCACGCGGGCAGCAGGATGTATGCCACGTAAGCCACCAGGGTAACCCCGCCTCCCACGGCGATGACGATGTTGACCGGTGTCAGCTCCATGGACGCGCCGAGGGCAGTCGCGCCCTCGCTACGGGGCCATTGTGCCCGATCACGGCGACGGCTTGATCCGGCGGGGGTGCTCGAGCAGACTGGTGACCAACGCCCCGGGCAGCCCGTCCGCGGCGCTCCGGGCCTCCTCGTCGTCCTCGAACACGCCGAACACGGTCGGGCCCGAGCCGGTCACCGCGGCGGACAGCGCGCCGCGAGCGTAGAGCGCTTCGAGGTGGTCCGCGAGCCCCGGCCGAAGCGACAGCGCGGCGGCCTCGAGGTCGTTCTCCAGCTCCGACGCCAGGATCGGGAGCGGCTCCTTCGCGAGCGCGCGAACGCGCTGCGGGTCGAGCCGGTCCCGGGTCGCTCCGAGCCGATCGGCCTCCGCGTAGACGTCGGCGGTGGCGAGCCCCTCCGCCTGCGGGACCAGGACCAGCGCCATGGCCGGCAGCTCGATCGGCTCGACGCGCTCGCCGGCGCCCGTGACGAGCGCGTGCCCTACCTCAACCTGACTCGGCACGTCGGCGCCCACGCGCGCGGCCACGGCGCGCAGCCCCGAGCCATCGAGCGGGCTGCCGGCGAGCTCGTTCGCCGCCCGTAGCGCCGCGGCGGCGTCCGCGCTTCCGCCTCCCAGCCCCGCCGCGACAGGGATTCGCTTGTCGATCGTCACGTCGAGCGCAGGCAAGTCCCCGTCGATCGCCGCGCGAAATATGGCCAACGCTCGCTGGCAGATGTTCTCTCCGTCGACCCCGTTGCACACCACGCGGTCCGCCGCCGCCGTGGACGGCTCGACGGTCACATCGTCGCTGAGCCGGATCGAGGCGAACAGAGAGCAGAGCTCGTGCAGTCCGTCCTCGCGTGGAGGTCCCACGTGGAGCAGCAGGTTGACCTTCGCCGGCGCATGCTCGCGGATCATCGCGGGGCCAGCGGGGACAACCGCTCGCTTCCCAGCTCGCGCGCGAGAGCGACGAAGTCGGACGGCGCAAGCCGCTCCGCGCGGGCGTCGCGCGGGTGGCCGAGCCGCTCGAGCGCGTCCTGGGCCGCCTCCCGACTTCCCGGAGGCGCTCCGGAGCTCAGCTCGAGCGATCCCGCCAGCGTCTTGCGCCGGTGGGCGAAAGCGGCGTGGATCAGCGCCACGGACTCCGACGGGGGCGGGGGCGCCGTCCGGCGAAGCACGACGAGTGCCGAGTCCACGTTCGGCGCGGGATGGAACACGGACCGGCCGACGCGGCGAAGCACACGCACCTCGCACGCCAGCTGCACGATGGCCGATGTGACTCCGTAGGTGCGAGATCCCGGGCCGGCCGCGAGCCGCTCGGCGACCTCGAGCTGCACCATGGCGACCCACAACTGCGCCCCCGGCAGCTCGCGAACGGAGCGGATCAGCACGGTGGCAGCCACCCCGTAGGGCAGGTTGCCCACCACCTTGGTGGGCGCCGGCGCGAGCGCCCGCAGATCGAGCCGCACGGCATCGGCGAGGTGCAGCGTCGCGCTGCGAAACGGCGCCAGCGCCTCCTCGAGCGGATGGGCGAGCGACCGATCGACCTCGACGACGTGAAGGTGCCCGACGCGCGCCGCTAGGTACTCCGACAGCGTGCCCAGCCCGCCGCCCACCTCGAGGACGACGTCCTCACGTGAGAGCTCCGCCGCCTCGCCGATCACACCGAGGAGGTTGTCATCGACGAGGAAGTTCTGACCGAGCTCGCGGTTGGGGTGAACGCCGAAGTCGCGCAACCGGCGCAGGCTCGCCTGCCGCGCCGAGCTTCGCTCGCCGCCGCGCGACTCGGCCATCACCACCGGAAGACGCGGGCGGCGTTGCGCTCCACCACGGCCTCTAGCTCCAGGTAGCTCACGCCGCGGGCCGCCGCGACGAACTCCGCCGTGGCCACCACGTTGGCCGGCTCGTTTCGCCGGCCGCGCAGCGGCTGCGGCGTGAGGTAGGGCGAGTCGGTCTCCACGAGGAGGAGCTCGTCGGGCACATCGCGCGCGGCCGCCTGGAGCGCGGTCGCCTTGGGGTAGGTCACGTTCCCCGCGAACGAGCACAAATAGCGGCGCTCCACGCATTCGTCGAGGCGGTCGGGCGCCGAGAAGCAGTGGAGTACGACCGTTACCTCGGCCGCCCGCTCGCGAATGATCGCGAACGTGTCCTCCTCCGCCGCGCGCGTGTGGATCACGAGCGGCAGGCGTGCGCGCGCCGCCAGGTCGATCTGCGCCTCAAACGCGCGCCGCTGATCGACCCGAGGGGCGTGGTCGCGGTAGTAGTCGAGCCCCGTCTCTCCGACAGCGCACGCACGGGGGTCCCGGGTCGCCAGCTCGATCGCTTCGAGATCCTGGTCCGTGAAGCCCTCGGCCTCGTGAGGATGGCGGCCCACGATCGCGGCCACCTCCTCGTGCTCGGCGGCCGCCTCCAGCGCACGCGCGATCGAGGTGGCGTCCGTGCCCACCGTCGCGAGCCGCCGCACGCCGCTCGCCCGCGCGCGCTCCACCAGCTCGAGCGTGGCTGGCTCACAGGCGTCGAGATGGCAGTGGGTGTCGACCACGGGGCAAGACCGCGGGCCGGGACGCCGCTCCGCCGTCAGGCGGCCGGCTCCGGCTGGCGCTCGATCTTCGGAAACAGAGGTGAGAAGCCGGCGATCTCCCCGAAGCCGCCGCCGGCCCCGAAGCGGGCCGCCTCCATCGTGAGCTCCGGCCGGCCGAGCGCCTCCAGCAGGCGCTCCGTGGCCTCGGGCAGGAACGGATTGAGCAGGACGGATACGACGCGGACGCCCTCCACCAGTCCGTACAGCACCGTGTCGAGGCGGTCCGCCGCCGCCGGATCCTTCGCCAGCTGCCACGGCGCCTCCTCCTGCGCCCACTGGTTCAGGCGCCGGACGAGCTGCCAGGTCTCGTCGAGCGCGCCGCTCACGTCGACGCGATCGAAGTGATCGCAGACGCCTTCGGCCAGTCCCTCGAAGTCGCCCGCGATCGCGGGCGCGGCGTCCGGCTCCGGCACCACGCCGTCGCGGTAACGAGCCACCATCGCCAGCGCCCGGCTTGCGAGGTTTCCGTACTCGTTCGCGAGCTCGGTCGTATAGCGCGTCTCGAACCCCTCGGGCGACACCGAGCCGTCGCCTCCGAAGCTGACCTCTCGGAACAGGTAGAAACGGAGCGCGTCGGTCCCGTAGAGATCGATGACCTCGAACGGGTCGATCACGTTGCCGAGCGACTTCGACATCTTCTCCTCGTCCATCAGCAGGTAGCCGTGGATGAAGAGGCGCCGCGGCAACGGAAGGTCCGCCGCCATCAGAAGCGCGGGCCAGATGACGGCGTGGAACTTGAGGATGTCCTTGGCGAGCACGTGCACCGTGGGCGGCCAGAAGCGCTCGGTCAGGTCGTCGCCGTCGGCCGCGTAGGTCAGCGCGGTGTAGTAGTTGAGGAGCGCGTCGAACCAGACGTAGAAGACGTGGCGCTCGTCCCATGGAACGGGCACGCCCCAGGTGAGGCTCGAACGGCTGAGCGAGATGTCGTTCAGGCCCTGGTCGATGAACGACCGCGCCTCGTTGTAGCGCCCGGCGGGGAGCACCCACTCGGGCTGCTCCCCGTAGAGGCGCTCGAGCGGCTCCTGAAACTCCGACAGGCGGAAGAAGTAGTTCTCCTCCCGCTCCCGCTCGAGCGCGATCTTGTGGATCGCGCAGCGGTTGCCTTCGATCAACTCGCCCTCCGTCTTGAAGTCGGCGCAGCGCGGGCAGTACCAGCCCTCGTACGTGCCCAGGTAGACGTGGCCGGCGTCGTAGACGCGCTGGAGGATCCGCTGAACGGCCTCCACGTGCTGCGGATCGCTCGTCCTGATGAAGAAGTCGTTGGTGGCCCCGAGCCGCCCGACCATGTCGCGAAAGCGCGGGGCGTTCTTGTCGGCGAGCTCGCGGGGGGTCATTCCAAGCCGCTCGGCCGCCTGCGCCACCGGCTCTCCGTGCTCGTCCGTGCCGGTGAGGAAGAAGACATCCTCCCCGCGCTGGCGCATGTGCCGCGCGAGGACGTCGACGGCGATCGTGGTGTACGCGTGGCCGAGGTGCGGCTCCGCGTTGACGTAGTAGATCGGCGTCGTGACGTAGTAGCCCATCGCTCGTCCGATGCTACTGGCGGGGGGTCACCCAACCCTCGGGCGAACGCCGGCGGGCGGCGTCTCGCTTGAGCCCTCAGCCGCGGCCGAGCAGGGGGCGCACGATGGCAGCCACAGCGGTGCGCCCGCGTGCGCCGGCCTTCTGTGCCGCCTCACGCCTGAACAGCGCCGCCCCGGCGAGCAGCAGGCCGCCACACGCGACGACCCAGCCGAGGTCGACGCCCGCGCTCGGGCGTCGGGCGGGGCGATCGGCGACGACGGGGCCCGGGTCGGCCGACAGCCCGAAGCCCGGGAGGCTCGGTCCGGGGCGCCTCACACCTTGCGGGCCGAAGCTCGGGCGCGGAGCCTGCTCGGGTTCCTGACCCGCTGCGTCGCCGCGAGGGGCCGGCGCCGGTGCCGGGATCCTGGGCTGCGACGGCTCTGGCCGGCCGGCGGGAGCCGGGCGCCTGGCCGGACGGGCGGCGGGCAGCGGCCGGCGGATGGGAAACGCGTGCGGGCGGCGACCGCGAGCAGGAACCGGCAGGGCCCCAGGCAGCGGAACAGCACCCGGCGCACCGACGGGCGGCCGGACCGGAGCCGGCCACGGAGCTCCCCGAGGGGCCGGCGCCCGCACGCGTGCCGGGTCCGGTCGCGCCGGGACGGTGACCGGTACGGGCACAGGCACGGGCCGCGGCTTCGGCGACGCGGACGGAGCCGGGAGAAAGTCGAGCGGATCGCGGTATGCATGATCACTGCCGGCCTCCCGAACGCCGAAGTGAAGGTGCGGGCGGGCGATCGAGCCGCGCCCCGTCGCGCCCACCGAACCGAGCGCGGCGCCGGCGTCGACTTCGTCGCCCTCTCGGACGTCGATCGCTCCGAGGTGGAGGTACGAGGTGTCGAAGCTGCCGTCCTTCGTGCGGATGGACACCGTGAGGCCGGACGAGCCGACCGAACCGGCGAAGGTGACGGTGCCGGCAGTGGCTACGGTGACGGCCCGACCGGCCGGAGCCGCGACATCGATGCCCCGGTGCTGACCGCCGGCGTACGGGTCGGCCACGTTGCGATAGCGGGTCACGAGCTCGCCCTCGACCGGCCAGACCCAGCCGTCGGCCGCCGATGCCGGCGCCGGCGCGAGCAAGACCATGAGCAACGAAGCGAGGAAGATCCATCTCATGCGGTGCGAGGCTAGGACCGCTCGGCCTTGCGGCCGGCCGTCGCGTCGCAGTCCCGTCGCAGTTCTTTACGCCGGTGTGCCCGTCAACGTCCGGCCCTTGACGCAACGCGCGTCAACTGCCGCTCAGTTGCCCTCGCCCTTTTGGATGAATCGCTCGTAGAGGGCGTTCGCGCTCGTACCCGTGAGCTCGGCGATGACCGCCGCGGCGGGGCGCGGGCGGGCGCCCGCATCGACCAGCCGACCGAGCGCGTCGAGCGCCGCCGGACCCGGGCTCTCGTCCTCGGGAGCGCTCGGCCCGACCACGAGCACGATCTCGCCTCGCGGCGGGGCACCCGCATAGCGCTCCGCGAGCTCCCCGGCGCTCCCGCGCAGCACCTCCTCGTGGGCCTTCGTGAGCTCGCGGCACACGGCCACCGGCCGGCTCGCGTCCAGCTCCGCCAGTACGGCCAGCGTCGCCGGAAGCCGCCTCGGCGACTCGAAGGCCACGAGCGTGCCTCCGGGCTCCGCGAGCGCGCGCTGCAGCTCGCCCCGCTTGCGCGGGAGGAACCCCGCGAAGCGCCAGCGCTCGGAGGGCAGCGCGGAGGCCACGAGTGCCGCCAGCACCGCAGAGGGCCCGGGGAGCACCTCCACGGCGAGCCCCGCGGCCGCGCACGCGCGGACGAGCGCGTAGCCCGGATCGGAGACGAGCGGCATGCCCGCGTCGGAGACGAGCGCCACGGTGTCGCCGGCCTTCATCCGCTCGACGAGCTCGGTCGCCCGCCGCTCCTCGTTGTGCTCGTGGTAGGAGACGAGTCGCGCCCTGACGCCGTAGCGATCCAGCAGGACGCGCGTTCGCCGCGTGTCCTCGCAGGCCACGACGTCCGCCTGCCGCAGAGCGGCCAGCACTCGCAGCGTCACGTCCTCGAGGTTCCCGATCGGCGTCGGGCAGACCACGAGATGGCCGGTCAAGCCACTCCGCCTTCCTCGAGCGCGAGCGCCGCCGCCCCGAGCATGCCGGCCTCGACCCCGAACCCCGCCGGGACGATCCGCACGAGGTCCCGGCTCGGTCGCAGGGCTCGTTCGGCGACCACCTCACGGGCGGGTTCGAGCAGCAGCTCACCCGCCTCCATGACCCCGCCGCCGACGACCACGACCTCGGGATTGAAGGCGTTCACGAGGCCGGTGACTCCCGCCCCGAGCAGCCGGCCGGCGCGATGAACCACCGCCCGGGCCGTGGCGTCTCCCGCGCGCGCCGCCTGGGTCACGAGCACCCCGGTCACCTCCTCGCCACGCACCAGCGCCCGACCGAGGGCCGAGTCGGGCTCCGCGCGAGCGGCCTGCGCCCCGTCGCGGGCGATCGCCGACCCGGAGGCGACGGCCTCCAGGCACCCGCGCCCCGGACAGCTGCCGAAGCAATCGGGCCCGTCCACGTCGACCACCATGTGACCGAGCTCGGCGCCGGCGCCCATGCTGCCGCGGTAGACGCGGCCGTCGAGCACGAGCCCGCCGCCGATGCCGGTGCCGAGCGTGAGCAGCACGACGTCGTCGGCGCCGCGCGCCGCCCCGTAGCGCTGCTCGGCCAGGACTGCCGCGTTCGCGTCGTTGTCCACGTGGACCGGCAGGCCGACGCGCTCGCTCATGACCTCGCGGAAGGGAACGCCGTCGAGCGGCAGATGGACCGAGCTCAGCGAGACCCCGCGCGCGTGGTCCACCAGGGAGGGGATGCCGAACCCCACGGCCTCCACCTCCGGGGCGGCCGCCAGCGCCTCTTCGACGGACTCGACCATGGCGTCCAGCACCGCGGCTCGGTCCGCCGCGCCCCAGAGATGGTGGACGCGATGGTGCACCTCGAGATTGTCGTCGACCACCCCACCGAGGAGCTTCGTGCCGCCGGCGTCGATCCCGATCACGCGCCGCCCCGACATCACGGGACGATATATACCTAGGGATGCCCGACGACCGGCGCGGCCAGAGGCCCGACTACAAGGTCTATCGCTCCGGCGGACCGCTGGCGAAGACCAAGCCCAAGGAACGTGGCGGCGGGCTCCCTCGACCCGGCGGTCGGGACGACGACGGGCGCCCCGGCGACAAGCGAAGCGGCTGGAGCACACGCCGGAGGGTCCTCACCGCCCTGTTGGCGCTGCTTGGCGGATGGCTCCTGCTGTCGCTGGTGCTGTTCTTCGTGAGCGCGGGGACCGAGAAGGGCGTCTCGCCGCAGGCCGAGAGGGCCCTCTCCCCGGGGGGAAGCCTCTTGACGGGAAGCACGATCCTCGTGCTCGGCTCGGACGAGCGCCCGGGCAACAACAAGACCGCACCGGGTGAGGGCGGGCGCGCCGACAGCATCCTCCTCCTACGCGTGGGCTTCGGAACCGTCAGGCGACTGTCGATCCTGCGCGACTCCCTGGCGGAGATACCCGGCGTCGGGCCTGACCGGATCAACTCCGCCTACGCGGTGGGCGGTCCGGAGCTCATGATCGAGACGGTCGAGAACTTCCTCGGGAACGGCCTCGAGATCAACCACCTCGTGGAGGTGAACCTGTCCCGGTTCCCGAAGCTGATCGATTCGCTGGGCGGGGTCACGGTCGACAACAAGAGCAAGATCTGCTCGCCCGTGTTCGACAGCAACCTCACCGGCGAGTTCAACCTGGGCAAGGGCGAGCAGCAGCTGAGCGGTCCCGAGGCGCTCTCATACGCGCGCGTGCGCACGAACCCATGCGCTCCGGGCGAGGACGATCGCGCCAGGGCCGCGCGTCAGCAGCAGGTGGTGTCCGGGATCCGGGACCAGCTGCTCTCGCCGACCACCTTCTTCCGGCTGCCCTGGGTGAGCTGGCGGGCGCCGCGCACCATTCGCAGCGACCTCGAGGGCCCCGGCCTGTCAGCGCTGTTCGCGGACATCGTGACGGGGGGAACGGGCAAGACGCGCGTGCTGCAGCCCGACGAGACCTCGCTCAACGCCGGGGGCGCGCTGACCATCCCCGAGGAGGAGAGGGCGCAAGCGGTCGACGAGCTGCTGGGGAACTAGTCGGTCGCGCCGGACTTGGCCGCGCTCGACTCGGACTTCTTCCCGGAATCGGAGCCGGTGCCGCCCTTGGCGCCGTTGCTCTTGGCGTCGTCGCTCTTGGCGCCTTCCCTCTTCGCCCCGTCATCCGAGCCCGACTCGCCACCCACACCGCTCTTCCGCTTGCCGTAGTCGGTCGTGTAGAAGCCCGACCCCTTGAAGTGGACGGCTATGGGCTGGAGCACGCGCTGCACCGGGGCCTCGCAGGTCGTGCAGGTGGAGACCGGGTCGTCGCTCATGCGCTGCAGAACCTCGAACGTATGGCCTCGGTCGCAGCGGTATTCGTAGAACGGCATGGCACTCTCAGTATAGGAGTGCCGATCTACGGATTTGCGCCGCCGTTAGGGTTCGGCGCGTGGCGGCGACGAGAAAGGACGCGGCGACGATGGAGAAGATCGTCGCGCTCTGCAAGCGCCGCGGTTTCATCTTCCAGTCGTCGGAGATCTACGGCGGGCTCGCGTCGACCTACGACTACGGCCACTACGGCGTCCTGCTGAAGTCGAACGTCAAGGGCGAGTGGTGGCGAGCGGTAGTCCAGGAGCGCGACGACATGGTCGCCCTCGACGCGGCGATCCTCATGCATCCGAAGACCTGGGAGGCGTCGGGGCACCTCGAGGGCTTCACCGACCCGCTCGTGCAGTGCCTCGGCGAGTGCAAGCGCCGCTGGCGTGAGGACCACCTGCGCGACGAGCAGGGCGACGGCGAGCTACGTTGCCCGGTCTGCGGGGGCGAGCTGTCGGAGCCGCGTCAGTTCAACCTCATGTTCGAGACCCATATGGGGCCCGTCGAGGACGAGGGCTCGCGCGTGTTCCTGCGTCCGGAGACCGCCCAGGGGATCTTCGTCAACTTCAAGAACGTCCTCCAGTTCGCGCGCAAGCGGCCGCCGTTCGGGATCGCGCAGATCGGCAAGGCGTTCCGGAACGAGATCACCCCCGGGAACTTCGTCTTCCGCACGCGCGAGTTCGAGCAGATGGAGATCGAGTTCTTCGTGCCCCCGAACGACGCCCCCGACTGGTACGGGACGTGGATGGAGGCTCGCATGCGCTGGTACACGGAGCTCGGCATCCGCCCCGATCATCTGCGACTGCGCGAGCACCGGCCCGACGAGCTGTCGCACTACTCGAGCGCGACGTCTGACATCGAGTACCTGTTCCCCATGGGTTGGTCGGAGCTCGAGGGAATCGCCAACCGAGGCGATTTCGACCTGGCTCAGCACGCGGCGCACTCGGGCGAGAAGCTCGAGTACGTCGACTCGGCCACCGGCGAGCGCTACGTGCCCCACGTCGTGGAGCCGTCGGCGGGGGCGGATCGCGCCACGCTCGCGTTCATGGTGGACGCCTACGACGAGGAGGAGGTCGAGGGCCGCCAGCGGGTCGTGCTGAGGCTCCACCCGCGCCTGGCCCCCGTCAAGGTCGCCGTTCTTCCGCTCGTGAACAAGGACGGCCAGCCCGAGCGCGCGCGCGCGATCTACGAGGAGCTGCGCGGCCGTATGCCGGCGGAGTACGACGCGGGCGGATCGATCGGCAAGCGCTACCGGCGCCAGGACGAGATCGGCACGCCGTGGGGCGTGACGGTGGACCACCAGACGATGGAGGACGCCACGGTCACGCTGCGCGACCGCGACTCGCTCGAGCAGTCGCGCGTCGCGATCGATTGTCTCGGCGACGAGCTGGCGCGCCGCCTGGCGGCGTCCTGGCTCACGCCGAAGACGAGCGGCTGAGCAAGCCGCGTCGCCCGCGTGGGGTAGATTTTCTCCCTGCGTGCAGCCGCTCTTCGAGCACCGGCTCACCCTGGCGGGCTACGAGACGCGCGCCCTCGAGCTCGAGGGAGACGGCGCGCCGCTGCTGCTCCTGCACGGCTGGGCCGACAGCGCCGACACGTGGCGCATCGTGCTCGACCGGCTCGGACGTGGTGACCGCCGCGCGATCGCCCTGGACATGCCGGGGTTCGGCGCCGCGTCGCGCCTCAAGTCGGGTCCCGTGCTGCCCCAGCTCGACCGCTTCGCGCAGGCAGCGCTGGAGTACCTGGCGCCCGACGGGGGCGCCGTCGTGGCCGGGAACTCGCTCGGCGGCTGCGTGGCCATGCGTCTGGCCGAGCGGCCCGACCTGGAGCTCGCGGGTGTGGTGCCCGTGGCTCCGGCGGGTCTCGACATGGCGCGCTGGTTCGTGCTCGTGGAGCGCGACCCGATACTGCGCACGCTGCTGGCCGCGCCGCTTCCCGTGCCCGGCTCCGTCCTTCGCTCGGCGGTTGCAGAGGTCTACAGGCGCCTGGCGTTCGCGCGTCCGAGGAGCATCGATCCCAGGGTTGCGGCCACCTTCGCGAGCCACCTGTCCGATCGGGCGTCGATCGGGCGCCGCCTGGAGGTCGGGCGCCGCCTGCTAGCTGAGCTGCGCGATCCGTTCGACCTGGAGCGCGTGGCGTGCCCGGTGCTGCTCGTCTGGGGTCGTCAGGACCTGCTGGTCTTTCAGGCCGGCGCCGGGCGCGTCCTGGCGACCGTGCCCGACGGTCGGCTCGTCGTTCTCGACGACTGTGGCCACTGCCCTCAGCTCGAGGCGGCCGAGCGCTTCACCGAGCTGCTTCGAGACTTCCCCTCGCCGCTCGTGCGCGCCGCCTGAGCACGGCACACCCGGCCGATCGCCTCGTC
The DNA here is from genome assembly GCA_030447875.1 of Thermoleophilaceae bacterium. Classification (GTDB taxonomy): domain Bacteria; phylum Actinomycetota; class Thermoleophilia; order Solirubrobacterales; family Thermoleophilaceae; genus JAUJOA01. The sequence continues at coordinate 32,740 of JAUJOA010000007.1, forward strand.
GGGCGTCAGGCCGAGCCGCCGGGTGACCTTGACCAACGTCATCTCCGCCTCTGTTACCTCCCTTTGAGCATCGTCGGGGCCGAGCAGTCGACCCGGCGCGACCTGAAGCACGTCCGCGATGGCCAGGTAGACGTACAGCGGCGCCGTGGCCCACCCGCGCTCGAGCCTTGAGATGTAGCCGGGGCTATAGCCACCGCCGCCGGGCTTCTCCAGGAGGCGCGCGAGCTGCACGAGCGTCAGGCCGCGAGCGTTCCGGAGTCGCCTGATGCGGTCGCCGACGACCACCGCCCACTCACAGAAGTAGGGGTCCGCCCAGCGAGGCCCGCCCTGATAACCGAGCTGAAGGCTGTTCACGTGGATCCTGTGCCGCCCCATGCAGTGACGGCAAGCGCTGTTCGCCGGCGCCCTCTCCCCTCGCTGGCGCTTTACGACAACGAATGTTCGTCCCACGCAACTTTCTTGCGTGGGACGCAACTTCGGATTCGTAAACCGCCAGCGTCCTCGTGAAGAGCAGCGGATCGCCACGTCCTTGTGCAACCTGTGGCTTTCCGAGCCGTCAGCCCCCCCGGGCGCCGCGTGGGCCGGCGGGCCTACGGCTATCCGAGGCCGAGAGCGCCGCCGCAGCGGGGTCAGCCGGAGTCGCCCAGGAGGAAGCGCGCGGTGAGGATCCCCGCCCGAAACGCCTCCGAGGCATCCCACGCGGGATCGGAGAGCAGTTGGAGAGCCACGCCGTCGCCCATGGCGAGCAGCACCGAGGCGACTCCGTCGGCGTCGCCGCGCAAGCTCACCACCCCGTCGTCCTGCTTGGCCCTGAGAGCCGCGGCCACCTGGTCGCGGACCTTGCGGTAGAGCTCCGCCATCTCCTCGCGCAGCTCCTCGTTGTGCCGTGACGCGCTGAAGAGCTCGAAGACCAGCGCGTACGCGCCCGGGTCGTGCTCGACGAGGTCCTCGAGGTGCTGCACCAGCACGGCCACGATGGCGTCGACCGAACCGGCGGCCGACATCCCCTCCTCGAGCGCATCCATCCTGATGTCGCAGTCGTGGCGCACCACCTCCACGAGCAGGCGCTCCTTTGAGCCGAAGTAGTAATGGAGAAGGCCCCGGGAGACGCCCGCCTCCTGCGCGACATGGTCGAACGTCGAGCCGGCCGCCCCGCGCAGGCCGACGCTGGCTCGCATGGCGCTCACGATCCGCTGAGCCTTCTCGCCGTCGAGCCGCCGACGGCCCTGGCCGAGCTCGCTGGCCACCTGTGTCGAAGCCTCCACGGATGGCAGCCTAGCTGTCCCGCCCGCGTTTCCCGGCCCCATAGCTGCCCGGGCTCGTCAACGAAAAAGGCGCCCCGAAGGGCGCCTTTCCGACAATCGATCGGATGGCCGCGGCTAGGTCGTGGACGCCGCCGGCTCGCTCGCTGCGCTCGGAGAGGTGGTCGAGGTGTACTCGAACTCCTCCTCGGCACCGAACAGCGCGTCGAGGACCTTCTTGCGCACGTCCTCGCTCAAAGCGACTGCAGCCACCGCGCCGACGATCGCGACGAGCAGCAGCTTCCCGAGCCGCCCGCGCTTGCGCTTGCGCTTGGCGCCCCGAAGCGTGTTGGCGGCGTCTCGAAAGGACTCGGCCGCCTCCTTCAGCTCGCGCTGGGTCTTCTTGTCGTCCAAGATCGCCTTCGCCGGCCCCTTGCCGTTGGCGATCCGCCCGTAGGCCTTCTTGCTCGCCTGGAAGGCGTCGGCCAGGTTCTCTCGCAGGCCCTCGTCCTCGATGAGGCGCTGCACGTAGACGTTCGAGCGAGCCGCCTTGCCCGCCGCCACCGCTCCGGCGCCCGCACTCGCGGCCTTCTTCTTAGCTGCCATGACTCTCCTCGCGATCCGCTTACGCTCGCGACGAGCATACCCGGAGCCAGCAGGCCAAACACCTCCGGTGCATCGCTGCCTTCCTACGCCGGGTTGGCCGCGATCCGCTCGGGCGAGGGTCGCCCCGCCGCGCGGCGCCGCTTTGCCGGGGGGTGCTCCTCCTCGAGCGCCTCGCGGAGCACCGTGTCGATCGTGTCGACGAAGACGAAGTCGATGTCACGCCGCAGGTGCGCAGGGATGTCCTCGAGATCCGGCTGATTGAGCTTCGGCGCGATGACTCGCCTCAGCTCCGCGCGCTGCGCGGCCAGCGCCTTCTCCTTGAGCCCGCCGATCGGCAGCACCTTCCCGGTGAGGGTGATCTCGCCCGTCATCGCCGTGTCCGAGCGAACCGCCCGCCCGGTCACGAGCGACACGAGCGCCGTGGCCATCGTGATGCCGGCGCTCGGGCCGTCCTTCGGGATGGCGCCGGCCGGCACGTGTACATGGATGTCGTGCGTGCTGAACCACTCCTCCGGGACCGACGGCCCCCATCGCCCGGCGTTCGCCTTCACATACGAGAGGGCGGCCGCGGCCGACTCCTTCATCACATCGCCGAGCTGGCCGGTGATCTGAAGCTTGCCCTCGCCGGGGAACGCCGTGGCCTCGACGAACAGCCGGTCGCCGCCGACGGGCGTCCACGCGAGCCCGGTCGCCACCCCCGGCTGGTCGGTGCGCCGCCGTACATCCGAGAGGAACTTGCGCCGGCCGAGCAGCTCCGTGACCTGCTTGGGCCGGATCATGCGCTTGCGGTTCTGCGCGCCCTCGGCCTGCCGGCGGGCCAGCTTGCGGCACACCGCGCCGATCTCGCGCTCGAGGTTGCGAACCCCCGCCTCGCGCGTGTAGCCGTCGATGATCAACCTCAGCGCCTCGTCGGAGAACTCGACCTTCGCGGGGTCGAGCCCGTTGCGCTCGATCTGGCGCCCGACCAGGTATCGCTTGGCGATCTGGAGCTTCTCCTCCTCCGTGTAGCCGGCGAGCTGGATCGTCTCCATGCGGTCGCGCAATGCACCGGGAACCGGCTCGAGCTGGTTGGCGGTCGTGATGAACATGACCTTCGAGAGGTCGAAGGGCAGATCCAGGTAGTGGTCGCGGAAGCTCGAGTTCTGCTCGGGGTCGAGCACCTCGAGCATCGCGCTCGCCGGGTCGCCGCGGAAGTCGGCGCCCATCTTCTCGATCTCGTCGATCATGACGACGGGGTTGTTGGACTCCGCGTCGCGCAGCGCCCGGATGATCGTGCCGGGCAGGGCGCCGATGTACGTGCGGCGGTGACCGCGGATCTCGGACTCGTCGCGCACGCCTCCAACCGAGATGCGCTCGAACTTACGTCCCATCGCGCCGGCGATGGAGCGGCCGAGCGAGGTCTTCCCCACTCCCGGCGGACCGACGAAGCAGAGGATCGACGAGGGCGCGCCCGGATTCAGCTTCTGAACCGCGAGGAACTCGAGGATGCGGTCCTTCACCTTGTCGATGTCGTAGTGGTCACGATCGAGCGTGCGACGTGCCTTCTTCAGGTCCAGGTCGTCGTCGGTCGACTTCGACCACGGCAGGTCGACGATCCACTCGAGGTATGTCCGGATCACGCCGTGCTCCGCCGACTGCGGGGGCAGCCGCTCGAAGCGGGTGAGCTCTCGTTCGGCCTGCCTGCGCGCGTGCCCAGGCAGCTCGGCTGACTCGATGCGCTCGCGCAGCTCAGTCGCCTCGGCCTGCTGCTCGTCCACCTCGCCGAGCTCCTCCTGGATCGCTCGCAGCTGCTGCCGAAGGAAGTACTCGCGCTGCCCCTTCTCCATCTCCGATTGGACCTGCGACTGGATCCGTGAGCCGATCGAGATCAGCTCGAGCTCGCGCGCGAGGAGCTCCGACAGCCGCCGGAGGCGCTTCGCCAGGTCGCGCTGCTCGAGCAGCTCCTGCTTCTCCTCGGTCTTGATGCGCAGGGCTCCGGCGATCATGTGGGTCAGCTCGGCCGGGTCCTCCAGGTTCGCCACGGCGAGCTGGAGCTCCTCGGGCAGGTAGGGCACCTGCTCGATGATCTGCGTGAACGTGGATTGAACGCTGCGGGCGAGACCCTCGAGCTCCGATGACGGCGACACGATGTCCGGCTCCTCGGCGATCGCCGCGACGAGGTAGGGCTCGGTGGTCACGAAGCTCTCGAGCCGCACACGCTGACCTCCCTGGACCAGGATCCGCAACGTGCCGTCGGGCACCTTCATCATTCGCGCGACGGTCCCGACGACGCCTATCCGGTAGAGGTCACCCGGTCCCGGCTCCTCGTTCTCGGCGTCGGTCGACGCCACCATCACGAGCGTCCGCTCGCCTCCCAGCACGTCGTTCACGAGCCGGACCGAGCGCTCCTGCCCAACGGCGAGCGGTATGAGCGTGTCCGGGAACGGAACGCTCTCTCTCAGGGGAAGGACGGGTAGCGCCGCCGGAAGGGCGCCGTCGCTCTTCGGCTCTCCCGCCCCGTCGAGCTGCGGAATCTCGACGCTCACGCTTGGCCCGACTCGATCGGCACACGGCGTACGGCGTCGTCGGCCTGGGCGAGTGGGATCTCCACCCTGAGGATCCCGTCCTCATAGGTCGCTCGCGCCCGCTCCGCCACCACGTCGGCCCCGAGCTCCACGACGCGCCGGAAGGGGCCCCGCTCGATCTCGATCTGCTGGTAGAGGCGGCCGCCGGCGTCGGAGGAGCGGCGCTGTCCCGCGATGAGGAGCTGCCGCCCACGGATCTCGAGGCCGACCTCATCGATCCCGACGCCCGCCAGCTCCGCCTTCACGGTCGCAAGCGGCGGATCGCCGCAGTAGAAGACGTCCACGTGGGGTGAGAAGCCTCGCCGCGGGGCGAACCCGGTGCGCTCGAAGACGTCGCCGAACAGCTCGTCGATGTCCCGGCGCATCCGCTCGAAGTTGGCGAAGAGGTCCCTGTCCGGCGGCACGTGCGAAGGGTAGCCCGGGCGGCCTTCGCTAAACCTCGAACACGGCCCCCTCGCGCGCGAACTCGACCGGTCCCTCGAAGCCAGCCGACGCCTCGGCGCGCGCCCAGAGCAGGTCGAGCTCGTCGGAGATGTGAGTGAGCACCAGCCGCTTGGCGCCGCCTGAGCGACCGTGCTCGCCGGCCTCCCGCGGCGTGAGATGACCGCGCATGCCGGTGCGCTCGGGGCGCGGCAGCGTGGCCTCGATGATGAAGACGTCGGCCCCGTCGACGAAGTCGCTCAGGGTCTCGGTGGGTCCCGAGTCAGCGCCGAAGACTATGCGCCCGCTTCCCTTCGACGACGAGACGCAGATCGCGTATGTCTCCTTGAAGTGCGGCACCGCCCGGAAGACGAACCGGAGCGATCCCACCTCGGGCCGCGAGTCCTGTCCGTACTCCTCGAGTGCGAAGGCGTTGTCGATCAAGTCGTCGTTGCCCCAGGCGCCGACCACCTGGCGGAACGTCGCGCCGGCCTCCGGCGGAGCGATCAGTCGCGGTCGCGCCGGCTCGTCCGTGCCGGCCCAGCGGTCGACCGCAACCGGCTGCTGGCGAGGCGCGTAGGTGAGCGCGTATGAGTAGGGAACGAGGTCGAGGAAGTGGTCGGCGTGAAGGTGCGAGATGAGCACGGCGTCCACGCGCGTGTAGTCGCGGAAGCGGCGAAGCTTGGAGAAGACGCCGTTCCCGCAGTCGATCAGGACGGAGGTGTCACCGTCCTCGACCAGGTAGCCCGAGCAGGCGCCGTCGGCATCCTGCCATGAGGGCGACTTGCCGAGGACCGTCAGCCGCATTCGCGGACTCTATCCCGAAGCGCATGGGGCATCCCCGCTTCCGTCGAGCACGACGCCGGGTCGCCTTCCGGCTAACGAGGCGGCGGAAAGGCGTAAGCGGTGCGGGTGCGCTCCGTGCGGAAGACAAACGCGAGCTGTCGCTCGGGCACCAGGCCGCGCTCGGCTGACCGGAAGGTCGGACAGGGCTTTGACAGGTCGAGGGCACAGAGCATGTTCTTGCGGAAGTAGCAGTCGTCGCAGGTGATGCTCTTCGCCTTTGCCATATCCGTGTCGAGCCTCCGTGGTGGTGTCCTTGCGCCGCGGGGCATCTTGCACGAACGGTGTCGCGTTGGCGACCCCGGTTGACGCAAATGGCGTCTTTTCGTCGACCCTGCAATCTGCAGGGTTTTCCGTCGCGCCCGCCGAAGCCTGCCGGTCTTTGCGGTCTTTCCTCCCCGTCCGGAGGGGGCGAGTTCCGAGCCGGCTTCAGCCGGACGCGGCGACGACCTTCGGAGCTACGACTTCGCGTCGAGGTCCAGCGCGCAGGAGTTGATGCAGTACCGCTGACCGGTGGGAGCCGGGCCGTCATCGAAGACGTGGCCAAGGTGCGAGTCGCAGGTCGCGCACACCACCTCGGTCCGCCGCATGAAGAGGCTCTTGTCGGACCGCAGCTCGACGTTCTCAGAGTTGGCGACGTCGGTGAAGCTCGGCCAACCGGTACCCGAGTCGAACTTCGTGTCCGAGCTGAACAGCTCGGTGCCGCACGCGGCGCACCGGTACATGCCGTCTTCCTTGCTCTGCACGTACTTTCCGGCGAACGGCCGCTCCGTGCCGTGCTTTCGGAGCACCTCGTACTGCTCAGGAGTGAGCTCCTCGCGCCACTCCGCGTCCGTCTTCGTCACCTTCGTGCTCATTGAGCCACCTCCGCGTCGGTCTGCGCGCGCACGCCCGATGGCGCGGCACCTCTCCAAGCCTACGCGTCGGGAGTTACGAGACCCTGACGCCGCGCGGCCTCCGCGACCCTTGGCCGTCTGCGAGCCAGGTTTCGCCCGCTGGGCAACCGTGAACAATGGCCCTCGCCATGGAACTCGTGACCGGAGCCAGCGGATATGTCGGAGGCCTGCTCGTGGATCGACTCGTCCGCGACGGGCGCGAGGTTCGCGCCTTGGCGCGCGACCCGGCACGCGTCGAGCCGCGGACCGGAGTCGAGCTCGTGAGGGGCGACCTCCTACGCGGCCGCGGATTGCGACGCGCGCTCGACGGATGCTCCACCGCCTACTACCTGGTGCACTCGATGGAGGCGGCCGGGTCGAACGGCGGCGCCGGCGACTTCGCGAGCCGCGACCGCCGTGCGGCCCGCAACTTCGCCCGTGCCGCCCGTGCGGCAGGCGTGTCCCGCATCGTGTACCTCGGGGGGCTCGTGCCCGCCGGCGGACCGCGCTCACCGCACCTGGCCTCTCGCCTCGAGGTCGAGGAGATCCTGCTGGATGCCCTGCCGCGATCAACCGCTCTGCGCGCATCGATCCTGATCGGAGCGCGCTCCTCGTCGTTCCGGATCCTCGTTCGGCTGGTGGAGCGCCTGCGCTTCCTGCCCCTGCCCTCCTGGCGTCGGAATCGGACGCAGCCGATCGACGAGCGCGACGCCGTGGAGTATCTCGCCCGCAGCCTGGAGACGCGCGGCGCGGAAGGGCGCTCGCTCGACATCGGCGGCCCGGACGTGCTCTCGTACGCGGAGATGATCAAGCGAATTGCCGACCTGATGGGTGTCGCGCGCACGCCCGTCGGCCTCGGCCTCTCGCAGACGCCGTCCGCGAGCGCCGTGGTGAGCGCCCTCACCAATCAGCCGGTCGACCTCGTGCGCCCGCTCATGGAGAGCCTCGAGCACGACCTCCTGCCGCGCGACGAGGAGGCTCGCTCGATCTATCGACTCCGTCCCCGCCGGTTCGACCGCGCGGTCGAGCACGCCCTCCGGGACTGGGAGTCGCGGGAGGCGCTGGCGGCGCGATGAAGGTCGAGCGCTCGATCGAGATCGCAGCTACCCCCGAGGAGGTCTACCGCGTCGTGATGGACCCCGGCCGACTGGGCGACTGGGTCTCGATTCACGAGGAGCTCCAGGACGCCCCCGGCGGGGAGCTGGCAGCGGGGTCGAAGCTGACGCAGTGCCTGAAGGTCGCCGGGCAGACGTTCACCGTTCGCTGGACCGTCGCCGAGGACGACTGCCCGAACCGCGTCGTCTGGGAGGGCCAGGGGCCCGTAAGCACCAAGGCGAGGGTGATCTACGACTTCACGAAGAACGGCAGGGCCACGACCTTCTGCTACCTCAACGAGTACGAGCTGCCCGGCGGCATAGCCGGCAAGCTGGCCGGCCGCGCCGTCGCCGGAGCAGCCGGCCGCGAGACCGAGAAGTCCCTGGAGCGCCTCAAAGCCCTGCTAGAGCACTAGGGCGAGGGTCGAGAGGCCCCCGGAGCTCCCTACCCCAGGGCGGCCATAGCTTCGACCAGCTCGCTGACCGCACCAGCCGACTTCTGGAGCTCCTCCTTTTCACGGTCCGCCAAGTCGATCTCGACGATCTCCTCGACCCCGTCCCTGCCGAGCCTCACGGGCACCCCGACGAACAGCCCGTCCACCCCGTACTCACCCTGGCACAGGGCCGCGCACGGAAGGACCCGCTTCTGGTCGAAGATGATCGAGTCGATCATCTCCGCCGTCGCCGCCGACGGCGCGTAGAAGGCCGAGCCCTTCTGGAGCAGCTTCCCGACCTCAGCGCCCCCACCGCGCGTGCGCTGAACGATCTCTTCGAGGCGGTCGTCGGATAGCCTCTGGCTCACGGGAACCCCCGCGACGCTCGTGTAGCTCACGACGGGCACCATCGTGTCGCCGTGGCCGCCGAGCACGAAACCGGTCACATCGCGGACTGAGACGCCGAGCTCCCAGGCGAGGAAGGTCCGAAAGCGAGCGGAGTCGAGGATCCCGGCCATCCCGATCAGGCGGTGGCGCGGAAAGCTCGTGACATCCGCGGCGACGTGGCACATGGCGTCGAGCGGGTTGGTGACGACGATGACGACGGCGTCGGGCGAGCGGTCGGCCACCTCCTTGCAGACACTGCCCACGATCCCCTTGTTCGTCTCGAGCAGATCGTCGCGGCTCATACCCGGCTTGCGTGGCGAGCCGGATGTGATGACCACTATCTCCGATCCGGCGGTCTCCTCATAACCGTTGGTTCCGACTACGTTCGGCTCGTAGCCGACGACGGGGCCCGACTGGTTCATGTCGAGTGCCTTACCCTGAGGCAGGCCCTCCACGATGTCCACCAGCACCACGTTGGCATAGTCACGTTCAGCGAGTCTCTGTGCTGTTGTCGCACCGACGTTACCTGCACCTACTACAGTTATCTTCGTACGCATCGATTCACCTCACACTAGGAGTGTCATGGCCGATTTCTTGGATCAAACCCGAACGGATATCGACAACCGACTCAAGGAGCTGCGGCCGCTCCACGAGGAGTACCTTAAGCTGGAACGCGCGAAGGCGGCTCTCGACGGGATCGAGACGCGGCGCGGCCCGGGCCGCCCGCGCGGGTCCGGGAGCGCGCGGAGACGTCGCCGGCGCCGCAGCGGCGGCACGCGGGCGGACGAGGCGCTTCAGGCCGTCCGCCAGAACCCGGGCGCCACGGTCGGCCAGCTCGCCGAGCAGCTCGGCGTCAAGCAGAAGAACTACCTGTACCGAGTGATGAACGGACTCGAGAGCGATGGCGCCGTTCGGAAGGAAGGGCGCGGCTACGTGGCCGCCTGAGGCGCCGATGCGTCACGGGTGGCCCGCCGCGGCGCCGTTCATCCTGGCGATCACGGCGTCGGCCACGTCCGAGGTGCCGACCGCGGTCGGGTCGTCGCGCGTGGGCTTCATGTCGTAGGTCACCGACTCGCCCTCGCGGATCACGTCGGCGATGGCCTGCTCGAGCCGGTCGGCGGCCTCGCGTTCGTCGATGTGGCGGAGGAGCATCACGCCCGAGAGCATCAGCGCCATCGGGTTCACCTTGTTCTGGCCCTTGTACTTCGGGGCCGAGCCGTGCACCGCCTCGAATACCGCGTAGTCGTCCCCGATGTTCGCGCCCGGGGCCACCCCCAGGCCGCCGATCAATCCCGCCCCCAGGTCGGAGACGATGTCACCGTAGAGGTTCGGAAGCACGATTACGTCGTACTCCTCCGGCCGTGACACCAACTGATTGCACAGGTTGTCCACGATCCGGTCCTCGAACTCCACGTCCGGATACTCCTGCTCGGCAACCTCGCGCGCCGTGGCGAGGAACAGGCCATCCGTGAACTTCATGATGTTCGCCTTGTGCACAACAGTTACCTTCGAGCGACCGTACGCCTTCGCGTACTCGAACGCCTCGCGGACGATTCGCTTGGTGCCGTAGACGGATATCGGCTTGATCGAGACGCCGATGTCCTCGCGAAGCGCCGTGCCCTCGCTCTCCTCGATGAACGCGCGGAGGTCCGCCGTCGACTGGTCACCCAGCTCGTACTCCACGCCGGCGTACAGGTCCTCGTGATTCTCGCGGACGACCACTATGTCGGTCTCCGGAAAGCGCGTCCGGACGCCCTCGTAGGACTTGCAGGGGCGAAGGCAGGCGTACAGGTCAAGCTCCTTGCGCAGCGCCACGTTGATGGAGCGGAAGCCGGAGCCGACCGGGGTGGTGACCGGCCCCTTGATCGCCAGCCCGCGCTCCCTGACCGAGTCGAGGACGCGGTCGGGCAGCGGCGTGCCCTCCTCCTCATAGACATCCGCCCCGGCGCTCTGCCAGTCCCACTCGAACTGGATCCCGGTGCCCTCGAGCACGCGGCGCACGGCCTCGGAGATCTCGGGGCCGGTGCCGTCGCCGGGGATGAAAGTCACGCGGTGTGCCAAGGCTGCTTCCTTTCGGTCTCTCGCCTGCTGGGGCGCGGATTATGGCCTGCGCGTTCCGGTGGGGGCCGGTCGGACCGTGTGAGACGATGAATCCATGCTCGGAGGACGGTCGATCCAGCTCGCGCGGGTGTTCGGCGTGCGCATCGGGGTGGATCCGAGCTGGTTCATCGTCCTCTTCCTGATCATCTGGCTCCTCTCCGACGTCTACGGCGACGTCTATCCGACCGACGACACGAAGGCGTTCGCGCTCGCGACCGTCAGCGCTCTCCTCTTCTTCCTGTCGGTGGTGCTGCACGAGCTAGGCCACGCTCTCGTGGCGATCCGCAATGGCATCGGGATCGCGGGCATCGACCTGTGGATGTTCGGCGGCATCGCGAAGATGACCCGCGACACCGACTCCGCCGGCGTCGAGTTCCGGGTCGCGATCGCCGGTCCGCTCGTGACGCTCGCGATCGTCGTGCTGTGCGCCGGTCTGGGGATCCTGCTGACGGGTGGGGGCGGCTTCGCAGTCGGGCTCGACTCGACGGCGCAGACCAGTGGGGTGGAGCTCGTGCTCGCCTACCTTACTTTCGTCAATACGGTCCTGCTGCTGTTCAACCTCATCCCCGGCTTCCCACTGGACGGAGGTCGGATAGCTCGGGCCATCGCGTGGTGGCGCACCGGGGACCGGGCGCGCGCTACGCGCTTTGCGGCAACGCTCGGCCGCGGCTTCTCGCTCCTGATGATCGCGCTCGGCATCTTGCTCGTTCTCCTTCCCGAGGACACGCTCTTGCCCGGCCGTCCGGTGCTCACCGGCGTCTGGCTGGTGCTGATCGGCTTCGTCCTCGGCGGGGCCGCGCGCTCCGCCGACCTGCAGTCGCGCCTGGCTTCGCGGATCGGCGGGATCCGTGTGGCCGACGTGATGGACGCACAGCCGGTGGCCGTCGGCAGCGGCGCTCATCTCGACAGGGCTCTCGAGGACTTCTTCCTGCGCTACCGCTGGCCGTGGTTCCCGGTCGTCGACGACGTGGGTCGGTTCGTGGGTCTGATCACCAGGAGCGAAGTGGAGACCGTGCCCGAATCGGCGCGGGCCGGCCAGACCGTGGAAGACGTGATGACGCGTGACCTGTCCGGAACCCTGCGCGTGAGCACCGACGAGTCGCTGGAGCGCGTTCTCGATGCCCATACCGATGGCCTCCAGCGACTCGGGGCGGTCATGGCGGTGGACGGCGACGGCATCCTGCGCGGCGTGGTCACGCTGAACCAGGTCAAGCGCGCGCTCCGGCCGGCCACGTCCGCTGTCTAGCGCCGCGCGACCTCAGCCGGACTCGATGCGTCGCCCGCTCTTGAGCCTCCCGACCAGACGCGTCCGTAATCCGGGTGCAAGGCCCATTCGCATAGACTGCCGCCGCCCGCAGCGCCCAATCCGGGCTCTCGGAGCGACCCAAGGAGACCCCCTCGAATGCCCCAGCACGACGTTCTCGTGATCGGAGCCGGCCTCGCCGGCCAGCGCGCCGCCCTCGCCGCCGCCGACGAGGGCGTCTCGGTGGGAGTCATCTCGAAGATTCATCCGGTGCGCTCGCACTCGAACGCGGCGCAGGGGGGGATCAACGCCGCGCTCAACCCCGGGGACTCCTGGGAGTCGCACGCCTTCGACACCATCAAGGGCTCGGACTACCTCGGTGACCAGGACGCGATCGAGATCATGTGCCGCGAGGCGCCGAAGGAGATCCTCGACCTGGAGCACCTGGGCGTGACGTTCCACCGCAACGAGGAGGGGAAGCTCGGGACCCGCGCTTTCGGCGGCGCCTCGGCGGCGAGGACCTACTACGTGGCCGACATCACCGGCCAGGCGATCCTCCACGTGCTCTACGAGCAGCTCATGAAGCGCTCGGAGGTCTATCGCTACGAGGAGTGGTTCACCACCGCGCTGGTGCAGGACGATGCGGGCGAGGTCGCCGGGTGCATCGGGCGCAACATCCGCGACGGCTCGATGGAGCTCTTCTCCGCCAAGTCGGTGATCCTCGCGAGCGGTGGCAACGGGCAGATCTACAACCCGACGACCAACGCGCTCGTCTGCACGGGCGACGGGATCGCCATGGCGTACCGGATCGGCGCCCCGCTGATGGACATGGAGATGGTCCAGTATCACCCCACCACCCTTGCGGGGCTCGGCCTTCTGATCACGGAGGGCGCGCGCGGCGAGGGCGCCCACCTGTACAACGCCGAGGGCGAGCGCTTCATGGAGAAGTACGCGCCCAACAAGATGGAGCTCGCCTCGCGCGACGTGGTCTCCCGCGCGGAGCAGACCGAGATCGACGAGGGGCGCGGGTTCCCCGACGGCACCGTCGCGCTCGACATCACGGTGGTGCCGCGCAAGCGCATCCACGAGGCGCTGCGGGAGATCGTGAACGTCGGGCGTGACTTCGCCAGCGTGGACATCACGAAGGAGCCGATCCACATCAAGCCGGGAAACCACTACGTGATGGGCGGGGTCAAGACGGACATCGAGGGTCAGACCTCGATCCCCGGCCTGTACGCGGCCGGAGAGGTGGCGTGCGTATCGGTTCACGGCGGCAACCGGCTCGGCGCCAACTCGCTCCTCGACACACTCATATTCGGCCGGCGGTCGGGGGCCCACGCGGCCCACCGCTCGCACGACACGCGGATGCCGAAGCCCTCCGCAAGCAAGCTCGCCGACGAGGAGCGCATGGTTCGCGAAGTCGTCGGCCGCGAGGCCGACGGTCGCCGCGTCTCGGAGATCAAGCACGAGCTCGGGGCCGCCATGGACAGGTACGCCGCCGTCTTCCGCGACGAGGAAGGCCTACGCGAGGGGCTCGAGATCGTTCAGCGACTGAAGGAGGAGGCGGGCCGGGTCGCCACCGACGACAAGGGCACCGTCTTCAACCAGGACGTGCTCGGTGCGATCGAGCTCGGCTTCATGCTGGACAACGCGGAGGCCATCGTGGCGAGCGCGCTCGAGCGCAAGGAGAGCCGCGGGGCGCAGTACCGTACCGACTTCCCCGAGCGTAACGACGACGAATGGCTGAAGCACATCACGGTAGCCGCGAACGGCGACATGCCCGAGGTCTCCTACTCGGAAGTCACGATTACGCAATGGCAGCCCGAGGAGCGTACGTACTGAGATGGCCGAATTTGCGCTGAAGGTTCGCCGCTACGACCCGGAGTCGGGCGAGGCGGCCTATTGGGAGGAGTTCGACGTGGACCTCCCCCCCGAGCGGTCGGTGCTCGACGGAATCCTCAAGTACAAGGACGAGGAGGACGCGTCGCTCGCGATTCGCTGCTCGTGCCGCGCCGCCATCTGCGGCTCGTGCGGCGTGAAGATCAACGGCCAGTCGGCGCTGGCGTGCAACACCCGCATCAGCGACGCCGCCGAGAAGGCGAAGGACGGCGCGATCGTCGTCGAGCCGATGGGCAACATGCCCGTGCTCAAGGACCTGATCGTGGACATGGACGCCGTCCACTGGAAGAAGATCCAGCGCGTAGTGCCGTGGCTGCTGCCCGAGGGCGATCCGCCCGAGCGCGAGTACATCGTCCCGGCCGAGTCGATGATCGACGTGACGCAGTCGATGGCCTGCATCCAGTGCGGCGCCTGCGTCTCCGCCTGCCTCTCGATGGAGGTCGACCCGGACTTCATCGGTCCCGCAGCCCTGGCCAAGGCCTACCGCTTCGTGGGCGACCCACGCGACGCCCACACCGAGGAGCGCCTCGCCGATCTGGCCGAGGACCCCCACGGCATCTACGACTGCACGCACTGCTTCGCCTGCATCGAGGTGTGCCCGAAGGGCGTCGATCCGATGAACCAGATCATGCGGCTGCGTCGACACGCGACCGCCGACCACGAGATCAAGGACGGCAACAACGGCTACGGGCACGAGAAGGCGTTCGTGGACATCATCGAGAAGTGGGGAACGCTCCACGAGGCGCAGGTACTGCCCCGCTCATACGGTGAGGGGAGCATGCTCAAGGGCCAGACCGACCCGAAGGCGGTGAAGCAGCTCGCCGGTTCGCTGTCCACGGTCGTCCACGCACTCAGATCCGGCAAGGTCACACCGAGGAAAGCCCTCTTGCATCACAAGCTCCCCGACCAGGACCAGGTGAGACGCATCTACCACGAGATCGAGTCCAAGGACGAGCGCCTGGAGCTCAACATGTACATCGTCGGCGAGGGCGACGCCGGTCTCGGCGAGGACGAGGGCGAGCAGGCCGACAAGGAGCCGGCCATGGGAGAGACCGGGGCCGACCAGTGAAGCTCGCCTACTGGCCCGGCTGCGTATCGCGCGGCTTCACGCCCGAGCTCCACGGCTCTATGGCCAAGGTGGCTCCCAAGCTCGATCTCGAGCTCGTTGAGCTCGACCGCGCCAACTGCTGTGGCGCAGGCGTGATCGCCGAGCACAACCAGGAGCTCGTGGACAGCCTCAACGCGCGCACCTTCGCGCTGGCCCAGCAGGTGGAGGGCGCCATGGGCATGATGAACATCTGCTCGACCTGCCAGGGAGCGCAGTCCGAGTGCCAGGAGCGACTCGACGCCGACAGCGCCTATCGCCGGCACGTCAACGGGCATCTCGAGCCGGAGGGGCTGTCGTACGAACACGACGGCGCCTGGTGGAACAAGAACTTCCTGTGGCTCCTCGTGGAGGACATCGGACTCGACAAGCTGCGAAGCCGCGTCGAGCGGCCGCTCCACGGGCTGAAGGTCGCTCCCTTCTACGGCTGCTACGTCGTGCGGCCGACCACCCGGCTCGGCTACGACCACTACCCCGAGCGGGGCCAGTACCTCGAGATGGTCATCAGCGCGATCGGAGCCGAGCCGGTGGACTATGCGGGGCGGCACAAGTGCTGCGGCTTCCCAGTCATAACGATGAACAAGGCCACGTCGCTGAGGCAGGCGGGCCGGCATCTGGCCGACGCCATCGACGCTGACGCGGACTGCCTCGTCACGCCGTGCCCCCTGTGCCACCTGAACCTGGACATGCAGCAGCCTGACGCCTCCAAGTACGTGGAGCGCGACCTGAACGTGCCGGTCCTGCACTTCCCGCAGCTGATCGGGCTCGCGCTCGGGCTCGAGCCGAAGGAGCTCGGCATGGACAAGCACGTGGTGAAGACCCGCGACGTGCAGCGCAAAGTCGCGGACCTCGCGGCCGCCTAGCGTCGGCAGAACCGCCTTCAGAAACGAGAAAACCGACCAGTGGCTGGTCGGTTTTCACGTGAGAACGTACCCCTAAGCCGTCCTTCGAGAAGTCTGCCAAGACTCGCCCCAGCCATCACTGACTGGTTGGTCACAGAATGCCTGGAGCGTGCGGCCTTCGCTTCCCCTCAGCGGTGTGATTTGAGGGGGGTACTAAGGGGGAGCCGGGGGTGAGAGCTCCCTTCACCTGCGTGGGGGAACTAGGGTGAGGGTGGCACTACCCCTCACCCTCCCTTACACTGCTCCGATGCGCTCCTGCGTTCCGGTTGTCGCCGGCGAGTTCGAGGACCTGGTCGCCGTGGGTCTCCGGCAGCTCATCTCCGAGGACCCGAGCGTGCGACTGGTGGCGAGCGGCGTGCCGCTCGACCAGCTCGGCGGGGCCTTCGATGAGCACCGCCCCGCGGTCGCGCTGCTCAACTTCGGATCGCTGCCGAGTGCGGCAAGCGTCTACAAGCTCCACGAGTCGCACCCCGAGACGCGGATCGTCGTGCTGGCCAACCGTCCGAGCACGCCGGAGGCCACCCAGATGCTGTCGTTCGGCGCCGCGGCGTGCATCTCGAAGGAGACACAGGCCCGAGACATCATCAACGCGATCCACCTGGCGTCTCGCGGCATGAACGTCCTGCCGCGGACTGCGAAGCCGGGCGAGCGACCGGGGTTGCCCGGCCCGGACCTGCTCACGCCTCGAGAGGCCGACGTACTGGAGCAGCTACAGGACGGCCGCACGAACGCGCAGATCGCCAACGACCTGTCGATCGGCGTCGAGACCGTCCGAACGCACGCCCGCAACATCTATCGGAAGCTCGGTATCTCCTCGCGCCGCGATCTGGCCAGCCTCGGTCGGCCAAACGCTGCCATCGGCTAGCTGCGACGCCGCCGTTCAGGCAGCGCGCGCCGTGCGCAGGAGGTTGCGCACGCTGAGCAGCTCGGCCACCTGCACGGCGTTGGTGGCGGCGCCCTTCCGAAGGTTGTCCCCCACGATCCAGAGGTTCAGGCAGCGCTCGTGCGACGGGTCGCGTCGAATGCGGCCGACCAGCACGTCGTCGCGGCCGGCGGCCTCGATGGCCAGGGGGTAGAGCGCGTGGGCGGGGTCGTCCAGCACCACGACGCCGGGCGCCCCGGAAAGCAGCTGCCGGCAGTCATCGGCCGACAGCGGCTCGCGCGTCTGCACGTTCACCGATTCCGAGTGGCCCGTGTAGACGGGCACGCGCACGCAGGTGGCCGATATGCCGATGTCGTCCCGTCCGAGGATCTTCCGCGTCTCGGCCATCATCTTGCGCTCCTCGGTCGTGTAGTCGTCGCCCTCGCGGAAGGTCTCGACCTGAGGCAGGACGTTGAAGGCGATCTGGTGCGGGTAAACGCTCGGCGGCGTGAGCTCCTTGGCGTCCAGGATCGCGCACGTCTGATCGTGCAGCTCCTCGACGGCGAGCTGGCCGGTCCCCGAGACCGACTGGTAGGTGGACAGCACGAGCCTCTCGATACCCGCCGCCTCGATAATCGGGGCCAGCGCCACGACCATCTGCATGGTCGAGCAGTTCGGATTCGCGACGATGCCGTCGTGCGACTCGAGCGCGTGCGGGTTGACCTCCGCCACGACGAGCGGCACCCCATCCTTCATGCGCCAGCACGAGGAGTTGTCGACCACGACCGCGCCGGCTTCGACGAACTTCGGGCCCCAGGTCTCGCTGATCCCCGAGCCGGCGGAGAAGAGGGCCAGGTCGAAATCCTGGATCGCGTCGTCCGAGAGGGCCTGGACGGTGAGGTCGCGATCGCCGTAGTCGATGGCGCGTCCGGCGGAGCGCTCGGAGGCGAACGGCACTACCTCGTCCGCCGGAAACCGGCGCTCGTTCATGACGCCGAGGATCGTCGAGCCGACGGCGCCCGTCGCCCCACCCACCGCTACTCGCTTCAGCTCGCCTCGCGGCGCAGGGACTCACCGCCGCCCGGGGGCGCCACGACCGGCCGATGGTCGCCGCTCACGTCCTCGCGCCTGACCGCGTCGGCCCCGAGGTCGAAGGCGGCGTGGAGCTCGCTCACCGCGCGCGGCACGTCCTCCTCCTTCACGACGCACGAGATCTTGATCGGCGAGGTGGAGATCATCTCGATGTTCACCTCCGCCTGGCCGAGGACGGAGAACGCCTTGGCCGCGACTCCCGGGTGGCTCTTCATTCCCGCTCCGACGAGCGAGACCTTGCCCATGCCGGAGTCGGTCGCGACACCGCCGATGCCGAGCTCGTGGACCAGCGGCTCGAGCGCCTCACGAGCCAGCCGAGCGTCGGCGCGGGGCACCGTGAACGACATGTCGGCGCGATGGCGCTCGCCCTCGACGGCCGGCTCGTTCTGGATGATCATGTCCACGTTCACGTTCGCGTCGGCAAGCACGGTCATCACACGCCCCGCAACGCCGGGTGTGTCCGGGAGACCGGTGAGCGTGACGCGCGCTTCGTCGGTCGAGTGCGTGACGGCTGTGATCAGCGGGCGTTCCATCGTCTCTTCCTCGGTGAGTACGAAGGTACCCGGTCCGTCGTCGAAGCTCGAGCGGCAGTGGATGCGAACGCCGTGGTTTCGGGCGTACTCCACGCTGCGCAGCTGAAGCACCTTGGCACCCGAGGAGGCCATCTCGAGCATCTCCTCGAACGAGACCCGCGCCAGCTTGCGCGCGTTCGGGACGATTCTCGGATCGGCGCTGTAGACCCCCGCGACGTCCGTGTAGATCTCGCACACGTCGGCGTGGAGGGCGGCGGCGAGGGCCACCGCCGTGGTGTCCGAGCCGCCGCGCCCGAGCGTCGTGACGTCGTAGGCGGTCGATACGCCCTGGAAGCCGGCAACGAGAACGATCCGGTCCTTCTCCAGCGCGTCGCGGATCCGTTCGGCCCGGACGTCGAGGATCCGTGCCTTCGTGTGAGAGGTATCGGTCACGATGCCCGCCTGGGAGCCGGTGAGCGACTCCGCGTCATGCCCGAGGTCCTTGATCACCATGGCCGCGAGGGCACAGGAGATCCGCTCCCCGGTCGAGAGCAGCATGTCCATCTCGCGCGGGTCGGGTCGCTCAGAGACCTCCACCGCCATCGCCACGAGCTGGTCGGTCGTCTTCCCGCGCGCGGAGAGGACGGCAACCACCCGGTTACCCTGGTCCTTGCTTTGAACGATTCGGCGCGCCGCGCGCTTGATCCGGTCGGCGTCGGCCACCGACGTCCCGCCGAACTTCATCACGACCGTCTGATGACGGGCGGGGCTCTGTCGAGCTGCGGAGCCGGCGCTGGGCATGCCGCCCAAAGATAGCTTTCAGGGTATGACGGACTTGTCACGACGCTTGACGGGCCGGCTGCCGGCGCCGCTGAGAGAACGGCTTCACGGCCTTCCCCCGGGGCGCTCGGCGCTGGTGGGAATTCTCGTGGTGCTGTTGATAGTCGCCTTGATCAGCGGCGGCGAGGAGGAGCCGGCGCCTGATCGACCGCCGGCGGCCCCCGCCGCGGATCAGCAGGAACCGCGCCTGCCTCGTGGCGCGGCCGATGCCATGGACGGCATGGCCGTGGAGGACAAGGTGGCGCAGCTTTTCCTGTTCGGCTTCGAGGGGACCGACAAGGACGCCGAGATCTTCTCCCGCATGCGCAAGATGGACCTCGGAGGGCTCGTTCCGACAAGCCGCAACTACCGCAGTCGGAACCAGCTCGAAGGCCTGACTGACGAAGCCGCAGCCGTGGCGAAGCGGGCCAAGCACGTGCCCCCGTGGATCATGGCCAGGCAACCGGGTGGAGAGTTCTCGGCGTTCGGCGACCTGCCGCCCGAGGTCCCGCCGGCTGAGACGGAGTCTGCCGCCGCGGCCGCGAAGGCGGCGAGCGAAGCCGCCAAGGCGCTTCTGTCGGTCGGCGTCAACGGGTTACTTGGTCCGCCTCTCGACGTCGCTCCCGAGGAGGGGGGGTCCCTGGAGGGTCAGGCGTACTCGGATCTCCCAGAGGAGGTAACTGAGTACACGCGGGCTACGGTGGAGGCCTATGACCGGGCCAAGCTCTTCGCGGCCGCCGAGCACTTCCCCGGCCTCGGCGGCGCCTCGTTGTCACCCGAGGTCGGGCCGGCCAGCGTAGGCCTGACGCTCGAGGACCTCGAGGAGCGCGACCTGAGGCCCTTTCGAGCCGCCATCGACAGCGGGGTGCCGGGCATAGTGGTCGGAAACGGCGTCTACGCGAGCGACGACTTCCTCACGCCGGCATCGATTTCCCCCTCCATCGTCACCGGCCTCCTACGCGACGAGCTCGGCTTCGACGGCGTCGCGATCGCCGACGACCTGTCGCAACCCGGGGTTACGGCGACGATCCCGGTTCCCGAGGCCGCGGTCGAGGCGATCAAGGCAGGCGAGGACATGGTCTATATCAGCGGCCGCGAGGCCGATCAGAAGGACGCCTACGACGCCGTTCTGAGCGCCGTGGAAAAGGACGAGATCCCGATCGCCCGGATCGACGATGCGCTGAGTCGAGTGCTGACCGCGAAGAGCGACGCCGGCCTGCTCGAGTAAGCGCCCCTCCGGAGACCCTCAGAGCGCGCGGCGGCCCTGGAAGGCCTTGCCGAGCGTTATCTCGTCGGCATACTCGAGATCCGCGCCCACCGGCAGCCCGCTCGCCAGGCGCGTGACCGACACGTCGGGCGCGCGCTCGCGGAGGGCATCGGCGATGTAGAGGGCGGTGGCCTCGCCCGTGGTGGTGGCGTTGGTGGCCACCACCACCTCGCGCGTGCCGTTCGACTCCACGCGGCTCACGAGCTCGGCAATCCGCAGGTCCTCGGGGTCCACTCCGTCGATCGGCGACAGCGCCCCGCCGAGCACGTGGTAGCGGCCGTGGTACTCGTTGGTGCGCTCGATCGGGATCACGTCGCTCGGCTCCTCGACCACGCAGATCACCTCCGCGTCGCGGCGCTCGTCCTCGCAGATGCGGCAGGTGGGCCCGACGGCGAGGTTGAAGCAGACCTCGCAGAGGCCGACGGTCTCCTTGACCTCGCGAATGGCGTCGGCTAGCCCGAGCGCCTCCTCGGGGGGCAGCCGCAGCACATGAAATGCGAGCCGTTGTGCGGTTCGCTGACCGATCCCCGGCAGTCGCGCGAACTCAGTTATGAGGCGGTTGATTGGCGGGGCGAACACGAGCTCCCGAGCTTAGAGGCGGAAGCGGCGGGCCCGCTCACGCGGGCGTGGGCGGCTCTCTCGTCTCCGAACTCGTCAGCTCCGCTGACCACCTGTGCTGAGCAGTTACGCCGAGTCCTCAGCTCAACTGGTCAGTTCGACTGACCAGTTCGCGACGAAGAGTGCCCGCGGCGTTTCGGACGGCAGGTCGGCCCCGATGCGTCGAACCGCAGGACGATCCTAAAGGCCCGGCAGGCCCATCCCGCCGGGCCCGCCGAGCTGGCCGAGCCCCGCGCTCGCGGCGCCCATCTTCGATGCCGCCAGCTCCTGTGCCGACCGGAGCGCCTCGTTGGTCGCCGCGAGCACCATGTCCTGGAGCAGCTCCACGTCCTCGGGATCGACCGCCTCGGGGTCGATCCTGATCTCGCGCAACTCGAGCCCACCGGTGATCTTCACGGTGACCATGCCCCCACCCGCGCTGGCCTCGAGCACCTCTGACTCGAGCTCCTCCTGGGCCTTGACCATCTCTGCCTGCATCTGTTGGACCTGCTTCATCATCTGGTTCATGTTCGGCTGCTTCGGCATGGCCGTCAGTCCTCTTCGCTCGGGGGCTCGTCGTCGAAGACCTCCTTCGCGCCGAAGTCCTCCCTGAGCCGCCGGAGCAGCTCGTCCTCCGAGAGAGTGGGCGATGCGCCGGGATGGTCTCCGCTCAGGTTGTACTGAAGGTCGAGCGCGTGGCCGGTTAGTCCGCGAAGGGCGGTCCTGACCAGCGCGCCGTTCGACTCCGCTTTCTTCTTCGAGAACTCGGCGTCCGCCGGAAAGTCGATCGTCAGGCTATCTCCGTCGAGCGCCGATGGCCGCGCCTCGCCGAGGAGCGCGCCGACCATGGCGTTCTCGACCCGCACGGCGTCCACGACAGCCGGCCAGAGCGTGCGCACCCGCTCGAGGTCGATCTGCGGCGCGGCTGTGGGCGCCGCATCCTCGGGGAGGGAGACCGCCTGGGCGGTGGCGGGCGCCGCAGCGCTCGCCGCCGTGCGCGCGCCGGTCGCTCGCGCCGAGCCGGACCCTCCGGCCGAGGCCTCATGCGTTCCACCCGACTTGATGGCGGACGCGACCGCGGCGTCCGTAGGAGCTTCCTCGCCACCCGTGCCGAGCTCGGTGGCCGCGCCACTCGCGCCGGCCGCACCGACCCGCCGCTCGAGCTGCTCGATGCGGAACATGAGCGCTTGCAGCGAGAGGTCGGCCTGCGGTTGGACCGCCTTCAGCAGCGCCAGCTCGAGGCGGATCCGCGGATCCGAGCCATCCTTCACCGCGCTCAGCGCCTCGGCGAGCAGATCGATCGCCCGGAGCACCTCCCCGTGGGCGAGCCGGCCGGCCTGGCTTGAGAGCCGCTCGGTGTGCCCGGCCGTGACGGAGAAGGAGTCGGGCACCTCGCCAAGCGTCTGGACTACGTAGAGATGGCGGAGGTGAGCGGCGAGGTCGCGCATGAACTGGGTGAGGTCGCGTCCGGACGCCGACAGCCGCTCCACCGCGATCAGAGCCGCCTTCGGGTCGTGCTCCACGAGCGACTCGGCGGTCTCGAGCACGAGCTCCGCGTCGGCCACGCCGAGCACCTCGAGGACGTCGTCAAGCTTCACCTCGTTGCCGCCGTAGGTCACGAGCTGCTCGAGGGTGCCGAGCGCGTCGCGGAAGCTGCCGGTCGCCGAGCGGGCGATCATCGCGAGCGCGGGCTCCGGGACCTCGATCGCCTCCTCGACGGCCACGCGCCGCAGCACGCTCGCCACCTGCTCGAGCGAGGGCCGCTGGAAGTCGAAGCGATGGCAGCGGTCGACGATCGTCGCGGGGACCTTGTGCGCCTCGGTCGTGGCGAGCACGAAGACGACGTGCGGCGGCGGCTCCTCGAGCGTCTTGAGGAACGCGTTCCACGCGGAGGTCGAGAGCATGTGCGCCTCGTCGAGGATGTAGACGCGGCGCCCCCCGCCCATCGGCGCGAGCACCACGTTCTCGCGGAGCTCGCGAACGTCGTCGACCGAGTTGTTCGAGGCGGCGTCCATCTCCACCACGTCGAGCGAGGTGCCGTTCGCGATCGCCTTGCAGGCGCTGTCCTCGGGCGAGAAGTCCGTCCGCGGACCATCGTCGGCGTTCAATGCGCAGGCCAGCAGCTTCGCCATGCTCGTCTTGCCGGTGCCCCGTGAGCCGACGAACAGGTAGGCGTGATGCACCTTGTCGAGCTCGACTGCGTTGCGCAGCGTGCGCACGATGTGCTCCTGGCCGACCACGTCCTCGAACGTCCGTGGGCGGTGGCGACGGTAGAGCGAGAGCATCTGGATGCCCATGCTAGCCGCGGCGCGGATGGCCGGTCAGGGGGCCGCTCACGCGACTAACCGGCACCCCCCCGCCGGGGTATCGGCGGAGTAGTGGACCGTGCACCCGACCTCGAAGCCTGCCTCCGGGCGTGCCCGCCGGCCCCGGACTCCGGCCAGGCTTCCCCGCGGCGCATGAACGGAATCGCTTAAGGCTGCTTCCTCCCGGATCTGACCTGGTTCGCGAGCGTTCACCGCGCGGGACCTGGCCATCGACGCCCTCGACCGGCGTACTGACCCCAAAGACCTAGCCCCTCAGACGGGAGTTCGGCCTCGCTAGAGCGGATTGCGAGTGCAGGGCACCGCTACCTCCCCGCCTAGCACGGTCCGCTGGGGATCTTAGCGGCCGTTTGACGGCGTCCATGGCGGGTACGACCTCCCAGGCAAATGATGCGCGCTCGCCTTCTGCTGCTCGCAGCGCTCGTGGCCATCGTGGCGCTCGCAACCGTCGCCCAGCCGGCCTACGCAGGCCCCTTGATCGACCGCGCCGTGAGCGGCCTGGAATCGGATCCCGTGTACGTGGACCCGGCGGTGGAGTCGGCGCTGTCCGACGCCGAGGCCTCGGAGCTTCGTGACCGCATCGCAGCAGGCGACGGCGGGCCGATCTACATCGCGGTCCTCCCGGACGAGGCGCGCAACGAGGCCGGCGGCGACAGCGGCGAGGTGCTCAGGACGATCGCCGAGACGCTCCGCCGGCCGGGCACCTATGCGGCCGTCGTCGGGGACCAGTTCCGAGCGGGCAGCACCGGCCTCGCGGAGGGTGAGGCGTCGGCGCTCGCCACCCAGGCGTTCGAGGAACACGAGTCGGAGGGCCTGGCGGCCACCTTGCTCGCCTTCGTGGACCTCGTGGGCCAGGCTCGCAACGGCGGCGGTGAGCCGGCCGCGGGTGCCGAGCCGCCGGGTGAGGGACCGTCCCTGGTCGGGCTCGGCGGGCTTGCGGTGATCGGGGGCGGCGCCGCCGGACTGCTCGCGTTGCGACGACGACGCCGGAACCAACGAGAGCTCGAGGAGGTCAAGGAATTCGCCCGGGACGACCTCGTGGCGCTCGGCGATGACATCCGCGCCCTGGACCTCGACGTCGAGATGCCGGACGTAGACCCCGCCGCGAAGGAGGACTACGGGCGAGCGGTCACTCGCTACGACGAGGCCAACCAGGCGTTCGAGCGCGCCCGCCGCCCGGAGGACATCGAGCCGGTGACCGCCGCCCTCGAAGAGGGGCGTTTCGCCATGGCATCCGCCAAGGCGAGGTTCGCCGGGCAAGAGCCTCCGGAGCGGCGCTCGCCGTGCTTCTTCGATCCCCGCCACGGCCCGTCGGTCGGCGATGTGGAGTGGGCGCCGCCGGGCGGCATGCCGCGTCCGGTGCCGGCCTGCGCCGCCGATGCGCAGCGCGTGGAGGAAGGGCTCGAGCCGGCGGCGCGCGAGGTGATGGTCAGCGGGCAGGCCATGCCCTACTGGAACGCCCCCGCGGCGTACGGTCCCTGGGCCGGCGGATTCTTCGGAGGCTTCGGCGGTGGCTTCCTGCCCGCCATGTTCCTCGGCTCCATGCTCGGGTCCGGAATGGGCTTCGGGGGCCCGATCTACATCGACGGGGACGGGGGCGCCGGCGACTTCGGCGACGGCGGGGACTTTGGTGACTTCGGAGGCGGGAACTTCGGAGGCGGAGACTTCGGTGGCGGAGACTTTGGTGGTGGCGGCGACTTCTAGGCCGCTCTCATGCTGGCCCATGTGACACGGTCAGCCCCTCCACCCCTCCTGTGACGCGGGATAGGTGTACGCACGCAAGCGGTTGATGAACCCGTCGGGCGCCAAGCCTCCGCCAGTGTTCCAGGGGTTCAACTGAGCGCGTCCAGCTCGTCGGGCAGCCGACGTCCTATGCGCAGCTCACCGACCGGGCTGAAGCGACCAAGCACAGGCGAGACCGCCAGCGAGAACCGCAGGGCGCCGGTCGCGGCGGCGCGCTAGAGCCTCGCCTCGAGCGTCGCCCCACCACATCGTGGAGACCCGGCCACGCGGCGGAACCCCACGAGAAACAGCTCACTTCCGGCCCGGTAGGGAAGCGACGACGAGTACGGCGCTTGCTGGGGGTCCGTGACGGGGACGAAGACGTGCCTCGGGGGCGCCCGCGATACGGAAGACCCCCTCGTACACAGGCCTCTCGGGTGCAAGGACTTCGCCCCTCGGGCGCGGGAGGCGACTGGGAACGCCGCCCCGGCGACGCGGCCGTCGGCCTCAACGACCCGAGCCCGTATCACCGGAACGCCGAGCCGCTCGCACGGCGCCAGAGCTACCCGGCGGCGCCGCCGCGAAACGCTCGCCCTCCGGCCCGGCTCATCGAGAAGGCAATGATCGTCGTCGAGCCAGAAGCTCGAAGGGTCCGGCCGGGCGGCCTACAATCCCCGTCCGGGCGCGTAGCTCAGTGGGAGAGCGCTCGCTTCACACGCGAGAGGCCGCTGGTTCGAACCCAGCCGCGCCCACTCAAGACCCTGCAGAGCGGCTTCGCGGAAGAGCTTTCGTCGAACTATTCGCCGGCCTGCGGCCCTGAGGCTCGGCGCACGAGGGCGCCGCCTAACAAGAGCGCAATTCCGGCCAACACGAGGGCAATCAGTCCGAGGCCAGTGAAGGGCAGACTGCCGCCGGTGGTCCCCGTCGTCCCGTCGGTGGAGCTAGTCCTCGGTGAACCGTCGTCGTAGAAACCGGCGTTCGCGTCGGATGCCGTCACCGAATCGGCGCTCCCCCCGCCGGTGAAGCCGGTCGACCCTCCGCCGCTTTCACCGCGATTGCCGTCGTCGTCTGGTGGTGGCTGCGAATCCGGGTCGGCCGCCGTACGTGTGCACTTGCTCGGCTCGCGGCGCGGATCCTCGAGTAGCAGCTCGACATTGCGGTCCTTGCGCTCTCCCTCCCCCAGCTCTGGCCCCGCTTGGGGATCGTTGTAGGCGAGCGTCCGGCTGATTGACCCGAGGTCGAACGTGTCGAGGCCGCTGGCGTCCGTACCAGGGCTCGGCGCCTTGATCGGCGCGCCGGTGTCGACCACCGTGGCAAGGAACGAAAGCGTGCCGTCGCAGTTGTCCATCAGCTCGACCAGCCGGTTCTGCGGTGGGGAGTCAACGAGCGAGGCCGTCTCGATTCCCCAAAAATCGCCCGGACCTCCGTCAGCGCGGTCGAAGTCAGCGAGCTTGTGTTCATGTGTGTGGCCCGCGACATAGCTGATGACGTTGGGGAACTTGTGGAAAAGCGCCTCAAGGTCGTCGCCGAGGTGGATCGGGGTCGAGGTCCGCGGATCGCGGTCACAGCCGGGGTTGATGTCATGGCCGTGCTCGTCGTCGACAGTGCAGTCGCTTCCGGCCTGCGCCGGGGCGGGCAGTTCGTCCTGGAGGTTGCAGCTCAGGTTCCTGATGGGGTGATGGCCGAAGACGATGATCAGCTTGTCCCGCTGCTGCGCTCGTCGCAGCTCGCCCCGCAGCCACTGGAACTGGGGGTCGTCGATGTTGCCGTTCGACGCCGGTCCGGCCACGCCGCCCTCGCAGAGCGTGTCGATCGAGACCATACGGATCGCGGGAGTGGCGTTCCAGGCGTAGTAGGAGGCCGCTCGGCCAGAGGCCTTCAGCTCGTCCTTGTCGACGAAGCCAAAGCCGTGCGCGTCCTCCTGTGCGCCGGTGTCAAAGAGCGCCTTGTATTCGGCCTTGTCGACGTAGCGGCGACGCTCGTCCGGCGGCACGAACGTCGCCTGCCCGGGATTGCTCGTGAGCGGGTCAGCGAGGAAGTCGGGGTCGAGCACCTCGGTCAGCGACTTCTCGAAGTCGTCGGGGTTGGTGAGAGAAGTCACCGGCACGATTGGCTTCACGCAGCCGGTGCCGACGTCCTCGAACGGACGAATCGCCTTCTGATTGCCCTGCGCAAGCCCGTCGTGGTTGCCGGGAGTGACGTAGGAGGGCACATCGAGACCGCTGGCGCGGAACCGCTTCTGAGCCCGGTCCATCAGGTTCGGGTAGCGGGGCCAGTCGCTCCAGATCCCCGCCGGCTGCTCTGGGTCGTAGAACTGAAAGCCCTGCGCGAGATAGTCGTCGTAGTCCTGGACGCCGGCGTACTTCCTCGGGTCGGCGGTCTGGCCTTGCGGTCTCTGCCCCGGTGGGCAACTCGATGGGTCGGTGCCGCTGTTGGGGTCAAGGCGTCCGCCCTCGAGCAGCCTTACGACCCAGCGCGTCTCGTTGAGCTGCTGGTTGTCGGCTTGGTCGCCGGTAAGGATCGTGAAGTCCATCGCGGCGCGCTTGCCGTTGCCTTGGCGATGCGGGCTGGCGTCCGTGAAGCGGTTGAGTTGCTGGATCGAGGTCTCGACGGCGAAGGGGTTGAACGCCTCCTGGGGGCGGTGCGCGGCGCTGAAGCTGTTCGGGAACGGCTCGTTAGCGGTGATGTCGAAGAACTCGACGCGCGAAGGCGATTCCTCGTCAGCGAGCTGCCAGTCGGTGGTTTGGGCGGCGTAGAGGAGCGAGCGACGCCTATCCCCGCGCCCTGGCTTCGCCTCGGCTAGGTCTTCGCGCACAATCCGCGGCTCGCCCGGCCCCTTCTTTAAAAACTGGAATCGCTCGTCGCGATCGCCGCCCGTAATCGTCTGCTCGAGCGTGGTACGCCCGAGCGTGCGCCCGCTCGACGCTCCACCCTTGACTGCGGCTGCGGCGGTCCTCGGCGCCCTGTCGTCAGCGGACTGGGAACCGCCGTAGGCGTTGAAGTCAGAGCCATGCACGTTGTTGGGCACGGCGGCGCAATCAACGTGGTTGTGAGGCCGCTCCTCGCCGTGGCGATGACCAGCGTCGTCGGCATGGGCGCCGTGCGGCTCGCGGTGGGACTCCTCGCATCCACTCGGAGCGCCCGCCGTCCGGGCGTCCTGGCCCGACGCCGCCCCGGTTCCGAGCGCGATAGCCAGTGCCAATCCGGGTGCAGCAATCGCCGCGAAGACAGCGCGGCGTCGATGCAGTGACTCCCTTGACATTGGCCGCATCCCCTCGTTCACGTGCCGATCCTCTCGGCGACAGTACCAGCGGGTGGCGCGGCTGGTCGCGGTCCCTTGGCGCTTCCTAGCGCCGTGCTATCAGGCCTGAGACGCGGCATCGAGCCTACGTCCGGCTCTAGGCCACGACAACCTCCAGCGCGGCGAGCATGACCGGAGCCCGTGCCGGGAGGCGATTTATGCGGTGGAGGCCGGCTGATCTGGTCCCCGAGTTCCGCGCGCGCTTCCTCGGCGCCCGCAAGGCGCGGGCTTACGGGGCTTACGGTGCGGCCCGACTGCTCCGGTGCGATCGGGAGAGCAGCCTTGCGCCTTCAGCACGACGGGCCGATGTCCTCGCCGTCTGCTTCCAATGGGCAGCGCTGGTAAAGGCAGTGCCCGAATCCACAGCCATCGGCCCATATCGGCGCCTATCTTGGCTAGCGACGGGTTAGATCCGCTTGTGAGGCGCCCCTTTCTAGAGCGGTATCGACCGCTCAGAAGCGCACGCGTCGCCGCGCTTCACACGCGAGAGGTCGCTGGTTCGAAACCAGCCGCGCCCATGCTGAAGCCGTGCTGCCCTACCTGGCGGCACCGCGTACAGATAGAGGGGGTCGGCAAGCGCTCGCCAGTCGGCGACGACCCGGACCACGGATTAACTGTCGACGTCGTCGCGCCTCACGACGCCAAGCAGCTTCCCGTGCGGGTCCGAGATAACGAACGTCTTCAGGTCGTGCTCTCGCATCCGCTCTGCGAGCGAGTCGAGTGCGGTGTCCGGACGAGTCGTCGTGGGACCGGGCTCCATGACCTCCTCGGCGGTCGCTTCCGGGGCTCCCTCGAGCGCGGCCCTGCGGACCCGCCCGAGGAGCGTCCCGCCCTCCGAGACGACGAGCGCAAATCCGTAGGGAGACTGGTCGACCGGCTCGCGCAGCTCATGCATGCGGTCGGAGAGCCCGGCGGTGACTACGTCGTCTCGAATGACCTGGCCGACGCGCCGTAGGGTCGCGTTCTCTCCCTCGACCGGTAGCCCATGACCTACCCAGTCAGCCTTCCCGCCGACGTAGTCGTAGACGTCACGAAACCCGAGCGCTTCGAGCCGACACGCGGCTCGTGGGCTCATGTCTCACAGGGAGTCGTGGCAGTAGACGATGATCGGGCGCTCGCGGTCAAGGCTCGCAGTCGTCCCGGCGTCGAGCTGCTTCAGCGGAACGTGAATCGCGCCGGGTAGGTGCTCCTGCTCGTACTCGGCCCGCGGCAGCACCTCGACGAGCTGCGCCTCGTGGGCGAGGAGCCGCTGAAGCCCTTCCAGGCCGATGCTCTCAGGCACCGAGCGCCGCCTCCTTCGGCGGGCAGCGCCGGTCGGCGTACGAGCAGAAGACGCAGCAGTCCCCCTCCTTCGCGCGGAGGAGATCGTGGCATCCCTCGCACTGATAGAAGCGCTGGCAGGCGTCGGTCGGCATCGCCTCGCGCTTCCGGTGCCCGCAGACCGGGCACGTGATGGTCGCCTCGAGCTGCATGGGTCCCCAGACCCTAGAGGTACGTCAATCGGTCAGGGCGTTATGGTTCAGCCGAGCAGCTGAAAGGTCACTTACCGAGATGAGCATCACAGGCACGTGAGGAGCAGAAAGGCAACCGCAATCGTGTCGGCTGCGTTCGCGCTCGCAGTCGCGGCGCCTTCGGCATCCGCTGAACACCCCGCGAAGGATTCCGACCTCCGGCACGCGCTGTTCGTCGGCAACAACTGGGACGGGACCGCCGACGTGATCCGCCCGGGCGGGAACTTCAAGCGGATCGCACGGCTCAACGTCATCCCGGACATCGAGCAACGGATGCTCGAGATCTACACCAACCCGGTTCGGCTCGGCTACTTCCTCGGCATCCGCGCGCTGGTCGGCGAGGGCCACGACCAGTACGTCGATGACATGTTCACGTCCAAGGACGGTCGGCTGGTCGTCGTCTCCAGGCCGAGCCTCGCCGACGTGGTGGCGCTCAACCTGCGGACGGGCAAGATCGTCTGGCGCTTCCGGGTGGACGGGCAGCGCTCCGACCACATGGCGATATCGCCGAGCGGCAGGCACGTCGCCGTCTCCGCCTCGACGGGGAACGTCGTCCACATCCTCAGGACCCGCACCGGCGAGGAGGTGGGCAGATTCCCCTCGGGCGACTCTCCCCACGAGAACAACTACTCGGCCGACGGCAAGCTGATCTACCACGCCAGCATCGGGCTCGTCTACACGCCGGCGGACCAGCCGGTGGCGGACAGCACGAAGGGCGATCGCTACTTCCAGATCGTCGACGCCAAGACCAACAAGGTCCTCGAGCGAATCGACATGGGCAAGAAGCTCGAGGAGGCCGGCTACCCCAACATGAGCTCCGCGGTCAGGCCGATGGCGTTGTCGCCGAACGAGCGGTTCGTCTACTTCCAGGTGTCGTTCTTCCACGGCTTCGTGGAGTACGACCTCAAGCGAGATCGGGTCACGCGCGTCAACCGACTCCCGATCGCCGACGAGGTCAAGGACATGCCGCGCGAGCAGTACCTGCTCGACTCCGCCCACCACGGAATCGCCATGAACGACAGAGGGACCAGGCTCTGCGTCGCGGGCACCATGTCCGACTACGCGGCGATCGTCTCACGCGACACCTTCCGCCACAAGCTCATCCACGGCGGGAAGAAGCCCTACTGGTCGACCAACAGCGGCAACAGCCGCTACTGCTTCGTCTCGTGGAGCGGCAGCGATCGGATCTCCGCCATCTCTTACAAGAAGAAGAAAGAGGTGGCGCGGATACCCGTCGGCGATCATCCGCAGCGCATGCGGATGGGCAATGTGCGGGTGAGCTGGGTGAGCGCGCAGGACAGCGCCAGCGATCGCGAAGACGGACGCTTCCGCCGCGACAACGCGCGCTAGCAAGGCTCGGCCCAGCAGGCGCGGAAGGCCGAGCCGGTAAAGAATGGCGATGCCGGCTCGCCAGCCACTTCTGTTCGCCTACGACGGCTCCGAGCCCTCGCGCAGGGCCATCGAGCACGCGGCCCGGGTGCTCCTCGCTGGCCCCGCCGTCGTTCTCACCGTCTGGGAGTCGGTCGCCGCGGTGCTCTTGCGCCAGGAGCTATCCGGCTCCTTCGAGGTCGCGCGCGACGTCATCGACGAGCTGGATCGGAACGCGAAAGCTGCGGCCGATGACGTGGCCAATGAGGGCGCTCAGCTCGCGCGATCTTGCGGCTTCGACGCTGAGCCGATCGCGAGGCGGGCTCGCGACAACTTCGGGCGCCGCGAGTCGACAGTTTGGCAAGAGGTCATCGCCGCGGCGGACGAACACGAGGTGGCGGTCGTCGTGGTCGGCTCCCGCGGGCTCTCGGAAGCAAGGTCCGTGCTGCTCGGCAGCGTCTCTTACGGCGTGGTTCACCATTGCCAACGGCCGGTTCTGGTGCTCCCGCCAGGCGATCAGGGAGCTTGAGGACGGCTGACGAGCGGAGGCGTCTTCAGAAGCCGGCAGGCTCGCCGGGGTCGGTCAGTCGCCGGAGGACTGCTCCGGCTGGTGCAGGGACTGCTCCTCGTAGAAGTCGGCGAGCTCACGAGCGTATGAGAGGAGCCGCGCCCGTCCGCCCCGGTCTAGATCGTGGGACGCGAGGATCACCGCCTCCACGTCGGCCAGGTCGATGCCCGGGAGGATGCGTGTGCGCCTGACCTCGGCCCGGCGAAGAGAGCGTCCCGGGTAGAGGGCGTCGGAGACGGCGACCTCGCCCTCGGCGGAATGCGCCTTCGGCAGCCGGTTGAGCGCCTCGCTGCGAGGTAACAGTCCTGGCGCTCGACGGCCTGCCATAGCGCCACTCTAGAGGAGCGGGAACCGCGAGGGCGCCGCCGCATCCGACGGCCCGCGCGCGGCGAGGCGGTACGACTGCTACTCGTCGCGCTCTGAGCCATCGGCGCCGCGCGAGCGCCTGTAGGCGGGCACGAGCAGCCGCAGCGCCGCGAACGCCAGCAGCGCTACCAGCAGGATGATGCCGAGGATGAGCAGCACGCCGCCGAGGCCGCTCAGGCTCGGGCCCTTGCTCGGGCTCTCCTGGGCGAGGACGAGCAGCGCCAGGAGGCCGGCAGCGACGGTCACTCCGTCTCCTCGTCGCCCTGCTCGTCCGAGCGGCCCTCCTCGGACATGGCCGCGTCGGCGGGCGCCGCCGGTTCGTCGCCCCCAGGCCCAGAGGTCGACGCGGGCGCCTCCTCCTCGGACACGCTGGCCGGATCGTTGACGCCCTCTTCGACAGTCATGCCGTCGCCCGGCTCCTTGACCTGATCTTCCCTCAACGAGACCTCCTTCGAGCTCACCGCGAGGCGCAGCCCACGGCACGGTTGCAACCGCCTGCCTACCCGTGGGAGATTGATCGAAACGCCCGCAAGGCGCACCTGCTATCCAGGGGTGACGCTCATGAACGTCGTCTCCGCCCGCGGGCTCACGAAGACCTACGGGCGCGGTCGCGCCGCGCGGAAGGTGCTCGACGCAGCGGATCTGGACGTCTCGGGGGGCGAGATGGTGGCCGTCGCCGGCCGGTCCGGCTCCGGTAAGTCCACGCTTCTCCATCTGATCGGCGGCCTCGACCGCCCGGACGCGGGGACCCTCGAGGTGGCCGGCTCGCGGCTCGACCGGCTGACCGAACGCGGCTTCACGGACCTGCGCCGGCACCAGGTGGGGTTCATCTTCCAGTTCTTCCATCTGGTGCCGGAGCTGACGGGCGAGGAGAACGTGGCCATGCCCACTCGCCTCGTGAACGGGCACAGCTCGGGCCTCGCCCGCGCCCGTGCCCTGATCCGCGAGCTCGGCCTTGACGAGGTAAGCGGCCGCCTCCCGCACACGCTCTCCGGTGGCGAGCAGCAGCGGTTCGCCATCGCCCGCGCGCTCGTGAACGAGCCCGCGGTCCTGCTCGCCGACGAGCCCACGGGCAACCTGGACGCGGACGCCGCCAGAACGGTCCTCCGCCACCTCCGCGCGGTAGCCTCCGGCGGTCGGGCGGTGCTGCTCGCAACGCATGACGAAGCGGCCGCGGAGATCGCCGATCGCGTGGTGCACCTCGATGGCGGTCGTCTCAGAGCATGATCGCCTCGGCACGCGGTGCTTGGAGCCGGCTCAGGGGCCGTCGAGGGCGCTCGCTCCTCGCCGCGGCCGGGATCGCGGCAGTCGCCGCCATGATGGGGACGGCCACCACGGTCGCCTACGGCCTCGCGACGGGCTTCGATCGAGCCGCCGAGCGAGCTGACCTCCCGGACCTGATCGCCCGCTTCGAGCCCGAGCAGGTCGACGAGGTCGATGCCCGAGTCGAGGCGCTGCCGAACGTGGCGTCTCGCTCCTATCGCCAGGAGGCGACCGAAGTGCCCCTGGCGTCCGCGGGCCAGGCAACCTCGAGCGGTGCCGTACATGTGGTCGGCGACGGCCGGCGCGGCTACGCGATCGTCGCGGGCGATGACCTCTCGGGCGCCGGGGACGAGGTCGTGGTCGAGCGGGGCCTTGCCGATGCCTGGGGGCTCGCGCCGGGCGACCGCCTGTCCGTGGCGGGAGTGGACGCGCGGATCGTGGGAGTCGCCGTGGCGCCCGACAACGTCGCCTTCCCGCTGGCTTCGGCGCCTCGCGTGTACGTGGCAAGCCAAGGCCTCGGCGCACAGCTCGGCGCGGACCCGGGGCTCACGAACATGGCGCTCATCTGGTCGCAGGACCCAAGCCGTCTGGACACCACGCTCGTTCAGGCGCGGGCCGTGAGCTTCGGAATCGACAACCTGCGCTTTCTCACCCGCGCGGGAGTTCAAGTGCAGCTCGACGAGGCCGCCGGGATCGTGATCGCCCTCCTGATCGCCTTCTCCGCGGCGGCGCTCGGCGTGGCGGGCGTGACGCTCGGCGCCACGGCTCGAGCCGAGGTCCAGCGACGCCTGGAGACGATCGGCGTGATGCGCGGCCTTGGCTTCTCGCGTATCGGCGTGGCCGCTCAGTATGGACTCGAAGCGGTCATCGTCGCGGTGCCCGCCGGGGCGCTCGGGCTCGGTGTCGGCGCGCTCCTCGCCTACGGTCCGAGCGCACGCCTCCTCGAGAGCCTCAACGAGCTTCCTCCCGGCGCGGCGCTGCTGGCGCCGCTCGCCGGCTGCCTCCTCGTGATCGTAGGCCTCGTCGCGCTCGCCACCATGTGGCCGGCCTGGCGCGCCGCCTCTCGCCGGCCGGCCGAGATCCTTCGCGGCGCCGAGCTCACCGCCCGGCCGCGCCGGCTTCCATACCCCGCGGGGTTCTTCGGGCTCGGGGCTCGGCTCGTGGCGGCGAGAGTCGGGCGCACGGCCGCGACCGTCTCTGTGCTGGCCGTTTCCACGGCGCTCGTGCTCCTCATGCTCGCGCTGGCGACCCGGCTCGATGCGCTCCAGAACGATCCCGCCTCACTCGGGAAGCGCTACCAGCTGACGGTGAACGGCGCGCCCGACTCCACGCTGCCCGTCGTGCGTGACGTGCCCGGGGTCGCCGCCGCGGCCCCACGCTATGAGGCCTCAGCGGCCGACTCGTTTCAGCTCGGCGAGACGTTCAAGCTGATCGCCTTTCCAGGCGATCACACGGAGTACGAGTCGCCCCCCGTCACGGAGGGGCGCCGTGTGCAGACCGCCGGCGAGGCGGAGATCGGGGCGGGCTTGGCCAACGCCCTCGGCGCACGGCGCGGGAGCACGATCGCCGCGCAGCTCGGCTCCGGCCGCGAGGTCCGCTTCCGCGTCGTCGGGATCGTTGCGGCGCTCGGGAACGAAGGTCGCGTCGCCTACGTCCGTCCGACCCGCCTTCTCGAGGGTGACCCGGGGCTGACGCCCGCCATCGCGGTTCGTCTGTCGCCGGGCGCCGACCCGGCTCAGGTGACCAGCGAGCTTCGCTCCCGCGGGATCGACACCGCGGCGGTCGGGGCCGCGACCAGCAGCAGCCGCGAGTTCCTCGGGGTGCTGGCCGACGTGCTCCGCGTCGTGGCGATCGTGAACATATTGATCGCGCTCTTCATCCTGACCCAGTCCCTCGCACTCACCGCACTCGAGCGACGGCCCACACTGGCGGTGTTGAGGGCGGGAGGCGCCGGTCGTCGTGAGGTGGCGCTCGTCCTCGCAGGCGGCGCCACGCTCGTCGTGGCCCTGGCCGCCCCCGCGGGCGTCGTGCTCGAACGTGCGGTCCTCGGACCGGCCGTGGCCGATATGGCCGTGGACTACGTGACGCTCCCACTCTCCGCGGACGTGGGCCAGATCACGTTCGCCGTCCTCGGTCTGCTGCTGCTGGCGCTCACCGCCGCCCTCTGGGTCGCCCGCCAGGTCGGACGGACCCCGATCGCTGTCGCGTTGCGTGAGGAGTAGCTTGCGCCTCGCCGCGATCCTCCTCGGCGTGGTCCTCGCCGGCGCGGTCGCGCTGGCGGTGGCGGATTGGCGTGGCGGAAGCGCGGGCGAGCCGCCGACGGGCTCCACGCTCAGCGCGACGTACGTCGACCCGGATGGCAACGGCCGGCTCGACCGCGGCGCCGGCGAGGCGCTCGTGGACCGCTCGGAGCTCGCCCCGAGCGCCCGCCCGGGGCGTCAGCTGGCGCTCTTCGCGCAGCTCTCAGACGCCCATGTGGTCGACGAGGAGTCACCGGCACGGCTGCCCTTCCTCGACCGGCTCGGAGCGCCGCTCACCTCGACCTTCCGGCCACAGGAGGCGCTCACGGGGCAGGTCCTAGCGGCCACGGTCGAGTCGCTCAACGCGCTCGGACCGCAGGCGGTGGTCTCGACCGGCGACTTGATCGACAACGCGCAGAGCAACGAGCTGAGCCAAGCGCTGAGCATCCTCCGCGGGGGGACCGTCGATCCGAACGGCGGAGCGCCCGGGTACGACGGCGTGCAGTCGGCCGACAACCCGGACCCGCTCTACTACCGCCCCGACGTGGATGCACCGCGCCACCCCGGCCTGCTCGAGGAGGCCGAGCGGCCGTTTCCCTCACCCGGCCTGCACGCTCCCTGGTATCCCGTCATGGGAAACCACGAGCTGCTCTTCCAGGGCGAGGTGCGGCCGAGCGCCCGTACGAGCTCCGTCGCGACCGGCCGCCGGGCGCTGTTGCGGCTCGATCCGAGCGTCGAGATCCCAACTGACGAGCGTGCTCTGACCCCCGACCTCGTGGACCGCCTGCTCTCGGGCGGGCTTCCCGGCCCGACGGCCGGCACGCCGCCCGATCGCTCGCGGCGCCAGCTCCCGGCAGAGGGGGTCGCCAGGCGGCTCCGCGGTGCCGGGGACGTGGGCGGACGCAGGCCGCTGCTCGACTACTCCTTCGACATCGCCCCCGGCGTGCGCGGGATCGCGCTCGACGCAGCACGCCGCGACGGGGGGGCGAAAGGGCGGCTCGGCCCTGGACAGATCGAGTGGCTGAGTCGAGAGCTCGACCGCGCCGGGCGACGCTGGGTCGTGGTCTTCTCACACCAGCCGCTCGACTCCTTCGCCGGCGGGCGGCGAGCGCTCGCGGTGCTCGACCGGAGTCCCGGCGTGGTGGCCGCGGTGGCGGGCCACACCCACCGCAACTCGATCGTGCCGCGCCGCTCGCCGAGCGGCGGCTACTGGCTGGTCACGACGGGTGCGCTGATCGACTACCCGCAGCAGAGCCGGGCCTTCCGCCTGCTGCAGACCGCGAATGGAGTGGCACTCGAGACGTGGATGGTCGACCACAGCGAGGCGAACCTCGCCGGCGTCTCCCGCGAGCTCGCGTTCCTGGACGCCCAGGGCGGTCGGCCGCGAGGCAACGCCGGAACACGCCTCGATCGGAACGCGAGGCTGTTCAAGGCGTCGTCCATCAGGCGATAGCGACGCGGTGTCAGCGCCTCGCCAAGAGGGCCTCCCGGCCGGCCGCCGCGAAGCGCGCACTCTGGCGCTTGCACTGCGCGCGTGTCGCTATGGCGGCGGATCTGCGGCCGGCCACGTCGACAAACAGCGCCTCACCGTAGCTGGCCGGCCTCGTCCGCTCGCCGATCGGGTCGACCGGACGCAGCGAGGAAGTACCGCAGACGAAGTGACCGTCGGGATGGGTTGGGAATGCCGAGAGCGTCCCGTCCCGAAGCGTCAGCTTCACCGCGCCGTTCAAGTCATGGATGACGGCGAACACCGGCACGCCGGGCGCGGCGTACAGGTCCTCACCGAACGTGTAGATCGTCGTACCGGCGGATACCCTCGACGAGCTCGCCGCCACGGCGCCGAGGACGTCCTCCTGGAGCGCCGCCGAGCGCTCCCAGTCCGCCTTGTCGTCTTCCAGGCGGCTCAGGTAGCCCACCGCGATGGCAAGCGTCACCGCCGCGGTCAAGCCCGTCGACCAGACGCGGCGGCGTCCGACCAGCGCGACGGCAAGCGTTGCCCCGAGCACCGTCAGCGAGACGACCAGGCCCGTGAACCCGATCGCCGCAAACACATTCACGCGGTTGCCCGCCCCCGGGCTGAGCGGCACGTATTCCGGCTCCCCGGGGACGAAGGCCGCGTACCCCGCCAACACGGCTACGGCTGACGCTCCGGCAAGCACGAGCCACCGCCGCAGCGTGGCCCGCGTGGCCTCTTCGAGGCGACCCAGGTGCAGGGCGAGGACGGCACACGCAACCACTACGAGCATCGCTCCGATGACGGCTCCGCGCGGCGGCGAGCCGAATGGCGCGCCCGCCGACGCGAGCAGCGTGAGCGACTGATCGGCGATCTTCAGCGCGTGCTCGAGCTGGCCCAGGGGCGTGAGCAGCACGCGAGTGGTGCTCGCTGCCACGACCGCCAGCGCGCCGAGCACGACGGCCACGTCCAGCCTCCAGCGTCGCAACGCGAGTCGCCACGGCACCCTGGTCGCGTAGAGGAACAGCGACAGGAGCGCCGGGGCGGCGGTGACCTCGTAGGTCAGAACGCTCAGGACGTACAACGCGAGCGCGCAGGCGGTGTGCCTCCGCGCCTCTCGCCCATCGAGCTCAAGGCCGCGCAACGCGATCACCGTGCCGAGCAGGTAGAGCGCGATGGCAAGGTTGTTGATGCTTGCCGTGGCCCAGAGGCGACCGGAGTCCGACCACGGGAAGATCAGCACCAGGACGGCGATGGCCGCCGCCGGCAGCCACTCGACGCGGAAGGTCCTCAGAAGGAGGTAGAGGGCCGCGGAGGCCAGAACGGCCATGAAGAGCCCGAGGGCCAGATGAAGGGTCGGGCTGGGGCCGAAGATCTCATGAGGAACCCACAGACCGAGCGCGTGAACCGGCCGGTAGGCGAAGAGACTCAGCTCAAGGCCGCCGAGCGCGAACCCCTCGGCCGGCGGATAGCGCGACGAGGCCGCGTTCTCCCAGTCGTCCCAGTAGAAGCCGCCGTGCAGGACGTGCGAGCCGAAGGCGCCCGCTCCCACCGCGAGCAGCAGCAGAGCGGCGAGAGCCAGCTCGCCTCGCGCCGGCCGCGCCAGCCTCCCACTCCGCATCCGCCGTACATACCCGCCGCCGGCGCGAGGTCACACCGGCGCCGCTGCGGCGCCGGTTAGGTCTGGTCTTCCTGGAGGTGCCGGGCGGTCGCCCGGTTCAGCGCCGGCGCTCCGTTCAGCCGCTCGGCGGAGACGTAGCCCTCGCCGCCCTGAAGCGCCTCGAACTCGGTCGTGACCTCGCCGTTCGCAGCGGCCGGCGCGGGCTTCTCGGGAGCGTCTGGCTTGCCCTCCACCTCCGCCAGCCGCGCCCTGATGCCCTGGAAGTCCGACTTCAGCGAGGACGCACCGCTGTTCAGGACGTGGTTGAGCGCGTCAGCGGGACCACGGAGACTCTCGAGCAACTGCTTGATCTCCGCGCTCACCTCGCGGGCATCGCCGACCATGCCGTCGGTGGCCTTCTCGGCGCGGCCAAGGCGCGCCGCAGCCTCAGCGGCGGTTCGCCGGCGCGTCTCCTCCTCGTGCCGCTTGGCGGCGGCGGCGATCCGCTTCGCCTCCTGCTCCGCGCTCTCCTGCACGTGGGCGGCGCTCGTCTCGGCCGCCTCCACGATCACCCGCACCTGCTCGGCGGCGGCGGCGGTCAGAGGCGGCGGACTCGATCGGTTGGCCTGCTTCAGCTCCTCGAGCGAGTCGGCGATCTGATCCATGCGCGGATCGCCGTGCGCCGGCGCCTGCTCTTCACGCCGTTCCTTGACGATCCAGCGTGCCTGCTTGATCTCCTCCGGCAGCGTCACCCGCATCTGGTCGAGTAGATCGAACACCTGCTTGCGCTCCACCCGCACCTGGTCGGTCATCGGGATGGGCTTCGCGTTGTAGAGAAGGTCGTCGAGCTTGTCGATGAGGATGAGAATGTCCATGGTGCACCGGTTCGTCGACTCATTGGAGGCTCCTCGCGCCGCAAGGGATGTCCCAAAAGGTCAGGTGGCGGCAGCCTGAGGCCGCGCGCCCTCACGGTCCTCGGCAAGCGCGCGGCGAAGCGTCTCGGCGAAGGCAAGGGGCTGAACGTCGAAGAGCTGCGCGCCCGATGGATCGGTGACGACGGTCCTGGTCGAGAGGCCCTCGACCAGCGGCCGTGCTACGCCGGCGTCGACCGGCGTTACGAGGCCTATCCAGAGCGACGACAGTCGCGGGGTGAGGAACGGGACGGGAATCCGCGGTCGGGGGCGCGTCCCGAGCGCCTCCGCCATTCGGTCGAGCATCTCGGCGTAGGACAGCACGTCCGGGCCGCCGATCTGCACCTCGCGCCCGCTCGACTCGGGCACGTCGGGCGCCTTGCGAAGATACTCGACCACGTCATCCACTCCGATCGGCTGGGTGTCCGTCGCCAGCCAGCTCGGCGCGAGCATCGCGGGCAGGCGCTCCACCAGGTAACGAAGCGTTCGGTAGGACTCGCTGGCCGAACCGACCACCATCGCAGCACGGAAGTAGGTCAGCGGCGGTCCCTGGTCCGCCAGCACCTCGGCCGTCTCGTGGCGGCTCCTGAGGTGCTTCGATCCCGGGTCTTCGCCGAGGCCGCCCAGGTACACGAGGCTACCGATCCCTTCGCGGCTGGCCACGCGAGCGAATGCTCGCGCGCTCGCTCGCTCGCGCTCGACGAAGTCGCCCGATCCGCCACGGCCCATCGAGTGGACGAGGTAGTAGGCGACGTCCACCCCGTGCCCGGCGCCCTCGAGGCTGCGCTCCTCGAGAACGTCGCCCTCGTGAAGCTCGAAGCCATCCTGCTCGAGGTGCTCCGCGCGCCGCCGGTCTCGGACGAGGCACCGGACCGAAGCGCCCTGCCTCGCGAGCGCCGCGGCCAGCCGGCCGCCGACGAACCCGGTTGCTCCGGTTACGAGCGCTCGCATCTGCTCAAGCGGGCTCTGCCACCGTGACCGTGGCCTGCGACCCGTCCTCGTGGCCGACGGCGGCGTCCTCCGGCTGGCCGACCAGCTGGCCGCCGGCGCATTTCTCGGCCGCGACCTTGCGGTGAGGGTTCTGTATCCCGACGGCGCCGAGGATGCCGCCGAACGCCACGAGCCCGGCCGCTAGCGCCATGCCGA
The DNA here is from genome assembly GCA_030447875.1 of Thermoleophilaceae bacterium. Classification (GTDB taxonomy): domain Bacteria; phylum Actinomycetota; class Thermoleophilia; order Solirubrobacterales; family Thermoleophilaceae; genus JAUJOA01. The sequence continues at coordinate 73,375 of JAUJOA010000007.1, forward strand.
GCTGGAAGCCGCTGACCGAGGCGTCGTCGACCGCCTCCGAGATCATCGCTCCCTGATCGGGTGCGACACCCTCGAGCGATACCTCGGCGGCGAGCGGCTGACGGCGAGCGGTCTCCACGGCGGCCCGCGCGGGCGGGTCGAGCCGCTGGCCCGCGAGTCGCTCGTCGAGCGTCGACCCGAAGTTGGCGGCCACGAGCGCGCCAACGGCCGCGATCCCGATCAAGCCGGCGGTCCGAGCGATCGCGTTGTTCACCCCGGACGCCAGGCCGGCGTTATGCGCGTCGGCGCCCGCCAGGACGGTCGAGGTGAGCGGGGCGACTGTCATCGACAGCCCGAGGGCGAACACCAGCAGCGCCGGCAACAGGTCGGAGAAGTAGTCGACCTCCCGGCCGAGGCGGACGAGCAGCAGCAGCCCGATCGCCGCTACGAGCGGACCCGCACCCATGAAGAGGCGCGGACCCAAGCGGTCGGCCAGCGCGCCGAAGCGACTCGAGAGCACGAACATCACCACGGTGATCGGCACGCTGGCCGCCCCCGCCTCGAGCGCGTCGTAGCCCGCCACCTGTTGGAGATAGAGAATGAGGAAGAAGAAGAGGAGCGAGAGCCCCGCGTACATCGAGAAGGTCTCGATGTTGCCCACCGTGAAGTTGCGTCGCCGGAAGAGCCCGAGCGGCAGCATCGGCTCGTGCGTCCGCGACTCCCATAGAAGGAAGGCGGCGAACAGGATCGCGCCCGCGATCATCGGCCCGAAGACCGCGGGATCCGACCAGCCGAGTACCGGCTGCTCGATCAGCCCGAAGGTCATTCCTGCCAGGCCGAAGGCGCATAGGGCGGCGCCCACCACGTCTATGTGCGTCTTTTCCGACCGCGGGCCGGCGGCCGGCACGTAGCGGGCGACCATGAAGAGCGTCGCGGCCACCAGCGGCACGTTGATCCCGAAGATCCAGCGCCAGGAGGCCGAGTCCACCAGTTGGCCGCCGATCAGAGGACCGAGCACCACGCCGATCCCTCCCCACGCGACCCACTGCCCGACCGCCCATCCCCGCTCCTCCTCCGAGAACGTCGCGACGATCACCGCGAGGGCGCTCGGCGTCAGAAGCGCACCGGCGACGCCCTGGAGGGCGCGCCCGATCACGAGGATCTCGATCGTCGGCGCCAGCGCGCAGAGCACCGAGGTGACGCCGAAGGCGAGCACGCCGAGAGAGAACACCCGGCGCTCCCCGAAGCTGTCGCCGAGCGAGCCTCCGATGAGGAGGAGCGACCCGAGGGTCACGAGGTAGGCATTGGAGGTCCACTGCTGGCCGGCCAGACCGCCTCCCAGGTCGTCGGCGATGGCGGGCAGCGCGACGTTGACGACCGTCGCGTCGATGGTCACGACCGTCGAGCCCATGATGCACGCGACCAGCGTGAGCGTCTTTCGCCGATCTCCTGTACGCGTGGCTACCTCGGTCATTGCGGACCGCGGAAGCCTAGGGGCTTGGTCGCTTCGGACTCGGTGGGCCCTTCTCGACCCCGGCGGCGGCGCGCCGGCCGGTCCAGCGCTGCACCGCCTCCACGACCGGTGCGAGCTCCCTCCCCGCGCTGGTCAGACGGTATTCGGCGAACGGCGGGCTGGCCGGGACGGTGCGTCGTTCGAGGACCCCGGCGCGCTCCAGCTGACGGAGGCGCTGTGCGAGCGTTCCGGGCGGGATGCCCTCGAGCGCCTGGAGGAACTCGTTGAAGCGCTCCGCACCCGCCAGCGAGGCGTAGAGAATGGAGAGGAGCCAGCGGCGCTCGAGGAGGTCCGCCGCTCGGCGGACCTCCACGGGCACTGGGCGGCAGCTACGACAACGCGCCATTGCCGCTGACGTGGTCGAGCGGCTCGCGGGCCGGCTCGAGCGCCAGGTCCAGCACCTCGCTCACGGTCATGACCGGGTGGAACTCCATCTCCTCACGCACGTGCTCGGGCACGTCGTCGAGGTCCGCGCGGTTGCGCTCGGGCAGGACCACGTCGGTGAGGCCCGCGGCGTGGGCGGCCAGCACCTTCTGCTTGAGCCCACCGATCGGCAGGACGCGCCCCTGGAGCGTGACCTCACCGGTCATCCCGATGGTGTGGCGCACCGGTCGGCCGGAGACGAGCGAGGCCAGCGCCGTGACCATCGTCACGCCCGCGCTCGGCCCGTCCTTGGGGATCGCACCCGCCGGGACGTGCACGTGGAGCTCGCGCTCGTGGAAGGCGTCCTCGTCCACACCCAGGTCGTCGGCGTGTCCGCGAACGTAGGAGAGCGCGATCCGCCCTGATTCCTTCATCACGTCGCCGAGCTGGCCGGTGAGCGTCAAGCCCTCCTTGCCCCGCATGCGCGTGGCCTCGACGAAGAGCACGTCACCGCCGGTGCCGGTCACCGCGAGGCCTGTGGCCACGCCCGGCAACGCCGTTCGCTCGGCCGCCTCCTGGAAGAACTTCTGGCGGCCGAGCGCGTCGCGGATCGCGTCGACGTCGATCGTGACCGGTGGCTCAGCGGCCCCCGACGCGATCCGCGTTGCGCTCTTGCGAAGCACCGTGCCCAGCTCGCGCTCGAGCTGGCGGACGCCGGCCTCGCGCGTGTACTCGGTGACCACCGTCGTCAGCACGTGGTCGTCGATGAGCACCTCCTCGGGCTTCAGCCCGTTGCGCTCGATCTGACGCGGCAGGAGGTAGCCACGTGCAATCGCGACCTTCTCGTCGGTCGTGTAGCCGTCGAACTGGATCGTCTCCATGCGGTCGAGCAGCGGCCCGGGAATCGTGTCGGCCACGTTCGCGGTGGCGATGAACAGCACCTCCGAGAGGTCGAGCTCGACGTCCAGGTAGTGGTCGCGGAACGAGTGGTTCTGCGCCGGGTCCAGGACCTCGAGCAGGGCCGCCGAGGGGTCGCCCCGCCAGTCGGCGCCGACCTTGTCGACCTCGTCGAGCATCACCACCGGGTTCATCGTGCCGGCGTCACGCAGCGCCCGCACCAGGCGACCCGGCAGGGCGCCGATGTACGTCCGGCGATGGCCGCGGATCTCCGCCTCGTCGCGCACGCCGCCTAGCGACATGCGCACGAACTCGCGACCGGTCGCCCGGGCGACCGACTCGCCGATGGAGGTCTTGCCGGTGCCGGGCGGGCCGATGAGCGTCAGGATCGCTCCTGAGCGCTTGTCCTCCTCGATCCCCCGGTCCTGGCGCAGCTTCCGAACGGCGAGGTACTCGGTGATCCGGTCCTTCACGTCCTCGAGACCCGCGTGATCGGCGTCCAGCACCTCGCGCGCGGCGACTGGATCGAGCCGCTCGTCGGAGCGCTTCGACCACGGCACGGCGATCAGCCAGTCGAGGTAGGAGCGGATCATCGAGGCCTCGCCCGACTGCTCGCCCATCCGCTCGAGCCGACCGAGCTCCTTCTCGGCCTGCTCGCGGATCGCCTCCGGCATGCCGGCCTCGTCGATCTTCCTCCTGTACTCGTCGACCACCGAGCCGTCGTCCTCGTCGAGCTCCTTGCGGATCGACTCCATCTGCTTGCGCAGGAAGTACTCGCGCTGCTGCTTCTCGGCGCCTGATGTCACGTCGTCGCGGATGCGCTTGCGCACCTGCATCTCGGCCAGCCGCTCGCGCTGGAACCTGAGCGCCAGCTCGAGCCGGTCGGTCACCCCGAGCGTCTCGAGCAGCTCCACCTTCTGATCGAAGCGGAGGTCGGGCGAGTAGCCGGATGTGTCGGCCAGCGCGCCGGGCTCCGTGATCGAGCGCACGAAGGCCGCGACCCGACCGTCGTCGCCGCGCAGCTCGAGCAGCTCGTCCACGACCGCTCGGTACTCCCGCTCGAGCTCGCGTGTCTTGCCGTCCACGGGCGAGTCGTCGGGCCGCTCGGTTACCTCCACGCGGAGCTCGCCCCCCGGGCCGGTGCGGGCGGCCCCGGCCAGCCCTCGGTGCCGGCCGGAGAGCGAGACCGCGCGGCCGCCGCCGGGAGCCGTACCTGCTCGGTCACGTCGGCGACCGTGCCGACCCGGGCGAACTCGCCCTCGTGGCGCGGCACCAGGAGCACGCGCTCCTCGTCACCTACTTCGACGGCGAGCGTCAAGTCCATGTTCGGGAAGACGACCGTGTCGTCGAGGGGGATCAGCCGAAAGGTGGTCATAGGTTCGATCTCCGTAGTTACTTACTGGACGTAAGCAAGGATAGCGGCTGGTGGCCGTGGCGCTCCGCGGCGTGGCCCATCGCCGGCGGCTAGGCTGCGCGAAGTGCCCGGTCTCGCGCCAAAGCTCGCATTGGCCGGAGCCGCCGCCGCGGGAGGCGTGGCGCTCTGGTGGCGAAGGAACCCCTCAGCCTGTCCCTACAGCCAGCGCTTCTGGGTCGAGGCGCCGCACCCCTTCGTCACGCGCGCGCGACTGCTCGAGATCCTCGCACCGCAGCCGGGAGAGCGACTGCTCGAGGTCGGGCCCGGAACCGGCTACTACTCGCTCGACGTGGCCGAGCGCCTTCGGCCGGAGGGCGGGCTCGACATCTTCGACCTCCAGCCCGAGATGCTCGACCACACGATGGCTCGCGCCGGTGAGCGGGAGTGACCAACGTCGAGCCCACGCAGGGAGACGCGCGCGACCTTCCGTACGCCGACGCGAGCTTCGACGGCGCCTACCTCGTCACGGTGCTCGGGGAGATCCCGGACCAGGAGGCCGCCCTGGGCCAGCTCGCGCGCGTGCTCAAGCCCGGCGGCCGGCTGGTGGTCGGAGAGCTGATGGGCGACCCGCACTACGTCCGTTTCTCGGCCTTGCGCACGAAGGCGGAGGGCGCGGGACTCGAGTTCGAGCGCCGTGCGGGCGGGCCGCTCGGGTACTTCGCGCGCTTCGGCCGGGACTAGCCGGCGCTCAGGGCCTGAAGTACATCGGGTTGGGCACCTTGTAGCGCTTGTTCGCGTGCCCGCCCTTGAGATCCGAGCGCTGGTCGCCCACGGTCACGAGGATCTCGTACCCCCGCCGTTTGATCGTCGCGCGCGCCCCTTCGTAGCCGCGCGCCTGGGGGTTCTGCACAATCGCGGAGCGGCGGAGCCGACACGGAGTCGGAGTACTCGCGCCGGCGCGCCGGCGCTGTCGAGTGCGACGTGCTCTTAAGACCGCGGGCTGATCCGAAACTAATCGCCGCAGAAGCGCTCGCCTCTTCAAGAGGTAGAGCTCGCGGCCCCGCAGCCGCGGCCGAGTCAGGTCAGCCATACAGCCGCGGAACCCTGCCGGCACAAAGCACAGCAGCCGGGGAAGCGGCTCAGAAGTACCGCTCCACCCGGCTGCCGGGCCTACCCGACGCCCTATGTCGGGTAGGCCGCTGGTGTGAACGCCGTCTAGTGGTCGTCGTCGGTGTAGGGCTCGCGGCTGCCGGACTTCGCGAGGCCGCGACTGATCATGTAGGCGGAGCCCAGGATGGCCACGTAGAGCCACGCCTGGCGAGCGGTGAACTCGTCGGTCGCCGCCGCGTCACCGGTGGCGGTGTCGCCGCCCGAGATCACCGCTGCGCTGATCAGGATCGCTACGACGAGTGCGATCATCGTCCAGAACTCGGTCGTCTTGAGCGCTTGCTTGGTCTCGGTGGCACGCCGCCGTGCCCTCGTTGCCAAGCCCGCGCCGCCAGCGCCGACTTCGCTGCCGCCGGTCCGCGTTGGATCGGTTGCCATCAGGTACGCCCTCCTTCTGTTGGACAGCTCAAGGCCGGCACCTGCGCGCTCGAGTAGCTCGAGCGCACGTAGGTCGACCCCGACTTCGAGCGGCCACAAAGGCGTGGCACCAATAGGTGAGTGGGGCCCGCCTCAGCGTCCGCATAGGGATACGAAGCGGGAACCTATCATGAGCGACCGACCGGTCGTCCTTCCGGTAGCGCCGCGGAACCGATTAGGCCGGTCGTTACGCTGACTATCTGTCGGGACCTGAAAGACGCACCGGGAGAGCCAGCGGCCGTCGCAGCAGCGACGGCAAGCGCACACGACCGCAGGGGCAAGCGACCCTGGCGGCCATTCTCACCACCGCCGGCGAGATTGCGTCTGAGGAAGGGCTCGCGCAGCTATCGATGCGCCGGCTGGCCTCCGCGGTCGGGATGAGCAAGAGCGGCCTCTACGCACACTTCAGCTCCAAGGAAGAGCTCCAGCTGGCGACTATCGAGCACGTCGGCGAGGTCTTCGAAGAGAAGGTGTTGCGCGACCCGCCCGATGGCCCCCACACTGGGCTCGACGCCCTGCTGAAACGCTGGCTCGCCTACTTCGAGCGCAAGGTCTTCCCGGGCGGATGCTTCCTCATCGTCTCCGCGGTGGAGTTCGCGAGCCGCCGAGGCGCGGTAAGCAAGGCGCTGGAGGCGGCCCTCGACCGAGAGAGAGCCGCGCTTGAGGCAAGTATTCGTCGTGCCAATGAGACCGATGAACTGCAGCCCGAAATAGACCCGAGGCAAACGGCGTTCGAGCTGCACTCCATCCTGATGAACACCCACGCGTTGTTCCAGGTAAAGGGCGATCCGGCTGTGTTCGAACATGCGCGAGCGGCGATCGACAGACTGGTCGGAGACCTCGACGGTCGCACCTAGAGGGCAACCGCCCATCGCGCACGGCGTTTCACGGCCGATGAACTCTCATCGGGTCCTCGAGGGCTTACTACTCGGACCTCTTCGGGTGGGAGTTCGAGGACGCACAAGGTCCGATGAACTACGGGGTCGTGCAGCGAGAGGGGAACACGACCGCCGAAGGCATCGGCATCGGCGGCGGCGAAACCGATCGAGGTCAGGCGACTTCTTCCGCGCCGCGATTACCCGAATCTGTTTGCGATCAGCCACTGCCAATCGCCTTCTGCAATCGCTCAATCCGGGAGTCGCCTGCCCCGATGATCTTGGCGAGCCAACCGGTCATGTAGGCGGTGTCGAGTTCGCCGGCCTTGACCTTGGCAATCGCCTCGATGTCGGCCCAATCCTGGGAGCGGTCGAACACCGCCTTAAAGACCACGATGTCTTCGGCCGAAAGGATTGGGATCTTCGTTTCCTGGTACTCGACCGTCTCGACTCGCTCGGCGACCGACTTATGGAAGTCAGAGACCGAGAAGAAGAGGTCGAGACGGGTGTGGCCCCAGTAGGTCTTCCCTTGCTCACGCGCCGCGATTTCGCGGGAGAGGCTCTCCCGCTCGGGAAGGGAGAACTGGCCCTCCAGCGCTTCGAGCACCCGATGGCGTTCGGCCGGGGGCAAGAAGATTGCCAGGTCAATGTCAATCGTCCCCCGCGGGACGCGGTAGAAGTCAGCCGCTAAGGCCCCGCCGAAGGCATAGGGGATGTCAGCTTGGGAGAGCGCTTCATGGAGCCGGAGCACCTTGTCCGACATGCCAAGAGCCGGCTCAGCTTCCGGCCCCGCTTGTCCCTCCGTCTCCTCGGGATCAATCACTCCGCTCCCGCCGAGCGGCCAGCGGGAAGCGAGGCGCTGGTTCCTCGTTTCGGATGCCGGTGGCGGCGGCCACCCGTTCGGCGTGCTCGATCACTTCAGCGATCACGGCGCTTCGTTCGGCGGGAGAGGCATGGCGCCAGCGCTCGATGTCGGCCTCCCCGTTCTCGGCCTCGAAGGCCACCCCGAACTCGGGCTCACAGGTGGCGTGGTCGACAGGAGAGTGGTCGGGGGATGCTTCGCTGTTCATCGAAAGGGCCTGACCCAAGTATCTCGCAGTCCAAAGCGGCCGGCAAGCCATGGTCGCGGCGCGACCAGGGTTCAAAATCCCCTAGACCCTCTGGCAACCAGCAAGGCGATTGGCAGTACAGAAATCGCTTTGACCAGTCATTTCTTGCTTGTAACAGTTTGTTACAAATGCGGAGAGGGAGGGATTCGAACCCTCGAGACGGGTCAACCCCGCCCACGCGATTTCCAGTCGCGCTCCTTAAGCCACTCGGACACCTCTCCAGGCTCGCTAAGGGTAGCCCGACCGATGCCCTTAGAGCCCGAGCCCGCGCACCCCTGGCTCGGCCCAACCCAGGTGATGTGCGAGCTCATGGCGGAGGGTCCGCTCCACTTGGGCTCCGAGCAAGTCCGGATCGTGGCCGAAGTCGCGCTCGAGCGTGTCCTGGTAGAGCACGATCCGGTCCTCGTGCTGCTCGCGCGCGACGGTGTCGCCGAAGTAGTGTCCGTACGCGCCGGCCTCGCCCCCGCGACGGGAAACCACTACGGGCGTGTCTTCCAGGAGCCGCTGGAAGTCCTCCGGCAGCCGGTCGATCGCATCAGCCACGAGCAGCTCGAACTCGGTGCCGTGCTCGGCCAGGAGCGGCTGCCTGGCCAGCCGCTCGCTTCGGTTGACCACGCGCTCGAACTCGCGCTCGCCGGCCGGATCGCTGCCGCTCAGCACGACGGTCGCCCAGGCCGTGAGGAGCACGAGCGCCACTGCCCCGACGACGATGGCCAGTAGGTCCTCGGCGCCCGACAGGGAGGGCGGATTGAGCAGGAAGATGGTCACCGCGGTCACGGACGCGGCGATCGCCGCGGCCCTCAGCGTTTGGCTCAGTCCACACATCGTCCGCTTTGAGCCTACGCGGCTCACGTATATTTGCTCGACCGTGAGCATCCCTCTCATAATCCTTGGCCTGCTGGCGGTCAGCATCGTCTTCGGCGCCGCGTTCGTCCTCGGCAGCCCGATACTGGCGGTCCCCATCCTTCTCCTGCTGCCCGGCCCGATCTTCATGCTCGCGGCGATGAAGCGCCAGAAGCGGGCCCGTCAGATCTCGCGCTTCCGCGAGCAGGCCAAGGCGCAGAAGACAGACTTCGACGCGCGCGACGAGCGGACGCTCGTCTAGGCGCTGAGCCGGCTCCGACCGGCGGGGCGCTCCCGCTCGTGACAGGCGCCAGGCGCGTGTGGGTCGGCTGCTCGGGCTGGAACTACCGCGACTGGCGTGAGCGCGTCTATCCGCAAGGGGTGCCGCCCGCGCGCTGGCTCGAGCACTACGCGGCCCTGTTCGACACCGTCGAAGTGAACAGCACCTTCTACCGGCTCGCCTCGCGACCGGCCGTCGCGCGCTGGGTCGAGCAGACGCCGCCGGAGTTCGTCTTCGCCGCCAAGGCGAGCCGGTTCCTTACGCACATGAAGAAGCTCACGGACATGGATCGCGGCTTGGAGCGCTTCTATGAGCGGATCGAGCCGCTCGTCGACGCCGGCAAGCTCGGCCCGATCGTCTGGCAGCTCCCGGAGTGGTTCAAGCGCGATGACGACAGGCTGGCAAGCGCGCTCGAGCGGTTGCCGCCGGGGCGCCACTGCTTCGAGTTCCGCCATCCCAGCTGGTTCGACCCGGACGTCTACGAACTGCTGCGCGAGCGCCAGGTCGCCCTGGTGATCGGCGACCATCCGAAGCGCCCATTCGTCGCTCACGCGCTGACGGCCGACTGGACCTTCGTGCGGTTTCACTTCGGCAGACGCGGGCGCCGCGGCAACTACTCGGACCGGGAGATCCGCGCGTGGACCGAGCGTGTGGCGGCCTGGCGACAGAAGGTCGAGGTCTACGCCTACTTCAACAACGACTGGGAGGGCTTCGCGGTGAAGAACGCCCTGGCTCTGCGGCGAGGGCTGGAAGCATGATTGGCTGCGCCGCTCACCCTTCCGACGAGAGAGGCATATGCGCGACAAGTTCCTGCGGATGACACCGGAGCTGTACACCTACATGGTCGATCACGGCGCGCGGCAGGACGCGGTCCTCACGCGCGTGGAGCAGGAGACCGAGGCGCTCGGGTCGATCGCGGTGATGCAGATCGCCCCCGACCAGGGTGCGCTCCTCACGTTGCTCGTCCAAATGATCGGAGCACGCCGCGCGCTCGAGATCGGCACCTTCACGGGTTACAGCGCGATTTGCATCGCCCGTGGCCTTCCGCCCGACGGGCAGCTCATCTGCTGTGAGATCGACGAGAACTGGGCCGCGGCGGCCGAGCGCAACCTGCGCGACGCCGCGCTCGACGAGCTGGTCGAGGTGCGTCTCGCCCCGGCGCTCGACACGCTGCGCGAGCTATCCCCGGAGGAGCCGTTCGACTTCGCCTTCGTCGACGCCGACAAGACCTCGTACGCGGACTACTACGACGAGGTGCTGCGCCTGTTGCGTCCCGGCGGGGTGATGGTCCTCGACAACGTGCTCCTCGGCGGACGGGTCCTGAGCGGCGACGATGACGCCGCGAAGGTGATGAGCCGGCTCAACTCGGAGATCTCGCAGGACGAGCGGGTGGACTGCGCGATGGTGGGCGTGGCCGACGGAATCACGCTCGTGCGAAAGCGGTGAGCCGGGTCGCGTCCCCCTAGCGATCCATAGTCAAGCGTCGCCCGGCAGGTCGGGATGCGGGTCGGCGTCAGGCGGAAGGGGAGTGTCACTCCGGTCCTCCTCGCCTCTGCCGGCGCGGTCCTCCAACATCTGATGCTCGTCGTGCTCGGGCCCAGCCGCGCTCACATCGCTCCGAGGCACGGAAGCGTCGGTGGCCACGAAGCCCTTTCCGTCCTGCCGGATGGCGCCTTGGTCCAGGAGCCTGTCCCTGACTCGGTAGAGGTAGTTAGGGCTGACCCCACCCCCCATCTCCCTGGCGATCTCGGCCACCGTCGCGCCCGGCGTGCTCCCCACGATCCGAAGGAAGTCCTCCGCGCGGGTCGGCTGTCCCTTTCGGGGGCGGCCGCGACCCCGGCCGGCTCCACCCCGGCGGCGACCGTCAGCCGACGAGCGACGCTCGCCGGTTCGATCGCTCCCGGCGGCGGCATCGAGACGCGCCTTGACCTCCTCCAAGCGCTCCAGCTCGCTCACCAGCGGGCGAAGCTCTTTGATCCGCGCGTCGATGCCGCTCCTGATCTGGTCGAGTGAATCAGCCATGGAGTACCGTCCGCTCCCGCGGACTGCGGTTGTCTAGCTGGGGGGGTCGGTCGCCACGGGCGCGATCGGCGCACCCTCCGCGGCTACCGTTTGGTCCAGCGGCGTTGGAGCGTCGCTCTTCTGATCCCGACGCCTCTTGGCGATGAGCGCGGCCGCTCCTGCCCCGAGGCCTGCCATCGCCATAGCGGGCTTCGCTCGCGAGCTCTTCGACTGTCCGCTCACTCCGGAGGTCACTGCCTTACCGACGGCAGCGACCGTGCCTTGCGCCTTCGAGGCCTTCGACTGCTGAGCGGTCCGGCGCCCGCGAGCCCACTGGGCATAGCGCGGCTGGGACCGCGTTAGACCTAGGCTGCTACCCACCCGATCGCGACGAGAGGCCGCCTGGCTGGACCGGCCTCGGGTGGGTCGACGGCCCGAGCCACGCACCGATGTCGACGCGGCTTTCGTCCCTCTCATGGACTGCATTCGCTGAGCAAAGGACGCGGGGTCCTGCTTTCTCTGACCTCCGGGTGTGAACTGCCACCTTCGGCCTGCACTGATCTGTCGACGTCCTGCTGCCATGGTTCCTCCTAGAGGTAGTTCTCCAGTTCCGCCTACCCGCCGAGGTACCGGCGAAACACCTCAGCCGGCGCACCGAGGCAGGCCGTCTGGCCCGGCGGCCAAAGCGGACAGCCAGCGACTCGCCTAGCGCGTCTCCGGGACGACGGGCGCGATGCTCTTCTCGAGTGAGCGTGGGGTGAACTCGTCGGCGGACTGGACGGAGCTCGCGCTCGAGGTCTTGCCGACCCGGCCCTCGGGACACCTTCGCGTGTAGACCACGCGGGCGGGCTCCATCGGCTCCGTTGGCGAATGCATGTAGGAGAGGTGCAGGTGGTGTCCTCGACCGTGATTGACGTCGCCGTCGTATCCGACCCATCGCCAAGGCGCCCGCGGGCTGTTCTGGACCGGCTCCGTCTTGTAGGCGAGCCGGTCGATGTCGTCCCAGGTCCCGCCGCGCGACCAGCGCGGCACGATGTCGAGCGCCAGCCCGATCGGATGCTCGCCGTTCCAAGAGTGGATGGAGGAGGTCGAATACCCGTCGGTGATGAAGATGTCGTAGCGACGCTTCATCCAGCGGATGTCGGGGATCAGCCTGCGGTCGATCATCTCGCCAGGGAAGCCAGGTATCTCCACGAACCGCCCACCGCCGACGGTCTGGCACAGGTGACGCTTGATCTGCGTGCTCTGCATGTCGGCGATCGCGGAGGGGGCGCTCAGCCCAACGAGAGCGGTCGCGAGCGCGAGTGAGACGAGGATCTTTAAGTGAAGGCGCATGGCGAAGACTTGACCCGGCCGTTTGATGCAAGCAGGTTTGCAAGCTCCATGAGCCACCCAACGACCTCAAGCTGAAGTCTCCGAACGAGCTCGGCGCGCCGCTTCGTCGAGCCTGGAGAAGCGCCCGTCGTCGGAAGTGAGCAGCGTGTGCAGGCTCGCCTCCAGGGCGTCGACGTCCAGGGTCCCGGCTTGAATCATCGCCTCGATGTCCGCCCAGTCGCGGGTGCGATCGAACATCGCCTTGAACGTGGCGAGCTCGATTGGGCCGAGCACGGGGATCCGCGTGTCGGCGAACGGCACGATCCGGTGGTTGCGCGCTGCGTCGGCGTGCACGGGCTGGTTCCGGCTCCGGTTCGGTTCGCCTCGCCAAGGGAGTGGCTCGATGACGTGGGGTGGCGGCCGCCTCCCATGGGTAGTACTTCTCCATGCCGGCGGACAAGACCGCGTTCGTGCTCGGAGGCGGCGGCCATCTCGGCGCACACGAGGTCGGCATGCTGCAGGCGCTCCTCGAGCGGGGAGTCTTGCCCAACCTCGTCGTCGGCACGTCCATAGGCGCGATCAACGGCGCGGCGATAGCGGCCGAGCCCACGCGCGCGACGGTCGCACGCCTGGCCGAGCTCTGGTCCCGGATCGAGCGCAGCGACGCCTTCGACGGCTCGATCCTCGGGCGGCTCGGCACACTCGCGCGAAGTCGCACGCACCTGCACGAGAACGAGGCGCTACGCAGGCTGCTGGCTGAGTCATTGCCGGTCGAGCTGATCGAGGAGCTCGCCGTGAGATTCGAATGCGTGGCCGCGTGCATCGAGACGGCGTCCGAGCGCTGGTTCGCGTCGGGGCCGCTCGTCGACGCCGTGATGGCGTCCTCGGCCGTGCCGGGGATCCTGCCGCCTATCGAGATCGCCGGAGAGCACTTCCTGGACGGCGGAATCGTGAACAGCATCCCCGTCGGGCGAGCGGTGGCACTGGGCGCGCGGACGATCTACGTGCTCCACGTCGGGCGCGTCGATCGGCCGCTCGAGCCGCCACGCTGGCCGTGGGAGGTGGCGCTCGTGGCGTTCGAGATAGCGCGTCGTCACCGCTTCATCGGCGACCTCGCCACGCTGCCGGACGACATCGACGTGCACGTCATGCCGACGGGGCAGTTGAACCCGCCCCGGTATTCGGACATCTCGCAGTTCCGCTACCGGGACACCTCGAAGATTCGCGATCACATCTCGCGCGCCTATGACGCCTCGGCGCGCTACCTGACGGAGCGATCGCTTGGAAGCCCATGATGCCCGTGCCGCACAAGCTGCTGCGACGGCTGGTCCTGGCGCCCGTGGTGATCCTTGTCGACGCGTCGCTGATCGTCCTGTCGCCGGCGCTGTTGCTCGTGGCGACCCTTGCCTCGCCGCTCTTCGGTGGCTGGCGTCCGCTGCGGATGGTGCTGATCGTCCTCGCGTTCGCGGCTTACCACCTGGCGGCGACGCTCGCGTGCCTCGGGCTCTGGATCGCCGGCGGCTTCGGGCTGAGGACGGGCTCCGAGTCGATGCAACGCGCCCACTACGCGGTGATGCGCTGGTTCGTCGCCGGCGTCTACCGCGCCATCGTGCGGCTCGCGCGCGTGGAGGTGCGGGTACACGAGTCCGGCGCCGCTGAGGAGGCGCTGTCCAAGACGGGCCGCCCGGTGGTGGTGCTCAGCCGCCACGCCGGCGAGGGCGACACGCTGCTCGTGATCTACGAGCTTCTGTGTCGGCGGGACCGCGGACCGCGCGTGGTTATGCACGAAGCGCTTCGCCTCGATCCGCTGATCGACGTGCTCGGTGACCGGCTGCCGAACCGCTTCGTGGACCCCCGCGGGGGCGACACCGAGGTCGAGATCGCCGCGATGGCCCGAGAGCTCGGCGAGACCGCGGCTCTGGTGATCTTCCCGGAGGGTGCCAACTTCTCAGCTGAGCGTCGGCGTCGGGCGATCGAGCGGCTCGATCGCGCCGGACACCCGGAGAAAGCCGACCGGGCGCGCGAGATGCGCCATGTGAGCGCGCCACGTCCCGGCGGCGCGCTCGCGGCGATCGAGGCGCGGCCGGGGGTCGACGTGGTGGTCATGGGCCATGTCGGCTTTCCCACGGGGCTGCGCGAGGTCTGGCGCCTGCTCCCCGAGCCGCAGACGATCGAGGTCCGGCTCTGGCACGAGGCCGCGAGCGCGATACCGGCCGACCGCGACGAGCGGATCGATTGGCTCTTCGGCTGGTGGCGCACACTCGACGCGTGGGTGGAAGAGCGGCGGCAAACGAGCTGAGGCAGCGCCCGTTATGTCCGGGAGGCGATTGTGCAAGCAAGCGAAGCCGGCTCTTGACTTCAAGTGATCTTGAGGGTGCATCATTGTCACCGTGCTCCTCGACGTCACTGGGACATCCCCCACCCTCCTGCCGCCACGGTGGACGTGATGGCGCTGCAGATCACCGACCTCGTCAAGCGCTACGAGACGGGTACCGAAGCCCTCCGGGGCGTCTCGCTCGAGATCGAAGCCGGGGAGTTCTTCGGGCTTCTGGGACCGAATGGAGCCGGCAAGTCGACGCTCATCCACTGCACCACGGGGCTCGCCCAGCCAACCTCGGGGGTCGTCCATGTCTTCGGCCATGACGCCATCGAGCATTACGCGGAGGCTCGCCTCGCGGTCGGCCTGGCGCCGCAAGAGCTCAACCTCGACTGGTTCCTGACGCTCGAGGAGACGCTCGACTACCACGGCGGCTACTTCGGGATGCCAAAGCGGGACCGCAAGGAGCGCGTGGCGGAGCTCCTCGAGGCCTTCTCGCTGTCGGCCAAGAAGGACGACCGGACGAGGACGCTCTCGGGCGGCATGAAGCGACGGCTGATTCTCGCGCGAGCCCTGATGCACCGCCCGCGGCTCCTGATTCTCGACGAACCCACCGCCGGAGTCGACGTGGAGCTGCGGCTCGAGCTGTGGCGCTACGTCGAGCGGATCAACGCCGAGGGCACGACGATCCTGCTCACCACGCACTACCTCGAAGAGGCGGAGCGGCTCTGCGACCGGATCGCCTTCATCAACGACGGTCAGATCGTCGCCCAGGGCACGAGCCCCGAGCTCGCCGCCGAGTACGGCGTCGCGAGCCTTGAGGACGCCTACCTGGAGCTGGTCGGCCGCAACGAGCTCTCGCGCGCGCGGATCGGGGACGTGGCGCCGTGAGCGCGGCGCAGATCCGCTTCTTCTCCCTCGTGCGTCGCGAGGTCAACCGCTTCTTCAAGATCAAGCGCCAGACCCTCGGCGCGCCGCTCCTCGAGACGTTTCTCTACATCTCCGTCTTCGGCGCCGCGCTGGGATCGAGGATCGACGAGCTGCACGGGATCGACTACGTCGTCTTCATCATCCCCGGCCTGATCATGATGGCCTGGGCGATCAACGCTTTCGCCAACAACTCCTCGTCGATCCTCCAGCAGAAGTTCCAGCGCGCGATCGACGACCAGCTCTCCTCGCCGGCCTCGCCGATGGAGCTGCTCGTCGCGTTCTCCCTCGGCGGCTTCCTGCGGGGGATGATCGTCGCGATCCTCACCTTCAGCGCGGCGTCGGTGCTCGTCGACATCCCGGTCGAGCACGTGCTCGTGTTGCTGCCTGCGCTCTTCCTCGTCGGCTTCTTCTTCGCCCAACTCGGCGTGCTCGTAGGCGTGCGAGCCGAGCAGTTCGACGACGTCTCGTTCGCCCAGACCTTCGTCCTGCAGCCGCTCATCTTTCTCGGCGGGGTCTTCTACTCGGCCGCGCTGCTGCCCGAGCCGTTCCAGACCTTGACCCACTTCAACCCCGTCTACTACATGATCGGGCTCGTTCGCTACGGCTTCCTCGGCTACTCCGAGGCGAACGTCGCGCTGTCGCTTTCCGTGCTGGCGGCCGCCACGCTCGCCCTTCTCGCGGTCAATCTTCAGCTCTTCGCCAAGGGCTATCGACTGCGCGCCTGAGCGCTCTTTGAACCTTCGATATCAGCTCGAAGTCGCCGCCTCCTCGCAACGCACCTCGCGAGTCGCCGCGTCGTATCGCCGATGCTCGTCAGCGCCTCGAGGTCAGGAGCGTCACCGCGACCGCACCGTCTACGACGGTGAGAACGGTCATGGCCGCCGCTCCGGTTCGTGCTCTGCGGAGGTCGGGGTTGACCCAGGCGTGTGCGCGGTAGTGACTGGCAATGACCAGGTTCAGCGTCGCCCTTGCCGCCATCCATGGCCAGCGGGGGCGCCCGGCGAGGAGTCCGGGCCCCAGAGCCAGGTCCACTAGCCCCACCGCCCGCGCTCGCGCTGGTTGATATCCCAGGCCGAGTGCCGTGTCGGTCCGCCTCGGCGACAGCACGAGCGCCGCGCCAATCATGATGGTCGCCGCGCCGACGGCGTCCGTAGCGCCCTCGGCGATGGTGGTCATTGCAGGCAGGCGGATGGCGGGGGCAGTCAGCGGTCGAGATCTCGTTGCGCCATCGTCCCTCTCTCTCATGGATACGCGTCAGCGGGCTCGGCTGCTCGGGAATCCGGCTGGCTGGCCCGGCCGGGATCCCCGGCTACATCACCGGCTTTCATGGCCGCCTCGTTCCCCGGCCGGACGGTGCGTGCAAGGCGGCCGCGAGAGTCGATTCCCCAGGAGACGATCCGCCGCGGATGCATGCGAATCAGCGGTCGAGGAGCTTTGACGGCCTCGGCGCGGCCCCGAACCTCGATCCCGCGCGGACGCCAGGGATCCGTGCTCGCTAGGTCGTCGATCACCACCGCGGCCCGGCCGTTGCGCATGACGTCGCGGAACTTCTTCGTACGCGCAAAGTCGTGGCCGCCGACCTCGATCGCGTCGAGCTCGGCGTTTAGGGACCACCCGACCGGCACGACGTGCGGCGTTCCGTCCGGGCCGACGGTCGCCAGGCGCGCGAGCCGTCGCTCGTCGCCCAGGTAGGCCAGCTCGTCATCGGTAAAGGCGCTCATCGAAGTCCTCGGCGTGGTCTGCCGCCCATTCCTCATCGATGAGGTGCACTTGCTCGACTTGGGTCACAAGGTTCACGCGGCCTCGGCCGGCAAGCCGCGCTCTGCAACCACGCGGTCATAGTTCAGCCGCAGCAGGGCGATGGCGTCACGAACGTCGCTTTCGTCCTCGACCCGGCGTGCGGCCGGGCCGGCCTTGCCCGGGAACACCGGGTGATCGACGATCCGACCCTTTGCCTTGAGCTCGGTCCACAGGTCCTTCGGGAAGCCGGTATGGAGGGCGTGGTCACCATGCAGATGACCGATCTCGCGACGGCCGACCATGAAGGCATCGCCACCCCTAGCGTTCGTGCCTACCTTCAGCCGGGCCATGAGGTGACCTCCTCGGTGATCCGCTGACTCGCTGTTCGTGACTCGGTCATCGCTGCCCTCCTCGAGTGTGTGTACGACTGGACGCCACGCGGCGAGAGGGAGATAGCGATGTCACCCGTCCCCGCGGCATGCATAACGTGACACGCGTCGCTCGCTGCGGTGACCGGGGCGGATCGTGCACCGTCAGCGTGCATAACGCGACGCGTTCGTCCCGGCACGCTGCGTGCGTCGTCTTGTGCACGGCCGTTAGGCGTCACGCCGTCAGCTTGCCGCAGACCGTCAGAGCCAGGCCTCGGGTGTACTATGGTGCGCCGCTCCTGCTTCCCCTATCAGGGATGCCGGCGCCGCCATGACGTTCCTCGAGGATGCCTTTGGCTTCCGCGAGCACCAGGTGCACCGCGGCGACGGCGGCGGCGTGGCCCACCTCTCATACTCGCCCGCAAGGTGAGATCCCCGAACGCGGATTCGCCTGCTTGACTCTCGGACGATGCCCGCCGATCTTCCGCTCGGCGAAGAGCTCGACTGGAAGCCGGTCCAGCGGCCGGCGCGCACGCGGCTGCGTGGCTCGCACGTCCTGGTCCGTCCGGTCGAGCCCGAGACCGATGCCGCGCCGCTGTTCGCCGTCTCGCATCCACCCGACGGTGATCCAGCGATCTGGACCTACCTACCCGACGGGCCCTATGAGAGCGCGGATCACCTGCGCCGCATGCTCGGATGGGCCGCGCGCTCGGACGATCCCCTCTACTTCACGCTCGCGACGCTCCCGGACGAGCGCCCGGCGGGCGTTGCCTCGTACCTGCGCATCACGCCCGACTACGGCGTCATCGAGATCGGCCACATCTGGTTCGGAACGCCGCTGCGGCGGACGAGGGCCGCGACCGAAGCGATCTATCTGCTTGCCCGGCACGCCTTCGACGACCTCCACTACCGTCGACTCGAGTGGAAGTGCAACGCGCTCAACGCCGCTTCACGGCGGGCCGCCGAGCGGCTGGGCTTCAGCTTCGAGGGGGTCTTCCGCCAGCACATGGTCATCAAGGGTCGAAACCGCGACACCGCCTGGTACGCGATCACCGACGATGAATGGCCCGCGGTCCGGCGCGGCTTCGAGGAGTGGCTCGCGCGTGGCAACTTCGACCCCCACAGCCGCCAGCGCCAGTCGCTCGGCGAGCTGATCCGAGAGGCGCGGCGCGCGCCGACCAAGCGGAGCGGCAGGGACCGTACCGGCTGAGGAACCGGCGGCGAGCTAGGACCGACGCACTCCCGGGGGAACGGAACAAGGTATTCCCACAACTCCTCCTGGCACGCCGCCCCTCTCCGTCACGCCCACGCCGAAGCGGGGCGACGCACTGGTGAAGCGAAGGCGCGCGTCCCCGAATTCTCGGCGTGACACCATTGCCTCCGACTATGCGAGAGGCACGTGGCGATGGCCGACGGAGACAGCGGAAGCTTGTGTTCGTGCTTCTGGTGGCGACGCTCACGCTGGGTGCGGTCGGCGTGCTGCTGCTACGCGGCCAGGAAGAGGCCGCGACCGCCGCCGACGTCGAGGGCGACATCCCCTTCGCCGACCGGACGGCGGCACTCGACGGCGTGGACCTGCACTACGTGATCGGCGGCAGCGGGCCGGCCGTGATCCTGATTCCCGGATTCCCGGAGACGTGGTACGCGTGGCGCAAGGTGATGCCGGCGCTGGCGGCCGAGCACACCGTGATCGCGGTCGACCCGCCGGGTGTCGGCGGGTCCTCGGTTCCCGGCTCCGGCTACGAGGCTCGAGCGATCGGCGATCGCCTCTCGGAGCTGATCGAGACGCTCGGCATAAGCAGGGCGTCGGTGATCGGGCACGACCTCGGAGGCTGGAGCGCCTACGCGTTCGCGCGCTTTCATCCCGACCAAGCCGATCACCTGGCGATCCTCGACGCCGGCGTGCCCGGTTTCGGGCTCGAACGGCGGCTCGACTTCTCCAAGGCCGGGCGCGGCTCGCTCTGGCACCTCGTGGCGTTCATGCAGGAAGGCATCGCGGACAGGTTCTTCGAGGGCAAGGAGGGCGAGCTCGTCGAGTCCTTCCTCCGTCCCTCGGCGGCCGCCCCCGGAACCTTCGACGACGGAGCGCTCGAGGAGTACGTGCGCGCCTACTCCCGTCCCGGCCGCCTCGACGCGGCGCTCGGCCAGTACCGTGCCTTCTACGAAGACGTCGCGGACAACCGCGCCGGCGGGGCTCCCCGACTGTCGCTCCCCGTCCTCGCGCTGGGCGGCGAGCGAAGCCGCGGAACCGAAGACGCCCGTCAGCTGCAACCAGTTGCTCGCGACGTGCGTGGCGGCGTCGTGCCCGGCGCAGGTCACTTCGTCATGGAGGAGCAACCCGGGCTGGTCGCCGACCGCCTGCTTAGCTTTCTCGACCGCTAGCTGGGTGGGATCCGGGGCTCGAGCGGAGGCGGCGCCGCGATGGGCTGCGGCTAACCGACGTCGGCCGGCTTCACCCCGATGAGGAGCGCCATCTCGAGCCACTTCCAGTAGCAATCGACGTCGTCAAACCCGAGTGCGCGCAGCCACGCGAGCTGGCTCTCGACGTCGAGCAGGCGGTCGGACGGATCCTCATTCTCGAGCGGCTCGCCGATCGCCGCGAAGAACGCGAGGTGAAGGCGATGGGTCGCCGACGCCACATGCTCGAAGTTCGCGAACACCCCGCCGGGTTCGAGCAGATCGAAGACCTCGGCATAGAGGGAGCGCTTTCGCTCGTGCTCGAGATGGTGGATGGCCATTGACGAGACGACGGCGTCGAAGCGCCCAAACGCGGGCAGCGGCTCGGCGAGGTCATGCTTGACGAGCTCGATGCGCTCGTCGCCGGCGAAGCGCTTGCGTGCCGCCTCGAGCATGAGCTCGGAGAAGTCGAGGCCCACGCCAAGCATTTCGCGGCGATCGATCTGGAGAAAGGCGAGCAGGCGGCCGTCGCCGGTCCCGAGGTCGAGGACGCGACGAGCGTCGTGAGGCACATGCTCGAGTAGGACGCTCTCTCCCTCTGCGCGGCGTGGATACTCGTCCGCCCGATCGAGATAGCGATCGACGTGCTCGGCGGTCGTCCATTCCTCGGGAGGCACGCCCTCGAGTATGGAGTTTTCAGGAGCCGCGCGGCCGGGACGGGACCGCAGCCGCGCGATGATCGCATCGGATGTAAAGCAAGCGCCGTGCTCGCCGAGTCGTCCGGCGTCATTACCGTAGAACTCTGAGCATGGCCGTGTCCGACTCCAAGATCGTCGACGCCGGTGGGCGCGATCTGCGCGTGTCGAGCCCGGATCGCGTGATCTTCCCGAGTACGGAGCGCTCGCCGGCGCTCACCAAGCTCGACATCGTCAAGTACTACCTCGCCGTCGAGGAAGGCATCGTGCGCGCACTCGAGCGGCGGCCGACGACGCTCGAACGCTGGCCGAAGGGCGTGCACCCCGGCATCGTCCTCTCGACGCGCGAGAAGGGAGGCGGCGACGCCTTCTTTCAGAAACGGGTTCCACGGGGAGCTCCGGACTACGTGCAGACCGCACAGATCCGGTTTCCGTCGGGTCGCCACGCGGATGAGATCTGTCCTACCGAAGTAGCCGTAGTCGGCTGGGCTGCCCAGATGGGCACGCTCACGTTTCATCCGTGGCCGGTTCGCTCCGCCGACCTCGACCATCCCGACGAGCTGCGCATCGACCTGGATCCGCAGGCGGGTACGGACTTCGCCGACGCCGTGCGCGTCGCCGCCGAGGCGCGCGTGCTCCTGGACGAGCTCGGGTACACCGGCTTCCCGAAGACCTCGGGGGGCCGAGGCGTCCACATCTACGTGCGGATCGCCCCGCGCTGGACGTTCACCGACGTCCGCCACGCCGCGATCGCCTTCGGGCGTGAGCTCGAGCGGCGTCTGCCGGGACAGGTGACGACCAAGTGGTGGAAGGAGGAGCGCGGCGAGCGGATCTTCATCGACTACAACCAGAATGCGCGTGATCGCACCATCGCCTCCGCCTACAGCGTCCGGCCGAAACCCGGTGCGCCGGTCTCCGCACCGGTGACCTGGGACGAGCTCCCTGGGATCTCGCCCGAGGACTTCACGGTCGCGACGATGCCGGCGCGCTTTGCCGAGGTGGGCGATCGTCACGCCGCGATCGACGATGCAGCTCACTCACTGCAGCCGTTGCTCGACAGGTATGAGAACGATGCCGCCGAGGGACACGGAGACATGCCTTACCCGCCCGACTACCCCAAGATGCCAGGCGAGCCCAAGCGCGTTCAGCCCTCGCGCGACCGTGACCGCGCCGACCGCTCAGGATGACTGCGGCAGTACCCGCGACCCGCGCCTCGCCGCCGGAGCGGACGGCGGCGGCACAACCGGGCCGATGTCCCCATCAGGAGCCTCGTCCAGGTCCACGATCACCGGTGCGTGATCGCTCGGACCGCTGCCCTTGCGCGCCTGGCGGTCGACCCATGCCGCTCGCACGCGGCCGGCGACCGGCGCCCCGGCCAGTACGAGATCTATCCGCATCCCGAGATCCTGGTGGAACATCCCGGCTCGGTAGTCCCAGTAGGTGAACACCCGCTCGTTCGGCCAGCGATCGCGCACGACGTCACGCAAGCCGAGCGCCTGTAGCTCCGCCAGCGCCTCGCGCTCGGGCGCCGTGACGTGGGTCTGCCCGATGTACGCGTCGGGATCGAACACGTCGTCGTCGGCGGGTGCGATGTTCATGTCGCCGCATACGACGGTCGCGTCCGCGCTGGCGGCGACCGTCTCCCGCAGCGAAGCGAGCCAGGCGAGCTTGTACCGGTAGTGCTCCGAGCCCGGCACGCGTCCGTTCGGCACGTACACCGAGATGAAGCGCACAGCGCCACACGTGGCGGACACCGCGCGCGCCTCCTGGTGCGGGAAGCCCGGCGCGCCGGCGAGTCCCGCCACCACGTCCTCGAGGCCGACCCGCGAGAGGATCGCCACCCCATTCCAGCTCGCCTCGCCGTGGAGCGCGAGACCGTAGCCACGGTCCGCGAGCTCGTCGCCGAGCAGGTCGGCGAAGGCGTCGTCGGTGAGCTTGGTCTCCTGGAGGCAAACAACGTCGGGCTGCCGCTCATCCAGCCAGGGGAGCAGCCGCGGCGAGCGCTGCTTGACCGAGTTGACGTTCCAGGTCGCTATGCGCACGGAGCCCACCGTAGTGCGTGACCTCGGCGTGCGCATCTGAGCCAAGAACCCCCCTGATCGCGGCTGGAAGATCAGCGCGGCTCGTCATCGAGCACCTCTGCCTCGAGCTGAGTGAAGTGCTTCACCGCCCAGGCGTGGTACTCGGCCCCCATGCGCCCGATCACCAGCGGATAGCGCAGACCGAGCGCTTGGAGCGCTTCTCCCGTCGGAATGATGGATTCGCGGAACTCGCGTTCGGCCTCCTCCGAGCGGGCGCGCAGACGGCGGATGAGACTTATCGCCTCCTTCCGAGAGAGGTTGTCCGCGAATGCCAGCCGCAGCAGTCCCTCGTCGCGAAGCTCCATAGGCGGGATGCGAGAGCGGCGCAGCCATGACATCAGCGCACGCTCGCCCTTTGCGGTGAGGGTGTAAGCGTGACGCGGGCGCGCGCCGTGTGGGTCCTCGCGGTGGGTGAGGTAACCCGCCTTCTCGAGGTCAGAGAGCTCGGGGTAGATCTGTGCGAACGTGGTGGCCCAGAAGACGGACATCCGCTGCTCCTCGATGAAGCGCTTGATTGCGTAGCCCGAGTTCATCCCGCCGCGGACCAAGCCAAGGATCAGGTAGCTGCTCGTCTTCAGTGCCACGTCGCCTTCTGATTCTTCCGCCTCGTCCCCACGGGCCTCAACCGGGAGAAGTCTCTCTATTGACGACCCCGCCTCGATCGGCTTCCATCACTCGTCCCTCAGCCGAGCCGTGGCGGAAAGGAACAGTGGAAGATGGGCGGAGCACGACCGGGGTCCACCGTGAGCAGCTTGACCGTGTCTAGACGCGCTTCAGTTGGTCAGTCGTGAACGGTACGCACGCGATCCTCCTTCCCTCCCGGCGCCGCTTGGCGGTTCTGGCGCTCGCTGTGATTGGTCTTGCCTTCGGTGCGCCGAGCGCCTTCGGCTCCGTCGACTTCACCGGGAAGACGCTCCCCGACAACGTCGACAAGCGGCGGATCGAAATCGATGGCCTCGGAACGCGCCTGTTCACGGCCGCTCCGCGCGGGAAACGGCGCTCCCGTGAGGCGGCGGTCTTCCTGCACGGCTTCCCAGGTTCGTCGCTCGACTACGTGCACCTCCTCGCGGCCACGGGCAAGTTCGGGCGTGCCGTCGCGTTCGACTTCCCGGGGTTCGGCCGTGCCGACAAGCCGCTGGGCGTTCCCTACACCTTCGACTTCGAGGTTCGTTTCCTTAAGAAGGCGCTGCGGCGGCTTGGCATCCGGCGCGTGCACCTGGTCGGACACGACTTCGGAGGCTTCTATGGGATGGAATGGGCGAGCGCCCACCCACGGCGACTGCGCAGCGCGACGCTGATCGACAGCGGTGTGCTGCCGCCCGACTACCCGGGACACTTCTTCGCCTACATCAGCGCGCTTCCTGGCATCGGCGAGACCTACAACCGGACCCAGCGGTACCCGACCTTTCGCGCTGGCTTCAGCCCGCCGGCTCATCCGCCACTCCCCGAGAGCTTCATCCGCCGCATGTACGAGGAGTACGACGACCCCGGCACCCGCTATGCGACGCCTCGCCTGTACCGCTCGTTCGCCGATTACCGGGAGCGCTCTCAGCGCTGGATAAAGGCCCTGCGCCCGCTCGACCGCAAGGCACTCGTCGTCTGGGGCGCGAACGACCCGTACATTCCCGCCCGAGTCGCTCGCTATCAGCGCGAGGCGTTCCCACGCGCCAACGTGAACGTGCTGGCCGAGATCGGCCACTTCCCCTTTGTGGAGGCGGCGAAGCAGACGCGAAAGCTGGTGCGGAGATTTCTTGAACGTCGTCTCTCGGCCAATCCGCACGGCTCTGTGGCGCCTCAGCGCTTCCGCCGCGGTAGCTGAGTCGTGTGCCCGAGCTCGCCGATGTCTCTACGGCGCGAGCGCCGAGAAATCGCCGGCTTCGTGAATCCTCGCCTGTTCAGTAACCACCAATACTCAATAACCGATATTATCCCGCCATGCCCCCGCGAGAGCGCGTCCGGCGTCAGCCGAGAGCCCAGACCCGCGAGGAGCTGCTTGATGCGGCTGCGCGGGTGTTTGCTCGGCGCGGCTTTCACGGCGCGAGCGTGGAGGCGGTCTCCGAAGAGGCCGGGTTCTCGACTGGAGCCGTCTACTCCAACTTCGAGAGCAAGGAGGGGCTCTTCCTCAGCCTCTACGAAGAGCGAATCCAAAGACGCCGCCGCGAACTGCGTGAGGCGGTCGAGCGTTCCGGAGGCGGAGCGGCCGGGCTGGAATCGGCCGCTGCGAATGTTGGAGAGATCTTCCAGCGAGAGCGCGAGTGGTTCCTCCTCTACTTCGAGTTCGCGCTGCACGCGGCCCGCAACCCCGGCTTCGCGCGCCGCTTCGAGACCGTCCGCGAGGAGGGCCTGAGAGAGCTCGCCGCTGGTCTGGCCGAAGGGCTGGAGCATGCTGGGCTCGAGTCGGCGTTTGATCCTGGCCAGCTAGCGCGGGCGGTGCGGGCATTGAGCCACGGCTTTGCGCTCGAGCGCCTTGTGGACGAGGAATCGTCGTCGGAGGCGCTACTCGGACGCGTGCTCGCACTGATCTTCCACGGACTACGGGCCGAGGTCGAGACGGATCCGCGAGCGTCTGGGAGGTAGGGGAAGCGTGGCGGCGAGCTCGACCGCGGAGTTGGTTGCCCTGTTCAGGGCGGCTGAGGCAATCCTGCGGGGCGACCGCAGCATCTACCGCGACAGGGATGCGCGCCTGTTCGTCCGAGACTCGAAGTTGCGGGCTCTCATCGCTCGACCGCGGGTAGCGCAGGCGGGGCTCGCGGTTCTCGATGCCGTGACGCCCGGTCTCGCCGGACAGGCGTTCGTGCGCTACCGCTACTTCGATGAGCTCCTCGCCCGGATGCTTGCGGACCCGCTCGATCAGGTTGTTGTCCTAGGCGCCGGGTATGACGCCGCGGGCCTTCGCCTCGCCCGTGGCGGCCATCCAACGGTTGTGTACGAGGTCGATGAGCGCGAGACGCAGACGCGCAAGCGCGAGCTGCTGGCCGAGATCGATCCCCGTGCTCTTGAGCGGACCGTCTTCGTCGAATGCGACTTCGCCCGCGACTCGGTTGCCGAACGGCTGATGAGCGCAGGTCACTCACGGGACAGGCGAACGCTGTTCAGCTGGTTGGGCGTCTCGTGGTACCTGGACGCGGCGGCCGTGGACTCGTTTCTCGCCGAGCTTGCTTCGGTCGCGGCATCCGGTAGCAGGATCGTGTTCGACTACATGCACACGTCAGTGGTCGCCGGCGGCACGAAGCCGCGGGGTGCACGCCTAGCCGCTCGCGTCGTGGCGCTGCAGGGCGAGCCCTGGACCTTCGGGCGCGCGCCGGATGAGGCAAAGGACTGGCTAGCGGGACTCGGTTGGACGCTGACCGAGAACATGCGTGCATCCGAGCTGCGCGATCGCTATCAGCGCGCCCACTCGGGTCGCCTGCGCCCGGCCGCCGACTGGGTGAGCGTCGCGGACGCCGTCCGCGCACCTGACAGTCGGCGAACGCCACCAGGATGACGCTACGCCTGACCCGGCCCGCCCCCGGGGTCCATCGACTTTCGAGCGTCTACACGAACTGGTATCTCCTCGAGGCGGGGGGTCGGCTGACCGTACTTGACGCGGGGCTGGCGGGCGACTGGCGCCACTTCTGCTCGGCGCTCTCGCGCCTTGGACACGCGCCGGACGACGTCGACGCCGTTCTCGTCACCCACCACCACCCCGACCACGCGGGCAACGCCGAGCGCCTGCGAGCCGCAGGCGCGCGGGTCCTCAGCCACCCCGCGGACGCCTCCTACCTGCGCGGCGAGAAGCAGCTCGACAACAGCGGCATCGTCCGGTACCTGTGGCGGCCGTGGTACGCGGCCTACATGCTGCGCTACCTGGCCAAGGGCATCACCCGGACGCCCGCGGTCGCGCGGCTCGACGAGCTCGCCGACGGAGAGGTGCTCGACGTCCCCGGCTTTCCGCGCGTCGTGCACGCTCCGGGCCACACCGCAGGAAGTTGCGCGCTCTTCCTCGAGGACCGCTCGCTCCTCTTCAGCGGGGACGCGCTCGTCACGCTCGACCTCGAACGCGGACCGCGCGGCCGGCCGGGCCCGCAGGTCGTCCGCGGGCCGCACACCGAAGACGCCGACCTCGCGCTCGCGTCACTCGACGTGCTCGCGGCCACGAACGCCGAAACCGTCCTACCCGGCCACGGAGAGCCCTGGCCGCACGGAACCAAGAGCGCGGTGAACATCGCGCGGGCTGCGTCGCCGGGCTTAGCCGGGCTCTGGCGGCCGGAATGCGGCTCTAGGTACGCCACGAGCGCCTCCATGCCCGCGCCCGCGCGGATCGAGGGGCGTCCTCAAGACGAGATCAGGCGCGCCAATGGCCCGGCGCGCCTGATCGACTAGAGGCTGTCCTTCTGACTATCGGCTCTGGTGGAGGCACCTCCCTCCGACCAGCGGGCTTACGCAATCAGCCGCCGCCTTGCCGGTAGTCCTCAACCTCGTAGTGCTCGAAGGTGGTCTTTCCGGTGGACGCACCGTTCCTTCCCGCGGCCTCACGGGCCTCCTGAAGTTCCGGATCTTCCCACGCCCGCTGCGAGCCCTCCTCGCTCTCCCAGAGGTTGATGACGACGAGCCCGTCGTCGCTCCGGGCGGCGATGTGGACGAGGTGCCCATACTCCTCGGCTTTCCGCTGCATCACCGGGTCAATGTGCTCCCGCTTCGACTTCATCAACTCATCGGGATTCCCGGACGTACGGATAATGGTCAGCCTTTTCATGTGACCTCCACTGGTGGGTTTGACCGTGCCGCTCAGACGAGCAGCTGGTAGCCGTGCTCCTTGACGATCGCCTTTAGCCCCTCGATCTCCTCCGGGCTCGGGTCTTGCTCGGGTGACGGCGGGAGTGTTCGGCTCGGGGCGGGCTCGCTCGTCGCCCTGATCACGTCCTCGATCCCCCCGGGGACGAGGATGAACAGCATCCGGCAGCCTTGGTCGCCGACCGTGAAGCGATGGGGGATGTCGCGCGGGCCGAAGACGTAGTCCCCCGCGCTTGCCTCGATGGTGGTGTCGCCGACCTCGAACGTGACGTCGCCCTCGAGGATCCAGAAGCCTTCGTCGTCACGGTGATGGACGTGCAGCGGCGCCTCGGCACCGGGATGTTCGGTCACCTCCACGATCGTCATCTGTCCGCCGGTGTCGGCGGCCGTGGCCTTGATCTCGGCCAGGGCGCCGAACCACCAGCGCGCCTCGCCCTCTCCCTTG
>JAUJOA010000016.1 GCA_030447875.1 Thermoleophilaceae bacterium
CATGAAAAAGCTCCCGCGCGAGGTCGAGTCGCCGGGAGCACGGACACCGGAGGTAGCCGATGTCGAAGCGAAACGCTAGCGGAGCACTGATCGTCGTCGAGCGCGACAGCGGGCCGGTCTACTACGCGAAGTGGCGCGACTCGACGCGCCGACAGGTGAAACGCCGGCTCCGGCCAGCGTGGGGCGATCGAGACGGCGAGGGCGCTTGGCACAAGCGCCGCGGTCGCGCCCAGGACGGCTACCTCGACGAGAAGGCGGCGATCGTCGAAATGCGCCGGATGATCGACGACCACGAGGCCGACCTCGCCGCGGTTCACCCCGAATCGGAGCCGACCTTCGACGACGCGGCGGCCGACTGGTTGCACCGGCTCGAGCATGTTGACGGAGCGAAGCCCTCGACGCTCGATGACTATCGCCTCATGCTCGCCCGCCCGGACGCTCCGGCACGCAAGCGCGGACTACGCACCGCCGGGCGCATCATGGGCGAGTTCGGAGACCGGGAGCTTCGCTCGATCACGATCGCGCAGGTCGAGCGCTTTCTCGCCCGCCTCGATACCGAGTCGGTATCGAAACGCACGGTCAACAAGCACCGCCAGGTCGTGTGCTCGATCCTCGAGCACGCCTCCCGCCGCCCCGACTGCTTCGGGATCACGCAGAACGTCGCCCGGTCGACGGCCAAGCGCCGCGAGCCGCCCCCCGGAGTGCTCGACTTCTACGAGCCGGAGGAAGTCGCCGCCCTGGCGCGCGCCGCCCGCGAGGGCCGCCACCGCGACGCCCGCCGCCCGGCCGTCTCCGAAGAGGAGCAGCGCGAGCGACGCCTCGCCGATGAGCAGGACGCCGCCCTCTACACCGTCGCCGCCTTCACCGGACTTAGGCTCGGCGAGCTGCGCGCGCTGCGCTGGCGCCAGGTGAGCTTCGAGCGCGCGACGCTCACAGTCGCCGCCGCGATGTCGGCCGGCCAAGTCGAGGCGCCGAAGTGGGGCAAGGCGCGCACGGTCCCGCTCGCCACGCCGGCCGCGGCCGAGCTTGCTCGTCTCGCCGAGCGTGGGCGATTCGTCGGACTCGACGACCTCGTGTTCTGCTCGCCGCTGGGCGAGCCGCTCGATGACTCGGCGATCCGTCGTCGGTTGCGGCGGGCACAGAAAGCGGCTGGACTCCGCCCGCTGCGCTTCCACGATCTCCGCCATTCCTTCGGGTCGCTCGTCGTACGCGAGCTCGACACCGCGACGCTCAAGAGCTGGATGGGGCACTCCAAGCTCTCGACGACCGAGCGCTACCTGCACGCCAAGCCGCGGCACTCCGACGCGGCGCGCCTTGACCGCGCCTTCGCCGGGAGGGCGGCCGAGGTCGAGCGCCTCCCCACGACGCTCCAGGAGTCCGAATCGTCCTCTGGGCGCCACTAGGGGCCAGACCGTGCGTCCCCCTGGTCGTTCGAGCGGGTGCATGTCT
This sequence comes from Thermoleophilaceae bacterium, assembly GCA_030447875.1. Lineage (GTDB taxonomy): Bacteria > Actinomycetota > Thermoleophilia > Solirubrobacterales > Thermoleophilaceae > JAUJOA01. The sequence continues at coordinate 1,450 of JAUJOA010000016.1, forward strand.
GTGCGTGGGGACACCCGTCCACGCCGGTGCATGGATAGTAGGTCGAGGTCGAGACCGGCGACCGCCCCGACAGGACTGATCACTGCGGGTCTCCGCGCGCTCACCGAGCCGCCGGAGCACCGGGCCACACCACGCCCCGGCTCATCGCCACCGCTGGGTAAATACAGGGGGCGCCGGCAGTGCTCCGTCTGGAGTGTCAGAGTGCCACTCCATGCCGCCGGTACGAGCGTCCCAGACTGAGCTCCCGCTCGGACTTGACCCGTATCGCAAGACCACTCTGTTCTCCGACCACTTCATCGCCGAGCGGCTGTCTGCCTCTCCGTGGTTCAACCGGCCGCGCCGACTCGCTGCGCGCGCGGCGCTCGACACGATGCACCGCCCGACACGACGGGGTGGGACCTGGGCCCTACTAGCGCGACGGCGGCTACCGGCGACTCGCTGAACTCACTCGCCTGTCCCCTTCGAGGGGACGGGGGACAAAGGGGACAGGCCTCTTCTCAGGCGGGTACGAGCGCCGGCGCGAGCGTGTTGGAGTCGACCTCGACGCGCTCGGGAACGGTGACCGCAAGTGTTCCGTCACGCTCAAGCAGCCAACGCGCGTTGATGATCGTGAGACCTACCACCCGGCCCTCGGCGTCGTAGCGCACTACGTGGCCTTCGGGGGTCTGCTGGCCCCCGCTCGCCGTCGAGGGCTGTCCGACGTGCAGGTAGAGCACATCGCCCCTCGAGTCGTAGGAGGCGTGGTCGAAGGCAAGGCCTCCGATCTGGAGGGTTATCGGTAGTTGCTGGGCCATCCCGGCGGCGCTTCTGAGAGGCCGTACGCAGTCACGATATGCGCAGGCGTCTCGTTGAAGTCTACGACTGCGACCAGCCAACGAGTCGGACCGAAGCCGCGACGGTAGAAGCGCTCGCGGCCTGGCCGTGGGTCGGCCTGGCGATCGTCGGGACGCGCGACTGTCGCCATGACGGCGCCCCGATGAGCGTCCATCTCGCCGTGGTCCTTGAGCACGTGGTTCAACCCTCTTGGTCGAGCACGATCTCTCGGCCGTCCGGATCGGTGGCCGTGGCGAGGACAGGGGACGGCATCGAGGCATTCAAGCGGGGAGCAGACGCTCAGGCGGCGTGTTCGCTGCGAACTTCGCGAAGAAGTCGTCGCCGCTCACGCCAGCCAGCGGTAGCGAGCCTTGCCTGCCACTCACGGGCCGCGGCCGCGGCACCCGTCTCGGCCTCGGCCCGAGCCTCCGCCGCTATGCGCTCGGCTCGCTCTCGCTGAAGGTCCTCGGTGACCGTCTCGACCTGAGCGGGGAGCGGTCGCAGGCGGACTAGCTCCTGCGTCAATCGCACGTTCTCGGCTTGTGTGAATTCGAGCTCGGCGAGCAGGGATGCAAGGCCGTCGCTAGTCCCCTCAGTCCCCTCGGGTACATCTGTCCCCTCCGAGGGGACAAGTCCCGCTCGCTCAAGCTCCGCGTGAGGAAGGCGCCAGTAGCGACCGTGCTGTACGGCGCGAAGCTGGCCTCGCTCGATCCTCTTCCGCAATGCACGTACCGACAGGCCGGTCGCCTCCGCAGCCTCGTGCGTGGTGTAGGTCTTCATTGCGCGCTGGTTCGATACCGATGCCTCGTCCCCTGCCGAGGGGACGGGGGACGAAGGGGACAATGGCGGTTGCCTCGGACCTTTAGAGTTCCCACTCCCGCGCCCGCATCGCCGCCACCCGCTCGGCGGGCGCGATGTGGCGCAGGTAGCGGTCGGTCGTCGCCAGCGAGCCGTGGCCGAGCTGCTGCTGGACTACGTTGACCGGCACCCCCTCGGCCGCGAGCTCGGCCGCGTGTGCGTGCGCAGGCCGTGGGGGTGGACGCGCTTCTCGACGCCCGCTCGGGCCGCCAGGCGGGGAAGGAGCCTCCGGACGTAGGAGGAGTCGAGCGGCTCGCCTCGGAGCGTGCAGAAGACCGGACGGCGGCCCGAGAGCCTGAGCTGGCGCCGACGGTCCATCCAGCGTTCGAGGAGGGCGAAGGCGGCCGGGTCCATGCCCACCGTCCGTCGGCGATCACCCTTTCCGTGTAGGACCGTGAGGGTGCCCTGGGCGACGTCGACGTCCTTCGTGAGGAGGGCGAGCGCCTCCGAGATACGCAGGCCGCCGCGATATAGAACGGCGATCAGCGCACGGTTGCGGATGCCGGTCGGCGCCCGAGAGGAGCAGGCGCGCAAGAGCGCGCGGACCTCCTCGCTCGAGAGCAGCTCGGCGGGCAGGCGGCGGCCTTTGTTGGCCGGCGTGCGACGTCCCGTCGCTACCACCACTTCTCCTGCTCGAACTCCGATTCCTCCGGCTCCTGCGCTTTCCGGCGTGCTCGAAAAAGCCTCTTCACCGCCTTGTCGAACGACTTGCGTAGCTCCCGCAGTTCGTCTCGCACGTGGTCTTTCTCGACGAGGACCATGGCTCCGGACGTCATTTCATGGAGACCGGCCAGGTCGTCCACTCGCTCGTCGACCTCGTGCTCGTGGCCGAGCGCGTCGTGCATTCGGCCCTTGACGGTGATCGTTCTGTAGGCCTGGCCGAGGAAAGGTACGTCGAGCAGCTCGCCCTGCTGATCTCTTGGAGGCACGAAGCGCAGCCACTCGTCCCGGGCAAGGACCTTGGCCCGCCACGGTCGTACATCGGGCGGCAGGGAGCCACCTTCGACCGGCTCGAAGGTGATGGTCAGCTGCAGCTCGAGCGCCGGTCCCTGGCCGACGTTCGTCAGCTTGAGCCCCATGAACATGCCGGCGATCGTCTCCATGTCGATCGCGAGCTTCGGTAGGACCGACAGCTCTCGGGCCAAGCGGCTCTCCTCGCGGGTCGCCCGCATCTCGTCGACCATGAGCCGCGTCTGCTCGACGTAGCGGCCCGTGACAACGGCGAGCGCCAGCGTGAAGATCGCCAGGACCGCGATAAAGCCGGCTGTGATCCAGTCGGCGGCCGTGGCGTCCATCGACTCGACACTAGACCGGCCAGCGGACGGTACTCAGTCACGCTTCTGCTCCATAGCGTGACCGTACGCGGCCCCCCGGCGGAGCCGCGAGGTCGTGGGACATCAGCTCGGAGCTCGCATTTGCCGAAGTGGAGGGGGAGTCCGCGCTCAAGGCGGAGCTGGCTCACTGGGCGGGGCGGCATAAAGCGACAAGACAAGTGCTTCGGTGAGAGCTTAGACCCTATCTTCCGCGCTAAAATCTTATCTGCTACAGTAGTGCCTTGTTCCTGGAATCAACGTCTTGAGGCTCTACATGACCAGCTCCGCTCCTATCCCGACCGTCACCGGCTACGACACCGAGGACCGCTTCTATGCCACCCGCTACTGGCAGGGCGGCCGGCGCGTCTACTCGATCGACCTGTCGCTCGCCCAGGTGGCGGCTCTGCTTCCTGCTCCCGATCCAAACAACCCAACCGAGGGCAATCGCCGGGTGCGCGAGAGCCACGCGAAGGCTTTCGGGGATTACGTGCGCGAGCACGACGACTGGGTCTCCCCGGCGCTTGTGCTCCGCGGTCCGGACATCTTCCGATTCGAGGTCATCGAGGAGATCGCCGGGACCGAGTTCGGGATCGTCTCCTTCCCGCGCCTGGCGCGGACAGACCTGCGCATCCTCGACGGCCAGCACCGGATTCTCGGCGTCCACATCGGCATCCAGGAGATCGCCGCGGATCTCGAGCGCCAGCGCTCGCTTCTCGCTGGGGGGAGGAAGAACGACGCGGAGCCCGCGGTCATCCGTCAGTTCGAGGAGAAGATCAGGGAGCTTGAAGAGCAGCGGGAGCGATTCGGCCGCGAGCGCATCTCGATTCAGGTCTTCGTGGAGGACGACGCCGAGGCCTACAAGCAGATGTTCTTCGACATCGCCGACAACGCGCTCGGCATCACCTCCTCGGTCCGCGCGCGCTTCGACCACCGCAAGATCGTCAACCGCTGCGTCGAGGACGTCGTGCGTCACTCGCTACTCGAGGGGCGGATCGACCTCGAGCAGGACCGCATCGGGCGCGGCAACCCGAACCTGATGGGGGCCAAGCACGTGGCCGAGATCATCCGCACGGTCGCGGTCGGCATCGACGGACGCATCGGCAAGCGACTCGAGGACGAGCTCCAGGAGGGCGTGCTCGTCGAGAACACCAACCGGTTCCTCGACACCCTCCTTGCCGCCTTCCCGTCGCTCGCGGCGGTGGCCGACGGGGAGCTCGAGCCGGAAGTCCTCCGCAAGAGCAGCCTGCTCGGCTCGACGACCATGATCCGGGTTTTCGCCGGCACCTACCACGCTCTCATCGAAGAGGAGTGGCAAGACGATGACATCGCGGCTTTCTTTGCCGAGCTCGAGCCCTACACGGCGGCCCCAGTAAACGAGGCCAGCCCCTGGGTGAGCCAGACCGCGGACATCTTCATTCCCGGGGCGACGGCGCCGAGGTCCCGGCGCCAGGACCTCAAGCGCCTCACCGAGACCCTCCGCGCGTGGGCGCTCCACCGTCCGGCCTGGCTCGCCGAGCGCGAGCCGGTCGCGTAGGTCGGTGAGCGGGGGGGCATGCCCAGAAGAGCTTTGGTGACGGGCGAGGAGGTACCAGCGGAGCTCGTGAAGGTCACGAACGAGGAGGACATCGAGCAGCTCGCCGCGCTGGTCTTGGAACCGACGCGGGAACAGCCCGTCGTCTGCCTGACTTCCCGCCCCGGCGAGGCAGATCCGGCGCTCGACCCGTGCGAGGTTCGAGAGGTTGTCGGTGACGCCCAACCGATCTGGCTTGTGCCCACCGGGCCGCTCACGCGCGAGCTTGAGCGGCGCCTGCCACCGAAGCTGCACGTCTTTGGGGGCGCGGCACGGATCTGGTGGCCGGGGGTCACCGAGCAGAGTGATCCCCGCGACCACCCCCTCGTCCAAGACCGCTACGGGGTCTACGGCACACAGACCATGCGTATGTTCGAGGAGCGCTTCGCGCGCGGGGCGCCTCAAGCTTCAAGGTCCGCGACAGAACCGCGCGTGGCTCTTCTGCAAGCGGAGCGTGATGCCGCCCAGGAGAGCGCCAAGCGCCTGGCAGGCCACCTTTCGGAGATGCAGAGGGAGCGCGACTCAGCACTCGAACGGGCCGCAAGCGCGGACCGGCGACGGCGCGAGGAACGAGCGCAGCGATTTAGCGCTCCCCTACCCGAGCCGAGCGATCGCGAAGACGAGGATGCGGCCTTTCACCGGCTGCTACTGGAAGCATGGCTGGCGGCGCTGTCTGTCAAAGACCGCACTACTCATCCTCTGAGGCCCTACGTCCTCGGACCGGCGTTCCTCGAGGAGGTGCGCCAGCTGGAGCTGGTCACGTCGAGCCGCGTCGCGCGCGTCTGCGCGATGGTCGCGTGTGGGCGTGCCCACGAGATCGAGGGGCTCAGCCTGCACCCGCTCCGTGCAGGCGCAGGCGGCGACGACCCACCGCAAATCCGCGACCGGGACGGCGCCCGAGCGATGCGCTGCGCTCTGAAGCGCAATACACCATCCGCTCCCCATCTGCACTTCTGGCAGCGCCCTGACGGAGTCGTCGAGTTCGCAAGTGTCGGTGGTCATGACGACTTCAAGATCCAGGAGTAGCTCGCGTAAGGTGCCCGCCACGGCTGACGTCGCCAGATTCGGGCTGCGAAGCCCCGCCGAGTCACGGTTAGTAACCGAAGCGTGACTCTGAAGGGGTCAGCGAGCGAGCGAGGACGGCGACCCGACTCACAGGGACGCCTCCTGGCCGGCCAGCGCCTGGTCGTCGAGCTCGAAGCCGTCTGTCTCGGCTGGCGGGGGGTGTGCGAGGTGCCACCGCACTGAGGCCCTGACCGCCGCCTCGGTCTCGGTCTCCTGCCAAAGGAGGATCTCCCGGGTCCGGCGGGAGTCGAGAAAGAGGTGCTGGCCGGCGAGGCCGGTGGGCCAGAGGTCGGGCGGTAGGCGCTCGGCCGGCACCGTGACGAGCTGGTCGGCGGCCAGCCCCGCCGCCTCGACGATCTGCTCCGCCCACAGTCGGACGGGGGTGCCCGCAGCCTCGCACACGTTGAAGGTCTCCCCCCGGACCCCACGCTCGAGGCCCACGCGGGCAGCCCGGGCGGCGTCCCTGACGTAGGTCCGGGAGACGATCCAGCTTCCCGGGCCGACCGGGATGCGCGAGCGGCCGGCGCGGACCCGGCGCAAGATGAACTCCTCGCGGCGCTGGTAGTCGTGCTCGCCGTAGACGAAGCCGAGCCGAAGCCGCCGACGGCTTCTGTCCGCTCCTCGCTCCTCCCTCGTCATCGGAGGACCCGGGGTTCGTCGCCGTGTGGGACATCCGCAGCGATGCGCTCTTCGGGCTCCATCGCCACGCCGACTGCGGGGGTCCCACCGTCGTGTTCTATAGCGATCGGATCACCGACCCGACGGTCGTGCCCTCGTCTTGACCAACCGCGCGGAGATCAGTGTCGAGCAGCGCGACAGAGGCGCCCCGCCGGCTCAGTGCGTCGGACTCAGGGTTGGCGAGTTCCAAAAGGCACTGGGTTCAAAAACCGGCAGGGCGGAGCAGCCCTCCGCGTGGATGGTTCGATTCCTTCGCCGCGATTCGGCTCTAGCTCCTCTCGATCGCATTTGCGAGGGCCTTGGCAGCCGCTGCCTGATCGTCCTTGGGAACCACGGTCTTCAGTGCCTCCTCCGCTGCGGATACCTCGCTGCGCCACTTCTCGATCAACCGCTCATCGCCGATTCGCTCGGCTGCGGTCATTGCCTTCTGGGCGTCGGAGGCTCTCCTCGCCAGGCGGTCAAGCTCGGTGTCCATGACCTCGCCGGAGGAGCCGATCGGCCTGCCGGCCCGCAGGTCCGCGACGGCACGGGCTGCGGAGAGGGAGGCGTGCCACCGCCTGACCGGAAGCAGCGGATCGCGCTTCTGCACCGCCTCTTCGTGGGAGTCGAGGTAGGCCTGGTGGGCGGCTTTCGCCTCCGCTGCCAACCGGCGGTGCTCCTCCGCGGGGACCCCTTCGTCGTGCTCATCGAGCCAGATGCTCCAGTCCTCACGCGTCTTGACCCACGAAGGCGGCTCAGGGAGTACTCGGAAGGACCCTCGTCGGCGCAGCTCCTCGACGAGTGCGGCGTACTGGGTCTCGTCGATCTCAAACGGCTTCCAGCGACAGCCCCCGCTCATGCCGGCGTGGTACTCGCCGGTTCGAAGAACGGAGTTGAGGACGACACGTGGCGGGATCGGCGGCGGTGGACGCTCGGCCGGACGGAGTTGAGGACGACACGTGGCGGGATCGGCGGCGGTGGACGCTCGGCCGGAGGGCCGCCCCATGGCATGAGGTATGGGATGCAGAGGACCAGGTCCGCCAGCGTGCCGCGCTGGGGACTCTCCCCGCCGGGACCGCCGATGCCCGGCAGGACCTCGTAGTCCACCCAGAGCAGACCGGGCTTGCGGGCTGCGAGGTCCGTTCGGTAGCGCTCGGGTCCGTAGCGCTCGATCATCGCGGTCCGCAGCTCCGAGCTTCGCTCTGCCTCGATCACGTCAAAGGAGATCGCTTCGGGCTCGATGATGAGCTTCGAAGGGATGCGCCAGTTACCGTGCCAGACGTAGAGGCCCAACCCGTCTCGATACTCGATAGCCAGCCCGGTCTGCGAGTGCAGACGGCCCTGGTCGTCGAGCGAGAGGGAGCGGGGTCGCTCCGTGAGGATCGCTAGGTCCTCAAAGGCCCACCACCAGCCGCAGGAACGGGCCAGCTGCCAGAGCGCAGTCAGTGAACCGGTGGCCTTCAGGCCGAGCGCATGGAGACGGGCGTAGAGGGCCAACATAGTGTCGTGCTGGCCGAGGCTGCATGGGGCCACTTGCTCGTTGGTCAGCTCCCAGTCCCCGCCACGCCAGCCTCGATCGGCGGCCACGGCTTGGCAGTGTGCTCGGATCGGCTGGTAAGGAAAGCCGACCAAGGGACTTGAGAAGTCGCGCCCCAGATCGCGCGAGATCTTCCAGGTCGGATCGCCGAACTGGCGCTCGACCTGCGCGCTGATCTCGGGCCTGAGGTGGGCAAGCACTTGGGGTCCCCTTCGCTCAGAGAGCTGGTCCCAGGTCCGATCGGCGACTTCCGCGGAGAGCCGATGCCAAACCTCTTCCCAGACGCTCTTCGCGCCGCGGCCGGGGAACTCGTCCCAGAGCTCGCTCGGGACAGAAGGCGACGCGCGCCTTCCCGCAAGCGTCAGGGCCATGGCCCCGAGCGAGCCAGCCAGGGGAGAGCCGAGCCACACGACCGTCTGCGGCGGGGCTAGCCCAGCGCTCTGGTAAGCGAGGGCGATGCTGTGCTCGGCTTTTCGCCGATCCGCGGGTTCGATTGATCGGCCAATGGCCGTCCAGTCCTCTCGAACCTTCGAGAGGAGCGCGCGCTGCTCAGAGGTCAGCTCGCTCTGCACCATTCAGCCAAGCACCTGGTCTGCCAGTCCCAAGGTTAGACTAATGGAGGACGCCCTCGAAACCGAGTGCCTCATCGAGTACTGCGAGCAGACGCGCGAAGAGAGCATCGACTCGCGTCTCTTCGACGGCGAGGCGCTCTGCCTCCTCGAGGATCCGCGGGGGGAAAGAGCGTGGGGCACGGTCCCATGAGTGACTGCAGACAGGTGTGCAGGACCCCAGGATCCAGCCCCGTCGAACAAGTGGATGGCGCCCTGAGGGCGTCGCTGTGGGGGGAGGCCGGCCGGCTGGGAGGCATCGACTCGGCGGACGTCGCCGCGGCTGGGGATCACCTCGTGGTCATCGTCGGACGGGGCGTCGAGTACGAGACCGCGGTTGGGCTGCGGCTCGATCCGAAAGCCTCGCGGGCGGAGCCCGTCTGGACGCGCGAGCTCCCGCTGCCTACCGACCGACCGGGCCCGAACGCCGGTCTCTTCCACACGTCGGCGATCCCCGCCGAAGACGACGGCGTCTTCCTGGTGAGCGGGATCGCGCGCGTGCTCGTCGACGCCCGCAGCGGCGCCGTAGTAGCCGAGACCGAAGCCCCCGTTGCCACCTCAGAGGCCGCGGTTGCCGACTCGGAGCTACTCGTGTGTGAGTGCGACCCCTGCCGTGCCGAGTCGCCGCTGCCCGAGCGCCGCCACCTCGCCGCCTACGACGCGACCTCGCTGGCCCTCCGCTGGCGGCGGCCGGTCCCGGAGGGACTCTTCGCCGTGGGCGCGCCGACCGGCGGTGCCTGCCCGGTGCGGGGTCCTGCGGGCGGAGAGGAGGAGCGCACGGCGCGGCTCTGGCTCCTCGCGAGCGACACGGTCTCGGTCGTGCGCCCTTCCTGGCCGATCAGCTCCGCTGCGGTGAGGGTCGGCTCGGTCGTCGTCGCCTCGTGCGGCGGGGGAGCCGGAAGCCAGCTCGTGGGCCTCGATGCGGACAGCGGTGAGCTCCTGTGGAGCGCCGATTCGCCGCCCCCCGATCCGTGGATGTTCCACGCCCCGGCCCCGGCGGCGGACCCGGTCGCCTATCCGGTGGTCGCCCACGGTGACCGGGTCGTCTGGATCAGCCAGGCGCCGGCGGTCGAGGCACGGCTGGCCTCGACGGGGGAGCGCCTGTGGCGCGTCGGCCTGGTCGAGCGACCCGACGATCTGGCGGCGGTGGGACGGGCGCAGCCGACCGCGTTGGCGCTCATCGACGGGACCGCCTGGGTGGGCACCCATGACGGGCGCGTGGTGGCCGTGGACGCTGACACCGGGAGCGTCCTGGGGGAGAGGGAGCTGCATGGCCCCGAGCGCGGCCCTGGTCCAGTCGGGATCGTGCCGATCCCGGTCAGAGGAGCCGCCGGTGTCATCGCCGTGACGAGCCTCGGTGACATCTACGGCGTGTCCTTGGCCAATTGAGGCGGTGCAGTTCCCGGCACACCCGCTTGCCCGAGCACGTCGTCGCCGTGCCGCGAAGCAGCCATCGCGCGCGCCGACCGGAAAGGCATCGCGGTGGACAGCGCTGCGATCGCCTACCCCGCCAAGCCGTGCCGATCGTGCCCGTGCGCGAGGGGTGGGGAATAACCTCATGACCCGTGAACGCGGGCGTCTGGGGTCACGCCGGCCAAGAAGGCGGTATCGGCCCACGGGCGGCGGTCTCGACCGGCGGCTACCTCGTGCTGGTGAGCTCGGTCTGGGGCGACCTGATGCGCAGCACCGCGGTTGGGCTGTCGCTCGACGCAGATGCCGCGCGGGCAGAGCCAGTATGGGCGAGCGAGCTACCGCTCGAGGCGGATTACGAACGCGAGATCGCCGCCCAGGTGACGTCCTCCGAGCCCTCCGTGGTCTCCGCCGGCGACGGGCGGGTCTACCTCGTGAGCGGCGGCGTCCGCGCGCTCGTCGCCTCCGACACGGGCACGGTCTGGCGGAGACGACCTCGCGCTTCGCGGCGACCGCGCCCGCCGT
>JAUJOA010000008.1:0-21548 GCA_030447875.1 Thermoleophilaceae bacterium
GCGCGGCGTGCCGTTGAGCGCCATGTTCAGGGCGATGAGGCGCGCACCCTCGGAGCCCGCGATCGCCCGATCGGGAGCCTGTGGCGGCTCCTCGACGGCCGGGGCCTCCTCGACCGGCTCCTCCTCAACGGGCTCCTCCTGGACGGCGACATCTTCAACACCGTATTCCTCGGTCGCCGCGGCCTGGTCGGCGGGCGGCGCCTCCTCCTCGAGGGGCTCCTCCTCGAACTCGTCGGGGGTCTCCTCCGCGGGAAGCTCCGGCTGTGGCTCGGGTACCTCCGACACCGCGACGTCCTCGACCTGCTCGATCTCCTCGTCCGAGGCCTCTGGCGCGGGAGCCTCGTCCGCCGCGACCGCCCCGGCCGCCCCGGCGCTCGGCGCCGACTGCGAACCACGCAGCTCGGGCAGGCCCGCCCGAATCTCGTCGAGCTCTGAGCCGAGCGACTCGGCGCCGGTTCTAAGGTTCTGTACCAGCGAGTCGGCGCCGCTCCGAAGGTTGTCGACCAGAGAGCCTGCGCCGCTCCGAAGGGTCTCGAGGAGCTGGTCGAGCTCGCTCTCAGCGGTGCCCGCCCGCTCGAGCATCCGCTCGGTGGTCTCCTGGACGCGCTGGACGTGGCCGGAGGCCTCGGCCTCTGCACGGTCGCGGGTCTCCCGCGCGGCGGCGTCGGCGTCCGATGTGATCCGCTGCGCCTCCTGCTGGGCGCGCTGTTGGATCTCAGCCGCGCTTCTCTCGGCGGCGTCCACGATGGACCGCACCTGGTCGGCGGCGGCGGTAGCGATTGAGGAGGTCCCTGACGGCTGCGACCGCTGCTCCAGCTCCACGGCGTCCGCCACCTCGCGAAGGTGCTGATCGACCTCGTCCGGGTCGTATCCGCGGCGCGCGGCGGCGAAGTCTCTGCGCTCGATGAAGTTACGGTCCACTGGCTCCTCCCTGAAGCTTGTCGAAGGCGGCAAGCCTAGCGACATCGACGTTCAGGCGCAGAGCAGGCCGGCGCGGCGGCGCGGTAAGCGCTATGGCGGGGACTCAGTGCGGGAGCGGAGCCCGGCCAGAACCCGGTCCGGCGCGAAGAACCGCTCGTAGGCGTCCTCGACCAGTGCCGCGTCGGCCTGGGTCGGCACCGCCTCCTCGACGGCGTCGCGTATGAGCCGCGCCTGACGCTCGATCTCGCTCAGCCCGTCGTCGCCCGAGGCCTCCCTGCGCACGGCGGCGAGCAGCTCGAGCAACCGCACGCAGAGCGTCGGATGGCTCGCCGCATCGCGGCGGACCTGGTCGAACGAGAGCCGAACCATGCCGCCGAGGTCCGGGACGCAAGCCACGAAGCGCGCCGTTCCGCTCGAGTCGACGCGCACGATGGGCTCGCGCGGCTGGCGAGCGATTGCGATCAGCGTCTCACCGATGGAGTTCATGGCGTTCTCGGCCGTCGTCACGTCGTTCAGGCCCGGCGAGAGTCCCTTCAGCGCGATGTCGGCGAGCTGGCGCAGCGCGAAACGAAGGTCGTGGACCGGCGTCCGCTCCTCGCCGAGACGGAACCCCTCGCACACGCACCTATCCATGGCATCACGCTCGCCGTCGTCGCACCACACCTCCGCGAGCAGATCGCCGCTCACGGCGAAGTCCCCGATCGCCATCCGCTGGACGACGAGGGCGTCTCTCTCCGAGGCCGCCTCGACGATCGCGCTGCCCTCGACGTTCCGCAGGAAACCGCCGCGCGAGGCGCGCACCTCGACCGCCGGGGCGCGCCGGCGCTCGTCGACCTCGCGCGCGGCCAACGCGCCATCGCCCGGCGGATCGCCGACACCGCGCGGGAAGGGGTCGTCGATCGCATCTCTCCCGTCGACCGCAATGCGGTGGATCACCGTCGACGCCTCGAGTGCGTGCACCATGTCGTGGATAAAGGCAACGAACAGGGCGAACGCCACGACCGCCGCGACGACGGCGACGGTGACGGCGATGTCGGGCACGAACACCTCCGACCCGCCGGCGCCGACCGACCGCAGGACCAACAGCGCGTACACGAACGTTCCGACGAACATCCCGAGCACGAGCTGGTTGAGCCGATCGGAACGAAAGGTCCGCATCACGCGCGGACTGAGCTGCTGGGCGGCCAGCACGAGCGCGACTACTGTGACCGAGAACGCCAGCCCGGCGACCGACACCGTCACCGTCGCAATCGTCGTCAGGATGCTGCGCGCGCTATCGACCGTGCCGGCGAAGGTGAGCGTCACGCTTCGCTCGATCCGCTCGTCGAGCTCGGGGATTCCGAGGCCGGCTAGTACCGCCACGACCATGCAGGTCGCCGGGATCAGCCAGAAGCTCTTCTCTAGTAGGTCACGGATGGCTCTGCGGTCCACGGCGCCCCGAACGACCGACCTAAGCCCCCGCCTCGATCGCGTCGAGCTCCCTGCGGAGCGACTTGATCTCGTCGCGGAGCTTGGCCGCGTACTCGAAGCGAAGCTCCTCGGCGGCGGCGAGCATCTCCTCCTCGAGCTCGACGATCGTGCGGGTGATCTCGTCGGGCGGCATGCCCTCCTCGGCCGCCGACCGCGTGCGCCGGCCCTTCGTCGGCACCTTCGACTCGAGCGCCAGGAAGTCGGAGATGTCGGATATCGCCTTGCGCACGGTCTCGGGAGTGATGCCCCGCTCCTCGTTGTAGGCGACCTGAATCGCCCGACGGCGATCGGTCTCCGAGATCGCGGTGCGCATGGCGGCGGACTCCTTGTCCGCGTACATGATCACCCGGCCGCGCACGTTACGAGCGGCGCGACCGATCGTCTGGATCAACGAAGTCTCACCGCGGAGGAAGCCCTCCTTGTCGGCGTCGATGATCGCCACCAGCGAGACCTCGGGCAGGTCCAGGCCCTCGCGCAGCAGGTTGACCCCGACGAGCACGTCGAACTCCCCCAGCCGCAGCTCGCGGATGATCTGGATGCGCTCGAGCGTGTCCACCTCGGAGTGCAGGTAGCGGACCCTGAACCCGTACTCCAGGAGATAGTCGGTCAGGTCCTCGGCCATCTTCTTCGTCAGGGTCGTGACGAGCGTGCGCTCACCCGCCTCCGCCCGCGCCCGGACCTCGTTCATCAGGTCGTCGATCTGATTGCGCGTCTCGCGCACCTCGACCTCTGGGTCCACGACGCCGGTCGGACGCACGATCTGCTCCACGATGCGTGAGGAGTGCCCACGCTCGAACTCGCCCGGGGTGGCCGATACGAGCACGATCTGGCCCGTGTGCTGGAGGAACTCGTCGAAGGTCTGCGGGCGATTGTCGAGGGCGCTCGGCAGCCGAAAGCCGTAGTCGATGAGGGTCTGCTTGCGCGAGCGATCGCCTTCGAACATGCCGCCGATCTGCGGGACGGTCTGATGCGACTCGTCGATGAAGCACACCATGTCGTCGGGGAAGAAGTCGAGCAGGCAGAACGGGCGGTCGCCCGGATTGCGCCCGTCGAGGATCCTCGAGTAGTTCTCGATCCCGTTGCAGAAGCCGAGCTCGCGGAGCATCTCCATGTCGAACTGGGTCCGCTGGCGCAGGCGATGCGACTCGAGCAGCTTCCTCCGCCTCCATCTCCTTGCAGCGAGCCTCGAGCTCGTCGCGAATCTCGCCCACCGCCCGCTCGATGGTCGCCTTGTCGGTGGCGTAATGGGTGGCCGGCCAGATGCCGGTGTGCTCGAGCTCCGCGTAGACCTCGCCCGTGAGGGGATCGAAATGCTGCACCGCCTCGATCTCGTCGCCGAAGAAGACGGCGCGGAACGCGCTCTCGGCATAGGCCGGGAAGACCTCGAGCGTCTCGCCCCGGACCCTGAACGCACCGCGGCCGAGCGCCTGGTCGTTGCGCGAGTACTGCATGTCCACGAGCTTGCGCAGGATCGCGTCGCGATCGGCCATGTCGCCCCGGCGCAGCATCAGCATCTGCTCGTCGTACTTCTGCGGCGAGCCCATGCCATAGATGCAGGACACGCTCGCCACCACAATCACGTCCCGCCTGCCGAAGAGTGCGGCGGTGGCGGAGTGCCTGAGCCGGTCGATCTCGTCGTTGATCGAGGAGTCCTTCTCGATGTAGAGGTCCTGGCTCGGAACGTATGCCTCGGGCTGGTAGTAGTCGTAGTAGGAGACGAAGTACTCGACGGAGTTGTCGGGGAAGAACTCCCGAAACTCGTTGCAGAGCTGCGCGGCGAGCGTCTTGTTGTGCGCGATCACGAGCGCCGGCCGCTGCACCTGCTCGATCGTGAAGGCCATCGTGGCCGTCTTGCCCGACCCCGTGACGCCGAGGAGCGTCTGGAAACGCTCGCCCGCGCCGAGCCCGTCGACGAGCCTGTCACGCGCGCCTTGGGCTGGTCGGCGACCGCGGTGTAGGCGGGGTTCAGCCGAAAGGGCGGCACAGGTCGAAGCTAGCAGCAGGCCGGGGCGGCGGTCCGAGTTGACAGTTCACACTTGACAGTTCAGTTGGGCGCTCGAGGTCAGCTCAACTGTCAACTCACCCGGAGCCCAAGCTCCTTCTCATAGCGCTCCCGATACTGCCCCCGACGCTTCTCCACGTCCTGCACGTAGTCGCGCGTCTCCGGGAACAGGATGTGCTCGCTCGCATCGAATGCCGCGGGTCCGCCCGCCTTCTCCACCCACTCGTCCACGTTGGTCGCGCCCGCGTTGTAGGCGGCTACGGCAAGCGTGTCGTCGCCGTTGTAGCGGTCGAGCAGGTGGCGCAGATACCAGGCTCCGTAGGAGATGTTGATCTGCGGAGTGGCCAGGTCGCGCACCTCGAAGCGCGTGCCTCCCGACCGCTCGGCGATGAAGGTGGCCGTGGCGGGGAGAATCTGCATGAGCCCTTCCGCCCCAGCGGGCGAGCGGCGCGGGCGAAAGCGCGACTCCTCATAGATCATCGCCGCGATGAGGGCCGGGTCGAGATCCTTGTCGGCCGCCTGCTGGCGGATGATGTCCTCGTGCTGGAGCGGCAGCGTCACCTCGCGCACCGCCCTGTCGAGGGGAAGCACCAGTGACGCCGCCACGATCAGCCCGGCGATGGCCGCGATCACGCCGAGCGCACTCATCCGTCGGCGGCGGGCGACCGCACGCGAGGGCCCGAGCCCGGCGCGGCGGCTTCCCAGCGGCGTGCGCCCGGAGCTCCGAGCGGGTCTGGTGGTGGCAGGGGTCACCGATCTATGTTCGCAAGGAGCCGCGACATCTCAAGCTCGAGCTCTGCAAGATCGCCGTCGTTGCGCACCACGAAGTCGGCGCGTCGAGACTTCTCCCGCTGATCGAGCTGCCGGGACGTGCGCGACTCGAGAGCCGCGTGACCGCGCTCCCCCGCCCTTCGTGAGCGCACCTCCTCGGCGGCCACCACGGCGACCGTGTGATCGAAGAGCCCCTCGATCCCCGACTCGAACAGGAGCGGCACCTCCACCACCGCGGCCGCGGGCGGCGGGTCTCGGCGCTCGAGGCTCTCACGCCAGGCCGCGATCCGCTCGCCCACGCGCGGCCACAGCGCCCCCTCGAGCCAGGTACGGTCCTCCGCCCGCTCGAACACGGCGGCGGCCACCGCGCCTCGGTCCACCCGTCCATCAGGTGCCACGTCGCGCCCGAGCCGGTCGACCAGCATGTCCCTCAGCTCATCGGTTGCGAGCAGCTCGTGGACGACCGCGTCGGTCGAGAGCGTGGCCGCCCCCAGTCGCTCGAGGGCTGCGAGCGCCTCTGACTTTCCCGCGGCTATGCCGCCCGTGAGGCCGATGAAGGGCGGGCGTCCGCGGGCCGGACTGCCCGCCACGGCCTAGCCCTCGGAGCGCGTCACGGGACCGACGGTCGGTCCGCGTCCAGGGGATCGGCCTCGCCGGACGGCGGCTCTCCGTTCGAGCTCTCCTCGGCCGGTAGAGCTTCGGTCCCCGACGAGAACACCTCTTCCGAGAGGTCGAGCTCGGGCACCTCGGAGAGGTCCGGCTCCGGAGCGCCATCGGCGTCCGGGGCATCACCGAGGTCTCGAAGCGGAAGCGACTGACCCTCCACGCGCTTGACGCTCAGCGAGAGCCGCCGGCGCTCCGAGTCGATCTCGAGGATCTTCACCCGTATCTGGTCGTCCTGTCCCACCACCTCGCGCGGGTTCTCCACGTGGTGCTGGGCGAGCTCGGAGATGTGCACGAGGCCCTCGACGCCGTCGAGGATCTCCACGAACGCGCCGAAGCTCACCACCTTCGTGACCTTGCCCGCGAGCTCGTCGCCGAGGTTGTAGGTGTCCACCACCCGTTGCCACGGATCCTCCTGCGTCTGCTTCAGCCCGAGCGAGATCCGCTGTCGATCGCGGTCGATGTCGAGCACCTTGACCGGCACAACGTCGCCGATCGACAGGATCTCCGAAGGATGGTTCACGTGGCTCCAGGAGAGCTCCGAGATGTGGATCAGGCCGTCGATCCCGTCGAGGTCGACGAAAGCGCCGAAATCCACGATGTTCGAGATGGCGCCCTCCACCACCTGGCCGGGCTGCAGGCGGTCGAGGATCTGCTGACGGACCTCCTTGCGCTCCTCCTCGAGGACCGCGCGCCTCGAGAGCACGACGTTATTGCGCGAGCGGTTCAGCTCGATCACCTTGCAGTCGATCTTCTGGCCGAGGAAGTCGTCGAGGTTCTGCACGCGACGGATGTCCACGAGAGACGCGGGCAGGAAGCCGCGCACCCCGAGATCGATGATGAGGCCACCCTTGACGACCTCGATGACCGTGCCCTCGACCGGCTCCCCGGACTCGGCCGCCGCCTCTATGCGCCGCCACGCCTTCTCGAAGCGCGCCCGCTTCTTGGAGAGGATCAGCCGGCCGTTCTGGTCCTCCTTGGTGAGGACGAGCGCGTCCACCTCCTCGCCCATGGAGACCTCCTCCGAGGCGTCCACGGACTTGCGGATCGACAGCTCATTGGACGGAATCACGCCCTCCGACTTGAAGCCGATGTCGACCAGGACCTCGTCCTTGTCGATGCGGACTACGTTGCCGCTGACGACATCGCCCTCGTCGAATGCCACGAGGGTCGCGTCGTAGTTCGGAACTATCTGGCCGTCGATCTCGAGCAGCAAGCCGTCCGAGCCCTCGACGGTTTGAGGAGGGGTCAGCGTTTCTGTGTCTGGCACTCGCGCGAAGGTTAGCGGTCGCGCGCGTGCTGGGGCGGGCCGGGTTGACAGTTGACAGTTGACGGTTGAGCCCGGTGCGACCGTTGGCCGGCTCCTCGAGCGGCGGTTCGAGCCCCTGAACTGTCAGCTGTCAGCTCTCCGTGTGACGGTACGCTCAGCTCATGCCGCAGCGCAGAACCAAGCGCGGCGCCGCTCGCACCCCGCTCGGGGGCGATCCTGACGTCCTGATCTGCGGCGCGAGCTTCGCCGGCCTCGCCGTAGCCCGCGAGCTCGCCGGGACCGGAGCCGACGTGCTCATGCTCGACCGCTACGAGATCGGCGAGCGCCAGACCTCGGCGTGCGGAATCCCGACCGAGTGGCTGAGGGCGCTGGGGCTCGAGGCGGCGGCGCGTCAGGAGTTCGGGGAGCTCGTGGTGCACACCGCGCACGGCACATCGAAATTCGAGCTGCCCTGGACCTTCTCGACGTTCGACTACCGCAGCCTATGCGAGCGGCTCAACGATCAAAACGACGCTTCCTTCGAGACCGCGAAGGTTCATGGGCGCACCGGGGACACCGTGCACACCGACCGGGGGGACCTTCGCTCGCCCCTGATCGTGGACGCCCTCGGCTGGCGCCGGGTGCTGGCGACACCCGGCGGCGATCACCAGCCGCCCGACGCGCCGCTGTCCCGCGGCCTCGAGGTGCACCCGGGCGGAGCCGGGGACGAGATGGCGATCTGGATCGACCGACGCTACGTGCCGGCCGGCTACGGGTGGAGCTTCCCTGCGCGCGACGAGCTTCGAATCGGGATCGGCTCCTTCAACCCCCGCTTCCACGTCAAGGACACCACGGTGGCGCTCGCCGAGGACCTCGGATCGGAGGCGGTCCGCTACCAGGGCAACTGGATCCCGCACAAGCTGCGCGACGCGACCGAGGACGGCGTCTTCTTCGTGGGCGACTCGGCCGGTCACTGCCTCCCACTGACGGCGGAGGGCATCCGCACGGCCTTCTACTTCGGGATCGCATGCGGACGCGAGCTGCGGAGGGTCCTCGACGGGCACCAGCCGCGTTCGGCCGCCCTTCGCCGCTACCACCGCTTCAGCGCCGAGCACGAGTGGAAGTTCGAGTGGATGCTGCGCACCCAGCGCCTCGTGCCGCGCATCCCACCGCGACTGCTCGGGCCGGTCATCCGGGGCGTTGCAGCGCCTGGATTCGTGCGCTGGTCATTCGACCACTACCTGGACATCGCGCATCCTGCCTTCGCCGGCGCGGGACCCTCGCGACGGACGCGCGCGGCCGGCCGTCTGGCCGCCTGAGCGGTCTCAGCGCGCGGCCACGCTCCGGGACGGCGGCGCCCCGATTCGCGTGACCGCGATGCCGCCGGCGTCGCGCACCGCCTTGTCGGTCGCGTGGTCGAGCTCCGCCACGGTCCGGTAGGCGGCGCGATCGGGGTCGATCCCGAGCGCGCGCGCGTCAGCTTCCTCCAACCGCTCGAGCGCGTCCTTCGAGGCGAACACCGCTCCATCGCGCGCCGACTGCTGGATGCGGGCACACTCGTTCACCTCGTCGCCGAGGGCGGTCACCTCCAGCCGGCCGCCGGTCACGACCTGGCCCATGTAGAGCGCCCCGCCGTAGTGAACGCCCACGTTCAGCGCGGAGTCGCGCAGGTCAACCGGTCCGACCTCCTCGCCGAGCTCGAGCACGGCGCGATAGGCCGCGGCCGGCATGCTCTGGGCGGCGTCGAGGGCCGCGCGGGCGGCGCCGGAGGCGGAGCCGAGGTCATCTGCCAGGAAGAAAGCCGTCACGCCGTCGCCGGCGTGCTTTCCGACGATGCCGAGGTTCCGGACCACCACCTGATCGATCGCCGTGGTGGCGGCGCGGATCAGCTTGAAGTAGGCGGCGCTCGACAGACGCCGGGACAGCACGCCGGAGGCCTGGATGTCGGCGAAGAGAATCGCCGCGCGGTGCCTCCCGGGCTCGATCAGCCGCATCATCCGCTCGAACATGCCCTGGTTGCCGCGGGCTACCAGGGCAAGCACCGACGCCGGAAGGCTCGACCCGTACATCAGGACGATTCCGACGACCTTTCCGTTCTCGTCGCGGGCGCGCGCGGCCACGCAGTTCACGCGCGTGGGCGGCAGATCGCCCTGGAGGAAGTCGACGTAGGTGGCCCAGAGATCGCTCTGATCGTCGGCGGCGGCGGGCTCGACCGCCGAAGCGACGGCGGCGGGCAACATAGCCCTGATGGCGGCCTCACCGCCGGGCGTGTCCGCCCTCATGCGCGGCAGGAGCTCGCCCAGCCAGCGCACGGTCGTGTCCGGCGTGACCGTGTTCATCCAGCCGCCGGTCTGGAAGCCCTCAACCATGTGGCGGCCGTATCCGAGGTCGGCGGCGTCGGGCGCCCCAATGAGGGTCCTCAGCTCGTTGGAGACCCAGACCAAGCGCCACTCCGGATCGAGCAGCTGTGCCGCCCACCCGGTCCGCTCGAGCTGCTCGGCCATGGCGGCCAGGCAGGGATCCCGAGGTAGCGACCGCTCCATCCCTAGCCCCGAACCACCAGGAACGTGCCAATCGCGAGAAGGGCCACGCCGGTCAGGCGCTCCAGCGAGAGCGGCCGCGCGTCGAGGCCGAGCACTCCTAGCCGGTCGATGACGACGGCGGCGGCGAGCTGACCGGTGATCGTGGCGGCGGTCACGCCGCCCGCGCCGAGGGCACGAACGGCGACTAGCGCCGTGGTCACGTATAGGGCTCCGAGGACGCCTCCGAGCAGGTAGTACCAGCCCAGACCGCCGGCCTCCCGGATGTCGCCGAAGCCCCCACCCACGAGGACGTTGATCGCGACGAGCACCAGCGTGCCGATCGCAAACGAGATGGACGCGGCGGTGAACGTGCCGACCGACCGACCGAGCGTCGAGTTGATCGGTGCCTGGAGGGCGATCAGGCCCCCGGCGACGACGGTAAGCAGAAGCGCCGAGCCCTTATCCAACGCGCCTCACTTCGCGTCCAGCCAGTTGCTTCCCACGCCGACGTCCACCGCCAGCGGAGGGTCGAGCTCGAACGCCGCCGACATCTCCTGGCGGACGATCCGCGACGCCTCGTCGACCTCGGCGTCTGGCGCCTCGAAGAGCAGCTCGTCGTGGATCTGCAGCACGAGCCGTGTGGATAGGCCGGCGCTCTCGAGCGCCCGGTAGCAGCGCACCATGGCTACCTTGATGATGTCCGCCGCGGTTCCCTGAATGACGGTGTTCACCGCCAGGCGCTCGCCGAGCTGCCTCGTCTGGTGCTGGCGCTCGCGAAGCTCGGGGATGCGCCGGATGCGGCCGAAGAGCGTGGTCACGTAGCCGTCGGCCGTCGCGGTTCCGATCGTCTGGGCGATGAAGTCGCGGACCTTCGGGAAGCGGTCGAGGTAGCGCTCGATGAACTCGCCCGCCTCGTCCTGCGGGATCTGGAGCCGGTCGGCCAGGCCGAAGGCCGAGAGGCCGTAGACGATGCCGAAGTTGACCATCTTCGCCTTCGAGCGGACGCCCGGATCGATCTCCTCGACCGGCAGACCGAAGATCTCGGCGGCCGTGGCGGTGTGCACGTCCTCGCCTCGGCGGAAGATGTCCTTCAGCACCTCCTCGCCGGCGATGTGCGCTAGCACCCGCAGCTCCACCTGCGAGTAGTCGGCGGAGATCAGCCGCCGCCCCTCCTCCACCACGAAGCAGGCGCGGATCTCACGCCCGAACTCCGTGCGGATGGGGACGTTCTGAAGGTTCGGATTCGTGCTCGAGAGCCGTCCGGTGGTGGTCGCGGTCTGATTGAAGGTGGTGTGCAGGCGTCCGGTGCGCGCGTCGATCAGCTCCGGCAGCGCGTCGAGGTAGGTGCTCTTCAGCTTCGAGAGCTCTCGCCAGCTCTCGATCTTGGTGATGATGGGATGTTCGTCCCGGATGGCGGCCAGGACGCGCGCGTCGGTCGAGAAGCCCGTCTTCCCCCGGCGCTTGCGCGAGAGGCCGAGCTTCTCGAACAGCACGTGCGAGAGCTGCTGCGGGGAGCCGATCGTGAACTCCTCGCCCGCCAGCTCCCAGACCTCGCGCTCGAGATCGGCGATCCGCTCCGAGTACTTCTCCCCCACCTCGGCGAGCTTGTCGCCGTCGAGCTTCACGCCCGTGCGCTCCATCCCCACCAGCACCTCGACGAGCGGAAGCTCCACATCGCGGAACAGGCTCGTGAGTCCCTCCGTCTCGAGCGCCTCGAGCTGCCGCTCGGCCAGCGCGCGAGTGGTCACGGCGCGCTCGGCAAGGGGGCGTGCGGGATGGCCGTCCCCGTTTCCCGCCGGGCCCTCGACGCGCGCGCCGATGCCCTCCTCCTCGCTGAGCTCAGCGAGCATGTAGCGGCGCCGCGCGGGGTCGATCAGGTAGGCCGCCACCATCGTGTCGTGCTCGAGCGGCGGCGCGCCGAAGGAGTCGGCGTCGCGCTCGCCCCCGACCGACGCCGAGGCAAGCGACTTCCAGTCGTGGGCCACCACCGGGCGCTCCCCCCAGGCCAGGCCGAGTGCCGCAAGCGTCTCGGCCTCACCCACCAGGACGTGGTCGCCGCCGGCGTAGGCCGCGAATCGAAGCCCGGCCGCCGCGCCACCCGCTTGGGCCTCCGGTCCGCCGTTCGCCCCGTCGGGCGCG
Organism: Thermoleophilaceae bacterium; assembly: GCA_030447875.1. Classification (GTDB taxonomy): domain Bacteria; phylum Actinomycetota; class Thermoleophilia; order Solirubrobacterales; family Thermoleophilaceae; genus JAUJOA01. The sequence continues at coordinate 11,738 of JAUJOA010000008.1, forward strand.
CCGCCATCCGCGGCGGGAAGCTCCGCGACCAGGGTGGCGTGGGGCCCGGCCAGAGTGGCGAGGTCGGCGACCGGCGCCTCGATCGCCTTCACCTCGAGCTCCACCGGCGGCCGCGCGTGCGGCGCGGCCGCGGTCTCGTCGCCAAAGGCCTCCTCCAGCCGCCGCAGCGGATCGCGTAGCTCGAACTCGCGGAACACCTCCCGGAGCCGCGAGCGATCGGGCTCGCGGACCAGGCAATCGTCGAGGTCCACGCCGACCTCCACGTCCCGAACCGCCGTGGCGAGCTGCTTCGAGATCCGCGCGTCGTCGGCGTGGCGCTCGAGGTTCTCCTTGCGCTTGGCGCCGGAGATCCGGTCCACGCTCGCCAGCACGGTCTCGAGGTCGCCGAACTGCTGGAGCAGCTGAGCGGCGGTCTTGTCGCCGATTCCCGGAATCCCCGGGATGTTGTCCGAGGTGTCGCCCTTCAGCCCGATGAAGTCCGGTACGAGCTCAGGCGGTATCCCGTAGCGCTCGACGACGGCGTCGCGGTCGTAGACCTTGGTGTCGGTTATCCCTCGGCTCGTGGTCATGACTCGGACGCCGGGCTCCACGAGTTGAAGCGCGTCGCGGTCACCGGTAACGGCCATCACCTCGATGCCCTGCTCGCGCGCCTGACGAGCCAGCGTGGCGATCACGTCGTCGGCCTCGTAGCCCGCGACCTTCACGTTCGTGTAGCCGAACGCCTCGACCAACGGCTGCAGGTGCGGCCACTGCTCGGAGAGGAGGTCGGGACGCGGCTGGCGCTGGGCCTTGTACTCCTCGAAGTCCTGCTCGCGTCCCGACATCCCCGCGTCCCAGGCCACGATCGTGGCTCGCGGACCGTACTCGGTGAGGATCTTCACGAGCATCGACGCGAACCCGAATATCGCGTTGGTGGGCATCCCGCGCGAGGTGGCGATCGTGTCCGGCAGCGCGAAGAACGCCCGGTAGGCGAGGCTGTTTCCGTCGATCAGGAACAGCTCGCGGGGGCGCTCCGAGGCCATGAACCCATCTTATGGGCGCGGCTGGCTGCCGCTCGTGGCGGCCGGGGGTGCCGGAGTTGGCGCCGCTATATAACTCCTGCAGATGGCGACCACGCCAAGCGCCCAGTTCTCGCTCACGCTTCGCGTCGAGTTGCCCCGAAAGCCCGGCACGCTCAGCCGGGTGACCTCGGCGATCTCCGACGCCGGAGGCGTCGTGAACGCGGTCGACGCCGTGGAGGGCGGCGCCGACGGCACCCTGCGAGAGATCACGGTCGACTGCATGAGCCCCGAGCACCGCGGGCAGGTCATCACGGCCGTCCAGCGAGTTCGGCAGGCGCGACTGATCGAGACGACCGACAGGACGTTCGACCTGCACCGCGGGGGAAAGCTGCATACCGGCCTGAACTCGCCGCTCAAGACGCGCGACGACCTCTCCATGGCCTATACGCCCGGCGTGGCGCGCGTGTGCACCGCGATCAAGGCCAAGCGGGAGAAGGCGTTCAAGTACACGATCAAGAGCAACACGGTTGCCGTGGTCTCAGACGGCACCGCGGTGCTGGGCCTCGGTGACATCGGGCCCGAGGCGGCGATGCCCGTCATGGAGGGCAAGGCGATGCTCTTCAAGGAGTTCGCAAACGTGGATGCGTTCCCGATCTGCCTCGACACGAAGGACGCCGACGAGATCGTGCGGGCCGTCCGACTGATGGCGCCCGGCTTCGGCGGCATCAACCTCGAGGACATCTCCTCACCACGGTGCTTCGAGATCGAGGATCGGTTGGTCGAGGAGCTCGACATCCCCGTCTTCCACGACGATCAGCACGGCACGGCGATCGTCGTCCTGGCCGCGTTGCTGAACGCCTGCCGCCTGACCGGCCGGCGGATCGAGGAGCTGAAGGTGGTCATGGCGGGCGCTGGAGCCGCCGGCGTGGCCGTGGTCAAGATCCTCATGAGCTCGGGCGTGAGCTCGATCGTGGCGTGCGACCGGACCGGCGCCATCCACGCCGGCCGGCCCGACTACGACGACGGGTCGATGAACGTCCCCAAGACCTGGCTGGCCGAGCACACGAACGCCGAGCGGCGCGTTGGCTCGCCCGGCGAAGTCCTCGAGGGAGCCGACCTGTTCCTCGGGCTCTCGGGCCCCGGAATCATCACGCCCCGCGACCTCGGGCGGATGAACGCCGAGCCATTCGTCTTCGCGATGGCCAACCCGACCCCGGAGGTCAGCCCCGAGGAGGCGGCGCCCTACGTGAGCGTGATGGCCACCGGGCGCTCCGACTACCCGAATCAAATCAACAACGTGCTCGCCTTCCCCGGCATCTTTCGGGGAGCGCTCGACGTCCGCGCGCGCACGATCACCGAGGAGATGAAGCTCGCCGCCGCGCACGGCATCGCCAGCGTGGTCGGGGAGGATGAGCTCTCCGAGGACTACATCGTCCCGAGCGTCTTCAACCGCGGCGTGAGCCACGCGGTGGCGACCGCCGTAGCCCAGGAAGCGGAGCGTGCGGGAGTGACGCGCGAGCCCGAGCACGCGGCCACTACGGCCTAGAGGGGAGCGTTCCATGAGAGTTGCCGTGACCGGGGCCACCGGCACCATCGGCCGCGCTCTCGTGCGCGCGCTCGTCGAGCGTGGGAACCAGGTCGTGGCGCTGTCGCGGAGCGCCGACCGGGCGCGCTCGGCGCTCGGACCCGCGGTTGAGATTGAGACCTGGGCGGAGCCTACGGCCGGCCCGGCGCCCGCGGAGGCGCTCCGGGGGGCGGACGCCGTCGTGAACCTCCTCGGCGAGCCCGTCGCCCAGCGCTGGAGCGAGGCGGCCAAGCGGGCGATTCGGGACTCGCGCGTGATCGGAACGCGCAACCTCGTCGAGGCGCTCGCCCAGGCCGAGCCCCGCCCACGTGTTCTCGTGTCAGGCTCGGCTACCGGCTGGTACGGGGCGCGAGGCGGCGAGCCGGTCGACGAGGCGACCCCCGCGGCGAACGACTTCCTCGCCGACGTGACGCGCGACTGGGAGGGCGAGGCGCGGCGGGCTGAGGAGCTCGGTCTACGCGTCGTCGTGACGCGCACCGGGGTCGTGCTCTCCCAATCCGGCGGCGCGCTGGACAAGATGCTTCCGTTCTTCAAGCTCGGCGTGGGTGGCCCCGTGGCGGGTGGACGGCAGTACGTACCGTGGATCCACTTCGACGACGTCGTCGGCGCGCTCATCCACTGCCTCGGCCACGACTCCGCGGCCGGGCCGGTCAACCTCACGGCACCGGCGCCCGTAACGAACAAGGAGCTGTCGAGGACACTCGGGCGCGTGCTGCGCCGGCCGGCGTTCGCGCCGGTGCCCGGCCTCGCCGTCAAGCTCCTCTACGGCGAGATGTCGTCGATCGTCACGACGGGCGCCCGAGTCGTGCCTGGGCGCCTCCTGGAGCTCGGCTACCGCTTCGAGCAGGCCGACCTGGAGGAAGCGCTCCGGTCGACGACCGGGCGCTGACCGCCGGCCGCCAGGTCATCGGCCTAGCGCTCGAGCACCAAGCCGAGGAAGCGACTCGTACGCTCCTCGCGCGGGTTCGAGAGCACGTCACTCGGCGGGCCCTGCTCGACGACCACGCCCTCGTCCATGAAGACGACGCGATCGGCCACCTCGCGGGCAAAGCCCATCTCGTGGGTCACGACGATCATCGTCATCCCCTCGTCGGCGAGCTCGCGCATGACGTCGAGGACCTCCTTGACGAGCTCCGGGTCGAGCGCGCTCGTGACCTCGTCGAAGAGCATGACGTGCGGGTCCATGGCCAGCGCCCGGGCGATCGCGACGCGCTGCTGCTGACCGCCCGAGAGGCGCTCCGGATACTCCTCCACCTTGTCGCTGAGGCCGACGCGCTCCAAAAGGGCCCGGCTCTTGGCATCCGCCTCGTCCGCCGAACGGCCCAGGACCCTGACCTGCGCAAGCGAGACGTTCTCGATCGCGTTCTTGTGAGCGAACAGGTTGAACTGCTGGAAGACCATTCCGATCCGGCGGCGGACATGGTCTGACTTGCCCTTCCCCGCCCCGGTGATCTCCTCGCCCTCGAGAAGGATCCGGCCCTCCTCCGGCGGCTCCAGCAGATTGACGCAACGAAGCAATGTGCTCTTGCCGGACCCGCTCGGACCGATCACGCAAACCACCTCGCCCTTGCGCACGTCCAGGTCTATCCCGCGCAGGACCTCGAGCTTTCCGAACCGCTTGTGAAGCCCCTCCACGCGCACCATCGAGCCGTCGGGGCCGGCGCCCGCAGGGGGGGGCGAGGCCGGTGGATCCGACTCAGCCACGCTGGAAGCGGACCTGCTGCCGCGAGATCTGGCGATCGACGATTCGGGCCAACGGGATCGTCACGACGATGAACAGGATCGCCCCGAGCGTCAAGGCGGAGCTGTTGAAGGTCTCCGCTTGCACGGTCCGGCCCGCTTCGACGACCTCGATCAAGGCGATCACACCGACGAGGGAGGTGTCCTTCATCAGCGCGATGAAGTCGTTCAGCAGCGGAGGGATGACCTTGCGGACGGCCTGCGGCACGATCACGTGCCGCATCGCCTGGCTGTGATTCATGCCCAGGGAGCGCGCGGCCTCCACCTGCCCGAACGGGACCGCGTCGAGTCCGGCGCGGTAAACCTCTGCCATGTATGCGCCATAGGTGAGCGTGAGCGCCATGACCCCGTACCAGAACGGGTCCGGCTTGCCAAGCCACTGAGGGATTCGAAGCGACTCCGGCAGCGGCAGGAACGGCAGGCTCCCCGAGATGAGGAGGATCACGAGCAGAAGCGGGATCCCGCGCATGGCGTCGATGTAGGAGATCGACAGGAACCGCACCGGCGCGAACGCTCTGCCCGGCGCCGCCCGCAGAAGGGCGAGGATAAGTCCCCAGACGAGGGACAGGATCCCGGCGAGGATCGCCAGCTGGAGCGTCTCGGCGAACCCCTTGAGCACGAACTCGAAGTTGTCGCTGATGACGTCGAGGTCGAAGTACTGCTGGAAGAAGACGTCCATCGATCCCTCCGGCGTTGATGAGCATTCGGGGCGCGTGCGCCGCGGCGCAAGGATGAACGAAAGAGGGGCGCCCGTGGGCGCCCCTCCTATGTGCTCTCAGCTCGCGCCCCGCTTCTGCGCGGGACTGCCGGGCTATTCCTGGCTCTCGGTGTCCGTGTCGGCCGCGCCGGGATCCGTGTCGGTCTCCTCGGTGCCCGTCCCGATGTCCTCAGCCGGATCGGTCTCGAGAATGTCCTCCGGCGGGTCCTCGTCGAACCACTTGCGGTAGATCTCCGCGTACGTACCGTCCGACTTGATCTCGCCGAGCGCGCCGTTCACGGCGTCGCGCAACTCGGTCGAGTCCTTGTTGAGCGCCAGGCCGTATTGCTCGTCGGTCGGCAGCGTCTCGATGACCTGGAGGTCCGGCATCTCCTGCTCCGCGAACTTGGAGATCGCGAAGTCGTTCACCACCGCCGCGATCTGGCCGGCTTGCAGCGCGTTGAAGGCGTCGTCGATCTCCGCATACGTGCGCACGGTCTCGGCATCGGTCTCGTCCTCGGCGTAGGTCGCCCCGGTGGTGCCCTTCTGAGCGCCGACCGTCTGCCCGGTCAGGTCCTCGACCGACTGGATGTCGCTGCCCTTGGTGACCATGAGCGACTGGTCGGCATTGAAGTAGGGCTCCGAGAAGGCCACGACCTTCTCGCGCTCCGGCGTGATCGTCGTGGCCGAGGCGACCATGTCGAACTTGCCCTGCGCGAGGTCCCGGAAGATGGTGTCGAAGGACGTGTCCTCGATCTCCACCTCGAGCCCAAGCCGCTTCGCGACCTCGTTGACGATGTCAACGTCAAAGCCCTCGTAGTTTCCCGCGCGGCCGCCCTCGAACGGCTCGTAAGGGATGTCCGAGCCCACGATCAGCTTCCCGGGCTCGTTCGTGTCCAGCTCCTGCGCGGACGTGCCCGCCGAGGTGCTCGTGCTCTCCTCGTCGCCGCCGCAGCCCACGGCGGCGAACGCCACAACGGCCATCGCTATCAGCGCGAGCAGATGAAGCGGCCGCAATCTCCCCATCTTTCCCCTCCTAGTTCGGTTCGGCACGACCTTACAGCCGGCGCGCATAAGATACGGCCGCCTCCGCGCCCATGGAAGCTCAGACCCTCCCAGAGACGAAGGGCCTCCCGGTCCGCGAGCGGGTTCGCGAGACGGTGCCTGCGCAGTTGCTGGCGCGAAACCCCGAGCGCAGCGCGTTCGCGGTCATCGGCCTGTTCGTGGTCGTCCTGATCGCCCTCTACGGACTCCACGACGTGGCTCAAACGGGCCTCAACGGCCTGTCGCTGGGCTCGGTGTACGCGCTCGGCGCGGTCGGTCTGACGCTCGTGTACGGCATCCTCAAGCTGGTCAACTTCGCCCACGGCGAGTTCCTCACGTTCGGGGCCTACACGGCCTTCGTGGTCAACGTGACGCTCGGGTTGCCGCTGGTGATAGGGGCACTGGTCGCGATTGTCACGACGGCGGTGCTGGGAGTGGCGTTCGAGCGCGTCATGTGGGGGCCCATGCGAGCGCGCAAGGCGGGGCTTCTCCAGCTGCTGCTGATGTCGATCGGGCTCGCGTTCCTGATCCGCTACGGCATCCAGTTCTTCTCAGGCACCGAGATCCGCCAGCTCGGCGTGGACCGCACCGAGACCGTGAGCCTGCTCGGCCTGACCCTCGGCAAGTCAGAGGCGATCGTGATCGTCGTGGGGCTCGCCGTGCTGATCTCCATCGGCCTGCTGCTGAAGTTGACCCTCCTCGGAAAGCGTATGCGCGCGCTGGCCGACAACCTCGACCTCGCCGAGACGGCCGGGATCGACACCTCTCGGATCGTCCTCTACACGTGGTTGCTCGCCGGCGGGTCCGCGGGGCTCGCCGGCGTGCTGGCCGCGACCGTGACCGACGTGAGGCCCGAGCTCGGCTTCGGCTTTCTGCTCGCGATCTTCGCCGCGGTGATCCTCGGCGGCATCGGCGACGCGTTCGGGGCCCTGGTCGGTGGACTCGTCCTCGGGGTCGTGATCGAGTGGTCGACCCTGTTCATCGACTTCCGCTACAAGATCGTGGTCGGCTTCGTGGTGCTGATCCTGGTTCTGATCGTGCGCCCGCAGGGCATCCTCGGCAAGGCGCGGACCGTTTGATCGAGCTCGTCGCCGCCTTCCAGCCGCCGCTCGCCGTGGACCTCGGGGCGCTTACCGATCTCAACTTCCTGATCGGGGTCGTGGGCGTGACCGCCGGCATCTACACGATCTTCGCCCTCGGCCTGCAGCTGAACGTCGGCTACACGGGGATCGTGAACTTCGGGCAGGCCGGCTTTATGGCGGTCGGCGCCTACGCGATGGGCATCCTCGTGGTGAAGACCGGCCTCTCGTTCTGGGTAGCGATGCCGCTCGCGATCGTGATCGCGGTGGCGTTCGGGCTCCTGGTCGGCCTGCCGTCGCTGCGCCTGCGCGCCGACTATCTGGCGATCGTCACGATCGCCGCGGCCGAGATCGTGCGCGTGCTCGCCCAGAACGCTCGCGACCTCACCGGCGGCAACCAGGGGCTGTCCTGCAGCCCCGACTTCGTCTGCTACGACGACGCCTGGCGCGACATCGAGGACGGCGCGCTCGACTGGGTCGAGGGGCTCGGCTGGGCCGATCCAGAGCCGCTGTTCCCGCTGTTCGTGGTCGTCTGGGTCACGGCCCTGGTCGTGATGGCGCTCCTGTACCTGGCGCAGCGCACGCCCTGGGGTCGCGTGTTGCGGGCCGTGCGCGAGGACGAGGACGCCGCCCGCGCGCTCGGAAAGAACAGCTTTGCCTACAAGCTGCAGTCGCTCGGCATCAGCGCGGCGCTGGCGGCGATCGCTGGCTTCTACCTCGCGCTCAACGTGGCTAGCATCAGCCCGAAGGAGTTCGAGCCGCTGTTCACGTTCATCGGCTACGGCGTACTCGTGCTCGGCGGCCTCGCCAACTACTGGGGCGTCGCGATCGGCTCGCTCATCATGTGGACGTTGATCGGCGGCACGCGTCAGATCGACCTGCCCATCACCGACGAGCAGCAGGCGGCACTGCGTTTCATCATCGTGGGCGTCGCGCTCATCCTGCTGATGGCATTTCGCCCGCAGGGCATGTTCGGAAAGCGCGAGGAGATGGTCCTTGGCGACTGAGGCCGCCGCCGGCGCGATCCTCGAGGTCCGCGATGTCGTGAAGCGCTTCGGCGGCATCCAGGCCGTGGACGGCGCCAGCTTCGAGGTGGCCGATGGCTCGATCACCGCCCTGATCGGCCCCAACGGAGCCGGGAAGACGACGCTCTTCAACGTCGTGACGGGCTTCTATCCCGGCGATCGCGGTTCGGTGGTGCTCCAGGGCCGCCAGGTCTTCCGCCAGCCGCCTCACAGGATCGCGCGGCTTGGAATGGTCAGGACGTTCCAGATCACGAAGGCGCTCGCGCGAATGCCGGTGATCGACAACATGACGCTGGCCGCCCCCGACCAGCCCGGGGAGCGGCTTCGCAACGTAGTGCTGAGGCCGGCCGCGACGCGACGACGCGAGCGCGAGGTTCGCGAGGGGGCGATCGAGCTGCTGGAGATGTTCGACCTCACCCGCGTCGCCGACGCCTACGCCGGTACCCTCTCCGGCGGGCAGCGCAAGCTCCTCGAGCTGCGCGCGCGCGCTCATGACCGAGCCGCGGCTGCTGATGCTCGACGAGCCCATGGCCGGGATCAACCCGACCCTCGGCACGCGGCTGCTCGAGTACATGCAGCGGCTGCGCAGTGAGCGCGGCGTGACCTTCCTCTTCATCGAGCACGACATGGAGGTCGTGATGGGCCATTCCGACCGCGTGGTCGTGATGGCCGAGGGCGCGTGATCGCCGCCGGCGCGCCCGACGAGGTGCGCGCGGACCAGCGCGTGATCGACGCGTACCTCGGCGGGAGCGTGGAGCGCGCAGGGGGCGCCGCGACGTGAGCGACGAGAGCTCGACGGCGCGCTGCTCGCCGCCGACGGGCTGGTGGCCGGCTACGTGCGGGACGTCGACATCCTCAACGACCTGTCGATCAGCGTGCGTCCGGGAGAGATCGTGACGGTGATCGGTCCCAACGGCGCCGGAAAGTCGACGCTGATCAAGACGATCTTCGGCCTCGTGAGCCCGCGCGAGGGCCGGGTGCTCTTCAAGGGCGAGGACATCACCGGCGCGAAGCCACACGCGATCACGAGGAAGGGGCTGAGCTACGTCCCGCAGCTGGACAACGTCTTCCCCACGCTCACTGTGGAGGAGAACCTGGAGGTGGGCTCACTAGACCGGGCGCGCACGTCGGAGCGGATCGAGCGCATGTACGAGCTCTTCCCGCGCCTGGGCGAGCGCAAGCGCCAGGCGGCCGGCACGATGAGCGGTGGTGACGGCAGATGCTCGCGATGGCGCGGGCGCTGATGACCGAGCCCGAGCTGCTCCTGCTCGACGAGCCCTCCGCAGGGCTCGCCCCGGCCTTCGTCGAAGCCACCTTCGAGCAGATCGAGGACGTCAACCGAAGCGGCGTGACGATCGTGATGGTCGAGCAGAACGCTCGCCGCGCGCTCGCGATGTCCGATCGGGGCTACGTGCTCGACGTCGGCAGCAATCGCTTCGAGGGCGGCGGCAGGGAGCTGCTCGAGGACGAGAAGGTCGCGCAGCTGTACCTGGGCGGCACGGCCCGCATCCAAGGCGCCGGCGCCGAGCCCTCCGGTCGCTGACGGCCCCGCCATGGAGCGGGCTGGCGCCGGCCGGGGCCCAAGCCCCGCCGGCGCGGGCCCTCCCCAAATCTGTACCGCCACCTACAGCGCGACCACC
>JAUJOA010000008.1:21558-47282 GCA_030447875.1 Thermoleophilaceae bacterium
GTTTAGCTGGTTGGCAGCATTCGTTTGGTGGGCGGCGGCTGGTTGGTGTTCGTGTACTTTATGGTGGGGCTGCTTTACGTGGGCGGCAGGGCCCGATTCCATGGCGCCGGGGCCGAGCCGGCGGGTCGGTGACGGCCCGGCCTTGGTGGGGGCTGGCGCGGGCGGGTCGCCTCTACCGGCCGGCGCGTCCCAGCCCTACTGCTGTCCGTCCGACTCCTGCGCGTCCTCGCCGATCGGCACCTGGTCGATCGGCGAGTCGAGCGCGCCGTTCCTGTACTCGTAGATGTCGTAGACACCGGAGGTGGCGTCGCCGGCCTCGTTGAGGTTGATCTCGCCCGCGGCGCCCTCGTAGTCGATGTCCTCGCCGTTCTGGAGCGCCTCGATCGCCTCGTCGAGCTCCTCCCAGCTGTACTTCGTGCCAGGTGGACCGCTCACTGCCTGCACCTGGGCGGCCATGTCGGCCCCGTCGGTGCTCCCGGCCGCGACCGCGGCCAGGTAGCAGAGGATCACGGCGTCGAAGTTCTGAGCGTCGAACGTCTGGCGCTCAGGCCCCGGCGCGTCGGAGTACAGCCGATCGAACGCCTCGGACGCTGCCCCCTCCTCGGGCGCGCCCGGCGCCGTGCCGCGCATGCCCTCGGTGGCCTCCCGGCCCGCATCCTTCGGCAGATCGCTGCTCGCGAGGCCGTCCGTCGCGAACGCCTTCGAGGCATCGAAGTCGCCGGTACGGACGAGCGCGGGACCGACCTTGCCGTAGGTCTCCGGGAAGTCGAAGATGGCGTAAGCGTCGGGGTCGCCCTCGGTGAGCTGCGCTGCCTCCGAGTTGTAGCTCGGCTGCTCGGGGTCATAGACGACCTCCTGCCCGATCGTGCCACCCTTCTCCTCCCACGCGCCCCGGAACGCCTCGGCCAGCCCGGTGCCATAGGCGTCATTGCGAGCGCCGATGTTCACGGTCTTGCCCTCGGCGCCGCCGATCTGGTCCTCGATGGCATCGGCCAGCGCCGGTCCCTGGAGCGAGTCCGGCGGAACCGTGCGGTTGACGAGCCCGTCGTCTTCGAGTCCGGTGATCTCGTCGCTCGTCGAGGCGGGCGATATCTGGAGCACGCCCTCGCGCGTCGTGACCGAGCGGGCGACCGGGATCGTGTCCGCGGAGGCCCAAGCGCCCGTGAGGCAGTTCGCGCCCTCTCCGGTGAGCGTACGGGCCGCCTCGACCGCGGCCTGCGGATCGGTCTGCTCATCCTCGTGCTCAATGCTGACCCGATGGTCGACGCCCGCCTTGTCGATCGCGTCCTCGATCTGCTCCGTCGCCAGGTCGGCCGCCTTGCGTCCGGGCGGACCGAAGTCCGCGAGGTCGCCCGTGAGGGGAACGATGTCCCCAACCGTCAGGTCGATCGGCGCCTCACCGCCGGCCGGGCCGGCAGCGGTGGTGGCCCCTTCGTCCTCGCCGCCGCAGGCGGTAACGCCTCCGGCCGTCACGACCATGAGGCTGCCGAGCACAGCCAACCATCGAGCTTTCACGAAATCCCCCTCCTCATTGCAGATTCTCGCTCCGCGGATCCTACGTCTTTCCGCCGGTGCCGCGCATCCTAGTCAGCCACCGGCGTGCCCTGCAAGGCGCTTGCGGCGCGACAGCTCCTTGCACGGCGAGGACGGACGAGAGAGCTTGGGAGACGGCCGTGCGAGCACCAGGCCCGGGCGGCGCACGCCTGCGAACGCGGCCCCCCCACGCGTGCTCCGGTAGCTTGCGAAGCGCTTGTCGTCGACGTCCCCGAAGGCGTCGATGCGGTAGCGCCCGAGGACCGATCGGCGGCTGCGCGGCTCGAGCGCCTGCTCGAGCACGGCGATCCGGTCCCCCCCGCGCGCGTCGGCCCGCTCCACCGCGTCGAGGATGAGGCTCATCGACTCGTAGCCGTAGAGGGCGTCGGTCGGCGCACCGCGCGTCGGTCGGAGGGATGCAAGCCGGCGCAGCACCCGTCGGCCCGCACGCGGGTACTCGGAGGCCGGGAGAGGCACGCGGGTGAGGAAGGCAGACCCGCCGGCCGGCCGGCGCGCTCGGTTCAGGCCCTCGGGATCGAGCGCCCGATTCGCCGCCCCGCCCGCGACGAAGGCCGGGGAGGTAGGAAGCTCCTCGCCCAGTGCCGAGAGAAGCGGCGCGGCGCTGTCGTCCGCGCCGCCGGCGTACACCACGGCGTCGGGACGCTCGGTCGCGACACGTCTCGCAAGCGCCTCCACGCCGTCGGGACCGCCGGCGACCTCCTCGCTGCGGGAGACCGATAGACCTTGGCAGTCGGCGATCAACGCCACCTCGGCCGTCAGCTCGCGCCCGAAGAGTCCCTGGTCGTTCACCGTAGCCAAGCTGCGAGCGCCGGATGCGCGCGCCCACGCCACGAGCGTCGAGGCCTGAAGGAGATCGGTCGGCGTCAGCCGGACGAAGTTCCGTCGGCCGCTCGGGTAGTAGCGCTCCGGGCCGGCGCCCGACTCCGTGGGCCCCGCGCGCGTCAGGCTCGTCAGTCCGTCGCCCGGGGAGACCTGAAGCATGTCGGCCTCGTTCGTGATCGGCACCGAGACCGCCGAGCCGCCGAAGTCGAGCTCGCCGAGGTACGCGATCGTCGTCGGGTCGTCGGCCGCTCGATCGGCGTTGGCCGCCACGAGCGCGGGATCCCATTCGCCGGTCTCCGGATCCGAGCTGTCGAGCTCCACGAGCCGCACCCGGTAGTCCCCGGCGCGTCCGCCCGCGTCGCTCAACGCCAGCCGCGCCCCCGCGGCGACGGCGGCCGCCGAGCGGGCTGAGTCGCCCTCGCGGGGGAGGCTCGAGTAGACCGTCAACGTGCTACCGGGCACGCGGGCGTCGGCGGGCTCCTCCTCGGCTCCGCGGCAGCCGGCGAGCGCCAGCAAGAGGACGAGCGGCAGCAGCCTCCTGACCATCGGGCGATTCTAAATCCGACCGCCTTGAGGGCCGGTATGTTGACCCCGATGCGGATCGGCGTGCTGACCGGCGGCGGCGACTGCCCCGGGCTCAACGCCGTCATCCGGGCGATCGTCCGAAAGGGGATCGACCGCTACGGCCACACGATCGTCGGCTTCCGGGACGGCTGGCGCGGGCCGCTCGAGAACTCGCACGTCGATCTGACGATCGAGTCGACGCGCGGCATCCTCCCACGCGGCGGCACGATCCTTGGTTCGTCCCGAACCAATCCGTTCAAGGACGCGCAGGGACCCGACCGCATCCGCGAGAGCATGCGCACCCTGGGCCTTGACGGGCTGATCGCGATCGGAGGCGAGGACACGCTGGGCGCCGCGGCTCGCCTGCACGATGACGGCCTCTCGGTTCTCGGTGTGCCGAAGACGATCGACAACGACATCGGCGCCACGGACATGACCTTCGGATTCGACACGGCCGTTCAGGTGGCCACGGACGCGATCGACCGGCTCCACACCACGGCCGAGAGCCATCACCGCATCCTCGTGGTCGAGGTCATGGGCCGGCATGCCGGCTGGATAGCCCTCCACTCCGGGTTGGCGGGCGGGGCGGACGTGATCCTGATCCCGGAGCGGCCCTTCGACATCGACGAGGCCTGCCGGTTGATCCGCCGGCGGCACTCTCGCGGACGCTACTTCTCGATCGTCGTCGTGGCGGAGGGCGCCGTCGCCCGCGAGGGGACGATGGCGGTCGCCGGCGGTCCGAGGGACGAGTTCGGGCACGAGCGCCTCGGCGGCATCGGTCAGCGCCTCGAGCAGGAGATCGAGAGGCGCACCGGCTTCGAGACGCGCGCCACCGTGCTCGGACACATCCAGCGCGGCGGCACGCCCACGGCGTTCGATCGAGTCCTAGCCACACGCCTCGGCCTCGCGGCCATCGATGCCGCGAACGATGAGCGGTGGGGCATGATGCCTGCCCTTCGAGGCACCCGTATCGAGCTCGCCCGGCTGGCCGACGCCGTGGCGCAGCTGCGCACGGTGCCGTCCGAGGACTACGAGGCGGCCGAAGCATTCTTCGGATAAACACCACCCCCTCGCTCCGAAAACCAAGCCTGGCAAGGACGCAGGGGCGAACGCTTGCCGGGGCAAGCGGAGCCCCGAGGACACCGCCAGGCGCCGGTTTGCAGGAGCGAGAGGGTTAGCGGCCGAGTTGGCGCCGAACAAACGGCCCGGCGATCCGGGCGGCCGTCGCGACGAGGACCAGGGCTATGGTGACCATGAAGGCGTCGAACGACTTCAAGCCGAACGCCCAGGCGACGATCCAGAGGATCAGGCCCACGGTGAGCGCGATGAGGACCTGCATGGCTAGTCGCTAGCGCTCGAGCGCCTCGCGAAGCCGCGAGCGCAGCTTCGTCGCGCCGTTGAAGGCGCTCAACATGGCTCGCTCCGCGCCCGAGTCCTTGGGAGGAAGCATTCCGGCCTGGCGGGCGAACGACGCGCCGTCCGAGTAGGCGGTGTTCTTGACGATCTGGCCGTTCTCGACCTCCACGCAGTCGACGCCCCGTAGATCGATCGGCCGGCCGGTCGCGTCCATGCCCTCGAAGGAGCCCCCCGAGAAGGTTCCCGTGAGGCGCCACTCCACGACGGCCACGCGGTCGTCCGCGGTGACGCGCGTGACCCTGAACTCGGCGTCGGGGAGCGCGGCGAACATCTGCTCGAAGAACGCCCGGATCTCGGATGGGCCCCTGAGGACTCGGATGGAGACGAAATCGTCGATCCCGTCCGAATGCCAGAACGCCGCGGCGGCCTGAGGGTCCCGCCTCCCTAGGGCGTCGAAATAGCCGCGAGCTATCTCCTCAGCGGTGCCCGTGCTGTGCTCGGAGGTGGCCACGGCCGGACCCTATCAGCGGCTCGGAGCCGGCTCGTCGAGCGGCTTCGCCGGCCTCAGGACAGTGCCTCCGCCAGCGATTCGACGAGTCGCCGGACCCCGTCCGGCCCGTCGTCACCCGCGGCTCGCACCACGCGGCTGCCTACGATCACTCCGTCGGCCAGCTCTGCCACGCGCCGGGCCTGCTCCCCCGTGGCGATGCCGAAGCCCACGGCCACCGGGACGTCGGCCGCTCGGCGCACCTGGGTGACCGTATCGGCCAGTTCGGGCGGCAGCTCGTCGCGCTCACCGGTCGTGCCGGCCACCGACACCGTGTAGACGAACCCACGGGCGTCCGCGCCGATGGCGGCGAGGCGCTCCGCAGTGCTGGTCGGGGCGGCGAGCGGGACCAGCGCGATGCCCTCTCCATCGCACGCCTCTCGCAGCTCCGCCGACTCGTCGTGCGGCAAGTCCGGCACGATCAGGCCGGCCGCACCGGCGCGCGCCGCCCTGCCGACGAACGACTCGTCGCCGTGCGAGAGGACCGCGTTGGCGTAGGTCATGAGCACGACCGGCAGGCGCGCCGAGAGCGCGTGGCACACGCCAAGCACGCCGTCCACCGTGACTCCGGCCGCGATCGCGTGAGTCCCCGCGGCCTGTATGACTGGTCCGTCCGCAAGCGGATCTGAGAAAGGGACCCCGAGCTCGAGCAGGTCGGCCCCGGCGTCGGCGCAGGCCTCGCCGGCTGCTCGCGATGCATCAAGGTCCGGAAAGCCTCCCATCAGGTAGGGCATGAGCGCCGCGCTCTTGCCGTGGGAGGCGAAGGCCGCGGCTATGCCGTCCGTCCCGCCGCCGGTTCGCGCGCCGCGTTCCCCAGCCGGCGGCAGGTTGCCGGCGACCCCGCCCTCAGCCAAACTCGAGTGCCTCGGCCAGGTCCTTGTCGCCGCGGCCGGAGAGCGTCACGAGGTCGACTCCATCGCCGCCCGGGTTGGCGAGCAGCCAGGCGAGCGCATGCGCCGGCTCGAGCGCCGGGACGATGCCCTCCAGGCGCGCGACCCGTCGGAAGGCGTCGACGGCTTCCACGTCCGAGACCGCCACATAGCGCACGCGCCCCTCGTCCCTCAGCTGAGCATGCTCGGGCCCAGACCCCGGGTAATCGAGCCCGGCCGAAACCGAGTGCGCCTCCACGATCTGTCCGTCGTCGTCCTGGAGCACGGCCGACATCGCGCCGTGGAGCACGCCCCTCGCGCCGGTCGCGAGCGGGGCGCTGTGGCGACCGGAGTCGAGCCCGTCGCCTCCGGCCTCGACACCGATCAGATCGACGCCGGAGTCGTCCAGGAAGGCGGTGAACGTGCCGATCGCATTGGAGCCACCACCCACGCACGCGATCACCCGCTCGGGCAGGCGCCCCACCCTGTCGAGGACCTGATCCTTGGCCTCGTCGCCGATCACTCGCTGCAGATCGCGGACGAGCGCCGGGTATGGCGCCGGGCCGACGCACGAGCCGATGACATAGTGGGTCGAGTCCGCGGTGGCCACCCAGTCTCGGATGGCCTCGCTCACGGCTTCCTTCAGCGTGCGGGCGCCGGCCTCGACGGGCGCGATCTCGGCGCCCAGGAGCCTCATGCGTTCGACGTTCGGCTGCTGACGGCGCATGTCCTCGGTGCCCATGTAGACGATGCATTCGATGTCCAGCAGGGCGCACGCTGTTGCGGTGGCCACCCCGTGCTGGCCCGCGCCCGTCTCGGCGATGATCCGATCCTTGCCCATCCGGCGGGCCAGTAGCGCCTGGCCGAGCGCGTTGTTGATCTTGTGTGCCCCGGTGTGCAGGAGATCCTCTCGCTTGAGAAAGACGGTCCGGCCGACGGCCTCCGACAGCCGCGCCGCGCGGTAGAGCGGCGTCGGGCGGCCGGCGTAGTCGTGAAGCAACGCACTGAGCTCGCGCTGGAACTCCGCATCCTCCCGCGCGCGAAGCCACGCCCGCTCGAGCTCGTCGAGCGCGGGAATGAGCGTCTCCGGCACGTAGCGACCGCCGTAGTCGCCGAAGCGCGCCTCGAGCTCGCTCGCTCGCCCCGGCGAGTCGGGCGTCATCGACTCGGCGCGAGCGCTCATGCGGGCGCGCCCGCCGGGTCGCGCTCGGACGCCGCCTCGACCGCACGGAAGAAGGCGGTCACCTTCTGCCCATCCTTCCGGCCGGGCGATGATTCGGTACCGCTGGCGGTATCGACGGCGAACGGCCGCACCGCTGCGATGCCGGCGTCCACGTTCTCGGGGTTCAGGCCGCCCGAGAGCACGATCGGCACCGAGCGATCGTGAGCTGCTGCGAGCTCCCACTGAAACGCCTCCCCGGTGCCGCCGCGCCGGCCGCGCCGATGAGAGTCCAGCAGGTGGTAGTCCACTCGAAACGGCTCGAGAGCGCGGATCGAGGCGGCGTCCTTCACCCTGCCCGCCTTCATGACCTTGCAACCGGTTCGACGTGCGGCCTCGCGGCAGTACGCCGGTCCCTCGTCTCCATGCAGCTGCAGCATGGCGAGTGAGAAGCGGTCCGCCGCCAGCGCTACCTCGTCGAGCGGTGAGTTGACGAAGACGCCCGTGACCTGCACTCGTCGTCGTAGCTCCGAGCCGATCGCCTCGGCCGCTTCGGGGTCACAGGCGCGTGGGCTAGCAGGATGGAAGATCAGTCCGATAGCCCAGGCGCCGAGCTCGACGGCGCGGCGGGCGTCGTCGAGCCGAGTTATGCCGCAGACCTTGACGCGCGTCACATCTCAATGGTGGCACGTGTGGCGAGTGCCACTGGCCGAGCGCTACGGCAGCTGGAAGGGCAGGCCCTCGTCCGGCGGTCCGCTGCCTCCGCCACCGCCCGGGGCGTCGGGCTGCTCAGCGTCGGCGCGCGCCGGACGCTTTCCGAGCTCCACCTCGGTCGTGAGCTTCTCGTCATCGCGGTAGTACTCGACCTCGACGGTATCCCCCGGCTTGTTGTCGGCGATCGCCGTGGCCACGTCGTAGGGCTCGGCCACGTCCGTCCCAACGACCTTCAAGATAAGGTCGCCGCCCGCCACGATCTCGGTCCGCCGGCCGTCTCGACCCGGCCGGCCCTCGGGCGTGACGTCCTGGATTGGCGGCCCTGGCCCCTCGGGCACCGCCTGGCGGCCGGCCCCTCGGGCGTGACGTCCTGGATCAGCCCTGGTCCACGGGCAGGTTGAGGTCTTCGGCCTGCTGCGAGTCGACCGGGGCCGTGGTGACGCCGAGGAAGGCGCGCTCGACCTCGCCGTTCTCCTCCAGCTGCGGGATGACGGACTTCGCGGTGTCGATCGGCACGGCGAAGCCGATCCCCACGGATCCGCTCGCGCCGCCCGTGGCGATCTGCGAGTTGACGCCGATCACCCGTCCCGCTGCGTCCAGCAGGGGACCACCCGAGTTGCCCGGGTTGATCGAGGCGTCCGTCTGGACCACCTCGTCGATCGAAAAGCCGTTCGGCGCCTGGATCTGACGCTGGAGCGCGGACACGATTCCGGTGGTCACGGTGCGGTCGAAGCCGAACGGGTTGCCGATCGCGATCGTCGGGTCGCCTACCTTCAGGTCCTTCGAGTCGCCGAGCGGAAGCGGCTCGAGATCCGCCTTGTCCGGATCCACCTTGAGCACGGCCAGGTCGCTCGACAGGTCCGCGCCGACCACCTCCGCATCCACAACGTCGTTCTCGCCGAAGCGAACGGAGACCTGGTCGGCGCGATCGACCACGTGGGCATTCGTCAAGACGTTGCCCTCCTTGTCGAGCACGAACCCGGATCCGGTGGCGGCCCCACCGCCACCGCCCCCAGGCGGTCCGAAGGGCGACTCGCTCGCCGCGCCCTCGGCCTGGACGAAGACCACGCCGGGGCTGGCGCGATCGTAGATGTCGCTGACCGTCAGGCCGTCCGAGCCCTCGTCGGCGGCCGGGCGCGTAACGGGCTGCTGAGTGATCACGGCCCTGTCCTCTCCGAGTCGATCACGCCGGTGGCGAGCAGCACGAGGCCGACCGCCACGGCCACGAGGCCGCCGAGCACGCCGGAGATGAAGCTGGAGGATCGAGCTCTCTTGAACATGTCGAGAGTTCTAGGCCAGCAACGTTAAACGCCACTAAAACGTCGTCGTCGAGTCCTCGAAGGCGGGGTGGCAGAGCCAGGTAGCCACGCAGACGCGCGACCGGACCGCCGCCGACGGTCAACGCACGGCGAAGCTCCCGCCGAGCCCGTGCATCCGGCGGCGGACGGTCGAGGGGCGCGAAACGATGCTCGCGCAACCGCCGCACGTAGCGCGCGGCGGCAGCTCCGGCATCGCCCTGGAGACGACGCTCGAGGCCCATGAGCGTGACACCGGGGAAGTGGATGACCGAACCGGTCGAGGGCCGACCGCAGCTCGTCCAGCGCGGCGTCGGCGTCCGCTCGCGGGCGCCGGCGGTGGCGCAGCGCCAGCCCGCCGAGAGCAATCACGGCCAGTGCCGCCGCGAGCCATCCGACCCCGGCCGGCAGCGACCCGCCGCCGCGGGCAGGACCGGCCGGCCGGCCCCGGTCGCCCTCCTCACCCGCATCGCGCCTCGCATCGCTATCTGCGCGTGAAGCGTCCGGTGGATCGACCTCCGCCCCGAAGCGGTCCGAGAGCCGCTCGCCGGGATCGCCGCGGGCGGCGCTCGGTCCGACCGCGCCGCCGGACTGCGACTCGGCCGGGGCCGCCGAGGGCGTGGGATCGAACGGGACCCAGCCGATGCCCTGGAAATAGACCTCGACCCACGAGTGGGCGTCCCGGTCGCGGACGGTGAACTCCTCGGTGTCGTCGTTCGGGACGCCGGGCGCGAATCCCGAGGCCACGCGCGCGGCGATCCCGTTCATGCGCAGCATCAGCGCCATCGCGCCGGAGAACTGCTGGCAGTAGCCGATCCGGTCCTCGAACAGGAAGGCCGCCAGCGGGTAAGCCCGCTCGGGGGGGCGCTCGCCGTAGTCGTAGTTCTGCTGGAGGTGAGCCTCGATCCGCTTCACCGCGTCGTAGGTCGTGGGGGCCGATGCCGTGAGACGCCGAGCCAGCTCGTAGACGCGGGCGTACGGTGAGGCCAGCACCTCGCGCTCGGCACCGGGCGTCCCGCCGCCTGCGCCGCCGGGCTGGGCCAGCGCGATCGTCCACCCCTCGGGCTGGATTCCAGAGCTGCCGTCGGCGAGCCCCGAGCTCTCGTCCCTCCTGGGCAGATCGATCGCCGTGTAGCGGCGAATGACCGCCGGGATGACCGCGGGCGCGGCCCGCATCTCCTGCGCGCTCGGGTCCGGGGCGTACGCGTTCACGGTGTATGCGTCTCCCTCCTCGAGCGGTCCCGCGGTGAGCCTCGCCGTGCCGTCGCCGGACCGGAGCAGCGGTCCGGTGCCCACGGCGCTCGAGACCGCTCCGGGCGAGATGAGCTGGCTGCTGGTCAGCGCGCCGACCGAGACCCGAACCTTCTCCGCCCAGCGCGGCTCGGGCGGGACTGGAAGCTCGACTCCGGCCGTCCCGCCCGTCACGCCGGGGGTGGCAACCCAGCGGATCCCGTCGAAGTGTCCGAGCGTAGCCGCACGCCAGTAGTGGGAGCGCTTGGACTGGACCCTCAGCAGGACATCGCCGTCGCGCGGCCACTGGATCGGCCCGTAGCTGTGGTTCCAGTCGTAGGTGACCCCATCGACCTCGCCGAACCAGTTCCAAGAGCTGTAGTTGACCCAAGGCTCGGCGCGGTCGAGCCGGGCGGCAGGCGGCACCGAGACGAGGGCCGCCCCGAGTACGGCCACGCCGGCCAGCACGGCGTCAGCCCGCGACACGCGAGGGAGGAACAACCACGCGGCGATGAGCACGAAGAGCAGCGATCCTCGCGCCAGGGCCCCACTCATCTCGTGCTCGGCCGCGGCTACGGCGTAGAGGGCCAGCAGCAGAACCAGCCCCGTCCCTCGCAGCGCGCCGCCCGCTCGCCGGGCCGGCCAGAACGTCAGCGCCGCGGCGATCGTGAGGATCACCGGAACCGCGAGGAGAATCGTCAGCCCGACCCAGTCGTCGCCACCGGCGTACGGAAACTGCACGGTGCGAAGACCGGCGAAGCCGAGCGCCAGACCGTCGGCGAGCTCCGTCCAGCCGCTCGGCACGAGGAGTCGCACCGGCAGTCCCGCCGCCACCAGCGTCGCCGCGCCGGTGACGACCGCCACCGCTGGTCGGACGACCCGGCCGGCCCAGGTGCGTCGGCGCGCCGCCCGGGCGGTCAGCGCCAGCGCGGCGGCGCCCGCCGCGGCCACGAGGACCACTGCCAGCGCACGCAGCCGCGGCGGATCGGTCACGAGCGTCGCCCAGTGCGAAGCGCAGAAGGTGCCGAGCGCGGCAAACACCGCCACGCGGATCGTGAGCGACCTGGCGTCGCTAGCGAGCGGCGATCCACGGTCGCGCGGCGCACGCCACTCGACCGACCGAGGCGCCGGTGGGGCGATAGCGCTCACGCGACCCGCCTCGACGCCGGAGTCAGCCGACGCACCGCGCAACCGCAGACGTCGCGAACGTCGTCCGCCCCCGCCGGCGGCTCGGCCGCCACGACGAACCGCTCCGCCGCAGCGGGGGTGACGAAGCCAGCGGGCGCTCCGTCGCTCCGAGCCGTGACCCAGAAGACCGCGACGCGGCCGCTGGCCGCAGGAAGCCGCGGAGAATCGGCCGTGCTCTCGACCAGGGCGAGTCGCATGTGAAGCGGGGGCCAACCGTGGAGGTCGGCGCCGACGTGGGTAGGCCGGCGATCTCCGGGCAGCAGAACGGTGCAGCCACCCGCCTCCGCCAGGCCGAAGCAGAGCGAGGCGGCGGCGCGGACCGCACGGTCGAGCGCATCGCGGCTTGCGGGCCGGCTCGCATCCAGGACGACCAGCGGACGGGAGTCCGCATCCGCCATCAGGCGCCGCTCCATCATCTCGCCGGTTCGAGCGAACGTGGGCCAGTGAATCCGCGCCGCGGACGTGCCCGACTGGTAGGGCCGTAGCGAGTCGAGCTCCAGCTCGGCCGCGGCGCCTGCCACGGGGCCGGCTCGCGTGCCGAGCTTGCCTCCCCTCGCGTCCAGCGACACGGACTCGACCCGCGGGAGCACGAGCACGTCCGCAGCGGCGGTCTCGAGCGTCCGCGAGGCGAGCGCTAGCGGGTCGCGAACACGCACTCGCGCCGGCTCGAGCCTCGCCGGGCCGCGCCGGTCGAAGCGTGCGTCAGCGGTGATGTGCCGTATCCCCCGCGTGCCGGTTGGGATGACGCGCTCGCCCCCGGCCCCTACTGTGACCGTGCCTCCCGGAATGGGCACACGGCCGGTCCGCAGATCGATCGCGAGCTCGCACCGCTCGTCCTCGATCAGCGAAGCCGGAACGGGCCCGCGCTCCATCCGGAGGCCGTGCACGGCCAGGATCACCCAGCCGGCCGCCGCAGTTGCCAGAGCGATCAGGGCAAGGCCCGGGACATAGAGCGACGGCAGGTCGAAGGCAGCCGCCGAGAGCGCCATGGCGCCACCCAGGATTCCCGTCGTGGCGGCGCGGCTCACAGAGCGGGGACTTGATCGAGCGCCTCGCCCAGGACCTCCGCGCTATCGCTCGGGCGTGCCTGCGGCGCGAGCACGAGCCGGTGCGTCAAGACGGCCTCGGCCAGCGCCTGCACGTCGTCGGGGAGGGCGTGGTCGCGGCCGTCGAGCGCGGCGAGCGCCTTTGCCGCCTTCAGCAGCATGAGCCCGGCGCGAGGGCTCGCTCCGAGCTCGAGGCGTGGGTCGGACCGCGTGCGCTCGAGGATCGCGACGATGTAGCGGCGGAGCGCCTCGCTCGCATGGACCGCGGCGGCGGTGCGGTTGGCGGCGAGCACCTCGCCCACGTCGGTCACCGGGCTCAACTCCGCGACCCCGTCGCCTGCGGCGTGATCGGCGAGCATCGATGCCTCCTCGTCGGCGGAGGGGTAGCCAAGCGCGACCCGCACCATGAAGCGGTCCAGCTGTGCCTCGGGAAGCGGGAACGTGCCCTCATACTCGACCGGGTTCTGGGTCGCCAGGACGATGAACGGGCGCGCCAGCTCATGCGTCGTGACGTCGAGCGTCACGTGCCGCTCCTGCATGCACTCGAGCAGCCCGGACTGGGTCTTGGGCGACGCCCTGTTGATCTCGTCCACAAGCACGACGTTCGCGAACACGGGCCCCGGTCGGAACTCGAAGCGGTTCTCGCGCTGGTCGTAGACGTTCGTTCCTACGACGTCGCCGGGCAAGAGATCGGCCGTGCACTGCACGCGCGCGTACTCGGCGTCGATCGAGCGCGACAGCGCCCGCGCCAGCGCGGTCTTGCCGACGCCGGGGTAGTCCTCGATCAGCACGTGACCCTCGGCGACGAGCGCCACCACCACCTGGCGCATCACCTGCTCCGGCACCTTCACCGCGCGCCTGACGTTCGCCTCGAGCCGGGCTCCGAGGGCAGCGACGGCCGAGGGCTCGAGCGAGGGCGCGGTCGCCATTCGCCTCGATGTTACGCAGGGGCCGCCCTCCGCCCGCCGGGTAGGTCGTCTAGCCGTCGGACAACCGGAGCTCGCCCGTCGTCTCGTCGCTGCGCGTCAGCTCGCGCACCGCGGCCTCCGGGTCATGGGCACGCATGAGCAGCTCACCCACGAGCACGGCGTCCACCCCGACCCGCTCGAGCTCCTCCACGTCCTCTCGCCCGCCGATGCCCGACTCTGAGACGACGGTCTTGCCGGCGGGCACCTCCGGCAGGAGCTCGAAGGTCCGCCCGAGGTCCACGCTGAAGTCATCGAGGTCACGGTTGTTGATGCCGATGACGTCGACGTCGAGCTCGAGCGCCAGCTCGAGCTCCGGCTCGGTGTGCACCTCGACCAGCGCGTCGAGGTCGATGGCCCGGGCCTCGGCATACAGTCCAGCGAGCTCGCCGGCCGCCATCGAGCCCACGACCAGCAGGATCGCGTCCGCGCCGCTGGCCTTCGCCTCGTACAGCTGGTAGCGGTCGATCGTGAAGTCCTTGCGCAGTATCGGCAAGCCGCAGCTCGTGCGCGCCTCCTCCACGTCGACCAACGAGCCGCCGAAGTGCTCCTCCTCGGTGAGGACCGACACGGCGACCGCACCTCCCCGCTCATAGGCGGCGACAAGACTCTCCAGGTCCACGTCCTCGCGGATCGTTCCCGCCGACGGAGAGCGACGCTTGTACTCGGCTATCAGCGACGTGCCGGGACGGGCCAGCGCCTCGCTGAACGGGCGCGGGTCGGCCTCGGCGGCAAGCGCTTCGAGCTCCGCCAGGGAGCGCTCTCCCCTTCGCCGCTCGAGCCGCTCGCGAGTGGCGGCGACCAGGCGCTCCAGACGGACGCTCACCCGTCCATCACTCGTCCGGGGCCAGGCGCCGGGTCATGTCCACAAAGCGTTCCAGCGCCTCGGTCGCCGCCCCCGAGTCGATCGCCCCCTCGGCCGCCCTGACCCCCGACTCGAGCGACTCGGCGCCGGCGGCTACGTACACCGCCGCGCCGGCGTTCATCACGGCCACGGAACGTTCCGCGCCCGACCTACCGGAGAGGACGGCGCGGGTGATCTCGGCGTTCCGCTCTGGCGTACCGGCCCCAAGGGCGTCCATCGGCGCCCGCTCGAGGCCGAGTTGCTCGGGGGTGAGCGTCAGCCTCCGCGTGCGCCCGTCCGTCAACTCCACCGCGAGGGTCGCCCCCGAGACGCTGACCTCGTCAAGGCCATCCTCGCTCGACACTACCAACGCACGCTCGCCGCCGAGTGCCGCGAGCGCCGCGGCGATGAGGTCTAGGTGAGCCGGGTCCGCGACGCCGATCAGCTGCCGAGTCGCACCCGCGGGGTTGGTCAGCGGGCCGAGGAAGTTGAACACGGTGCGCACGGCAAGCTCCCTGCGCACCGGCACGACGTGCTTCATCGCCCTGTGGTGCTGGGGCGCGAACATGAAGCCGAAGCCAACCGACTCAATGCACTCGGCCACCGCGCCCGGCTCGAGGTCGATCCGCCCGCCGAGCGCCTCGAGAACGTCGGCCGACCCGCTCAATCCCGTGGCCGAGCGGTTCCCGTGCTTCGCTACGGCGCACCCTGCGCCGGCCGCGATGAACGCGGCGGTTGTCGACACGTTGAACGTCGGCCGTCCGCCACCGGTCCCGGCCGTGTCGAGCAGATCGTCGCGACCGACGTCCACGCTGGCCGCCAGCTCCCGCATGGTTCGCGCCAGTCCGACGACCTCGTCGACCGTCTCTCCCTTGGTTCGAAGGGCGATCAGAAGAGCGGCCGTCTGCGCTTCGGACGCGCGACCCTCCATCACCTCCCGGAGCACCGCGGCGGCGTCTTCGGCGGGCAGGTCATCGCCGGAGGCGATCCGCTCGAGCGCCTCCGTGAGAAGGGGGTTGGGCATCAGCTACCCGACCGGGCGAGGAAGTTCCCCAGAAGGGACTTGCCCTCCGCGGTCAGAACCGACTCGGGGTGAAACTGGACGCCCTCGACCGGTAGCTCACGGTGGCGAACCGCCATCACCGTCTCGCCGGAGTGGGCTGAGCGCTCGAGGCAGGGCGGGAGCTCCGGGTCCACGACGAGCGAGTGGTAGCGCCCGGCGGTGAGAGGGCTCGGGAGCCCGGCGAAGATCGTGCGGCCATCGTGGGCCACCTCCGCCGTCTTGCCGTGCACCGGTTCGCCCCGGACCACCCGTCCTCCGAAGGCGACGGCGAGCGACTGGTGCCCGAGGCAGACGCCGAGCGTGGGAACTCCGGCTTCCGCCAGTCGCCGGATCGCCACGGCCGAGACGCCCGCCTCCGCCGGGGTGCACGGCCCGGGCGAGACGACCGCGCGGTCCGGCGCTCGCTCGACCAGCTCATCCGCCGTGGCCGCATCGTTCCTGACCACGTCCGGCTCGGCGCCGAGCTCGCCCAGGTACTGGACGAGGTTGTAGGTGAACGAGTCGTAGTTGTCGATCACGAGCACCCTCATGGCCAATCCCGCTGGCGGCAGGCGAGCTCCACAGCGCTGAAGACTGCGCCCGCCTTGGCCTCGGTCTCCCGGACCTCGTAGTCCGCCTCCGAGTCCGCCACGATGCCGCCGCCCGCCTGGGCCCACATTCGACCGTCTCGCACGGCGGCGGACCGGATGTAGATGCAGGTGTCCAGATCGCCGGTGTACGAGAGGTACCCCACCGCCCCGCCGTACGGTCCCCGTCGGGCGGGCTCTAGCTCGTCGATGATCTGCATCGCCCGGATCTTGGGCGCGCCGGAGAGGGTGCCCGCGGGAAGCGAGGCGCGCAACGCGTCCATCGCGGTCACGCCGTCGCGAAGCGTGCCGGAGACGGACGAGACGATGTGCATCACGTGCGAGTACGTCTCCACCGCCATCAGCTCGTCGACCTCCACCGTGCCGTACTCGCAGACGCGCCCGAGGTCGTTGCGCCCGAGGTCCACGAGCATCACGTGCTCGGCACGCTCCTTCTCGTCGGCGAGCAGCTCGCTGGCCCGCTCCATGTCGCCCTGGGCGGTGTCGGCCCGCGGGCGCGTTCCCGCGATCGGCCGCTGCTCGGCACGCCGGCCGGTGACCTTCACGAGCGATTCCGGCGAGGCGCCGGCGATCTCGAAGTCCTCGAAGTCGAGGAAGTACATGTAGGGGCTCGGGTTGATCGTCCGTAGCCCGCGATAGATGGAGAACGCCTCGACCGGAGCGTCCGCGCTCCAGCGCTGGCTTGGCACGACCTGGTAGGCGTCGCCGGCGCGGATGTACTCCTTGACGCGGTCGACGGCGCGCGCGTAGCCCTTGTCACCGAGGTTCGACTCGTACCGCGGCGGCTCGCGGATCTCCGTACCCGCGCGCGGTACCGGCGCCGCCAGGCGCTCGCGCACGTCGGCGATCGCCGCCAGCGCCTCCGCGTAGCGAGCGTCGAGGTCACCCTCGACGAAGACGTTCGCCAGCACCGTGACCTCGTGCCTGAAGTGGTCGAACGCGACCAGGACGTCGGAGACCATGAGTGCCATGTCCGGGATGTGGAGCTCGTCCGCCCCCGGCTCGCCGAGGGTGGGCTCGACGTGGCGCGCCAGGTCGTAGCCGAAGAGCCCGACGGCGCCCCCGGCGAACGGCGGAAGGTCGGGCAGCGGCGCCACGCGGTAGCGCGCCAGCTCGGCGGCCACGGCCGCGTAAGGGTCGTCGAGCTCTCGTGGCTCGCCGCCGACTCTGAGCGTCCCGTCCTCGACCCGCATGACCGTTCGGGGCTGGAACCCCAGGAACGACCAGCGGCCGAGGCGCTGGCCCTGCTCCGCCGACTCGAGCAGGAAGGAGGGACCCTCGCCGCGGAGCTTCAGGTAGGCGGCTACCGGCGTCTCGCAGTCGTCGATGAACGTGTGTCGAAGCGGCACCAACGTGTGGTCGCGCGCCAGCCGTCGAACCTCGTCGAGGCTCGGGACGGCGTCGAGGCTCGCCGCGTCAGCGACGGCGGCCATTGAGCTCCTCGAGAGCGCCGGCGAGCGACAGGCCACGCGCGGCGAGCAGCACGGTCAGGTGGTAGAGGACGTCGGCGGCCTCCTCCCCCAGTCGCTGATCCGACTCACCCTCCGCCGCGCGCGCGGCCTCGTCGGCCTCCTCGCGGACCTTCTCGCCGAGCCGTGCGGGGTTCTCAAGCAGCTCCACCGTGTAGCTGCCCTCGATCCGGGCGGATCGCCGCTCGGCCACCGTCCGCTCGAGCGTCGGCAACGCCTCGTGCGGCGCCGGCCGCATGTCCCCGCGGTAGAAGCATGTGCGCTCGCCCGTGTGGCACGCCGGGCCGGCGGGCTCGACCAGCGCCAGGAGTGCATCCGAGTCGCAGTCGTAGCGGAGCGCGTGCAGCCGCTGCACGTTCCCGGATGTCTCGCCCTTGTGCCAGAGCTCGCCTCGTGAACGGCTGAAGAAGTGGGTCTCGCCGGTGGCGCGGGTGCGCTCGAGCGCCTCGCCGTTCATGTATGCGAGCGTCAGCACCTCGCCCGTGCGCCAGTCCTGAACGATGCACGGGACGAGGCCGCGCTCGTCGAAGGCGATCTCGTCCATAACAGGGATGGTATGGGCGTCGCGCTCTATCACTCGATGCCGAGGCGATCGAGCAGCGCGTCGTCGCGCCGCCAGCCCTTTCGCACCCGCACGGTGAGGTCCAGATGCACGCGCCGCCCGAGCGCCGCCTCGATCTCCCGCCGCGCGGCGGTGCCGATCTGGCGCACCATGCGCCCGCCGGCGCCGATCAGGATCGCCTTCTGCGAGTCGCTCTCCGCCCAGACGCGCGCGCGGATGACGAACAGGCCGTCAGCGCGCTCCTCGATCTCGTCGAGCTCGACCTCCACGGCGTGAGGGAGCTCGTCGCGGGTCCGTCTGAGAACCTGCTCGCGGATCAGCTCCGCGAGGCGCACGTCATCCGCCAGATCGCTGCGTTCCTCCCGCGGGTAGAGAAACGGCCCCTCCGGCAGCAGCTCGACTACCGCGCCGAGCAGCTCGGGCACGCCCGCCCCGGTTCGGCCGCTCACCGGGAAGATCTCTCCCCTGACGTCGAGGTCCTCGGCGGCGGTCAGCGCGGCGGCGGTTCGCGCGCGATCCAGGAGATCCACCTTGTTGACCGCCGTGATCGCCGGCACGCCGGCGCCCGCGATGGCGCGAGCGATGAAGCGGTCGCCGGCGCCTACCAACTGCTGGCCGTTCAGGACGAAGAGCACCGCATCCGAATCACCGAGCTCGCGCTGCATCCGCTGCTGCATCCGCTCGGTGAGGGTGTCCCGCGGACGCTGGACCCCCGGGAGGTCAACCAGCACCAGCTGCCAGTCCTCAGCGGTCGCCACGCCGCGAATGGCGCGCCTCGTGGTTTGCGGGCGATCGGAGACGATCGCCACCTTGGTGCCCACGATGCGGTTGAGGAGCGTTGACTTGCCCACGTTCGGGCGTCCGGCCAGCGCGACGAAGCCGCTGCGCGTGCTCACGCGAGGCTTGCCATAACGCGGTCCTGCAGGGCGAGCATCTGGCCTTCATCGACCTCGTGGTCATGACCGCACAGGTGGAGTACGCCGTGGATGACGGCCTCGGCGAGGTCGCGGGTCGCCTCGGGACAGATGATCACATCGCCCAGCTCACGAGGACCGCTGGCCGGTCCGACGCCGTCGAGGGGGAAGGACAGGACGTCGGTCACCGCGTCGCTACCGCGATGGTCGCGATTGAGCCGGCGGATTCGATCGGGTGCGACCAGCTCGACCGCCATATGGCCGTCGACGACGCCGACAGCTTGAAGAACGGCCTCGGCCGCGCGCCTGAGCAGCGCGTCGTGGCCGCCTGAGATCTCGACCTCGATCGGCGTGGCTACCGTTGGCTTGCCGGCTGGCGCGCCGTCCGGATGCCGGGCGCCTGCTTCTCGGCGTATTCGCTGTAGGCGGCCACGATGCGCTGCACGAGCTTGTGGCGCACCACGTCCTCGCCACCGAAGCGCACGAACTCGATTCCCTCGACCTGCTCGAGGATGTCGCCGATCACGACGAGGCCGGAGCGCTGCTCCTTCTCGAGATCGATCTGGGTCACGTCGCCGGTGACGACCATCTTCGAGTTGAACCCGAGTCGCGTGAGGAACATCTTCATCTGCTCCGGACTCGTGTTCTGGGCCTCATCGAGGATGATGAACGAGTCGTTGAGCGTGCGCCCGCGCATGAAGGCGAGCGGAGCGATCTCGATCGTGCCGCGCTCGAGGTGCTGGTTCACGCGCTCCGGCTCGAGCATGTCATAGAGGGCGTCGAACAGCGGCCGCAGGTAGGGGTCCACCTTCGCCATCATGTCGCCGGGCAGGAAGCCCAGCCGCTCGCCGGCCTCGACGGCCGGCCGCGTGAGCACGATTCGGTTGACCTCCCTCCGCGAAAGCGCGGCCACCGCCATCGCCACGGCGAGGAACGACTTGCCGGTGCCGGCCGGACCGATGCCCACAGTGATCGTGTGACGGCGGATGGCGTCGACGTAGCGCTTCTGGTTGACCGTCTTGGGAGCCACGCTGAGGCTGCGATTGCGCCAGACCACGTCCTCGAGAATCCGGCTGGGGCTCTCGTGGCGATCGAGTGCTCCGCTGATCGCCTCGATCGTCCCGGGCGCGAGCTCGTGCCCCTGGCGGACGAGATCCGATACCTCGCGCACGACCGACTTGGCCGTGGCGATCTCGCCCTCGCCGCCGTCGAGCGTGAGCACGTTCCCGCGCAGATAGACCTCGCACTCGAGGTGCTCCTCGAGCGTCTTCATGATCGTGTCGTGGGCTCCGCCCAGCTCGGCGGCGACATCGTTCGATAGCTCAAGCTGCGTACGCACGAGGCCTAGGCGGTCAGCTTCTCCCGAACCGCTGCGCTCACCCGCTTGCCGTCGGCTCGCCCCTCGACCCGCGGCATGACCACCGACATGATCCTTCCCATCTCCTTCTGAGATGCGGCTCCGGACTCGGCCACCGCGTCGCCGACGATCGTGTCGAGCTCGGCGTCCGATAGCTGCTGCGGGAGGTACTCCTCGATGATCGCGGCCTCTCGCTCCTCGGCGCCGGCGAGGTCCTCCCGGTCGGCGTCGCGGTACGCCGTGGCGGCCTCGAGCCGGCGCTTGCGCTCCCGCTGGAGCACTGCCGTGTCGTCTCCGCGCCCGTCCTTGCCGGCCCTCTCCACCTCCGAGGAGAGAAGCCGCAGCGCGCTGACGCGCGGCTTGTCGCCGGCCTTCAATGCAGCGGCGGCGTCGGCTCTCAGACGATCGACCATCGACATGCTTCCAGTCTAGATGTGCCGCTTCCGTCGCCGAGCCGGCTGAGACGATGCGCCGACGCCGGGCGGCGCCGGTCAATCAACGACCGAGACGGTCCCTCGCATGCCGTCGTCGAGCGTGCTGACGTATTCGACCTGCCCCGCCTCGAGGAAGGTTCGCTCGTACGTCTCGCCCCCCTGGATCGCGCCGGAGTCGAAGCTCTCGACGCCTCCGCCGGTCGCCGTGACCGTGTGCTTGGCATCGTCCTGGTTCACCCAGCGAACGGTCTGCCCGGGACCGATGCTGACGTTGTCGGGAATGAAGCGGCTGCCCTCCATCCTCACGGTCACGGTGCGGGCGCCGTCCTCCCTGTCCAGCTGGTCCGGATCCGCTTGGGTGAGGCCCGGTTCGTCGTTCAGGACCCCGAAGGCGAGCACGATGATGATCACCCCCGCAATCAGGCCGACGATGGAGAAGCCGATCCGCTGCAACGTCAGCCCCGGGTGGCCGAGTGGATGATCGCCATACGGGTAGAACTACCCGCCTCGCGCCCCCTGGAAAACATGCTGTCAGCACGGCGACATCCGGCGCCACGTCCGGCCGTCGAGACAAGCTTCACCAACATGACCGATGCACACGGCGAGCGTCCTCCTGCGCGGCGGGCACACATCTTGCGTCGGCACGAGTCGGAGGACGACTTCGAGGCCTGGCTCGCCCACGTCTCCGAGCGCGTCGACCCGTTCATGGCCTGGCTCGGCGTGGTGTTCGCCCTGCTGGTCGGCTTCGAGCTGGCCGTCGAGCTCTCGCGGAGCGCCTCGCGCATCCTCACCATCGCCGGCTGGACGATCTGGTCGCTCTTTCTCCTTGAGCTCCTGGTCGACCTGTGGCTTGCACCCCGGCGTCGTGCCTTCCTCCGCCGCCATTGGATTCGAGTGCTACTGCTCGTCCTACCGACGCTGCGGTTCTTCAGCTTCCTCCGGCTTCTCCGGCTGGGACGCGCGCTGCCGGCCGGACGCGTGGTTGCCTCGTCGTACCGGACGGCGGGAACGGCCCGGCGCCTCCTGCGCTCGCGGCTCGGCTACCTGGGCGGGGTCAGCGTGGTCGTGGCGATCGCCGTGGCGGAGCTGGCCTACGTCTTCGAGCGAGACCTCGACGGCGGTGCCTTCCCCTCGTTCGCCGACGCGGTGCTGTGGTCCCTGTCGGTGGTCATTGCGCTCCAGGGCGAGCCGCTGCCGACCAGCGTCGGGGCCCGGCTCGTCATGCTCGTCGGCTTTGTGTTCGGATTGGTGGTGATCGCCACTCTCGCCGGATCGGCGGGCGCCTTCTTCGTCGACGAGCGGCGTGAACGGGCGGAGGCCGAGGCCAGCGGTCTCGCTAGCCGGTAGGCGGCTCCCGAACGTCTTCGCAATTGCCGGGAGGCGGCACGTCGTCGCCAACGCTGGCGCTGCGCTCGCGTAGCCGTTGAAGGTTCTCCGGCGCTTGCCCGCGAAGGAGCCAGTCGCCATCGTCACGCCGCTCCACGAGTCGCCGCTCCCGGAGCGAGCTGAGTGCGGTGGTGACGGAAGGTCGTTGCGCCCCGACGATCGTGGCCAGGAGCTGGTGGGTCAACGGAAGGGGAACCACGACCCCATCGCGCCGGACGCGACCCCAGCGGTCCGCCAGATGCCAGAGGACGATCAGCAGGCGCTCGTCCACGCGCTTCAGGTGGCACACCGCCAGGTAGAAGGCGAGCCCTCTCGCTCGCTCGACCAGCCGGTCCCCGATCGCGGCGCCGACCTCCGGCCAGCGCGCCATCGCGATGCTGAATCGGCGGTCGAGCGCTGCGACCTTCGCCGGCTGCATGACGTGCCAGTTCGCCTCGGAGGGGACGGACTTGTACACGTCGACCCAGGGGCGCAGCACGTCGCCGGGCCCGAGCAGCTCCGTGCAGGCTCGGTGCTCCTCGAGCAGGACGACGCGGGAAAGGAGGCCCTCCACCACGAGCAGGCCGAGATGACCGCTCGGGTTCTCCCCCTCACCGGGGGACTCCCAGCGACCCGTGGGAAGCCGCCGGACGCGAGCGAGGGACAGACGAGTGGCGGCGGCGACCTCCTCGGGATCGAGCTGGTCCGCAAGGTCGGGATCGACGTCGAGGACCCGAACGGTCGGTGTTTCCCCTAAGGACAGCTCTGCATCTCTCCCCTGCGATCAGCGTATCGGTCCCAGCGGGTTCCTGCCCGCGCAGCGGGGGTTCGTCATGACCAATGGTCCGAGCGTGTCCGGATCGAACGAGGCGGGTCGATGTCACCCGGCGAACATGGAGCGGTCATCCGCTTGGCCGAAGGCCGTTCCCTTACCGACGCTTTACCGGCGTGACGTACCAATTGAAGTACGAAGAAGCGATCCGGGTAGGAGGAGCAACATGGACGCCAGGCGCAACGGCGCAGCAGGGAGCGACGTCGAGTCGCTCGCCGACTTCATGGCCGCGATCGGCAAGATCCCGCTGCTCACCGCCACCGAGGAGATCGCCCTGGCCAAGCGGATCGAGCGCGGAGACTATGCCGCCAAGCAGCGGATGATCGAGGCGAACCTGCGGCTCGTGGTCTCGGTCGCCAAGCGATACGGGCACCGCGGCTTGCCGCTGCCCGACCTCATCCAGGAAGGGGTCGTCGGGCTGGTCCGCGCGGTCGAGAAGTTCGATCACCGGCGCGGCTTCAAGTTCTCGACCTACGCCACACCATGGATCAAGCAGTCGCTCCAACGGGCCCTGGCCGACAAGTCCAGAACGATCCGTCTGCCCGTGCACATCAACGACCTCCTTCACAAGCTCGACGCCGCGGAGCGAAGGTTGAGCATCCGCTGTGCCGGGGAGCCCGACCCGGAGGAGATCGCTCGCGCAGCGGGTGTGAACCCGCAGCAGGCCGACGAGATCCGGAAGGCGGCAATGCCGCTGACCTCGCTCGACAGGCCGCTCGGCGAAGAGGACGGAGCCGGGACGCTGGCCGACATCGTGGCGTCGGACGAATCTCAATCGCCGTTCGCGGCCGCGGCCGAACGACTCGGCAACGAGGCGCTTCACGACCTGCTTCACGTCCTTCCGGCGCGGCAGCGCCGGGTGCTGGAGCTCAGGTTCGGCCTCTGGGGCGAGCGAGCGCATACCGTTACCGAGGCTGGCCGTGCGACGGGCGTCAGCGCCGACCGCGCGCGCCGCCTGGAGGCGCAGGCGCTCGAGACGCTCAGGGCCCACAGCGAGGCCGGGGCGCTGCGCGACGCCGCTTAGTGCCTCGGGGGTTCGTGGCGCCCCGACGTCCATGTTCGGGCGTCTACGGTACGGGCAGCGATGGACCGGCTGCTCGACCTGCTAGCGGACAACGACAGCGTGGCCGGCCTGGCCGTCACGACCGCCGCCATCTTCTTCGGCGCGGCGCTGCTTCGGCTCGCCCTCACACCGCTCGTCCGGCGGCGGTTCGGGGACGACCCCTACCGCCGCTACTGGTCCGGAAAGCTCACGACCTACGCGATCACCGCGGTGGCGATCGTGCTGCTCATCGCGCTGTGGGCGCCTCTGGGTGGGCGCCTCTCCGTCATCCTCGGCTTTGCCACGGCCGGCGTGGCGTTCGCGATGCAAGAGGTGATCGGCGCGCTCTTCGGCTGGGTCAACGTCGTAGCCGGGCGCATATACACAGTCGGCGACCGCATCGAGATCGCGGGCGTGCGCGGCGACGTCCTCGATATCACGCCGCTTAGGACCAAGGTGCTCGAGATAGGGAGCGATCCGCAGCTGCAAGGAGGCGGCACCACCTGGGTCGGCGCACGGCAGCCAACAGGCAGGATCGTCGCGGTATCCAACAAGAAGACGTTCACGGACCCGGTCTTCAACTACTCCGCACACCTGGACTGGGTCTGGGAGGAGCTCTCGCTCGCCATTCCCCAGGACGCGAACTGGCGCCGGGCGGAGGAGATCCTGCTCGAGCGCATCCGCGACCACCAGCCGGAGGTCCGCGCCCACGGCGAGGAGGAGCTGGCCCGGCTGGCTGATCGCTACCTCATCTCCAGGGCCGAGGTGGAGCCCCGGACCTTCGTGCGCGTGGCGGACGGCGACATCCAGCTCGTGGGTCGCTTCGTCACACCCGTGCGTGACTCACGCGCCGCCAAGGATGCCGTTCTGCGGGAAGTCATCGATCGTCTTCAAGCCGAGGGCATCCCGATCGCCTACCCCACGTACTCCGTCGACATGCCGGCGAGCGCGCCGCCTTCCGGTGGCGAAGCGGCGCCCGCCCGATCGGAGCAGGGCGGCTAGCGGCGTACTGACCAGCCACTGTGAGCCACTGATTCCTAGCGGCGCTCGGATAATCCAGCCAGCTGGGTTGCTGGGCGGCTCACCGGATGGTCATTCCTGCTCGGGCGGAGGGGGCCAGCGCGTAGCCCCTCGAGTGTGATGGCGCGGCCTGCTATCGCGGGGTCGCCCTCATACCTCTCCAACCGATCCTTCAGGTCGACGTCGAGCTCACGCTCGAACTCCTCGATATCGAACGGTCTAACCGGTCCTATGAACCGAGCGAGGTCTCCCTCGCTCAGCGTAGTGAGCGGGTTCAGGGGGCTCACCACGAGAAGCTCACCGTCGACGATCACCGCGTTGCGGCCGAGCTCTTCGGTGACCCTCCCGCCCACGGTGGTCAACTCGCCGCGGAAGCGCTTCGGATCCTCGACTACATCGTCGACGGTGACGGCCTCGTCATCCGATGGCGGCGGTACGTCTGGTGACACCGTGATCGACTCCGCCATGACGACGGGTGCATCCCCGAAGGGCTCGAGTCGATCGTCGGGGATCTTCTCACCGAACTCGCTCAGCTCTCGCAGGTCAGTGTTGTTCACCACCCCCCGCACGCGAACGACGGTCTCGTCGTCCGTCGCTGAGCGTGGCGGCCGATCCTCGAGCGGAACGATCGCTCCGTCCTCGGCCACGATCAGCAGGCCCTCGCCCGTGGCCTCCTCGGGTCCGCGGATCGTGAATGCGCCCTCGCCGAGGATCTCCTCGATCGCGCCGCTGACCACGACCGTCTGGCCCAGGTACTTACCTCGCTGGTTCACGATGTCCGAGACGGTTACGCCCGCCTGCTCCCCCGCCGGCTCATCGTCGTCGTTGAGCACGAGGACGAGGACGAAGGCGGCGATGAACAGGAGTGTGAGGGCCATGAGCACCGCCGCACCGGCGCTGCCGCCACTCCGCGTGGGCGTCGATCC
>JAUJOA010000008.1:47382-101835 GCA_030447875.1 Thermoleophilaceae bacterium
CCTCGTGTACAGAGAGCCAACGAGCCCTACCACCGCGAGAAGGACGACCACGATCACGATCCACTCCATGATCCTTCAGGATGCCCGGGTGGCGAACGCCGAAACGGCCGTCGTCACCAAGCTGACCCCGGGACCGGTGCCTACAGGTCCAGCTCGATTCGTTCTTCCGGCAGGGCGCCCTCAGGGGCGAGCACCAACTCCACCGGGCGGTTCTGCAACGCGGCCAGCGGGAGCTTGAAGAGCAGCACCGCTCCGGGCCCGCGAGCTGCGACGCTATCCGTCTCTGGGATGCAGTTCTCGGCCAGCACCTCGGCCCGATAGGCGAAGGGGTTCCCCTCCCGCGGCTCGAGCGGCTCGTATTCGTTTCCCTGGCTGTCCTCGAGCTGGAACCGCTCGACCGGAAGCGACCGCCGACGATCGTCGTCCTCATTGCAGGCCTCGAGAAAGACCCCGAAAAGCACCTCTCCGGGGGGCGGCGGCGGTCCCTTGTAGTAAGCGTCGCCGGGCGGGATGTTGGGATTGATCTGCCGACTGATCCTGACGTTGTAGGTCACGCCGCCCAGCTCGACGCCGAGGCCCTCCCTGCGCGCGTCCTCCTCTTCCTCGCCGCAACCGGCGAGGGCGAGGGCGACGACAATCCCCATGAGCACCGTGACGCGGAGTGGCCACGACGTCATCTCGACGTCCCGCTGGTCCTGCACCACGTCGGCCTCTGGGATGCCTGGCTCACACGACCCTACCTACCCCTCGAAGAAGGTTTTAGCCCCTGCCTGTCACTGTGCTGACCGGCACTCCAGTCCTGGTTGGCCCGTGGACGAGTGAGCATCCGTTGCCCGCCAAGCTGCTCAGTGCGCTAGATCGTAAGAAGCAGCGCCGCGTAGGCGCCGGCGCCGAGCGCGAAGGACGAGAAGCGGCTCTCGCGTTCCTCGGGCAGCTCCTCTTTCATCACGTTGAGCACGACGCCGCCGGCGATGAAGCCGAGCAGCAGGGCAATGGCCTGCTCCGATATCCCGGTCAGCTGGCCGACGCCCCAGCCGACCACCACACCGGCCGCGAGTATCCAGCGTCCGACTCGCCGGTAGTCGTCGCGATGTCGCTCGCGCAATCCGAAGTCATTGACCACGAAATGCACGCCAAGGGCGATCGTGAAGAGCGCGAGACTCCTCAGCGTGGTCTCCTCCCGGTGCACGATCAGGTAGCCGATGATCGCGTTGTAGACCGCGAACGATCCGATGCTCAACCAGAACGTCGAGGTCCCGGTGCCGGCTTCTGAGCTCGAGCCTTCCGGACGGGGCTTCGCGTGTCGCGTCGAGCACTCCACGCCGTAGAAGAGCGCGAGCCCCACGAGCGCCACCAGATAGACGTGATGTTCGAGGAATGGCAACGGCTCGGAGCTCTCAACGACCGCCTCCTGGCCCTCATTGAGCTCCGGTAGCAGGTGTACGAAGACGTAGGCCACCGACACACCGCCGGCGAACGACAGCCAGCGACTTCGCGGCACGCCCTCGAGGAACCCGAGCTTGCCGGCGAACACGTGCACCATCGCGAGTGCGGAGACCGCGACGGCGGCGGCCAGAAAGGGTTGCTCCACTGCAGCCCCTTACCCACGCCGCTTGAAAAGCGATCCCCCGTGTCAGGAAGCGGACAAGGAGAGCGCTCCGCACAACCGTAGACGTCGATCCCTGTCCGGCTGGGCTAGGCCGAGCCGAGCATGAACGAGACGAGGAAGCCCGCCACGGTCGCCAGCGCGACCCAGGGACCACCTCGCTCATAGGCCTTCGGAAAGACGGTGTTCGCGAGCGAAGCGAGCACCGCTCCACCCGGCGATGGCGAGTGTCACCGCTAGGACGCCTTCGCTCGTCCCGGACAGGAGGCTCGCGCCCCCCACGACGGCTAGGGCCAGAAGCAGGGCGGCCCCGGTCCACGTAGACAGTGCAAAGCGCTTGGAGCGACCGTTGTCGCGCATGTTCCGCGCACCGACGAGTGACTCCGGGAGATTCGAGAGAAGATGGCTACGAGGAGCGCGATCGAGCCGCCGCCGTGGGCGAGCGTGGTGCCTAGCGCCAGGTTCTCCGGCACGCCGTCCAGGGTCACCGCGGCAAGGAGCGCCAAACCCGTGGCGCTGCCGCCTCGGTCCTGACGCGTCGGTCAAGCCACGAATCGACGGTGATGAACGCTCCGGCCCCTCCCAACATCCCTATGGCTGACGGCAGGAGCCCGCCTTTGACGAAGGACTCCTGGAAGAGCTCGAACGCCAGCGCGGCTGTCAAAGACCCTCCGGCGAAGGCCAGGACAGTCGCGAGGAGCCTCTGTGGCGGCTGCCAGTGCGTTCCCACCAGCGCTCCTACGATCAGTGCGCTGGATGCCGTGACGGCGAAGATGAGTACCGTGGCCACCTGTGTCGTGGTCTCCTCTCCGATCGCCGTCACACCTCTGCTACCCGCCCGCCCTTCGTGACGAACGTCGCCGTCCGGTGCGGGTCTCGTCGCAACTCCCCTCGCCCCTCCCCACGGCGGCGGTCGTCTTCGTAGTGCCGGAAGAGCTCAGCTTCGAGGCTGGCGCGCCCCGGTCCATCGCTTTCGCCAAGGCTTTGGGCCAAACGGTCGAGCGCGGCGGCCCGGCGCCGAGCGACATCCTCCGGGCCCTCGCCAAGCAGCTCGCCGATCTCGCGGTCGTCGACATCCCGCTTGAAGGACAGCTCGAGGAGCGCACGGCTCGATGCGTCCAGCTCCTCGAAAGCCTCTGACTTCCCGAACAGCCCCTCCGCCGGGCGATCGGCTCGAGCTGCGAAGAGCCGCTTGCTCGGCCATGCGCTCCAGCCACCGAGCAGTGACATCAGCGCGGGGACCAGCAGGGTTCGCACGAGAAAGGCGTCGATCAGAAGCCCGAGCGACATCGCAAAGGCGAGCTCGCGAAACGATCGAATCGGAACGAGCGCCAGGAGGGCGAACGACGCGGCCAGGATCAGCCCCGCAACTGCGATCGGCCGCGCTGCCGAGGCGCCTCCAGCGAGCACTGCCTCGCGGATTCCCCGCTGCTCCGCCTGACCCCAGATCCGTCCGACGAGGAAGACGTTGTAGTCGGAGCCGAGCGAGAGCAGCAAGACCGCCGCCGCGAAGGGCACGTAGTACGTGAGCTCCCCGTAGCCGAGCAGCTCCTGGAATACGTAGATCGTCAAGCCCAGTGAGGCGGCCAGGGCGAGCGCGCTCGAGGCGACGAGGTAGAGGGGCGCGACGAGCGCTCGCATGAAGACGACCAGGACCAGGAAGACGACGAGGACCGTCACCGGCGCCACACGGGCGAGGTCGTCGAAGGTGCCCTCCACCGTCTCCTGGACGAGCGCGGTGTCGCCCGCGAACGATGCACCGGCCCCGTCGAGTCCGGCCGCGGCGAGAAGGCCCGGCATTCTCTCCCGCAGTTGCTCGAGATGCCGGATGGCCGCGCCGCCCAGGGGGTCCGGGTCGAGAACGACGAGGTACCGAGCA
Source organism: Thermoleophilaceae bacterium (assembly GCA_030447875.1). Classification (GTDB taxonomy): domain Bacteria; phylum Actinomycetota; class Thermoleophilia; order Solirubrobacterales; family Thermoleophilaceae; genus JAUJOA01. The sequence goes on from JAUJOA010000008.1 coordinate 50,868, forward strand.
GCATCGCCCGTTCGCGAGAGAACCGCTCCAAAGGGCCGCCCCCCCGGCCGGTTCGCCGGCCCGAAGACGCGCGCCACGCCGGGCTGGCGCTCCAGCAGCCGCTGCAGCCGCGCCAGCGATCCCTGATCAGTGACGAGCCCCGGCCCCTCGACGATCACCACGGTCGGCGACAGGATGCCCGCCGCGAAGCCCTCGCCCGCCTCGAGATACGCCTGCTTCGCCGGCGCGTCGTCCGGGAGGCCGCGGATGAGCGGGTTGGCCGGCTCGAGCTTGCTCAGGCCGGTAGCCGCGAGAGCAAGGACCAGCGCGCAACCCGCGGCCGTGAGAATCGGCCGTCCCGTCGCGACCTCTATGGCACGACCGGCGCCGAGGGGCCGACGGCGTGCGCGTCTCCGACTCGCCGGCGCGTTCTCCGGCGGGTCCTCCGGCTCGAGCTCGGCCCTTTCATCGACACGGCGCGACCGGCCAGGCCAGAACAGGCGCGGTCCCGCTATCGCTAGGAAGGCCGGGACGAACGTGATCGATACCAGGAGTCCGACGGCGACCGAGAGCGCCATCCCGGGTCCGAAGGCCTGGAGGAAGCCGAGCTCGGCGATCACCAGGGCGGCGCTCCCGCCGATTATCGTGAGGCCGGCCGTGGTGATTATCGGCAGCAACTCCGCGGTCGTCCGCTCCGCGCCCTCACGCCTGTCGTCCCCCGCCGCCATCCGATGACGAAAGCGCGAGAAGAAGAAGATCGAGTAGTCGGTCACGACGCCGAACAACAGGACGACGATCACGGGCTCGACCTCGCTGGGTACCGACACGCCGATCCGGCTTCCGACGTAGGCGACGAGCCGGATCGAGACCAGGTAGGCGATGCCGACGGCGAAGAGGTTGACGAGCGGGGCTCCGAGCGCCCGGAAGTGAAGCGCCATGGCGAGGGCAACGAGCGCGGCGGTGACGAGCTCTACGAGGGGAAGCGCCGCGAGGATCGCGTCGGCCTGGGCCACGCGTGCCGGCACGGCGCCGGTGATCCCGACCGTCCCGTCAGCCGGCTCGGCGATATGGCGTTCGATCAGCCGCTGCGCGAGGCTCCGCCGGCCACCCTGGCCGATATCCGGAGGGAAGAACAGGTAGCTGATCGCCGTGGTCGACCTCTCCTTCGAGAACGGCGGCTTGCCGAAGCTGTTCACCGCGGCGTACGCGCCGGCGATTCCGGTCAACCCCGGCAGCTCCTTCCGGTTGAGGCTGACCACGCGCGCGATGACGTCCCGCTGCGCCGCGAGCGACAGGCCGTCGGGGTCTCGCTGAACGATGACCGTACGACTCAGGAGCGGGAACCCGAAGAGCTCACTTGCGCGCCTCTCGGCGTCGATCGCGGCCGCCTCGTTCGGCACCAGGTCTCCGAGCGAGTCCACCTGCGCCTCTCGGATCGTGGGCAAGAAGAACGCGGCGCCGAATGCGGCACAGGTCCAGAACGCCACGATCACGTAGCGCAGGCGAACGACGGCCCGAGCGAACCGGGTGACCACCGCCGGCTCTCGTCCTCTCCCCGGGCTAGGAGGCTCGCCGCTCGCCGGCTGCCCCGACGGGAAGGCCGAGCCGCTTGAGCTCCGCCGCGGCCAGCCGCTCGCTGTCAGCAGCGTCGAGGCCCCGCGACGGGTCTGCGCCGAGCTCGACCAGCGCCCGGTAAGGGAGGTGGTTCAGCGCTCGCTGCGCGAGGAAGTCGTTGAAGCGGCGTTCGTCCACCGCTCGTGCTCGGACTCGCTCGAGCGAGCGTGCCTCAGCGCGGTGCGCGAGCCTCAGCGGCAGGTAGAAGGCGAGCAGCGGTATCGACGGAATGAGCGCAACGGACAGCCCGAGAAGCGTGCTGAGGTCGTCGATGCTCTCGCGGCTGGATGCCCCGCTTGCCTCCACGCTGCGGCCCGCCTCCTGGATTCGCTGTGCCGGCTCCGCCAGGCCGCCGCCCAGCACGGGGATGTCATCGAGACCTTGAAGGGCAACGCCGGCCTCCTCCACCGCTCCGCCGACGGTACGAATCGTGCCGCTCAACTCGCTGAGCCCGCGGACTTCCTGCGCCACGCTGATGCCAAGCAGCACCCATACGAGAGTCCAGATCAGCAGTGCTCCGTCGACGGCCACGAGTGTGCGACCCGTCGGCGGCCAGAGCAAGTAGCGAGACAGAGAGGTCTCCTTGGACGTGGGCGAGCGAGCTGCCCCGTTATTAGCGCCGACGCCGGTCGGATCTGATCCGCAGAGCGCCGAGGCCGGCGGCGATCGCCCCGCCGACCATCGCGGCGCCGATGATGATGAGACGGCGATCGCCCATGTCGGTCCTCGCCATCTTCGTCAGCAGCCACGCGACGGCGGCGAAGAGAACGACCATGACGACGGTGTAGGCGATCGTGCGAGCGTCGATCCTCATTCTTCGGTCCTTTCCGGGACGAACGATTCGAAGCGGTGCTGGTCAGAGCGCTTACATGCGTGTCCGGCTACGTCGTCGATTAGCCCGTGCGACGGTCGTTCGGCATCTGACAGCCCCCGTTTCCCCGGGGGTCCACGCGGATATCGACGCGCTGAGCAACTGAAAGGTGCTGTTGTGTCAGTGGAACCGCCCGAGGCTGCCGAGACTCTTTCAGACCCGTCAAGAGCTCGTCGGTCGCCAAGGGCATGATCCGCTCCCACCTAGACTCCGCCCGTGACGGACGGCGGACTGATCCTGGTAGCGGGTGTGCTTCTCACGCTCGGCATCCTTGCCACGCTCGTCGCCGGACGCCTGCGCGTCCCAGGGCTCGTCCTCTTCCTGCTGCTCGGGATGGCGATCGGGTCCGACGGCCTGGGGCTGATCGACTTCGACGACGTCGAGCTCACCCGGACCATCGGGATCATCGCGTTGGTGCTGATCCTCTTCGAGGGCGGCCTGGCCGCGGGCTGGAGGGAGATCCGGCCCGTTCTTCCGGTCGGGATCTCGCTCGCCACGATCGGCACGCTCATCACCGCCGGCGTGAGCGGCCTGGCGGCGCACTGGTTCCTGGGCCTCAGCGTGCTCGAGGGAATGCTGCTGGGGTCGATCGTCGCCACGACCGACAGCGCCGCGATCTTCTCGGTCCTTCGCGGGTCGAGCCTGAAGCGCCGCCTTGCGCGCGCGCTCGAGGCGGAGTCCGGATTCAACGATCCGGTGGCGATCCTTCTCGTGCTCGGCTTCATCGAGTGGATTCAGCTCCCGGACTACGGCCTCGGCGACATGGCCTTGCTCTTCGTGACCCAGCTGCTGATCGGCGGAGGAGTCGGTGCGCTACTCGGCCGGGCCGCGGTCGTCGCCCTTCGACGGGCTCGCTTCACCACGAGCGGGCTCTATCCGGTGGCGTCGATCGCGGCGGCGGCGCTGGCGTACGGCACGGCCGACGTGCTCGAGGGCTCCGGCTTCCTGGCGGTCTACCTCACGGGGCTGGCGCTCGGCGGAGCGGCGACCCCGGCGCGGCGAACGATCGCCGACTTCCACGCGGGCGTGGCGCTGGTGAGCCAGATCGCTCTGTTCTTCACGCTCGGTCTGCTCGTCTTCCCGAGCGCGCTGGGCGACGTGGCGCTCGAGGGGCTGCTGCTGGCGGCCGTGCTCACGTTGATAGCGCGCCCGCTCGCCGCGCTCGTCGCCACTCGAGTCGGGCTCTATTCGCTACGTGAATCGGTGCTGGTGGGATGGGCGGGACTGCGCGGTGCCATCCCGGTGGTCCTCGCGACGTTCCCGGTCATCGCGGGCGTACCTCAGGCCGAGCGCTTCTTCAACCTGGTGTTCTTCGTGGTCCTGCTCTCGACGCTCATCCAGGGCGCGACGTTCGAGCCGCTCGCGCGGTCGCTCGGGTTGACCGGCGGACAGCCGGCGCTCCCGCGCCTGCCGCTTGTCGAGGTCGGCGCGATCCGCCGACTTGGCGCGGAGGTCCTCGAGTTTCCGGTGGGCCACGACGACGCGATCGCGGGACGCGTCGTGAACGAGCTGGAGCTTCCACGTGAGGCCCTAGTCAGCGTGATCGTGCGCCGCGACGAGGCCCTTCTGCCCCGCGGCTCCACGCCCATCGAGGCGGGCGACCGGCTGCACATACTCGTGCGCGAGCCGGTGCGCCGCAGCGTCGAGGACCTGTTCGACCGCTGGCGATCCGGTCCGATCGGAGTCGATCAACCGGCGCCGGCTGCGCCGCTCGGGAGGGCGACGATCTTCAGCGTCCGAGCTTGGGCCCCCGCCGATGGGGACCCCGGCGATCCGGCGACGGTGGCCGGGACGCCGGTGTTACGCCGGTTGCGAACGAGGCGCGGCTCGGCCGGGGCGCTGGTCCAGCTGGAGGACGGCCGGCTGGCCGTGACGGGAGACGGAGTGGCGGCCGTCGGCGGCTCGCGTCAGCTGTTTCGCTACTGCCGCGAGCGCATCCGCCGGGCGGATGATCCGGAGTCGCGCGCGTGGTGGCAGGAGGTGGCCGGCGTCGTCTCGCAGCGCGCGCTTCGCTAGCTGCGCGCGGCAAGCCGCTCGGCGAGCGCCCTGAAGAAGTCGCCGCGCGTGACGATACCGCGAACCTCATCACGGTCGACGATCGGGATGATCAGGACCCGGTGGTGCAGGAAGGTCTCGGCGAGCTGGGCGTCCGAGTAGTCGGCCGCGACCTCGATGTGCTCGGTGTTCATGTACTTCGAGACCGGGTCGAGGGCGCACTCGGCCCGCCGGTCGATCAGCTCGTCGGCCGTCTTCGTGACGAAGCCCGCGTAATGGAGCTCACCGAGGTAGCCGGGGAAGATGGCGCTCAGGAACTCGCGCTCCCCGAAGATTCCCTTCAGCTTCCCGCCCGACTCGACGACGGGCAGCGCCGGCACCGCCGCCTCGATGATCCGGCGCACCGCATCCCCCACCTCGTCCCCGGCGCGCAGCAGGGGGACCTGACGGATCGTGAGCTCTCCGAGCGTCTGCGGCGTCATCCCATGGTCTCCCTGCCGCTAAGCATGCCGCAAGCCGATCACAGATAGCGCAGCACGATGTAGAGCGTCGCAATCGCGATCGACAGCAACGTGACGGGCACCCCGATCCTCAGGAACTGGACGAAGCCGATCGGCCGACCCGCGCGCTCGGCCATGCCGGCGGCTGCCACGTTGGCCGCTGCCGCGATCAGCGTGGCATTCCCGCCGAAGCATGCGCCGAGCGAGAGCGCCCACCAGTAGGCGTTGTCCCCCGCATCCGTCTGCAGCTCCGAGACGACCGGGATCATCGCTGTGGTGAAGGGAATGTTGTCCACGATTCCCGAGCCGACCGCCGACACCCATGTGATCCCGAGCAGCTCCGCGCTCCGGTTGCCCCCTGTGATCGAGGCGATCCCCTCAGCGACACGCCCAATCGCGCCGGTCTCCTCGAGCCCACCGACCATGACGAACAGCCCTAGGAAGAAGAAGAGCGTGGCCCACTCGATCCCGGCGAGCGCCTCCTCGAGCGACTGCCGCGTGGCCACCAACATCACCGACGCGCCGGTGAGTGCAACGGTCGCGGGCTCGATGCCGAGCGGCCCCTGGAAGAAGAAGGCCAGGATCGTGAGACCGAGGATCGGCATCGTGCGGCGGAGCTCGTCCGAGTCCTCGATCGACCTGCGTGCGTCGAGCGACATCACCCGGGTTCGCGCCTCCGGGGCGATCTGGAACCTTCGCCGGAAGAGAAGGTAGAGGAGACCGGTGATCACGGCGAACGTGAAAGCCGCCACCGGCGCGAGATTGAATAGAAAGTCGAGGAACGAGAGGTCGGTGGCCCCGGCGATGAGGATGTTCGGCGGGTCGCCGATCAGCGTGGCGGTGCCGCCGATGTTCGAGGCGATGATCTCGATGATGATCAGCGGCACGGGCTCGATGTCGAGCGTGTCGGCGAGCAGGAACGTGATCGGCACCATCAGCAGGACCGTGGTGAGGTTGTCGAGGAACGCCGACAGGAGCGCCGTGGTGCCGGCCAGCGCCAGCACCACGGCCAGCGGGCGACCGCGCGAGATCTGCCCAGCGCGGATCGCCACGTAGTTGTAGACGCCGGTGGGCTCGGTCAGCCGGACGATGAGCATCATGCCCGCGAGCAAGCCGATCGTGTTGAAGTCGACCGCCTCGATCGCGTGCTCCTGGTCGATCGTCTGGGTCAGGACCACCAGCGCGGCCCCGATCAGCGCGACCTTGGTGCGGTGCGCCCGCTCCGAGGCGATCACCGCGAGCGCGGCGACGAAGATGACTATCGCGACCGTCACGGGCGCTCCAGAAGAAGCGCGGTCCAGCCCTGGGATGACAGGCGCTGGCGCTCGACCAGCGGGCGGAAGGCATCGGCCACTTCATCGCCTTCCTCGTCGAGGACACCCGACGCGATCAGCGCGCGCGGAGAGCGGTCCATCAGCTCGGCCACGCGTAGAAGCAGCGGCCGCATGAGGTTGGCAGCCACGACGTCGGCCGCCGGCGGCGGCTGGTCACGGAGGTCGGTGCGCTCCACTCGTTCGAGCCTTACACCGTTGGCGCTCGCGTTCCGTCGCGTGGCCTCCAACGCGGCGCGGTCGGAGTCGAGCGCCGTGACGGGCACGAACCCGCGCTTGGCGGCCGCGATCGAGAGAACGCCGGACCCGCAGCCGAGGTCGGCGAGGGACCCGCGCACTCGCACCTCGAGCATTAGCTCGAGGCACATGCGGGTCGTGGCGTGGGCCCCGGTCCCGAACGCCTGACCGGGGTCGATCACGATCTCGGTCACCCCCGGACGGACTGCCGGACGCTCCCAGGGCGGGCGGACGTAGATCCGTCCGCCGACGAGCAGCGCCCCGTGAAAGCGCTTCCAGCGCTCCGCCCAGTCACCAGGGACCTCCTCGCCGTGCACGAGCACCCGCGTCCCGCCGAGCTCTGCCTCACCGCGCGGCAACGACGGAAGCTCTCCGGGCGCCCCGTACACCGCGTACTCGACGACTCCGGCCGCGTCGACCTGCTCCACGCCGGACGGCGCGAGCTCGAGCAGCGCGGCGAGCACTCGCTCGCTGTCCTCGGCCGACGCCCTGATCGCGAGACGGATCACGACCGCCGCTTGTCTCGCCGCGTCCTGCGCGGTCTCAGCGCAGCGCCCGCTTGACCCGAGCGAAGAGCGAGTCCTCGCTGCGGTCTCGAAGGTTCGTCTCGGTCAACGTGTTCGCCAGCTGCTCCAGCAGCTCGCGCTGCTCACGAGAGAGCTCCCGTGGGATGACGACGTTCACGACCACCTTTTGATCGCCACGACCGCCACGGCGCAGCGACGGCATTCCACGGCCGGCGAGCGTCAGGATGGTCCCAGGCTGAGTGCCCGGCTTCACCGTGAGGTCCTCCTCCCCGTCCAGGGTCGGGACCTTCACGGTCGTGCCCAGCGCCGCCGCCGGTGCCGGGAGGTCCACGACGGAGACCAGGTCGTTGCCGTCGCGCACGAAGCGCTCGTCGGCCTCGACCCTGACCAGCACGTAGAGGTCGCCCGGTGGCCCGCCGCGCTCGCCGGCGTGGCCGCGGCCCGTGACCCGAATCCGCTGATCGTCGGCGATCCCCGCCGGGATGTCCACGGCAAGCGACTTGCGTGCGGCCTCCCGGCCCCGCCCCCGGCAGCGTGTACAGGGCGTCCTCGCCAGCTTTCCCTCACCGCCACAGACGTCGCAGGCATGAGCGCGCACGAGTTGCCCGAACGCCGACCGCGCCATGGTGCGCAGTTGTCCCGTCCCTCCACAGCGCTCGCACGTCTCGATCGGCGTGCCCGGCTCGGCGCCGTTGCCGCGACAGCGCTCGCACGGGCCCACGGCGTCGTACTCCACGTCGGCCGTCGTGCCCGAGGCGGCCTGCCCGAGCGTTATCTCGACGCTCACCGCGATGTCGCCGCCCTGTACCGCGCCGCTTCCGCTGAAGCCTCCGCGTCCGAACGGGTCGCCCCCCGCCCCGCCGCCGAAGAACGCGTCGAAGATGTCGGCGAATGATCCGAAGCCCTGTGACGCCGACGAGAAGCCGCTCGAGCTGAGCCCGTCGTGGCCGTAGCGGTCGTAGATCGACCGCCGCTCCACGTCGGAGAGGATCTCGTAGGCCTCGGCGGCCTCCTTGAACTTCTCCTCGGCGTTCGCGTCGTGGCGGTTCACGTCCGGATGAAGCTCGCGCGCGAGCTTTCTGAAGGACTTCTTGATCTCCCCGTCGGAGGCGTCGCGCGCGACGCCGAGGAGCTCGTACGGGTCCTGTCTCATTCGTCGTAGAGGTCGCCGACGAAGCGGGACAGCCCGGCCGCCGCCTCACGGACGGAGATGATCGCCGTGGCGTAGTCCATCCGCAGCGGACCGAGCACGCTCACGGTGCCGAGGTTGCGGCTCGCCACGCCGTAGTTGGCCGCCACGAGGCTGAGCTCCCGAAGCTCGGGGGCCTCGTTCTCGCGGCCGATGCGCAGGTAGACCCGCGGTTCTTCGAGGGCTCCCCGCAGGAAGGAGAGCAGCGCCACCCGACGCTCCAGAACCTGCATCAGATCGCTGAGCTGAGAGAGCTCTTGGAAGCGATCTTCGGAGAGAAGGCGCGACGCGCCCTCGACGTAGAGCGTGTCCTCGGCGGTGGCCTCGAGCTCGGTGAACGCCGGCGCCAGAGTGGCGAGGAAGTCCTGCTCGGCGGCGGAGAGCGCCGGATCGCTCAACTTGGCCTGGAGCGTCCGGGCGCCCAGGCGGATCCCGCCCAGGGCCTCGTTCAGGTAGCTCACCGCCCAGTCGACGAGACCGGGATCGAGCGCCTCCTCGTACGAGATCACTCGCTTGGTGACCCCGCCGGTCGACGTGATGACCACCACCATCGCCAGCTGGGGCTGGAGCGGCAGCACCTCGACGCGGCGGATGGTGGTCGTGCCGATCGGGGGCGCCGAGACGATCGCCAAGAGGTCGGTGACCTGGGAGAGCTGCTCGGTAGTCGTACGCATGGCCTCATCGACCTCTCGCCTCATCGCGCTGAGCTGCAGGCCGCGGGGCGGCGCGGGGAGCGCGCCGTTCTCGAGCAGGTCATCGACGAAGAAGCGGTACCCCCGGTCGGTAGGCACCCGGCCCGCTGACGTGTGCGGGTGCTGGAGCAGGCCGAGCTCCTCGAGCTGGGCGAGCTCCGCCCTGATCGTCGACGGGCCCCACTCCATGTCGCCCTGCGCGGCCAGCCACTTGGACCCCACGGGCTCGCCGATCTCCACGTGGCCCTCCACCACCTTGCGGAGGACGAAGGCTTGGCGCGCGGTGAGTTCCACGCGTTAGATGCTAGATGGCAGTTGACAGTTGACGGTGGCAGTTGACAGCGCCGCCGTCGGCTCCAGCCGAACTGTCAACTGCCAGCCGTCAGCCCAGTTCGAGCTCGGCTTCTGCGTTGCGAATGATCTGGTTGCCGCTCTGCTCGGCAACCGTGTCGACGAACGCGCGGCCGTCGCGCATCTCCTTGACCTCGCCGGAGACCGTGATCTCCTGCTCGGGGAAGCCCATGCCGCGAAACTGGACCGACAGCCGCCGGAGGGCGCGCGGGTCCCCGTCCGCCGCCGCGACGTTCGCGCGCGCGACCTGGGCCATGGCGTAGAGGCCGTGGAGGATGTTGCCGGGGAGGCCCACCGCCTTCGCGAACTCGGGGTCGATGTGGATCGGGTTGAAATCGCCCGAGGCGCCCGCGTACCGATGCGGCACGTACTTGTCAGGCGTCACCTTGAGGTCCGGGATGCGGTCGCCGGCGTCGATCGTCGATCTCCTTGTCGGTCTTAGGACTTGATGAACGGGGCGACCTTGTCGAGCACCTCGTTCTGCCTCAGCATGTCGTCGAACGCGGTGGGAGCGATCTCCTCTCCCCGCTGAGCCCTGATCAGGGCGGCGTGGCGGCCCTCCACCTGGACGATGGTGCCGGCCGCCTCCAGGACGTCCTTCGACTGGATCGCCGTGGCAGCGCCGTTGTAAGCGCTGACGCCCGTGTCCTCGAAGTCCTGCGCGAGCTCGAAGTAGCTGCCCTCGTCCTCGAAGGCATCGCCGAAGTCGAGCTTCGGCGCCTTCGTCGGTTGGCCGCCAAGGTCCTTGATCATGGCCGTCAGGGCATCGACGTGTGCGGCCTCGTCCTCCGCGAGTTGCTCGGTCAGCGCCCTGGCGTCGCCGCTCAGCCCGCCGACCCGCTTCAGCGCTTCGTCGTAGAACGTGGCCTCGAGGATCTCGAGCGTGAGCGCGAAGTTCAGGATGTCGGCGTCGGGCGCCGCCGTGCCCTCCTGGGCGAAGGAGCGCTGGACGAACGGGCCCACCACACCCATGCCGTAGACAGCGCCCGCGGCCAGCGCCCCGCGAAGGACGAAAGAGCTGCGCGTCATGCCATGGACATCGACCGCGGCAAGCTCGGGGACCGTCAGCTTCGAATTGGGCATCTCTGTCCTTTCGGAAATTCGGTCGCCGCTAGCTCGCGAGGAAGGGCTGGACCTTCTTGAGAACGGTCTCCATGTCCATCGGCTTCGAGAATGGACCGTCCGGGATGCTGCCGACGAGCTGCTTGCCGCTCTCGAACCCGTTGCGGGCGAGCTCGTTGAACCTAGCGGCGTGCCGCGCTTCGACCGTGTGGATCGACAGGGCGGCCTCCAGGATCCGCGGGTTCTCGATCCGGGCCGCCTGCCCCAGGTAGGCGGCGGCGCCAAGGTTCTCGACGAGTGCGGCCGTCTCGATGATCGTCGGCTCGCCGCCCGCCAGGACCGCGTCGAAGTCCGTCTCGGGCGGCTCGTTGGGCACCGCACCGAGGTTCTCGACCGTCAGCCTCAAGGCGTCCGCGTGCTCCTTCTCGTTGCCGTACACCTCCTCGACGAGCTTGCGCACCTTGCGATCCTTGACCTCTCCGCTCTCCAGGATCTGGTCATAGAAGTCCTCCTCGAGCAGCTCGAGCGTGAGCGCGTACTGGACGATGCCGAGATCCCCGCCGGCCGACCCCGTGGTGGGCTCAGCGTCCGGGGGCTCTTCCGCGCTCCCGCCGCAGGCGGCGAGAAGGGTGGCGAAGGCACCCGCGGCGCCCGTGCCGCCGACCATCGCCATGAATCGCTTGCGCGACCACGAATCGCTCGACATCGGCCCCTGCTGAGCGCCCCTCGACTCAGTCTCCACCTTCTCCACGGCCTCTCCCTCGGATGGCGTTGGTGTCTCGACAGACTCTACGGAAAGCGGGAGAACCGTGCGACGGTTGCGCGCGCTCAACCGCCGCGGACGATGTTGGTCCAGGTTCCGCGGACGACGTCCGTGGCGTCCTGGTTCCTGGAGTTCGACTCGAAGACGTAGAACGCCTTGCCGTCCTTCTCGTAGACGTCCTTGACGGTTGCGGTCGTGACGACCGTGTCTCCCGCACAGACGGGCTCGGCCCAGACGAACTCCTGGCTTCCGTGCAGCATCATCATGAGGTTGATGCCGAGCTCAGGGTCCAGGATGGCGGGCGCCATGGCTCCCGCCGAGTAGACCACCGCGAACATCGGCGGAGCGACCACGTCACGGAACCCCGCGGCCCGCGCCGCCTCGCGGTCCTGGTGGACCGGGGAGCCCTCACCGACCGCGCTCGCATACTCGCGGATCTTCTCGCGGCCGACCTCGTACTCGAACGGCGGGTACGTCTTGCCGATGTTCGTCGTGTCGACCGCCACGGCGCGAGACCTTACATGCAGGCCGGACCCGGCGGCGAGAGCGCCACCGTACCGGCCCACAACGAGCAAAAGGGCGCGGCCGCTTGCGCGACCGCGCCCCTTGCTCTAGCCGAAAGGAAGGAGGGTGACCTCCCGACTAGGACTTGATGAACGGCATCACCGCGTCGAGGACTTCCTGCATGTCGAGCGTCTCGTCGAACGCCGTCGGCGCGGGGTTCTCTCCACGCGTCAGCCGGATCAGTCCGGCATGGCGACCTTCGATCTGGACGATCGACCCGGCCGCGGCCAGGATCTCCTTAGACTCGATCTCCGGCGCGGCGCCGTTATAGGCGCTCACCCCGGTGTCCTCGAACGTCTGCGCCAGCTCGAGGTACGAGTCCTCGTCCTGGAAGGCGTCACCGAAGTCGACCTTCGGGGCCTTCACCGGCTTGCCGCCGAGGTCCTTGATCGTGGCCGTCAGCGTGTCGACGTGCGCGGCCTCGTCCTCGGCGAGCTGCTCGGTGAGTGACTTGTTCTCGCCACTGAGGCCCTTGACCTGCGTGAGGGCCTCGTCGTAGAACGCGCTCTCCAGGTACTCCAGCGTCAGGGCGAAGTTCAATATGTCGACGTCGCCCCCCTCCTGAGACATCGCCTGCTTCACGAACGGGCCCACCGCCGCGCCGCCATAGACCGCGCCAGCGGCGAGGGTACTCTTGAGGATGAACGAGCTGCGCGTCATCCCGTCGATCTCAACGGCGGCCAGCTCTGGGACCGCCAGCTTCGAGTTAGACATGTTGTGTGTCCTTTCTTCCATCTGGTCGGTCGCTAGCTCTTGGCGAGGAATGGCTGGACGGCCTTGAGCACGGACTCCATGTCCATCGGCTCCGCGAACGGCCCGTCGGGGATGCTTCCCACAACCGGATCTCCGCCCTGGAAACTGTTGCCGGCGACCTGGTTCAAGGCAGCGGCATGACGCCCCTCGACGCTGTGAATCGAGAGCGCGGCGGCGAGGACCTCCGGGCTCTTGATCTCGGGAGCGGCGCCGAGGTAAGCGGCTGCCCCAACGTTCTCGACCATCGCGGCGGTCGAGAGGATGGTGTCGGCGCTCTTGAGTGCCTTCGAGAAGTCCGTCTCCGGTGCCTCGGTCGGAGTACCTCCCAGCTGCTCGATGGTCGCGGTGAGTGCGTCGACATGCTCCTGCTCGTGCTCGCCGAACGTCTTCGCCACGTCGGCGATGGCCTGATCCTTGATCTCGCCGGAGTCGATCGCCTGACGGTAGAACTCCGACTCGAGGAACTCGAGCGTCAGAGCGTAGTTCAGGATCTCGAGATCGCCCTTGCTCGCGGCGCCGCCCGTCGGGCTCGTGCCGGTCGAGCCGCCACCGCTGGTCGTGGTCTCTTCGTCGCTGCCACAGGCGGCGAGGAACAGGCCGAAGGCGCCTGCAGCCCCCGTGCCGCCGACCATCTTGAGGAACCGCTTGCGCGACGACGGATCGTCGGCCAGCTCCCGCAGGGCACTCCCCTCCGCGGCGCGTGGCGCCTTGGACTTGATCTCTTCCATTGCTGTCCCCTCTCGGGTGGCTGTACTGGACACCGGACCCCATCGGTCCGGCCCGTCTTCCGGGTATTGGCGGTGATTACGTGAAGGCGCGAGGGTCGGATCACTCGCGCCGATGCCGCCTGACCGCCAGATCGGATGCTTTCGGGCGGCCCCGGGCACGAGCTGAGATCGGCTGCTAATCGGGGCGCCCGGATTTGAACCGGGGACCTCACCGACCCGAACGGTGCGCGCTACCAGGCTGCGCCACGCCCCGAGCGGTCGAGTCTAAAGGAGAGCGGTCACGGCGGGGCGCGCTACTGCCTACTGCCTACTCAGTCGGCATCCCCCAGCGACAGGACCGACAGGAACGCCTCCTGCGGGATCTCGATGCTGCCGACCTGCTTCATCCGCTTCTTCCCGGCCTTCTGGCGCTCGAGCAGCTTGCGCTTGCGGGAGATGTCGCCCCCGTAGCACTTGGCCGTCACGTCCTTGCGCACGGGCTTCACGCTCTCCCGGGCGATGATCTTCGAGCCGATCGCCGCCTGAATCGCCACCTCGAACTGCTGGCGCGGGATCTGCTTCTGGAGCCGCTCGCTGGTCGCGCGGCCGGCCGAGTAAGCCTTGTCGCGGTGGACGACCATCGACAGCGCGTCGACCGGTTCGCCGGCGAGCAGGATGTCGAGCTTCACGAGCTCGGACGGGCGGCGGCCGATCAGCTCGTAATCGAGGGAGGCGTAGCCGCGGGTACGCGACTTGAGCTGGTCGAAGAAGTCGAGCACGATCTCGCCGAGCGGAAGGTCATAGCGGAGCTGAACTCTCGCCTCGGAAAGGAAGCTCATGTCCACGTGCTGGCCGCGGCGCTCCTGGCAGAGCTCCATCGCGGCTCCAACGTGCTCCTTGGGGCAGATGACGGTCCCGCGGATATAGGGCTCGCGGATCTCGGCGATCCGCGCGCGATCGGGCATCTCCACCGGCGAGTGGACCATGACGGTCGAGCCGTCGACCAGGACCACCTCGTACTCCACGTTCGGGGTCGTGGCGAGCAGCTCCAGCCCGTGCTCGCGCTCCAGTCGCTCACGCACGATGTCCATGTGAAGCAAGCCGAGGAAGCCGCAGCGAAAGCCGAAGCCGAGCGCGTGGCTCGTCTCCGGCTCGTAGGTGAGGGCGGCGTCGTTCAACGCGAGCTTGTCGAGAGCGTCGCGCAGGTCGGCGAAGCGGTCGGTGTCGACCGGGAAGAGCCCGCAGAAGACCATCGGCTTGACCTCGCGGTACCCCGGGAGCGGCTCGGAGGCCGGCTGGGCGACGGCCGTCAGCGTGTCGCCCACCCGCAGGTGGGAGACGTCCTTGACCCCCGTGATCACGTAGCCCACCTCGCCCGCGCGGAGGCTCGGCGCCGGCCTCATCGCCGGGCCGAAGAATCCGATGTCGTCGATCTCGGCGCGCGTGCCGGCCTGCATGGCGAGGATGGCGTCACCCTTCTTCAGCTCGCCGTCGACCACCCGGACGTAGGCGATCACGCCGCGGTACTGGTCGAACTGGGAGTCGAAGATCAAGGCGCGCGCCGGCGAGTCGGCCTCACCGGCGGGGGCGGCGATGCGGCGCACGATCGCCTCGAGCACCTCCTCCACGCCCTCGCCGGTCTTGGCGGACACGCGGATGATGTCCTCGGGCGGCTCGCCGAGGAGCTCAGAGATCTCCCCTGCCACGCGTTCTGGCTCGGCGCCCGGCAGGTCGATCTTGTTGAGGCAGGGGATCAGCTCCAAGCCCGCGTCCACCGCCAGGTACGTGTTAGCAAGCGTCTGGGCCTCGACGCCCTGAGCGGCGTCCACGACGAGCAGCGCGCCGTCGCAGGCGGCCAGCGAGCGCGACACCTCATAGGTGAAGTCCACGTGGCCGGGCGTGTCGATCAGGTGCAGCCGATAGGTCTGGCCGTCGCTTGCGGTGTACTCGACGCGCACCGCCTGAGCCTTGATCGTGATGCCCTGCTCGCGCTCCAGCTCCATCGAGTCGAGCAGCTGGGGCCGGTGCTCGACGCGCGTCGACGGCGCCGGTCCGCTCGAGTATCCGGTCGGCGAGCGTGGACTTGCCGTGGTCGATGTGGGCGATGATCGAGAAGTTGCGGATGTTGTCCGCCGGGCCGGCCATGCCTTTGATTATGGGAGACGAGCGCCGCGAGAGGATGGAATGCCGACTTCCCCCGTCCGCCGAGTGCCCACGGATCAGCCGGCGAGTCGTCTGCTCATGGCTGCCGTCAGCCACCGTCATCCTGATCTCGCGAGAGCTGCCGAACGACCAGGACCATCAGGACGCCCGAGGCCACCACGTGGATCGTGCCCACCAGTGCCACCACCCACCCGGTCTCGACGACCACTACAACGAAGCCGAGCAGCGTCATGCCGAACAGGAAGACGAGGATGAGCGCGGCGGCCATCCTCGATCACACGCCCATCAGGTATCTCGAGAGCGCAGGCGGATAGCCACCAGCTCGGCGATCTGCCGTGCCTCGGGGACCCGCAGGCCCCAGACCGCCAGCGCGTAGACAATGCCCCCGGCGCCGATGCCCGCGCCAACGGACACCACCTGACCCGCCAGCGATCGGCCCAGCGCGGCGTCGATCAGATCCCAGACCACATAGCTCACGGCCGCCAGCAGCGCGGCCCCCAACAGCATCTTCGCAAAGGCCGTGATCGTCTTCCCGGCCTCGACACCCCGAGGTCGCGGTTCAGCAGGTAAGCCTGGGCCAGGCTCATCGCGATCGTCGCCGCGACGGTGCCAAGCACCACGCCGCCTACTCCGAACGGGGCGTACAGCGCCAGCGCCACCAGCGCGTTCACCAGCAGGCTCGCACCCGCAAGTGCGGTCGTAATCCACGGCCGCTGCAGGCTGAAGAAGGTTCGCGAGAACAGCAGGCTCGCGCCCTGAAAGGGGAGCGAGAAGGCCCACCAGAACAGGGCCTGCGCGACGAGGTCGGTGGCGCCCGCGTCAAACACCCCCGCTGGTAGACCAGCCGTGTGATCGGCTCGGCGAGCACGGCCAGGAAACGCCCCGGAGGGGATCAGCAGCAGGAAGATCTGGCGTACTCCGTTTGCCATCGTGCCGCGCAGGCCGTCCACGTCGCCACGGGCGGCGAGCTTCGACATCGTCGGGAACAGGACCGTCGCGATCGCGATCGAGAAGATGCTCTGCGGAAGCATGTATATGCGGAAGGCCTTGTCGATCGCCGCGGGCGCCTGCTCCGACACCAGCGTGCCGAAGAACGAGTTGATCAGCAGGCTGAAGTTGATCAGACCGAGGGCCAGCGTCACGGGTAGCATCAGGGCGAGGACGCGTCTCACGGCCAGGGCTCCGCCAGTCGAGCGTGAGCGTGAAGCGACCGCCGCGTCCGCGCAGCCACGGCATCGGCAGCACGAGCTGGACCACCGTGCCCACGAGGACCCTGATCGCGTACGCGTAGATCTCGTCCTCGGCCGGGAAGGCCGGCGTCAGGCCGACCAGCGCGGCGATGATGAAGAGATTCCAGGCGAGCGGCGCGAGCGCCGGCACGCTGAAGTGCTCGAACGAGTTCAGCATGCCCACGACCAACCCGGAGAGGCCGAGCAGCAGGACGATCGGAAACAGCAGGCGCGCGAGCGAGATCGTCAGCTCGGTGAGCTGGGGACCGAAGCCCGGAGCGACGAGCGGAATGATCAGGGGTGCGAGCAGCGTGAACAGTGCCGTGACGCCGCCGAGCACCAGGCAGATCAGGAAGAAGAAGCTCGAGGCCACCCGGAAGGCCTCCTTGCGCTCACCCTTCTCGAGCAGCTCGGTGAAGACAGGGACGAACGCGCCTTGCAGCGCCATGTCGGCGAACAGGGCGCGCACGAGGTTCGGCACCTGGAAGGCGATCGTGAAGGCAGACATCGCCCCGCTGACCCCGAAGTAGCTCGCCGCCACTACCTCGCGTGCGAGCCCCGCGATCCGCGACAGTCCCGTGGCGAACGAGAAGAACGCGGTGCTGAACGCGAGCCGGCTGCGCGCGGGTGGTGGCGGGTCCGTCTCACCTGCGCCGGCCATCGGAACGGCCGCGTCACGCTGGTCGGGACGCCCGGAGAGCTGCGCGGAATCGCGCTCGTCGGCCGTCACGAGCGCGCTATAGTACGCGCCGCCGCGCGCGGTCATCCGTGTCGCGGCGCGCGTGCGTTTATGGCCAACATCGCCTCTCAAGAAAAGCGGATCCATCGGGCGGAGCGCGAGCGCCTCGAGAACCGCCGCTACACCTCGTCCGTAAAGACGTACTTCCGCCGGCTCGAAGCCGCGGTCGAGGCCGGCGACTCCGAGCTCGCCGACACCGAGTACCGCTCGCTCGCCTCGCACGTGGACCGCGCCGTGGCGCGCGGCGCGCTTCACCGCAACACCGGCGCTCGCAAGAAGGGCCGCGCGGCGCGGCTAAAGGGCAGGCTCTAGCCGGGTCGCTACTGCGCGGCGCTTGCGAGCGTCAGCGTGAAGGCGGTGTCCTCGTCCAGCTCGCCGCCACCGCGCGTCTCGACCTCGAGGTCGGCGAACGTACACAGCGCGCGCTCGAGCCGGTCGCGATCGGCACGGCGTGCCTGAGCGATCGTCCGCTTCACCGCCCACGGCGGCGCCTTGAGCGCGCCCGCGAGCCGCTTCTCCGGCATGCCGGCGTCGATCAGCGTCGCGGCGCGGTGCACCTCGCGCAGGCGGCGCACGATCGGATAGGCGAGCCGGCTGGGGCGCTCGTCGGCGGCCGCCAGACGCTCGGCCAGCGAGAGGCTCGCGGCGCTGTCGCCCGCCACGATGGCGTCCGCCAGGTCATACGCCTGACTCGCGCTCTCGCGCGCGGCCAGACGCGCGACCTCGTCCGCCACGAGCTGCGTACGCGGGTGAACCATGGTGGCGAGCTTCTCTATCTCGCGCGCCAGGCGCTGGGGGCGCGCGCCGACGGCGCCTACGAGCGCCTTCGCGGCCTCGCCGTCCAGGCGCAGCCCCTCTTCGGCGGCGCGCTCGACAGCCCACTTCGGCATCTCCCACGGCTTTGGCGCGGCGCAGGAGCGGAGCTCGCCGCCCGCCGCCTCGACGGCTTGCACCAGCCTGGCCGGCGACTTGCCGCGGGCGACCAGCACAAGAACCGTCGCCGGCGGCATCTCTCGGAGCGCCTGCTCGACGGGCTCGAGGTCACCGGTCTTCCACGCCTCCACACCATCGACGAGCAGATAGCGATTGCCCTCCACGAAGCTGAGCGTGGCAACGCCGGCGGCGACCTCGGCGGGAGGCGATGCCTTCGCGTCGTAGAGCTCGAGCGCGCCGGGGCCGCCGTCCGCCTCGGCCCGGGCCCGGACGCGCGCGCGCCAAGCATCGATCTTCGCGTCGTCGTCGCCGGATACTAGGTAGGCCGGCTTCAGGTTTGCCATGTCGCGAGTGTAGGCACGGTCGCCGACGTCGATCCTCGCACCTCCCACGACGTCAATCCTCGGTCGTCACCGCGAGTCGTCCCGCTTCGACGGTCAGCCGAATCGTTCCCTGCTCGTCGGTCCGGTAGACCGCGACGCCCGCCGCCCTCAGCGCCCCGAGCGTCGAAGGGGTGGGATGGCCGTAGCTGTTGTCCTCGCCCACCTCGATCCCGGCGATCTGCGGCCGGAGCCGAGCCAGCAGCTCGGGGAGGCCCGGATCCGCGCTTCCATGATGCGAGACCTTCATCGCATCGACATCGGGAAGGGAGAGCGGGAGGAGCGAAGGGCTCTCGGCGTCACCGGAGAGAAACAGGTCGAAGCTGCCGGCGCTCACCACGGCCACCACCGCCCGCGGGTTTGGGTCCTCGGGCGGCGGTCCCGGCGGACGCGGCTCCGGAGCCAGGATTCGAACTGTCAGGCCGCCGAGCCGGAGCGTCTGGCCCGCGCGGGCGGCCACTCGGCGGACGCCCTGGCTGTCGGCCTCGGCCAGCATCGCCCGGAAGTCGGGATCGGTCGTGCCGTCGCCGCCGTCCACGAGGAGATCGACCGGGAGCTCCTGAAGCACCTCTCGCAGGCCTCCGTGATGATCGGCCGACATGTGCGTGGCCACCACCGCGCTCAGACGCCGCACGCCCGCTGCCCGCAGGAGCCGCGCGACCCGCGCCTCCTCCGGACCACCGTCGAACAGGATCGCGCCGCCGTCCGGATGCTGGATCAGCGTGGCGTCGCCCTGGCCAACGTCCAGGAACGACACGGTCAGCTTGTCCGGCGGTGGCGGGGGCGCGAGCAGCCGCGCCGCCCCGCCGACCACCACCGTCACGGCGAGGGCGATGACGATGCGGCGCCGCCACGGCGCGATGGCGCGCCACCGGCCGGCCTCGGCGGTGGTCGCCGGTCCGAGGCGGCGAGCGGCCCGCCGCACGATGAGCACGCCGACGCCCATCGCCAGGTAGACGCCGGCTAAGGCCGCCGTGGAGCCGAGGCTCACATCCGCCTGCGCGCTTGGGAGCTCCGCGAACCGGTCTGCGACCTCGGCGAGATAGGCGAGCAGCACTCCGTTGACCGAGCCGAGGACCTCGGCGAGCTCCATGCCTATCTCCGATGGAGCGCCGCCGAGGAAGCCGAGCTGCCCGAGACCGGCCTGGACCATCGCGATCCACATCGCCGGCGCCACGACGGGAAGCGCGAGCAGGTTGGCGGGCAGGCTGGCGAGCGAGACGGCACCGAAGTGGTGAGCCAGGAGTGGCGCGGTGGCGAACGTCGCGGCGAGGGTTATGGCGACGCCATCGGCGAGCGTTCGCGGCATCCCCGAAAGCGGACGGCGCAGAGGCGGGGCGAGGATCAGGATCCCGATGACGGCTGCGAACGACAGCTGCCACCCGGGATCTGCACACACGCGCGGGTTCAGCGTCAAGGTGGCGGCGGCGGCGAGCAGAAGCGCGTACCAGCGCGAGGAGGGTCGACCCAGCAACATCGCCAGAAGCCCGGCCGCTCCCATCACGCCGGCGCGCTGCAGCGACGCACCGGCTCCTGCGAGCGGGACGTAGAGCCCGATCAGGGCGAGTAGCGCCACCAGGCGAGTGTTGGGTCCGAGGCCGAGCGCCGCGAGGAGCGGCAGGGCCAGGACGCCGAGCAGCATCACGTTCTGCCCGGATACCGCGAGAAGGTGGGCGAGGCCGGCGCGCCTGAAGTCGTCGCGCACGGTCGAGTCGATGGCCTCGTCCTGGCCGAGCACCATGCCGCGGATGAGAGCGGCCCTCGGCTCCGGAAGGCCCGCGCCGATGGCCGTCTCGGCGCGCTCGCGCATGCCGTCGATCGCACCCATGAGGCCGCCGCGATGAGCGCCGGTCGCTCGCATGCCATCGAGCACGAGCTCGCCGGCTATCCCTCGACGCCGCAGGTACGCCGGATAGTCGAAATCGGCGCCGGCGCTCGAACGCGCGGGACGCGCCGTGCCGGTCACGAACAGCTCGGAGCCAGGCGAGGTCGACGGCGGCCATTCGAGGTCCCCGGACGCGCGGGCCATCAGGTGGACGCCCTGCAGCGATCCGGTCGTGACCTGGACCTCGGCGGACGAACCGAACTTCGACGGTCGCGGCCGCTCGATCAGGGTGGCGTCGCCCCTGAGAAAAGCTGCGGGCGCCAGCCGAGAAGCGGGCACGTCGAGCGCGGCGAGTCGGGCGCCGCCCACTCCGCTTCCGGCAAGCAGCAGCGTGGCCATCGTCAGTGCGAGCGCTGGTTGCCGTGCGGCTGCCAGGGTCGCTGCGATCAGGCCGGCGCTGAGGGCCACCAGCTCGCGCGGAAGGGCCGCGGCGGCGAGGCCGGCGACGAGGGCAGCGAGCCCAAGGTGATACGGGTGGACGCGCACGAGCTCCAGCGCTCGCGAGCACCCCGCCTCGACCCCACGTGGAAGCGTCACGCGAGATCGATCGACGCGATCTACGTCGCTCGCGCGGTCATGGGGTTACCGCTTCCCGGAGCGCGGCGAGCCGCGCCTCGCCGATCCCCTCGACCTGGGCCAGCTCGTCCACCGACTTGAAGCCCCCGTTCTGGTCTCGGTACTCGATGATGCGGGCGGCCAGCGTCGGACCGATCCCGTCGACGCCGGCGTCGAGTTGCTCCACCGTCGCGGAGGCGAGGCTGATCGGCGCGCCGGCCTGACCGCCCGGACCCGCCGCCGCACCGGTGGGCGATGCGGCGGAAGCGGCGCCGGAGCTCGACGAGCTCGCCGTGGCAGCCGCCGCGCCGCGCTTGGGCACTATGACCTGCTGGCCGTCCTGGAGCTCCGCGGCGAGGTTGACGCCGGTCAGCTCGGCCGTCGGCTTCAGACCACCGGCTTCGTGGACCGCCGCCTCGACGCGAGAGCCTGCGGGGAGCCGGTAGAGACCCTCCTTCCGCACGGCACCCGCCACGTGGACCTGCAGCTCGGCACTCGATCCGGGTGCGGCCTCACCGGAACCATCGCCGGCGGCCTCGTCGGCAACGGCGCCGGCTCCGTCGATCGCCACCGGCGGCGGGGCTCCCTCATCGTCGCCGCCACCGAGGTAGCGGACGCCTCCCACTACGAGGAGGATCGCCGCGACCGCATAGGCGATCAGCTGTGCCGTGGATCGCTCACCCATCGCCTCCGGACGCTAAGCGGAAGTCGGCGACGGCTGAACGCGCGTCCACGACGGAATCGCTACGGGCGTGAGAAAACGCGGGCGCCCGCGGCCCGTCGGTCAGCGAACCGAGAAACCCGACAGCCCCTCCGGCTCCTCCTCGGACGCCTCGACGCCCTCCACGTCGGCGCTCGACGGCCCCTCCTCGCAGAAGCGGACCATCGCGTCCACCGCCTCGATGTCGCCCTCGAACACCGCCTCGACGCCACCATCGTCGCGGTTGGTCACCCAGCCCGCCACCTCGCGACGTGTCGCCTCCTCGCGCGTGGCGTCGCGGAAGAAGACGCCCTGGACCTCCCCGTGAACCACGACTCTTCGCCTCGTCCGCTGTGCCATCGCGGAACCGTAGCGCTCCAGCACGCGCGCGACGGGTCAGCGCTCGGCGAGCTCGAGCGCCTGCGCCACCGCCTCCTCCGCGCTCGACGCGCGCCGAATGGCGTCGACTTCCTCGCCGCCGCGTGCAAGCTCCCACGTTCCGATGCCCACCACCGGCTTGCCGACCTTCAGCGCGAACGCGATCTCGGACAGGGTGCCGAACTCGCCCGCGACGGCGATCACGGCATCGGCGGCGCGGACCACGAGCGTGTTCCGCGCCTCGCCCAGCCCCGTCGGCACGGCCACCTCGAGATACGGGTTCGCCTCGCTCCGATCGACCCCCGGGAGGAGCCCCAGCGTCGTGCCGCCCCTCTCGCTCGCGCCTCGGCAGGCCGCCTCCATAACGCCGCCGAGTCCTCCGCAGACCACGACCGCGCCGCGCTCGGCAAGCCGACGCCCCACCTCCAGCGCCGGCTCGGTGGCGCTCGGCTCGGCCGCCCCGGGCCCGACCACGGCTATGTAGAGCCGCTGGGCGCTCAGGCAGATCGCCTATCCGCCGCGGACCACGAAGTTCACCAGCCGGCCCGGAACTACCACCGTCTTGACGATCTCGCCGCCGTCGAGGTGCGCGGCCACCCTCTCCGACGCGCGCGCGAGCCGCTCCTGCTCGTCCTCCGACGCCCCGCTCGGCGCCTCGACGCGATCACGAAGCTTGCCGTTCACCTGCACGATGAGCTCGAACGTGCCGGCCCGCAGCAGCGACGGGTCGGCCTGCGGCCAGGGCTCCTCCCACACTCGCCTGCCCGTCATCAACTCATAGACCTCGGCGCCGAGATGCGGGGCGAACGGGAAGATCAGCGAGCCCGCGGTCGCCACCGCGAAGCGCAGTTGCGCCCCGCCGTCGGATGAGAGGAGCACGGCCTCCTTGTCGCGATAGGCGTCGTTCACCAGCTCCATCACGGCGGCTATCGCCGTGTTGAAGGCGAAGCGGTCGTGGAGGTCCGAGGTGACCTTGTCGATCGCCCAGTGCGTCTTGCGGAGGACGGCTGTTGGCTCGTCGAGCGGTGCGTCGCCGCGATCGGCGGTGCGCTCCGCCACCTCGGTCGCTAGCCGCCAGAGCCGCCCGAGGAAGCGGTGAACGCCTCCCACGCCCTCGTCGGACCAGTCGGCGTCCTGGTCGGGCGGCCCGATGAAGAGGATGTAGCAGCGAGCGGTGTCGGCGCCGTAGCGCTCCACGTAGTCGCGCGGACTGATCACGTTGCCGCGTGACTTCGACATCTTCGCCCCGTCACGCGTGATCATGCCCTGTGTGAAGAGCCGGGCGAACGGCTCACGCGCGTCGAGCAGACCGAGCTCGGCCAGGGCCTTGCAGAAGAACCGGGCGTACATCAGGTGGAGAATCGCGTGTTCGACGCCGCCGATGTACTGGTCGACGGGCATCCAGAGGTCGACGGCCTCGCGTGCCCACGGCGCCTCGCGGTTGCGAGCGTCGCAGTAGCGCAGGAAGTACCAGGAAGAGTCGACGAACGTGTCCATCGTGTCGGTCTCGCGGCGTGCCGGAGCGCCGCAGGACGGGCAGTCGACCCTCACCCAGTCCTCGGCCGCCGCGAGCGGCGAGCGCCCGCGCGGCGCGTAGTCCTGCACGTCGGGGAGCTCCACCGGCAGCTGTTCGTCGGGCACGGGCACGGCCCCGCAGCGCTCGCAGTGGACGATCGGGATCGGGCAGCCCCAGTAGCGCTGGCGCGAGAGAAGCCAGTCATGCAGCTTGTACTGGACCGCCGGCTTTCCCCTTCCCTCCGACTCGAGCCACTCGACGATCCGGTCGAAGGCCTCGCGGTTGTGAGCGCCGTCGAAGCGGCCCGAGCTCACGATCGTGCCGTCGCCCGCGTAGGGGAGCTCATCGTCGTCGCCCTCGATCACGCGGCGAACCTCGAGCCCGAAGCGCTCGGCAAACTCGAAGTCGCGCTCGTCGTGCGCGGGGACGGCCATGATCGCGCCGGTGCCGTACTCCATCAAGACGTAGTCGCCCACGAACATCGGTATCTCCTCGCCGTTGACCGGATTGGTCACGGTCTTGCCGAGCGCCACGCCGGTCTTCTCCTTGTGCTCGTCGCCGCGCCGCTCGGTCGACTCGGTCAGCGCGCGGTTCACGTAGTCGCGCACCTCCGGCGAGTCGTTGAGGCGCAGCACGTCCGGGTGCTCCGGCGCGAGCACGAAGAAGGTGGCGCCGAAGAGCGTGTCGGGCCGGGTGGTGAAGACCGGGTAGTCGGTGCCGAGCGCCCGGCAGTGAAACTTCACCTCCGCACCCTCGGAGCGGCCGATCCAGTTCTCCTGCATCGCCACGACGTGGCGCGGCCAGGCGATCGTCTTCAGGTCTTCCAGTAGGGCATCCGCGTACTCGGTGATCCTGAAGAACCACTGCTCGAGCTGGCGCACCTCGACCGGGGTGCCACAGCGCTCGCAGCGGCCGTCGATCACCTGCTCGTTGGCCAGCACCGTCTGGTCCTTGGGGCACCACTTGACCGCAGCCTCCTTCCGGTAGGCGAGGCCACGCTCGTAGAGGCGCAGGAAGAGCCACTGCGTCCACCGGTAGTAGCTCGGCTCATGGGTGGCGAACTCGCGCGACCAGTCGATCGAGACGCCCCACGAGCGGAACTGCTCCCGGAACTCGGCGATCGCCGCCTCCGTGGACGCGCGCGGTTGCTGCCCCGTCTTGATCGCGTGGTTCTCGGCGGGGAGGCCGAACGAGTCGTAGCCCATCGGGTGAAGCACGCGCATGCCGTTCCGGCGGCGGAAATGGGCCACGGCGTCGCCGACCGAGTAGGTCTTCAGGTGGCCCATGTGCGGCTCGCCCGAGGGGTAGGGCAGCATCTCGAGCACGTACGACTTCGGCGTTTCGCCGGCGTCCTCGTTCGACACTTCCCAAGTGCGTTCGTGGGCCCAGATGCGCTGCCACTTGGGCTCGATCGCGTTGGGCTCGTAGCGCTCGTCCATGGCGGTTCTGAGGTTAACGGCGCCGCAATTCCCGACTTCTGCCGAGATCTCTGGGAACATCGAGCCACTATGAGCGTTGACCCCTACTCGCGGGCGGCTGACCTCGCGGCGGAGCAGGTCGAGTCGATCGTCGCCGCGGCGCAGGCGGCGGCGGACGATCTGAGGCGCCAGGCGGAGGCGGAGGCGGAGGCGCTCACGGCCGAGGCGGCCGAGGCGGCCGAGCGGACGAGGAGCGAAGCCGCCGCCGAGGCCGAGCGCGCCAGACGGGACGCCCGTGAGGATGCCGAGGACGAGATCGACGCCGCTCGACGGTCGGCAGCCGCGCTCGCGGAGAAGTCGCGGTCGGAGGCCGGGGCCGAGCGCGAGGCGGCGACCGCCGAGGCGAATCGCACTCGCGAGAGCGCACAGGCCGTGGCCGCGGGGATCGAAAAGGAGGCTCGCGCGCGGGCCGAGGAGCTCGTGGCGGGTGCACAGGAGGCGGCGGATGAGGCGCTCCGTGAGGCTCGCGCCGTAAGCTCCGGGCTGCGCCGGCTCGGTGAGTCCCTGAACCACCAGGCAGAGCGCATGCTCACCGACGTCCATACCGCCCATCGCCAGATCTCCACCGATCTGCGCGTGGCGAGCGGCGCCCGCTCCGAGCCTGCCGAGCTGCCCTCCTCCCCGCCGCGGCGCGAAGCTGGCCGCGACGCCGAGGGGAGAGAGGCCGTCCGCCCGGAGACGCCGGCTCGCCGGCCGGAGCGGGACGACTCGAAGCGCCAGGCGGAGCGCGGAGGCGACCCGCCATCGTTCGACATCGACGTTCCCTCCTGGGTGGTGCGCGGCTGAGCGCCAACTGACGCGCACTTTTACAACTCTGCGTATCCTGCGCCGTGAAGTTCACAAGCTCGATGAGGGGAGCGAAGGGGATCTTGAGGCACAGGAAGCTGTGGGCGTCCGCCGTGGCGCTACTAGCGCTAGTGGTAGCGACGACCTCGTCGTACGCGGACGACACCACCGGCCGCTCGACGCTCCAGCAGACGCTCGAGGGAGGGGACCCGGACGGGGAGAGGTTCCGCTTCCTCCGCCTCGACGACGGCGAGCGCTACACCGTGCGCGAGGATCTCGCCAAGGCCAAGTCCGGCCGCAAGAACCGCCGCAAGTCGGTGATCTACTCCGGCCAGATCACCGATTTCCAGCTCTCGGACGAGGAGTCACCGGCGCGCGTTGAGTTCCTCGACCCCGAGCCGAGCGGCTTTGCGAGCTCCGCCTGGCGCCCGCAGGAGGCGCTCGTGGCCCACGAGACCGACTTGACGATCCGACAGCTCAATCACTTCGTCCGAAGCCCGGTTCGCGACTCGGACGGCGACCGCGCCCGGATGGCTAACGCCGTGATGACCGGTGACCTGGCCGACAACGCGCAGCGCAACGAGACGCAGGGCGTGGTGCAGCTGTTGGAGGGCGGCGTCTACAAGAACGGCGAGCGGAAGACGCGGAAGTTCGACCCGAACAGTGGCACGAACGACTACTCCGGCAGCACGTGCCGCGGCATGCCGCGTGGAAGCCTCGGGGACCCACGGAAGTACGCCGGAGTCCAGGACTACGACGACTACCCGGGTCGACAGGGGAACGGCGACTTCTACGACCCCGACCGGCCGGTCGGCCGCTACGAGGAGTGGCCTCGATACGGCGGACTCCAGGACGAGGCGCAGAAGCGGTTCAGGGTGCGCGGTCTCAAGGTCCCGTCGTATGTGGCGTTCGGCAACCACGACTCCTTGGTGCAGGGCAACGAGGACGCGATCAAGCCGTTCGAGGATGTCGCGACCGGCTGCGTGAAGTTTTTTCCATCGCCGGGCGGCGTGCCGAAGACGACGATCACGGGACCCCGCTCGGCGCTCGAGGAAGACGGGTTGCCGCAGTTCAAGTCATTCCTCACGAACCCGATCGGCGTCAGCCCGCAGCTGGTTCCACCGGACGAGAACCGCCAGTTCGTCGACAAGAAGCAGTTCCGGCGACTGCATGACACCGGCAAGCAGAAGGACGAGCACGGGTTCGCCTATATCGACAAGGCCGAGAGGAGGGCTTCGAACGGCGCCGCCTCCTACTACGACTTCTCACCCAAGCGTGGCGTCCGCTACATCGTGCTCGACACGGTCTCCGAAGGGGGACGGACCCCGGAGTCGTCGTCCGGCAATCTCGACGATCCCCAATTCCGCTGGCTGAAGGGGGAGCTGCGGCAGGCCACCCGGCGGGACGAGCTCATCGTCGTCTTCGGCCATCACGCCACCGGAAGCCTCGAGGCCGATGTGGCTGACGAGATGGCCGCGCCGTGCACGGTCCGCGACGAGCATGGCCACGACCAAAACCCCGGCTGCGACCGAGATCCACGTAGCTCGACGCCGATCCATCTAGGCGACGACGTCGAGGCACTCTTCCACAGCTTCCCGCACGTCATCGGGTACGTGACCGGACACTCGCACGAGAACATGGTGAGCCCGCTCGCGAGTCCAAGCGGGGGCGACTTCTGGGAGATCAAGAGTCCGGCCGTGGTCGATTGGCCGACTCAGCACCGGCTGGTCGAGGTCATGGACAACCGCGACGGAACGCTGTCGATCTTCGGGACCCTGCTCGACCACGACGGTCCAGCAACCGCCCCCAAGTCGGGCAGCACCAACAAGGTGGGTGGTTTCGACTCGGGACAGCTAGGGTCGGTCGGGCGGACGCTCTCCTACAACGACCCCCAACAAGGGCCCGACGGCTCGGAGGGCGAGCCGAATGACCGCAACGTAGAGCTCCTGATTCGGGATCCACGGCGCGGAGACCGGCACGGGGACCGCGACGGAGACTGTCCGAGGCACAGCTTCAGGCGCCGCGACTCCTGCCGCTAGCCGCCGACGCCCCGGCGGCGGGCGCTAGCATCGCCCGACATGACGGCCAGGCTGTACGTGATCCCCGGGTCGCACCCGTCGATGAGCGCGCGGCTGATGCTCGAGCACAAGGGCATCCCGTATGCGCGCACGGACCTGATCCCCGTCGTCGCGAAGGGAGTGCTGCGCGCGGCGCGCTTTCCACGGGCCACGGTCCCCGCGCTCACGTTCGACGGGCGGCGGATCCAGGGATCGCGGGAGATCGCGCGAGCGCTCGACGAGCTCCGGCCGCAGCCGCCGCTCTTCCCATCCGACCCGGCGGGGCGTGAGGCGGTCGAGATCGCGGAACGATGGGGCGACGAGCAGCTTCAGTCGGTTCCACGGCGGCTCGTGTGGTGGGCGCTGGCACGGGATCACGCCCCGCTGGAGAGCTTCTCGAAGGGCGCACGGCTCGGCGTACCCGTCGGGCTCGCCGTCAAGACTTCCCCGCCGATCGTGTGGGCGGCGAGCCGTCTCAATGACTCCAAGGACGCGCGAGTGCGAACCGATCTAGCGGCGCTGCCCGGCTTGCTCGACGTGATCGATGGGTGGATCGACGAAGGTCTCCTGAACGGCGAGCAGCTCAATGCGGCCGACTTCCAGATCGCTCCGAGCGTCCGCCTCCTGATGTCGATGGACGACCTTCGACCGGCGATCGAGGGCCGGCCGGCGGGCCGGATGGCGTCGCGCGTCGCTCCCGACTTTCCCGGCCGCGTACCACCCGTGCTGCCGGCGACGTGGCTTCCGGCGGAAATGCAGCCGGCGGCGGCGACGTAAAGACCGATCTCGTTTGCGGGCGGTTCGGCCGTCGTGCCAGTTAGTGGAGCTAGCCGGGCTCGAACCGGCGACCTCGTGACTGCCAGTCACGCGCTCTCCCAACTGAGCTATAGCCCCGATCTCGTACTGCGTGCCTGAGTCTATACGTGCAACGATCGCTGTTGCCGATGACGCCCGGCTAACCGACCGACCGCACCGGAGCCTCGCCCCACAGCTGCTCGAGCCGATAGTACGAGCGCGCTTCCGGGGTGAAGACGTGGAGCACGCAGTCGAGGTAGTCCATGAGGATCCACCTCGCCTCGCGCTCACCCTCCACGCGACGCGGCAGGAGCCCGCCCGCGTCCTTCAGCTCCTTGTGCACGGCGTCGTGGATCGCCTTCGTCTGGCGCTCCGTGTTCCCGCTGCAGACGACGAAGTAGTCGGTGTAGGAGACCACGTCGCGCAGGTCAAGCACGCGGATCTCCACGGCCTTTCGATCGGAGGCGATCTGCGCGATCCGCGCCGCCAGCGCCTCACCGCTCAGAGTCGGCGTCGCCTCGCTCTCCGGACGAGCGGCGCGGTTGGTCACCGAGCTCCCACCGGCGCCGGCGCACCGTATAGCCCGCGGTCCACGATCAACCGCTCCACCGGCTTGGGCACCAGGTATCGAAGCGGCTGGCCGGCGGCCGCACGGCGCCGCACCAGCGTCGACGAGATGTCGATCCGCGGCATGTCGAAGAAGCGCACCGCCGTTGCGCCCGTCAGGCCCAACAGCGCCTCGCGCACCTGATCTCGGCGAGCGCCGTCGCGCTCGGCCACCGCGACCGTGGCGAGCTCGAGCACGCGTCCGGCCTGGTGCCACTCCGGCAACGCCCCGGCCTGGTCGGCTCCCAGGATCAGTACGTGCTCGTCCTCGGGTGAGCGCTCATGCAGGGCCATCAGTGTGTCAGCCGTATACGACGGCCCGTCGCGGTCGAGTTCCAGGCGCGAGACGCTAAACCGCTCGTCGGGTGCAGTGGCAAGCTCACACATCTCGAGCCTGACCTCCGGGCCGGGGTCCTGCTCGACCATCCGGTGAGGCGCCTCGCGTACGGGCACGAACACGACCGTGCTCAGCTCAAGCTCCAGCAGCGCCTCCTGAGCGCAGAGCAGATGTCCCAGGTGAGGAGGGTTGAAGACTCCCCCGAGTATCCCCGAGCGCAAGCCGCCTACGACCGCACCTGACCGGATCCCTCGAGCACGTACTTGAAGGTGCAGAGCTCACGCACGCCGATCGGCCCGCGCGCGTGAAGCTTCTGGGTGGAGTTCCCGATCTCGGCGCCCATGCCGAACTCACCGCCGTCGGTGAAGCGCGTAGACGCGTTCACGTACACGCACGCGGCGTCGACGCCCTCGGTGAAGGCCCGTGCCGACTCGGTGGACCCGGTCGCGATCGCCTCCGAGTGACCACTCCCGTAGCGGTTGACGTGGTCGATCGCCTCCTCCACCGAGTCGACGATCTTCACGGCGAGCGTCAGCGCCAGGAACTCGGTGCGCCAGTCCTCCTCCGTCGCCTGGCCGAGCGTGGAGCCGATCTCGCCCGCCAGCGATCGCGCGCGCTCGTCCGCTCGCAGCTCCACGCCAGACTCCCGGAGCTCGGCCAGCGCCCGCGGCAGAAACTCGGCCGCCGTGCCGGAGTGCACCAGGAGCGTCTCGATCGCGTTGCAGACGCCGGGCCGCTGGACCTTCGCGTTGACCGCGATGGCGACCGCGTCATCGATCTCGGCCGACCGATCCACGAAGAGATGGCAGTTTCCCGAAGCCGCATGGAGAACCGGCACGGTGGCGTGCTCCACAAGCGTCGCCTTCAGGCCCTCCCCGCCGCGCGGGATGATCAGGTCCACGAGCCCGTCCTGGGTCGCGAGCGTGGGCAGCTCCTCCCGACCGCCGCCGGCGATCAGCGACACCGAGCTCTCGGGCAGTCCGGCGGCGGTCACGGCCTGCGCCGCGATACCGGCCAGCACTGCATTCGAGTGCGCGGCCGTCGATGATCCCCGCAACACGATTGCGTTGCCCGACTTGAGGCACAGCGCGGAGCAGTCGATCGTCACGTTCGGCCGCGCCTCGTAGACCACGGCGACCACTCCGAGAGGCACGCGCAGCTTGCGCATCGAGAGCCCGTTGTCGAGCTTCCTGCCCTCGATGACCTCTCCCACGGGGTCCGGCAGAGCCCTTATCCGCCTGACGTCGGCGGCGATCGATCGCACTCGGTCGGCGGTGAGCGTCAGGCGATCGATCAGGGCGGGCGTCAGGCCGGGGTCACGGCCCGCCTCCAGGTCGCGCGCGTTCGCTTCCAGGATCTCCTCGATGCGACCCTCGAGCGCTGCGGCCATCGCCTCGAGTGCGGCGTTCCGAGTCCGCGAGTCGACGCGAGCCAGCTCTAGCGAGGCGGCCCGTGCGGCGGCGCAGGTCTCGGCGACCGAGGTGGTCTGAACGGCCATGTGGCCAAGGGTACCGAGCGGTTCCGGGCTCGATGCGGCGGTCTCAGTCGAGCACGAAGTAGTCGCGGTGCACAGCCTCCTCGCTCGCGCGCGGCAGTAGCTCGTTGACCTCGGAGGTCTTCATCCCCTTGATGCGGCGGAGCTCGGCGGCCGAGTAGTTGACGATGCCCTTTCCGATCGCCCGTGAACCGGAGGGGCTGCCGCCCCCGTCCGGGCCCATGAGCACTTCCACCGCATCGCCCGCCTGGAACTCACCCTCCACCGCGACCACGCCGACCGGCAGCAGGCTCGTCCCTCGCTCGCGCAGCGCACGGGCGGCGCCTTCGTCCACGAGCACGCGCCCGTGGCTCGGCTTCGCGTACTTGAGCCAGAGCTTGAAGCTCGAGACACGGCCCTTCTGGGGCAGGAAGCGCGTTCCCTCGGGCTCGCCCGCGAGCGCACGCCCCAGCGGACCGGGACGGGTGCCGTTCAGGATCACCGCGGGAATCCCGGCGGCCGTGGCCATCTCCGCAGCCACCACCTTCGAGCGCATGCCGCCGGATCCGAGCGGCGAGCTAGCGAAGCCGATCTCGAGCTCGTCGAGCGCGCTGAAGTCGGCCACCTCCGGAACCAGGGGCGCAGAGGGATCGAGCCGCGGGTCGGCCGTGTGGAGTCCGTCGATGTCGGTCAGGAGCAGCAGGCGATCGGCCCCGAGCAGGATGGCCACCTGAGCCGCAAGGAAGTCGTTGTCACCGAACGAGATCTCGTCGGTGGAGGTCGTGTCGTTCTCGTTCACGACGGGCACGACGCGCCAGTCGAGCAACTTGCGCAGCGTCTGCCGCGCGTTCAGGTAGTGCGTGCGCGCCGACATGTCGAAGAACGTGAGCAGCACCTGGGCGCTCGGCACCCCGTGCTCGAGCAACAGCTCCTCGTAGGCTCGAAAGAGCTTCCCCTGGCCGACCGCCGAAGCGGCCTGGAGCTCGTCCATCGCCCGCGGCCGTAACGGGAGGTCGAGCGCGCGCATCCCCCGAGCGATGGCACCCGAGGTTACGAGCACGACGTGGGAACCGCCGCCCCGCAGCGTCGCGGCCTCCTGGCAGACGTGACGCAGCACGTTCA
The DNA here is from genome assembly GCA_030447875.1 of Thermoleophilaceae bacterium. GTDB lineage: Bacteria > Actinomycetota > Thermoleophilia > Solirubrobacterales > Thermoleophilaceae > JAUJOA01. Next base: position 83,136 of record JAUJOA010000008.1, read on the forward strand.
GCCGGACCTCCCCGTCCTCGTCGGCGACGATGCTCGAGCCGAGCTTGATCACGACGAGTCCCATGGACGGGAGAGGTTATGCGGCGCGCGGGCGGCTAGCGCAGCGAAGCGCCGGGGTCGAGCTCGAAGGACACGTCGCCGATCTCCACCTCGTCCCCCGCCGTGAAGCCCTCCGCCTCTAGCGCGCGGATGACCCCGATCGACCGCAGTCGGTCCTCGAGGTAGCGAAGCGCTTCGTCGTTGTCGAGGTCATGACGAGCGATTAGGCGCTCGACCCCGCGGCCCACGACGCGGAACGACGCCGGTCCGGTGCGCTCCACTCGAAAGCCCTCGTCGGCGCCCGGGCGGTATACGCGGTGATCGGCCGTCACCTCGGCGGTCCCGGCGGTGGCCGGCGCCGCGCCGGCTCGGGGCACGTGCCGAACGATCGCAGCCGCGAGGTCGTCGACGCCACGGCCGATCGCGGCCGAGGTGATCACCACGGCCACCGCCTCGTCCCCGAGCCGCTCGCGCCACTCGGTGGCGGCCGCCTTCGCCTGACTCTCCGGGACCAGGTCCGCCTTCGACAGGCAGAGTATCCGCGGCCGCGCCTCGAGCCCGGCGCCGTAGCCCCTCAGCTCGGACTCGACGGTAGCGTGGTTCTCGACCGGATCGGATCCGTCGAGCGGCGACAGGTCGAGCACGTGGACGAGCAGGCGAGTGCGCTCCACGTGAGCGAGGAACTCGTGCCCGAGACCGAGGCCCGCTCCGGCGCCCTCGATCAGTCCCGGAATGTCCGCGACGACCACTTGACGCTCATCCCCCTCCAGCGTCCCGAGCACCGGATCCACCGTCGTAAAGGGGTACTCGGCCACCTTCGGCCTAGCACGGGTGAGCCTGGCGAGCAGCGAGGACTTGCCGGCGTTGGGAAGCCCGACCAGCCCGGCGTCGGCCATCAGGCGCAGCCGCAGCTCAATCCAGCCCTCGTCGCCGGGGAGCCCTCGCTCCGCGAAGCGAGGGGCCTGCCGCTGCGCGGTGGCGAAGTGCTTGTTCCCGCGCCCCCCGGAGCCGCCACGCGCGACCACCGCGCGTTCACCGGGGCTCGTCAGGTCGAAGCGCAGGCCACGCTCGGGGTCGTCCGCCGCCGTACCCGGCGGCACGGGGAGCTCGAGCGCCGGAGCGCTGGCCCCGTGGCGGTTGGCCCCCTCGCCGTGACCGCCCCGCCCCGCCCTGTAGTGGGTCCGGCGCCTGAACGACTCCAGGTCGCGCCTCGACGGATCGCAGACGAGCACGACATCGCCCCCGCGGCCGCCGTCGCCGCCGTCGGGACCGCCCCGCGGCACGTGGGCCTCACGCCTGAACGAGACCACGCCGTTGCCGCCGGCGCCCGCTTGGACGAAGACCTTGGCCCGGTCCGAGAACACGGCTCGATCCTAGGCCGCCGGGCGAGCGGCCGGGACGTTGATCGGCCGCTACTCCGCAGGTACGACGGTGATGGTGCGTCCGCGGCGGCCGCTAGCGAACTCGACCCTGCCCGCGCGAGCCGCGAAGATCGTGTCGTCCTTCCCGATCCCGGCGCCGTCACCCGGGCGGAAGCGTGTGCCGCGCTGGCGCACGATGATCTCGCCGCCGCTCACCGTCTGACCGGCGAAGACCTTCACGCCGAGGCGCTGGGCGTTGGAGTCGCGGCCGTTGCGGCTGGAGCCGAGCCCCTTCTTATGAGCCATCCTCGTCCTCCTTCTTCTTGGCCGGGCGGCGCGACAGTGCCTTGATGTCCTTGATCTCGAGCCTCGTCAGCTCCGATCGATGGCCCTGGGTGCGCTTGTAGCCGCGCTTCGGCTTGAACTTGAGGACACGGACCTTCTCGCCGCGCTCGTGACCGGTCACGACGGCCTCGACCTTGACCTTCTCTAGCTCATCACGCTCGAACACGGTCTTGTCCGAGCGGTAGAGCAGCGGCTCGAGCGTCACGGTGGCGCCCTCCGCGTCGCGCAGGCGGTCGACGACGAGCGAGTCGCCCTTCTCCACGCGGTACTGCTTACCGCCGACTTTCACTATTGCGTACATGGCAGAGGGAGCGCCGCGGGCGAGGCCACGAAGCGCCCCGCGCGCGAGCGCGACCGCAAGTGTACCGACGCTCAGGGTCCAGGGCTGACGCGAGGACCCTGGCTAGACTCAGCCGCATGAAGGTCACCTTCGTGGGCCACGCAGGGCTCTTCATCGAGACACGGCGCGGCAGCATCCTCTGCGACCCGTGGTTCAACCCGGCGTATTTCGCCTCGTGGTTCCCGTTTCCCAGCAACGAGGACGTGGACGTTGAGCAGATCGGCAACCCGACGTACCTCTACCTTTCGCACCTCCACCACGATCACTTCGACCCTCGGTTCCTGAGTGAGCACGTCTCGAAGGACGCCACGGTCATCCTCCCGGACTACCCGCTCGACCTCCTCGAGCGTGCGCTGCGCGATCTCGGCTTCAAACGCTTCCTGCGCACGCGGAACGCCGAGCCGGTCGAGGCCGACGGGCTGACCTTCACCGTCACGGCGGCGGTCGCGCCGACCGACGGTCCGCTCGGCGACTCGGGGCTCGTGGTGGACGACGGCGAGACGCGGATCTTCGACCAGAACGACTCCCGCCCGCTCGACATCGAGTCACTCACCCGCCTCGGGCACTACGACGCCCACTTCTTGCAGTTCTCGGGCGCCATCTGGTATCCGATGGTCTACCGCTTCCCCGAGAAGATGAAGGAGGCGCTGGCGCGCAAGAAGCGTCAGAACCAGATGGCGCGCGCGCTGCGCTACATCGAGCAGCTCGGCGCCTCCTACGTCGTCCCGTCCGCGGGTCCGCCGTGCTTTCTCGACGACGACCTGTTCCAGCTCAACGACTTCGACCGGGACGCCACGAACACGTTCCCCGACCAGACCGTCTTCCTCGAGTACATGGACGAGCACGGACACACCGGCGGCCGGCTGATGGTCCCGGGAAGCGTCGCGACGATCGGCGACGGGGCCTTCGACGTGGAGCATTCGAGGGCCGACGACGAGGTGTCGGCGGTCTTCACCGACAAGCGCCGGTACCTCGAGGCTTACCGGGAGCGCCGGCGTCCGGCGATCGACGCGATCATGGCGTCGCTTCCCCGCGGAGAGGTAGACATCGTCGCTTCGCTCCGGGAGTGGTTCGAGCCGCTGCTCGCCCAAGCCGACATGACGTGCGTGGGCGTGAACGGCCGGCTGCTGCTCGATTGTGGCGAGCAGTCCGTGGTCATCGATTTCCAGCAGCGGCGGGTGTACGAATGGGCAGGCGAGGAGTGGGATTACCGGCTGGGCGTCGACGCTGCCCTGGTGGAGTCCTGCATCGCGAACCACTACGAGGACTGGATCAACCAGCTATTCCTCTCGTGCCGCTTCGAGGCCGAGCGCCGAGGCCCCTACAACGAATACGTCTACAACTTCTTCAAGACCCTGTCGGAGGAACGCGTCCAGTACGCCGAGGGCTACTACGCCGAGCAGTCGCAGGACGAGCAGCTGTGGGAGTGCGACGGCTATCGCGTTCAGCGGCGCTGCCCGCACCTCAAGGCGGACCTCGCGCGCTTCGGCACCGTCAAGGATGGCGTGCTGACGTGCACCATGCACGGGTGGCAGTTCGAGCTCGCCACCGGCCGCTGCCTGACCTCGGACGATCGCCGCCTCTACACGGAGCCGATCGCGGCCGAGGAGAGCGAGTGGACTGCAGCGACCGGATCGCGTTCCTGACGCACGAGCGCACGCTCGAGCGCGTGCGGACGCTGCGAGGAGCCGGAGCCGGCCCCGCGATCACGGTCCGGGTTCACTCGATGATGCGCCGCTTCGACGTGACGATCCGGCAGCAGCCCGCCGGGGAGACGCCATCGTACGGCTGGGAGCTCTCCGAGGTGGACTCAGACGGCGCGGTGCGGCCGGGCGGGATTCGGGTGGAGAGCGCCTCAACGCAGCCTGCGCTCTTCGACGATCCGGAGGAGGCGTACTGGTGCGCCAGCGAGGCGATCGCCGAAGCCGCTACTCCGGCGTCTCCGGCACGTCCCGGGCGCCGCGGCGACGACGCCGCGAGCCGCCCGCGCGTGAGCTGCCGCTGAGCGTCGGCTGCGCACCCGGTCCCACCGCCTCGAGGCGCTCAGCCTCGGTTCCGTTGGCGCTCGTCTCGCCGGTTGCCTGCTCGCCGATGATCGAGGCGGACGCCGCGCGGCGGCTCACCTGGTCGATGCGCACGAGCTTCTTCTCGCCGATCAGGCGCCCGGCGCCGGCCACCGAGATGACGTAGCCGTCGACCTTTGCCACACCCGCGTCATCGTCGTACATGTGCGGCTCCTGGATCGCCACATGCACCTCCTCGCCCTCGCGGAACGGAAGCGCGCGTTCCTCGACCTCCTCGCGCGTGCCCTCCAAAGTCACGGCGAAGTGGTCGAGCGGCAGCCCGTCGCCGCCCTCGAAGTGGAAGTGCTTGCCCACCTCGCGCTCGAGTTCCAGCAGCGGCTCCCCCGGGCCGCCCAGCAGCACCGCGGACACCCGCGGATGGATCTGTATGAGGTACGCCTCGGCCTGCGGGCGCTCGCCGACGAGGTCGCGCAGCCTCCGCTCCACTCGCAGCGCGACGGTCTCCTCCGAGATCACGACGCCCTCGCCGTCGCAGGTTGGGCACGTCTTCGTGAGTATCTCGCGGACGCCATCGGTCACGTTCTGGCGCGTCATCTCGACCAGCCCAAGTGGCGAGATCTCCACGACGTAGGTCTTCGTCCGGTCCTCGTCAAGCGCCTTTCGGAGCGTCTTGAGGACCGTGTCGCGGTTTCGGGCGCGCGACATGTCGATGAAGTCGATGACGATGATGCCGCCGATGTCGCGGAGCCTGAGCTGACGGACCACCTCCTCCGCCGACTCGAGGTTGGTCTTCGTGATCGTGTCCTCCAAGCGGGCGCCCTTCCCACGCCCGATGAAGGATCCGGAGTTGACGTCGATGACCGTCATGGCCTCCGCGTAGTCGATCATCAGGTACCCGCCCGAGGGCAGGTCGACGCGGCGGTTGAGCGTCGACTGGATGACCTCGTCGATCCCGTAGCGCTCGAAGAGCGGCTCGTCCTCCGTATAGAGCTCCACCCGGTCGACGAGCTCCGGCGCCGTGCGCGTGAAGAAGGAAGTCAGCCGCCTGAGCTGCTTCTCGTCGTCCACGATGGCGCGCTCGAAGTGGGCCGAGAAGATGTCGCGCACGACGCGCACCGATAGATCGGCCTCCTGGAAGACCATCGCCGGAGCGACCGTCTCCTCGACGCGAGCCTGCAGGATGTCGTAGAGCTTGAACAGGTATTGGATCTCCCGCTCGAAGTCGGCGCGCTTGGCGCCGCGCGCGGCGGTGCGGATGATGGCTCCCCCTGCGCGTAGATCCACCTTCCCGGCCTCCTTGCGCAGCCGGTCGCGCTCCTTGTCGTCGAGTCGCCGCGAGACGCCAAGTCCCTCGCCCTGCGGCGCGTAGACGAGATAGCGCCCGGCGATCGAGAGCTGCATCGACAGCCGCGCTCCCTTGGTCTTCAGCGGATCTTTGACGACCTGTACGACGACCTCCTGACCCGGCTTGAGCACCTCGGAGATGCGCTGGCCCTTGCCGCCCGTGCGGCCGCGTCGTTGCAGCTCCACCCCGGGCATCACGATGTCGTCGACGTGGAGGAAGCCGTTCTTGTCGAGCCCGATGTCCACGAACGCGGCCTCGAGCCCCGCCAGGACGTTGTCGATCTTTCCCTTGTAGATGTTCCCGACGAGCGACCGATGGCCGCGCCGCTCGATGTAGAGCTCCGCGACGCGGGCTCCATCCCCGGGCTTGCCGTAGCGCCCCCGGCCGCGTCCGCGACCGGTTGATCCCGCTCTGCCCGATCCGCTAGCGGAGGGCTCCCCCTCGGCCTCGAGAATCCCGACCCTGGTTTCGCCACGGTCGACCGTGACGAGCACTTGTTTTCTCACGTAGTCCTCTCATCATGCGAATGACTCGCGGCCCTTGGCGGCAGCCGTGTCGCGCGCTTGCACGTGAATCGACTGGAGCAGGCCCAGGGCCAAGAAGGTAGTTATCACCGACGAGCCGCCGTAGCTCATGAGCGGCAGGGTGACGCCGGTGATGGGCATGATCCCGATCGTCATGCCCACGTTGACGAAGAGCTGGAACATCAGCATCGCGGTGATGCCGCCGGCGATCAGGGCGCCGTAAAGGTTCTTCGCCATGGTCAATATTCGTAGCGAGCGCCAGATGAGCAGCGCGTAGAGCGACAGCACGACGGCCGCGCCCATGAAACCGAACTCCTCGCCGACGACCGAAAAGACGAAGTCGGTGTGGTGCTCGGGGAGGAAGTCGAGCTTGGTCTGCGTGGCCTCCTCGGCCCCGCGACCGGTCTTTTGACCGGCGCCGATCGCCGTGATCGACTGGTTGAGCTGATAGCCCTGCTCCTGCGGGTCATCGCTCGGATGCACGAACGCCGTGAGGCGATCGAGCTGATACGGCTTGAGCACCTCGACCCCCACGGCCGGCGCTGCGATCAAGACGATCGCAATGGCCGCCGCCAAGATGCCTCCGAGCGCCGCAAAATGCGTCCACTTCGTGCCGGCTACGAACAGCAACGCCGGCGCGATCACGAGGTAGACGAGCCCACTTCCAAGGTCGGGTTGAGCGATGACGAGCAGCGCCGGAACCAACGCTACGAGGATGATCCGGCTCGTGGTCTCACGCTCGGACAGGCGGCGCGACCCATCGATGACGAAGGCCGCGAGCGCCAGTATCAGGATGACCTTGCCGAGCTCCGACGTCTGCACCTCGAAGAACGGCAGATCGATCACCCGCTTCGCTCCGCGCGTGGTGGTGCCGACCAGCATGGTGAGCGCCAGCAGGCCCAGCAGGACGCCATAGAGGCCCAACCTGAGCTCCCTGAAGCGGGAGTAGTCGATACGGGCCAGCACGAGCATGAGCCCCAAGCCCACCGCGCAGTAGATGGCCTGGCGGAGCATGTAGTGGCGGGGGTCGCCCGGGATGTCGTCGACCGTCGCCGTGCCGATGGTGTAGACGCTGCACACCACGAGGCCGAGCGCGGCCAGGATCAGCAGCGGGTCGAGGCGCTGAAACACGCCCGGTCGCCGCTGCCCAGCCTGGCGAAACTCCTTGACCGTTGTTCCGAGTGACGCCGCCTGCATGGCTAGCGGACCAGCCTATCGGCGGTGGACCCGCTGGAGGCCGCGCCCGGGGCGTCGGAGCACCGGCTCCGGTCGGATCGAGCCAGATCCGTCGTCACCGCGTCCGGCTGCTTCCCTCGACGACCTTGTCCTCTTCCTTCTTCAGATCGAAGAGGGCCGCGAGGATGCGTCGAGCTGCCGGAGCGGCCGTCTCGGCGCCGAACCCGCCCTCCTCGGCGGTCACGGCGACCACGTAGCGCGGGTTCGGATACGGCGCCAGCGCCACGTACCAGGACTGGTCCTCCTGCCCGTTGCGCTCAGCCGTGCCCGTCTTCCCGGCGACGTCGACGGGGAAGTCCTTGAACACGTCGGTCGAGGTGCCGCCGGGCGCGTTGGCCGCGGCGCGGAGGCCGGACATGATCGCCTGGCGGTTCGCTGGGTCGATGCTGACCTTGCGCTGGCTCGACGGATCGAATTCCTGAAGCGCGCGGCCGCCTGAATCCTCTACGCGCTGGGCCAGGTGCGGCGTCACGACGGTTCCGCCGTTCGCCACGGTGGCATAGGCCACGGCGAGCTGGAGCGGATCGGCCTGCAGGTCGCCCTGGCCGACCGAGAGGTTGATGTTGTCCCCCACGCTCCACGGGCGGTCCGTGAGCTCCTTCTTGTAGAGGCGGTTGCGCCACTCCGGGCTCGGCACGAGGCCGGTCGCCTCGCCGGGTAGGTCGATTCCCGTCTCCTGGCCGAAGCCGAGGCGCTCGGCCCAGCGCTGGATTGCCAGACCGTCGCCGGCGCTGTTGGCTTCCTGCCCGAGGCGGTAGAAGAAGACGTCGCTCGAGACCTGCAGAGCCTTGGGCAGGGCGAGCGTGCCATAGGCGGCGCCACCGGCGTTCTGGAACACCTGACCTCCCACGTTCAGGGACCCGCCATCGACCTGGGTCTCGGTTGGGGTGGTGATCCCCTCCTCCAGAGCCGCCGCCGCCGTGATGAGCTTGAACGTCGAGCCGGTGGGATAGACGCTCTGGATCGCGCGGTTCGTGAGCGGCGCTCCGTTGTCCTCGGAGGTGAGCCGCTTGAAGTCCGACGGCTTGACAACACGCGCGAACTGGTTCGGGTCAAACGACGGATTGCTGCCGAGCGCGAGGACCTCCCCGTTCTTGACGTCCATCGCCACGAACCCACCGCGGTAATCGCCGAGCGCCTGCTGGCCGACCTGCTGGACGTCGAAGTCGACGCTGAGACGCAACTGCTTGCCCTGGACCGGTTCCTTGACCGCGCCTTCTCCCCTCAGGGTCCCGAGCGCATCGACCTGGAGTCGCGTGGCGCCGTTGATGCCACGCAGGAAGCGGTCGTAGGTGTACTCGACCCCGCCCTGGCCCACGCGGTCGCCGAGCGCCACGCCCCGATAGCGCTCGTCCTTCATCTGCTCTTGCGTGACCTCCCCCACCGTGCCGAAGAGATGGGCCCCGATCTTCTTGTGCGGGTACGAGCGAAGGAAGACACGCTCGACCGTGGCGCCGGGGAACTGCTCCTTATGCTCGAGGATGTACTGAACGAGCGGGAGCTTCACGTCCTGCTCGACGGTGGCGGCGGAGAACGGCTGCTCCTCGAGCTGCTCGTCCACCCCCTTCTCGATCTTTGGCGGCTTCAGCCCCAGGACGTCACCGAGCCGCCGGTAGAGCTGGTCCCTGGCCTCACCCTCGGCCGGCAGCTTGTCGGGGGTCACCTTGACCGCCAGGCCGACACGGTTGTCCACCAGGACCTGGCCGTTGCGGTCCACGATCTCGCCGCGCGGAGCCGGCACCTTGACCTCGCGCACCTGGTTGTCGTTCGCCTCGGCCAGGTAGCGGTCGCCCGAGAGCACCTGCAGGTACCAGAGCCGGAAGAAGACGACCGCGAACATTGCTAGCGCCAGCCCTCCGATGATCGCCACGCGCAGGGCGAGCTTGGGCGTCATCGCAGGCCGTCGGTCCTTCGAGTCGAGGTACATGTCTAGACTTCGAGCCCCCGGAGTCCGATCGGGCCGGCCGGCCGCGTCTGCTCACGGCGACTGCCGCGGACGAATGGATCGGCGAGGAGAGCGCCGCGGAGGATGCGACGAACGAGCCAGTAGACGGGGAGCGCGAGAAGCGTGTTCAGGACAACGGTGACGACTAGCTCTCGCAGCACAAGAACGCTCACGGACGCCTCGATGCCGAGCATAAAGCTCACAGCGGCGATGCCCACACCGAAGGCGGCGGTCGTGGCCGCCGCGAAGGGCAGCGGAGCCAGGCCATTCGCGGGGTCGCGCAGCTCGCGGTAGCGGCCGGCGGCGTAGCCGACGGCGGTCAGGACCAGTGACGAGGCACCGAGGGTACCGCCGAGCGACAGGTCCAGCAGGAGCCCGGCGGCGAACCCGGCGGCGGCGCCCGGCACGCTCCCGCCGAGGAACCCCACCGCCCCTACCACCAGCGGCAAGAGGTTCACGCTCCCCCCAGCACGGTGATCTGGCTCAGCCCGGAGATCTGAAGGACGAGCGCCACGAGCAGCACTAACCCAACGCGTAGGAACGTTCCCGGCGACGCGATCACGGAGCGGACACCTCGGCGGTCTGTGCCGGGAGCTCGCCGGTCAGGACCTGCACGAAGTCGAGCCGCTTGAGGTCCGCAAAGGGCTCGACGTGAACGCGCTGGTAGAGGTCCCGCTCGTTCGGGTCCACACGCGAGACCTTCCCGATCGGGATCCCGCGCGGAAAGAGCGACTCGACCCTGGAGGAAGTGGAACCCGAGGTGATCACCGTGTCGCCCTCCTCGACCTTCTCCTCCTTGTCGAGGAATTCGAGCAGGAGGTCGTTTGGATCGCCGACCTTCGGCTGTACGATCCCGCGCGCCCCGCGCGGGCACGAGCTGCGCCGAGACGGCGCTCTCTGCGTCCGTGATGAGGGTGATCTGGGCCGTGCCGCCCGTCACGTCGGTGACCTTGCCGGCCAGTCCATCGGCCGTGACCACCGGCTGCTCGGTCCTGACCCCGTCATCGGAGCCCTTGTCGATCTGAAGCGTGGAGTACCACACGGTCGGCGAGTGGGCGATCACGCGCGCGGTGAGGTGCTCGGCGCCGCTCGGGTAGTTGTCCTCCTTCGGGAGGTCCACCAGCGCGCGAAGCTGGTCGGCCTCGCGCGCGTCCGTCTCGCTCGTCGCTAGCTGCTGGCGAAGCTGTGCCACCTCCGCCCTGAGCTCTTCGTTCTCGCTCTTCGCGCTCAGCGAGTCGCCGATCCAGCCGGTGCCGTCGCGCACCGGCTTGAGGGCACGGCTCGCTCCCGACTCTATCGGCCCGAGGACAGCCTGGGCTCCGCGCTGGATGGCGTGCAGGCCGCCGCCGGCGCCCTCGCCGAAGTACAGGGTGAGAAGGCCGAACGAGAGGACCACGAGCAGGGCGAGTACCGCCCGTCGCCTGCGGACCACGTTCTTGTCTTGCATGCCAGCTGACCCCCGGTGCTAGAAGCGCCGACGCTGTCGGGAATTCTGGTTGCTGCGGTGGATCGCCTCGAACTCCTCCAGCGATCGACCGGACCCGACGGCAACGCATGTCAACGGCGACTCCGCGAGATGCGCGGGCATCTGCGTCTCGTCTCGAAGGCGCTCGTCGAGGCCCTGCAACAGTGATCCTCCCCGGCGAGCATGATCCCGCGGTCCATGATGTCGGCGGCGAGCTCCGGGGCGTCCTGTCGAGAGTCTCCTTCACCGCGTCGATGATCGCCTGAAGCGGCTCCTCGAGCGCGAGGCGGACCTCCTCGCTGGTCGGGACGACGGTCTTCGGCAGCCCCGAGACCAGGTCGCGACCGCGGATCTCCGCCTGGACCTCCTCACCAAGGGGGTACGCGGACCCGATCTCGAGCTTGACCTCCTCGGCCGTCTGCTGCCCGATCATCAGCTTGTACTCGCGCTTGACGTAGTTGATGATCGCGTCGTCGAGCTCGTCGCCGCCGATGCGGATCGACTGGGACACGACGATCCCGCCCAGCGAGATCACGGCAACCTCGCTGGTGCCACCGCCCACGTCGACCACCATGTTGCCCGTGGGCTCGCCCACGGGCAGCCCGGCGCCGATCGCGGCCGCCATGGGCTCCTCGATCAGGTACGCCTGGCGGGCCCCTGCGGACAGGCAGGCCTCCTCCACGGCCCGCTTCTCGACGCCCGTGACCCCGGACGGCACGCAGACCACCACGCGCGGGTGGGCCCAGCGGTTCTGGTGCACCTTCTGGATGAAGTGGCGGAGCATCTGCTCTGTCACGTCGAAGTCCGCGATGACGCCGTCCTTGAGGGGCGGATGGCCGAGATCGTGCCCGGGGTCCGGCCGAGCATCCGCTTGGCCTCGATGCCCACCGCGTGGACCTCGCCGTTGCGGGAGTCGATCGCCACCACCGACGGCTCGGACAGCACGATCCCGCGGCCGCGCACGTAGACGAGCGTGTTGGCGGTGCCGAGGTCCACCGCCATGTCGCGGCCGCCGAAACCGGTTACGTAAGAAAAAATACCCATGCTCAGGTGGGAGAAGACCGCGCGACTACGGCCCACCTCACTCGTCAGCCGTGAGGCGGAGGATGGGAAGGCCCGCTCGCCGGCCAAGTGTAACGAACGCCCCGGAGCAGGGAAGACCGCGCCCGGCGACGCCGGTGCCGGGCTTCGAGGCCCCGGCCCCGGGGACGCTAGTCGAGCTCCGACCGCCCGATGACGAGCTCAGGAGCCAGCCGCACCAGCTCGCGGACCGGGAGGCCGACCACGTTCCAGAAGTCGCCCTCGACCCGCTCGACGAGCGCCGATCCGCGGCCCTGAATGGCGTATCCGCCGGCGCGCTCGCGCCACTCGTTAGTGGCGACGTACCACCGGATCTCAGAGGGCTCGAGTGGCCGGAAGTGCACGCGCGTCATGGCGGTCGCCACGCGTTCCCGCGCCCCCGAGCGAAGCGCGATGCCGCTCCAGACCTCGTGCCGGCGGCCGGAGAGGCGCCGGAGCCACTCGCCCGCCTCGGTCCGATCGCCGGGCTTTCCGTACGCGACCCCGTCGAGCACCACGGCGGTGTCGACGCCGAGGACGCAGTCGCCCTCGACCGCGCGCGCCTTGCGCAGAGCGTTATCGGCGACGAGGTCGCCTGGCTCGCCGCTCGTGACCTCCTCAACGTCGGGGATCGCGGTGGTGAAGCGCACCCCGAGCTGCTCGAGGATCGCCCGGCGCTGCGGCGAGCGCGAGGCGAGGACTACCATCGCGCCGCTCGAGCCCCGGCGGCTAGGCGAGCTCAGGAAAGAAGAGCTCGGCCTCGCGCGCGGCCGACTCCGGGGAATCGGAGCCGTGCACCAGGTTCGTCTGCACCTCGAGCGCATAGTCGCCGCGGATCGACCCCGGCGTCGCCTCGAGCGGGTTCGTGGTGCCGATCACCTGGCGAGCCGCGGTCACCGCCTCGAGGCCCTCGAGGACCATCGCCACCAGCGGGCCCCCTGTGATGAAACCCACGAGATCGCCGAAGAAGGGCTTCTCGGCGTGCTCTGCGTAGTGTCGCTCGGCCAGCTCGCGGGACACCGTCATCTGCTTGAGGGCGACGATGCGAAGCCCCTTGCGCTCGAAGCGGCCGATCACCTCGCCCGTCAACCCGCGCGCGCGAAGGTATCGGGCTTCACCAGGATCAGCGTCCGGTCCATGGTGGGTCCCCTGACCGCTTGTCAGCTCGTGGTCGGCCGCGATCGCGGCACGGCCGACTGCTCGGCGGGAGCGCTGCCTTCCGGGGCCGGTCGAACGCGCGTCACGCCGTCGCCTGCCTCGCCCTGTGCCCGAGCGGGAGCCTGCTGGGTCGGCGCCGCCGGGCGCTGCGCCCCGGTAGCCGGAGCGGGCGCTGCCGGAGCGCGGCGGCGCCTGCGCTGAGGGCCGCCTGACCGACCTCCGCCTCGCAGTAGGGGCAGATCTTCCAGCGCGGGTCGAGCGGCTTGCGGCAGTTCACGCACGGCTCCTTGAGCCGCTTGAGGCAGCTCGGGCAGCGAAGGAATGACTTCTCGACCGGAAAGGCGCAGTGCGGGCACGCACTGTCATGGAGCTGTACGAGCCGAGCCTCGGCGGCCGCGATCTCGAGCTCACGCTCGCGCGCGTCCTCGAGGAACTCGGGCGGGCGCAGGATCAGGTAGACGATCGTGCCGACGAACGGAAACATCGACGCCACGGTGGCGCAGGCCACGAGTAGCGGGTCGGCGATGCGCCGCTTCGCATCCTGATAGGTCCAGAAGACCAGCGCGAAGTAGACCGCGACGACGAACAGCAGGAGCAGTGCGATGACCGTGCTGAGCGGGCCGCTGTCGATGCCGAAGATCGCAACGATGCGCATGATCGGCGGGGAGTTTAGCCAGCCTTTAGGGGGACGGAGCCCCTGGCGCTAGACGAAGAGCCGCCCGAGCAGGTAGCCGATCCCGAAGAAGACGACGATCACGGTGGCCACGAGGATCGCCACGAAGCCGATCATCGTGAGGAAGCTGGGGCCCTCCATGGACTTAGAGCCGGGATGCGCGCGCCGCGTCGCGGCCACGCACGAGGTCTGAGATGAGGTGCAGGGATCCTGTCACAAGCACTGCGCCATCGCGTCCGGCCAGCGCGCGAGCGCGCGCCATGGCCTTGTGGGGATCCAACGCTACATCCACGGACGAAGCGCCGAGCTTACCGGCGAGCGACGCCAGCGTGGCCGGCGGTAGCGACCGCGGATTCAGGCAGCGAGTGAAGACCACGTGCCGGGAGATCGGCAGCAGGGGGCCGAGGACGCCGACCGCGTCCTTGTCGTCGAGGATCGCCACCACGGCCGTGAGCGGCCGCCCGCCCACCAGTTGGGGAAGCGTCTCGGCAAGGGCGGCGGCACCCGCCGGGTTGTGGGCGCCGTCGTGGATCACCAGGGGGTCGGAGCCCACCACCTGGACGCGTCCGGGGATCTCGATCTCCTCGGCGGCCTGGGTGACCGCCGAGGAGTCGAGCCCGCCCAGGAACGCCTCGGACGCGGCCACGGCGAGTGAGAAGTTCCGAGCCTGAAGCGCCCCGCCGAGCCTGGGCCGAGCCTCGCCCTCCGCCCTGGGTCGCGTGCGGAGAGCGCCACGCGCCACCACGACCTCGTCGGCCAGCGCGTCCGCCTCCGGCGGCAGCGGCCCGGTGACCAGGTGCCCGTGGGCCGGCACCACCGCGAGCTTCTCCGCCGCTATGTCGGCGAGCGTCGGCCCGAGCCAGCGGGTGTGGTCGAGCGCCACGCTCGTGAGCACCTGGACCTTCGACGGTATGACGTTGGTGGCGTCGTAGCGCCCGCCGAGCCCGGCCTCGATCACCGCCACCTCGACGCGCTGTCGCGCCAGCTCGTGGTAGGCGGCGGCCGTGAGCGCCTCGAACTGCGTGACGCGGTCGCCCTCTTCCAGGGTGTGGTCGACCAGGCGAGCGGCGTGCGCCGCGCGCTCGACCGCCGCGGCGAAGTCGTCGTCGGCGACCGGGCGATTCTCCACCTCGATCCGCTCGGCGAACGACCGCAGGTGCGGGGAGGTGTAGCTCCCGGTGCGTATCCCCTGGCGCTCGAGGATGGCCGCGATCATGCGAACGGTCGAGGACTTGCCGTTCGTCCCGACCACGTGGATGCTCGCGAAGCGCCGTTGCGGCATGCCGAGAGTCGTCATCAGGCGGTGCATCCGGTCAAGGCCGAAGCGCATGCCGAACAGCTCTAGATCGAGCAGGTAGTCCTCAGCCTGGTGTGCGTTCACGCCTCTCAGCGTCTCACGCGAGGTGCTCGAGCTCGCGCCGGAAGCCGGCGAGCTTGTCGCGCTCGGCCTCCACCACGGTCCCGGGAGCCCGCTCGACGAACTGCTCATTTGCCAGCTTCGCCTCCGCCCGCGCGATCTCGCGCTCGAGCGCCTCGCGTCGGACGGCGCGCCGAGTGGCCGCCGCGTCGGAGTCGATAGCGTCCGATGCCAGCACCTTCACCGCCCCACCGGGCACGGCGACGGAGGTCACGACGTCGCCATCCGCCTCGGCAGTCACGAGCTCGAAGCGTGCTAGGCGCGCCACGCCTGCCGCCGTCTCCTCGTAGCCATCGGCACTGAGTTGCCCCCGAAGGCGCGCTCCAGCCGGTGCGCCCGCGTCGTCGCGGTAGCGGCGCAGCGCCTTGACCGCCTCGATCGCGTGGCGCACGGCGTCCTCCGCCTCCCCGTCCAGGAGCTCCTTCGACGGCCGTGGCCAACGTGCCGTGGCGAGCAGCTCGGTGGGCGGCTCGGGGAGGTACGACCAGATCTCCTCGGTCACGAAGGGCATGAGCGGGTGAAGGAGCACGAGCATCCGCTCGAGCACGTGGAGCAGGGTGGCCGAGAGGGCGCTCCGGTCGGCATCCGCGTCGTAGAGGCGAGGCTTGATCCACTCGAGGTACCAGTCGAAGACCTCGTCCCACAGGGCCGCGTAGAGCTCGAGCGCGGCGTGCGAGAAGTCGAAGCGCTCGATGAGAGCGGTGACCCTCTCCGTCACCCGCTCCAGGCGCGAGAGGATCCAGCGGTCCTCGACCGTCTCGGGACGAGGCGCGGCGGGCACGTCGTCGACCTTCAGCAGTACGAGCCGCGACGCGTTCCAGATCTTGTTCGCCAGGTCCTCGCCCTGCTTGACCTTCTCCTCGGAGTACCTCACGTCCTGGGACGAGGCCATCGCGAGCAGGCCGAAGCGGAGAGCGTCGGCGCCGTGGCGGTCGATCGTCTCGAGGGGGTCGATGCCCGTGCCGAGGGACTTGGACATCCGCCGGCCGTCGGGCGCTTGGATCACCGCATGGATCGGAACGTCGGAGAACGGCGGCTCCCCCGTGAACTCCATGCCCATCATCACCATGCGCGCGACCCAGAGGAAGATGATCTCGCGCGCCGTCGAGAGGACGTCGGTCGGATAGAAGGATCGGAGCTCCTCCGTGTCGGCCGGCCAGCCGAGCGTGGCGAACGGCCACAGGGCGGAGCTGAACCACGTGTCGAGCACGTCGTCCTCCTGCCGGAGCGGGCCGTCGCAAGCCCCGCAGCGCTCGGGCTCGCGCTCGGCGACATAGGTCTCCTCGCACGAGTCGCAGTACCAGACGGGAAGCCGGTGCCCCCACCAGAGCTGGCGCGACACGCACCACGGCCGGATGTTCTCGAGCCAGTCCAGGTAGACCCTGGTATGCGGGCGCTCGGGATGAAAGCGGACGCGTCCGTCCATCACGCACTCGATCGCGGGCGCCGCGAGCTTCTCCATGTCGCAGAACCACTGGAGCGAGATCAGCGGCTGGATGCGGGCGCCCGAGCGCTCTGAATGGGGGACGTCGTGGACGTAGGGCTCCGTCCCGGAGATCTGTCCTTCCTCGCGCAGCGCACGAACGACGGCCTCGCGCGCCTCGTCGACCGCTAGCCCCGCGAAGCGCTCACCCGCCGCCTCGGTCATGCGTCCGTCCTCGCCGATCACCGACACCTCCTCGAGGCGGTGCCGGCGGCCGATCTCGAAGTCGTTCGGGTCGTGGCCGGGCGTGACCTTGAGCGCGCCTGTGCCGAACTCGGGATCGACGTAGGGATCGGCGATGATCTCGAGTCGCCGGCCGACGAGTGGCAGGATCGCGCTCTCCCCCACCAGCCGCGTGTAGCGCTCGTCGTCCGGATTCACCGCGATAGCCGTGTCCGCGAGCATCGTTTCCGGCCTGACCGTGGCCACGGTGACCGAGCCGGAGCCGGAAGCCAGCGGGTAGTCGATGGAGTAGATGCAGTCCTCGACCGTCCGCTGCTCGACCTCCAGGTCCGAGATGGCCGACCGCGTGCCCGGGTCCCAGTTGACCATGTACTTGTCGCGGTAGATCAGCCCCCGCTCGAAGAGCCGCAGGAAGACCTGCACGACCGCGCGCGCGTAGGCGTCGTCCATCGTGAAGCGCTCGTCGGCGTAGTCCGCGGATGCCCCGAGCCGCTTGTACTGCTCGACGATCGTGGACCCGAACTGCTCCCGCCAGCGCCAGACGCGTTCGACGAAGGCCTCGCGGCCGAGCTCCTGGCGACTCGTGCCCTCTCCACGAAGCTGCTCCTCCACCCTCACCTGCGTTGCGATGCCGGCGTGGTCCGTTCCGAAGATCCACTTCGTACGGCGTCCCTGCATGCGCTTCAAGCGGATGAGCACGTCCTGGATGGCGCCGTTCAGCGCATGACCCATGTGCAGGGCGCCCGTTACGTTGGGCGGAGGGATGGCGATCGAGTAGGGGTCGCCGGCTTCTCCTGGCGGCGGGGGGCTGAAGATCCCCGCCTCCTCCCAACGACGAAAGATCCGCGGCTCGACGTCCCCGGGTGCGTAGCGGGTGCGCTCCTGAAGCGCCTGAAGGCGCTGCGTCGTGGCCATCGGAGGCAGTCTATGCACGGCCGATCAGCATCCTGCGGCCGCTCTCGACGCAGGGCAGCTGCGCGACGATAAGTCGACGAATCTCTGCGTGTCGCGTATGCGCCACTCGGGCGGCGAACGCCGAAGGCGATTGGTGTGCCCCGGCGCCCGTGGACGCCGAGTTCGAACAATAGCTCCGAAACGCGGGCCGACTTATATCAGGTATTCCTTATACTAGTTATGTGTTGTACAGACAAATGAGTAGATGACGGCCGCACAGACCATTCGCGAAGCCCGGAAACGCTCCGGGTTGACGCAAGCGCAACTGGGTCGCCGGCTCGCCGTGAGTCAGGCCGCCGTCGCCCGCCTCGAGTCGCGTGGCTCCAATCCGACGATCGAGACTCTCGAGCGCGTACTGAGCGCCGCGGGGCACCGGCTCGAGATCAGAGCGGAGCCTCGGCCGCGCGGTGTTGATGAAACGCTGATCGCGGCCAACCTCGCCCTGACTCCGGGGGGGCGACTCTCGGCGTTCACCGCTTCCTATCGCAGCGTGCGCGGCCTCGTGGAGAACTCCCGGCGGCCTCGTGGCAGTCTGGCCTGAGCTCGACGTAGAGGCGCTACTCGGTCGCCTCACCGCCCGGGGAGTCGATTTCGTCGTCATCGGTGGTATCGCAGCGGTGCTGCTCGGCTCGGCGCGCCTCACGCGAGACCTGGACATCTGCTATGCGACCGACGACGGAAATCTCGAGGCGTTGGGCAAGGCCCTGATCGAGCTGAACGCTCGGCTGCGAGGAGTGCCCGACGACGTACCGTTCATACCCGACGCCGAAGCGCTGCGTCAGGTCCAGCTCCTGACGCTCGTGACCTCGAAGGGCTGGCTCGACGTCACGACGAGTCCGGACGGAGCGCCGCCGTATGACGAGCTCCGGCGGAACGCCGACCGGCACGATCTCGGCCACTTCTCCGTCCTCGCCGCGTCCCTCGAGGACATGCTCGCCATGAAGCGAGCGGCAGATCGCCACAGGGACCGAGCGGACATCGAAGAGCTCGAAGCCATTCGCGACCTGCGCAGGCAGGGCGGCCGCTGACGAGGCGGCCCGCGAACGGCCCGGCAAGCCCTGGCTCGGACTAGGCCGACTCCTCCGCCAGCTCCTCGGGCTCGTCCTTTGCCGCCTCGGTCACGAGCGTGGGCTTCAGGCCCCGCTCGAT
>JAUJOA010000017.1 GCA_030447875.1 Thermoleophilaceae bacterium
CGTTGAACTTGCCCTTGCCGCGGGGCGTGCGGATCGCGTCGAAGACGAGCGCTTCGGTGGTGGCCATGGTGAGTCCTCGTTCGTCGGTGAGGTGAACGGGATTCATGTTAGGGCTTCTCGAGCCCTGCCGGATCCCCCCGCCGGCGCGAGGGGATCCGCGAGGCTGCTTCTAGCGCGCCTTGTACTCGAACTCCTTCACCGCGTCGGACTCGTAGTCCTTCTCCAGCGTCCCCAGCGCGTACGGCTTGGCCGTGTCGACCTTGAAGATCGTCGACTGCGTCGGCGGCTTGCGCTCGTCCGCCGCGCCGTAGGTGTAGTCACCGAACAACCCGTCGAACGCGACCTCGCCGAGCTCCTCGGACGCCTTGAGCACCCCCTCGTGTGAGAGGTCGCCGAGCTCGACGGCCTTCTCCAGCACGGCGGCCATCGCCTTGCCCTGCACGTAGCCGAAGGAGAAGTAGTAGTCCGGGTCCTGCTTGGGGTCGAACTGCTCGACGTCGGCGACCATCTGCTTCATGCCGGCGACGGAGTCGTCGCCCCACTCGGTGCCCTCGGCCACGATCCAGACCGTCTTGGCCAGGTACTCCTTCAGCGGGGAGGCCCCGAGCTCGTCGATCCACGCCGGCGACTGGGCGATCCACCGCGGCGCGAAGCCCAGCTTGGCCGCCGTGCCCCAGATCGTCCCGGAGTCCGACGGCAGCGAGGTCAGGAAGACCGCGTCGCACTTCGCCTTGGCCAGCGCCTGGATCTGGCCCGTGACGTCCTTGTCGGCCTGCTTGAACTTCTGCGCGCTCGCGAGCTTGAACTCGAGCTTCTCGGCCGCGAAGTCGACGCCCTCCTTGCCCGCTTCGCCGTAGGCGTCGTCCTGCGACAGCGAGCAGATCCTCTTGCCCTCGCCGCCGTTCTTGACGTAGTAGTCCAGGCCGTTGATCGCCTGCCCCTGGTAGGGACCGCCCACGGGTAGGAGGTTCGGCTCGCGCACCCAGAACGCGTCAAGCGACGCGGGCGCGCCGACGATCTTGTCGCGCTTGAGCTGCGGGAGGACCGCGAGCACCGACGGGGTTCCGAGGATCTGCGTGAAGGCCACCACGTCGTTCTTCAGGCGGTTGTAGCGCTGCACCGCGACGTCGGGCTTGTACTGGGTGTCCTCCTGGACGAGCTTGACCTTGTACTTGCCCGCGATCCCGCCCTGCTTGTTCAGGGCGTCGAAGAAGACCTGGTTGCCGTTCGTGAGCGGCTTGCCGATCACCGCGACCGGCCCGGAGAGCGGCGAAAGCGCGCCGACCCTGATCTTGTTGCCGTCGAAGCCGGGAACGGTCTTGGGCGCCTCGCCCTCCTTCGCGGCCGAGCCGCCCGAGCCGCCCTCCTCGCTGTCCGCGCCGCCACAGCCCGCGACGCCGAGCATCGCCGCAGCTGCCGCCGCGGCCCACATCCGTGAACTTCTCATCTGCATCTCCTCATGTTGTTTGACCCACGGCCACCACGTCAGTACGAGAACGGCCACGCCTTGAAGTACGCCTTTACCCGCAGCCACACCGCGGCCAGGCCGCGGGGCTCGAAGACGAGGAAGAGAACGATCAACAGGCCGAAGATGGCCTGGTTGAGCGAGAAGACCGAGATGAACCCGCTGTCCCCGGAGCCCGTCGATACCCCGGGAATCGACGCGGAGTACTTGTCGATCAGCCCGGGCAGCCCGCCGAGCACGAGCGCGCCGACGATCGAGCCGAAGACCGTCCCGACGCCGCCGACGATGATGATCGCGATGTACTGGATCGACAGGAACAGGCTGAACTCGTCGGGCGAGACGAACTGCTGGTAGGAGCCCAGCAGCGCGCCGGCCAGCGCGGCGAGCCCCGAGCTGACCGCGAACGCCCCGACCTTGTAGCGCCCGAGCTGCACTCCGACGACTTCCGCGGCGACGTCGCGGTCGCGCACGGCCTGCAGCGCACGGCCTGGGCGGGTCCGGACGAGGTTCTTGACCAGCAGCGCGACGAGGCCGACGAGGCCCCAGATGAGCCAGAAGTAGCCCTGGTTGAAGGAGAAGTTCTCCCCCAGGAGCGCGAGATCCTTGAAGTCCAGGCCGCCGAGGGTCGCGGTCGTGTCGACGTTCGTCCCCGAGTTGCCGCCCGTGACGTCCTTGAGGTTGCGGAAGAGGTGCTCTCCGAGAAAGATCAGCCCGAGGGTCACGATCGCGAGGTAGTTGCCCCGCAGGCGCAGGGCGAAGGGGCCGATGAGCGCCCCGACGAGCGCCCCGAAGACGGCCGCGCCGAGCAGCCAGAGCGGCAGGGGGAGGTTCAGCGCGTCCGGGCCGCCGAGCTGCGCCGCCGCGTAGGCGCCGAGGCCGATGAAGAACGCGTGGCCCAGCGAGACCTGACCCGTGTAGCCCGTCAGCAGGTTCAGTCCGAGCGCCCCGATCGCCGCGATGCCGGCGTAGTCGAGCACGGAGAGCCAGAAGTCGCTGGTCAAAAAGAACGGCAGCATGAGGTAGGCGAGCACGAGGGCGAGCAGCCCGAGCTTCGCCTTCCCCGAGCCGAACAGCCGCAGGTCGTCGGCGTAGCCCCGGGTCATCAGCCCGTGCACCCGGGGCGCGCGGCGGGAGCTCAAATCCGTCGCACCTCCCGGGTGCCGAACAACCCGTAGGGCCGCACGAGCAGGATGAGCACCATCACGACGTAGGGCATCACCGCGGCGAAGTTCGCGCCCGCCCACCCGAACAGGTCCTCCTGGTAGCCCGTGGTGAGCGCCTGGGTGATGCCGATGATCAGGCCGCCGAGCACCGCTCCGACCGGGGAATCCAGCCCGCCGACGATCATCGCCGGGAACGCGATCAGCGCGACCGCGCCGATTCCGGGCGAGAGCGCCGCGGGCCCCGCCGCGAGCGTCACCCCGGCCAGGCAGGCCAGGGCGCCCGAGATCCCCCAGGAGACCGCGAAGACCCGCCGGGCCGAGATGCCCTGGGCCAGGGCGGCCTCCTGGTCGAACGCGGTCGCCCGCATGGCGACTCCGAGCTTCGAGAAGCGGAAGAACGCGAAGAACGCCGCGAGCACGGCCCCGGCGATCCCGACGGTCCAGAGGTCGCGCTGGGCGAGCACGACGTCGCCGGCCCGAACGATCTGCACCCCCCACGGGTCGCCGAGGTTCAGCGCCTCGAAGCCCCAGATCGACGTGATGGTCTGCTCGAGGATGAAGAGCATCCCGATCGTGACCATCACCACGGCGAACACGGGCTGGCCGACCATCCGCCGCAGCACCACCCGCTCCGTGGCGGCACCGATCAGCCCCGAGGCGATCACCGCGCCGATCACCGCGAGGGCGAACGGCAGCGCCGCGGTGTCGTTCAGCGCGTAGGCGAGGTAGGCCCCGAGGGCCAGCAGCCCGCCCTGGGCGAAGTTGATCACGCCCGTCGCGCGATAGATGATCACGAAGCCGAGCGCCACGAGCGCGTAGCGGGCGCCGAGCGCGGTGCCGTTGAAGCACAGCTGCAGGAACTCGCTCACGCGTACAGCGCCTCGACCTCGTCGGAGAACTGCGCGGCGATCGCGGAGCGCTTGACCTTCTGGGTGGCGGTCAGCTCGCCGTCCTCGTGGTCGAGCTCCTTGGGCAGGAGGGTGAACTTCTTGATCTGCTCGGGTGGCGCGAGGTCGGCGTTGACCTCGTCCACCCACTCCTGCACGAGCCCGTGGACTTCGGCCTTGCCCGCGAGGTCGGCGTAGGTCGTGAAGCCGAGGTTCTGGCGGGCCGCCCAGGGGCTGACGGTGTCCCCCTCGATCCCGATCAGCGCCGCGAGGTGCTTGCGGCCGTCGCCAAGGACGATCGCCTCGCGGACGTACGGCGAGACCTTCAGCCGGTTCTCGATCTCGCTCGGGGCGATGTTCTTGCCGCCCGCGGTGATCAGGATGTCCTTCTTGCGGTCGGTGATCTTCAGGAACCCGTCCGGAGAGAGAACCCCGACGTCGCCCGTGTGGAGCCAGCCCTCCTGATCGACGGCCGCGGCGGTCGCCTCCGGGTTCTTCCAGTAGCCCGCGAAGACGCCGGGAGAGCGGGTGAGGATCTCCCCGTCGTCGAGCTTGAGCTCCACGCCCTCCAGGGCCGGGCCGACCCACCCGATGCGCACGTCGCCCGCGGGCGTGTAGGTGCACGTCGCGGTGTTCTCCGTCATCGCGTAGCCCTCCCGGATCGGGACCCCGAGCGCCCAGAAGAACTCGAGCACCTGCGGCGCGATCGGCGCGGCGCCCGAGATCGCGGCGCGGACGCGCAGGAGCCCGAGCTTCTCGCGCAGCGGGCGGTACAGGACGGCGCCCCACACGCGGTCGGCCAGCCCGGGCGCCGCGCCCTTCATCCGCCCCGCGGCGTGGGCGCGGCCGTGCTTGAGCGCGGCGCGGTACACCGTCCGCTTGAGCCGCGTCGCGTCGCTCATGCGCACTTCGACGCCCGCGAGCATCTTCTCCCACACGCGCGGGACCCCGAGGAAGAGCGTCGGCTGCACCTCGCGGAGATCCTGCGGGAACGTCTCCGGGCCCTCGCCGAAGTGCACGGCGTAGCCCGCGTGAACGGCGCCGACGACGCTGAACAGGCGCTCGGCGATGTGGGAGAGCGGCAGGTAGCTCAGGCTCGAGTCCTGAGGCCCGGTCGCAAACGCCTTGCACGACGCCGCTCCCGCGTAGACGAGGTTCGCGTGGGTGATCATCGCTCCCTTCGGCGGGCCCGTCGTCCCGCTCGTGTAGACCATGATCGCGGGAGCGCCCGGCTCCAGCCCGGCCACGGCGGCCTCCAGGTCGATCGGATCGCCGGCCTCCACGTCGGCCCACAGGACGACCCCTTCCTCGCGCACGCCGCGAGGATCCATGACGACGAGCCGCTCGAGCTCGGGCACGCCGCCGCGGACGGCGAGGGCCTTGTCGAGCTGCTCCTCGTCCTCGGCCACGAGCAGCTTCGCGCCCGACTGCGCGAGCACGTGCTCCACCTCGGCCGCGGGGCTCGTGGGGTAGATCCCGACCGTGATGGCGCCGAGGGCCTGCACGGCGAGGTCCGCGATCACCCACTCCACGCGGTTCTCGGCGTGGACGGCCACGCGGTCGCCCGGCGCGACGCCCAGCCCGCGCAGCCCGCCCGCGGCGCGGGCCACCCGCTCGGCGTAGGCCTTCCACGTCGTCTCGCGCCAGCGGCCCAGGTGCTTGTCGCGCAGCGCGACGGCGCCCGGGCGCTCGGCGGCGTGGCGCAGGAGGTGCCCGGGAAGCGAAGCGGCGCTGCTCACGCGGCGGCTCCGAGGTAGGCGTCGATGACGCGCTGGTCGCCCTGGACCTGCTCCGGCGTTCCCACGGTGATCGGCACGCCGAAGTCCATGGCCATCACGCGGTCGGCGAGGTCCATGACGAGCGCCATCTGGTGCTCGACGAGGATCATCGCGAGGTTGAGCCGGTCGCGCACGTCGAGGATGTGGCGCGCCATGTCCTCGGATTCCTCGAGGTTCATGCCCGCGACGGGCTCGTCGAGCAGCAGCAGCTTGGGCTCCATCGCGATCGCCCGGCCGAGCTCGAGGCGCTTCTGCACGCCGTAGGGCAGCTTGCCGGCGGGCTGGCGCCGGAACGGCTCGAGCTCGAGCAGCTCGATGACGCGCTCGACGGCCTCCCGGTGCTCGATCTCCTCGCGCTTGGCGCGGCCCCACCAGACCATCCCCGCCAGGAACCCCGTCCGCATGAGGTGGTGGCGCCCGAGCATGAGGTTGTCGACCACGGAGAGGTTCTCGAACAGCCCGAGGTTCTGGAAGGTGCGCGAGACCCCGAGCCCGGCGATCTCCGCGGGGCCCTTCTTGGTCAGGTCGGTGCCTTCGAGGGCGATCGTGCCGCGCTGGGGGCGGTAGACGCCGTTGATGCAGTTGAAGATCGACGTCTTGCCCGCCCCGTTGGGTCCGATGACCGCGAACAGCTCGCCCCGGCGCACGTCGAACGTCACGCCGTCGAGCGCCTTGACCCCGCCGAAGCGCAGGCCGAGGTCGGTGACCTCCAGCAGCGCGGGCTCGCTCGGCCCGGGCCGCTCGTGGCCGGCCCCGGCAAGCGGGGCGACCTCCCCGGTCACGCCGCCCACCGCTTCTTGCGCCGGTAGCTCTTGACCTCGCGAAAGGACTTGCGGCCCGTGTCGCCGGTGATGCCGAGGTAGAACTCCTTGATGTCCTCGTCGGCGAGCAGCGCCGCAGCCGGGCCGTCCTTGACGATCCTGCCCGTCTCCATGACGTAGCCCCGGGTGGAGATCCCGAGCGCCATCTGCGCGTTTTGCTCGACGAGCAGCACGCTGGTGTTCTGCCGGTTGACCTCGACGATGATGTCCCGGATCTGCTCCACGATCTTCGGGGCCAGGCCCAGCGACGGCTCGTCGAGCAGCAACAGCCTCGGCGCCGCCATCAGCGCGCGGCCCATCGCGACCATCTGCTGCTCGCCCCCCGAGAGATACCCGGCCGTGGAGGAGCGCCGGTCCTTGAGCACCGGGAAGAGGTCGAGCACCCGCGCGTAGCTCTCCGCGATCTCGCCGCGGCCCTTGCGCGTGTAAGCGCCCGCGCGCAGGTTCTCCTCCACGGTGAGCTCGGAGAAGATCCGCCGGCCCTCCATGACCTGGGCGATGCCGCGGCGCACGATCGCGGGAGGGTCGAGCTTCTCGATCGGGGTGCCTTGCAGGGCCACGCCGCCCTTCGTCACCTTGCCCCGGTGGATGTCCAGGAGCCCCGTGATGGCACGCAGGAGCGTCGTCTTGCCCGCCCCGTTGGCTCCGAGCAGCGCGACGATCTCACCGTCGGCGACCGTGAGCGAGACCCCGCGCAGCACGAGCGCGAGATCGTCGTAGACCACCTCCAGGTTGCGTACCGCGAGCATTTCCACGCCGGGATCCGGCGCCGAGCGGGTGGATGCCATCCCGAGTCCTCCTTTACCCGGCGACCCTCGCACACTTGCCCGACAGCGTGTCAAGCGAGTGGCGGACGGCGCGGCGCCGTCAGGTCCGGTCACCATGGCGGCGTGGACCACCTCTTCGATCCGGCCCCCGCCCGCCCGGCGCCGCTGGCGGCGCGCCTGCGACCCGCGACGCTCCAGGACGTCGTCGGGCAGGAGCATCTGCTCGGCGAGGGATCCGCGCTGCGGGCCGCCATCGACTCGGGTCGCCCGCACTCGATGATCCTCCACGGCCCGCCCGGCACGGGCAAGACGACGCTGGCCCGGCTGGTGGCCGCGGGCGCCGAGGCGACGTTCGAGGAGCTCTCGGCGGTCGACGCGGGGCGCGCGGAGGTGCGAGGGGTGATCGAGCGCGCGCGCCACCGCCCGGGGGCGACGGTGTTCTTCCTCGACGAGATCCACCGCTTCAACAAGGCCCAGCAGGACGCGCTGCTGCCCGCCGTCGAGCAGGGGCTCGTGACGCTGATCGGCGCTACCACGGAGAACCCGAGCTTCGAGGTCAACGCCGCGCTGCTGTCGCGGTGCGCGCTCTACGAGCTGCGAGCGCTCGAGCCGGCCCACGTGCGCGTGGTGCTCGAGCGGGCTCTGGCCGAGCTCGGCGGCGCGAGCGCCGAGGCCGACGCCCTCGACTTCCTCAGCCTCCGCACGGGAGGTGACGCGCGCGCGGCGCTCGGAGCGCTGGAGCTGGCCCTCGCGACCGACCCGGAGCGGCCGGTGACCTCGCGCTGGCCGAGGACGCGCTGCAGCGGCGCGCGGTCCGCTACGACAAGAAGGGCGACGCGCACTACGACCTCATCTCGGCCTGGATCAAGGCGACACGAGGCTCGGACCCGGACGCCTCGCTCTACTACCTCGCGGTGATGCTCGAGGCGGGCGAGGACCCGCGGTTCATCGCGCGGCGCATGGTCATCCTGGCCAGCGAGGACATCGGCAACGCCGCCCCCCAGGCACTGCAGGTCGCCGTGGCGGCGTCGCACGCGGTGCAGCTCGTCGGGATGCCCGAGGGTGCTCACGCGCTGGCGCAGTGCGCGACCTACCTTGCCTGCGCCCCGAAGTCCAACGCGTCCTACGTCGCGCTGAACGCCGCGCGGGCGCACGTGCGCGAGCACGGCGTCCGGGCCCCGCCCGAGGCTCTGCTGCCCGGAGCCCGCGGCGTGGGCTACGACTACCCGCACGACCGGCCCGGATCCGTTTCGGCGCAGGAGCTGCTCCCCGCGGCGCTGGCCGGCACGCGGTTCTACGCGCCGGAGGGCAAGGAGCCCCAGCAGGCCGAGCGGCTCGCGGGCATCCGGCTCGCGCGGGGGCGCGAGTAGGGCGGCGGACCCCGCTTCGCGGTCGGCGAGAGGTGCGCGAGCGCAGTCCCCGCCGCACCACAGCGTTCGGACTTTGGCCGCTGGCCGGGACGAGGTCCGAACGCAGCGGTGGGCGCGGAGCGGAAGCGACCCGGGAAAGCAGGAGGCGAGCCGGGCTCGCTGATCAGACTCGAAGACCTTCCCTCGTCCAAAAGCCGGGGAGTGCGCGGCGTAGGCTGCGCCTCGTGGCCGTCGACCCACCTCCGCTCATCCCGCGCGAGATCCTCTTCGGAAACCCCGAGAAGACCCAGCCGCGCATCTCACCCGACGGCACCCGCCTCGCGTACATCGCGCCGCGCGACGGTGTGCTCAACGTCTGGGTGGGGGAGATCGGCGCCCCACCCGACCGCTTCCGATCGGTGACCGACGACACCGACCGGGGGATCCGGCACTTCTTCTGGTCGCACGACAACCGCCGGATCCTCTACGTGCAGGACGGGGGTGGCGACGAGAACTGGCGCCTGCACGACGTGGCCTCGACAGCGGCGCGGGCCGGGACCTGACGCCCTTCGATGGGGTACAGGTCCAGTTCGTCGCCTACGAGAAGCGGTTCCCGGCCCGGATGCTCGTGGCGCTGAACCGTGACAACCCCGCCCTCCACGACGTCTTCGAGCTCGATCTCCAGACGGGCGCGCTGGAGAAGGTCGCGGTGAACTTCGGGGTCGCGGAGTGGGTGGCCGACGCCGAGCTGCGGGTCCGGGGAGCGCTGCGGCACCGGCCCGATGGCGGGGTCGACGTCTTGGCCCGGCCGCCCGGCACCGTAGACGGTGGGTGGCAGACGGTGCTGTCGGTCGGCCCGCAGGACGGTCTGGGCACCCACGTGGTGGGCTTCACGGGCGATGGACGCGGCCTGCACCTGCTGTCCTCCGTCGGCGCCGACACGGTCCGACTGCTGCGCCTCGACCTCGACCGCGGCGGCATGGAGGTCCTCAGGGAGGAACCTCGCTACGACGTCGCCGGGGTGACGCTGCACCCCGACAGCCGGGAGGTGCAATTCGTGAGCGTCGTCAAGGCGCGCGTCGAGCACTGGGTCCGAGACCCGGCGATCCAGGCCGACATCGACGGGATCCGCGCCCTCGAGGAGGGCGACTTCGCCATCACGGGCCGCGATCACGCCGACCGCAAGTGGCTCGTGAGCTTCAACGTCGACGACGGCCCGGTCTCCCACTACGTCTGGGACCGCCCGGCGCGCACGGCGACCTTCCTCTTCCACCATCAGCCCAGGCTCGCCGACTACACCCTGTCGGCGATGGAGCCGTTCACGTTCTCCGCCCGGGACGGCCTCGACATCGAGGGGTACCTCACGTTCCCGCTCGGCGGCGGGCGCGAACGCCTGCCGACGGTGCTGTGTGTCCACGGCGGCCCCTGGGGCCGGGACGTGTGGGGGTACTCGGGGGAGGTCCAATGGCTGGCCAACCGCGGCTACCTGTGCGTGCAGGTCAACTTCCGCGGCTCCACGGGCTACGGCAAGGAGTTCGTCAACGCCGGGGACCGGGAGTGGGCCGGGAAGATGCACGACGACCTGATCGACGCGGTGGGCCTCGTCGTGGCCCAGGGCTGGGCGGACCCGGAGCGCGTCGGAATCGTGGGCGGGTCCTACGGCGGCTACGCCGCGCTGGTGGGGGCCACGTTC
>JAUJOA010000018.1 GCA_030447875.1 Thermoleophilaceae bacterium
TTCGCTAACTCTAACGCCGGGGCGAAGCAAGGGTCACCCCCGGGCGCCGTCGTCGCGGTCGTCGTCGTCGACGTCCTCGGCCGGAGGCGCGGTGACGATCACCCGGCAGGGCGCCTTCTCGAGGACCTCGCGGGTCATGTGCCCGACGAAGCGCTGGCGCGCCCCCCCTCGCCCGCCTAGCAGCGCGCCCCCGCGGATCCTCGTCGGCTCCTCGGCGGCGAGCACGATCGCCTCCACTCCCCGCCGGCGCGCCTCCTCGACGATCGCCGAGCCGGTCGAACGCGCCCGTGTCGTGGCCGTCCCCACCTCGACGCCCTCGTACTCCTCTCCGACCTCCTTGGCTCGCGACAGGGCCCGGCGCGCCTCGGCGAGGCGCTCCTCAGGGACCTCGGCGTCGAGCGGCAGGGCCATCGGGACCTCGAGCACGTAGAGCGCCTCGATCATCGTGCCGCTCTCCCCCGGTCGGGCATCCTCGGCGGCGAGCCGCCCGGCGGTGCCCATGATGTCGTCGTCGAGCGGCCGGCCGAAGACGGGCACGAGAATGCTGCCGTACTGGATCGAGCCTCCCGCCTCCTGCAGCTCGCTCTGGTCGACGCGCAGGCGGTCGCGAGTCGAGGCACCCTGGCGGCGGCGGTAGATTACATAGAGGGCGATCCCCGCCGCCATCCAGAGAGCTCCGGCGATCCGCGCGCGCTCGCTCAGGACGATCACGGTTACCCAGGCGCCTCCGGCCAGGAGGGCTCCCAGCACGGCGGGGAGCGGCACCTGGGCGCCCCGAACCTTGACCGACAGCGGCACCCGGTACGCCCGGGGAAGCTCGGGCTCGCGAAAGCGGAGCACGATCACCGAGACGTGGGCGATCAGGAAGGTGAGCATCGCGCCGAAGGCGAACAGGCGCGCGAGGAAGTCGAGATCGCCGGTGGCGACGAGCCCGAGAGCGATCGCGCCGGCGGCGAGGATCGCCATCGAGGGGGTGCCGTGGGTGGCGTTCAGGCGCCCGAGCGCGGCCGGGATCTGGCGGTTGGTGGCGAGCGAGTAGACGAGCCGCGAGAGCCCGAGCATGAAGACGTTGAGCGAGACGAAGAGCACGAGCGCGGCGACTGCGGCCACCAGATAGCCGAACACGAGCCCGAGCCACGGCGGCTCGAGGCTCAGGACGATGCCGAGCACCGGCGCCTCGAGGAACCGGCCGCCGAGCGCGGTCGCACCATCCACCACGGGGACGGTGGCAAGCGCGACGACGGAGATCGCTACGAACATCACGATTGCCGTCCCCGCCGCCGCCAGGACCACGCGGCGCAGGGCGCGCGCTCGCGGGCGGATCTCCGCGGCGAGGCCCGAGCCGGCCTCTACCCCGGTCACGACCACGCTGGCTATCACGGCGGCCAGCAGGAAGCCGCTCGCGGTCGGCGTCGCCTCGGGGGCAAGCGCCGAAGACGAACCCGCCGGCTCACCGCTGCCAGCCACCGCGCCGACCGCGACCACCGCCATCAGCAGGGCTACGTTCAGGAGCTGGATTCGAAGCACGCGCTCGAGCCCGCTCGCGGCCAGCCCCCGGACGTTTTCCCGCACGACGAGCGCCAGGGCGAGCGCCGCCACCGCCAGCTCGGTCCCCGGGCGTCCGAGCTCGGACCAGAACGCCGCGAGGTAGTGCGATATCGCGAGCGCCCCGATGGCGATCACGATCAGGTAGTCGAGCAGGATCGCCCAGCCGGCGATGAAGCTCCACAGCTCGTTGAAGGCGTAGCGGGCGAACACCGAGGCGCCGCCGCGCTCGGGGTGGAGGGAGTTGCCCTCGACGTAGCTCATGGCCGTGACTGCGAAGAATGCGCCGGCCACCAGGAACGCGAGCGGTGTCAGCCCGAGGGCATCCCGCGCGACGATGCCGAGTGCGAAGTAGATCGAGGAGCCGATGGCCGCCCCGGCGATCGCGAACAGAGCGGGCACGCCGAGCGTTCGGCCGAGGGGCTCGCCCGTACGCTGGGGGCCAGCGGAGGCGAGCCCGCGCCCGCGGGGCACTCCGGCGCGCGGGCGACTCGGCGGCGGCGCAGGCTCAGACATCGCCCGGTAGTGAGCGCGGCCCGCTCTCCGGAAAGGCCGCCTCAGGCACCGCCGGAGCGGGGTGCCGCGCCCTGGCGGGCGAGGAACAGCCGGCCGCACCCGAGCAGCGCGAGGGCCAGGCCGAGGACCACACCCACCGACAGCGGCCCGCCGCCGCGGGCGAGCGCCGAGACGACCATCGCGATGCCCACCAGCACGAGCAGCACGGAGAACGCGCGGATCGACTGGCGATAGGCGTCCTGCACGCGCGCCATGGTAGACCCGCGGTCAGCGCCCCGCTGCAGCTCCTTCCGCGAGACTCCGCTCGCCGCTTCGCGCAGGTCCGTCCGCGGCTCCGTCGCGGGCCGGCGGCGACTCGATGATCACCCGGCACGGGCGCTCGGCCAGCACGTACTCGAGCGTTCGCCCGAAGATAGAGCTGCCGGTCCGCCGCGGCGGCGGCGACATGACGATCGCCCGCGCGCGAATCTCGCGCGCCTCGGCGACGATCCGCCGACCGGCCTCTCCTCGGCGCACCTTCTCCCAGTGCCCGGTGACCCGGCGGCCCCCGAGCTCGCGGGCCGCCGCGATCGTCTGGCGTGCCCGGGCCTCCTGCTCGGGCATGGATGCGTCGATCGGGATGTTGGCCGGAACCGTGACGGTGACGAGCACGTGGATCCCCCGGCGCCGGCGCGCGGCGAGCTTGAACGCCGTCGAGACGTCCTCGGGATGGTAGGCGTCGTCCTCGACGACCACGAGGATCGACTCGTACTCGACCTCGTGCTCGACGATCGGCTTAGGCAAGACGATCTTCGTGGTCTCGATCAGCGACAGCCCGTGGCGCCGCCGGTACACGAGGTACGTCGCGATCCCGATCGACAGCCAGACCCCTCCGGCCACGAGCGTCTCGAGGTTGAGCACGGTCACGACGACGAAGGCGGTGCCGGTCCCGGCCGCCCCGAAGACCGCGAACAGGGGCACGTCGACCCCGCGGACGCGCACGTTCCCCGGGCCGCGGAACGGTCGCTCGATGTCCGGCTCCTTGAACCTGAGCGCGATCACCGCGAGATGGGCGACCGTGAAGGAGAGCATCGCCCCGAAGGCGTAGACCGTGCCCAGGAACTCGGCCCGGCCGGGGACCAGGGTCAGGCACGCCACGACGCCGAAAACGATGATCGCCACGTAGGGCGTGCGGAAGCGCGGATGGAGCCGCCGGATCCGCTCGGGCAACTGCCGGTACTGACCCATCGAGTAGCTGAGGCGCGAGAGCCCGATCAGTCCGGCGTTGGTCGCGACGAGCAGGATCGTGGCGGCGAGCAGGCCGACGTACAGCTCGGCGACCGGCTCGAGGCTCCCGAGGCCCAGGTTCTGCACGACGCCGGCGACCGGGTTGTCCGCGAAGCCGCCCTCCTCCGGTGGGACGGCCAGCACGGTGCGGCCGTCCTCGACGGGCATCGCCGACAGCGCGACGGCCGGCAGGGTCAGCGAGATAGACATCACCGCGACGACGACCACACGCATCGCGCGGGGAATCGTGCGCCCCTGGTCGCGCGCTTCCTCGGCCATGTTCGACACCGTGTCGATGCCGGTGAACGCGACCATGCCGACCGGGATGGCGATCAGGAAGTTCTCGAGCGTCGGCGCGGTCCCGAAGTCGACGTTGGCGACGAGCGTCTCGGGTGAGAGGACGAGGATGACCCCGAGGGCCACCAGAGCGACCTGGGTGAGGAAGTCGGCGATGGCCAGCACCACGTTCAGCGTGGCGGCCTCCTTCACGCCGCGCACGTTGATCGCCGCGAGCACCACGACCACGCCGATCGCCACTAGGACGTCCTCGGGCGGGGTGAGCAGCGGCTCCCACAGCACGCCGAGGTAGTGCGGCAGGAAGAACGCCGAGATGGCGACCGTGATGATGTAGTTGAGCATCTGGCCCCAGGCCGTGACCGCCGACCAGAACTCGTTGAACGCCCGGCGCGCGAACGACGACGACCCGCCCGCCTCGGGGAACATCGTGGTCGCCTCGGTGTAGGTCGCCGCCGTGGCCAGGAAGATCAGCCCCGCGATCAGGAACACGACCGGCGTCATCCCGAGCGCGAACACGGCTACGAGGCCGAGCGCGTAGTAGATCGAGCTGCCGACGTTGCCGTAGGCGGTGCTAGCGAGGGCACCCGTGCCCAGCACGCGCTCGAGCCCCTGATGCTTCGGCCTCCGTTCCGCCACTTTCCGCGGAGGCTACAGCGAGCGGGGGGCGGAGACGCCTTTTGGAGGGCAAACCGTCCGTAGCCAGGACTAGGATGCACGCATGTGGCCAGATCGTTGCGTTCGTAACGTCGGGGCTGCCAGGTGATCCCTACTGTTCAGCCGATGCGCAGCAGCGGCATAGATAGGGCCCTCTGGCTTGAGGTGCGTGATTCAGCCACCGGCGAGCGACGCGTCGAGGTCTACGCCGCACCGACGCCCAGAACGCGCGCGGACCGAGAGCGATACTTGAACCGGTACGTGCCCCAGATCTTTCCGGGCGCGAAGCTGCGAACCTTCGCCGGAGGCGCGGGGACGTTCGTCCGCGATCAACTCCTTATCACCGCCCATTACGGAGCGGTTCGCGAAGGCGCTCATGTGCTCCCGCTCGAGGAAAGTCTTCCCGAGCCGCTCGCGGCCCGCGTCGGCCAGGGCTCTCTCTTCGCTGAGTAGCAACTACTCCTTCGTAACGAGCACAAACTCGATGCCTCGTTCGGCGCACCAGCGCCCGCCCGCCTCGAGCTTACGCTTGGTGTCCGGCATGTCCTTCAGGTGCCCGCCCTTGACCTCATGAAGCTCGACTTTGCCGGTCTCGAGCTTGACGAGGAAATCGGGTCGGTACTCGCGCTTGCGGCTCCGAGAATCGATGTAGGGGATACGGATCTTGTGGTTCTTCGTCCAAGCGAAGACGTCCGCGTCCTCCTCAAGCTGCTCCATGTACTGGCGCTCCCAGTCGAACTGCCAGCGCTCGAACGAGTACGCGCTCTTCGTCGGCGCTTCGAAGACCCCGTGCTTCTTCGCCGGAGTCACGTCGATACTCGAGCGAGCGGGAAGGTGATGATCCCAGACACTATCCCCGGACCCATGAACGCCGCACGGACGTCGTGGAGCCGCTCCCCCGCGTACAGCAGCTGGATCGGCGAGGCCGCGGCCATGCCGCCATTGCCCAAGAACTTGTCGTTGACATGGTCGGATATGACCTCGTAAAGCGCCCCTCTGTGCTTGCCGGCGAACCCTTTCTCGAACAGGAGCTCGCCGGCAAGCCCCCTGATCTGCTCCTTAAGGCGCTCCGCCAGGTCCTCGTGCGGCGGCAGCTCGCTCTCCTCGACCGGGTCGACGAGCCCCGCGTCGAGCTCGTCCTGCGACTTGTACTTAACGAACCCGTTTGCGTCGAGGTTGATCGACTTGAGCCCCTTGACGGTCACGTCGGTGATCTCCACTACCTCGTTCGCATAGGCCGTTGATGCCAGCACGTCCGGCCAGTCCTTGCGCGGCTCGTCCTCGTTGGGAACCTCGCCGATAAGCGTCGAAAAGTCGAACTCGCCGTCCGGGCCCGCGTCGGGCTCGGGGATCTCGATGATCTTCTCGGGATCGACGAGCTCGGGCTCGTGCGGACCGACCGGTTCGGGGAGGTCCTCGTCGAGGTCGAACTCGTCGGTGGCTTTCACGTCCTTCTTGACCTTCGCTCGTACGAGCTCCCAGAGCCAGCCGTGATCGAGCTTAGGGTGATCGACGACCGCGAGGATCTCGGGCTCATCCGGCTTGCGCACGACTTTGCGCAAGCCGCGGCCGATCACCTGCTGCCCGTAGACGCGCGAAGAGAACTTCCGCAGCAGGGCGATCACTCCGACCTCCGGGACGTCCCAGCCCTCTCGAAGCATGAGGACACTGACGACCGCGTCGTAGGGGCTCGCCTCTTCGGCGATCGTCATAGCCTCCAAGCGCTCCTCGTCGGTTGAGTCCTCGGTGACAACGAGGGCTCGGACGCCGAACGAGCTCTGGAGGTCCTTCTGAGTAGCACGCGCATCGGCGATCCCCACCGCGACGACAAAGAGGATAGGTTTGTAGCGCCCTGCGGCGCGCTGTCGTTGCTCGTGGAGTCGCGCGAGCGCGATCTTCAGCTGCTCGCGCCTGGGCTTTGGATCGGTCACCCACTTGGTTGCCTTCACTCGACCGTCGTCGATCGCGTCCCAATCAATCTCCTCTACCGAGACCTGATCGCCTGTGTTGGGGTCTGTGTAGGTGAGCTCGACCGACTTTATGTCGGGCTGATACACGACGGTGGACTTGATGATCCCGTCGTCGAGG
Organism: Thermoleophilaceae bacterium; assembly: GCA_030447875.1. Taxonomy (GTDB): domain Bacteria; phylum Actinomycetota; class Thermoleophilia; order Solirubrobacterales; family Thermoleophilaceae; genus JAUJOA01. The sequence goes on from JAUJOA010000018.1 coordinate 6,367, forward strand.
GCTTGGGGAATCCCGTACTCGTAGATCATCTCGGTGTCGGGCTCCTGACCGTCCGCGCGATCGGGCGTGGCGGTAGTGTCGAGCCGGAAGACCTCCTTACCGGAGAGGGCCTTCAGGACATCGGAGTACTCGGGCGCTGGCGTGTTGTGAGCCTCATCGTTGAATACGGCGAGGTCCCCGAGAAAGTTCATGACCGCGGCGAGCTTCTCGTTGCCCGTGCCACCGTAGAGCTGTTGGATGTTGCCCAGGATGATTCCCGACTCGAGCATGCCCTGGAGCGCGGCCCCGCTCTCGAGCGTATGCAGGCCGAGATCGTTGATGTAGTGCGAGTGAGTCGCCGGAAATAGCTCGAAGTCGTGGAAGATCCGTGCGCCGTTGAAGTCGCTTCTGAGCCGCTCGCGGACGATGGTGTTGGGCGAGAGGACGAGGAAAGAGCGCACTCCGTGGGCCCAGCGCAGCCAGGCGATGCAGGCGCCTATGATCGCGGTCTTACCTCCACCGGTGACGATGTTGAGCAGGAGGTCCCGGCGCCCCAGCACCTCGAAGGCATAGATCGCCCGCAGGAGACCCTCACGCTGACCGGGCCAAAGAGACCGCTCGCGCTCAGGGTCGAGGAGATGCTCGAGGAACTCCTCGGTCGTCGGCTCAACACCCGGAAAGCCTTCGTCGGCCCACTCGAGGTACTCCTTTTCATAGGACGCGAAGGCGTTGCGCATCAGCTCACCGAGAACGTGTCGCGATGGATCGCCTCGCCGCCGAGGTCGTCCTGGACTCGAACGGCGATCTCGAAGTCTCCGGCCGCGGCGAACTCGTACTCAGCCGTGAGCATGGGCTCGCCCTTCTTGGTGCGCCGAAGCTCATATCCGGGACTCGAGGTGAAGTTCCCGCGGTAGTCAAAGTCCCACTGCGCGTTGATGATCTTTGCTCCGGAGTTGAGTGCTATCGACTCGGAGGCGTCGAACTCGTATCGACGTCCCCGGAGCTTCTTCTTCCGGACCCTTACCGAGGGCGGCAGAACGAAGGACACGAGGTCGGCGTAGCGCTCGTGTGCGCCGGTGATGTGTGCGGCGAACTCGGGTGACTCGAGCGGGACCAGACGTAGCTTCACGAACTGCAGCCTTACCTTCTCCTGCGCCGCTATGCGATCGGCAAGACGCTTTGCAGGCTCGGTGAACGCCCAGGCAATGACCGTGCCACTGGCGCCGCTGCCCAGACGCTTCAAGACCGCGTTGGCGAACTCGGCGACCTCCTCCTTCCGGATCGGCCTGTCGGGATCGGGTGAGCCGACATAGATAGGCTCCTTGCCCTTATAGCCATGGATGGTGCTTCGTGTGGACTCGAGTCGAGCGTCGTAGGCATGGAGCACGAACTCATGGAATTCATCGTCGGACATCTTTGAGAGGCCGGCAATCTCGTATATGCCCCAGTGGGCTACTTCAAAGTCGGGAGCTGCGAGCTGGCTGCCGCTCTTCTTGGCTTCGTCCTGCTGCTCCTCAACGACCTTGGCGACGCGATCGGCGGCGAGGCTGACTGCCACGCGCGAGATGTCACAGGCGATCCAACGCCGACCGAGTCTCTGAGCGACGGTAGGCGTCGTGCCCCCGCCAGCGAAAAAGTCAGCTACCACTTCGCCAGCTTCGGTCTCGGCCTGAATAATGCGCTCGAGGAGAGCCTCCGGCTTCTGGGTAGGGTAGCCGATCTTCTCCGGGTCCAGCCCGTCACGGTCGGGATGTCGCTCCACCAGTCAGTTACCGGAGTCCCTCGGTCGAGGTCAATGGAGACGTCGAGTCCCCGGTCGCGTCCATAGGTGCTGTGGATTCCGACCTGCTGAGTGTTCTCCTTGTATGCCTTGCGCTCGACATTGAAGGCATACGCGCCGGTCTTGCTATACCGGAGGATGACGTCGTGCTTCCTCGGAAAGTCTTTCTTGGGGACGCCTCCGCCGGAGTAGCACCAGATAATCTCGTTCCGGAAGTTCTCGTAGCCAAACAGACGGTCCATCTCTACCTTCACGTAGTGACCGGCGTGCCAATCCAGATGGACATAGATGACGCCGTCTGCCGTCAGCACGCGCTTCATCTCGTAGAGCCGTGCGTTGAGCCACACCAGGTAGCCGCCCAATCCGCCTTCCCAAATGTCCCGGAACGACCGCAGCTCGTTCTGGTCGCCAAACAGGACGTTGTAGGTGCGCTGCGAGAAGAACGGCGGATCGATGTAGATGAGGTCGACGGACTCGCTCGGCAGGGAGCGCATGACGTGGAGGTTGTCCCCGAAGTAGAGCCGGTTCGGCTCAAGCTGCGGGCTGCCGAACTCGAACCGCTCGACGACCTGGGTCGGCAGCCGGACCCGGGGGTACAGGTGCTCAAAGCGGCGCCTCCGGTCCCAGCCGAGCGGCTCCTCGGCGACCGGCACGTGCCCGAACTTTGCGGGCATCTTGTAGAAGTCGTGTTGCTCCGGGAGGGCAGGCGCAGCGTGCGTCCCGTCGCCTCGCGCGGCCTCGTCCGAGGGCGCTTCAGTTTCGAGATCGTCTACTTGGTCGGGCTCCATCGCTCATAGGGCCGCCGAGCGGCCACCCAGCAATCTAGAGGGTCGCCGGCGGATGCTCGCCCCGCCACCGGCCTGGCCCGTTCGAACACGCGCTCCCCTACACCACGAACGGAATTATCAGGAGCGCCACGATGTTCGCCACCTTGA
>JAUJOA010000019.1 GCA_030447875.1 Thermoleophilaceae bacterium
CGCGCCGATACGAGTCGTCTGTGCGGGCCGTGCCAGCGCTATCCCTTTCGGCACGCTCCTGCTTCAGGTACGTGGCGGCATGAGGAGCGGTGCCCGCCTTGAGTCGAATGCAGGAGGCCGCCGGCCGTCGGTGATTCGAAGCGATAAGCGACCGGCGCGGTGCCCGGCCAACCGACTGCCACGGATCGTTAGGGGCCCCTAATTAGGGCGCCCTAAGACGTGCTAGGGTGCCGCGCCAACGATGGCGCGGGAGGGAACACAGAGGTGCTGTCGCTCGAGGCCGGCGTGCAAGCGCTGTCCGCTGCGGCGTGCCGTAGCGAGGCAGACCGCCGAGCCTAACTCGGCTGCGACGTCGAGGAGATCCTGCGAGGACGTGCGCCCGTGTTGCCCGCGGCGGTTAGTGACGCGCTCGCCGCTCTCACTCGTGCTCGCGCCGGCCCCGCCGCGCAAGACGGGCAATGACCGAAGCCACCGAGGCCCGGTCGTGCCGGACCGGCGAGCAATCCGCGGCGGGGCATCCGGTGCCGCCGGTTCCGGTGGACACCGCGGCTGAGAGCGAGCCAAAGAAATCGCAGTGGTCACGGATCCGCACCGTCGAGGGGCTGCGTGGCCTCGCGGCGCTGCTCGTCGTCTTCGACCACGCGGTCGAGAAAGACTGGGGCCTAGGGCCCTGGTCCCAGCAAAACCACGGCATCACCGTGTTTGCCCTGCTAACAGGGTTTCTCCTGTCGAGCCGGTTCCTGCGCGCCCGTCTCGATCACCGGCCCGCCCCCGGAACGCTGGCGTTCCTTCGCGCCCGAGCCGCCAGGATCTACCCCGCCTACTGGGTTGCGCTTGCTGGCGCGGCGGCGACGATCGGGCTCCAGCGCATGGAGCCGGGGGACATCTGGCAGGTCCTGACCCTGACACAGACCTTCGGCACCGATACCCCGTTCGAGGGGCTGCTCCCTGCCTGGTCGCTGTCGCTTTTCATGAGCTTCTATCTCGCGCTACCGGTCTGGTCGTGGTGGCGGCGACGCAGTGACCGCCCAGAGGAAGGAGACGCCTCGCTCCTGCGCCGCGAGGTCTGGTGGCTGCTCGGGCTGGTGCTGCTCTCCTGGGTGGTGCGCACCACGTCGGCAACCGATCCGATCGCGCGCGAACCGGTCTTCACCTTGCTCGGGCGCGCCGACTGGTTCGCGATCGGGATGATCCTCGCCGTCCTCGTAGTCGCCCGCGAGCGAGGTCTCACTCCCCGCCTCCTCAAGCTCGGCCAGAAGCCGGGAAGAGTGCTGTTGGGCGCGCTCGGCCTGACCGTAGCCAGCGCTCTGGTCCCGGTGCGCTACGAGGAGATTCGCGACCAACTCGACACCGCCGCGGGAGCCGCGCTCCTAGCCGGCGCCGTCCTCCATGGCCCGGTGCTCCGCGGGCCGCAGCGCTGGCTTGCCGCCCGACCGGCCCGAGCGGTCGGGCGGTGGTCCTACGGCATCTTCCTCTGGGGCTACATCGTCCAAAAACTGATCACCCATACCTATCCCGACATTGCAACCGCACCCCACCTCGCGCTCACCCTCGTCGGGGCCATCGCACTCGGCGCCGCGAGCTGGCGATACATCGAGCGACCAGCAGCGAAGTACCTCACACGGCGCCCGCACGGCCGCGCGCAGCTCCCTCCTCAACCGACCACCCCCGCTACTCCCGCCGCGCAGGCCGCAACACCGCGCTAGCGTACAGAGCGGTGGAACGCTTGCACGGCGCTCCTGCCGTCGATCGAGGCTGTCGGGAAAGCCCGTGGCGAGCCCGCTGGATCCCTACAGCCTCGAACGAAGCGAGGTTGGCAACGGACACATGCCGGACCGGGTACGGCAGTGGTGGCCAGTCGTCGACGAGGTCACCGCCGAGAGCGGCCTCGTGACAAGCGAGCCGGTTCCCGCCTCCCACGCGAAATCAGAAGAGACGCAGCGCGGCCGGTTTGGCACCGCAATCATGCACCGCCTGATGCAGGCAGAGAAGCCGCCTCCCTTCTGACCCGCCCACCGATTCCTCTGAGCAGCTGAAGGTCGACTACGCGGGCTACGTCGCGCGCCGCACCCGCTTGGACTGAGGCCATCTCGGGAGGGTGTTGCCGGGGAGGGCGCTGCCCTAGGATGGCCCGCAATGTGGGCTCCTTCAGAGCGGGAGGGGGTGGGCCGAGTGAGATTGCGCTGAGTGCGTCTTATCTGGGCCGCCCCGTGCGGGCGGCAAGCCTCGTTCTATTTTCGAAGGAGCGTTTTAGATGTCATCAGCGACAGTTCCGCTGGTCGAGAGTGTCCGTGAGGTCGCCCGCGAGCAGGTAGCGTCGGCGGCCGCCGGTGTGGACCGCGACCGCCAGTTCCCGCAGCAGTCGATCCGCGCGCTGGCAGAGCGCGGCGCGCTCGGCCTGCTCGTCCCGGAGGCCTGCGGCGGAGCGGGCGGAGGGCTTGCCGTGCTCGTCGAGGCATGCGAGGCGGTGAGCGCTGCGTGCGCGTCGTCGGGAATGGTCTTTCTGATGCACTCCGTCGCCGCTGCCACGGTCGCGGGCGGCGACGGGGAGCGCGCCGGCGAGTACCTGCAGGCGATGGCCGCCGGCGAGACGCTCGCGACGCTCGCGTTCAGCGAGCGCGGCACGGGCGCCCATTTCTACGCCCCGGAGCTGGCAGCCGAACGGGAGAACGGCGGGGTCAGGATCTCGGGACGCAAGAGCTTCGTGACCTCCGGCGGCCACGCCGACGTCTACCTGGTGCTCGTCAAGACAGCCGAGGGAGAGGGGCTCGACTGCTACGCGGTGGGAGGTGAGGACGGCGTCGAGTTCGACGGCTCGTGGGAGGGCCTTGGGATGGCGGGAAACTCGAGCGTCGCCGCGCAGTTCGAGTGTGTGGTTGACGACGCGGCCCGCATCGGCGCCGCCGGGGAGGGCGCCGCGCTGGTGTTCGGGACGGTCGCGCCGTTCTTCCTCGCGGGGCTCGCGGCGGTCAACGTGGGGATCGCCTCGGCGGCGCTCGCGACCGCGATCGAGCATGCCTCGCGCCCGCGTTATTCAGACGGCGGGTCGCTCGCTGAGATCCAGTCGATCCAGCACGCGCTCGCGGACATGGAGATCACCACCCGCGCCGCGCGGCTCACGGTCAAGGACGCCGCGCGGGTGGGCGACGCGGGCGAGGAAGGGGCGCTGGTCGCGTTGATGGCGAGCAAGGTGATCGCCACCGAGGCCGCCACCTCGGTCACCCAGACAGCGCTCGAGGTGTGCGGCGGGCAGGGCTACACACCCGCGCTCCCGATCGAGCGCTACCTGCGCGACGCGCGGGCGGGGGCCGTGATGGCCCCGACCAACGGTGTCCTTCGCAACTGGATCGGCAAGGCGCTTGCCGGTCTGCCGGTACCGTGAGCCGCACCGACGCCGAGGTGCGGGTGGGGGCCGTTGCCTACCACCCGCGCATCGTCACGATCTGGGAGGCCTTCCTCGAGCACTTCGACCGCGAGGGCATGCCGACCGACTACATCCTCTACTCAAACTACGAGCGGCTCGTGGAGGCGGTCCTCGCCGGCGAGGTCGAGATCGGCTGGAACACCAACACGGCGTTCGTCGCGCTCGAGCAACAGCTCGGAGCGCAGGCGCGGATCCTCGGGATGCGCGACATCGACGCACGGTTCGCCACGCTGATCGTCACCAGGCGCGGCGAGGCGTTCGGCGAGGTCGGTGAGCTAGCCGGCAAGCGTCTGGCGCTGGGGAGCGGTGACTCGGGGCACGCCGCGATCCTGCCGCTGCACTACCTGGACGAGCAGGGTCTCGACGCGGCCTCGGAGTGCGAGCTGGTGCGCTTTGACACCGACCTCGGAAAGCACGGCGACACCGGCGACTCCGAGCTGCGCGTGATCCGGGCCGTGGCAGAAGGCGCGGCCGACGCGGGCGCGCTCGGCGAGCCGACGCTGGCGGCCTTTCGCGCCGAGCGGGTGCCGGCTGTCTTCGACCTGGAGGTGGCGTGGCGCAGCCCGACCTACTACCACTGCAACTTCACCGCGCTGCCGTCGCTGGACGACGCGCTGGCGCAGCGGTGGGAGGGGGCGCTGATGGCGATGAGCTACGACGATGAGCGGATGCGCCAGGCGATGGACCTCGAGGGCGTCAAGCGCTGGCTGCGGGGAGACCGCACGGGCTACAGGTCCCTCGCGGCGGCGATGAGCGAGGGGTGAGGCTCTGGTGAGCCCGCGTCGCCTGGAGGCCGGGGAACTCGAGCTCGGCGGCGGGCTGGAGGTGCTGCTCGCCGCCGCGCTCGAGGGGATGCCCGCGGGCGCACGCGTCGAAGTCATCACCCCTTCGCGTTCGACGGCGCTCGAGCTGCCCTCGTGGGCGCACGCCTCCGGCCACCAGGCGGTGAGCGAACGCGCCGTGCCCGGCGGGCCCTACGCGGTCGAGCTCGAGCGAGGCCCCTTCGCCCGGGTCCTCGCCGACCCGCTGCCTGAAAAGAGGCCCGGTCCGCGGTTGCGTGATGGGGAGCTGCACACCGCCGACTTGCGCTCCCCAGCGGAGGTGCCGGCGCAAGCGGACCCCGCCGCTGGGTTCACCCCGCTTGGGGCGCTCGCCGAGCGTGGCGCCCCGGCGTTTCGCTGGACGCTCAACGAGCGCGACGCGTTGTGGGCAGACGACGTCTCAGAGCTCACCGAGCAGGCCTCCGCTGGGCAGTGGGACGCCTCGCGCGACATCCCATGGGAGGCGGCCCGCGGGCTGCCCGAGTTCCTCGAGCGCGCCGTCTCGCAGGTGATGACGTTCATCGCCCAAAACGAATACGGCGCGCTCTACGTGCCGGCGGGGTTCCTCGCGGACGTCAACCCCGCCTACCCCGAGATGCTCCAGTGGCTCTCAAGCCACGTCCACGACGAGGCCCGCCACGTCGAGGTGTTCACGAAGCGATCACTGATCGGCGGCCAGCCGAGCTACGCGCTTGCCTCGACCGAGCTCTCGTTGCACACGCTGCTGGACGAGCGCGACTTCAGCGGCGCCGCGCTGCTGCTCAACGTCCTCGGCGAGGGGACCTTCCTCGACCTGCTGCGCTTTCTCGAGCACTACGCCCCCGACGCCGCGACACGCGCGGCCGCCGCGCTGGCGCACCGCGACGAGGTGCGTCATGTCCACTTCGGCATATCCCACGTGCGCCGCCACATCGCCACCGACCCCGACCAGACGGCGGCGCTAATTGGCGCCGCCGAGCGGCGAGCCGGAAAGCTCACCGAAATGTCCGGCCTCAGTCCGCTCCTCACCGAGGGACTGACCGTGATGGCCGCGGGGTCGCTGCAACCCGCCGAGCTCGCCCGCGGCGCGCGGGAGGTGCGCGAGCTGATGCAGACGATGGAGGACAACCGAATCAAGCGGCTGCGAGCCGCCGGCTTCGACCAGCGCGACGCCCAGCACCTGTCTGACCTGCACACACCAAACCTGATGTGAAACGCCCGACGCCCGCGCCCGCGCGGGCGCGCGTCTCGCCCTGAGATCCCGAGGTCGATCTAGTGATAGTCGGGCGCCGTGATCTCGGCGAGGTTTGCCTCGTCAAAGAGCGAGAGCTGCAGCTGCCCGTCCTTGACGAGCTTCTTGATCTGGGGCGCCTTCAGCGCCGTGATCCACTCGATGCCCTCGTGCTCGCGCATCACTACCCGCGTCGCGAGCACCTGTTCGTGGCCGTCGAGACGCACTGCTCGCCGGCTCCGGCGGGGTCTACCGACTCCCGCGCCACCCGCCCTCGGTGCGGATCGCGCTCGAGGGCACGAGCGACTTCGCCGCCGAACGGGTCGCGCTGCTGCCACAGGGGCTCGCCGGGCGCGAGCCCGGGCCGGCCTCGCTTGCGTAGGGGCGGCCTGGGGAGCCGCGAAGGCATCGGCGCACCTGCTTCATGAGCAAACCAGGAGCTTCTTCACGGCGCTCCTCGGCGACACGGGCGCACCCGCAAGGAGTCGGAAGCAGGAGCCACAGAACATCGGCGCGGGCGTCCGCCTAGACGGGGGCAGGAGCCTCGACGACCGATCGGCCCGGCTGGCGCATCCACGTCACCATCGAAGAGGGCCGGTCTCGTCTTTGCCACGCCGCACGATTCGGCCATACTCCGTCTTCTACAACCTCCGGAGGGTTTCCGTGGACGTCCGCTTCGGCAACGAGCAGAGAACTGTCAAGAGCCTGGCCGATCTGGAGGCAGTCCTCATGGAGGCCGCCAGACACGAGACGTTGCTCTTTCTGGTCGGGGACAGCGGCACGCTGGTTGTCGGCGTCGGCCATCCGACTCACGCCGTGCTGCTCTACAACCCGAAGGCCAGTCGACCGCCGATGCATGCCCTCGGGGATGCAACAGCGGACTCCTGCGCGCTAGAGCCACCGTTGGCGTTCGACGGACGAGGCTTCTTCGACCGTTGTGCCATTCCAGCGCACCAAGCACGTCGTGCAGTGCAAGCCTTCTTTGCGTCCAGCGACGTGCTGCCGGAGTCCGTCGTCTGGGAACCTGAACCGGTCGGCTCGAACGCCGGCTGACGCGAGGTAGTGCCCAGAGGTGCTCGGCGCCGCCGCGGTGATCATCGTGTTCTCCGATCGATCAGGAGTCCCACGGTGCCGGGCTCGTCGTGTTTGAGTAGGACCGGCAGGGAGACCAGCTGGCGACGTTCAGGCCGGCCGAGCGTGGACGGCGGTTCGTGGACTGGGCGTCGGAGTCGCCACACCCGCTCCGACGTCTCGGTGACTCCTTCCGGCGCAGAGGGTGGTGCGCCCGCGCGGACGTCGCGGACGCACCGTCGTCCTCAGCCCTGCAGGCCGACACCGGCGGGCATCATCGGCGCCCGCCGGGCGTGGACGGCGTTAATGATCTCGCCGCTGTCGATCGCCTGCAGGTAGACCGTCGTGACGCGCAGGTTGGCGTGACCGAGCTGGCGCTGGATGACATTGAGTGGCAGCCCCTCGCGCGCCATCTCTACGGCGTGGGCGTGGCGCAACTGGTGCGGCGCGAAGCGCCGGCGCACCCCGGCCGCGGCTGCGAGCCGGCGCATCTGGATCCGCACGGCCGGCGCCGTCCACGCCCTGCCTCGTGTCGGCCCGTCGATGACGCAGAAGAGCGGTCCTAGTGGCAGTGCCGCGCGCCGATCAAGCCATCGGCGCAGCTGACCCCAGCCCCATTCGTCCATCCCGACCTCGCGGCGGCGCCCGCCCATTTCCCTCGCGCACGAGCAACGCACCTCGCGAAGGTTCGAGGTCGCCCTCGCGCAAGTCGAGCGCCTCGCTGATCCGCAGGCCGGCACGCCACAGAACGACGACCAGCCCGCGCAGGCGGTCGCCATGTACACCACCACCTGCTTGGCGCATCACGGCGACGATCTCTTCGACCCGAGGTGGGTCGGCGGGGTAGCTCATTCCCTTGTTCCCGGGCGTGCGGCCGAGGTGAAATTCTGCCGTGGTCGCCGGTGAGCGCCGCCGGCCGGCCACATCGAGACTGCAAAGCGAGGACATCGGTCCCTCCCTCGGTAGAACAGCTGACCCCGCTGCTCTACCAGCGCCTCGACTCGCGACCGGCCTCCCGCTTCACCGCTCCGACGACTGGTGTTCGCCGAATCTGATAACCGGAGGTGTGAGTACCTCAAGGTCGCGAACGGCGAAGCGGTCGGTGGGCGCGGTCGCGACAAGCAGACGATGGCGGCACCGGGTCGAGCGGGGGCACCGAGTCTAGGATCGTCCGATGTTCATCCCTGACCACTTCTCGATGAATGACCTCGTGGAGATCCGGCGGATCGTCCACGACCACGGTTGGGCGACGCTTGTGACCGCCGGAGAACGTGGGCTGGATGCCTCGCACCTGCCGTTCTTGCTGGTCTCCGAGCCAGGCCCTCCCGAGCTCATGATCGAGGGTCACATGGCGCGCGCGAATCCTCAGTGGCGGGAGTTCGCGCCCGGACGAGAGAGGTGCTCGTTGTCTTCCAGGGCCCGCACGGATACGTGTCTCCGGACTGGTACGAGGAGGGACCCCATGTGCCGACCTGGAACTACGCGGCCGTTCACGTGCACGGCGTGCCGGAGATCCTCGAGGCCAAAGACACGTTCGATCTGTTGCGCCGCACGGTGGAGCGCTTCGAGAGCGTGCGTGAGCGCCCTTGGTCACTCGACTCGCTGCACGACCACGCGGAGAAGCTCGCCCCCCACACGGTCGCATTCACCTTGCGCGCGACTTGCGTGGAATCCAAGGCCAAGTTGAGCCAGGACAAGCCTGCCCGGGTGCGCACACGGGTGATGGCAGCGCTCATGGCCCCGGCCCGTACCGGCAGACGGCACTCGCCGAGGAGATGCGCCGCGTAAGAAGCGGGGCCAGAGAGACGCCTGCCTAGGCCCGCGGCGTCCACGCGACGATCGCTACCGGCGCCAAGCAGAAGTCTGCCGGCGCCCGCTATCCATCGCGCCGGTAGCGATACGCCCCGCCGCCATCGACTGGGCGACTGCTTTGTGCCGTTGCGGTGGCGGGCGGGCTCGGTCCCGGCGTGGCTGCTTTCAGTCAAGAGCAGTCGCTGAGCGAGCATCAGCCGATACGCCTGGTGGTCGTCCAAACCAGGCGCGCGACGGGCGGCGGGCCGGGCGCTCGCATTCTGTATCTGAGCGGAAGCGGCGACCGGTGTCTCGTTTGGGGCTCCCTAAGCGGGCCCGGCAAGCGCGTCGGGGTCGGTCAGCGCGGCGACTACCCGGTCCGGCGAGGCGCTGATGACTCGGACGGCGGTGTCAGTCCGGCTCATGGCGGGCGCGCCCGTAGCGCTCGTAGATCACGCGCGTGCCGAACGTCCTGGTCTCGATCAGGTCCAGCGGGACTTCTTCGGTGACCGGCGGCAGGAAGGGCGTGCCGCCACCGACGACGACCGGATTGCGGAACATGCGCAGCTCGTCGACGAGGCCGAGCTCGATCGCCGCCGCGGCCAGGCCGGCGCCGCCGATCCCGACGTCTTTGTCGGTCGCCTCGAGCGCGGCAGCGGCCTCCTTGGCCACCGACGCCTGCGCGAGCCGGGCGTTGCCCTGGACGCTGTCGAGTGTGCGGCTGAAGACGACCTTCGGGATCGCGCACCAGGCGTCGGCGAACGCGGCTTCAGCCTCGGTCTCGCGCATCGACGGATCCGTCTCCCACACCAGCATGGTCTCGTAAAGCCTGCGGCCCAACAGGAAGCCGCCGAGCTCGCGTACCTGCGCGATGTGGAAACGAAACAGCTCCTCGCTAGGGACCGACCAGTCGAACGCGCCCCCACGGTCTGCGATGAAGCCGTCCACCGAGACGCTCATCGAGTAGATCAGCATGGGCTTCACGGGCGCGTGATGCTATTGCTCGGGCATGGCGGGCAAGGCATCGGAGCGGTTCGTCTGGGCGGTCGACACCCTGGAGGTCCGCCCGGCCGACCGCCTGCTCGAGGTCGGCTGCGGCCACGGCGTCGCGGTCTCCCTGGTCTGCGAGCGGCTGACGACGGGCACGGTCACCGCGATCGACCGCTCGCCCAAGATGATCGAGATTCGCCTGGAAAGAGAAGGCGGGGGAACGCTGCGTTCAGCGCCGGACCCCGTAGTGCATGGCCATGCCGAGCTATTTGACGACGCGGTACTTCAGGTGCGCGACGCCGGGCGCTTCGACCACGCGGATCTGCTCCAGCTCTAGGTCGAGGCCGATGCCCTCGAACAGGCGCGCGCCCCCACCGAGCAGGAGCGGCACGACCTGCAGCTCCAGCTCGTCGACGTGCCCCGTCCCCAGGTACTGGTTGATGACGTCGGCGCCGCCCCCGATCAGGACGTCCTTCTCGCCGGCGGCCGCCCGAGCCTGCTCGAGCGCCGCCTCGATCCCGCCGGTGACGAAGGTGAACGTCGTGTCCGAGAGCGTGAGCGGCTCGCGCTGGTGGTGGGTCAGGACGAAGACCGGCATGTGGAAGGGCGGGTCTTCTCCCCACCACCCGCGCCAAGGGTCCTCGCCCCACGGGCCCGGCCCGCCGCCGAACTTGCCACGGCCCATGATCTCGGCGCCGATGTTCGCCTGGGCCTCCTCGACCACCGCGTTGCTCGCGTTCACCTCGCCGCCCTCCAGCCCGTGCGGCGCGCGCCAGGCGCGTAGCGCGACAACCCAGTCGTGCAGGCGCTCGCCCGCTTCGCCGAGCGGGTTCTCCTCGCTCTGGTTCGGCCCCGCGACATAGCCGTCCGCCGAGACCGAGATATGGACCCTGACCCTGCTCATCTGCACCTATGACCTCCGTGTGGCCTGAATCTCATCGCAAGCAGCCGTCGCCGAGCGCGTTCCCGGGTCCTGCGTTTGGCCCGGCGACGAACCCGTCGAGGAACATGGACATGTAGAAGGAACGGTTGCGGGCACGGCGTTCCTATCCGGGTTGTGACTTCTGTACACACATCGAGCGAGGCTGGCCGAATTCGACACGCGCTCGCAAGAAGTTCCTCCGCGGGTCGATGACAGCTTCGCGGCGCTCTCCCGTTGACGAGGGAAGCGGGTGTCTCGTGCCCGATCGGATCAGGCCTGGGTTGGACGAGAAGCAGGCGCGTCGCCCGCGGGCCGCAGTGCGACTGCTCTTGACTGAAAGCAGCCACGCCGGGACCGAGCCCGCCCGCCACCGCAACGGCCACATAGTGGTCTTCGGTTTGGAGGGCCTGGGCGCGGTCGGTGGCCCACTGGGCGGGGTTGTCGGGTGTTCTGTGGCCGTTGCGTCCGCGTGGGTTTGAGCGCTTCAGCGCGCCGGCGGCGAGCTCGAGTTTGCGCTGGCGGTATACGCGCATCTCGTCGTATCCTCGCCTCGCCGACGGAGTGACCTGACAACGCGTGTGAGGAGGATGTGATGTCGATGGACGATCTCTTCGCCGGCACTGCGGAGTACTATGCTCGCTACCGCCCTCGCTATCCTGACCAGCTGCTCGATGACATTTGCGCGCTCGTCGGCGACGGCCAGTCAGAATGCCTCGTCGATTGGGGATGCGGGACGGGCGAGGTCGCCATTCCACTGAGCCGGACGTTCTCACAGGTAACGGCCGTCGACTTCGACCCGGAGATGGTGGCGGTTGCGAAGACTAAGGCGCAGGAGGCGGGGATCACGAACATCGACTGGATCGTCGGCCGCGCCGAGGATTTAGGCATCGCGCCCGAGAGCTGCGACCTGATCACTGCTGGCTCCGCGTTCCACTGGATGGACCGTGAGCTGCTCGCATCGCGCGCGTACGCGGGTCTGAAGCACGGTTGCGCGCTTGCCCTAATAGGCGGCGGAAGCAGCGTGTGGGACGAGAACGCCGAATGGCATGCGATCGCGGTCCGCTGCCTTCGACAGCACCTGGGCGAGCCGCGGCGCGCCGGTAAGGGCACGTACGGCGTGACGAAGAAGCATGGGGACTACCTCGTGCCTGCGGGCTTTCGCCTCGAGAGCCGCGACTACCCCACGGAACACGAGTCGACGGCGGACGAGATCGTCGGCTACCTCTACTCGACGTCGTTCGCAGGGGCGCAGGTTCTCGGCGGCCGCCGCGAGGCATTCGAGCGGGACCTCCGCGAGGCGCTGGCGGCGGCGAGCGCGGACGGCGTCTTCCGTGAGCAGCTCGACTTCTACCTGATCCTTGCCCACAAGGACTGACACCCACCCCGAGCCGCCCTCTCCGCAGGGACAGGAACTCACGGCCGTGGAGCGCGAGCTGGTCGCCGAGGCCCGCGGTCTGATCGCAGCTTGCTCGGATCGCGCCGACGTCGCTGCTGCCGTGCGCACCACTGACGGCGAGACCTTCACGGGCGTGAACCTCCAGCACCTACGGGCGCTACCTGGCGGGAGAGGTGCGCGACGGGGGCTCGAAGAGCTGCACTGCGAGCGCTTCGTACACCGCCGGGCGATGAGCGGCGAGCCGATCGAGTACAGGGCGGTGCGGGCCCGGCGCGCCTA
>JAUJOA010000020.1 GCA_030447875.1 Thermoleophilaceae bacterium
TTCAGCGAGAGCTGGGCAAGCGACCCTCCCACGGATCTTATGCCAGCCGCCGCCGTCCCGACGAGCCCAGCGCAGGGACCATTCGCCTGCGTTTCGGCCGTTGGCTCGCGGCGCTCGACGCACTCCTCGGAGAAGAAACCGACATCCCCCAAACGAAGGGAACCCGATGGAGAACACAGCAAGCACACGCCCGCTCAGCTCTGCCCGTGCGTCCAAGCCCGGCCTTGCCCTGGCGCTCGCGCTGCTGTCGGTGCCGGGCTCCACGGTCGCCTGGTATCTGCTTCCCGCCGGCGGCCTCTTGATCGGCCTGCCGCTCGGGATCGCCGCGATCGTGCTGGGCAGGGGAGGCGCGGCGGTGGCTTGCCGGTCGCCTGACCGCAACCGAAGTGACGACCGCGTCGGCCGCAGCCGAAGCGATGGCGACCGCATCACCCGAGCCGCGGGAACGGGGAAACGATGAGAGACAGGCTGACACGCAAACGATCGTGCCGAAGGGCAACCCTGACAGCACGACCGCAGCGCGCGACGCCACGGCGATCAACAGGCGGGAATGGGACGGCGTGCATGTTGCCGACCGGGTAACGCGCTCACCAACGACAACAGAAAGGTCGCAATGAGAAGAAGGCTGACGCTCCTGGTGATCTTCGCGACAATGGCGCTCGGTGCCCCCCACGCGCTGGCCGGACCAGGCCGTGCGCACGGCGCGTTGAGCCCGACCGGCACCTCGGGGAAAGACCGCGCCCTGCCGCACAACGCCAGAGTCCGCGCCTTTGACCACTTAGTTCCCCACGTTTCGAGCGTGCCGGCCAACGCAGGCGATGAGGTGCGGCTCTATCTGCGCGAGCGAGTGCGTCCCGGCTTTCAGGGTCGCGCCCGCCGCCGCAAGCCGCGGGCGGTGCTCTTCATCCCGGGGTCGGCCACCGCATCGGTGCCGGCCTTCGACCTATCGTTTCGGGACTACAGCTGGATGGCGTATCTCGCCCGGCGGGGCCTCGACGCCTTCGCCGTCGACCTGACCGGTTACGGACGCTCCCCGCGGCCGCGGATGGACGATCCCTGCAACGTCGGCCCGCCACCACAGCAAGCGCTGCTCGTTCCAAATCCATTGGCCGAGACGTGCGCTCCCAGCTACCCGTTCCGTCTCGGCACAACGCAGTCAGACCTCGATGAGATCGACGCCGCCGTCGAGTACATCAAGGCGCTACGCGGAGTCAAGCGGGTCAGCCTCGTCGGATGGTCGCTCGGGGGCCATCGCGCCGGGCTCTATGCGGCGCGACACCCCGACAAGGTAGACCGGCTCGTCCTCTACGCCCCCAACTACAGGCGCACGAGTCCGTCGGGACCGCCGGCCTCACTGCCCCTGCCCGGATTTCCGACTGCAATTCGGACCCGCTCGGCCCAGGTCAACTGGCCCGGGGTGGAGTGCGAGGGCCAGGTCGACCCAGCCGTGCACGACCCCCTCTGGGCGAGCGTCCTTGAGAACGACCCGGTTGGCGCATCGTGGGGTCCTGAAGACGGCGTCATGCGCTTCCCAACGACGGTCCAGTGGGGCTGGAACGCCTCGACTGCGGGCCAAGTCAAGGCACCGACCCTGATCATCCGCGGCGAGCTTGATACGGTGATCTCAGAGACGACGGTGACCGAGCTCTACGAGGACCTCGGGACGGACGACAAGGCGCTCGTCACGGTGCAGTGCGCTTCGCACTTCATGATCTGGGAGGCACCGCGCGATGTCCTTCACCGACTGTCCGCCGCCTGGCTCACCGACCGGGCGGCTCGCGGGCAAGCAGCAGCTCGAGGGGGAAGGTAGTGGTTAGCGGGCGCGGGGATCGCCGCTTCGCCTCATCACGTGAATGGAGTACGGCTGCTCGGAGGCTGTCGGATGACTATCGCCGCGGCGCTCCCGCTCGGGCAGATGGTCGTCTACTAGGCGGTCGAGTCGCTCGCATGAGCGGCAGCGCCATGCGGCGGCTGATCTCCATCGGCATGGCAGGCTAGCCGTCGGACTGGGCGGAGCTGGATGCGCCGACGACGACGAAGGCGGCGGTCAAGCCTCGGAGACCCCCGACGCTGTCCGCGACCGTGAAGCTCGAAGGCAAGCGGATCACCCTGGCCGCTCCCCGCACCGTCGAGGCGGGGCCGGTCACTCTGCGGCTTGCCAACTCCTCGGCGGCGCCGATAGGGGTCGAGATCATCCGCGTCGACGGCGACCAGACAGCCGCGCAGGCCTGAAGCAGCTCGCCAGGGACGAGGGCCCCGATACCCGACTGGATCCACGATGCGGGCGGAGCGGGGTGTCGCGCCAGCCCGCGGGAAAGCGCTGGGACTCAGATCCTCAAGCCCGGCAACCACTACTTGATCGCCGAGCACGAGGGCGACGAGGACCTTGCCCCTCCCCGCCACGACGCAACTGCGGGGTGAGGTTCCGAAGGATGCACGACTCCCCCGAGCCGACGCGCGGATCACGGCCGACGAATACTCCTTCCGCACCTCAGGCCTCAGCGCAGGCAAGAGCACGATCCGCGGCCGTTACGCGCTCGTTTGCTTCATCCCCGACCGCGCCGGCTCGCCCCCGGCCCGATGGACCATCTCGACGGCGTCCTGATACTCGACCGCACCAGCCGCGATCAGCGCAAGGAGGCGATGAAGGCACTTCGAGAGACCGAGCGGGACCGCTCGGAGCGGGCTGCCTGAGCCCGGCGCGCTTCTCTTCCCGGCACGGAGCCTTTTCGGACGGTGCCATTGCCGATACTTTTCGTGCATGGCGGGGGCGACGATTCAGCCGCATACGGTCGTCGGGAAATACCGCGTGGAGCGCCCGCTCGGCCGGGGCGGGATGGGCGTGGTCTACGAGGCTACGCAGCTGTCGCTTGACCGTCGTCTGGCGCTGAAGGTGCTGCGCCCGGAGTTGAGCGAGGATCCGCTTTTTTCGTCGAGCGCTTCCGTCGTGAGGGGCGGTTGCAGGCGGCGCTCGATCATCCCACGTGCTGCCGGTGTACGAGGCGGGAGTCAGAGCAGGGCCTCTATCTGGCGATGCGCCTGGTGCAGGGCAAGACCTGGCCGAGCTGCTGGTCGAGGGTTCGCTGAACGCAGAGCGGGCGCTGCGCCTGCTGCGCCAGGTGGCGGGGGCGCGCTCGACGCGGCTCATGAGGCGGGGCTCGTGCACCGCGATGTGAAGCCCCGCAACGTGCTGGTGGATCACTCCGATCACGCCTACCTGGCGGACTTCGAGCTAACGCGCGTGGGCGGGGAGTCGGCGTCGGTGACCGCCTCGGGGAGCTTGTTGGAACGGTTGCATACCTGGCGCCGGAGGTGATCGCCGGGGATCCGGCGACCCCCGCCTCGGATCGCTACGCGTTCGCCGCGATGCTATTCGAGTGCCTGGCTGGGGAGCCGGTCTTCCCGCGCGCCTCGCAGGCGGCCGTCCTGCACGCGCACGCGAGCGAGCGCCGTCCGCGCATCAGCGAGCGCCGACCGGGCTTCCGCGCGAGCTCGACGCCGTGCTCGCCCAGGCACTCGACAAGGACCCCGCCAAGCGCCCCGACAGCGCCACGGCGATCATCGAGGCCGCTCAGCGAGCGCTTGGGGACGAGACGATCAACAACCTCGGCCCTCCCGTCCGACCGGGACGTGAGCCCGAGAGCGACGCAACGACGGTTTCCTCACCGGGAGTGGCGTCCAGGTGAGCGGCCGCCGCCTCCCCGCGCCTTAGGCGCGCAGCCCGCGCTCGCCGGGGCAGCCGCGCTCGGTGCGGCGGCGGCGCGGTCGCCGTCATGCTCCTCGCAACCGATGAGGGCGATACGGTCGCCAAGCCTCGCCTACCAGGTGCCAAGGGGCCGTGGCCGCTCGGCAGCGACCTCCCGGCAGGAGGAGCGTCAGTGGACTGCGGCGGAAGGCCGCGCGCGGCTCCGCGCCCATGCTCGATTGCCCAGGCCTCCCTTCCCGGCGCCAGGCTCGTGGCTCCCCGCGACGGCGCGATCTACGGCTGGACCGTGCGCGGGCTCGCGGCGAGCTTGCGCTTCAGGTCTTCCGGCGCAGAGAGATCACTCCAGGCGGCGAAGTCGCAGTACGAGCTCGTGCCGGACGAGCGACCGCACCGCTTCAGGACGAACTTCGGTCCAGCGCGGCGACATCGTCGGGTCGAGGTGACCCCAGGGGCCACCGTCGGCGTCAGAAGGGGGTGGACGGCGCGACCACGGAGCGCTGGCTGGAGGAGCCGCTTCGCGGAGGCAACCAGCGCAAGGCCGACCGCGGCCCCAGGAACTAGCTTCGACCACGAGCTCCTGCTGCGGGCCGACTACTTCGAGGGCCAGAAACAGCGTCTGCCGCATCGGGTCTTCGGCTCGGACGCGAGCGGAGCCGCTTGGGCGAGTGCGGGCGCGCAGGGCGCTCAGGTTCCGGGATGGGCGCTCCGTAGAGGTGGCGATCGTCGAGAGTGGGGGGGCGGGTCGCGCTCGACCTCTTGAACCGTCGCGGCCGTGTCGCGCGCGTGGTCGTGCCCGACCTTCGCGCGGGCGGGCAGAATAGTGGGCTTCGGACAATCCGCTACGACAACGAGCCGGCCCTCGGCGAGGCCGTTATCGAGTGGGTGAACAAGTACAGCCGGGCGCCGAGCTCCAGCACTTCTTTGGCGTGGACCCCGCGGGTTCGAGTTCTTCAGCTGACCGAGAGAATCGTACTGAAGGACCGCCGACGCTGATGATCGAGCACGGGACGCTGATCGATGGCTGCCGCGTGGAGCGCCCGCTCGGCCGGGGGCGGGATGGGCGTGGTCTACGAGGCGCAGCTGTCGCTTGACCGTCGTCTGGCGCTGAAGGTGCTGCGCCGGAGTTGAGCGAGGATCCGCTTTTCGTCGAGCGCTTCCGTCGTGAGGGCGGTTGCAGGCGGCGCTCGATCATCCCCACGTGCTGCCGGTGTACGAGGCGGGGAGTCGAACAGGGCCTCTATCTGGCGATGCGCCTGGTGCCGGGGCAAGACCCTGGCCGAGCTGCTGGTCGAGGGTTCGCTGAACAGAGCGGGCGCTGCGCCTGCTGCGCCAGGTGGCGAGGCGCTCGACTCGCGGCTCATGAGGCGGGGCTCCGTGCACCGCGATGTGGAAAACCCCGCAACGTGCTGGTGGATCACTCCGATCACGCCTACCTGGCGGACTTCGGGCTAACGCGCGTGGGCGGGGAGTCGGCGTCGGTGACCCGCCTCGGGGGAGCTTGTTGGAACGGTTGCATACCTGGCGCCGGAGGTGATCGCCGGGGATCCGGCGACCCCGCCTCGGATCGCTACGCGTTCGCCGCGATGCTATTCGAGTGCCTGGCTGAGAGCCGGTCTTCCCGCGCGCCTCGCAGGCGGCCGTCCTGCGCGCACGCGGCGAGCGCCGTCCGCGCATCAGCGAGCGCCGACCGGAGCTTCCGCGCGAGCTCGACGCCGTGCTCGCCCAGGCACTCGACAAGGACCCCGCCAAGCGCCCCGACAGCGCCACGGCGATCATCGAGAGGGCGGAGCGGGCACTTGGGGCGCCGGTCCGGCGCAGGCGGGGTCCACGGCGCGCGGCCGCCGCTGCCGTGGCGGCGGCGGCCGCCTGCGGAGCGATAGCCCTGGCCACCACCGGCGACGAGGTAGCCTCGGATCGCTCGCCGGCACCGTCGCTTGCCCCCGGGGCGAGGGCGATCGGCAGTGCACTGGCGCCGGGCGATGTGCGGTCCGTCGACTGCCGGGGCCGCCGTCCGACGCGCAACTCGCCGGATTGCACTGTGCTCCAAACCCGCCTGCCGGACCGCCCGCTCTCCGTGACCCGAGCCGGCGCCATCCGACGCTGGACCGTGCGAGGTGCAGGTGGCGAGCTCGCGCTCCAGGTGCTCCACGCACTCCGCGGACGCTACCGCCAGGTCACCAGGTCGCAGTTCGAGAACGTGCGCGACCGGGGCGTGCACACCTTCACGACGGACTTGCCGATCAAGCCTGGTGAGCTTGTGGGCCTCGAGGTGGCCCCCGGCGCCTCGATCGGGGTCCGGGAAGATCGGCGTGGAGCCACCACGGCACGCTGGTTCGATCCCGTGCGGGTGGGCCACCGCGGCCCGACGTTCGGCCCCGGCAGTGGTTTTGACAGCGAGCTGCTCCTGCGCGTCGACTACCAGCCAGGCGCCAGGCCGCGTCTGCCCGCCGCAGTGACCGGGCGACCCGCGGTCGCCGCACCCCGCGGACGGGTGCTCGGCTCCGAGTACGTCGAGGTGGCAGGCGGACGGCTGCGAAGGACGGTGGCGGTAAGACTGCCGGGTCGCGTGGCCCTCGACCTCTTCGGCGGCGATCGCCGGCTAGCCAGGATCGGCGTGCCCGGCGCGGACCCGCGCGGCCAGCTCCTCTTGCTGCGGGTTGAGTTCCCTCTTGTGGACCCCGGCCCCGAGCTCACCTGGCGGAACCCGAGCGGCCGGATCGTCGTGCACCAGTACCAGGTTCGGCCGCGGTCGCTCCGGCTGATCTACTGAGGAGCCAACTCGAGTGTCTCGCTGGCCGGCAGCACCAGCCAGGTCGTGTCGCCGAGTGCGATGCGGTCACCCGGATGTAGGGCCAGCACCTCGCTGCAGCGGCGCCCGTTGACGTACAGGCCGTTGTGCGATCCCAGATCCTCGATCGCGGTGTTCGGCCCGCGGATGCAGACTCGTGCATGCCGCCTCGAGACGAGAGCGTCGATGAGGCGCAGGTCGCAGTCGCGGTGGCGGCCGATCACTGCTCCGGGGTCGAGCCGCGCGGACCAGCCCTCCCGTGGCTGGAGCTCGATCACCGCTAAATGCACGGCTGGAAGGTTCGCACGGCGGGGAGCCTTCCGGAACCCCTCAAGAGGGTTGTTTCGCCACCCGGTCGGCGAGGTGGACCGCGTCGACACCGGGCGCGATCATTATGAGGTGTCCTTCGGCGCGCACAACTTCAGCCCGGGCGAGCTGACCGAGCAGTTCGAAGCCGACCGCCGGGGCGAGCCTTATCTGCTCTACCGCGACGGTGCCTCCGCCCAGCATCTTCTTCACCTGTCAGACCGCGTGGACCTGACCGTGGGTCGCCTTTCACAAAGCGACCTTGCGCTCGAGTGGGACCCCGAGGTATCACGTGCGCACGCTCAGCTCTCCAGGGTGGGCGGCGAATGGACCGTTCTGGACGACGGCATCTCCCGCAACGGCACGTTCCTGAACGGCGAGCGCGTTCTCGGCCGCCGCCGCCTTGTCGACGGCGACGTCTTGCGGTTCGGCCGCACCGAGATCCTCTACCGAGACCCGGTCGAGCGCGAGGGGGAGACCGCCCCTTCGGCAGATAGCGCTCGCACCGCAGGCCTCTCGCCCGCTCAGCGACGAGTTCTCGTGGCGCTCTGTGCGCCGCTCGGGACAGGTGGCCCGGGCGCCAGCCCAGGCTCCAACCGCGAGATCGCAGAGGAGCTCTGCCTTTCGGTCGAGGCGGTTCGCACACACCTCAAGGCCCTCTTCGAGCTCTTCGAGGTGCCGGATCTGCCCCAGAACCGCAAGCGCGCCGAACTGGCCCGTCGCGCGCTCGTCTCCGGGGTGGCCGGGCACCGGCAGCCTCGGCCACGGGACCGTTGAGGCGTTAGGCTGGACCGTCCCCGAGTTCCCCCGACAGCTGGGGAGTCGATAGAGCACTAGAAGCACCAACGCCACCCAGCCATGGCTGGGTGGCGTCCGCTGCGCGGCTCACCCTGCCTTCTTCACCGGCAAGTGAGGAAGGAGATGAACCGCGTGACCAATGATGACGCGCTGTTCGGCTACCGCCTGCAGCTCTTTGATCTGGCCGCCCGCAGTTCGGTCGCCGAGGCCTGCCGCACGATGGGCGTCAACCGTTCGACCTACTACTACTGGAAGCGTCAGGTCGACCGCCACGGGCTCGAGGTCCTGCGCCCGCGCGAGCGCCGCCGACCGGCGGTGCCAAACCAGCTCCCGCAAATGGTCGAGGAGCGCATCCTTGCCTTCTCAATCGCCCATCCCGGCCGCGGGCCAAGACGCCTGGCGGCCGCGCTCGCGCTAGCGCAGTGGGGCGGGCTGCGCGTCTCTGCCAACGGCATCTGGCGCTGCCTTCGCCGCCACGGGCTCTCGACACGCACGAAGCGCCTCGCGCTCGTGGCCGGCTACCGCGCACCCTATGAGCCACCAGCAAAGCCGCGCCCGGAGCCGCACATCGAGGCTGAGCGCCCGGGCGAGCTGGTCGGGATGGACTGCTTCTATGTCGGGCGCCTGCGCGGCACGGAAGGGGCGGTCTGGCAGCTGACGGCGATCGACGCCGCCTCCTCGTTTGCCTGGGCCGAGCTCGTGACCTGCCGCCAGGGCAACCCAAGCGGCAGCGAGACCTCGAGGCTCGCCGGGCGCGTGGCGCGCGAGCTCAGTGCGGCCGGCTGGCGACTCGAGCGGGTGCTCTGTGACAACGGCCAGGAGTTCAAGAGCGAGCGGCTCGCCGAGACGCTCGCGCGCCTTGGTGCCCGGCGCACGCACATCCGTGCCGGCAGGCCGCAAACCAACGGCCACGTCGAGGCCCTGCACAAGACGATCCTCGATGAGTGCTGGCGCCCCGCCTTCGCGCGTACATCCAGCCGCGCTTCACCGGCCTGCGCCGCGACCTCGACACCTACCTCTCCTACTACAACTTCGAGCGCGTGCACACCGGCCGACTGACGCGCGGGCGGGTGCCCGCCGACATCGTCTACGGTGCCCGCAAGATGGAGGCCAGATGAGCCGACACTTGTCGGCACATCTCGGGGGCTGTCCACGTTAGGCCGCACACGGCGCGTGAGGCCGGCGGCGGTCCGGAGGGGTGGCTCCTCCACCCCCTTCGGGGGTTGTCACTGGCACGGGTCGACACGAAACTTTGGCATCACTGTGCAATCCACCCGCGCAGATCAGCAGCTCCTCGAGCGCGAGTCCGAGCTCGCGCAGCTGGAGGCAGCGCTTGCAGGCGCGCCCGAGGGCGAGGGTCAGCTGATAGTCCTCGAGGCCGCCGCCGGGCTTGGCAAGACCCGACTGGTGGAGGCGGCGATCGCCCAGACCGAGGAGCGCGAGATGGTCGCGCTCACC
The DNA here is from genome assembly GCA_030447875.1 of Thermoleophilaceae bacterium. Classification (GTDB taxonomy): domain Bacteria; phylum Actinomycetota; class Thermoleophilia; order Solirubrobacterales; family Thermoleophilaceae; genus JAUJOA01. The sequence goes on from JAUJOA010000020.1 coordinate 9,057, forward strand.
GCGCGCGGCACAGAGCTCGAGCGCGACTATGCATTCGGGGTCGTGCGCCAGCTCTTTGAGCCGGCGCTCGCGGGCGCAGGCGAGCGCTGGCGCGAGGAACTATTTGGCGGTGCAGCCGCGCTCGCGCGGCCGCTGTTCCAGACCCCGGACCAACCGCACCCCGCGTCCCCCGACCCAGCCTA
>JAUJOA010000021.1 GCA_030447875.1 Thermoleophilaceae bacterium
CGCTTCGCCGCCGCGGGCGGTGTCGACCAGCGTGAAGGCGGTGTGCTCTGGCCGGTGACCCGGCGTGTGGAGGGCGCGTACGCGGAGCGCGCCGAGCTCGAGTTCGAACCCGTCGCCGAACGGCTCGTGCTCGTACTCGGCGCCCGCCTCCCGGTGAATGTGGATCGTGGCGCCCGTCGCGGCGGCGAGCCGGCCGTGGCCGGAGACGTGGTCCGCGTGGTTGTGCGTCTCGAGGATGTGATCGATGTGCACGCCCAGATAGCGGGCGAGCTCGAGGTACTCGTCGATCTCGAAGCGCGGGTCGACGACGGCCGCCACGCCGGCCTCGTCGTCACCGATCAGGTAGGAGGCACAGCCGAGGTCATCGTGCGTTATCTGCCGGAAGATCACTCGACCTAGGTTACGACGACGGTGCTTCTCGGCGAGCGGCCGAAAGATGTTTTCCTCCCCGGGTCGGGGGCACTACGGCGAGGTACGCGCTACCGAATGAGGAGGCTTTCCATGGAGGCGAGGATCACTGAGCAGCAGCTTCAGGTCCGACAGGTCACCCACTTTCAGACGAGCTGGACGGAGGAGGAGCCCGGCACCGACGGCACCTTCTCGGTTCAGCTGATCCTCGACGAAGGCGCCGCGACGCACGTCATCCGCCCGACGGCCGACGACTTGGACGTGCTCTACTCGCTCATGAAGAAGGAAAGCGCGGTCTACTTCGACATGGAGCGCAACGTCCTGATGTTCCAGACGCAGTCGATCGGCTGAGCGGCGTCCTCCCCACGGTCAAGTCATCGCCCAGCGCGGTCAGCCGTGAAGGCCTGGTGGCGCTGAACGAGCGTGGGTACGCGCGAGATGCCCGGAACCAGCCGCTTCAAGCAACGCCCCGGGGCGTGGAAGCGTCCGGATAGGCGCCGCCGGCCCGCACGCCTCGGGCGCCACGGGGACCGCGCCGGTGTCCGCACCCACCCGGGGCGAGCATCGATATCCCGACTCCGAGGATCGGCCAGACAGGCCAGAAGTAGCCCGCGCCGGTCAGGGCCCAGATGGCGATTAGAAGGGCGGCCAGCGGAAGAAGTCGCCGGAGATCCGAAGAGCGCCGACGATTCGGGGCCGGGGCGGACGTTCGGCGAGAGCCGGAGGACACTGGTAGGTCCCGGGTGAGCTCCGTGAGCTCGCCATGAGTGCGGGCGCGAAGCGCCGCCTCGGTGCGAGCTCCCAGCTCCTCGGTGTCGAGGCGTCCGGCGGCTGCCTCGTCGCGGAGCTGGGTGATCACTCGCTCGCGATCCTCGTCGGATGCCCGCACGAAGTCGGGCTGGCTGATGGACTGACCACGCTCCGGCATGAGCGTCCTCCTTGCTGACGAAAAGGTCGAGCTACTAGTCTCCTCGATACGAATCACACCGTACCATCCAGACTGGACTATTGCAAGGCGTAAGGCTCACACCGACCTCGTACATCGTCCTCGGCCTCCTCAGCTGGGTTGCCGAGGCGACGCCCTACGACCTGAAGCGCATGGTCGCCGGGAGCGTCGGAAACCTGTGGTCGGTCCAGCACGCGCAGCTCTACACGGAGCCGGAGCGCCTGGCGAAGGCCGGCTACCTGACCGAGGACCGCGAGCGCGGGGGGCGGCGCCGGAGACGCTATGCGATCACCGAACGCGGGCGCGCGGCGCTTCGCGAGTGGATCTCGATGCCCACAGACGACTTCACGGAGCTCCGCGACCCGGGACTGCTGCAGCTCTTCTTCGGCGCCGACCCCGCCGAGCTCGCCTCGACGCAGCTCCATGTCCACGAGGAGAAGCTGCGCGAGTACGAGGAGGTCCGGGCGCGCGGCTCAAGCGATGCGCCGGCGGGACCACGACTCGCCCTCGAGGCGGGGATCGGCCATGAGCGGGAGTGGATCCGCTTCTGGCGCCGCCTGGCGAAGGGGTGAGCGATACCGCAACCCGAATGAGCCGGACGCGAACGGCGAGCGCGGCGGTCCACCGCTCCCGGATCCCCCGCTGCTCAGTGCGTCTGCGCCGAGGCCAGCACCTCGACCGCTGTCCAGAGCGCCTCTTCGACGCTCATGTTCGGCACGCCCTTGACCTGGATGGCGGCGAGAAGGATTCGTCGGGTGCCATCGGTAACGCCGCGACCCTCGGCGATGTCCCCGAAAAGGACTCCGACCGCTCGCGCGTTGTCCGCGATCAGCAGCTGTCCGCTCGCCAGCGGGGCGCCGTCGCCACCGAGGCGCTCGTCCGCGCGCGCGAAGCGGATCTCGAGGCCGCCGTCGAGGCGGTCGGCATCGAGGGCGAGCACGGGCACGCCCGTCTCGACCACCGCGATGAGGAGGGCGTCATCCAGCAGACTCCGGCTCTGGAACCCACCCGTGCGCAGTCGCTGGAGAGCCACCTCCTCCACGGGCGTGCGACGCTCGTCGGGGTCGATCCCGAGCTGCCGGAAGAAGACGCGGTACGCCCACGGCACGGGCGCTCGACGGAGGTTGAGCGCGGTGGATCCCGAGAACCGATTGCTGAGGGTCGCCAGTCGCTCCTTGACCGGTCGCGGCGTGGGTCCCGGGCGAGCCGCCAGCAGCGTCGTCCACAGCGCAAGCTCCGGGAACTCGGCTCGGATGTCGGCCGCAACCGGCTCTCGCGCGAGCTCGAGGTCCCGCCCCCCGGCGCGATCCGCCGCAGGCCCGGGCGCTCCGCGCAGGACCTCTCTGACCGTCTCGTCCCTCTTCCGGGCCTGATCGGAGGCGAGCCCACCGATCAGCATTTGAAGCGCCGCCTCGATCTCCACCGCCACGTCCGCCGGCACCGCCTCTCGATGTCGCGCCGGCGCGAGCACCCCGTTCCACGAGCTCCAGAAGAAGCGGGCCGCCCGCTCGGCGTCAATCGGCCTCATATCGCCGCGCCGGACCGCCTGCGCGATCACCGTCGCCGTGTACTGCTCCTTCTCGGCCAGCCGCTCAGTGACCCTCGGCGCCCCTTCGCCCGCCTCCGCGCCGGCCGACTCCGGCGAAGCGACCATCCGGAAGAGACCGGGGTGCTCGAGCGCGAACCGAGCGTACGATTCGGCTGCCCCCACCAGCTGTTCGATTGGCCGCTCCGCCGGATCGAAGCAGCCCTCCATGTAAGCGTCATGGAGCTCCAGCGCTCGCTCGATCAGGGCCCTCTGCAGACCCTCCTTGCTGCCGAAGTGGTTGTAGATCGAACCGACCGCGACGTCGGCGGCTTCAGCGATCTCGTCGACCTTCGCCTCCTGAAACCCCCGCTCGAGGAACTGGCGCTCCGCCGCCTCGAGGATCGCGAGCTCCGTTCGTGCCTTTCGCCGCTGCGACCTCGTCTGCTCTGTGCGGCCTGACATCGCCCGGCGGATTGTGACCCACGCCGAGGCGCCATCTCCCGACATGCGGTCAGTCGCCTACTTCGGAGCGGGACGCGACCACCGGCCGCGCCCCCTGGCTAACGGACAGCCGGAGGAGATGCGAACACGCCACCAGTTGAGCAGCATCCCGAGCAGCCCGAACCGCGGACGCACATGCCAGTGCTTGCAGCCCGGCTCGCCGATGTCCTCGTTCCCTACGCGCTCCCACCTGTGCTTCTCGGGCTCGAGGAGCATCTGCTCGATCCGGCAGCGGTTCTGCTCCTCGAGGTAGGTCCGCTCGTCGAGCGCCCGACGGTTCTGCCGGAGACGATCGGCAAGGTCGTCACGAAGCTGCTCGAGCTCGACGAGCCGCAGGAGCCGCGGGCCGCCGCTCGAGCGCACCCTCCAGTCAAAGCCGACGCGTGGGTAGCTCGAGCAAAAGAGCGAACTGAGCTCTGACTCGAGCCGTGCGACCTGCTCGAGCAGCGACCTTCGAGCCGCTCGCTCGTCGACCTCGATCGTCGGGCCGAGCTCCCGCGCCGACGGTTGGAGTGGGGCGGCGTGTTGAAGTGCTTCCGGCATATATCGCTCCTATCCCCCGATCGGCGCCCTTGGATCCTGCCCCCAGAAGACCTGGGTGCCGAGCATCCCGATCAGGTGCACGAGCACCGTGTTGAGCACCATCGACTTGGCGGTCGCGGTGCCGACGCCGACCGGCCCGCCCGAGGCGGTGTAGCCGTAGTAGGTGCCGACGATCACGATCACGGTCGCCATCGCCATCGCCTTGATCAGCGAGTACAAGAGGTCGGGCGGGTTCTGGAACATCCAGAAGATCAGGAAGAAGCCGCCCGAGGAGACCTCGCCGATCTGCTGGACGACGGCCAGGTAGGAGGCGAAGAAGCCGGCGCCGACGGCGGCCGTGTACATGAACGGGAAGACGATGAAGGCGGCCAAGAGGCGCGTCGCGCAGAGGAAGGTGAGCGAGGAGATGCCCATCACCTCGAGCGCGTCGATCTCGTCGGTGATCCGCATCGCGCCGAGCTCTGCGACGAGCCCGGTGCCGACCTTGGCGGCGAGCATGTAGCCCCAGGCGTAGGGGATCACCTCGCGCAGGTCGCACCAGGCCGAGAAGACCCCGGCGTAGGCGGGCGCTCCGACCGAGCGGTTGAAGTAGGCGCCCTCGAGCCCGCACTGCAGGCCGAGGATGAAGGCGAGCGTCCAGATCACGATCGCCGAGCCGAGGATCAGGATCCCGCACTGGCGCAGCGCCTCGCCGAAGAAGCCGAAGACGCGCCCGCCGAAGACCTCGCCGAAGACGCGCCCGCCGAACTTGGCGATGTCGCCCATCGAGGCGATCCAGTCCTTCGGCACCGCCAGCCAGCCGCCGCCCATCAGGCGCTCCTCCCCGCCGCGCGCTCGCTCACTTGATCACCGAGATCTCGGGGTGGGTCGCGAGCAAGGTCTGGGTGAAGACGTAGTTGAACGCGAAGACGACCGTGATCGTCGCGACGACCGCCTGGTTGACCGCGCGCCCGACGCCCTCGGCGCCGCCCGAGGCGGTCATCCCCTTGTAGCAGCAGATGATCGCGATGATCGCCCCGAAGCAGGTCGTCTTGACGACCGAGCCCCAGAGGTCCGGGATCGAGGCGTTTGTGAGCAGCGTCGAGAAGAAGGGCCCGAGCGGCGCGCCGAAGGTGAGCGTCGCGAGGACGCCGCCGAAGATGCCAAACAGCAGCGCGTAGATGTTGAAGAGCCCCGTGATCACCATCAGCGCCAGGAAGCGCGGCACGACGAGGTTCTTGACCGGGTCGACGCCGAGCACCTGCAGCGCGTCGAGCTCCTCGCGGATCTTGCGCGCGCCGAGGTCGGCGCAGATCGCCGTGCCGGCGACGCCGGAGACGACGATCGCCGTCACGAAGGGGGCGAACTCGCGGATCGAGGCGAGCACGAAGAAGCCGCCGAGCCGGTCGAGCGCGCCGAAGAGGACGAGGAAGTTGCCGGCCTGCAGCCCCGGCGCGCCGTAGCCGAAGGCGACCGTCGAGATCAGCAGCGGGAACCAGCAGAGCCGCAGCGCGAACAGGAACTGGTTCACGAACTCGCCGCCGTAGGGGAACGGCGGGCGCAGCGCCGAGACGATCGTCTTGCCGGTCAGGATCATCATGTCCCCGACCTGCTCGAGCATGTTCTTGGTCGGTAGGAACGCCCGATCGGCTGCTGCTCTGACCACTCTCTTGCCCTCCCCTCGAGGCTTCTCGCTCCAGCGAGTGAGGGGATGATACACAAATAGAACGGCGGTTCAATTATTCCTGGGCGGCTCTCCCTTTCTGGAGCGGCGCGGAAGACGAGCGATCAGGCCCAGAAGCGATCGACGCAGACCCGGGTGGGTGGTTAAGGCCCGGCGCGGCCAGCGCTGGGCCGGGTGAGGCCTCGGCCGATGGGTCTCCGACCAGCGCTGCTGCGGAAGCGGATTTAGGGACGGCAGCGACAGCAGCGATTCCGGCTCGCCCTTCAGCGCGACGAGTGTGGGCCGGTCGGCCCAGCCGTAGAGGACTGGATTCCGAGCCTCGTAGACCGACGTGAAGCCCGCGTCCGCGAGCAGGTTGTAGAGGGAGGGCCGCGTGAGCCAGAAGCTGACGGGATTCTCGGCCGACGCGAGCAGCCCACGGCCGCGCTCCTCCGACGTGGAGTCAGGGCCGTGCTCGTGATAGAGCCTTCCCCAGTACTCGTGTGTCTGCGAGCGATGTGAGATCGCCGGACTGAGGCTGGTGTGGGTGTCGATGATCGCCAGACGGTCGCAGACATCCGCGATCGTGGTCATCAGAGCGATGCTGTCCGCGGCCGGGAGGTGGTAGAGGAGTCCGAGGCAGAGCACGACGTCGAACGACCCGTAACGCTCGGCACTCAGATTCCGCACGTCGTCCTGCACGAACTCGACGTTCGGCAGCTGAAGCCAGTCCCGCGCCAGCCGCGCCTTCGCCAGGTTCGCCTCGCGCGCGTCCATGCCCACGACCTCGGCCCCGCGACGCCCCAGCTCGAGCGCGAACTGGCCTTCGAGGCAACCCAGGTCGAGGACGCGAAGCTCCTCCAGCGGCCGTCGCGAGGTGTCGGCCACTATCTGTACGACCTGCCTGAGCCGAAGAGCGTTGGCGTCGACGTCGTGGCCGATCGTGAAGACGCCCGGCTCGAGCTCGATGTTGTGGAGGTTCCAGGGACCGTAGCGGTCCACCACCTCCTGC
>JAUJOA010000022.1 GCA_030447875.1 Thermoleophilaceae bacterium
CGCCCGCTGGTAGCTCAGCTCGCTGCGCACGGTCGCGTCGGGAATCCGACCCGCGGCCTCGTCGCCGGGGACCACGTTGACGTGCACGGGCACCTCGATCGTGTGCTCGACGGCGGCGGGGAGCTCGACGTAGCGCAGCTCGAGGTCGGCGACCTTGGCCAGGCCGAGCGCCGGCATGGCCGGCACGGCGAGGGTGAGGACGAGCTTGCGGGTCTCGCCGGCGTAGAGGTCGCCGAGCTCGATCATCACCCCGCCGTCGATGGCGGCGGCCGGCAGGTCGTTCCACAGCCTGACCCCGGCGACGTCTGAGGTCGGGCGGACGATCAGGCTCGCCGCCTGGGAGGTCACCGACAGGAGGCCGTCGACCTCCGAGGCGATCAGCCGCCCGGCCGTGTCGCCCTCCTCGGCGAAGTGGTGCTCGCCGCTGCCCCCGCGGGCCACCCCGGCCATGAGCACCTCGTCGTAGCCGAGGCCCAGCCCCAGCGTGGTGGTCGTGACGCCGTGGCCGTGGGCCTTCGAAGCGATCGTCTCGAGCACCGAGGCGTCGGTCACACCCTGGTTGGCGTGGCCGTCTGACAGCAGCAGCAGCGTCGCCCCGGAGCCGTCGGCGGCCCGCGCGGCCTCCTGGATGCCGCGGAAGTAGCCGCCCGAGAGGTTGGTCGTGCCGCCGACGTCGATTCGCCGCAGCGCCTCGCGCACCGCCTGCTTGTCGGTCAGCGGTCCCGCGGGCACCGCGACCTCGACCTCGTCGTCGAAGGTCACGAGGCCGAAGCGGTCGGTGGCGTCGAGGCGGGCGACGAGGGCGTCGAGCGCGGTCAGGGCGGCAGCGAGCTGTCCACTGCCCATCGACCCGCTGCGGTCGAGGACGACCTCGAGCGTCGCCGGGGCGCGCTCCTGGGCGGCGGGCGCGGGTGGGGCGGTCAGCTCGAGCATCAGGGCGACCTCGTCCTCCTGCTCGAAGGCCACCAGATCGATGTCGAGGTGGGCGTTCAGGTGCATGTTCAGCTCTCCTCTCTGAGGGCGGTCAGTAGCTCGGGCGCGTTGGTCTCCTCGGCCTCGAGGGCGATGGCCCGCTCGTAGGCGGCGCGGGCGTCGGTCAGCTCTCCGAGCGTCTCGTGTGCGCGGCCGAGCCAGCACCACGCCCACCCATTCCAGGGACAGCACTCGACGTACTCGCGCAGGTGGCCGTAGGCCTCGCGGGCGCGGCCGAGCGCGAGTAGCGTGTACCCGAGGCCGTAGTGGGCCATCGAGTCGCCTGTCTCGAGGCACTGGCGCCACAGTCCGACGGCCTCCTCGCCCTCGGCGTTGGCGGCGAGCTGGAAGATCACGCGGTTGGTCGTCGACTCCCGGCCCAGGCGCGCGCGGGCGGCGAGCACGACCGCGGCGGCGGGCACGTCGCGCAGCCCGAAGAGCGGCGCGTCGAAGTTCGGGCCCTGCCACAGCTCGGGATGTGCGTCGACGTCGAAGGCCGTCAGGCCGCCTAGCGCGAAGCCGACGACCTCGCCGTCGGGTCCGTGGAGCACGTAGGCAAAGTCGTCGCCGACGCGGCGGATGTGGTCGTCGGGCTGGCCGTCGACCACGCGGCCGAACTCGACCGCGATCAGCCAGTCGTACTCGAGGTCGCGGTTGATGTAGAGGACGGGGCGTGCCATGCCCCTTTAGTCGCCGGCCCGGCCCGGAACCTGACAGGCTTTGGCTAAGGCGGCTCCCCGAAGACGTCCGCCATCCGGCGCGACATCGCCACCCCGCTCGTGCGAAACGCCCTGCACAAGCCGTCGAGGTCATCACCGAGACGCCCGTGCTCGCGGACCATGAGCCATTGGGGCATGAGGACCGCCGCCGCGAAGCGACTCGCCTCCTCTTCGACGTTGGGGACGGCCGGGCGCTGGTCCTCGTCGACGGTGCTCGAGCGGCAGAAGAGCGCGGTCTGGCCGTCGCGGTGCATCTCCCAGTGGCCGAGCTCGTGGCCGATCGTGAAGCGTCGGCGGGTGGGCCAAGTGCGGGCCTCGTCGGCGTTGACCCAGATCTCCCCGCGCGCGGCGAGGAGGAGGCCCGAGAGGGCCTGTCCCGCTCCCAGCTCGGGAGCCCCCGGCGCAGCGCCCAGGTCCTCCACGTCGCGGATGAGGAGACCGAAGACCGAGTCGGCGATGTCCTCGACCGGGACGGGAAGCGACTCGCCGTCCCACAGCCAGGGCGGGACTCGCTCGAGCACCCGAGCCGCACGCTCCTCCACCGCCTCCACGGCGGGCGATGCTAACCCGGGGCGTGAGTCAGTGCCAGGAACCTCATGAGACGCTCCACGGCGGCCGCTGCCGCCGGGAGGGGGTTTCCGCCGACAGGAGGTCCGCTGAGGCGTTGTGCGAGAAGCTCGGCCAGGTGGACGTCACCGACATCGATGGCATGGGCGAGGACGCGATAGGGGTTTGGGCGTCGCCGCATGGCTCCCTGTCAGTCGTTTGCGAGCCGCCTGCCCTGACGTTGAAATCAGGCTCCGGGGCCGCCAGTGAACAGCCGGTCGACCTCGTCGGGCTCTTCGCCCGCACCCGACACCCGCGGTGACGCGGCGATCGCGTCGAGGTGCTCCTCGTCGGGGCTGGCCGCGCGGGCGAAGGTCGCGCCCGCTGGCGGCTCGCCGGCGACCCGCAGCCCTCTCCCGGCCTCGCGCAGGCGCTCGGCGGTGGTGCCGACAAGCTCCGCCAGGGCGGCCAAGACGCGGTCGGATACGCCGCTCGGGTCAAGGCGCCCCTGCTCCATCTCGTGGTAGTAGCGGGCGACCTTCTCCTCACGACCGGGCACCCCGAGCCGCTGTGAGAGCCGGCGCACGAGCTCCGAGCGCCTGAGCTGCGCGGCGTCGCGCAGGCGCGGCAGGACCGCTCGCCAGGTGCCGGCCTCCGCGGCCAGCGCCTCGGCCAGGTCGTCGACGAGCGCCCGAGCCGGTGAGGCCGCGAAGGCCTCTGGGTCAAAGGGCCGCCGCGGCGCCCGCGCCAGATAGGCGTCGATCAGGGCTTCGAGCTCGCGGCGGTCGGCTCCCTCGACACGGGCGAGGACCTCGGAGGGCCGCAGAGTGCCGCCCGCCTCGAAGTCGCGCTGGAACTCGCGCAGCAGGCGCTCGACGTCAGCCATGGCCTGTCCCAGTATCGTCCTCGAGCCTCTTCCTGAGGCGGGTTCGAAAGCGGCTCACCACCTGGTAGACGTTGGCGGACGTCATGCCCCCGACCTCGTCCGCCGCCGCGTCGGCCGGGCGATCCTCGAAGACGACGAGCTCGACCACGCGTCGGTGATCTGGGCGCAGCTCGTCGAGCAGATCCTCGATCACCATCTGCACCTCGACGTACCCGCGAGTGTCCGGAGCCGGCGGCTCGATCGCAGTGCCCTCGTCGTCTTGACGCTCGAGTGGGCGCTCCTCGGGTCGTCGCTCGCGGGCGCGGTAGAAGTCGGCGACCGCCCGGTCGGTGATCGTGTGGAGCCAGGAGCGAAATTGCCCGACCGACTCGCCCGAGAAAGCTGACTGGATGGCGCGGACGATGACGTCGCCGGTCACGTCCTCGACCACATGGGCCGGCAGCTTGCGCTCGAGCCGGTAGGAGACGTGGCTCCAGTAGCCGAAGACGAGGATCTGAAGCGCGGTCCGGGCGGCCTCGGGTGCGCCGGCGGCGTGCGCCGCCCGCAGGTAGACGATCAGCTCCTCGTCGGAGAGGTGGGTGAGCTCGGCTTCCGGACGAGGTTGGAAGGGCACGGGCGCTTCGTCGCTGGTCGGAGGAGGCGACCCGGATCTGACAGGGCGCCGCGGGCGGCATCTTGCCGCTTAGGGCTGTGCTTGGTCGGCCGGATCACACCTCGAGCTCGGCCGTCGCCCGACTGCGGAAGACCGGTGAGCGCCTCGGCTTGCGACTGCGTCAGTCAAACGGCACGAAGGGAATATCGACGCGGTCTCGTCCTTCCGAGTCGTCTCCGTCGAGTCCGTCGCCGCCCCCGGAGCCGCCGTAGGGATCGTCGAGACCCAGCTCTTCATCGCTCGGGACGTCGGATAGGTAGCGCTCCTCCCGTTCCCGGGCGCGCGCTCGTCTCAGGGTGACGGCGCGCTTGGCACTCCCGCGAAGGCGCTTGTAACTCGCCGTCCGCGCGACGCGGGGATCGAGCCGAAGGGCCGCTCGAAGATCTGCCACGGCCCTCGAGGGCTTGTTCTTGACTGACCTACGCGCCCGCTTCAAGAAGGTCCTAATCCCCTCCTCGCGGTAGCGGCGGCGAAGCGCATCCGCCTCGCGGTAGCTCCCCAGAGGCGCCAACTTGGCCATGGCGGAGGCATACCGGCCCCCTGCGCGCAGGCGCCTGGCGCGCCGGTAGTCCCGCTCGAGCCTCTCCCTCCTTCGCAGGTCATCCGCGGCGCGACGAACGGCCTCTGACTCCGGGTCCACCCCCTTGGCTCGCCGGACCCAGTCTCGGGCGGTGTCGTAGTCGTACTTCCTCATTGAGTCTCCGCCCCGCGTGAGGTAGAGCGCCAGGGTTTCGGCTTGCCGGTCGTGGTGGTGCGCCGTGGCGGCGGCGACGTACCCGAGCAGCGCCGCAGTCGCCATGGTCGCCACGCCGGCGGAGGTCGCGAGATGCACCCACCACGGGAAGTGCAGGCGGGGACCGATGCGAAGGCGAAACGGCCGCCACCAGGACCAGCCGATGAGGGAGAAGCCGAAGCCTCCGAGAAGCAGCCCGAGCAATCCGTAGCCGAGCCCGAGGGAGAAGGTAAAGCCCGCCAGCGCGGAGTAGAGGCCAGCCAGGGCCCAGAGGAGCCCGAGGGGCTTGGCCGCCGCGGTCCCGGCCACTACCGCGCCGGTTCCCGTCACGTCCGCTGGGAGGGACCGCGCTGCGGGCAGCGACCACAACCAGGCGAGCAGCAGAAGGGCCAGCAGCGCTCCCACGAGGGTCATGTTGTATCCCTGGCCGAGCCACTGGACGAGCTCGACCACGCCCCATATGACGAGGATGACGAGGACGACGAGGAGGCAGCCCCCTGTGTCTCTGTCGCTCAAGCAACTCCCCCTCAGGCGGGTCCCGCGCGTCGGCGGTGTATCTCGGTCGGGCGAGGGTGGCGGAGGCCTTGCCATGGCTCTCCTGTCGTCTGCCTCACAAGGTCAGTCGAAGGCCCGGCGGGGAATCTGACAGGAACCGGCGCGGTTCTGGCAGACGCCCGTCCTCCGGAGTCGACGTGGGGGATCAACGCCCTGTTATCCAGCGCCGGCCTGCCGCAATGAGACGCCCACCCACCGCTGATCGCGCCCGATTCAGCGTGACGTGTAACGACAGATTGGTCGGGGGTCGTGTGCGCCGCGTCTGGTCAGCGACCAGCGGCCCTCACGCTCCCTCGCTCGGGAAAGCGACAGCCGGCGACACGGATCGCCGGTCGGACGCCGAGGTACTCGGAAACCTTGCGGACCTGAACGTCGACGGCCACAGGCAGGGCTTCGAGCGAAGAGATCGTCGCTCTGCCGGGATGCGTTCGATGGCGCTCGCGCAGGTCATGCCGCAGCTGGCGTCAGCGCCATGGCCGGTACAACCACCCCGGGCATCGTCTCGCCGCGTCGCGCCGCTCTAAAGCCATACCGACGAGAGCGGACGCCGCCGTGCCGGTTAGGGTGGGTGAGTGGTCGATACACCGTCCCCCTCAGCGGTCGTTGCGCCCGACGAGCTCCCTCTGAGCTCCGCTGATCTCGCCCGACTCGTCTGCGATGTCGAGTTCCTCGTCGAGGCCCACCCCGGGTCCGACGGGAGCTTTTTCTGGGACACCTGGCTCCTCATCATCGAGCCTCTGGGCCTGCACCACGCCGACCTGGGCATCGACGCGGCGCTCATCGGGCTCGCCTACCAGGTCGGAAAGCACGTCTCCGCGCTGCTCAGACACGGAGGCGAGGAGCGCACGCGCCTACTACCGCTGCTCATGAGGCTCCGACTGGCTGAACTCGACGGTTCGCTTCCCGTCCTGCTGCAGCGCTCAACCTTTGTGGTGGGCCAACACCCGGAGAGCCCGCTGCCCCTGCGCTGACTGGCCGCCTCCGGCGACCCGACGCGTCATGGTTCAAGCCTCCGAGGCGCTGTATCGAACGGCGGCCACGGGCGCTCGACACGTCGGTCGAGCTTCTTGGTCGACTCTGGCGCCCGCGCTCGGCTCGAGGCTATGCGCCACAGCCGACCGCGCGCGACCGCAACAGCTCGCATTCGC
>JAUJOA010000009.1 GCA_030447875.1 Thermoleophilaceae bacterium
AACCTGCGACTTCTGCCTCCGGAGGGCAGCGCTCTATCCACTGAGCTACGGGCGCGAGCGGCCGCCGACAGGTCGCCTGCGGCGCCTGCGAGTCTAGCGCCGGGTTCCGGGCCTCCGGGCGAGGCGGGAAGATAACCCCGTGAACCTCGACGTCCTCTTCATCGGCACCGCGGGCTCAGCGCCGACGGCGCGCCGCGGCCTGCCCGCCACCCTGGTGCGCCGCGGCGCCGACCGCCTCCTCTTCGACTGCGGCGAGGGGACCCAGCGCCAGCTGCTGCGCTCGGTTGGGCTCATCGAGCTCGAGGACGTGTTCGTCACCCATTTCCATGCTGACCACTTCCTCGGCCTGCCGGGCATGCTCAAGACGTTCGCGCTGCGCGGGCGCGAGCTGCCGCTCACCGTGTGGGGGCCGCCGGGCTTGCGCGCGCTGTTCGGGGCGCTGCGTCCGGTGTTCGGACGCCTCAGCTATGAAGTGCGGCTGGTCGAGCTCGAGCCGGGCGTGCCGCTTGCCCGCGACGGCTACGAGATCACACCGTTTGCCGTCGACCACCGCGTGCGGGCCTACGGCTACGTGCTGGTCGAGGAAGACCGCCCCGGGCGCTTCGACGAGGCGCGCGCCAGGCAGCTCGGCGTGACGCCCGGGCCCGACTTCGGCCGGCTCCAGCGCGGCGAGGCGGTAACCGGCAGCCAGGGCGCTGTCCGTCCGGAGCAGGTCGTCGGCGAGTCGCGCCGGGGCCGTAAGGTGGTTCTCGCCGGCGACACCGCGCCCCATGAGATGACCCGCATCGCCGCGCATGAGGCCGACTTGCTGGTCCACGAGGCCACCTTCGCTCACGAGGAGGCCGAGCGGGCGCGAGAGACCTCGCACTCCACTGCGCGGCAGGCGGCCCAGTTGGCGGCCGACGCCGGCGTCGCCCTGCTCGCGCTCACCCACGTCTCGCCGCGCTACGCGGGCCCGGAGCTGCGCGACGAGGCGCGTGAGGTATTCGAGCGCACGATCGTGCCGCGCGACCTCGACAGCGTCGAGATTCCCTTCCCGGAGCGAGGACCGCCGATCCAAGTTCGTCATGAGCGCTCCAGGCCGCCGGCCCCGGCCGATTCCGCCTAGCCGCGCCAGCCGCTATGCTTCGCCGCTGACATAGCCGTATGCATCCAGAGGGGTGGAGGGACATGGCCCTGTGAAACCCCGGCAACCATCTCGTCGGCCTCGGTCGGCGCGAACGGTGCCAATTCCATCAGGCCCCAAGCAAAGGCCTGGGAGATGTGACGAAGCGCTTCGACGAGAGCTCCGTCACTTGGATCGGCGGAGTTTCTTCGTTAAGGGGTGACATGACAGCAGAAGCGCTTCAGTGCAAGGAATGTCGTGAGCGGTATCCGCTCGACGCGCGGTACGCGTGTGACAAATGCTTCGGCCCGCTCGAGGTGGCGTATGACTTCTCGGGGCTCGATGCGGCCTCGGCGCGGCGGAAGATCCAGGCGGGGGCGCAGTCGCTCTGGCGCTACGCCGACTTCCTGCCGGTGGCGGCGCCGGCGTTGCCGTCGGCGCTGGCGGCCGGGGTGACGCCGATCATCCGGGCGGACGGCTTGGCTGAGCGCCTGGGGCTGCGTGAGGTCTGGGTAAAGAACGACGCCGCGAACCCCACCCACTCGTTCAAGGATCGTGTCGTGACCGTGGCGCTCGCCAAGGCCAGGGAGCTCGGCTACGAGGTGGTGGCCTGTGCCTCCACCGGCAACCTCGCGAACGCCGTCGCGGCCCACGCGGCCGCCGCGGGACTCGAGTCCTACGTCTTCGTTCCCGCCGACCTCGAGGAACAGAAGATCCTCGCCACCGGCATCTACGGCACGAACCTGGTGGCCGTCCGCGGCAACTACGACGACGTGAACCGGCTCTGCACGGAGCTCTCGAGCGAGCGCGACTGGGCGTTCGTGAACGTGAACGTGCGCCCCTACTACGCCGAGGGCTCTAAGACGCTTGGCTTCGAGATCGCCGAGCAGCTCGGCTTCGAGCTGCCCGATCGGGTCGTCGTGCCCGTCGCCTCGGGGTCCCTCTTCACGAAGATCGCCCGCGGCTTCGAGGAGTGGCTCGAGGTCGGGCTCCTGGAGGGCGAGGTGCCGACGATGAACGGCGCTCAGGCCGAGGGCTGCTCACCCGTGGCACAGGCCTTCGAGGCCGGCAGGGACATTTGCCGACCGGTCAAGCCCGACACGATCGCCAAGTCGCTCGCCATCGGGAATCCCGCCGACGGTCCATACGCAGTCGAGCTGGCCCGCCGCTCCGGCGGGGCGATCGACGCCGTCTCCGACGACGAGATCCGGGAGGGCATCAAGCTGCTCGCCGAGACGGCGGGGATCTTCACCGAGACCGCCGGTGGCGTGACCACCGCGGTGCTCAAGAAGCTCGCCGACGAGGGCAGGATCGGCTCCGACGAGCGCGTGGTGCTCGTGATCACCGGCGAGGGGCTGAAGACGCTCGATGCGGTGCGAGGCAGCTTCGAGACCACCGAGATCGAGCCCACGGCGGACGCCTTCGGTGAGAGGTTCGAGCGCGGAGCGCTCGCGGCGGAGGCGCTCTAGACTTCCGCGCCGATGGCGATCAGCGTCAAGATTCCAACGCAGCTGCGAAACGTCACCGGCGGCGAGGCGGAAGCCTCCGTCGATGACGCCACCACCGTCGGAGAGGTGCTCGACGGCCTCTACGAGCGCTACGACGGCCTCCGTGACCGCATCGCCGAGGACGGCGATCTGCGCCGCTTCGTGAACGTCTACGTGGAGGGTGAGGACATCCGCTTCCTCGACGGGCTCGAGACGGGCGTCGAGGACGGCGACGAGGTCACGATCCTGCCGGCGGTCGCCGGCGGCTAGGCACCCGCTCAGGCCGCGGGCGCAGGGTTGGCCCGGCCGCCGCCCTGGAGGTAGCCGATCACCTCGCGCAGCAGCGCTCGCTCGAACAGGAGCGTCGCAGCGGCCGTCACGGCCGCGTAGAGGAGGAGCTCGCCCAAGGCAACTCCGAGCCCGTGGTCGCCGGCGATCAGGGTTTGCGCCGCCAGCACGCAGAGCGCCGCCGGGATCGTGGGCGCTATCGCGCGCATCAGGTAGTCGACATCCTCAAGCCGGGAAACAATCGCTTCAGGAAGTAGGAGCGTCCGGCCAGGTTCACCGCGGTCGCGATCCCCATGCCGACCGCGAAGCCGTCGAGCCCGTAGCTGAGGAGAAGTGGTACGCCGTGGCGAGGAACGCCACTAAAGTGATCCCGTTGACGATCGCCAGTGGCCGCGTATCGCCGTGCGCGCGGTAGAAGGCCGACCAGTTGAACCCGATGTGGTTGATGGCGGCGATGAGGCCGAACGCCTGGAGGAGGCCCACCGCGGGCTCCCACCGCGCGCCCAGGCCGAACCGCACCAGATCGGGCGAAGGGCAACCCGACGCCGAACGGCACGCCCCACATCAGTGCCAGCCGGTTCGACTTGGTGAATGACTCGAACAGCAGGTCGGTGCGATCCCTGACCGCGCAGATAGCGGGATACAGGGTCTGCGTGATGATCGCGTCCACCTTGTCGGTGTACACGGAGATCGACGACGCGAGGGCGATGACGCACCCACCCCGGCGAGCCCCGAGCTTCGCCTGACCGACGAAGATCGAGATCTGAGCCAGCAGCAGGCCGCTCGCGCTCGCCACGAACAGCGGCCACGAGAAGCTCGCGTACTGACGCATGGTGCCGCGCTCGTATCTGAAGGCCAGCCGGTAGGGCGAGACCGCCACGGCCACCAGGGCGGACGCCGGGATCCGGCCACCACGCCGAGCACGAGGCTCCAGTAGCCGAAGCCGGTGAAGGCGAGGGTGACCGTGACCAGGAAGGCCACGATCGGGTCCACGGCCTGAAGGCTTCGCTGGCGCACGAATCGCATCCTCCGGTAGAAGACCCATATCGGTGTCTGGAGCGCCAGCGCGGGTAGAACCGTGGCGGCCGCGAGCCCGGGAAGGACTATCTCCCAGCGACCGTAGATCGCGGCGAAGAGCGGTAGCGCAGCAAGAAGCACGGCGAGGATCACCGCGTTGAAGAGAAGCTCGAGCGTGAACGCCTTCTGGAACGCGAGCTCCTGGTCGGACTCGTCCTGCTGTATGTACTTGTCTCCGATCCCGACCTGCTTCAGCCAGCCGAGCGTGCCGAGCGCGACCACCAGGATTCCCCAGATGCCGAACTCGGCGGTCGTGAGGAAGGCCGCCACGATGAAGCCCTTCAGGACGCCCAGCGTGTCGAAGCCGATCAGGAAGGCGGCGTTGATGATCGTGCCGCGAGCGGTGGTGGCGCGCAGGTTCTTCGCACCGGGGCCGAAGCGGCCGAGTGGCGCCTCGATCTCGGCACCGGCCTCGGGGGCCATCGGCGAGGGGCTCAGCGGCACGGCGCTCGGATTCGGTGGCGCCACGCGGGGCTTGGCTGGATTCACGGACACTCCCGAATTGTCACGCGTCGCGTGATGGACTGCGCCGAGGGCTAGTCAGCGTCCGCCCGAGGCGGCGCTCGAGCCAGCGCCGCCAGAGCAGGCCCTGGGACCGCAGCGCGTCTCCGCGGCGGGTGCGCTGCGCGTAGAGCACCAGATGTGAGCGGCCACGGTAGATCCGGTAGCCGAGGCCGTCCCCTGGCCGCATGGCGCAGCAGCGAGCCGATCGGGAGCGGACGATGGGGGGTCTCATCCGGCTCCGACTCGAGCAGGTTCAGGAGCACGAGGCGTCCTCGACGCTCCATCTGGTCGAGGAAGGCGAACGGGCAATCCACGTGCTCGATGACGTCGAACGCGTAGACGAGGTCGAAGCCGGCCGGTGGTGCCGCTGGTCCAGGTCGTAGATATCGGCATCCATGCCGCGCCGCTCGAGGCGCCAGCGCAGATAGCGCGTGCTCGGGTTGTCGAAATCCGCGAACGAGACGCGATAGCCGGCCTCGAGGAGGCACAGCCCGTCGCTGCCGATGCCGCACCCGTAGTCGAGCAGCCTGGCCCCGGGCGGCACCGCCGCTACCAGCTCCTCCAGGTAGGGCAGCTTGGTGCCCGTCATCGCGAAGGCGGTCAGGTTGTAGAGATAGGCCTCCGACGTCCGGTACAGGCGCTGCTCGTCGCCGATCCGGCGTTGCTCGTCATCGAGCACGCGCTCGTACTGCTGGAGTCGAGAGTGGTCGTACGAACCCCCGAGGTACTCGCGGAGCTCCGCCTGCTCGCGGGCCGGATCGCACGAGCTGGAAAGCGCGGGGGGCACGGGGGAGGGGTGTAGCATGGCGGGCCGGAGCGTGGACGGGAAGCGGTCGACCACCGAGGACGAGCCGGACGCGCTCGGGCGGCCGTCCGCCACTCCGCCGCTGCCCGATCCGGCCGTTCCAGCCGAGGCCTACGACGAGGACTACTACCTCAAGGCGTGCTCGGGCAGCCGCGACTGGGCGTCGTCGGACGGCTCCCAGATCGCCGCGATGTATCCCGGCGCCCTCTCCCTGGCCGGCCTCCGGTCCGGCGAGACGCTCGTTGACGTGGGTACGGGGCGCGGCGAGCTGCTCGTGGCCGCCGTGCAGGGTGGCGCAGCTCGTGCGGTCGGGGTCGAGTACTCGCAGACCGCCGTCGACTTGGCGCAGCGGACGATCGAGACCCATGGGCTCGCGGAGCGGGCAAGCGTGCTCCTGGCCGACGCTCGAGCCATGCCGCTCGACGACTCCTGTGCCGACCTCGTCACCTTCCTCGACGTGGTCGAGCACCTCTCTCCCCAGGAGCTCGATCGCTCGCTGCGAGAGGCGTTCCGCCTACTGAAGATAGGTGGTCGGATCTTCATCCACACGCTTCCGAACCGCACGATCTACGAAGTCACGTACCGGCTCCAGCGGGGCCTCAGCCCAGGTCGACGACGCAGGTGGCCCGCTGATCCGCGTGTCGAGTACGAGCGACTGATGCACGTGAACGAGCAGACCGTGAGCTCCTTGAGGCGCGCTCTTTCTCGTGCGGGCTACGAGCGAATCGCCGTGCGGGTGGGGGAGTGGGTGCACACGGGCCACGTGCCGGATGAGAGCGCCAAGCGCCTCTATCACCGTTTGGCGAGGCACCGGCTGACCGCGCGCCTGGGGGCCGCGAACATCTGGGCCGAGGCCATCCGGCCGAGCTGACGTGGCCGACGGGAGCCCGCCGCCGGACTCGAAGCCACGCCTCGAGGGCGAGGAGCTGGAGCGCTCGGTGTCCGGCCGGCAGTGGTACCACACTTTGGAGCTGGCGCCCGGGGTGGTCACCCAGGGCTGGTTCGACACGCGCTCGGTGGCGGGTCGTGTCCCGATGCCCTCGCTGCTCACGGGGCGGCGCTGCCTCGACGTGGGCACGTTCGACGGATTCTGGGCGTTCGAGATGGAGCGGCGCGGGGCGAGCGAGGTCGTGGCCGTGGACGTTCTCGACCCCGAGGCGTGGGACTGGCCGGCGGGCAGCACGGCGGCGGTGAAGGAGGCCCTCGAGCGTCGACAGGACGGCGGTGCCGGCTTCGAGATCGCGCGTCGGGCGCTCGGTTCCTCGGTCCGCCGGTTGGAGCGCAGCGTGTACGACCTGCGGGAAGCCGACCTCGGCAGCTTCGAGTTCGTCTACCTCGGGAGTCTGCTCGTGCACCTTCGCGATCCGGTCCTCGCGCTCGAGCGCGTGCGCGCGATCTGCGGCGGTCAGCTGCTGGTCGTCGACACGATCGACCCGCTGCTCACCATGCGCCTCCCCCGGCGACCGGCGGCGACCCTCGACGGGCTCGGACGTCCCTGGTGGTGGACGCCCAACCAGGCAGGGATCGTGCGCATGGTGGAGGCGGCCGGTTTTCGCCTCGAGGGCCGCCCGCGGCGGCTCTACATGCCGCGTGGAGCAGGGCAGGAAGCGCCACCGGTCTCGCCTAAGCTCCTGCTGACGGCGGAGGGGCGACAGGCCGCGATCAGCGCGTGGAAGGGCGACCCGCACGTGGCCGTGCTGGCGCGCCCGATCTAGCCGGCATACGGTCGGATGCGCCTGAGCGTCATCATTCCGACGTTAGGACGCTCGGAGATCCTCACGCGCGTACTCGCACGCCTCGTCGAGCAGCGGACGCCTCTCGGAGAGTTCGAGGTTATCGTGGTGGCCGATGCGGCCGAGCGAGATGTCTCCGGCGTGGAGGCCGCCATCGCGGAACGGCCCTATGACGTTCGGCTACTCCGGGCGGAGACTGTCGGAGCCTCAGCAGCGCGGAATCGAGGCTGGCGCCAGGCGCGGGCGCCGCTCCTCCTCTTTCTCGACGATGACGTGCTGCCTGGACCAGAGCTCGTCTCGGAGCACTTGGACTGGCACGAACGACACACCGAGAACGAGGTCGGCGTCCTCGGCCGCGTCCGCTGGGCCGACGGCCTCCGCGTCACGCCGTTCATGCGCTGGCTCGACCACGGGATTCAGTTCGCCTACCCGGAGATCACGGGGGAGGAGGCCGGTTGGGGCCGCTTCTACACGGCCAATGTGACCGTGAAGCGAGCGCTCATCGAGCGAGTCGGTGGCTTCGACGAAGAGAACTTTCCCTTCGGCTATGAGGACCTCGACCTCGCCTATCGCCTGAACGAGCTCGGCTTCCGGCTGCTCTACAACCGGCGCGCGGAGGCGGAGCACCTTCACGCGATGACGCTCGAGTCGTGGCGCCGGCGCGTGCCGCGTATCGCCGCCTCCGAGCGAGCCTTCGTCCGGCGACACCCCGATGTCTCGCCCCACTTCCACGAGCTCTTTCGCAGCGCGGCCGAAGCGCCTCGAGTTCGCGGGCGGGGCGCTCGCCTCGCGACCGTCGTGCCACGGCGCGTGCCCTGGCTCGGCCGGCGGGTATGGCTCAGCGCCGACATGTGGTACCGCCAGCAACTCGCCCCGCCTTTCCTGGCGGCATGGGAGTCGGCGGCCGGCGACCGTTCAGCCGGCGGCGGTCATCAGTCGCTGCCGGAAGGGTCCGACTCCGCTAGCTCAGCCGGCTCAGACCCAGCCGGGCCGAAGTAGTCGATCACCTTTGCGGGGACGCCCCCTGCCACCGTGTACGCGGGGACCGGTCTTGTGACTACCGCGTTGGCGCCGATCACCGCTCGCCGGCCGATTGACGCGACAATCGTGCATTTCGAGTGGATCTGGACATCGTCCTCGATGCGAATCGGCCGGAAGTTGTAGCCCTGCTCGAGGAAGGGCTTCTCGAGGTCGCGGTAGCGGTGATTGCCGTCGCTGACGAACGTGCTCTGACCCACACCGCAGCGCTCGCCGATCTCGATGGTCGTCGAGCACGCGATGATCACGTCGTAGGTGAGGTAGGAGCCGGCGCCGATCACGATCTTCCCAGTGGCGCCGACCTCGGCCCTGAAGCCGCGGCGGAACTCGACCCCCGGCCCCACAATGAAGATGCCGCCCTCTGGCATGTGCAAGCTGAAGCCCGGGCCCAAGTAGACCGGTTCCTGGAAGCGGATCGTGGCCTGAGGGTTGCGGATCAGAACCCACCGCTTCCGCAGCCTCGACATGAGCCGCGGCGCGTGCTCGTATCCGAGCTGGACGGTGACCCGGCGGAGCAGGCGCTTGGCGCGTGCGGCGACTGGCCTCATGCCGCCGTTCCGCGCGCGTGGCCGACCACTGGAGGCACACGCTTGTCGCGGTCTTCGGAACCTCATGAGGAAGCGTCCATGGCGCCTGCCGTCCTCGAAGCCGGGGAGAGCGCAGCCATGCGCTCGAGCACGAGCAGCGGGTCGCGGAGGTGGATGAGTACGAGCCGGCCGATCGCCCCGATCCGAGCCCGAAGGTCACCGCCGGCGTTGGCACCGAGACCTTCAGTCTGTGATCGAGTCATGCACGTAAAGAAGCTAGCGCGTGCGGCGAACGCTAACGGCACCGATCGGCGGAGCTCATGCGGCGGCTCGCTCCAGCGCCTCGCGGATCGCCCGGTTGTAGTGGCGCTCGTCGTAGCGCTTGGCCGTCGCGAGTCCCTGCTCTCTGAGCCGCTCGCCCAGCCCTGGTTCGTCACCGAGGCGGCTGACGGCGGCCGCCAGCGCCGGCACGTCGCCGGACGGAACGATGAGGCAATTTCGCTCATGCTCGAGGTACTCCGCCGAGCCGCCTCTACCCGTGGCCACCACGGGTGTGCCCACCGCCATGGCCTCAAGCGGGACGAGCCCCCAGGGCTCGTCCCAGTTCGCCGGAAAGACCAGCACGTCGGCCTCGGCGTACTCGTCCGGGAGCTTCTCTCGAGGCACTCGGGAGAAGGTCACTCGCTGGGTCAAGTCCAGGTCGTCAACCACTCCGTGGAGGCGTCGGAGGTACTGATCGTCACCGCCACCGAGCACGGTCAGCGTCGCGCTGGACAGCGAGCCGAGCGCGCGGATCGCGGTCTCGATCCCCTTCCGCTCGTCGATTCGCCCCACGTAGAGCATCCGCCAACGCCAGGGCAAAGCCGGGGCCGCCCGGAAGAGGTCGTGGTCGACGCCCGGATGGAGGACGGACGAGCGGCGCAGATCCCACGGGCTCTCGAGCGTCCGCCGGCGAACGTACTCGCTGTTGAAGAGCCACGAGGCGCCGCTCCCGATCCGGAAGCGGGTTGGTACCCGGCTCACCCACTCGACGGGCAGCGAGAACCGCGGGTGTCTGAGAAAGGTGCGTGCCCAGCTGTCCTGGAGCGGTGCGTACAGCATCCACTCGTCACCTACGACGCCGACCGCGGGGAGACCCCTGCGCCTCGCCCGCTCGATCAGCGAGAGCGACATCCCGCCCATCGCCCACCAGTTCACCGCGTCGGGCAGGAACTCCCTCAGGTGATGGACAAGGGTGCGCGCGTTGTGGCGCTCGAGGGCGAGGCACGCCCGGGGGCCGATCCGCGGTATCTCGTGCTCTCGCCAGTACCAGCGCAGCTCGCGGTGGACGTCGCGGTCCTCGAGCTCGTCGGGCGTCACGCCGGGTCGCCGATAGTCCGTGGTCAGGACGCGCACCGTGTGGCCCGCCTCGCGCATGTGGGCCACGGCCGAGCGCCAGGTGAGCTCGTAGCCGCCCAGGTGGTGCGGGGGGTACATGTTCCCGATCGTCAGGACGCGCACCGCCGCGAGCATAGTGAGGATCCTGGGTCAACCGCCGCGCTAGGCTCCGCGCGTGCGGCCGGTCGCCTCGCCCCTCAAGCGGTCGTGCGATCTCTGCCGCTCCGCTGGCGGGCCGGGCGCCTGAGCCATGATGGAGCAAGGCCGGCGCTATGAGGATCTGTCCGTGCTCGTGACGGGTGCCCAGGGGTTCATCGGCTCGTGGCTCACCCAGCGCCTGCTCGACGAGGGCGCGCGGGTCGTGGTTCCGCGCCGTGATGTGCCCGCCCTGTCCAGGTTCCGTATCGAGGGCCTCGAGGAGCGCTGCGACTTGGTGCAGGCCGATATCCTCGACTACGAGGCGCTCGTGCGGATCCTCAACGAGTACGCCGTCCACAGCGTCTTCCACCTCGCGGCCCAGACGCTGGTGGGCATCGCGAACCGCTCACCGCTCTCCACGTGGGAGAGCAACGTGCGAGGACCTACAACGTGCTGGAGGCCTGTCGCACCGTCGGCACGGTGGGCCAGCCGGTCGAGCGGGTGGTCGTCGCCTCGTCCGACAAGGCCTACGGTGCTCACAACACGTTGCCGTATCAGGAGAATTTCCCGCTGCAGCCGCGGTACCCCTACGACGTATCGAAGGCGTGCACCGACCTGATCGCGCGCTCCTACGCGGTGACCTACGACCTCCCGGTGGCCGTGACTCGGCTCGCGAACGTCTACGGCGGCGGCGACTTCAACTTCTCGCGAATAGTGCCGGACTGGCCCGAGCCCTGATCGAGGGCAAGCAGCCCGTCGTCCGATCGGACGGCTCGCCCCAGCGTGATTACATCTACGCGGAGGACGCCGCTGAGGCCTACCTTGCGGTGGCCGACTCACTCTCGCGGCGGGAACTCCGTGGCAGAGCTTGGAACGCCGGTGCCGGCCAGCCGGTGGAGGTCATTGACATCGTCCGCCGCCTGATCGCTGTGTCGGGGCAGGACGTCGAGCCAGACGTGCAAGGGTCGGGCATCCCGCGCGGTGAGATCGACCGGCAGTTCCTCGACTCCTCCGCCATCCGCGAGGAGCTGGGCTGGCAGCCTCGCTGGGACCTCGACGGCGGCCTCGCCGAGACCTACGCCTGGTACCGGCGCTCGCTCGATTGACCCGCCGGCTTTGAGGCATGGTGATTGCGGTGATCGCTGACGCATCTGCCTCTAGGCTCGCGCCGGCTCCCCGAGCAGTGCGTCGACCGCCTCACGGTCGCTGACCTCATCCTCCACGCCGGAGACTTCGTAGCGGCCTCCGTCTTCGAGGAGATGTCGTTGATAGGGCCGCCGATCGCTGCCGTGCACGGAAACGTGGACTCACCCGAGCTACGTCGCCGCCTTCCAGCCGAGCTGACCCTGGAAGTTGAGGGCGCCACCATCGGGCTCGTGCATGACGCCGGACCGCGTCGTGGCCGGCTGGAGCGACTCGCCAGGCGTTTTCCGCACGCCGATGCGGTCGTCTTTGGCCACTCGCACATCCCCCTCCATGAGGAGCGAGACGGCTTTCGAATCTTCAATCCGGGCAGTCCCACCGATCGGCGCCGTCAGCCGCGACACACCATGGGCCTCGGAACGGCCCACGACGGGACAGTCGCCTTCGACATCGTGGCGCTCGATTAAGCGATACGCGACGACGAATGCGACCGGGAGTGGATGCACTCCACGGTCGGAGCGGTGACCGCGAGCCTTGCCTCAATACGGTGGTCCGGTGATCAGGATGGCCGGATGACGGCGCGCGGGACGCGCCTACTTTGGACCTTGCTGGCGGCTGGAGCGGCGGTGCGTCTCGCCGTCTCGTTCGCAACGGTCGGGTCGGCCTTCGACATGGAGTCGTTCAGGCTCGTGGCAGACCGACTCGCCGCCGCGCCGTTCGCTCACTACTCCGATATGGCGTTCGGTGGACGCCCGCGATGGCCATATACGCCCGGATACATCCCGACTATCGTATGGGCTTCGAAGCTCGCCGACGTGACCGGCATGCCGTTCCATGCGCTCATCAGCCTGCCTGCTGTAATCGCCGACCTCGCCATCGCCTGGATCGTCCAGAGCTTCCTCGGTCGTCGCGGCGTCGGTGAGCGTCGGCGCCTCACCGCCGCCGCGCTGGTCGTTCTGGGCCCCTCCTTCGCCGTCATCTCGGGTTACCATGGGCACTTCGACTCAGTAGCCATCCTCCCCGCGGTGGCCGCGCTGGCCGTATGGGAGCGGCCCGGCAACCGTAGGCGCGCCCTCGCCGCGGGGCTCCTGATAGGGCTGGGTGGCGCACTTAAGACCGTCCCGTTGCTGATGGTGCTGGCGCTACTCCCAGGGGCGCGGTCGACCAGGGAAGCGACCATTCTGCTCGCGGCCGCAGTCGCCGTGCCGGGACTGGTGCTACTGCCCTTTCTCGCCGTTGACCCGGGAGGCGTCGCGCACGCCCTCCGCTACGTGGGAGTGCCGGGCGCCGGCGGATTGAGCCTCGTC
This sequence comes from Thermoleophilaceae bacterium, assembly GCA_030447875.1. Lineage (GTDB taxonomy): Bacteria > Actinomycetota > Thermoleophilia > Solirubrobacterales > Thermoleophilaceae > JAUJOA01. The sequence continues at coordinate 12,530 of JAUJOA010000009.1, forward strand.
GTTCAGCCGTCGCTTTCGAGGTTCTGGCTGACGGATCCGTTCGTCGACCCGAGCCAGTTGACGCTGGCGCTGGTGACCGCGGGCCCCTTCCTCGATGTGCTCGTGATGGTTGCCCTGGGTGCGCTCCTGGTTCGTTGCCGGTTTGCGCCGCTGAAGGGTGCGGTGCTCGTCTGGCTTGCTGTCTACGTCTTCGGCACGGGCTTCTTCTTCCAGTACCTCGTTTGGGGACTGCCCTTCTTCATCATGGCCGGCTATCTCGGGTGGAGTGGGGTGGTGCAGGCGGTCGCATTGCTTCCCACCGCACTCTTCTACCTCGGACCCTGGCAAGAGCGTTGGGTTGTTCCCGTCTACGCGTCGATGATGATCGCGCTATGGGCAGGCTTCCTCATCGCCCTGGTCCGACTGGGAGGTAGTCCATCGACGCCTCCACCGACGATGGGAGTGGGGGATCCCGTTCGAGCGCATGCGAGGTGACAAGGGGCTGCTGCACTCGCTGGTGCACAGATTCTCGTACGCGGAGATCGCGCTCGTCGGGTTTCTCGCCCTGTGGGCGGCAGCTCCACTTGCCGCGCTCCTGTATCGCGGAGCCTCGACGGGAGAGGTCTTTACGGGGGCAAATGGCCTGTTCGCCGCGGATCAGCTCCAGTACATGGCCTGGATCCGTCAGTTCGGAGCCATCGACCTGGCCGCAAACCGGTTCAGCCTTGGCCCGAGCGATGAGGTGTTCCTGCACCCGATGTTTCTCCTCAGCGGACTCGTCTGGAGGTTCGGAGGCTCGATTCAGCTCGCCTACCTCGTCTGGACGCCGCTGGCCGTGGTGGTCCTCTTCGCCGGCTTCAGGGCATACGTCCATCGCCTCCACAGGGATCGGAAGTCCCGTGACGTCACGCTGGCCTTGGCCCTCTTCTTCGTCACCCCGAGCGCGCTTGCGGCCGCCGCCGGCTTGAGCGGGACGGAACCGGTCGCCAGCTTGGCAGGCGAGCTCTTCGCAGCCGGGCAGACTTGGGGCTACCTGCCGACGGTTATTGCGATCGGTCTGATGCCGATCTTCCTGCTGGGCATCGAGTGGCTTGTCGACACCGAGCCGCTCGAAGCCGGCTCGCGGGGGCGAAGGTACACCGCCGGCACAGCCATGGCCGGACTCCTCGTCAGCTGGCTTCACCCGTGGCAGGGCGAGACGCTGCTCGTGATCGTTGGCGGACTCGTTGCTTGGCGGGGTGGGCGGCGGCGGGACATGACCGTGGTGGCCGCACCGACGTTCGCCACGGTCCTGCCCCTGCTCTACTACCTCGCGCTCTCGCGCACGGACCCGGCATGGGGCGTAGCCCAGGCTCAGACCGAGCTTGGCGGCTTCCCGCCGTGGGTGGTCGCCCTCGCGCTGGCGCCGCTCGCCGTGCCGGCCTTGGCCGCCGTTGGAGGTCCGCTTGACACGCAGGAGCGGATGCTGCGGTTGTGGCCTCCGGCGGCGCTGCTTGTCTACCTCGTCCTCAGTCCCTCGGTACCCGCTCACGCGTTCGAGGCCTTGAGCCTGCCACTCGCCGTGCTGGCCGTTAGGGGCTGGAAGCGGTTTAGCGTCCCTCGATGGGTCAGCGCCTTCGCGGTCACCATCGCGGTCGTTCCAGGCATGGCATACGTCGGGTTGGCGCTTGCGGGCTCGATACAGGCGCGCGCGCAACCCCACCTCCTGCTGGCGGGCGAGGCTAACGCCCTGCGCGCGCTGGACCAGGATCCGCGACTAGGAGGTGTGCTTCCGACCGCCTACCTGGGGTCGGCGGTGCCGGCATTCTCTGGACGGTCCTCGTGGGTGGGGCATCCGTCCTGGACCCCTGACTTCCTCCATCGCGCTCGCCTGGCGGACGACCTCTTCGATGGCGCGCTGACGGGACATGAAGGGCGAAAGTTCGTGCGCTCCACCGGTGCGGCCTTCCTTCTCTCGGACTGCCGCGACCGCGAGGATCTCGAGATAACGCTCGGGCCAGCGGCCGTGACGCGGCGAAGCTTCGGCTGCGCCGCCGTCTACGAGGTCAACCACAGTCGACCGGATGCAGGAGTCAGCAGATGAGGCCCGACGCTGACAAGCTTCTGTCAGTCGTGATGCCGGTTTTCAACGAGGCCGCAACCGTCGAGCAAGCGATCGACGAGGTGCTGACGGCGGAGCTGCCCACGGACATCGAGCTCCTAGTGGTGGACGACGGGTCATTCGACGGGACCAGGGAACTTCTCGATACACGGACTTGGCCGCCGGCTGTGACGGTGCTTCGACATGACCGAAATCGAGGCAAGGGCGCCGCCATCCGCAGCGCCCTGGAGGCCGCGAGCGGGGAGTTCACGACTATCTTCGACGCAGACCTCGAATACTCAGCGAAGAGCCTCGCGGCACTACTGCCCCCTCTGTTTGACGGAACGGCCAACGCCGTGTACGGCGTCCGCGCTTTCGACGGGTACACCAGTCATTCGTTTCTTTACGTGCTCGGGAACAAGGCGGTGACGCTAGCCGCGAACGCCCTCTTCAACGTCTACATCCATGACCTCATGACTTGCCACAAAGCGGTCCGTACCAGCGTGCTCCGGGCCCTACCCCTTCGGTCGCGCGGCTTCAACATCGAGGCCGAGATCACCGCGCGCCTGCTGCAACGAGGGGAGCGGATCTTCGAGATCCCCGTGCCCTACCGAGCCCGGGCAAGTGAAGAGGGCAAGAAGCTGACCTGGGTCGACGGCATCAGGGTCATCCGGACTCTCGTGCGCTGTCGAGTCAGGTGAGCGGATGCCTTCGAGCCGTCAGTGCGGCGTACCACTGAGTCATGTTCCTCGCGGCGGGCGGTCGGTGAAAACCCCTGAAGCTCACGTCCCTGAAGCCGGCGGCCCGCAACCAAGCTGTAAGTGCGCAAAGGTTTGGATACCACCAGATGAAGGAGTCGCTGACCGCCCGGAAGTTGGCTATCGGACGGCGAGGGGCGAGCACGCTCGATGTGACGGAGACCGGCTCGAGGATGATGAGCGTCCCGCCAGGCGCCAGGACGCTGAGCATGCGCTCAAGCGCCTTCACAGGGTCCCGGAGATGGAGGAGGATCGCGCCGCTGAAGGCGAGATCGACCGCGCCTGCGGTCGTCTCCTGCGACAAGTCGTAGACGTCGCAGATCACCCGTTGGGCGTTGGACCCCAGTACGTCCGCCGCCAGCTCGAATCCCCGCCCAAGGCGCAGGTCAAGGTTCCGCGCCTCGTCCTCGAGACGTGCGCGATGCAGGGGCGGCCACTCATTCGCGTCGACCGTCTCCGTATCGATGGCTACCACAGAGGCTCCGCGCCGCTCGAGCTCGAAGGCCCAAAACCCGTCGAACGTGCCCACATCAAGGGCGCGGCTCCCCTCGAGCAGGCTCGGGAGGACCGTCGCAGCTGTCTTTCGGAGGTCCACGTGCCCCGGAGTAAGCACCCCGGGAGCCAACTCGATCGAGTGATACCAGTGCGGGTTGAGGCTCGCAGCCCGCTCCGCTCTTGCCCTGCGAGCTAGATGGGGGGACGCGGTTGAGTCATTGCCGGCGCACATCGCCGCGAGACTACGGAAGCTACACTCGCCCCGCTCCGCGCGGCGGCACGTCGGCGCAGCGATCTGATGACAGAGCCTGGTCGATTTGACGCGGACGAGCAGTCCCTGCGGGCGGCGGTCGGCGGAAACGCGCTTTGGTACCACACGATCGAGCTGCGGCCGGGAGTGGTGACTCCCGGCTGGTTCGATCTCCGGTCGATCGTCGAGCGCATGCCCTGGCCGGATGTGGCTGGCAAACGTTGCCTCGATGTCGGCACCTACGACGGCTTCCTCGCTTTTGAGCTCGAGCGGCGCGGCGCGCGCGAAGTGATCGCCGCGGACCTCAGCGATCACACGCGGTGGGACTGGCTCCCGGAGAGCCGCGCGAGCGGGCCCGATTACCTGGCCGCCATCGCGGGCCCCGACAAAGCCGCCGGCTTCAAGGTCGCGAAGAATGCCCTTGGGTCTTCCGTTCAGCGCGTTGAGACCAGCATCTATGATCTGGATTGCAACCGGCTCGGAACGTTCGACGTAGTCGTCTGCGGCTCGATCCTCCTGCACCTCAGAGATCCGCTGCGCGCCCTGGAGGCGATTCGCCGGGTTTGCCACGGCCTTCTTCTATCCGCTGAGACCATCGATCTTGCGCTCAGCGTCCGCCACCCGCGCGCCGGCGTGGCTCGGATCGTGGGCTCCGAGCGGCTGCTTCACTGGTGGATCCCGAGCCTCGCCGGTCACCGGCGCATGGTCCACGTAGCGGGCTTCGCGATCGAGCGTTCCACGCGGCCTTACGCGATCCCGTTCGGACGCGGGCACCCGCCTCTCGACAGGTCGCCGCTGGAGCGAACAAGGCGCGCCTTCACGCGCCTTGTCGCGGGTAACCACGGGATCCCACACGCAGCTGTGCTGGCCCGCCCGCGGGTCTGAGCCGCTGGCGCTGAGTCAAGCAGATCCCGGAAGCCAGCTGTTACCTTCGGCCCCGTGCAGCTGCTCGACCGCGCCCGGAGCATAGGCTGGTATCACACGCTTGAGCTGGCGCCCGACTACGCGACGGATGGCATGTTCGACCTCCGGCCGTACGTCCATGAGTACGGCCTTCCTGAGCGGATGGAAGGTATGCGGGCGCTTGACGTAGGCACGTGGGACGGTTTTTGGGCCTTCGAGATGGAGCGTCGCGGCGCAGAGGTAACCGCCCTAGACGTCGACGACGAGCGAGAGTTGGACTGGCCCCCGCGCCGCCGGCCGAAGTCGTTTCCCGCGACGCCGCGGGGCGAGGGGTTTCGACTGGCCAAGGAGATGCTCGGCTCGAGCGTCGAGCGAGTGTCCTGCAACCTGTACGAGGCTTTCTCCAGCGAGCTCGGTGAGTTCGACCTGGTTTTTTGCGGCTCCATCCTCATCCATCTGCGGGATCAGCTCCTCGCGCTAGAACGGATCGCCGGCCTGTGCCGCGGCACGCTCATCGTCGCCGAGGAGTACGACCAGCTGCTGAACCGCCTGCCTTTTGCCCTCGCCCGCTATCGAGCCGACCGCGACCAGTCGGTCGTCTTCTGGAAACCGAACGTCAAGCTCTGGAAGCACATGATCTGGACCGCCGGGTTCGATCGGGTCCTCGACCATGGCCGCTTCAAGATGAAGTCGAACCACGGCTTCGTGGTGCCTCACGCGGTGCTGCACGCCAGCGACCGAGTTATCCCTAACGAACGCGCCGACGAGCTCGCCGATCAGTAGCGGCGGAGGAGGTCCGTCCGCGGCCTGAGGCCCGCACGATGGATGCGGACCCAGTGCCTGAACGAGTCCCGCAATCGGCTCCAGCGGCCCGGGCAGATCCGTGCGAGGGCGCGGAACGCGAGGTAGCGGACTCCGGCGCCAAGGAGATTGATGGTCGCAGTCGCCCAGGCGACCGGAACAGAGCGTTCCGTGGCGATCCAGGCGTACGTGGCGGCCATCCAGCGCGCGGTGAGGTCATCGCCGAAGGCCTTCGTCGTGGCGGTGCTCCCGACATGGCGCACGGCGGCGGTTGGCTCATGCCGCGTGCTCCAGCCGGCGTCTGATAGCCGCCAGGCGAGCCCAAGGTCCTCGGCGTGTATCCACTGGTTGTCGTCAAAGCCACCGACCGCCTCGAACGCCGGCCGGCGAATCAGGACGAAGGCCGCGATCGCCCAATCGACGCGTCGGGGGCGCATCGGATCCCAGTAGCCTTCTATCGTCAGTCGGTCGCCAAGCCGATGGCTCAGCCGGTGAAGCCCCAGATTGAACAGCAGCGCTAGCCAGAGAGTGGGAAACGGGTGGACCGAGTGCTGGGTTGACCCGTCGGGCAAGAGCAGTCGTGGCGCCACCACAGCGGCCTCGCCATCGGCCTCGCCCGCCTGGAGCAGCGCCTCGAGGGCTCCGGCGGTCAGTTCGACGTCCTGATTGGCCGCCGCGAGCCACGGTGTTTGCGTTCTTGCCGCCACAAGGTTGATGGCCGGCCCGTAGCCGCGATTCTCGCTCGACGCGATCAACGAGACCCAAGGAAAGTCGTCGCGCACCATTTGAGGTGAGCCGTCGGTCGATGCGTTGTCCACCACCCACACGTCCGCCCGGCCGGCATCAACCTCCGACTTGAGGGAGCGAAGACAGGCGGCTAGGAGTTGCCGGTCGTTCCAAGAGACCACTGCAACCGTCACCGGAACGGTCGTCATGGGGTGTGGCCGCGTCGAGGCACCGGCCGGGAAGGGGAGAAAGGCCGCCGCACGCAGACGCGTCCAGTCATCCTGCGCTCAGTTGCGCCGAAGAAGAGATCGCGCTCGGCGCCTAGAGTCAGGCGCTCGCCCCCGCTGATGCGCGGCGACGAATTCGGACAGATAGGGGTCGACCTCCGCGGCGGTCGTCATGACTCGTTCGCGGCACCCAAATCTTCCTTCCCACCAGAGCGTCTGGACCCGCTCCTCAAGCGTAAGAGACCGGTGGTAGCCGGCCGGGAAGTGGTCGCTGTCCCGTGCGTGGATAACGTGCGGCTTGAAGACGAACTCGATTTCATCCCCCGAGACGTCGATGAGCCAGTGGTGATGTGACCACCCCACCCACGGGCCGTGCACCCCGTAGCTCTGCTCCTCCAACCGCGATGGCACCTCGATGTAGCCGGCTTTCGCCACACGATTCATCTCGCTGCAGACCCATACGGGATCCCTCACGTCCTCGAGGGTGTGAGAGCAGACAACGAAGTCGATTGCGCCGTCCTCGAACGGATATGGCTCGTGGTCGCAGATGTCCCTGCGTACCCAGCTCCGCGGCCCGAAGCGTTCTTCTCCGGCGCCATCGCGCCCATACAGGCCGCGCGTCTCGTACGGCATGAGGTCCACCACCCAGTCCGCCCGCGTGAGCGGTCGTGCCCATCCACCGATGTCGAGAACGACGGCGTCGTCACCGACGGTGCTCAGAATCCGGTCGAGGCTCGAGGCCAGCACCAGTCCTCAGCCTAGCGGCGTGGGCCCTGGGAGCGGAGCTGCTCTCGACCCTCGGGAGGCCAGTACCAGGTCTTCTGGATACTTCTTTCCGTCGTTGCCGGAGCCGCCCCGCCCTGCCGGACGCGTCGAGGGTCACGACGCCGTCGCAGGACTAGGCGCACAGCGGTGTCGGACACCCCTGCTACGCTCGCCGCGTCCGCTCCTTTAACCCGGTCCCGTGAGGCCAGGAAGGTGTGCGCAGGTGAACGAGAAGGTCGTCCTCGACCGCGAAGAGATGCGGCGCACGCTCGTGCGCATCGCTCACGAGATCGTCGAGCGAACCGGCGGGACGGACCTGGTCGTGGTGGGCATTCACCGGCGCGGGGCCGTCCTCGGCCGGCGGGTGACTGACCGCGTGAGCGAGCTGGTCGGGGCTCAGGTGCCGCTCGGGGACCTCGACATCTCCTTCTACCGGGACGATGTGCGCCTCCGCTCGCCCGACGGTCAGCCGGTCGTGCACTCCTCCCACATCGAGTTTCCGCTCGACGGGATGACCGTCGTGCTGGTCGACGACGTGCTCTACACGGGGCGCACCGTCCGCGCCGCGATCGAGGCGCTGTTCGACTACGGGCGGCCGCAGCGTGTCCAGCTCGCGGTGCTCGCCGACCGCGGCCATCGCGAGCTGCCGGTGCGACCGGACTACGTGGGCAAGAACCTCCCAACAGCGCGCGACGAGCGCGTGAACGTGCGCGTCGAGGAGATGGACGGGCGGGACGAGGTCACGATCTCGTCGGCGCCGCCCGGCGATGCGGCATCGAACGGCGGCGAACCGACCGCCATCCCGCAGGAGGAGCGCGCATGAGAGGCCAGCTGATCTCGATCGACGACCTGACGCGGGGCGACATCGAGCGCATCCTCGGCCGCGCCGAGAGCTTCGCCGAGGTGTCCGGCAGGGAGATCAAGAAGGTGCCCACACTGCGCGGCCGCACGGTCATCAACCTCTTCTACGAGGCCTCCACGCGCACCAGCTCCTCGTTCGAGCTGGCGGCCAAGCGCCTCTCGGCCGACCTCCTCAACGTCAAGGCACAGGGATCGGCGGTCGACAAGGGCGAGTCGCTCAAGGACACGGTCCAGACGCTGTCCGCCTACGACCCGGCCGCGATCGTCATCCGCTCGCCACACGTGGGCGCTGCGCAGCTCGTTGCGCGCTGGAGTGCCGCCGCGGTCATCAACGCCGGCGACGGCAAGCGCGAGCATCCGACCCAGGCGCTGCTCGACCTCTACACGCTGCGCCGGCGCGTCGGCTCGCTCGAGGGTCTGAAGGTCTGGATCGTCGGGGACGTGCTCCACAGCCGCGTGGCCCGGTCGAACATCCTCGCGTTCTCGCGCATGGGCTGCGAGGTCACCGTCTGCGGCCCGCCGACGCTGATTCCGCGGGAGGTCGAGACGCTCGGCTGCCAGGTGCGCTACTCGCTGGAGGGGATGGGGGAGGCCCACGTCGTGTACGCCCTGCGGATGCAGCTCGAGCGCATGCGCGGCTCGTTCGTGCCATCGCTTAGGGAATACGCGGCCCGCTTCCAGATCGACGGCCGGCGCCTGTCGCCCCAGCAGCTGCTGATGCATCCGGGACCGGTCAACCGCGGCGTCGAGCTCGCCGCCGAGGTGATCGACTCCCCACAGGCGCTCATCGAGCAGCAGGTCGAGTCGGGCGTGGTCGTTCGGATGGCCGTCCTCTACGAGCTGCTGGCGGGCGGCTCCCCCGGTGATGCGGCGCGTGGCGTCCAGCCCGCGGAGGCTGCGACGGAGCCACAGCCGGCGTGACGCCCGCGGGCGCAGCGCTCGATCACCGGGAGGCCCCGCCCGGCGAACCTGCTCGTCCGCGGTGCGCACCTCCTCGACCCGCGCGCAGCTCCAGGACTCTCTCGGCGATCTCTTGATACGCGACGGGCGCATCGCCGAGATCGGCGACCCGGGCGCTCCCGGCGCCGGAGGGCGTCGAGGTGGTCGACGCTGAAGGCCTCCATGCCTTCCCGCCTTCGTCGACCCGCACGTGCTGCGCACCCCGGGTCGCGAGGACGAGGAGGACGTCGCATCCGGCAGCCGCGCCGCGCCGCGGCGGGCGGCGCTTCTGCGCCATCCTCGCGATGCCCAACACGTCGCCCGTCGTCGACTCCGCCTCCGTCCTCCAGGCGCTTCGAGAGCAGGCGCGCGGCACGTGCCCACCGGCTTCCTCGCCGCCATCACCCGCGGCCAGCAGGGGCACGAGCTCACCGAGATGGCCGAGCTGGCCGATGCCGGGGCGGTCGGGTTCACCGACGACGGCTTGCCGGTCAGCTGGCCGGGGTGCTCCGCCAGGCGCTTCAGTACAGCGGCTCTGCAGGGCGTGCTGGCGCTCCACGAGGAGGACCCCTCGCTGTCGGCCGGCGGGGTCATGCACGAGGGCGCGGTCTCGGCGCTGCTCGGGTTGGCCGGTATACCGTCGGTCTCGGAGTCGACGATGATCGCCCGCGACACCGCCCTGGCCGGCTATGAGGGCGGCGGATCCATCCAGCACCTGTCCGCGCGCGAATCGGTGATAGCCGTCGAGCAGGCGAGAGCGGCCGGGGTGGAGGTGACCGCCGAGGGCCACTCCGCACCATCAGCGCTCACCGACGACGCGGTCCGAGCGCTCGACACCGGTTTCAAGATGAACCCGCCGCTTCGCGCCGACGACGATCGGCTGGCCCTCATCGACGCGCTTCGCTCCGGAGCGATCGACTGCGTGGCGACCGACCGCCCCGCACTCGCGCGAGGAGAAGGAGCAGCCGTTCGAGCTGGCGCCGATGGGCGTCACGGGCCTCGAGACCGCCTTCGCCGCCCTCCACACCGACCTCGTGCTGCCCGGGCACCTCGGGCTCGACCTGCTGGTCGAGCGCATGAAGCGCGGGCGCCGCCGTCTTCGGCCTCGACGCACCTACGCTGCAAGTCGGGGCGCCCGCAGACGTCTGCCTGGCCGATCTGCTCGCGGAGTGGGATGTGGGCGAGGCCGGCTACGAGAGTCGCTCCACCAACTGCTGCTTCGCCGGCCGCACGCTCACGGGGCGGGTCCGCATGACGATCGCGGCCGGGACGGTCTGCTACCGCGAGCGCTCCTTCGCGATCGAGGCCGTATGACGGCCGGTGCGTTCCTGCTGCTGGAGGACGGTGCGCGCTTCGACGGCGAGGCGCCCGTGGGGGCCTCGGCGACCGACGCGGCGTGGGCGACGGGGAGGTCGTGTTCAACACCGCGATGTCGGGCTATCAGGAAGCCGTCACCGACCCGAGCTACCGCGGTCAGATCATCGTCTTCACGTATCCACTGGTGGGCAACTACGGCGTCTCGGCCGGGGCGCAGGAGTCGGACGCCGTCCACGCCCGCGCGGTGGTGATGCGCGAGGCGGTCGACCGCGAGGACTCGCCCAGCGCGGAGGGCGGCTGGGTCACCTGGCTGCGCGACTGTCGCGTGCCGGCCATCAGCGGGGTGGACACGCGCGCGGTGGTGCGCCACATCCGTGACAAGGGCGCCATGCGCGGAGGAGTGTTCCTGGGAGCCATCGCGGAGTCGGATGCCATGGAGCACGTGCTGGCGGAGGCGCCGATGAGCGGAAGCGATCTGGCGCGCGAGGTCACTCCGACCGAGCCCGTCCTGCTGGATTCCGACGGGCCGGGGCCGCGGGTGGTCGCGCTCGACACGGGGATCAAGGACTCGATCGTCGACAACCTGCGCGAACGCGGCGTTCGGCTCGAGCTCCATCCCTGCGGCACGAGCGCCGCCGACGTGCTGGCACGCGAGCCCGACGCCGTCTTCCTCGCGAACAGCCCCGGGCGACCCCGCGGCGCTCGGCTACATCGTCGACACGGTCCGCGGCCTCGCGGGCAAGGTGCCGGTGTTCGGGATCTGCCTCGGCCACCAGCTCCTGTGCCGGGCGGTCGGGCTCGAGACGTACAAGCTGCCCTTCGGCCACCGTGGCGCAAACCACCCGGTGAAGGAGCTCGCGAGCGGACGGATCGACATCACCTCGCAGAACCACGGCTTCGCGGTCGTGGCGCCCGACGGCGGGCACGCGATCGCCGGCGACGAGCCGGTCCGCTGGGAGACCGACTTCGGCGCCGCCGAGCTCTCTCACCTGAACCTCTACGACCGCACGGTCGAGGGCCTGGTGCTCCGCGACGTACGCGGCGCAACGGTGCAGCACCACCCCGAGGCGGGGCCGGGGCCGAATGACGCGAACCATATCTTCGATGAGTTCCTGAGCATGCTCGGATGAGTGGACGGTGGACAGTGCAGAGTGGACAGGCCTGGACGCGGACGCCGCTGACAGCACCCAGCGCCGCTTGGGCGCGGCACCTGTCCACTGTCGACTGTCCACCGTCCACTACAAGCTGATGCCCCGCCGCGACGACCTCCAGCGCATCCTCGTCCTCGGCTCCGGCCCGATCGTCATCGGCCAGGCGGCGGAGTTCGACTACTCCGGCGCGCAGGCATGCAAGGTGCTGCTCGAGGAGGGCTATGAGGTCGTGCTGGTGAACTCGAACCCGGCGACCATCATGACCGACCCCGAGTTCGCCACGGCCACCTACATCGAGCCGTTGCTGCCCGAGTCGGTCGCCCAGGTGATCGAGCACGAGCGTCCCGACGCGCTCCTGCCGACGCTGGGCGGCGGCACGGCCCTCAACCTCGCCCGCCAGCTGTCGGAGGACGGCACGCTCGACCGCTTCGGCGTCGAGCTGATCGGCGCGAACTACGACGCGATCCAGCGCGCCGAGGACCGTCTGCTCTTCCGCGAGACGATGGAGGCCGCGGGTCTGCGCGTGCCGCGGTCGAACGTGGTCACGAGCATGGCCGAGGGCGAGCGCGCCCTGGCGGAGATCGGGTTGCCGGCGATCATCAGGCCGGGCTTCACGATGGGCGGCGAGGGCGGCGGCTCGGCGGCGACGCCCGAGGAGTACCGCGAGCGGGTGGCCGAGGGCCTCGCTGCCAGCCCCATCGGGCAGGTCCTTGTGGAGGAGTCGGTGGGCGGCTGGGGCGAGTTCGAGCTCGAGGTCATGCGCGACTCGAGGGACAACGTCGTGATCGTCTGCTCTATCGAAAACGTCGATCCGATGGGCGTGCACACGGGCGACTCGGTCACCGTCGCCCCGCAGCAGACGCTGACCGACCGCCAGTACCAGGCGCTCCGCGACCAGGCGATCGAGGTCATCCGCGCCGTGGGAGTGGAGACCGGGGGCTCGAACATCCAGTTCGCCGTCAACCCGGAGACCGAGGAGGTCGTCGTGATCGAGATGAACCCCCGCGTCTCACGCTCCTCGGCGCTCGCCTCGAAGGCCACCGGGTTCCCGATCGCGAAGATCGCCGCGCGGCTGGCGGTCGGCTACGCGCTCGAGGAGATCGACAACGACATCACGAAGCGCACGCCGGCGAGCTTCGAGCCGACGATCGACTACGTCGTGGTCAAGTGGCCCCGGTTCGCGTTCGAGAAGTTCCCCGGCGCCGACGGCCTGCTCTCGACGCACATGCAGTCGGTGGGGGAGGCGATGGCGATCGGGCGCACCTTCAAGCAGGCGTTCATGAAGGCCATGCGCTCGCGCGAGCTGGACGTGGTGCCGCCGGTGCCCGCCGGCGACGCCGATCTGCTGGCGCGGCTCGAGCAGCCCTCGCATGAGCGCTTCGAGCTGGTCTTCGCCGCCCTGCGACGTGGGCTCGGGGAGGACGAGATCTCGCGCCGCACGGGCATCGACCCGTGGTTCATGGCGGAGATGGCGCCGCTCGCGCGGGGCGAGGATCCCGAGGCCGGACTGGTGCGCACCTTCAAGGCGGTCGACACCTGCGCCGCGGAGTTCGAGGCCGCCACGCCGTACTTCTACTCGGGCTGGGAGCGGCCGGGGCCGGCCGGCCCGAGCCACGAGGTCGACAGGGGCGGCAGGCCGTCCGTCGTGATCCTCGGCTCCGGGCCGAACCGCATCGGCCAGGGGATCGAGTTCGACTACTGCTGCGTCCACGCGGCGATGACCGGGCGCGACGCGGTCATGGTCAACTGCAACCCGGAGACCGTCTCGACCGACTACGACACGAGCGACCGCCTCTACTTCGAGCCGCTCACGCTCGAGGACGTGCTCGGGGTGATCGAGGTCGAGCGCCCGGAGGGCGTGATCGTGCAGTTCGGCGGCCAGACCCCGCTGCGGCTGGCGCGCGGGCTGGCCGAGGCCGGCGTGCCGTTGCTCGGCACGCCGCCCGAGTCGATCGACCTCGCCGAGGACCGCCCGCGCTTCGGCCGGCTGTGCCAGGAGCTAGGGCTTCGCACCCCGCCGTACGCGACCGCCGGCTCGCCGGAGGGAGCGCTCGAGGCCGCCGACGGGGTGGGCTATCCGCTGCTCGTGCGGCCCTCGTACGTGCTGGGCGGCAGGGCGATGGAGATCTGCTATTCGCGCGATGCGCTCGCCGACTACCTGAGCCGCACCGTGCCTTCGGCGGACGAGCGGGTTCCGACCGACATCTACCTCGACCGCTTCCTCGAGAACGCGATCGAGGTCGACGTGGACGCGCTCTGCGACGGCGAGGAGATCCGGATCGGGGCGATCATGCAGCACGTCGAGGAGGCCGGCGTCCACTCGGGCGACTCGGCGTGCGTCATCCCCACGATGTCGCTCGGGCCCGAGATGCTGGCCCAGGTGCGGGAGGGCACCGAGCGGCTCGCGCTGCGGCTCGGGGTGATCGGGTTGATCAACGTGCAGTTCGCGGTGCACGGCGAGGAGGATCTCTACGTGCTCGAGGCGAACCCGCGCGCCTCCCGGACCGTGCCGTTCGTGTCGAAGGCGGTTGGCGTGCCGCTCGCGAAGATGGCCTGCCGCATCATGCTGGGCGAGCGCGTGGGCGACCTCGGCATCGACGCCGCCTTCGCGCGCCCGCCGGGTCACGTCTCGGTGAAGGAGGCGGTGCTCCCCTTCGACCGCTTCCCGCGCGCTGACTCCCTGCTCGGGCCCGAGATGAAGTCGACCGGCGAGGTGATGGGCGTGGCCAAGGACTACCCGGCCGCGTTCGGCAAGGCGCAGGCGGCCGCCGGTGCTCGGCTGCCGGCCTCCGGCGGTGTCTTCATCAGCGTCACCGATGGCGACAAGCCATCGGCCACCCAGCTCGCCGCGTCACTCCACGACCTCGGCTTTCGCATCCTCGCCACCGGGGGCACGGCACAGGCGATCCGTCGCATGGGCGTGCCCGTCGAGCGGATCAAGAAGATCCCCGAAGGCTCTCCGAACGTGGTGGACTGCATCGACTCGGGCGCGGTCGAGCTGGTGATCAACACGCCCACCGGGTCGGGCGCCAGGGCGGACGGCTACGAGATCCGCCGCGCCGCCGTAGCGCGCGGAATCCCCTGCATCACCACGATGAGCGGGGCGAGCGCTGCGCAGCGGGCGATCCTAGCGATGCGCGAGGGCGACGCCCCGGTGAGGCCGCTGCAGGAGCTGCACGTCGCGCCGGCACACGCGCCGAGGACACCGGCCTGAGCGTTCACCGTCAGGTCGAACCGTGGCGGAACGGGAGCTCGCCCGCGACCTCACGCAGCAGCGGCGCATTGGCGTCGCGCTCAGACGGTACGAGCTCGATCGCGGGCCATTCGATGCCGACGTCCGGATCGTCGTAGGCGATGCCGCGCTCGACGCGTTCGTCGTAGTACGACGAGCACTTGTAGATGACGTCGGCCACATCACTCAGGACGCAGAAGCCGTGCGCGAACCCGATCGGGCAGTACAGCTGGCGAAGGCCGCGGTCGTCCAGCTCGAAGGACTCCCACTGGCCGAACGTCGCAGACCCGTGGCGGACGTCCACGACGACGTCCACGATCGCCCCATGGGCGCAGCGGACCAGCTTGGCCATCCCCGTGCCCACCTGGAAGTGCATCCCCCGAACGACCCCGCGGCGTGACCTGGAGTGGTTGTCCTGGACGAACTCCTCGCACACCCCGAGCTCGGCGTAGGCCGCGCGGCGGTAGCTCTCGTGGAAGAACCCGCGCTCGTCGCCGTGGATCACGGGCTCGATCAGTATCGGACCTTCGAGCCTCGTCTCAACTCTCCGCATGCTTCCCCTGGTGTCGTCGCAATCGTCTGGCGTACTGCACCGGCGGCTGGTGAGGCTAGCTTGTCGCGAACCACCGCTACGATCGGCACCGTGCCTGAGCGATCATCTCTCGGGCTCCTCGATCGTCCGGCCTCGCCGAGGGTGGCGGCTTGAGCGCTTCCGAGCCGAGACCGAGGACGCTGGCGCCGTTCGGCAGACGGCTCGCCGAGGTGACCGCGAACGAGGGCCGGGGACCGTATAGGCTGATCTCGGCGCTCGATCGCAACGGCCCGGATGACCCGCGGCCAGGTCAGTTCTACATGCTTGCCACGGCGGCCGGCTGGGGCGGAGTGAGTGGAGAGCGTCCCTACCTGCCGAGGGCGTTCTCCTTCTGCCGCGTTCGGAACGGGAGCGACGTGCGGCCCACGCTCGACTTCCTCTTGGAGGCCATCGGGCCGGGCACCGCTCGCCTGGGCGCCGTCGAGCCAGGCGAGGAGATGTGGCTCACCGGGCCGCTCGGAGTTGGCTTCACGCCCCCGAACGGCCGACCGATCCTCGTGGGAGGGGGGATCGGCGTCGCCCCGATCCTTTGCTTGCACGACGAGCTCGGCACGAGTGTGAGCGTGCTGCTCGGCTTCCGCTCGGGCGCCCATGCCGCCGTCGCGGCCCTCTTTCCCGGCGAGCCCGCGGTCGTGACCGACGACGGCTCCGTGGGACGACGGGCGCTCGTCACGGAGCTGCTGCGGGAGGAGCTCGGCGCGGGGGACGACGCCACCGTGTACGCATGCGGCCCGCCGGCCATGCTCGAGGGCGTGCGCGCCATCTGCGCCGAGCGTGAGGTCCCGGCTCAGCTCGCCCTCGAGTCCGGGATGGCCTGCGGGTTCGGGGCGTGTTACGGCTGCGTCGTGCCCACGCGGCGCGGATTCCTCCGCCTCTGCGTCGATGGCCCGGTTCTCGACGCCGCCGATCTCGAGAGCGCCATCGGCCCCGGTGCCGGGCATTGAGCGGTCCGCTGGACATTTGCGGCATCCGCCTTCGCGGGCCTGTCCTCAACGGGTCGGGGACCTTCGATGCGATCGCTGCCCGGAGGACGTTCGGCGACGCGCTGCTCGAGGACTTTCCGTTCGACGCCTTCGTCTCCAAGACCATCACGCTCGCGCCGCGGGAGGGGAATCCGCCTCCCCGGCTCTGGGAGGCCCCGGCGGGGATGATCAACTCGATCGGGCTGCCGAACAAGGGGCTCGAGGGGTTTGTGCGTCACGACCTTCCCGAGCTGCACGAGCTCCCCGTGCCGCTCGCCGTCTCGGTCATGGGCTTCAGCCGCGACGAGCTGGCCGCGCTGGTCGAGGAGGTCGGCGCGCGCGAGGAGGTGTCGCTGCTCGAGCTCAACGTGTCATGCCCGAACGTCGAGACCGGCCTCGTCATGGGGGCCGACCCAGCTGAGACCGGGCGGGCGGTCGAGCGCGTGCGGGCGCGGACCGAGAAGCCGCTGATCGTGAAGCTCACCCCGAACGCCACGGATCCGGCTTCCGTCGGCGCCGCGGCTGAGGCCGCCGGAGCGGATGCTCTGTCGCTCGTGAACACGCTGAAGGGGATGGCGCTCGACCCGGCCACCGGCCGTCCGTGGCTCGGCACCGGCGCGGGCGGCGTATCGGGCCCCGCGGTTCGGGCGATCGCGCTGGAGCAGGTTCGAGAGGTGTCCGCGCGAGTGTCGATTCCGGTCATCGGCATGGGCGGGATAGGCAGCGGTCGCGACGCCGCCGACTTCCTGCTCGCTGGGGCGGACTGCATCGCCGTCGGCACGGAGAGCTTCCGCGATCCGGCCGCCGGCCGGCGGGTGTCCAGGGAGCTCACGATGCTTTCGCGGAACGAGCGGGACTTTTCCCCGCTGCGCGCCGGCTGACTCTTTCAGACGGGCGCGAACAGAGGCCCAAAGTCCCTGCAAACGCACCCAAAACCA
This sequence comes from Thermoleophilaceae bacterium, assembly GCA_030447875.1. Lineage (GTDB taxonomy): Bacteria > Actinomycetota > Thermoleophilia > Solirubrobacterales > Thermoleophilaceae > JAUJOA01. The sequence continues at coordinate 29,506 of JAUJOA010000009.1, forward strand.
TCAAGTAGCCCGAAGGTGGCTCACGCTGAGGTCGAGGTCCACCTCAATTAGGGCCGAAATTGGAGCTGGGCGGTCTTCCCATCCCAAATCCGTGTGTAGAATCGCCGCCCATGCCGCCCGCCGCCCAGTCGCCGCCGCGTGCCGCCGGAGTGGCCCCCGAGCGCTCGCTCACGCAGCGCATGGACGCCCTCAAGCGGGCGAACGACGTGCGGACCGCCCGAGCCAAGCTCAAGCGGGATCTGAAGGGCGGTCGCACGAATATCCACGGGCTCTTGCTCGACCCGCCGGAGTACCTCCTTACGGCCAAGGTGTTCGATCTCCTGCTTGCGGTCCCGAAGTACGGCCGCGTGAAGGTCAACCGCATTCTCACCCAGTGCCGTATCTCGCCGAGCAAGACGATCGGCGGCCTCTCGCAGCGGCAGCGCAACGAGCTCGTGTCGTACCTGCGCCGATAGCGAACGTCCTCGTCATAACCGGCCCGTCGGGGGTCGGGAAGGGCACCCTGATCCGCGCGCTGCGCGAGCGCATGCCGGGATTGCAGCTCTCGGTCTCGGCGACCACGCGTGCTCCCCGTCCGGCAGAGGAGGACGGCCGCGACTATCACTTCCTCACGCCGGAGCAGTTCGAGGCCCGGCTCGGCGCCGGTGACTTCCTCGAGCACGCCACCTATGCGGGGAATCGCTACGGCACGCTCAAGTCGGAGCTCGACCGCGCGAGCGCCGGTGGGCTGGTTCTCGAGATCGAGCTGCAGGGCGCGCGCCAGGTCCGCGAACGGCTCCCCGACGCGCTGCAGGTCTTCATCGCGCCGCCGTCCCTGGACGCTCTGCGCGCGCGCCTCGTGGGCCGCGGAAGCGACTCGGCGGAGCAGGTCGAGGAGCGCCTGGCAACGGCCGAGGGTGAGCTGGCCGCCGCGCCGTCGGAGTTCGAGCACGTGGTGGTGAACGACCGCCTCGAAAGCGCGGTCGAGGAGCTCGTCGGGCTGGTCGCTAGGATCTGGGGTCGGCAACCCCGAGGAGCGCCTCAGTGATCAAGCCCCGCCTCGACACGCTGCTGGACCGTGTCGACTCCCATTACGCCGTCGTCCTCGTCGCCGCCAAGCGCGCGCGCCAGATCAACTCGTACTACCACAACCTCGGCGAGGGCACCTTCGACGAGTACCCGCCGCCGATGGTGGAGACGGGCTCGAAGAACTACCTGAAGATCGCCCTCGAGGAGATCGCCGCCGGCAAGATCAAGTACCGCTACCGCGGGTAGCTGACACGAGGCCCCGCGGGCGCCATGGCAAGGATCCTTCTCGGCGTCTCGGGCGGCATCTCCGCCTACAAGGCGGTCGAGCTCATTCGCCTGGCAACCAGGGCCGGTCACGCCGTGCGCGTCATTCAGACCGAGACGAGCCTGGAGTTCGTAGGTCGCGCAACCTTCGCCGGCGTGACGGGCGCCCCCGTTCTCGTCGGTGAGTTCGAGGCGGACCCGGCGCGCGGAGCGTTCCCCGGCGATCCGGCGCCGGACCACGATCCGATCTCCCATCTCGAGCTCGTACGCCGCTGCGACGCCTACGCGATCGCCCCGGCCTCGGCCAACACGATCGCAAAGCTCGCCGGCGGCCTGGCGGACAACCTGCTCACCAGCGCCGCGCTCGCCTCGACCGCGCCGCTCGTGGTGGCGCCGGCCATGAACGACCGCATGTACGAGCACCCGGCCACGCGAGCGAACCTGGCGACGCTGGCGGAGCGGGGGACACGGATCGTGCCGCCCGGCACCGGCGCGCTCGCCTCGAAGGGCGAGTGGGGCGTGGGCCGGCTCGCCGAGCCGAGCCAGGTGCTCGGCGCCGTCGAGGACGCCCTCTCCACCGCCGTCGACTACGCGCCTCGCTCGCTCGACGGCATGCGCGTGCTAGTCACCGCCGGCGGCACGCGCGAGCCGATCGACTCGGTCCGCTACGTCGGCAACCGGTCCTCCGGGCGAATGGGGCTCGCGCTCGCCGATGAGGCGGCTCGGCGCGGCGCCGATGTCACCGTCCTAGCGGCGAACGTCTCGCTCCCTCGCGCCGAGGCCATCCGCTATGTCGAGGTCGAGACGGCGGCTGAGCTGGCGGCCGCCACGCGCGCGGAGTTCAGAGCGGCCGACGTCCTCCTGATGGCCGCGGCCGTGGCCGACTTTCGCCCGGTGGCGCCCGAGGCGGCCAAGATCCCCAAGACGGATCGCGACGGGCTCACCGTCGAGCTCGAGCGTACGAGCGACGTGCTGGCCGAGCTGGCCGCCGAGCGGTCGCCCGGGCAGACGCTCATCGGCTTCGCCGCCGAGCATGGCGAGGGTGCCGTCCCGCGGGCACGCGAGAAGCTTCAGCGCAAGCGGCTCGACGCGATCGTGGTCAACGACATCTCGCGCCCCGACATCGGGTTCGATGCAGCGGACAACGAGGTGGCGATCGTGGGCCGCGACGGTGTCCAGCACGTGCCTCGCGGCGCGAAGGCGGAGGTGGCCGCGACCATCATCGACGCCGTCGAGGCGCTTCGGGCGCCGGTGGCGCATGCCAAGCTCGAGGGAGCATGACCGACGAGCCTCTCACCCCCGAGCAGCGCGGCGAGCACGTCTACGACCTTTACACGCGCGGCAGTGCCCTGCTCGAGTCCGGCGACTTCTCGGCTGCCGCTATCCCGCTCGAGCGCGCACGCAGCTTCGAGCCCGAGAAGACGTCGATCCGCGAGGCCCTGGGGCGTGCTTACTTTCGATCCGGGCGCTACGCGGACGCGCGCGAGGAGTTCGCGGCCGTCGTGGAGCGCGCGCCCGTCAACGACTTCGCCCACTTCTGCCTGGGTCGGGCGCTCGAGAAGACCGGTCGACGGTCCGAGGCGCGGAGGCATCTGGCGCTGGCCGCCTGCCTGCGGCCCGACCGCGCCGACTATCGCCTCTACAGAGACCGGCTGTCGGCCGTCTAGAGGAGACGATCCGCTAGTTGGCCGACGGCGCGGCCGCGCGCGCCTCCGCCGCGTAGCGGCGCGCGATCACCGCGCCCTCGGCCACCAGGCCGAGCAGCCGGTCGACCGAGCGCTCGTCCACGGCTGCGACCGGGATATCGCCGTGAATCCACACGTCGCCGTTGCGCGCCACGCCGAAGCGAACGAGGCGTGTCTGGCGGTTCCAGTTGAGGAACAGCCAGGGATCGTGCAGCTCGTGATGGGTAGTGACGAAGGCCTGGGCCCGCAACATGCCCTCGGCCACGCGCAGGCCGACGTCCAGCGGAAAGCCCGCGGCCGCGTCGGGGTCAACCGTGATGCCCCACTGCGCGTCGTCGACGCGGCGCGTGTCGCCCGGGAGAGCGGCGACATACGCATCGATCAGATCGACGGCTGACATCGCATTCAGCGTACGCGGCGCGCACGGACCGGACCGACCCCGGCCCGGGGGTAGGCAGAATGTCGCGACACAGCGGACGACGCCGCGAACACTCCGAACTGTCAACTGTCAACTGTCATCCATGCGCGCTCTGATCCAGCGCGTCAGCGCCGCGTCGGTCGCCGTGGAGGGCGAGCTCGTCTCGAGAATCGGCCCCGGCCTGGTCGTTCTCCTCGGGGTGAGGCGCGGCGACACCGCCGAGGTGGCCGATCGAGTTGCCGGCAAGATTCGCGCGCTGCGGGTCTTCGACGACGCCGACGGGCGGATGAACCGCTCGGTCGCCGAGGTCGGCGGCGAGATCCTGTGCGTGAGCCAGTTCACCCTCTACGGCATCGTTCGGCGCGGGAACCGGCCGAGCTACGGGGAAGCCGCCGGTCACGAGGAGGCCGAGCCGCTCTACGAGCGCGTCCGCCAGGGCCTCGGCGCGGAGGGTGGCCGGTTCGGCGCTCGCATGACCGTGGCGCTCGAGAATGAGGGGCCCGTGTCCCTGCTGGTGGAGATGTGAGAAGGCCGCGGGTCGGCGATCTGCGCCGCGGCCTGCGCGACCGCGCGGCGGTGCTGCGCCGGGAGATGCCTGACCAGGAGCTCGAGCGGAAGCTCGTGTGGATCTTCGGCTCGCCTCGCAGCGGAAGCACGTGGCTCCTGCAGCTGCTCGGCGAGCAGCAGCGAGTCATTCCCATCAACGAGCCCCTGATCGGGGTCCATCTCGCGCCGTTCGCCCCGAACCTGATCGGCATGCGCGCGACCCACTTCTCTCCCCGGCAGGTCCTCTTCAACACCCTCCGGGGCGACACGCCCAACTACTTCTTCTCCCACCGCTACGAGGACGCGTGGCGACCGCTCACCCGCCGGCTGATCCTCGGGAGGCTGCGCGCGGAGGTCGAGACGGAGGCCCGCCGGAGCCACGTGTCGGATCCGATCGTCGCCATCAAGGAGCCGAACGGCTCCCAGGCGGCGGACCTCATCCTGTCGCTCCTCCCTCGATCGCGGCTCCTCTTCCTCCTTCGCGACGGCCGCGACGTGGTCGACTCGGAGGTCGACGCGCTTCAACGCGGGTCCTGGGTGGAGCAGCTGAGCGGAGATCTCGGCGACCCCACACGCGATCGGCTGGCGCTCATTCGACACCAAGCCCACACGTGGCTCTTTCGAACCGAGACGGTGCAGAGCGCCTATGAGCGGCACCGATCCGAGGATCGGCTCCTGCTGCGCTACGAGGACCTCCTGGGCGACACGGTCGAATCGATGAGAGCCCTGGCGCGGTGGCTCGGGCTCGCGACCGGGGAGGAAGAGCTGCAGGAGCTGTCGGCAAGGCATTCCTTCGAGGCTCTTCCGCCGGAGAGCAAGGGAAGTGGCAAGTTCACGCGCGCGGCGAGCCCGGGGCTCTGGAGAGAAAACATGACGGCCGACGAACAGGCGGCGATGCAGGAGGTCATGGGCGAGAAGCTGAGCGAGCTCGGGTACTCGTAGCGAGCTCTCCGCGCCTCCCAGCCGAGCCGCCGCGGGCGGGTCGACCCCCGGCCGCCCCGCTTCACTGCGTCTATACTGGCTCTCGTTGGGACTTTCATCTGCGGCCCGTCGGGCGGCATCTGGAGGTGGGCTTCGCAGCCCACCTTTTTTTCGGCCAAGCGGCCACCGTGAGGAGGTGCGGATCGATGACGAGCAAGAGCCTTCAGACCGATATCGAGCGTCGGCTCGGGGCGGTCGAGCCCGACGTCGAGGTCATCCTTGCCGAGCGCGTGGCGGCCACGCGCGTGCGGCTCGTGATCGACCGCCCAGGCGGCGTCGACCTCGGCCTGTGCGAGCGGGTCACGAGCCACCTGCGCGACCTCCTGAACGAGGTAGGGCTCGAAGTGTCGTCGCCGGGACCCCAGCGGCCGCTCACGAAGCCCGACCACTTCCGCCGCTTCGTAGGCCGCCGAGCGCGCGTTCGGACGCGCGAGGCGCGCGACGGGCACAAGAGCTTTACCGGGGAGCTGGTCGGGGCGTCGGAGGACGAGGTGACGGTGGCGGCCGACTCGGGGGTGGTCGCCATCCCGTACTCGGAGATCAATCGAAGCAACCTCCTGGAGGGCTAAGCCATGTCTAGAGAGATCGTCGAGGCCGTCGGCGTCCTGGAGCGTGAGAAGGGAATCTCGTCCGACAAGCTGATGGAGGCTCTCGAGGACGCGCTGCTGTCGGCCTACAAGAAGACGCCGGGCGCCGCGAGGTACGCCCGGGTGGACATGGACCGCGAGACCGCCGACTTCCGCGTGTTCGAGCTTCTCGTGCCGCCGGACCTCGAGGAGCGGCTGCTGGCAGAGGTCGAGGTGGAGGAGCAGGAGGCCGTCGACCCTGAGACCGGCGAGCTGCGCGAGCCCGAGGAGCCCGAGATCGACCCGCAGGTGCTCGCGGAGCACAGCGATCAGATCGGGGAGCGCGACGCGACCCCGGAGAACTTCGGTCGAATCGCCGCGCAGACGGCAAAGCAGGTGATCCTTCAGCGCATCCGCGAGGCCGAGCGCGACATGACGTTCGCGGAGTACCAGGACCGCCTGGGCGAGCTGATCACCGGAATCATCCAGCAGTCGGACTCGCGCTACACGCTGGTGCAGTTGCGCGAGCGCGTCGAGGCGCTGCTCCCCAAGTCGGAGCAGGTGGACAACGAGCGCTACGACCATGGCGCGCGCGTCAAGGCCATCATCACCGACGTCTCGTCACAGACGAAGGGCCCGAGCATCATCGTCTCGCGGCGCTCGCCGGAGCTGATCCGCAAGTTGTTCGAGCTGGAGGTCCCCGAGATCGCCGACGGCCTGGTCGAGATCCAGAACGTCGCCCGCGAGCCGGGATACCGGTCGAAGATCGCGGTCATCTCGCACGCCGGCGGCGTGGACCCGGTCGGAGCCTGCGTCGGCCCGCGCGGGTCGAGGGTGCGCATGGTCGTCTCGGAGCTCCGGGGCGAGAAGATCGACATCATCCCGTTCAACGAAGAGCCGGCCCGCTTCGTCGCCAAAGCGCTCTCGCCCGCTCGCGTTCGCGAGGTGCTCGTGGACGACGAGGACATGCAGGCCACGGTCATCGTGCCCGACGATCAGCTCTCGCTGGCGATCGGCAAGGAGGGACAGAACGCGCGCCTGGCCGCCCGCCTCACGGGCTGGCGCGTAGACATCCGCTCGGAGACCGAGTTCGCCGAGAGCGAGAGCGAGATGGGCTACGAGGAGGAGGAGGTCTCAGGACGCTGCTCGGCGATCATGTCCACCGGGAAGCGCTGTCCGAACGCGGCGGTGCAGGGCTCGCGCTACTGCGGACTCCCCGCTCATCAGGCGCTCGCCGACCAGGAGGGCGATCACGTCGAGCCCGCCCAACCGGCGGCCGATGCCGACGGCGCGGCCGCGGACTCGGTGGCCGCAGAGCCCGCCGGGGAGGCCGCCGTTCCCGACGGCGCCTCCACCGAGCCGCCCGACGGCCAGAGCTCGTAGCGGGACGGACGTAAACTTAGCCACCGATGGCGAAGAAGCGTGTCCACGAGATAGCCAAGGAGCGAGGAATCTCCAGCAAGGAGGTTCTCGTCGTCCTGCAGGCGGCCGGATTGGAGGTCAAGGCGGCCGCTTCGAGCGTGGATGAGGACGACATCAGGCAGGCCTTCTCGAACGGCGGTCAGGCAGCCGCCGGCGACGGCAGCGACGCCCAAGCCGCCCCGCCCGCCACCGGCGCGGACGGTGGAGGCTCGGCAGATGGTCCCGCCGAGCCCACGGCCGGCGACTCGAGCCAGCGGCCGGCGCGGCCCACTCGCGGGACCGAGACCGCCCCCGGGGGAGGAGGCCGCCGCCGCCGGGTGATCATCGACTCGCAGGCCTCGCGCCGGACGCAGGGCGCGCCGCCTCCGCATCAGCCACCACGCCGCAGCCGGGGCAGGCGCCGGCGTACGCCGTGGGTGGAGCCGGACCTCACCGCGCAGCCCGAGCCGGAGCGCGAGGCGCCGCCCACGCCGATCAACTCGGGCGCCACCGTCAAGGAGGTCGCGGAGTCGCTCGGGCTCTCCACGTCCGAGGTCATCAAGAAGCTCATGACGCTCGGCGAGATGGCCACTCTCACCCAGACGCTCTCCGACGAGGCGATCGAGATCCTGGCCGACGGGTTCGAGAAGAAGGTCGAGATCGTCCACGCCGCAGACCAGGTCGAGCAGGAGCCCGAGTACGAGGATCCCGACGACCAGCTCGTGTCGCGCCCGCCGGTGGTCACGATCATGGGCCACGTCGACCACGGCAAGACCTCGCTCCTCGACGCCTTCCGCGAGACGGAGGTCGCCGCCGGCGAGGCGGGCGGGATCACGCAGCACATCGGCGCCTACCAGGTCCGCCACGACAACGGCACGATCACCTTCCTCGACACCCCCGGCCACCAGGCGTTCACCGCCATGCGAGCCCGTGGAGGGCGGGTCGCCGACATCGCGGTGATCGTCGTCGCGGCCGACGACGGCGTCATGCCGCAGACGGTCGAGGCGATCGACCACGCGAAGGCGGCGTCCGTGCCGATCATGGTCGCCGTCAACAAGATCGACAAGGAGGGCGCGGATCCCAACCGCGTCCGCGGCGAGCTGGCCCAGCAGGGGCTCACACCCGCCGATTGGGGCGGCGAGACCGAGTTCTGCGACGTCTCGGCAAAGACGCGTGACGGGCTCGACCGGCTGCTCGAGGACATCGTCACGGTCGCCGATCTCCAGGAGCTCAGGGCGAATCCGGAGGTCGAGGCCTCTGGCGCGGTCGTCGAGTCGCGCCTCGACCCCGGCCGCGGACCGGTGGTGTCGCTCCTCGTGCAGCGTGGGACCCTCCGGGTGGGCGACGCGCTCGTCGCCGGAGCTCACTGGGGCCGCGTGCGCGCGATGAACGACTACCGCGGCGAGCGCGTAAAGCAGGCACGCCCCGGCGAGCCCGTCGAGATCCTCGGGTTCGATGGCGTGCCGGAGGCCGGGGAGCACGTTCGCGTGGTCGAGAACGAGCGCAAGGCGCGCTCGCTCGCCGGTGACCGTGCCAACCGCCTGAAGACCGAGGCGCTCGCCCGGCGCCAGGGCGTCAGGGTGTCGCTCGAGGACGTATTCGCCCGTGCGCAGCAGGGCGAGGCGAGCGATCTCAACCTGATCGTCAAGGCCGACGTCGCGGGCTCTCTCGAGGCGATCGAGGACGAGATCGCCAAGCTCCCGCACGACCAGGTGGCGGTCAACGTCATCCACGACGGCGTCGGCGGCATCAACGAGTCGGACGTGATGCTGGCCTCGGCGTCCGACGCGGTCATCGTCGGGTTCAACGTGCGGCCCGTCCAGGACGCGCGCCGGGTGGCCGAGCGCGAGGGCATTGAGATCCGCACCTACTCGGTCATCTACCGGGTGATCGAGGAGCTGCGGGCCGCCATGGAGGGCATGCTCGAGCCCGAGGAGGTCGAGACGACCGTCGCCACCGTGGAGGTCCGCCAGACGTTCAAGGCCTCGCGCGTCGGCACGATCGCCGGCTCCTATGTCACCGAAGGCACCGTCCGCCGCGGGGCGACGGTGCGGCTCGTGCGCGACGGAAGGGTGGCCTACGACGGGCGCATCGCCTCGCTACGGCGGTTTCAGGAGGACGTGCGCGAGGTCCAGGCGGGGTTCGAGTGCGGGATCGTCCTCGAGAACTTCCCGGACGTGAAGGAGGGCGACCTGCTCGAGGTCTACGACACGCAGCAGGTCGAGCGGGAGCTGTGACGCCCAGTACGCCTTGATGGCGTTTGTCTGCCTGCTGAAGATCGAGCTTCACTTCCCCGAGAACGGCAGTCTGAAGGGCAAGCGGAAGGAGCTGCAGTCGCTCAAGGCGCAGCTGCAGCGCCGGTTCGGAGCCGCCGTCGCGGAGACGGAGCATCACGAGCTGTGGCAGCGGGCAACGCTCTCGGCTGCCGTCGTGGGCCGCGAGTCGGGCGGCGTGGTCGAGGCGGCGGCGGGAGTCGAGCGCTTCGTTCACTCCCAGTTTCCCGACGGCGTGCACATCGTGCGCGGGGTGGTGTCGGCGGACGAGGTGCTCAGCTAGGATGCCCGCCGCGAGGATGCGCCGCGTGAACGAGGCGGTTCGGGAGATCGTCTCGGCGCACATCGCGGAGGACCTCAGCGATCCTCGGATCGGATTCGTGACAGTCACCGCCGTCGACACCAGCCCGGACCTGCGCCATGCGCGTGTCTTCGTGACCGTTCTCGGCGGGCAGCCCGAGCGCGACGACGCGCTGGCGGGGCTCGCGTCCTCGCGAGGCTATCTCCAGGCGCAGATAGGCTCGGAGCTCCGGATGAAGCGCACGCCCACGCTCCAATTCACCTACGACGAGTCCACGGACCGCGGCCTCCGGATCTCGCAGCTCCTGGCCGAGGCGCCGGCGGCAGAGCCGGTGGACGAGGACACGGAGGGCAGGCCATGAGCTTCGACGGAGCGGCGGTGGCAGAGCGCGAGCAGCTCGACGAGGTCCTGGCCGAGCTGAGGCAGGCCGGCAAGCTGCTGCTCACCACGCACCAGAATCCCGACGGTGACGCCCTGGGCTCGTTGCTCGGCATGCACCAGGTGCTCACCGCGCTCGGCAAGGACTCGGTCATGTTCTTGGACGCCGACCAGTTCCCTCTTCCCTACGAGTACCGCCATATGGCGTTCGAGGGCCTGCTGAACGCGCCGCCGGAGGACGTCGAGGACCGGCTGCTCGTGTTCCTGGACTGCGCCTCCATCAAGCGGATGCCCGTGGAGTTCGCCCAGCGCGAGGGCGCGCGGATCGTCAACATCGACCACCATCACGACAACACGAGCTTCGGAACCCTCAATCTCGTGATGCCGAAGGTCTCGTGCACGGCGGAGATCGTCCATGGGCTCGCCAAGCGGCTCCACGTCGAGATCACACCGGCGATCGCCGTGCCTCTGTACATCGGGCTGGTCACCGACACGGGCAGGTTCATGTTCGAGAACACCACCCCGGAGGCCCACCGGATGGCGGCCGAGCTGATCGAGGTCGGCGTGCAGGCCCATGAGGTGTACCGCGACATCTACGAGAACCTCCCCGAGAGCCGTCTGCTGCTCCTGGCGCGGGCGCTCGCGAACATCCAGCGCTACGACGGCGGCACGCTGACCCTCACGCACCTGACGCGCGAGGACTTCGAGGACACGGGCTGCGACGAGGCCGACTCGGAGGGGATCGTCGACTACTTCCGCGCGGTCGAGGGAACCGCCGTGGGGGCGCTCGTGCGGGCACGGCTGTCAAACGGCGGCGGGGAGTCCCGGAAGGTGAGCCTGCGGGCGACCGACGGGCGCATCGACGTCTCCCTGATCGCACGTGGCTTCGAGGGTGGCGGGCATCGCCAGGCCGCGGGGTTCTTCTCGGACCTGCCGCTCCCCGAGCTCGTCGAGCGGCTTCGCACGGAAATCGGCGCCCAGCTCTAGACGATCGATTCGAGCCCCATGGGGCCCTCGGGCGTCCTGCTCTACCCAAAGCCCGCCGGCATCACCTCGCACGACGTGGTCGCGACGGTGCGCCGGCGCCTCGCCGCTGCCGGAGCGGGCCGACCACCCAAGGTAGGGCACGCCGGCACGCTCGATCCGTTCGCCACTGGGCTTCTCCTCGTGCTGGTCGGTCAGGCCACGCGCGTTCAGCGCTTCCTGATGTCGCTCAGGAAGACCTACCGAGCCGTTGCCCTCGTCGGCTGGAGATCCGACACGGGTGATCGCGACGGGGCGCTCGAGCACACCGGCCGCGTCCCGGAGCGACTCGAGCTGCCCGTCGGGCGGATAAGCCAGCGTCCGCCGGCGTACTCGGCGGTTCGGATCGGTGGCGAGCGCTCGTACAAGCGTGCCCGGCGCGGAGAGCCGGTCGAGGGGGAGCCGCGGGAGGTGGCTGTCCACCGGGCGGAGCTCCTGTGGCGTGAGGGCGACCGGGCGGGATTCGAGGTCGAGTGCTCGTCCGGCACCTACATCCGGCAGCTGATCGCGGAGCTCGGCGACGCCTACTGTGACGAGCTCGAGCGCACGCAGATCGGACCGTTCCGCCTGGCGGATGCCGACGAGGAGCGCCTGGTGCCGCTCGCCGAGGCGCTCTCCTTCATGCCCGAGCACCGGCTCGATCCGCTGGAGGCGCAGCGGGCGGCGCACGGGGTGCCCCCGGCAACGGCGTCCTCGGGGCTCGACGCCACCGCGGCGGTGAGGCTCGTGAGCGATGGTGAGCTCGTGGCGATCGCCGAGCCGCGGAACGACCGGCTGCAACCCATCGTGGTCTTCAGCGCGTGAGGGTCACGCACCTGCCAGATATCGGGCCGCGCCGCGAGGCGGAACGGGGGGCCGAGCGACGGGTGGCGATCGGCACGTTCGACGGCGTTCACCTCGGCCATCGCGAGGTGATCCGCGGATGCGACACGGTTCTGACGTTCGACCCGCACCCGCTGGCGGTCCTGAATCCGGACGCGCTCCCGAAGCTGCTCGACTCGCTGCCGATAAAGCGCGACCTGATCGCCGGCCTCGGCGTCGAGGAGCTCGTGATCATCCCGTTCGACCGCGAGTTCGCCGGGCGCGCCGCGGAGGACTTCATCGACGAGGTCCTGGTGCGAGGGCTCGGGGCGACCCATGTCTCGGTCGGCGAGAACTTCCGCTTCGGCAAGGCCGCGCGCGGCGATGCCGAGATGCTGGGGTCGCGGGCCGAGTTCGAGACGCGCGTCGTCCCGCTCGTCGAGGTGGCGGGGGAGACCGTGTCGTCGAGCCATGTGCGCGGTCTCGTGGCGGCCGGGGACGTGGCGAAGGCCGCGGAGTTCCTCGGCGGTCCCTTCCTGCTCGAGGGCGAGGTCGTCCCCGGGGATCGTCGTGGACGCGAGCTCGGGATGCCGACCGCGAACATCGTCCCCGACGATCGGCTCGTGCATCCGGGGCACGGCGTCTATGCCGCCTGGGCTCACGGCCACCCGGCCGCGGTGAACGTCGGAGTTCGGCCCACGTTCGACTCCGGTCGCGGCCTGCTCGTGGAGGCGTATCTCCTCGACTTCGAGGGCGACCTGTACGGCGAGACGCTCCGCGTCGCGTTCATCGAACGGCTACGGGGCGAGCGGCGCTTCGAGTCCGTGGCGGCGCTCGCAGAGCAGATGCAGCGCGATGCCGAGCGTGTCAGGGAGGTCTGCGCTGCTGCTACGGTTCGCGACCGATGAGCCTGACCGTCGAGAGGAAGCGCGAGATCGTCAGCCGGTTCGGCAAGGACGACACCGACACCGGGTCGACCGACGTCCAGATCGCCCTCCTGAGCGAGCGGATCCAGGAGCTGACCGAGCACCTTCGCGAGCACAAGAAGGACCATCACTCGCGGCGCGGGCTGCTGATGCTGGTGGGACAGCGCCGGCGCCTGCTGAACTACCTCCGTCGCAAGGACCTCGACCGCTACCGCGCGCTCATCCAGGAGCTCGGCCTGCGCCGGTGATCGCGCCCGGCAGCAAGGCGCCGGACTTCAGCTTGCGGGACCAGGAAGGAAAGCTGATCTCCCTTCGAGACCTGGAGGGTCGTACGAGCGTGCTCGTCTTCTATCCGCTCGACTTCAGCCCCGGCTGCACGGATCAGCTGAACATCTACCAGGAGGTGCTCGAGGACTTCGAGGCCCAGGGCGCCACGCTCTACGGGGTCTCCGTCGACTCGGCGTTCTGCCACAAGGCGTTCCAGGAGCGCGAGGGGCTCACGATCCCGCTGCTCGCTGACTTCGAGCCGAAGGGCGAGGTCGCGCGCGCGTACGGCATGTACATCGACGAGCGCGGTCACAACGAGCGTGGCTTCGTGGTGATCGGACCGGACCTCGTCGTAAAGCACGTGCACAAGTCGCCGACGCCACTGGAGATACCCGGCGCGAACCTGATCTTCGACGCCCTGGCCGCCTGAGGGCCGCGCGTCGCGCCCGGAAGCGTCGGGACCCACCGACCGGCCGCGTAACGACCGAGCGCCGAGGCCGCGCCTGGCCGACTGGACCGCCGACTCCGCCGACTCCCTTCGTCGCTCGCTGGTGAGATACGAATACGAAGTTGCGTGGGGCGCAAGAAAGTTGCCTCAGGCGCAACTTCGTTGTCGTAAGTGCACAGCGTCCGCCGAGCGATGAGCGGGGACGCCGAAGGCTCGCGGCTCTCGAGCGCCCCGCCGCCTCCGCCGGACGAGGGGGACCACGTCCGCGGCAAAGGTGCGATCGTCGTGATCGAGTACGGCGACTACGAGTGTCCGTACTGCGCGCGAGTCGACCGAATGCTGGCCGAGCTGCCCGTCCGGCGCGTCTTCCGGCACTTTCCGGTGACTTCGAAGCACCCCCGTGCCCGCGTGCTGGCGGCAGCGGGCGAGGCGGCCGCGTCGCAAGGCCGTTTCTGGGAGATGCATGACTCGTTGTTCGGCGACCAGGGGCACCTGGACGACCCGCACCTCTGGCGGCGGGCGCGGGAGCTCGAGCTCGACCTGGACCGCTTCGAGGCGGACCGACGCTCCGCCGCCGCGATGGAGCGAATCCAGCGCGACTTCCGCTCCGGCATCAGGGCGGGCGTCACCACCACCCCGACTCTCTTCGTGGAGGGCGAGCGCTTCGTGGGCGTCCCGGACGCCGCCCTGCTGGGCCGCCTCGGCGGCTAGATGGCTCTGCTTCGAGGGGGCTTTGCCGCTGCTAGCATCGGCCGAGATCTCTTTCCGAAGGGTCGTTAAGCCATGCCGCCAACCGGAGGCGGCGCTGAAAGGAACAGCATGAGTGATGTAAGCGCGCCCGCGCACCGTGTCTCGGTGGACATCGGGGGCACCGAGGTTACGTTCGAGACGGGCAAGCTCGCCAAGCAGGCGAGTGGCGCCGTGGTAGTACAGGCAGGGGAGACCATGGTGCTCTCCACCGCTACCGCCGGAAACCTCCGCGACGTCGACTTCCTGCCCCTGACCGTCGACGTGGAGGAGCGTATGTACGCCGCCGGCAAGATCCCCGGCAGCTTCTTCAAGCGTGAGGGACGCGCAGGAGAGAAGGGCACCCTGACGGCCCGAATGATCGACCGCCCGATTCGCCCGCTGTTTCCCAAGGGCTGGCGCCGGGAGACGCAGCTGGTCGCGATACCGCTGTCGATCGATCACGTCAATCCCTACGACATCCTCGCGATGAACGGCGCCAGCGCCGCGCTGATCGTGTCGGACATCCCCTTCCCGGCGCCCGTCGGCGCCGTCAGGATCGGCCAGAACGCCGATTTGGGCTTCATCGTCAACCCCGACGAGGAGACGCTCGCGGAGAACTCGCTGGATCTGATCGTCGCCGGCACCGAGGAGGCGATCCTGATGGTCGAGGCCGCCGCCAACGAGGTCTCAGAGGCCGAGATCCTCGACGCGCTCGACATCGCCCACGGCGAGATCAAGAAGATCTGCCAGGCACAGCGGGAGCTCCAGGAGAAGGCGGGCAAGCCGAAGACGGAGGTCGAGGTCCCGCAGGCCGACGAGGCGATCCTCGCCGACATCCGCGAGCGCTTCGGCACCGAGCTCGACGAGGCCACCCAGGTCGAGGACAAGCTCGAGCGCCAGGAGGCCACCAAGCGAGTCGAGGAGCAGGTCCTCTCGGCCCTGACGGGCGACGCCGAGGCGCCGGACGCCTCCGAGCGGCGTGCCGCCGTACAGCTTGCGTTCGACAAGCTCGAGAAGGACGTCGTCAGGCGGCGTATCGCCGTCGACAAGAAGCGCCCCGACGGCCGAGCGGCGGAGGAGATCCGTCCGATCTCGATCGAGGTCGGTATCGCGCCCCGCACGCACGGGTCCGCGCTCTTCACGCGCGGCCAGACCCAAGCGCTGTCGGTCGTGGCACTCGGGACCACGCGCGAGGAGATGCGCCTCGACACGCTCGGGCTCGAGACCACGAAGCGCTACTTCCACCACTACAACTTCCCGCCCTTCTCGGTCGGCGAGGCCGGCTTCATGCGCGGGCCGAAGCGGCGTGACATCGGTCACGGGGCGCTGGCCGAGCGGGCGCTCGTGCCGGTGATCCCGACGCAGGAGGACTTCCCGTACACGCTTCGCGTGGTCTCGGACATCCTCGAGTCGAACGGGTCATCCTCGATGGCATCGGTGTGCGGCTCGAGCCTGTCGCTGATGCAGGCCGGCGTGCCGATCTCCCGTCCCGTCGCGGGCATCGCGATGGGGCTCATCAAGGAGGGCGACGACTACATCGTGCTCTCCGACATCGCTGGCGTGGAGGACCACCTGGGCGACATGGACTTCAAGGTCGCCGGCACCTCGCAGGGCATCACGGCGCTACAGATGGACATCAAGATCTCCGGCGTGACCTTCGACATCCTGCGCGACGCGCTCTCGCAGGCCAAGGAGGGCGCGAGTTCATACTCGGGAAGATGGCCGAGGTCATCGACACCCCGAGCGCCGCTCTCGCCGTACGCCCCACGGATCACGTCGATCCAGATCGACGTGGACAAGATCGGCATGGTGATCGGCAAGGGCGGCGAGACGATCCGCGCGCTGTCGGAGGAGTACGAGGCCCAGATCGACGTGTCGGACGACGGCACGATCCTGGTCTACGCCCAGAGTGGCGAGCAGGGCGACGGGCTGATCGACCGCATCCGTCAGATGACGAAGGAGGTCGAGGTCGGCGACGAGTACACCGGGAAGGTCGTGAAGACCACGACCTTCGGGGCGTTCATCGAGCTCTCGAAGGGCACGGATGGCCTGCTCCACATCTCGAACATCGCCCCCGGTGAGCGTCCGGAGTCCGTCGAGGACGTGCTGGAGCGCGGGCAGGAGCTCGAGGTTCGGGTCGTCGAGGTTGACAAGGAGCGCGGCCGGATCGGCCTAAGGCTGGCCAGCGACCCGCAGGTCGAGGGCAAGACAGCCGCGGAGCTCGCCAGCGTCGGCACCGGCGACCGCGGTGGCGGTGACCGCCCCCGAGGAGGGGATCGCGGCGGGCGCCGGCCCCGTGGGCGCGACGGCGACGGGCGCTCCGGCGGCGGCGAGTACCGGCGGGACCGGCGCTGAGCGCGCCTCCGTCCGCCGCCCAGACCCACCGGGTCACAGCGCTCGACTCGGGCCTTCGAGTCGTCACCGAGGCGATGCCCTCGGTGCGCTCGATCGCGCTCGGGTTCGGGGTGCGCGTCGGCTCTCGCGACGAGGCGCCGGAGCAGGCCGGCATCTCGCATTTTCTCGAGCACCTGCTCTTCAAGGGCACGAGCCGCTTCAGTTCGACGGAGATCGACGAGATCTTCGACGCGATGGGCGCCGACATCAACGCCGGCACCAGCAAGGAGAGCACGACGGTCTACTCCCGCTTCCTCGATCAGCACCTCGAGCGGGCCTTCGACGTGATCGCCGACATGGTGCTGCGGCCCGTGTATCCGGACATCGACTCCGAGCGTCAGGTCGTCATCGAGGAGATCGCCATGTACGAGGACGAGCCCTCGGACAAGGTCCACGACGTCCTGTCGGGAGCCGTGTTCGGCGACCACCCGCTCGGGCGGCCGATCATCGGCAAGGCGGAGGTGATCTCGTCGGTCCCGGTGCCCCAGATCGCCGCCTACCACGATGCCGCCTACGGGCCCGCCAACCTGGTCATCGCCGCGGCCGGAAGCGTGGACCACGAGCGACTCGTGGAGCTGGCGAAGACCGCCTGTGCGGACGCGCCGGCCGGTGAAGGCGGGGCCACGGCCAGCGGCACGTCGGCCGACGGAGCATCGCCGCAGCTCCGTTTTCATCGCAAGGAGACCGAGCAGTACCACTCCTGCGTGGGCGGGCGGGGGATCGCACGCGGCGATGATCGCCGCTTCGCCCTGCGGGTGCTCGACACGATCCTGGGCGGCTCGACCTCCTCGCGGCTCTTCCAGGAGGTTCGGGAGAAGCGCGGGCTGGCCTACGCGGTCTATTCGTACTCGAGTCAGTTCGTGGACTCTGGCCAGGTGGCGATCTACGTCGGCACGCGGCCGGACAACGTGTCCGAGGCGCTGGACGTGATCGGCACGGAGCTCCGCCGCTTGCAGGATGAGCCCGTGGGGGAGGAGGAGCTCGAGCGCGCCAAGGAGAACGTGAAGGGGCGAACGGTCCTGTCGATGGAATCAACACTGGCGCGGATGAACCGGCTCGGCAGCTCGCTGCTGACCGGCGTTCCCCTCATGACGCTCGACGAGCTGATCGCGGCGGTCGACGCCGTCACGCTCGAGGACGTGACCGGCCTGGCGCGCGAGCTTTACGCCCCCGACCGGCTCTCCGCCGCCGGCGTGGGGGCCGACGAGGGCGCCTTCAGCGCGGCGGCCACGATGGTCAATCCAGCTCTCGCCGCCTGACCGGACGGGCCGCTCGAGATGATTCGAGTCGCCGTCTCGGGCGCCGCGGGCAAGATGGGAGAGACCGTCTGCGCGGCGGTCGAGGCGGCCGACGACATGACACTCGCCGGCCGCGCCGACCCACGCCTCGAGTCAGCCATCGAGGACGTTCTCGCGGAGGCCGACGTGGTCGTCGACTTCTCGCGCCCCGATACGGCGCTTGACAACGCGCGCGCCTGCCTCGACGCGGGCGTGCACTGCGTCATGGGCACGACGGGCGCCGACTTCTCGACGCTCGAGGGCCGCGGCGCGGCGAACCTGTTCGTCGCGCCGAACTTCGCGATCGGCGCGGTGCTCATGATGGAGGCCGCGAAGCTCGCGGCGCCTCACATGCCGGACTGCGAGATCGTCGAGCTTCACCACGACCAGAAGCTCGACGCGCCGTCGGGCACCGCTGCCCGCACCGCGGAGCTGATCGCCAAGGCCGGAGGGAACGTCCACGAGCCCATTCACTCTGTGCGGCTACCCGGGCTGGTGGCTCATCAGGAAGTCCTCTTCGGAGGGCTCGGGCAGACCCTTTCCATCCGCCACGACTCGATCTCGCGCGAGTCGTTCATGCCGGGGGTCCTGCTGGCGGTCAGGCGCGTCGGGGGCCTCGAGCGCTCACCGACCGTCGGCTTGGAGCGCCTCCTCTTCGACCAGTCGGCCTAAGCGGCCAGGTCCAGCACCAGCTCCTGCACGCCCCGCTCGGCCCGGCCGCTTCTCATCCGCTCGGAGAACGACCTCATTAGCCGGTGGGCGGCCACGTTCTCGCCGAGCATCGACGCCGTGAAGTGCTCGATCCCGCGCTCGCGGGCGGCGTCCGCCAGCATGAGCGCGAGCTCCTTGCCGAGGCCGAGGCCTTGGTACTCGTCCCCGACGACCACCGCAAACTCGGCGCTGCCCGGCGCGTGGGCCAGCCGTATGAAGCGTGCGACCGCGATGATCCGATCGGGATCCTCCGCCAGCACCCCGACCAGGGCGAAGTGGTTCCAGCCGTCCACCTCGGTCAGGTAGCGGAGCTCGGCCGCCGAGAAGCTCGGCTTGGGCGAGAGGAAGCGCCGGTAGACCGTCTCTTCGGAGAGGCGACGGAGCGCAGCCGAGAGGAGGCGCTTGTCGGTCGGCCGGATCCGCCGGACCTCGACCTGCGTGTCGTCTGAGAGGCGAAGCTCCACTAACAAAAGGTTAGGGGCGATGGGCGACCGGTGTGTGCGAGAGATCACGCCCGCCGGGGGGAGGAGGCGCCTACCCAGCCTCGCCGTTCCCGCGCAGCGACCGCGGGATGATGAAGCGGATCCCGGACCGCTCGTCGTCGATCGAGCATGTCTTGTTGTCGATCAGCCGCCGTCGCTTCGCCAGCGGCACGAGCTGCAGCTGGTCGAGGTAGGCCTCGTGCCCGCGCTTGCGTGTGATGAGCCATAGGTAGCCCGTGTCGCGCAGGCGGGGGCGGTAGCGGTCGAGCACCGACTCCGCCTCCTCGAGCGACTCCACGAGCACCACCGCTCCATCGAGCTCACCCGAGCGCACGAGGCCCCGACCGATCGCCTCCTTCACCTCCCGGCGAAGTCCCGTACCGACGTCGCCTGTCACCTCGACCCGCTGCTCCGGACGGACGCCGAGCTTCTGAACGAGGCTACGGTGGCTGTAGTCCGCTCGGGTGGGCATCGCGCCTGCAAATTATGCCGCGGCGGATTAAGCTGGCCGCAACGAACCACAGAGGAGACACCGATGGGATTCATGGACAAGGCCAAGCAGGCCGCCGAGCAGGCCCAAAAGAAGCTCGAGGAGACGCAGCAGAGCTTCAACGAAAAGCAGGCCGGAGGAGCCCAGCAGGGCGGCGGCCAGGGCGCGCCGGTCCAGTACGACAAGCACGGCCGCCCCCTCACCGAGGACGCCCCTCCGGCGGCCACCACACCCCCGCCCAGCGCTCAGCCGCCGACCGCCGGCGCGCCGGTCTCGCCGCCGTCGCCGGCCGGCGCTCCAGCTCCGGAGCCGGCCCCGCCGACGGCCGGTGGCCCCGAGGCCGTCCCTCCGGGCGCCGCGCCGGCCGCTGTCCCGCCCGCTCCGGAGGCCGACCAGGCCGCCGAGCCGCAGACGGAGGAGCCGCTGAAGGAAGGGATCAACCAGAATCCGGACCCGTTCAAGCCGATCCAGTAAACGGACCCTCGGCCGGGGGGACGGCGGCCGGCGTCCGACGCGCCACGTGTCCGGCGCCCTGAGATAATCGCTCACCGTGAGCCTTGGCGGAATCATCACGGCTATGGCCACGCCGTTCGACGGCTATGGACGCGTCGCCGAGGACGCCGCCGTCCGGCTCATGCATCGCCTGCTCGACTCGGGGTCCGATGGCCTCGTCCTGGCGGGCACGACCGGTGAGGGCACGACGCTCGACGATGACGAGAAGTGCCGTCTCTGGGAGCGGGGCGTCGACGAGTGCGGCGAGGCCACCGTGATAGCGGGGACCGGCTCGAACGACACGGCCCACTCCGTCCACCTCACCGAGCGCGCTACGGAGCTGGGGGTGGACGCCGTGCTCGTCGTCACGCCCTATTACAACAAGCCGAACCGCCGCGGCCTGGTGGCGCACTTCCGCGCCGTCGCCGAGGCCACCGACAGGCCGGTGATCCTCTACAACATCCCGTCCCGCTGCGTGATCGACATGCCCAACGACCTGCTGGGCGAGCTCGCCCAGATCGACGGTATCGATGCCGTGAAGCAGGCACGCTACGAGGATCTCGAGCCGATCGACGGCCTGGATCTCCTGGCCGGAAACGACGACATGCTGGCGCGCGTGCTCGACATCGGAGGCACCGGCGGGATCACGGTCGCCTCGCACCTCGTGGGCGAGGAGATGCGCAGGATGATCGACGAGCCGGAGTCCCGCTCCGCGCTCCACGACTCGTTGAGCGACCTCTTCGGGGCGCTGGCGGTGACCAGCAACCCGATACCCCTCAAGGCCGCGCTCAACTTGCTCGGTTTCGATGTCGGCGGTCTGCGGCTCCCGATGGTGGAGGCCTCCGACGAGGAGACCGCGCTGGTGCGTGGCGCGCTCGAGCGCCAGGGGCTCTTGCCGCAGCGGTCGCCGGTTTGAGCGGCGCCCTTCGCGTCCTGCCACTCGGCGGACTCGGCGAGATCGGCAAGAACATGACGGTGGTCGAGTACGACGACCGGATCGTCGTGGTCGACACGGGGCTGATGTTCCCCGCGCCGGATCAGCTCGGCATCGACCTCGTGCTGCCCGACTTCACCTACCTGCGCGAGCGAGCGGAGGACATCGAGGCAATCGTCCTCACGCACGGCCACGAGGATCACGTCGGAGCGCTCCCGTTCGTCCTCCGCGAGATAGGGCCGAGGGCGACGCCGCCGATCTACGGCGGCCCACTGACCGTGGCGATGGTCCGCTCGAAGCTCGACGAGCACCGGCTTCGCGACGTGCCGCTCGAGGAGCTCGCCCCGGGCGATCAGGTGGATGCGGGCCCGTTCGGCCTGGAGCTGGTGAAGATGGCGCACTCGATCCCCGACTCCTGTGGCGTCGCCCTGACGTGCGAGCTCGGCACGGCGCTCGTAACCGGCGACTACAAGTTCGACCAGACGCCGGTGGACGGCGTGCCGGCCGACGTCTCGAGGCTGGCGGAGCTCGGTCGCGAGGGCCTGCTGGTCCTGTGCGGCGACTCGACCAACGTCGACCGCCCGGGGATCGCGGTATCGGAGTCCAGCGTCGGCCCCCACCTCGAGGAGGTGTTCGGGCGCTGCGAAGGGCGCATCGTCGTGACGTCGTTCGCGTCGAACATCCACCGCGTCCAGCAGGTCGTGGACGCGGCTGGCGCGCTCGGGAGGAAGGTCGCGCTCGTCGGACGCTCGATGCGCAAGAACGTGAACATCGGACGCCAGCTGGGGCACATCGACATCCCCGAGGGCATCCTCGTCGGCGTCCGCGAGATCGAGGACTTCCCGGACCACAAGCTCGTGGCCATCTCGACCGGCAGCCAGGGGGAACCGCTCTCGGCCCTTCGCCGGATGGCTCACGGGGACCACCCGCAGCTGGAGCTCCGAGAGGGGGACACGGTCATCTTCTCCGCGACGCCGATCCCCGGCAACGAGCGGGCGGTGAACGAGACGATCGACCGCATCTACCAGCTCGGGGCCAACGTGATCACCGCGCGCGACGCGCCGATTCACGCTTCGGGCCACGGCTACGCGGAGGAGCTGAAGCTCATGATCAACCTCACGAGCCCGCGCTACGTCTTTCCCTTTCATGGCGACCATCGGAGGCTGCGGCTCCACGGCCAGCTGGCCGAGGCCGTGGGGATCGACCCGGAAGCGGTCTTCAGGGGCGAGAACGGTCTACCGCTCGAGATCGACGGCCACGGCGCGCGCTTCGTGGAGCCCGAGCAGGCGGGCATGATCTTCGTGGACGGGGTCGACTTCGGCGATATCGAGGACGTGGCGCTTCGCGACCGGCGGACGCTGTCCGCCGATGGAATCTTCATCGTCGTGGCGACCGTCTCGGGCCAGGACGGGAGCTCGGTCGCCCAGCCCGAGATCATCTTCCGGGGCGTGCCGTTCCTCGAGACCGAGGATGGCTTCGTGGAGGAGATCCGCGGAGCCGTGGAGGAGTCGCTCGATCGCTCGGCTCGCGACGACATCAGCGAGATCTCGCTCCTCCAGGACCACCTCCACGACGACGTGGCGAAGTTCGTCTACGACCGGCTGAAGCGGCGCCCGCTGGTGCTGCCCGTGGTGGTCGAGGTCTAGGCTAGGCCTGCTCGGAGCGGTCGCGGCCGGGCGCCCCGGTGGTCTCGGCGCCTACCGGGGCAGCGGGCAGCCGCACGACGAATCGCGCGCCGGCGCTCTCCGTCTCCTCCAGCGACACCGCGCCCCCGTGCGCCTCCGCGACGGCCTGCACGATCGAGAGGCCGAGCCCGCTGCCGCGGCCTCCGCCGGCCGCGTCACCCGCACCCCTCACGAAACGCTCGAAGAGGCGGTCCCTGACGTCCGAGGGCACCCCGGGCCCGTCATCGGAGACCGCAAGCGTCACTCGCCCGTCGTCGCTCCGCTCGACCGACGCGGTGACGGCGGTGCCGGAAGGCGTGTGGGCCACCGCATTCTGAAGCAAGTTGAGCGTGAGGCGGTGCAGGTCGTCGGCCGAGCCCTCGACCACGATGCCTGCCGGGGCGTGGACGGAGATCAGGTGCCCGGTGGCGAGCGGCGCCGTCTCCGCGGCCGCCTCTCGTACGACCGCCCCGAGGTCGACGGGCTGGACGGCGCTGTGGCGACCCGTGTCCGCGCGCGCGAGGAAGAGCAGGTCCGCCACCAGCCTTCGCATGCGCCGGGTCGAGCGCAGGGCGGAGCCCGCTATCTCCGCGTCCTCGCCCTCCAGATCCTCCTCGAGCAGCTCGAGATTGGCGAGCACGCTCGTGAGTGGCGTCCGCAACTCGTGGGACGCGTCGGCAACGAACTCGCGCTCGCGCTCGAGCGTCGCCTCGGTCTCCCTGCGCGCAGCATCGAGCGCCTTCAGCATCTCCTCGAGCGTCCGCCCGAGGTCGGCGACCTCGTCCTCGGCACGTGGCCTCGGAAGCTCGACCCCGGGGTCACGCGTGCGCGTGACCTCCTTTGTGGCGGAGGTCAGGTCGGCAACGGGACGCATGGCTCGGCGCGCCACCGCCAGTCCGGCCAGTAGAGCCAGCGCGGTGCCACCGAGCACGCCCAACCCGAGGAACAGCTTGACGCGCCCGATCGTGGCCTTCAAGCCGCCGGTGCGCTTGCCGTACTGGAGGTAGCCGACGGGGGTGAGGGTCGTCATCGACTGGGCGACGATCGGCTGCGAGACCACGCGGTAGCCCTCGGAGTCACGTACGCCCGTGACCGGGGGGCCGAGGTCGGGCGCATCCGGGGGGCCCGCCAATACCTGCCCGTTCACCGCTACCACCCGCACGGCCGCGTCTCCGGTGGCGGCCGCGTCGACGATGGCGTTCACCAGCTGAGGATCCGACCGGTCGAGCAGGGGCGCTCCGAGCGCCGTGCTTCCGACCGGGATCCGCTGCTCGAGATCCGCCGCGCTCAGGCGCAGGTCGTTGTCGAAATCGGAGCTGAGTCGGTTGGCGGTGAAGATGGCGATCACCACCGCGAAGGTCAGGAGGATGGCGAAGGTCAGGCCCGCGGAGGTGAGCGCCAAGCGCCAGCGGATCGGTAGCGACAGTAGCCGCTTCACGGCGCGCGCAGCACGTAGCCGGCCCCGCGAACGGTGTGGAGTATCCGCGGCTCGCCGGCCGCCTCGAGCTTGCGGCGAAGGGTCGAGACGAACACGTCGACGGTGTTGGTCTCCGCGAACGCGTGGTACTCCCAGACGTCCTCGAGCAGGGCCTGTCGCGAGACGACCAGCCGCTCGTTTCGCATCAGGTACTGCAGCAGCTCGAACTCGCGTGCGGTCAGGTCGAGCGCGCGGTCCCCGCGCGCCACCTCACGTGTCTCGGGGTTCAGCCGAAGGTCATCGACCACGAGGAAGGCGCTGCCGCGCGGAGGTCGGCGCCGCAGCAGGGCGCGGAGCCGGGCGAGCAGCTCCTGGCGCTCGAACGGCTTGACGAGATAGTCGTCCGCGCCCGAGTCGAGCCCCTGCACGCGGGCGTCCAAGCCGTCGCGCGCTGTGAGCATGAGGATCGGCACGTCGCTGTCGGAGCGAAGCTGGCGGCAGACCTCCACGCCGTCGATCCGAGGCAGACCGAGATCGAGGACGACGGCGTCCGGGGCGAACGTGGCCGCCTGCTCGAGCGCGGCGGCGCCGTCCTCCGCGAGCTGCACGTCATAGCTCTCGAGCCGCAGCGAGCGTCGGAGCGCCCCGGCGATCTCGGCGTCGTCCTCCACGACGAGGACTCGCGGGTTCTGAGCCATGCGTCCATGGTAGGCCGCTTCGGGCGCTGCGAGCCGAGCTTTACGGAGCTTTTAGGCCGGCTGAAGCACCGGGCAGGTGCCACCGTGGCGCCGTCGAAGGAAGCCTCGCCATCATGGCGCCCCAGCGGCGAAGTAGACAACCGGCGCGAACGCGCACCAGGGCGAAGCGGTCCTCCTTCGCGCTCCCGCGCCTGCCCGCCCTCGAGCAGCGCCAGCTGGACCTGATTGGGCTCGGCCTCGTGGCCTTCGCAGCCTTCCTCGCCTTTGTCTTCTACCTCGGGTGGGATGGGGGCGAGGTGGGCCAGGCGCTCGCCGACGCCTCCATCCTCCTCTTCGGCGGCGCCGGATACCTCACGCCCGTGCTGCTGTTCGGGGCCGGGGCCCTGCTCGTGCTGAAGCCCATGCTTCCCGCCATGCGCCCGTGGGGCACCGGCGCCGCGTGCCTCGTCACCGCGCTCGTGCTCGGCCTGGCCGCCGGCTCCCTCGGCTTCGGCTCGAGCCAGCCGGCGCGTATCGCCGCCTTCATGAGCGATCCCGACTTCCTGCGAAGCCACGGCGGCCTGGTCGGAGAGACGCTGTTCTGGGTCATGAAGACGTTGTTCCAGGAGATCGGGGCGCACATCCTCTTCGTCTTCCTCTCCCTGATCGGGCTGCTCCTCCTCACCGGTGCCTCCCTCGCGGGGCTCGTCCAGGCGACCGGCGAGGGCGTGGCCTCGACCACGCGCCGGGTGCGCGAGTCCACCAGCGAGTTCGCCGCTCTGGTCTCCGGGCACGAGCCCGCCGAGGCAGGCTCGGGGGCATCCTCGCCGTACTCCGGGGACGACTCGGACGCCGCTCGGCACGACGATTCCCCGCCGGAGGTCGAGCCGGTGGTGAGGGCGACACACGTCGAGGCCCCGGTTCCGCGCGACGAGCGGGTGTCCGGCGACGATGAGGAGGACGGCCTCGCCGTCGAGGTGCCCGAGTTCGACCCGGACCAGGTGGCGACGCTCGAAGCCCGCTCGGAGGAGTCGCCGGTCGCGGGGACGGGCGCGGAGCGCGAGGTCGATCTCACGCCCCAAGGGCACCGTCGAACCCGCGTGGCGGAGGCCGACGATCTGGCCTACAACGTGCCGCCCAGCTCGTTCCTCGCGCGCTCGAAGGGCGCGGCGAAGGTCGACACCAAGGGGGAGCAGCGCACCGGCACGCTGCTCGTCGAGACGCTCCAGCACTTCGGCGTCGACTCGAGCGTCGTCGGCACGGTCTCGGGGCCGCACGTCACGCGCTATGAGCTGCGCCTGGCGCCGGGCACCAAGATGTCCAAGATCTCCCAGCTGAAGGACGACCTGGCATACGCGCTTGCGGCCACCGACGTGCGGATACTCGCCCCGATCCCCGGCAAGCAGGCCGTGGGCGTCGAGGTGCCGAACGAGGTGCGGCGGATGGTCCATCTCGGCGACGTCTTCCAGGCTGCGCCGAAGGGCTGGTCACCGCTGACCGTGTGGCTCGGAAAGGACATCGCCGGGAAGGCGATCGGCACGGACCTCGCCAAGCAACCGCACATCCTCGTAGCCGGCACTACCGGCTCGGGGAAGTCCGGCTGCGTGAACGCGATGCTGTCCTCGATCCTGCTCCGCGCCACCCCGAACGAGGTCAAGCTGGTCCTCGTCGACCCGAAGCAGGTCGAGCTGAACCACTACGAGACCGTGCCGCACCTCCTTACGCCCGTCATCACGAGCCCGCGGCTCGCGGCGAACGCGCTCGCCAACCTGATCAAGGAGATGGAGGCGCGCTATTCCGTGATGAGCGAGGCTCGTGCCCGCAACCTCGTGGAGCTGAACCGGATGCGCGAGCGCGACGGCGAGCGTCCGCTTCCCTACATCCTCTGCGTGATCGACGAGCTCGCCGATCTGATGATGATCGCGCCGGGAGAGGTGGAGGACGCGATCATCCGGCTGGCTCAGAAGTCGCGCGCCGTCGGCATCCATCTGCTGCTTGCCACGCAGCGCCCGAGCGCGGACATCATCACCGGGATGATCAAGGCGAACGTGCCGGCGCGGATCGCGTTCGCGGTCTCCTCGCAGACCGATTCCCGCGTGATTCTCGACCAGAACGGCGCGGAGTCCCTGTTGGGCCAGGGCGACATGCTCTTCCGCCCGGCGTCAGAGTCGCGCGCCGCGCGGATTCAGGGCGCCTTCGTGACCGAGGAGGAGATAGAGAAGCTGACGAGCCACTGGGGCACTCAGGGCGAGCCGGAGCTGCGCGAGGAGCTGCTCGAGGCCATCGAATCCGACGACACCGACGACCCGGGCGACTTCGATCCGGACGCCGACGACCTCCTGCCGGACGCGATCTCGACGGTCGTCCAGATGGGCACCGCGTCCACGTCGATGCTCCAGCGACGGCTGCGGGTCGGCTACACGCGCGCCGGAAGGCTGATCGACATGATGGAGCGCCGCGGCGTCATCTCGGGCTACGAGGGCTCGAAGGCACGCCAGGTGCTGATCATGGAAGGCGACCTGCCGCGCGTCCTCGCCGCGCTCTCGGAGCCGTTCGAGCCGTCACCGGCACAGCCGGCGGCCACCGGCGCCGGCGACTCCGCCTAGGACGCAACCGGCCAGCCGCCCATGGTCGCCGGACCGCCCGTTCGGGGTGCGCTCGCGGTGGCAGAATAGGCGCCGATGCCGCCAGTTGGAGAGACGTTGCGTGAGGCGCGCCTGCGCCAGAAGATCGACATCGCCGAGGTGGAGACGGCCACCAAGATCCGCGCGAAGTACCTGCGCGCGCTCGAGAACGAGGAGTTCGACCGGCTCCCCGGGAGCACATACGTCAGAACGTTCCTTCGCACCTATGCGGAGTTCCTCGGACTGGATCCTCACTTGCTCGTCGAGGAGTACCGCATCCGGCACGAGCCCCCGACCGTCGAGGAGGTCGGACCGATCGCGCCCGCGCCTCAGCGCCGAAGGCGAGCGGAGAGCGGTTACCGGCAGCAGCTCGGAGGCGATGGCGGCCCCGGTCGCGGCGCCATCGTCGCCGGCCTCGTCATCGGCGTCCTCCTGCTGTTCCTGATCGTCGGCCTCGTGACCGGAGGTGAGGAGGAGCCCACCGACGCCGGCAGCCCGGTGGCCACGGATGCCTCGAGGACCGAGGACGGCGGCGGTGCGAGGAAGCGCCGGGAGCGCGACAGGAAGCCCTCGGGAGGCGACGAGGAGGTGGAGCTACGGATCACCCCGCTCGACGCCACCTACGTATGCATCGACGACGGGGCGGGGAAGCGGGTGTTCGAGGGCACGCTGGCATCTCCGCGAACGTTCCGCAGCGAGACGCTCTTGATCAACCTGGGCCGCACCTCGGCCGAGCTCGAGCTGGACGGAAAGCCGGTCGAAGTGCCGCAGAGCTCGACGCCGGTCGGGTACGAGTTCTCCTCCGACGGCGAGCAGGAGCTACCCGCTGGCGAGCGACCCTGCACGTGAGCGCACGTGCGGGAATCGTCGTGACGGGCACCGAGGTCCTCAGCGGGCGGGTACGCGATCGCAACGGCCCGTGGCTGGCCGACCGTCTGGGCGAGCTCGGCATCGAGCTCGCCCACGTCACGATCTGCGCGGATCGGCGAGAGGACCTGGAGGCTCAACTGCGCTTCATGGCCGACCAGCGGGTGGACGTGATCATCACGACCGGCGGGCTCGGCCCGACCGCTGACGACCTTACGCTCGAGGTCGTGGCCGCCTTCATGGGCCGGCCGCTGCAGCTCGACGAGGCGCTGGAGCGCCGGATCGCAGAGATCCTCAAGCCCTTGACCAGGCGCTGGAAGAACATCGACCCGGAGGCCGTCCGGGCAGCCAACCGGAAGCAGGCGCTGGTGCCCGCGGGCGCTGCGGTCATCGAGCCGGCCGGCACGGCGCCCGGAATGGTGGTGCCGCCGCAGAACGGCACGGGTCCGGCGGTCGTGGTCCTGCCCGGTCCGCCGCGCGAGCTTCACGAGATGTGGTCGGTGGCAACGCGAACGGACGCCTTCCGGATCGGCCACGCGGGGCGGCACGGTCTACCGCCAGCACGAGCTGCGGCTGTTCGGGATCCCCGAGTCCGAGATCGCCGAGACGCTGCGGGCGGCAAAGGGGCGCATCGAGGACCTCGACGCGCTCGAGATCACGACGTGCCTCCGGCGTGGGGAGGTCGAGCTGGTCGCGCGCCATGAGCCGGGTTCGACCGCCGCCTGGGAAGGGCTGTACGCGCTGATCGCCGAGCGCCACGGGAACACGCTCTTCTCGACGGACGGGTCGAGCGTCGACCAGCAGGTGGCCGACCTGCTCCAGGGCCGGCGCATCGGCCTCGCGGAGTCGTGCACCGGCGGCCTGATGGCCGCGCGGCTCACGGAGCGACCGGGGGCGTCTGGCTACGTCGCCGGCGGTGTCGTGAGCTACTCGAATGAGGCCAAGCAGTCGCTGCTCGGGGTTCAGCCGGCCGTGATCGAGCGTCATGGGGCGGTCTCGCCCGAGCCGCCTCGGCGATGGCCGACGGGGCGCTCGCGCGGTTCGAGGCGGATACGGCACTCGCCATCACCGGCGTGGCCGGCCCGGACGGGGGGACGGAGGCGAAGCCCGTCGGCTACGTCTGCTGGTCGGCTAAGCGGACGGACGGCGCCGAGCTGGCGCGCGACATCAGCCTGCCGGGCGATCGAGCCGAGGTCCGCGACCGCTCGACGACGGTGGGCATGCATCTGCTTCGCCGGCTGCTCCGTGGCGAAGAGTTCCCGCTCTGAGCGACTCGGGTCGCCGCGGGCGCGCCTCTTCGTAGCGCTCGACCTGCCGGAGGAGGCCCGTCGCCGGCTCGCCGGGTGGCGCGACGAGGCCATCGCCGGTCGAGAGGACCTTCGTCCCGTGACGGCGGAGGCGCTGCATGTGACGCTCGCCTTCCTCGGCTGGCGGGCGGAGAGAGGAGGTGGAGCGGATCGCAGAGACGATGAGCCGAGCGGTGGAGGGCCTCCCTGTCCGGGCCTGGCGCCAAGCGGCGTCAAGGCGGTTCCCCGGCGAGCACCACGCCTGTTCGCGCTCGATCTCGACGACGAGGGTGGTCGGGCCGCGGCCGTTCAGCGCGCGGTGGAGGGGCGCTCGCCGCACGCTGCTTCTACGAGCCGGAGGCGCGACCCTGGTGGCCACACCTGACGCTCGCGCGCGTCAAGCGCGGTCGCCGCGCGAGCGCACTCGAGGCGCCGTCTCCGCCGCCGGTGCTCTTCCGGGCCGCCGAGGTGACGCTCTATCGCTCCACGCTGCGCCCGCAGGGAGCGCTCTACGAGCCGCTCGCGCGACGTCGCTCGGTCGCCCCGGCTGAATGGCTGGTCGTCACTCGGGTGTCGGAGAATCGTCACTGAGCGCGCGCGCACAACCCGTCCGATCGCCCCTCTAGCTTCTGTCGTTCTCACAGACAGCGAGGAGCACCGGATGGACAAGGAGCAGGAGAAGGTCGCAAAGGCACGCGACTCAGCGCTTAACGGGGCGCTGACCCAGATCGAGCGACAGTTCGGCAAGGGCTCGATCATGCGCATGGGCGACGAGGATGCGGCCGTGAAGGTAGCCGCGATCCCGACCGGCGCCCTGTCGCTCGATCTCGCGCTCGGAGTGGGCGGCCTACCGCGCGGGCGGATCGTCGAGATCTTCGGCCCCGAGTCCTCGGGTAAGACCACGATGATCTACCACGTCCTCGCCGAGGCCCAGAAGAAGGGTGGCATCTGCGCGTTCGTCGACGCCGAGCACGCGATGGACCCAATCTACGCGAAGCGCATCGGGGTCGACGTCGACGAGCTGCTCGTCTCGCAGCCCGACCACGGCGAGCAGGCGCTCGAGATCGCCGATCTGCTGATCCGCTCCGGTGCCGTCGACGTCGTGGCGATCGACTCGGTCGCCGCGCTCACGCCGCGGGCCGAGCTCGAGGGTCAGATGGGCGACCAGACCGTCGGGCTCCAGGCGCGGATGATGAGTCAGGCGATGCGCAAGCTGGCCGGCAACCTGAACCGCGCCAACACGCTCTGCGTCTTCACGAACCAGATCCGCGAGAAGGTCGGGGTGATGTTCGAAGTCCTGGAGACCCAGCCGGGCGGTCGCGCGCTCAAGTTCTATTCATCCCAGCGGCTCGACATCCGTCGGATCGAGACACTGAAGGACGGGACCGAGGCGGTCGGGAACCGCGTCCGCGTCAAGGTCGTCAAGAACAAGGTCGCGGCGCCGTTCCGTCAGGCCGAGTTCGACATCGAGTACGGGCAGGGCATCTCCTCCGAGGGCTGCATCCTCGACCTCGGCATCGACCACAAGATCGTCCAGAAGTCGGGCTCGTTCTTCTCGCTCGGTGACGAGCGCCTCGGCCAGGGCCGCAACAACGCGAAGGCGTACCTGCGGGAGAACCCAGACCTCGCGAAGAGAATCGAGGATGAGATCTACACGGCGGTCGGTCTCGAGCGCGGGGATCCGGCCACGGGCCTAGAGAGCGCGAACGGCGCCGGTCCGACCGAGGTGGAAGGGGAGCATCCCGATGCGATCGTGGAGCCCTCGCCGGTACAGGAGCCGGAGGAGCAGGCCGCTGCTTAGCGCCTCCTCGGGCGTTTGCTCGGGTCGATCGCCGCCGGGTTCAGTTCGTCGGCTTGCGTTGCCCGCTGCACGGGGATACTCTTCACAAGCGGCCTGCTCGGCCGCCGTAAGTACTTAACACCAGCAAATCGGCTGTTTTGAAAGCGGGCCTTGCGAGGCTTAACGAAGAAGCTTTGAGACCCTCCAACCGTTACCGATCCCGCGACGAGCTCGAGAGGAGACGTAGAGCGCGTCCATAGCCGTATGTCCCGCGCGCCCGTGCGGTGCGCGCCCGCTGATGACCCGCCCTGGTGTCTTGCGGCGCCGAGTCGCCCCGCATAAAGATGCCGATACTTGACCGGCGCCGAGCGCCGGAACGGGAGAGCGGAGACATGGAGTTCGTGCTGGCGGTGGTGTTGGCGGCCTCGTTAGGGGGTCTTTTCGCGCTGCTGTTGCAGCGCTCAAGGGCCGGCCGAGAAGCGGCCGGCGGGACCGTCGCGGTGGTGCCCTCGGCACCCGCCGCGCCACAACCGCGCGAAGCGCCGCCGACCTCGGCGACCGAGACCGCTCGCGAGACCGACGGCCTGGCGGACGAGCTCCGCGAGCGCCGGTCGGAGATCGGTCGGATCGAGGAGCAGTTGCTAGACCGGGAGCGGAAGCTCGACGCGCGCTCCGGAGAGCTCGCTCGAAGAGAGGAGTCGCTCGAGGACCGTGACCGCAATCTCGAGCGGACCGCCGCCCAGCTGAAGGAAGCGCGGCGCGAGCACGTGCGCGAGCTCGAGCGGATCGCCGGGCTCAGCGCCGCCCAGGCACGGCAGGTCCTGCTGCGGGAGCTCGAGGACGAGCTCCGCCACGACAGCGCTCGGCTGATCCGCCAGGTCGAGGAGGAGACCCGCCGCGACGCGCACCGGCGCGCGCGCAGCATCCTCTCCGCCTGCATGCAGCGCCTGGCCGGAGGCCACGCCGCCGAGACCACGGTGTCCGTGGTCCCCCTCCAGTCCGATGACCTGAAGGGCCGCATCATCGGTCGCGAGGGCCGCAACATCCGCGCCCTCGAGACGCTCACCGGAGTCGACTTCATCATCGATGACACGCCCGGCACGGTCGTCCTCTCAGCCTTCGACGGCGTGAGGCGCGAGATCGCGAGGATCACGCTCGAGAAGCTTCTCCAAGACGGGCGCATACAGCCGGCGCGCGTCGAGGAGGTCTACTACCAGTCCCGCTCCGAGATCGAGAATCGGATCGCCGAGGCGGGGGAGCAGGCGGTGTTCGAAGCCGGCATCGGAGCGTTGCACCCCGAGCTGACCAAGCTCCTCGGGCGCCTTCACTACCGCACGAGCTACGGGCAGAACGTCCTCGCGCACTCGATCGAGTGCGCGCACCTCGCGGCGATGATCGGGGACGAGCTCGGCGCCAGCGCCAAGACGGCGCGCCGGGCCGCCCTGTTGCACGACATCGGAAAGGCGGTAACGCACGAGATCGAGGGACCCCACGCGCTGGTCGGGGGAGACCTCGCCCGCCGGTACAAGGAGCCCGAGGCGGTCGCTCACGCGATGGAGGCGCATCACAACGAGGTGGAGCTCCAGACGATCGAGGCGGTGATCGTCCAGATCGCCGACGCGCTGTCGGGCGCGCGCCCGGGTGCCCGAGGGGAGTCCCTCGAGCATTACGTCAAGCGGCTCCGCGACCTCGAGGAGATAGCGCGGCGACACTCGGGCGTCGAGAAGGTCTACGCCATGCAGGCCGGCCGCGAGATTCGAGTGGTCGTGCGACCGGAGGACGTGGACGACGACACGGCGTCGTTGCTGTCACATCGGATCGCGCGGGACCTGGAGAAGGAGCTGGAGTACGCGGGGCAGATCAAGGTGACGGTGATTCGCGAGAGTCGGTCGGTCGACTATGCGAAGTAGGGCTCGGGCGCCTGGGGGAGCTCCGGTGTCCCTTTCCTGGGGCTCGCTCGCGCTTCGCGCTCGCTACACGCCCCTGTAAAGGGACACCGTCGCCCCCGCACGCTCGAGTCAGGGCTCGAGTCCCGCCGACACTCGCCTGCCCCGCTAGTGCTTTGGGCGGGGGTATCGTTGGGCCGATGCGGACCTATCACCTCACGACGTTCGGGTGTCAGATGAACGAGCACGACTCCGAGCGCATGAAGGGCATGCTCGATTCGCTCGGGATTCGGGAGGTTGGGGCACGCGAGGAGGCGGATCTGATCCTGTTCAACACGTGCTCGATTCGAGAGTCGGCCGACAACCGGTTTCTCGGGAACCTCGGTGAGGCCAAGCGGCTGAAGAGCGAGGATCCCGGTCGCGTGGTCGGCGTGGGCGGGTGCTGGTCGCAGTCGATGAAGGAGCGCGTCTTCGAGCAGTTCCCCTTCGTCGATGTGGCGTTCGGCCCCGGCCAGATCCCCAAGCTCGCCGAGTTCCTCACGAGCGAGAGCCTGACCGCCCAGGGGTACTTCGAGTTCGAGGGCTTCTCCGGCCATCTGCCGATGAAGCGTGAGCGCGAGTTCCACGGGTGGGTGCAGGTCTCGGTGGGTTGCAACTGCGTCTGCGCGTACTGCATCGTGCCGTCCACGCGCGGTCGCGAGGTGAGCCGGGCGCCGGGCGATGTCCTGGCCGAGGTGGAGCGGCTCGCCGCCGACGGCGTGCGGGAGGTGACCTTGCTCGGCCAGAACGTGAACTCGTACGGCCGCGACCTGCCCAAGGAGCAGAAGGCGAGCTTCGCGGAGCTTCTGGCGGCGGTCGATCGCGTCGAGGGCATCGAGCGCATCCGCTACACGAGTCCGCACCCCAAGGACATGCGCGAGGACGTGATCCGCGCGCACGCCGAGCTGCCGGCGCTCTGCGAGCACATCCACCTCCCGCTTCAGTCGGGCTCGAGCCGGGTCCTGAAGGCGATGAAGCGCACCTACAACCGCGAGCGCTATCTCGACCGGGTCGCCATGATCCGCGAGCACGTTCCCGACTGCGCGCTCTCGACCGACATCATCGTCGGCTTTCCCGGCGAGACCGATGAGGACTTCGAGGCGACGCTCGAGGTCGTCGAGCAGGTTCGCTACGACTCCGCCTTCACCTTCATCTTCTCCCCGCGCCGCGGCACGTCCGCCGCCGAGTACGCCGAGCAGGTTCCGTACCCGGTCAAGCGGGAGCGGATGGAGCGCCTCGTCGATGCCGTGCAGCGGATAGCGGCCGAGCGCTCACAGCGCTTCGTCGGGCGCACCATGGACGTGCTCGTGGAGGGGCCTTCCCGGACCGACCCCGCGCGGCTGCGCGGCAGGATCCGTCACAACAAGACCGCCAACTTCAGCGGCACGGCGCAGCCGGGTGAGTTCGCGCGGGTCGAGATCGATGCGGCCACGAGCACGACCCTCGCCGGCGAGGAGCGCGCGCTCTCGCCACTTGCCTAGGGGTCCGGCCTGATCGGCCGGTGTGCCGCCACGGGCGAGCCGCGAGGCGACGAGCGAGGGTCAGTGGGCCAGACGAAGGTAATCGCGATCTTCGGGCCGACGGGCGTCGGAAAGACCGCCGTGGCCGCCGCCCTTGCCGAGCTGCTTCGCACGCGCGGGGAGGACGCGGTGGCTATCTCGGCCGACGCCCTCCAGGTGTACGAAGGGCTCGAGACACTGACCGGGGCGGCCGACGCGGCTGACTCGCGGCTAGAGCACCGCCTCGTGGGCTTCGTGCCGATCACGCGCACCTATTCGGTGGGCGAGTTCATGCCGCGCGCCCATGCCGAGATCGATACCGCACTCGCCCGGCGCAGACGGCCGATCGTGCTCGGCGGGACCGGCCTGTACCTGCGGGCGGCCCTCAGCCAGCTCGACCTGAGGCCGCCGCCGTCGGACGAGCTGCGCCAGCGGCTCGAGCGCGAAGCGGCCGCGCACGGGCCTGCCGCGCTCCACGCGCGCCTCGAGCGGTTGGCCCCCGCCAGCGCGGCGCGGGTCGAGCCAACCGACCGCACGCGGGTGATACGGGCGCTCGAGTCGCTCGGGGTGGAATCGGCTGCCGAAGGGGCCGAGCGTGAGGAGTCGCAGCTCTGGGCCGATGAGGTCAGGGTCCCGACGACGCTCGTGGGGCTCGTGATCGATCGCGACCTGCTCTACGAGCGGATCGATGCGCGCGTCGACGCGATCGTCGCCGCCGGCGGCGAGGAGGAGGTGCGGCGCGCGGAGAGGGCGGGCGCGTCGCGCACCGCGCGCAAGGCGCTCGGCTACGAGGAGCTCCTTCGCGGCGATCCCGAGACGATGAAGCGGCGGACGCGCAACTACGCGAAGCGTCAGCTGACATGGATGCGCAAGCTCGGCGGCGTTCGGAAGCTCGACGTGACCGCTCGGCACCCGAGCGACGTCGCCGAGCAGATCGCAGAGTTGAGCGGCTAGCGTTCCGCCGGTGCGGTTCGAGAAATGGCAGGCCCTGGGGAACGACTACGTGATTCTGGAGGAGGGCGAGCTCCCATTCGACCTCACGCCCGAGCGGATCAGGCGGCTGTGCGCGCCGCACACCGGCGTCGGCTCGGACGGAATCCTGCTGATCTCGCGGAGTGAGCGGCGAGGGTTCGTAGCGCGCCTCGGGATCTTCAATCCGGACGGCTCGGAGGCCGAGCTCTCCGGGAACGGGGCGCGCGAGGCCATCCTCTACCTGCGCCGCAACGGCTGGACGGGGAACGATGCCTTCTCAATCGAGACGGCAGCCGGCGAGATCCGACCACGCATCACGGGCCCCGCCACCTGCACGGTGGACATGGGGCGAGCGCGTCTGCGCTCGCAGGACTTTCCCTCGGGCGGTCACGACGGCACGGGGACGCTGTCACTGGAGGGCCGGGAGTTCCGCTTCCAGCACGTGATGGTCGGCAATCCGCAGTGTGCGATCGAGGTGGAAGACGATCTCCACAGGCTGGACATCGAGCGCTACGGAGCGCCGATCGAGCGGCACGAGCTGTTCCCGAACCGCACGAACGTGTCGTTCTGGCGCCGCGACTCCGACGGCGAGATCACCGTGCGGATCTACGAGCGGGGGGTGGGAGAGACGCTGTCGTCGGGCACCGGCGCCACGGGAGCCGCCATCGCCGCCGTGCTTCGGGGTTGCGACAGCCCTGTGACCGTCCACCTCGACGGCGGCGACCTGGAGGTGGAGGTCGGGGAGGACCTGCACGTGAACCTGACCGGCTGGGCGGTGCCCGTCTACCACGGGACTCTCAGCGAAGAACTCGTGAAGGAGCTCGATGAGACATAGCAAGCGCCTCGACCGGATCCCGCCCTATCTGTTCGCGGAGCTAGAGCGGAAGATCGCCGCGAAGCGAGCCGAGGGGGTCGACGTGATCAGCCTCGGGATCGGCGACCCGGACACGCCCACGCCGGCACTCGTCCTGGAGGCGCTCTTCGAAGGTGCGCGAGATCCCGCCACCCACCAGTACCCGTCGAATCGTGGGCGGCCGGAGTTCCGGGAGGCGGTGGCCGCCTTCTACGAGCGGCGCTTCGGCGTGCCCCTGGACCCCGAGACCGAGATCATCCCGGCGCTTGGCGCGAAGGAGTGCATCTTCAACCTCAACCTCGCTTTCCTCGACCCCCCGGACGCGGCGCTCGCCTCGGATCCCGGCTATCCCGTGTACACCGGGGGTCCGCTGCTCGCGGGTGCCGAGGCGGTTCTCCTGCCGCTGCTCAGCGAGCGCGGATTCGCTCCCGAGCTCGAGGCGGTCTCCGCAGCGGAGCGCGAGCGGGGACGCCTCCTCTACCTCAACTACCCCAACAACCCCACCGGCGCCGTGGCGCCGGACGGCCTCTTCGAGCAGGCCGTGGAGTTCGCCCGCGAGAACGACCTGCTCGTCGTGCACGACGCCTCCTACACGGAGACCACCTTTGACGGCTACGTCGCCCCGAGCTTCCTGGCCACGCCGGGGGCAAAGGACGTGGCTGTCGAGGTCTTCTCGCTGTCGAAGGGCTACAACATGACCGGTTGGCGAACGGCGGCGATCGTGGGAAACGCGGACGCGATCGCCGCCTACTGGCGGCTGAAGACGAACGTCGACTCGGGGATGTTCGAGGCTGTTCAGCTGGCGGCGGTAGCCGCGCTCGAGCATGGGGCGGAGGCGGCGCGCGAGACGACAGCCGTGTATCAGCGCAGGCGCGACCTGGTGTGCACCGCCCTCGCGGAGATCGGCGTGGAGGTGACCCCGCCCAGGGGGACGATCTACATATGGGCGCCGGTGCCCGAGGGCCACACGTCGGCGTCATACTGCGAGCTCGTGCTCGAGGAGTCGGGCGTCGTCCTCTCGCCCGGAGCCGCGTACGGCCCCAACGGGGAGGGCTTCTTCCGTATCTCCCTCACGGTGCCCGACGACCGCCTGCTAGAGGCGGTCGAGCGGCTTCGCTCAAGCCTCGGCGGCTGACTCGCAGCGGTAGGCGCGGCAGCGTCGGCGCCCGGGTCAAGATCTAGACTGGAGCGAATGGACCGCAGCCGCAACGGGCGCGCCGCCGAGAGCGGGTACGGCGAGGGCATCCGCAACCCGCGTGCCCGCCAGCGGGCGGTATGCATCGCGGCCGGACCGGAGGAGGCCGACCTCTCGGAGCTTCGCGAGCTTCTGCGCACCGCCGGGGTGGCGGTCGCCGGCGAGCTCCACCAGCGCCGCGCTCGTCCGGATCCAGACCGCTATCTCGGAAAGGGGAAGCTCTCAGAGCTCAGGCGCGTGGTGAACGAGTCGGACGCGAACCTCGTTGCCTGCGACGACGAGCTGCTGCCGCGCCAAGAGCGCAACCTCGAGCAGGAGGTCGGCGTGCCGGTCATCGACCGCACCGCCATCATCCTCGACATCTTCGCCGACCATGCGGGGTCGGCCGAGGGCAAGCTCCAGGTCGAGCTCGCGCAGCTCGAGTACAACCTCGCGCGCATGAGGGGACTATGGACGCACCTCGAGCGGCTCGGCGGCGGCATCGGCACGCGTGGCCCCGGCGAGACGCAGATCGAGACCGACCGCCGGTTGGCGCGCGACCGGATCGCTGCGCTCAAGCGCAGGTTGCGCCGCACGGGCGCCACGCGCAGCACCATGCGTCGCGAGCGGGAGCGAGCTCACCTGCCCACCGTCGCGCTCGCGGGCTACACGAACGCCGGAAAGTCGACGCTGCTGAACGCCCTGACCGGCGCGGATGCGGGCGTCCAGGATCGCCTGTTCCACACCCTGGATCCCATGACGCGCTCCTTCGAGATCGCGGGTCGGACCTACCTTTCGACGGACACCGTCGGCTTCATCCGCAAGCTTCCGCACCAGCTCGTGGAGGCCTTCGCCGCCACCCTCGAGGAGGCCATGGCGGCCGATCTGATCCTTCACGTGGCGGATGCCTCCGCGCCGGACGACGAGCTCGCGGCCATGCTCGCCGCCGTCGACGACGTGCTGGTCGAGGTCGGCGCGGCCGAGCGCCCGCGCCTCGTCGCGCTCAACAAGGTCGACGTCGTCGACGAGGAACGGCGCCGGGAGCTCTCGTTCAGGCATCCGCGCGCCGTGCAGGTGTCCGCACGGACCGGAGAGGGCCTCGAGAGCCTCCGCGAAGCGGTCGAGGCGAGGTTCCTGGCTCAACTGCGGCCGATGGAGCTGCTCGTGCCCTACGGCGAGGGCGGCAGCCTGTCGGAGTTGCACGACGTGGCCGGCCAGGTGGAGCGCCAGGACACCGCCGAGGGCGCGCGCATTCGAGCGCGCGTGCCCGTGGGCGCCGCGCCGCGCTTCGAGCGCTTCTCGGTCAACGGCGAGCCGCCCGCTTGAGGCTCGCCTTCGCGCGCCTCAGCCACGCCGCGCGGCCGCCGACACGAGCTCACGGCGGCGACGCCGGCTACGACCTCGCGGCCGCCGAGACGGCGCTGCTCGGTCCCGGGGAGAGGGCGGCGGTCGGCACCGGCGTGGCGGTGGCGATCCCGCCCGCCCACGCCGGGCTCGTGCTGCCGCGCTCGGGCCTCGCGGTGCGCCACGGCATCACGCTCGTCAACTCGCCGGGTCTCATCGACGCCGGTTACCGCGGGGAGCTGCGGGTCCTGCTTCTGAACACCGACCGATCCGCCTCGTTCGAGATCGGCGCGGGCGACCGCATCGCGCAACTCGTGATCGTCCGCGTCGAGAGCCCGGAGCTCATCGAGGAGCCGTCGCTCCAGGAGACCGGTCGTGGGGAGGGCGGGTTCGGCTCGACCGGGCGCTAGCGGTCCCGCGGCGGTCGCGACCGTCACCCTGTGCCGCGCGGTAGCGACGGGATTCGCTCGGCGGGACCGCTACAGGCCTGCGGCCCGTCGTGCGCTTCGGTGCGCGGCTTCCTCCATGGCGTCATCCAGCGGCTCGAGCTCGAGGTCGAGGGCGAGCTCGATCAGGCGGTCCGCGAGCCACACGTTCTTCGGCAGCAGCGGGCCGTGCAGGTACGTGCCGATCACGTTGCGCGCGCGCACGCCCTCGCTTCCGTCGGACCCGTTGTTCCCGTGGCCCGTCAACACTCGGCCGAGCGGCGAGGCGGCGGTCCCCAGGTAGGTGCGCCCGCCGTGGTTCTCGAAGCCCGCGATCACCCGCGAGCCGCCGCCGAGGTCCGCCTCTATCGCGCAGTTGCCGATCAGCCGCGGGCCCTCCTCGCGGACCGTTCGCAGGTCAACGAGGCCGATGCCCGGAAGCTCCTCCGCCCCGAGTTGGTAGCTATGGCCGAGCAGCTGGTACCCGCCACAGACGGCGAGCACCATTGCACCGCGGTCAGCCGCTTGATGGAGGGAGGCGCGTTTCGTGGCCACCATGTCGTGGGCGACCGCGACCTGGTCACGATCCTGGCCGCCGCCGAGGTAGAAGAGGTCGTGAGCCGCCGGATCGACCTTGTCGCCGATGCTCGAGGCGCTCAGCTCGAAGCCGAGGCCGCGCCATTCGCATCGCGCCCGCAGCACGGCGATGTTGCCGCGGTCCGCGTAGATGTTCATCAGCTCGGGGTAAAGCGCGCAGACCCGGAGAACCGGGGCCGGCGTCATGTGGCCTCCAGCACGACGACCGCGCTGCCCACGTAGTCACTCGTGGATGGCACGCTGCGCGAGGCGAGCGGCCGGTATCCGAGCTCCGCTGCGTCCTCGGCGAGCTCTGCCGGAGCCACCCGGTCGAGCTGGATGCTTGCCATGGACTCGAACAGCTCGCCCTCGGGCGACACCGCCTGGCGGTGACGGTCGATCACCACGCCGTGGCTTCCCCCGCGCAGGGCGGTGGGAGTGCTCGAGAACACCCAACCGCCGGCCTCGCGCACATCGGGAAGCGGCGGCAGCGCCGTCTCGACGGGGAGGCCCTCGAGCGGGTCGGCGAGTGCGGCGGCGAGCACGCCGCCGCGTCGGAGGTGCCGCCGCACGGTCTCCAGCATCGCCCGCCTGCCGCTCCTTCCACCGAGTAGCTGGGCGACCTGCATGGGAGCGATGGCGAGTGCGAACTCGCCGCCCAGCTCGACCGTGCGCACATCCGCCACATGGGTTTCAACGGTCAGCCCGCGCTCGCGCGCTCGCGCCGCGAGAGCGGCCACCAGCGCCGGATCGAAGTCGATCGCCGTCAGCTCCTCGCCCCTGGAAGCCAGGTCGAGCGCCACCCGGCCGGAGCCAGAGCCGAGGTCGAGCACCGCCCCCGCGCACCCGTCGGCCAACTCGCGCCAGAGCGGCAGGTCGACCTCATACGCGGCGCACTCCACGTCGTGCCAGATCACCGCCTCGTCGGGCAGGGTGACCCGCGTGGTGGGCTGTGCCCTTACTCCGACCACCTCCCGGCCACACCACGATCCGCC
This sequence comes from Thermoleophilaceae bacterium, assembly GCA_030447875.1. Lineage (GTDB taxonomy): Bacteria > Actinomycetota > Thermoleophilia > Solirubrobacterales > Thermoleophilaceae > JAUJOA01. Next base: position 70,379 of record JAUJOA010000009.1, read on the forward strand.
AGTACGTCGCGCAGCTCCAGCAGCGCCGTGTAGGTCGGAAGCGCGTACAGCGGCCCGCCGTCGGCCGCGGCCACGGCGGCATCGAGCGCGCGACCAAGGACGCGCTCCACGACGATCGGCGCGTCGATGCCCAAGGCGGCCAAATACGCCGCGAGGTCCCGCGGCGTCGCCCCGGCGTCGTGGTCGCTCGCCACAGCAGGGGGCACCATCGGGCGTGTGATCGTCCTTCCTTTGCGTTCGGGCCGCGCGACGCGGTTACGTTGTGCGCCCCGGCCTCGCTACCGGCTCCGGTTCCACCGGCAGGTAGGCGCGGCGGAGCGGTCCCCGCACCCGTTCGATCCGCACACGCGAGCGATAAACCACCGCCTCGGCCATGGACGTCCTCCTTCCGAACCGCTCGACCTCCGATCCCCATCATCATACGCGAGGCGGCGTCCCTAACGGCGCCAAGACCGCCGCGCCGTCGACGGGGCATCCCGACAAGGCCGGCCGGCACCGAACTCGAGCGATGCCGGCGAGACCAGCTGCCGCGACGAGTTACCTCGGCGTACGAGGCCCGCAACGTCCGGGAGGTGCCTCGCATCGCGCGGGAGGTCGAAGGGAGGTCTCCGCCCGGCTTGCCTGATCGGCGTCATGCAGCGTCCCAAGGCCCACGGGACGCCGGGAAGACCCCACGCCCGGAAGCTTTCGGCTGCATGGACCGCGTGAGCGGTGGCGTCACGCCTGCCCAATGCGCAGGGTGACCATCGGGAAGACGCTGTTGACATAGCACGCGTTGCTCGCCGCGAAGAAGGCGAACGGGTAGTCCCCCGGCGGAGTCTCGGGCGAGATCGTCACCGTCGCCCGGTAGCGGTCGCCGCCGACCGGCTCCATCAGGACCATCTGTCCCTGCTGGGG
>JAUJOA010000023.1 GCA_030447875.1 Thermoleophilaceae bacterium
AAGTTCTGGGCCATGGCCGAGATCGTCCCGCCCGACCCGGACGAATCCAGGGGTTCTTGCAACAGCCACCGCGTGAAGCGAAAGCAACAGTATGTGGCGCACGAGTCGGAGTCACGGCTGAGTCGTCACCCAGAGAAACGGCTCAGCCTCTAGTCGAATGCGCAGGAAGAGAGCGGACGAGACGCGGCGACTCCGGTGCTCCCCGCGGGATCGCTAACGCTGACGCCCCCTACGCCGTCCAGAAGCGGATGCCGGAACAACGTGTTCGGCCTGGGCCGGGAAGGTCCCGCCTTCGGTCGCGAATTGACCCTTGATTTCGATCTCCTCGAGCCGCTTCCGGAGGGCCTTGCGGTACCTTGCCTCGTCACGCCGCAGGCAGGTCGCTGTTGCGGTGTAGCCGCGTCCGCCGTCGGCAAAGTACGCCTGCCACTGGAAGACGGGCTGGCCGTCGTCAGGCCGCCATGAGAACGCGCGCAGGTAGCCTGACTGGTGGCTGAAGACCTGCGCCGGCTCGAAGAGCTCCTCCTCATACCCGGAAAACTCGTCGATCAAGAACTGACCCTGCAGCGCCGCGAACTCCTCACTGTCCACAGCAGGGTCAATGGACTCGACTGAGGCGATGACGTTCGCCTTTCCGTCGATCTGTCCGACCGTGAGAGATTCCTCGTGCAGCCAGCCGAGCGGGAGTCGTGCCCGAATGGCCCCGCGCGCCCGTCCACGCCCGAGTTGACGCAGGAAGTGGCGCCGCGCGCGAGCGCTCAAACCCGGGCGGGTGAACGAGATTCCCTCGACGGTCCGGTCGAGTTGGCTCACGCGATCCTCCGCGAATCGGACGGCCACGGACGTACCGATGCTCAGCACGGTCGATCCCAGTGCGGAGTAGATTTCCGTGTGCGCCATTTGGGAGCCGCCGTCGCGCACGGCTTCGAAGCGGCGCCGGAGCGCAGTGCTGCCGTCGGGGAGCAGAAGAGGCTCCAGCGCAAGCTCGGTGTAGCCGTCGACGCTGTCGGCGAGCTCCTCTCCACGCGCGCGGGCATAGCGTGCCGGCGTCACGTTAAGGGCGAAGAGGACGGGAAGCACGTTAGTTGCCGCCAGCCACCACAAGAGGACCGCCGGGACGAGGAGGGGGAAGACGGCGACGCCAGTCGGAGCGATTACCGCGGTCCCTGCTCCAAGGGCGAAAGCCAGGACGAAGGAGACTGCCTGCAGCGCGATGGCTCGCTGCCTGCGCGCCGGGACGTCAATGGTCCCCGGGGGCAGGAAGCGCGTCTCGGCGGTCACCTCGGCTAGGCGGTCAGGGGGCCGGAGGATAAGGCGTTCCATCGAATACGACCCGCGCGGGAGTGATGCGCTCAGGTTCCCACCGACGACGGGAGCGGCCTCGCGCGCCTCGTTGGTTCTCCCCAAAGTCTCGAGGATGTGCGCGAGCTCGCCCTGGACGCTCACCGTATAGGGATGCTCTCGCCCTAGCTCCTCCTCCGCCCGCTCGGCAACCTGCCCGAACGCCTCCGCTACCGCCTCCATCATCCGCTTCGCGTCATCGCTCTCGCCCAAGTGCATAAGAGATTCTGCGAGCCAGTAGCGGGCGCGCAGTGTCTCGAGGTGATCAGCTCCGAGTACCTGCTCGCGGATCGCCGACAGTCGTCTGAAGGCGTGGCAAGCACGCTCGCGGTCGCCGAGCGCTAAAGCAACATCAGCCACGCGCCGCAGCGCTTCACTGGTCACGGGGTGGCTTTGGCCGTACGTACGGGTGGCTGCTTGATAGGCCTCCTCGTTGAGGACGTTGGCGTCCAGTGGCGCTTTCGACTCCAGCGCGTGCGAATAGCGGAGGAGGGCGTCGATGACGTCGGGGTGCTCGCTGCCGAGCCGCCGCCGGCGAGCCTCGAGCACCTCGTTGTAGATCGCCAGCGCATCGTCACGATCTCCGGCCTCGAAGAGCACGTCGCCAGCCAACTGACGCGCCGCCAGCGTCTCTCGAGCATCTGAGCCGAGCGCCTGCTCCAACCCCTCGGTGACGTCCGACAGGATCTTTCGTGCGGCTTCCTCCTCCCCCGTCGCGAAGCGCGCCAGCGCAAGGTCGGCGCTCGCCCCAACGCTCAAGTGATGCCGCGGGCCCAGTGAGCGCTTGCGCTCGGCGACCTCCGTCTCAAGCAGCTCGCGAGCGTAGTGCAAGGCGTCCTCAGTCCCGCCGTCACTCGTGCTCAGGAGAACACCGGCGAGCGCGCGCCGGGTCGCACCCGTCTCAGGATGCCGGGCGCCGAGTCTATCCTCCACCTCGCCAAGGAGGCGCCCGAGCGTGAGGTGTGCGCTCCTGACGTCGCCCTGTGCCGCCATCGTTTCGGCCATCTTCCGCCGCGCGGCGAGTGTGTCGGGATGGTTCGGACCGAGTGCTTGCTCGAGATCCGCCGCCGCCGCGCGCTGCATGGAGGTGCCGCTCGGGTCGCCAGCGAGGACACGTGTCTGGGCGAGGTGGACGCGCTCGCCGAGCGTCGTCTGGTGTCGCGCTCCCAGGATGCGTTCGCAGTCCTCGATCGTCTGCGCCTGAAGCGCGCGAGCCTCACGGTAGTAGCCCAGGTCCCGAAGAGTGAGCGCAAGCGTGCTGCGGGCCTCAAGCACGTGCGGGTGGTCGGCACCCAGCGCCTCCTCAGCCACGCGAACGGCCTCCTCCTGGATTTCCCTTGCCCGCTCCGGCTCGTCGAGCATCTTCAGGTTCGCCAGCAGAAGCCGGACCTCGACTGCGTCCGGGTGGCGGGGCGAGAAGGCGCGCTCGCGGTCCGGGAGCAGCTCTGCCAGAAGGCGCTGTGCCTCGCCGAAGTCGCCGCCGTACAGGATCGCCACCGCCAGGTGCGCTCGGGCGTCGAGGGTATTGTCGTGGTCTCTGCCCATGACCCGCGCCGAGTCTTCGACCAGTCTCTCTAGCATCTCGCGGGCGCGGCGCCAGTCGCCGCCCTCGCCGAGGACTCGCGCGAGGACCGTGCGCGCTTCCAGCGCGAGAGGGTGGTCAGCCGAGAGCGACGCCTCGGCCTCGGTGAGAACTCGCTCAAGGAGCTTGCGCCCGCGGTCCGGCTCGCCGAGTGCCCAGTACGCGCGTGCCTGAACCAACTGTAGGCCGAGCCGCAGCTCATAGACCTCCTCGCTACCCCCTTGCGTCCAGGCGAGGGCGTCCTCCGCGAGCCCGCGCGCCTGCGCGTATTTTCCCGCGTCGAGCGCACCGAGGCCGAGTTCATGGGCCGACGCGGCGGCCGCAGCTAGGTCTCCGGTCTCGCCGGCGCGAGCGATCTCGACATGGATTCTCCGCAGTGCTCGCCTGGTCTCGGGCGTTAGGTCCTCCCAAGTACTGCGCTCGCGCCGCCAGCCGGCGATCCGCGTCACGATTGAGCGCCGCCCTGATGAAACCGCCTCACGCGACAGGTGGTCGGTGAGGCTGCCGCGCGCGATCTCGAACGTGTGCCTCTCACGGAAGCGTAGGAGCTCCTTCTCCCGATGGATCCAGGCGTAGGGATCGACCGCCTCGTTAAGCGCCTGCTTGGCGTGCGGAGCCGATTCCGGCACGACGACGGCATAGCTGTCGAGCAGTAGCCGCTCGACCGCCTCGCGCCCCTGCAGTGTGCAGAGGCAGAGTGCCTCGCGTACCGGCAGTGGCAGGCCTTCCCAGGCGGCTCGCATGATCGTTGGGAGTTTGTTGTCGAAATCGCGGACCTCCTCTGCCGCCAGGGCAATCCCTCCGTTCCGGATCGCCTGTATGACCCGTGGGAGTTGCAGCAGCCCTTCGAGTACCAGCGGGTTGCCGTCCGCGCGATCGGCAAAGGCGCTCGCCACGACCGCCTCGGTGGCCGGCGCCCGTTCGCGGACGATCGAGGCGAGCTCGCCCGGCTTTAGCCGCGCCAAGAGGTGCCGCTGACAGCGTGCGGGGTCTCGCTCGACCGCGTGCTCGAGCCACCCGCCGAGCCCTTCTCGGTTGCGGCTTTGCTTCGCCAGACGGTCCGGCCAGGCAGTAAGGACGCAGAGGACTGGGACAGGTGTTGGGCCCGCAAAGATGTGCTCAAGCACGGCGATCACACTTTCGTCAGCATCGTGCGCGTCGTCCACCACGATGACGAACGGTAGGCCGTCCCCGGCGGTGCGCCGTATCACTTCGACGACCTTCTCGACGAGAGGCGCGCGTCCGGGATCGACGGCCTGCACGACCTGCACCTCGTCGTCCTCTCGTTCTCCCCCCCGCCTCCTCGCCGCGTGGACAACCAAGCGCGAAACGTCGACCGCCAACTCGCCGGCCTGCAGAACCGTGTCCGCCTGCAGGACGTCCAGCCCCAGGCCGACCGCAGACTTGGACACTGCCGCGACGTCGCGCTTGAGGCGCTCTCGGTCGGCCTGCGCCGCAAGCAGCCCAGTGAAGTGCAAATCGAGGTGGCCGACATCCCTCGCCAACACGTTCTCGAGTTCATGGGTCTCGCTTTGGCCGCACCTCAATCCCCACCACATCCATGGCATGTCGGCGCCTCTTCGGAACGTTTCCGGCGCAACTCGCTTGCGTACCTTCAACCACCCGGGCTCGTCCGGCGCGACAAGGGCCGGCGGCCAGTACGCCGGTTCCGGCTGGCGAACTGCGAGCCGCTCGTAGAAGACCTGGACGATGCGCGTCTTCCCCCATCCTTGCGGTGCCTCGAGTGAAATCAGCTGCGGCTCCCGGCGCTCAGCCACCCTGTCGAATGCCTGTTCCAGACGTTCGACAAGCGCGCAGCGATCGGGACCGACGAAGCTCATGCGCTATTTTCGCCCGGCACGGCCGTGCACGCAAGACGCCAGGCCGCCGCGCGTCGCCAGCGTGAATGCGGTCAGCCGCCGCTGGGGAGAGCGCGATGGTTGTTGACAACCTTATCGCCTCGCCACGGATCACGCTGAGGAGACCGAACGGCCTCGCCGGCTGGCATTGTGTGGACAGGTTTGGCTGGCCCGATCGTGCGTCGCCTTGCCGCAGCGCCCGTGCGCTATCCCATTCGGCGCGGTGGGATAGCGAGCGCCGACAGACTTCTCCTTGGCGCCGAGGGCGATAAGCCAGGACCTTCGGCGATGGCGCTACTGGTTTCAACGCGATTGCAGAAGTGCGATGCGCTCCACGCGAGACGCCTCCTGCTCGTCCCAATCAGCGACGAGATTCGGCACGAGGGTGGCTGCTGCTCGTCAGGGGAACGCGACACGGTGCTGCGGTCCATGCTCATCCGCTCTGGGGCCGCCCCATCGCGCAGACCGCGGGGACTGGGCTCAGGTCCTCGACCAGCACCCTGTCGACGGAGAATCCGCCCTCGCGTAGCCGGTCGGCCAGCTCGTTCCCGAGGTCTCGGGCTCGCCCCGGCGCGGAGTGGCGCGCGTCCCAGAAGATGTAGAGGGCCCCGTCCTGGGCGAGGTGCTCGCGGACGGCACCGAGCGCCGCCTCCGGCTGCTGCCAGAAGGGAGCGACGTTGAAGGCGAAGACCTTGTCGAAGCGCCGATCGCCGAGGTCGGCGTCCTCCAGCGCGATGGCCTCGAGCACAGCCCTGCCCGCGTCGAGGTGCTCGCGGTTCCTCCGCGTGGCCATCTCGATTATCTTGGGCGAGCGGTCGATCGCGGTGATCGTTCCCGTCGTCAGCCTCTCGCAGACCAGGGAGACCGCGACGCCGTGGCCGCAGCCGACCTCGAGCAGGCGG
>JAUJOA010000010.1 GCA_030447875.1 Thermoleophilaceae bacterium
CTCGTAGACGCGCTCGAGTCCCCCGACGATCAGCCGCTTCAGGTACAGCTCGGTGGCGATCCGCAGGTACAGATCGCGGTCGAGCTGGTTGTGGTGGGTGGTGAAGGGCCGCGCCAACGCCCCGCCGTAGAGCGGCTGGAGCACCGGGGTCTCGACCTCGAGGAAGCCGCGGGCGTCGAGCCAGCGCCGGATGGCCGAGAGGACGCGCGATCGCATCATGAAGAGCGAGCGCGTGTCGTCGCTCGAGAGCAGATCGAGCTCGCGCTGGCGGTAGCGGACCTCCACGTCCTCGAGGCCGTGAAACTTTCCGGGCGGCGGGCGAAGCGACTTGGCGAGGAGCTCCCATGTCTCCACGCGCAGCGATAGCTCCCCGCGTCTGCTCTTGAACGCGGTGCCCTCTACTCCGATCAAGTCGCCGAGGTCGAGCGCCACGAGGTGCCCGAACCCCTCCTCGCCGAGCACGTCCTCGCGCGCGTGCAGCTGGATGCGGCCCGAGCGATCGACGAGGTCGAGGAACGCGGCCTTGCCGTGGCCTCGACGAGCGGCGAGCCGGCCGGCGACGCGATAGGACACATCGGACTCGTCGCCGGCGGCCAGGTCGCCGTGCCCCTCGTGCACGCGCTCGACGGAGCCAACTCCCGGATAGGCGTGCGGGTAGGGCTCGACCCCGGTCGAGCGCAGGCGCTGCAGCTTTTCGCGCCGGTCGTCGACCGGCGTGGAGGCTTCCGGCTCGGTCACGGCCGGAACCCTAGTGGCGAGGGCTAGTCCGCCTCGATCTTCGTGATCTTCAGCTTGCGGGCGGGCCCGCGTGGCACCGGCACCGACACGATGTCGCCGCGCTTGTGCCCGACGAGCGCCTTGCCGACCGGCGACTCGTTCGAGAGCTTGCTCTCCGACGGGTTGGCCTCGGCCGATCCCACGAGCCGGTACTTGACCGACTTCTCGGTCTTCTGATCCTTCACATGGACGGTCGTGCCGACGGAGACGACGTCCGTGGTCAGCGCATCCTCGTCGATGACGCTCGACGACCGAAGCTTCTCCTCGAGCTCGGCGATCTGCTTCTCGAGCAACGCCTGCTCGTTCTTGGCGTCGTCGTACTCCGAGTTCTCGGAGATGTCACCGAACTCGCGCGCCTCCTTGATGCGCTGCGCGACCTCGCGCCGACGGACGGTGGAGAGGTGATCGATCTTCGCCTTGAGCTCGTTGAGCCCATCCGGTGTCAGAAAGAGTTCCTTCGGCATAAGAAAACCCTCCCGCTCGACGGCGCGCGACTAGCTCGCTGCACCGCAGGGGCCCGGAAGGGACGCGTGAGTGTAGCAATGCCGAAACCCGGTCCCGGGTCCGTCGCCGGGCGGGCAACTAGGCCGCTAGCGCGGCTTCGGAAGCGGCTCGAGGACCGGCCAAGCCGGCCAGCGCGGAGCGCGCGTCGTGCGTGCTTGGCGCGCCGACGAGCGCCGCGTGGAGCGGCTTCGACAGCCCCATCGCCTCCGCATACCAAGGGTAGAACTTACGCAGGTAGCGGCCGGCGCGCTCGGTGCCGAGATGCTCCTCGGCGCGATCGATCACCCAGAGGAGCTCGCGCGCCACCTCCGCGGGCGATGGCTCCCCCTCGCGGCGGCCGAGCAGCCGCTCGAACCGCCAGGGGTTGCCGAGCGAGCCACGGGCGATCATCACGGCGTCGGCGCCCGTGCGGTCGAACGCCGTCCGGATGCTCGCGTCGCTGCCGAGGCCGCCGGAGATGATCACCGGCACGTCGAGCGCCCTCACCAGCTGGGCCGCGAGCTCGTAGTTCGGCGCGCCCTTGTGCTGCTGCGCCGCGTGGCGCGGATGGAAGGCGATGCCCGCCACCCCGGCCTCCTCCACCAGCCGGCGTGCAAGCTGCACGCCGCTTTCGTCGCCGGCTCGCTGGCCCGAGCGGAGCTTGACCGTGACCGGCAGTCCACTCCCCTCCCGAGCGGCACGGGCGATCGCCACCGCCGTGTCGGGCTCGTCGAGCAGTGCCGCGCCCGCACCGGTCTTGCAGACCTTGCGCACCGGGCAGCCCATGTTGAGGTCGATCAGGTCCGCGCCGGCCTCGGCGGCGGTTCCAGCGGCGACCCGCATGACCTCCGCGTCGTGGCCGAACAGCTGGAGCGAGACCGGGTGCTCCTCCGGATGGATCCGCAGGTACTGGTTGAGCGTGCGCTCGTCGCCGTACTTGATCCCGAAGCTCGAGACCATCTCCGACACGGCGAGCCCCGCTCCGTACCGCTTGGCCTGCAGCCGCACGAACCAGTTCCCGATCCCGGCGAGCGGCGCGAGCACGAGACGGTTGGGAAGGCGATGGCCGCCGAGCGTCCAGGGGGAAGTGAGCGATCTCATCCCATCGAGCCGCTAGTTCCGCGATTTCGCTCCCAGATCAGCCGCAGGCCGGTGAGCGTCAGTCGGTCGTCCACCTCGTCGATCTGCTCACAGAACGGCACGATCGGCTCGGCAAGGCCGCCGGTCGCGATCGTCGTGGCCTCCTCGCCGAGCGCCGCGCGCAACCGGCCGACGATCGCGTCGACCTGTCCCGCGAAGCCGTAGATCACGCCGGCCTGGATCGCCGCCTCCGTGTTCTTGCCGATGGTGGCGTTCGGCGCCTCGAGGTCAACCTTGAACAGTCGCGCGGCGCGCTGCGAGAGTGCCTCGATCGATATCTCGACGCCCGGGGCAATGACCCCCCCGAGGTAGTCGCCGCCGGGCGAGACCACGTCGTAGTTGATCGTGGTGCCGAAGTCGACCGATATGCACGCTCCACCGCAGCGCTCGTAGGCGGCCACCGCGTTGACGATCCGGTCGGCTCCCACCTCGTGCGGATTGTCCATCCGGATCGGCATCCCGATCTTGAGTAGCGGCCCCACAACCGCCAGGGCGCCTTCGAAGTACCGCTCCGACACCAGCTCGTACTCGTGGCCCAGCTGGGGCACCACCGAGGCGACGATCGCCGCATCCACATCGCGCAGGCGGAGGTCCCGGAGGCTCAGCAAGCCGGCGAGGACGGTCGCGAGCTTGTCCGCGGTCGCGTCGCGGTCGGTGGCCACACGCCAGCTCTCGAGCAGGTCGGCGTCGCGGAACATGCCGATGTTCGTCTGGGTGTTGCCGACGTCGATGGCTAGCAGCATGGGCGCCGATTATCGCGTGCGCTCCCGCAGCCGACGATCCCTACCTCGAGCCGACTCACGGCTCGGTCAGAGGTCGGCCACCCGCTCGGCCCGCTGATCGACCACCGACTCGAGCGCATCGACTAGCCGCGTGCCGTCGGGCAGCGCGAGCTGCGGGTCGAGCTCGAGCAGCGGCAGGAGCACGAACCGGCGCGTGAGGATGTCGCGATGCGGAAGCGTGAGGCGCTCGCCTTGGCACTCGAGGTCGTCGAGCAACAGCAGATCGAGGTCGATCGGCCGCGGGCCGTGGCGCGGACCCACTGGGCGTCGCCCGATCTCGCGCTCCAGTGCCTTGCAGCGGTCGAGGAGCTCCTCGGCGCCGAGGTCGGTCTCCACCGCCACGCAGGCGTTCAGGAAATCGCGCTGGCGAGAGACCTCGCCGACGGGGGCCGTCTCGTAGACGCCGGAGCACGCCGTGACCTCCGCGCCCGCACGCCCGAGCCCCTCGCGCCCGGCACGCAGGTGCGCCAAGCGATCACCGACGTTCGAGCCGAGCCCTATGTAGCCGGTCAACTCCGGTGACGATCCGGCAGCTCCTCGACCAGGCGAAGCAGGTCGAGCGGGCTGAAGGGCTTCGTGAGGTAGCGGTCGGCCCCCGCATCGACCGCACGCGACTCGTCCTCGTATCTGGCCGAGGCGGTCAACATGACGATCGGCGTGCCGGCCGTTTGCGGATCCGCCCTCATGCGGCGGCAGGCCTCGATGCCGTCGAGGTTCGGCATGGCGACGTCGAGGAACACGAGCTCGGGATGCTCGCTGTCCGCCAGCGCCACCGCCTCCTCGCCGTTGCGCGCCTCGATCAGATGAACCCCGGCGACGTCCTCGAGCGTCGTCGCGATCAGCTTCCGAATGAACGCGTCGTCGTCGGCGACGAGCACGTTTCGCCTCATTCGAGCTCCCTCCGGATCCGCTCGAGCGCCGCGTCGGGAATCTGCCGGAAGGCCTCGACGACCGTGGGGTCGAACTGCTTGCCGGAGCACTTGACGATCTCCGCGCGAGCAAGGAGAAGCGGGGCGGCGGCGCGGTACGGGCGGTCGGTCGTGATGGCGTCGAGCGAGTCGGCGATCGAGAAGATTCGCGCCGAGAGCGGGATCTCCTCTCCCTTGAGACCGTCCGGATAACCGGAGCCGTCCCATCGCTCATGGTGGAACCGAATGATCTTCTTGGCGTCGGAGAGATAGTCGATGTGCTCGAGGATCCGCCAGCCCGTGACCGGATGCTCCTCGACGATCCGCCGCTCCTCATCGGTGAGCGGCTCGCGCTTGTGCAGGATCCCGTCCGGCACGGCGACCTTGCCGATGTCATGGAGCAGGAAGCCGAACTCCGCCTGAGGGTCCTCGGCGAGCGGTGGCTCCACGTAGCGCGCGATCTCGAGCCCGTAGGCGGTGACCCGCTCCGCGTGCTTGCCCGTATATGCGTCGCGGACCTCGACGGCGTTCGTCAGGGCGCGAACCGTCGCGACGTAGGAGTTACGAAGCTCCTGCGTGCGCGACCGCTCCTCCATGAAGGTCTCGCGTAGGTCGGAGGCATAGCGCTCGAGCTGACGCTCCTTCTCCTCCGATTCCTTCTCGCGGCTACTCACCACCTCGCGTAGCCGCGCCAGCTCGTCCATGAGCTCACCTTCTGCCGTAACAGCACTCATCTTCTTCAACAACGTTCTACCCCTCGCGATCTCACGCCACACTCATCGACGGTGGCGCAGACCTGCTTTAACTGCATGAACACGCGAGGCTCCCCGAAGGTGCTGGGCGCCCTACCCCGTTTGATGGTCCTCCCTTCGGGCAACCGCGTCAACCGGGATAAGTCAGCTGCCTCGAAGCGACCTCCACCCGTGCGCCGTTCGACGGCGCGCCGTTGGCGCCGGCTCCGGCGCTCGGGAGCCGTACGACGAACGTCGAGCCGGCGCCCGGCTCGCTCGTGACCTCGATCGATCCGTGTTGAAGCTCCACGAGTGACTTGACGATCCAAAGACCGAGACCCGTGCCGGGGGCCAGCTCGCTCTCCTGGACCCCACGGTAGAAGCGGTCGAACGCGTGGGAGAGCTCCTCGCGGGTCATCCCACGGCCGGTGTCCGCGACGGCCAGGGCGACCGTCTCTGGCCCGTCCGCCCCGCAGCTGACGCGAATCTCGCCCGCCTCTCCGGTGTAGAGGTGAGCGTTCGTCAGGAGGTTCTCGACGATCTCCTGGACCCGGGCGGCGTCGGCGTAGGCGAACGGCAGCGACGGCTCGATCGCGAGCTCCAGTCGCTGTCGCTTCTCGGCGAGCCGGGGCTCCATCAGCGTAATCGCCTGGTTCGCAACGTGAGCCAGATCGATTGGTCGGAGGTCGATCGCGATGCGCCCGGCCTCGATCCGCGCGACCTCGAGCAGGTCCTCCACCAGGTCGACCAGCCGGTCCGTGCTGATGCGGATCACGTCGACCGACTCGCGCTGCTTGGAGCTGAGCTCCTCCGAGCGGGACAGCAGCTCCACAAACCCCTTGATCGAGGTGAGCGGACTGCGAAGCTCGTGGGAGGCGGCCGCCACGAAGTCGCTCTTCATCCGCTCGAGTCGCGCGCGCTCCGAGATGTCGCGCATGGTCCAGACGGTTCCACCCCCGCCCGTCTCGAGCGCCGCCGCGGTGACCGCGACCGTGCGTTCCGCGTGCTCGAGCATGACCTCCCCCTCGAGCGCCTCCTCGAGGGAGGGGAGCGGGTTCTTGCCCGAGCCGGCCGGCTGGCCCACCCTCAGCTCCGGAATCAGCGCAGCGGCCCGGGGGTTGAAGGCCGTGACCACGCCTTCGCGGTCGCAGACCACGACGCCGTCCCCGAGGCTAGCGATCGTCGTCGCCAGCTTCCGCCGCTCGTCCTCGATGCGCCGGCGAGCGCCGCGCAGATCGTCGGCCATCCCGTTGAAGGAGTCGCCCAGGGCGCGAAGCTCGCGCGGTCCTCGCGAATGCACTCTGCCTGACAGGTCTCCGCCCGCGAGTCGACGCGTGGCCACGACGAGCTCGTCGAGAGGTCGGCGCATCCTTCCCGCGAGGTCTCGAACCAGGAACAGCGCGGCGAGCAATGCCAGCAGGCCCGCCAGAGCGATCGTCAGCGCCGCCGTTCGAGTGTCGTCCGCCACTCGATCGCCCGCCTCGACGCGGCGGTCCTGCTGCCGCGCCGCGAGGTCGTTGGTCAGCGCCCGTGCGTCGCGCGTCGCGGCCGCACGGTCGCGCCTGTCAGACCGGGCCTCCCTGAGGTTGGACGGCCGGCGATCGAGCTCACGCAGGCGATCCTGCACGGCGACCCTTGCCTCCACCAGGCGCGTGCTCTCGGGGTCGCCTCCGGCCAGGCGACGCGCGGCGGCGGCCTGCCTCTGGAACGCGGCCCTGGCTTCCCTCGGATCAGCCTGGTCACCGGGACCGCTGGCAAGGGCCGCGGTCTGCTCGACCACCCCGGCTGCGAGAAGCCTTGAGGCCGCCGCCTCGAGCTGATACGTCTGGAGCAGCGCGCTCTCATACTCCGCGCGCGCACCGTAGAGGCTCGCCACACCGAGTGCCGCGATTACTATGAGGGCGGCGGTGAGCCCGATCAGCGCCAGCCTCAATGCCAGCGCGATGGAAACTCCACGCATGCAGCAAGGGTAGTGGAGTACCAGCGGTGTTAGATGGGTATCATTGGTTGCATGGGTAAGGATGCCACCGTCTCCGCAAGGAAGCTGCGGGCTCTCACTTCGGCGCTCGTCGCTCCGGCGCTCCTGATCGGCGCCATCGGCGTCGTGGGCGTGGGCGGAGGAGGAATCGCGCGGGTGGAGTCGCTCACCCAGGTCGCTCGCGGCCCGGCCCAGCCGCTCGTGGCCAGCTCGATCGGCACGGCGCCCCGCGGTACGACTGCCAGCATGGAGGCACAGCTCCTCACTCCGGAGGCCAGGGCGCCTGCCGGCACGGCCGGCTCGAGCGGCAATGGCGCTGGGGGTCAGCCGCAGGGTTCCCTCGAGCAGCAGACCGCCGCCGCTTCGAGCGGTCAGAGCGGCGCGGAGCCTGAGACCGTGGCCCCGCCCTCGGGCTCTCAGCCCGGCGTCGCCGCGGGGGCGCCGAGCGCTGGCAGCCCGGCGGCCGATCCCGCGCCCCAGGGCCCGCTACCGAACACCGGTGTTGGTCCGGTGGACGAGGTCGGCGACGAGGTCGATCGCTTGACCGATCCGCTGGATCCCATCGTGGACGGGCTCCTCGGTGGGCGCGCCAGCCAGGATTCGGGACCCGTCAAGGAGCCGACAGTCTTCCCCGAGAAGCTTCCGAAGGTCGACTCTCAGACGCTCCCGAAGACCAGCCGCTAGCTCAGGCTCGCTCGGTCGAGACCTCGACCGAGACCTCGTCGACGGGAAGCGCGATCGGGGGCTCCGGTTTTGTGGCGCGGACGGTGACTGTCTCGGCGTCGTAGCGGTCGAGCATCCGGGCGCCTATAGCCGCGCACAGTCGCTCGAGCGTCCGGTAAGAGCGTTCTTGAGCCGCGAAGGCGACCTCCTGGCATACGTCGGCGTAGTCGACGGTGTCCTCGACACGGTCGGTGATCGCCGCGTCGCAGTCAGCGAGGTCAAGGGAGATGTCCAGCACCAGCCGCTGGCCCACCTCTCGCTCGGCCGCCTCGACGCCGTGGTGGGTGTAGAGGGAGAGACCGGTGATCTCCACGCTGACGAGTGGCTCTGACCTCAGGTCGTCGACGGGCTCCGATCGCTCGACTTCGTCCACGCGCCGACCGTAGCAGCGGCGACGCGCAGCGCATCGCTCGTCGCCGCCACGTCGTGAACGCGAAAGATCGACGCCCCGCGCTCGTATGCCACGACGTTGGCCGCGACAGTGCCGGCCATCCGCTCGCCCTCCGATCGACCCGTGATTCGTCCGAGAAAGCTCTTACGTGAGGCCCCCACCACGATCGGGCGCCCGATGGACACGATCTCTTCGAGCCGCCGCAGGAGCTCGAGGTTGTGCCCCGCGGTCTTGCCGAAGCCGATGCCCGGGTCGAGCCAGATCCGCTCCTCCGGAACCCCCTCGCGGACGGCGAACGCCAGGCGCTCCTCGAGAAAGCGCTTGACGTCCGAGACGACGTCGTCGTAGCGGGGGTCGTCCTGCATCGTCCGCGGCTCCCCACGCATGTGCATGAGGCAGCATTGAGCGCCGCTCGCCGCGACCACGCTCGCCATCTCGGGAGCGCCGCGGAAAGCGGTGACGTCGTTGACGATCCGCGCGCCGGCCTGGATCGCTGCGCGGGCCACCTCCAGCTTGGCGGTGTCGATCGATATGCGCGCCTTGGCACCCTGCGCCAGCCGCTCGACAACCGGAACCACGCGACGCAGCTCCTCGTCCTCGGTCACCGGCTCGGCGCCTGGACGCGTGGACTCGCCCCCGATGTCGAGGATGTCCGCGCCCTCGGCCGCCAGTTTCTCCCCCTGCCCGACGGCCGCCCGCGCGTCCAGGAACAGACCGCCGTCGGAAAATGAATCGGGCGTCACGTTCACGACGCCCATCAGAAGCGGGGCACCGGCTGGCATCAGCGTCGGCCGATCGACGGTGACAGTTGACAGTCGACACTTGAGCGCGTTTCGAGCGCGCGCCGAGGATCGAACCCTCGCTGAGCTGCCAACTGTGAGCTGTCAGCCCTGAAGTTAGGCGGGATTCGGCTTTTCCGGGTGCTCGAGCCCCGACATCTCCGCCGTTCCACCGGCCAGCCCCGGCCGCGGCAGGGGATGGCGTGGGCGCTCGGGCTTGCGCTCGGGCGACTCGGGAGCCGGCGGCGGCGGTTGAGGGACGACCGGCTCGTCCGGGCCGAAGACCTCGTCCTCCACGACGCCGTCGAGCAGCTGGATGAACTGCTCGCGCTCGATCGTCTCACGCCGCAGAAGCACGTCCGAGGTGCGGTCGAGCTCGTCGCGGTGGGATCCGAGGATCTCGCGCGCGAGCTGGTGGGCCTCCTCGACGACGCGGCGGATCTCCGAGTCGATCTCGCGCGCGACATCGTCGGAGTAATCCGGCTCGGACGAGAACTCACGACCGAGGAAGGGCTGGGCGTGGTCGTGGCCGAAGACGCGCGGGCCGAGCTTCTCCGACATGCCAAAGCGCATGACCATCTGCTTGGCGGTCTGCGTGACCTTCTCGAGGTCGTTCGAAGCGCCGGTCGTGACCTCGCCGAAGACGATCTCCTCGGCGGCCCGGCCGCCGAGCGTCATCGCCATCGTGTCCGAGAGCTCGGCGCGCGTCGTGAGGAACTTGTCCTCGGTCGGCAGGGAGATCGTGTAGCCGAGCGCCTGACCGCGCGAGATCACGGAGATCTTGTGCACGGGGTCGGTGTGCTTGAGGAAGTGGGCGACGATCGCGTGGCCCATCTCGTGGAAGGCCGTGACGCGGCGCTCCTTCTCGCTCATGACGCGCGTCTTCTTCTCGGGACCCGCGATCACGCGCATGATCCCCTCCTCGAGGTGGATGTGATCCACCTCGCGCCCGCCCTGACGCGCCGCCAGCAGCGCCGCCTCGTTGACGAGGTTCGAGAGGTCGGCGCCGGTGAAGCCGGGAGTCTGGCCCGCGAGGTTGTCGAGGTCGATGTCGCGCGCCAGCGGCTTCCCGCGCGTATGGACCTCGAGGATCTTCGCGCGCCCCTTGCGGTCGGGGCGATCGACGGTGATCTGGCGGTCGAAGCGGCCGGGACGCAGCAGCGCGGGATCGAGGATGTCGGGGCGGTTCGTGGCGGCGATCATGATGATGTTGTCCTTCGCCTCGAAGCCGTCCATCTCCACGAGCAGCTGGTTGAGCGTCTGCTCGCGCTCGTCGTGGCCACCGCCCATGCCGGCTCCGCGATGGCGGCCGACGGCGTCGATCTCGTCCATGAAGATGATGCAGGGCGAGTTCTGCTTGGCCTGCTCGAACAGATCCCTGACCCGGGAGGCGCCGACGCCGACGAACATCTCGACGAAGTCGCTGCCTGAGATCGAGAAGAAGGGGACGCCCGCCTCGCCGGCGACCGCGCGCGCCAGCAGCGTCTTGCCGGTGCCCGGCGGCCCATACAGGAGCACACCCTTCGGAATGCGGGCGCCGAGCGCCTGGAACTTCTTCGGGTTCTCGAGGAACTCCTTGATCTCGTGGAGCTCCTCGACCGCCTCGTCGACGCCCGCGACGTCGCGGAAGGTGATCTTGGGCGAGTCGACCGACATGCGCTTGGCGCGCGACTTGCCAAAGCTCATGACCTTCGATCCCCCGCCCTGCATCTGGTTGATGATGAAGAGCCAGAAGACGAGGAAGAGGACGAACGGGAGCACGTAGACGAGCGCCCCCAGCACTCCGCCGCCGCCCTTGCCCTTGACCTCGATGGCCACCTCCTCGGCACGCAGCTCGTTGACGAGACTCTGCTCGGTGTTGTCCGGGTATCCGGTCGTGTAGGGCTGGGCGCCGGGAGCCGTGGTCTGCACGTCGAGCGTGTTGTCGTCGGTGTTGATCGTCACCGACTCGACCTCGCCGCGGTCGACCTGCGTGAGGAACTCGTTGTAGCCCGGAACCTTCTCCTCGGGACCTGGGCTGATCAGCCGCTGGGCGAAGAACGCCAGTACCACGACGATGAGGATCGGGAAGGCGGCGCTCTTGAAGAACCTGCTCACGGGGACTCTCTAACCCTTTACGCAACCACCGGCCGATCCGATGACTGGCAACGGAGCCTACCAGGGGTCCCTTCGCTCTCGGCAGGGGTCCACCCGCGTAACGACGCCCGTTACACGCCCTCGGAGAGCGCGGCGACGTAGGGGAGGTTTCGGTAGCGCTCGGCGTGATCCAGGCCGTACCCGATGGCGAACCGATTCGGGATCTCGAAGCCCACGTAGCGGATGGGAAGCTCCACCTTGCGGCGCTCCGGCTTCGTGAGCAAAGCACAGACCTCGAGCGACGCGGGGTCGCGCGCGCGAAGGGTGCGCAGCAGGTAGGAGAGCGTCAGCCCCGAGTCGACGATGTCCTCCACGATAAGGACGTCGCGACCCTCGATCGGCGCGTCCAGATCCTTGAGGATCCTCACGACGCCCGAGGAATCCGTCGACGATCCGTACGAGGCGACGGCCATGAAGTCGACCTGGCACGGCACCTCGACGTGGCGCATCAGATCGGAGAGGAAGAAGACAGCGCCCTTCAACACGCCGACGAGGAACAGTTCCTTGCCGTCGTAGTCGGCCGAGATCCGCTCCCCGAGCTCGCGAACCCGATGCGCAAGGTCGTCGCGCTGTACGAGGATCTTGCCGATCGCGGCGTCGCGCACGCGCGCAGTGTATGGGCGCCCTGGCTGCGCCGGGAGGGCTCGTTGACGGTTCACAGTTGACAGTTCAGTGGCGCCCAGGTGAGCGAGGCGGCGAGAATGAGCTCAACTGTCAACTGTCAGCTGTCAGCTGTCAGCTCTGTCGACGAGCCGCGCCGACAGCGCCACCGTCTCCCCCTCACCGGCGCGAAAGCGCTCGGCCACCGCGACCCCGGCCACCCAGGCGATCTCGCCGCCGGCCTCGACGATCGGCAGCGACCGGCGGAGGGCGCGTGGAACCTTGCGGTCCGTGAAGACGTCCTGCAGCGACTTGGTTCCCGCGAGGCCCGCCGGACGGATTCGGTCGCCCGAGCGCCAGCCTCGGACGGTGACCCATGAGCCGAGCGCCGCGCCCGCGAGCTCCGCCTCACCTCCCGGCCCGAGCCGTGCCTCGACCTCCCAGGCCCCGAACCTCACCGCGCCGGGCACGGTCAGGGTGACCGGGTCGGGCGCGCTCCGGTCGGGCTCGGTCAAGAAGCGAAGCACTCCGTACTCGACCAGCGCGCGAAGTCCCCCGCCGAGGTCGAGGGCCGCGCTGCCGCCGCGATCGGCGAGCGCGAGCACGGCGTCCGCGTCGTCAGCGGAGAGCGAGCGCGACTCGGCCGTGGCGATCTCCGCGAGGCGCCGGATGACGAGGCGTGCGAGCGCGCGTGGCTGAGCCCCCAGCTCGACCAGCGACACGGAGCCCTTGCCCGTCCGCTCCAGCGCGTCGTCGACCGCACGATCCAGCACCTCGGCCTCATCGCGAAGAAGGCGGCTCGTGTCGGCGATCGTCCGCTCGGCTGTCGGGTTGAGGGACAGCAGGACCGGAAGGACCTCGTGTCGCACGCGCGACCGCGCGAAGCGCGGATCGGCGTTCGAGCGGTCCTCGACCCACTCGAGTCCGCGCGCGCGGCAATACGCGCGTGCCTCCTCGGCCGTGACCCCCAGGAGCGGGCGGACCAACCGCCCGCGTCGGGGCGCCATTCCCAGGAGCGCGCGGCGTCCGGGCGAGGTGGCGAGGCGGTAGACCAGCGTCTCGGCTTGATCGGAGGCGGTGTGGCCCGCCGCGAAGTCACCGATCGCATGGCGCTCGGCCAGCGCGTAGCGCGCCTCGCGCGCCTGGGAGAGGAGGTTGCCCGCGCCCGATCGCGCGGGGAGGTCGACGCGCTCCACTATGAGCGGCACGCCGAGCCGCTCGCAGATCTCGCTGCAGTGCGCCTCGTCGGCACCCGACTCCGGGCGCAGGCCATAGTTGACGTGCAGTGCCGACACGTCCGCCTCGAGGCGCAGCGCCACATCGAGCAGGCAGGAGGAGTCAGCTCCGCCGGAGAGCATCACGAGCACCGGCCGGCCGGCGGTCAGCAGCTGGCTTTCCCGCGCGGCCTCGAGCGGTCGGTCATCAGTCGGCGACCCCGGCATCGTCTACTCGCGCTGGAAGGCTCGGCGCAGCCGGCGCGGCTCGTCGAAGCCCTTCAGCTTGACCTCGCCGATGTCCTCGAACTCCAGGTGGTCGCCCTTCTCCACGGCCTCCGTGACCGCGTCGGTGACGACCACCTCACCGCCACGAGCCCGCGCCACGACCCGCGAGGCCAGGTTCACGTCGCGGCCGAAGTAGTCGCCGTCGCGGTACAGGGCCGCGCCCGAGTGGATGCCGATGCGAGCGGCCGGCCGGTCGACCCACAGTGTCTGGAACCCCACGCCCCAGTCGGTCAGCGCCTGTACGTCGTAGCCGATGATCATCACCTCGTCGCCGATCGTCTTGACGATCCGGGCGTCCTCGGGCAGCGTCTCGGCCACCGCGTCGATGAAGCGCTCCACGTAGGAGAGCGCCTGCTCCTCCCCCTCCTCCTCGGTGTACCGCGTATAGCCCGCGAGGTCGGCGAAGGCGATCACCACCTTCAGGCGGCCGAGGTCGGAGTCGGAGTCGAGCTCCATCTCCATGTGGCCGACCATGTCCTGCTCCACGAAGTGCTGGAGGAAGCGCTGGTGGACGTAGTCCATGATCGGCGAGGCGAGCGGTAACAGGTCGCGCGCGAGGTTCTCCATCTCCTCGGCCATCTGAAGCCCGGGCACGCCCTGGCGCATCAGCGGTTCGTGCACGTAAATGTGGAAGAGGCGCGTCTCGGCGTCGGCGATCTGGGCGAGCGCCTGTCCGTACACCCGCGTGAGCTGCAGGAAGGCGACCAGCGGGAACCCGGCGGCCAGGACGGACGCGATGTAGCGCAGCGCCTGAAGGTCCTCCTCGGTCAGTCGCTCGAGCTCGTCGGCAGGCAGCCCGATCCCCATCCAGAGTCGCTCGATGAGACGCTCCTCGAGGCCGGTCTCCCGTGCCGCCTCGCTGAGCGGCCGCCGCGGTTGGCTCCCGGGGAAGAGATCCTCCACGTAGCCGTAGGCCAACCGCCCCTCGGCGGTAGCCTCCCGGATCTGGTCGAGTGAGTGGCCGCGCTCGCGGAGCCGCCCCGCGATGCGCGCGTGGGCCACGGCGGCCGGGGTCCAGCCGTCGGACGAGCCCTCCTTTGGGATCACGCCCGAGGCCGCCCAGCGCTTCAGGGTGGCGGGCGAAACACCCGCACGCTCGGCGGCCTCGCGCAGGCTCACCGTGTCGTCGGCCACGTGGCCAACATAGCGGCAGAAACCACGCCCGCTCCGCCCGCCGCTCAGCCGAGCGACAGATAGACTCGCGCGAAATCGAAGCTTTCAGAGGGAGGAAGCGTTGAACTACTTCGTCACGGGTGCGACCGGCTTCATCGGCCGCCATCTCGTCGAGGAGCTCCTGAAGCGCGACGGCACGATCTACGCGCTCGTCCGGGAGGGGTCGCGCGGCCGGCTCGACGCCCTGGGGCAGCGCCTCGGTGCCGGCGACCGTCTGGTGCCCGTGTCCGGCGACCTCTCCAAGCCGGGGCTCGGGATCGAGGGCTTCGACGAGCACATCGACCACCTCTTTCACCTGGCCGCCGTCTACGACATCGAGGCGGACGAGGAGTCATCGGTCCGGGCGAACGTGGACGGCACGCGGCACGTGATCGAGTTCGCGAACTCGCACCAGGTCGACCGCTTCCACCACACGAGCTCGATCGCCGTGGCCGGCTCATACAGCGGCGTGTTCCAGGAAGACATGTTCGACGGGGGGCAGAAGCTGCCTCACCACTACCACCGAACGAAGTACGAGTCCGAGGAGCTCGCTCGCGAGCTGGTCGACGCGAAGTTGCTTGTCTTCCGCCCCGGGATCGTGGTCGGGCACTCCGAGACGGGTGAGATGGACAAGATCGACGGCCCTTATTACTTCTTCAAGCTGATCCAGCGGCTCCGGCACGCCCTACCGCAGTGGTTCCCCCTGGCCGGCCCCGAGGGTGGCCAGACCAACATCGTGCCGGTCGACTTCGTCGCGAAGTCGATGGACCACATCGCTCACATCCCGGACGGCGACCTGCCCGGCGACACCTTCCATCTCGTCGACCCGGAGGCGCGGTCCGTCGGCGAGACGATCAACGAGTTCGCGCGGGCGGCGCACGCGCCGCAGTTCGCCATGCGCGTAGATCCCAACATGACGAACGCGATCCCGAAGCCGGTGCGCGCCGGACTCATGGCGCTGCCCACCGTCAAGCGAATCCGCGCTCAGACGCTCAGCGACCTGGGCATCCCACCGGATGCGATGGAGCACCGAGACTTCTTCTGTACGTTCGACGCGCGCGACACGCAGCGAGCGCTGACCGGCACCGGTATCGCCGTGCCGCCGCTCTCCACATACGCCCCGAGGATCTGGGACTACTGGGAGCGCAACCTGGACCCGGACCTCTTCCGCGAGCGCAGCCTCGCCGCGTCGATCAAGGACAAGAAGGTCCTGATCACCGGGGCGTCCAGCGGGATCGGCTTGGAGACGGCGCTCAAGATCGGCGAGGCCGGCGGCGAGGTCCTGCTCGTGTCGCGAACGCGCGAGAAGCTGGAGGAGGTCAAGGCCCAGGTCGAGGAGCGCGGCGGCACCGCACACGTCCACCCATGCGACCTCGCCGAGCTCGACGAGATCGACCGGCTGGCCCAGGAGGTGCTCGAACAGCACGGCGGAGTCGACATCCTCGTGAACAACGCCGGTCGGTCGATCCGGCGATCGGTCGCGGCGTCCTACGACCGCTTCCACGACTTCGAGCGGACGATGCGGCTGAACTACTTCGGTGCGTTGAAGCTGATCCTCGCGTTCATGCCCGGGATGCGGAAGCGGAGGTCGGGTCACATCATCAACGTGTCGAGCATCGGCGTTCAGACCAACACGCCACGGTTCTCGTCCTACGTCGCCTCGAAGGCCGCGCTCGATGCCTTCTCGCGCTGCGCTGCACCGGAGGTCGTGGCCGACGGCGTGACCATCACCACGGTGTACATGCCGCTCGTGCGCACGCCGATGATCGCCCCCACCGACATCTACAAGGCGTTCCCCACCCTGACCCCGGACGACGCCGCGCAGATGCTCTGCGACGCGATGATCGACAAGCCAAAGCGCAAGGCCTCGCGGCTCGGCACGTTCGGTCAGGTGCTGTACGCGGCCTCGCCGAAGACGGTCGACGCCGTGATGAACACGGCCTACAACCTCTTCCCCGACTCGAAGGCTGCGAAGGGAAAGAAGGACGCGCTACCGGCCGGCAGCGACGGCGCCGAGAAGAAGGACGACGAGATGTCGACGGAGGCGATTGCGATGGCGCACTTGATGCGTGGGGTGCACTTCTAGCGGCAGCTGAACTGGGCTGACAGCTGACACTTGAGGTCATCCTCATTGCTTTGGCGTTCCGAAGGTCACTGAACTGTCAACTGTCAACTCGCCTCAGCGGCGAAGCCGCTCAGGCGACGAGATGCGGATACTCGTCCTCGAGTAGCTCGCGATAGCGCGAGAAGACCGGCTTCGTAATCGGCATCAACGAGAGCGCCTTCTTCACGTTGCCCGAGGTCTTTACCCGGCGCCGTGCAATCGCCATCGCGATGTTCTCCTTGCCCTGGAAGTAGCGGTTCGCCACGTCCGAGTCCATCTTCATCTGGACCTCGGAGTCCCAGTCGATGTCGTCCGACCACTCCCATTGGAGGTTCTGGCCGTCCGAGGGATCCTCCGCATAGGTGATGTTCACCACCATGTCCATGTCCGGGAACTCGAACCGCTGCGGCACCTCGGCGTCGCGCAGCTTCGGACCCATCTCCGGATCGGTGCTCATCAGGTCGAACACCTTGTCCATGACCTCGCGGAACTCCTCCGGCGACTTGAAGCTCACCTCGTGAACCCTATATCGGTCGGCGCGAGCGCGCGAGCGGTGGTGGGATGCTGCGCGGCCCGCCCTAGACGAACGCCGATCCCCGCTTCACGAGGTTCTCGTAGAGCTTTCGCTGGATCGTGTCGCGCACGCTCTCCGACAGCTCGAGCACCAGTCGACGATCGCCCGCCCGCTCCGCTCCCAGCTGAGCCGTCTCGATCGGCTCGCAGAACTCGATCCTCCAGCGCGAGGGGAGCGGCACCGCCCCGAGCGGCCCAAGCAGGGGGAACGTGGGGGTAAGCGGGAAGTAGGGCGCGCCGGTCAGCCGGGCGAGCATCTTCGCCTCGCCGATCTTCGGGTAGATCTCCTCGCTCCCGACCACGGCCACCGGCACGATCGGCGCGCCCGTGCGTAGCGCGAGCTCGATGAACCCGCCACGGCCGAAGCGGCGGAGCCGGTAGCGCTCGGTCCAGTCCTTGCCGGCGCCCTTCACACCCTCCGGGAAGACGGCCACGAGCTCGTCCTGCTCAAGCAGGCGCTGGGCGTTGTAGGGGGATGCCGGCACCCCACCGACCTTGCGCATGAGGACCGACACGTAGGGCAACTCGAACGCCCAGTTCAAGACGAGAAAGCGGGGGTAGCGCGGCAGCGGGTGGTGGCGCATGAGCGCAACGGACATCATCGTCGCGTCCCACGGGAGGATGCCGGCGTGGTTTGCCACGAGCAGGGCGCGGCCGTGGGCCGGCACGTGGTGCACCCCGGTGGCCTCCACTCTCCACCAGCGGTCGTACATCGCCTCGAACAGCGGAAAGACCGCCTCCGCGAATTCCTCGTCGAGCCCCCACTCGTCCTCCTGATAGTCGCCGCCGAGACGGCCCGCGGCGCGGCCGAGCACGGTCCGCGCCTCGCGCGGGAGACCGGCCATGGCTCCGGCGAGCGCCACCGGCATCTCCGTGCCGGCCTCGAGCCCGGTACGCAACCGGCGCAGGAAGCCGATCGCCGGTCCGATCGGCGAAGCCCCGCGACGGCGGTCGCCCGCCGGGTCACGCGGGTCGCTCATGGCGTCGTCGCGGTGGTCGGGCGGCGGTGGTCCGCCGTCAGTGCTCGCGCCGCGTCCTCTCGAGACGCGAGGTAGCCCTCGACCGCCTGCACCGTCGTGTACCTGGGGTGAAAACCGACGTCCTCCACCAGTCTCCTCAGGTCGACCGCACGGCCGTAGCGGAGGAGTCGCTGGAAGTCCGGCGAGAGGCCGGGCGTGCCGATCCGGCTCATGGTCGCCACACCGGCGCCGAAGAGCGGTGAGGGCAGCGGCAGGCTCGGCTTACCGGACATCCGCACCATCCGCGTGAGGCCGATCGTGCCCCGGCTCGCCACGTTCACGGCGCCCCTCACAGGCTGCTTGATCGCCGCGACTAGTGCCCCCAGACCGTCCTCCTCGTGCACGAACTGGAGGCGCGGATCGAAGCCGAGGTAGGTCGGCACCACCGGCTGCGCCAGGTAGCGGGTCACCTGGGTGTCGAGCGAGCTTCCGATCGCCGGCTGGTAGCGCAGCATGGTGCAGGTAACCCCGGGGCGACGCCGCGCGTAGCCGGCGAAGTAGTTCTCGATCTCGCTGACGTCGCGCTGGAAGCGCGTTCTCAGCGGGTAGAGCCGGCTCATCTCCTCGGTGAAGAACTGCGGAGCGGCCGGCTCGGACCCGTAGATGCCCGCCGATCCGCGCACCACGATGGCGCGGATGGTGTCGGCCCTCTCGCACGCCGCGAGGAGTTGAAGGGTGCCGATCACGTTGATGTCGTGTGCGGTCTGAGGGCTCATGCCCTGTCGCGGGCGCCGAAGGATGTTGTTGTGCACGACGGTGTCGACGCGCGTGCGCGGGATCACGCCGATCTGTGAGGGCTCGCGGATGTCGGCCTCGATGAACTCCGTGCGCGCGAGCGTGGCGCGCGGGGGGGTCGTGTCGACCCCCGCCAGGTAGTCGACCTGCGGATCGGCCTCGAGGCGGCGGGCCAGCTGGGTGCCGAGCGGGGTAGAGATCCCCGTGATCAGTACGCGGCGTCCGGCCACTTCACCGCGATCGCCCTGCGGACGACCGCGAGTCAGCCGCTCTCGGATTTCGCGCACCGGTGCGCGTCTTCGGCTTGGCGCCCTTGCGGCGGGCCGCCCCCTTGTCGCCGGAGCTCGCCTTCCCGCGGGTGCTCGACCCCGAGCCGCCCGCAGACTTCGAGCGGCCGGGGGACCGGCGGCTCGGTGCCGGAGGCTTCCGAAGCCGCTCCTCGATAGCGTCGAGACGATCCGCGATCTTTCCGAGCGCCTTCTGCAGATCGCGGACATCGTCCTGCGTCGCGGGGCGCCGCTCGTCGAGGGCGCCTAGGACCCGCTCGCGGACCGAGCCGGCGCTCTTCTCCGCGTCCCGCACCCTCTCGCGAACCGCCCCGGCCCCCGTCTCCGCACCGCGAACTACCTCGTCGACGGCCTCCTGGGCGCGTCCGCGCGTCAACTGCGCGGAGCCCACGGTTGCCTGCACGGTGCGCTCCACGGCTTCGCGCACCGTGTCCGGCAGGTCCTTGGGGGTGGCGCGGCGCTTCGCCATCGCGCCGTGAGTCTTCCATATGGTGAGGCGAGTGCCGCGATCCACGCCGTCGTCCATTCACCTGAGGCCCGCGACGGAGCTCGCGGGGCGAGTGCTTCTACCGGGCGACCCACACCGGGCGCTCGCGGTCGCTCAGGAGCTCATGGCGGCACCCAAGATGTTCAATCACCACCGCGGACTATGGGGCTACACGGGCGAGGCCGCCGACGGACGCCCGCTGACGGTCCAGGCGACCGGCATGGGCGGCCCGAGCGCCGCGATCGTGGTCCAAGAGCTGATCGACATGGGAGCGCACACGCTCATCCGAATCGGCACTTGCGGAGCCCTGGTCCCCGAGCTGGCGCTCGGCGACACGCTTACGGTGACCGCCGTCATTCCGGCCGATGGGGCGAGCGCCGCGCTTGGCGCCGAGCGGCGGCTGCTTCCCGATGCCTCCCTCACGGAAGCGCTGCTGGTCGCGGCGCCGAGCTCGCGCCCGGGCACCGTGGTGTCGAGCGACCTCTTCTACGACGACCGCCAAGAGGCCGACCGCTGGATCTCCGCGGGTGCCGTAGCGGTGGAGATGGAGGCGGCGGCCGTCCTCCAAGTCGCCGCTCGACGCGGCGCTCGGGCGGCGTGCCTCCTCGCCGTGTCGGACCTCCTGTCGGGAGAGCGCAGCGGCCGTGAGCCACGGGAACGCATCGCTCCCGACAAGCTCGAGGCGGCCGGGGTCAGGCTCGGGCGGCTCGGGTTGGCAGCCCTGAGGGCGGTCGAGCCTAGGACTCGGTGACGGTCAGCCGCTCCTGTGCCCTCGGCACGGGCTCCTCGCCAGGGACGACCGCCTCCCGAAGGGCGGCGATCTCACCCCTCAGCTCGTCAAGCCGCCGCTCGAGGGAGTCCGTGCGCCCACGGCGACGATCTCGGGTCGCGAGATCGTCGAGGCGGGACCCGAGCTCGTCGAGCGCATCCAGTCGCTCGTCCAGGCGGTCGACCGCGTCCTCGATGCCCTCCAGCCGCTGCGAGACGGAGCGAAGCCGCCGCGTCACGCGCTCGATGTCGGCGGCCGACGGGATACCGAGGGCGCCCATCGCCGCCTCCTGGGCCGCCACCGCTCGCTCGCGTGCCTCGAAGGCGCCAGCAACCGCGGAACTGACGAGCGGATTGGCCACGAGCTCCTCGGCGATCTTGCCGAGGGCCTCCTCCCCTTGGCGCGAGAGCCGGTCCCTCAGGCCCTCGTCGTGCTCATCGCCGCTCACGGCGCGCCAGGGTAGCGCAATGCCCCTGGGCGCGTGGCGATGGGCTAAGACTCAAGCTCTACTTCAGGGTCAGATGCGGCCGACGTTCAGCGGAGCGGGGGAGGCACCGGGCGGCCCCTTCGTCCCGGCAGCGTGGAGGGATGGTCTGGCACGTAGGTGGCGCGCGCAGCGACCCGCGGGAGCTACCGCTCGAGACACCCTATACGCGCGCGCACGCGTAGCGACCGCCTTACCGCTCAGGAAACGCCTATGCGAGGGCGGGGCAAACGCTGCCTTAGAGTGCGGGCAGGAGAGACGCGGGGACCAGCCTTACGGTTCCCGGTTGCAGAACTGATGGGGACTAAGTAGCGTTCAGCCTCCCGAATTGATCTGGTAGGTTGCACGCGCGGTTCGGCGGGGGAAACGCTGGAGAGAGTGACTAGCCACGGATGAACAAGAAGGTTCTCTATAGCCTGCTGATCGGGGCGCTTCTCGCGTCCCTGTTCGTGGCCACCACCCTGCCTGCCTCGGCCCAGCTGGAGAAGCTTGGCGACGGCACGGTCCTCTGCACGGACGGTAACGGGAAGGTGCTCGGAACCATCGGGGTCAACGGGCTGACCAAGGCGGGCTGCGATGCGCTGAAGAACGCCCCGAGCGTTCCGGACGGCGGTGGCGGTGGCGGTGACCCCGACGGCGGCGGTGGTGGCGGCGACCCCGACGGCGGCGGCGGCGGTGGCGGTGACCCCGACGGCGGCGGCGCCACCCCTCGTCCCAAGCCCGAGCCGAAGCCCGAGCCGAAGCCCGAGCCTCGACCCAAGCCCGAGCCTCGGCCCGACCTGAAGCCGGACAACCGCTCGGGCGGCAAGAAGAAGAGGAGCCGGCCGAACCGGGGCCGCTCCGGTGGCGGTGGCTCGCAGGGCCGCGGCGGCGCGCCGAAGATGCGCAACTCCGACGGAAGCCCGGCCCGCAGCAACCCGTCGCTCGTCGACACGCTGCCGAGCCCGTCGAACACTCGCGCGGTTCCGAACTTCATCATCAACAAGTTCCGCGTCCCGGTCTTCCTCCTCCCGATCTATCAGGCCGCGGGCACGCAGTACGGAGTCCGCTGGGAGATCCTCGCGGCGATCAACGAGATCGAGACCGACTACGGACGCAACCTGAACGTCTCCACCGCCGGCGCCGTCGGCTGGATGCAGTTCCTGCCCTCGACGTGGAAGGCCTACGGCGTCGACGCGAACAAGGACGGCAGGAAGGACCCGTACAACCCGGTCGACGCCATCTTCGGCGCTGCTCGCTACCTCAAGGCCGCGGGCTACGAGGACGATGAGCGCAAGGCCATCTTCGCCTACAACCACGCCGACTGGTACGTGGACTCCGTCATGATGCGCGCCAGGCTGATCTCGGGCATCCCGGGCGATCTCACGGGCTCCCTCACAGGGCTCACCGAGGGCCGCTTCCCCGTCTACGCGCGCGCCCGCTACGCCGACGACATCGCCGAGAAGCAAGCCGAGCAGCGCATCGAGCGTGGCCAGAACGCCGCGCGGGTCGAGGAGAGCGATCCCTCGCGCCGCAGCATCGACATCTTCACGCGCGAGGGCGCCCCGGCCGTGGCCAGCAACGACGGCGAGATCAAGGACATGGGTCAGAACCGCAAGCTCGGCAAGTACATCGTGCTGCAGGACGTGTACGGCAACCAGTACACGTACTCCGGGCTCGACTCGATCTCGCGCTTCTACCCCGTTCCGAAGGACCAGGCGAACGTCCGCGTGGGCGATCCGACCGGCGAGTCGCCGAACGACCCGGCGCCGACCGGCCCCGCGTCCGCGGGCAGGCCCGGCGCGGGCACCGACTCGATCGGGGGGGGCGGCGCCTCGGCCTCGCGCGTCGACCCGCCCACGCCGCAGCGCCTGTTCGCCAATCCGAACCGGCCGAACGCCCGCCGCGCCGGCGGACTCGAGCAGCTGCTCGCCGCGGGCGTCGTCGGACCGAGCTCCGGTCCCGGTCCCGCCTTCACCGAGTACGGGAAGTACTTCTCCCGCGCCTTCGGCCTCGATGCCAAGGACTCGCGCCTCGAGCGCATGAAGAAGGGTTCTCAGGTCGTCGCCGGAACGGTGCTCGGGCGTGTCGGCAAGCCGGAGCCCGCCAAGGCCGCGCACCTCGAGTTCGCGATCCGACCCGCCGGCCGCGGCGCTCCGCAGATCGACCCGAAGCCGATCCTCGACGGATGGAAGCTGCTCGAGGAGACCGCGATCTACCGCGCGAACGGCCGGAACGTCCTCCAGGGCGGCTCCTCGATCGGACAGCTCCTCCTGATGTCGAAGCCGCTGCTTCAGAGGAGGATCCTCGCCGACAACCGCATCGACCTCTACCCGTGCGGCCGCCAGGACGTCCAGAGTGGCCAGATCGACCGGCGCGTGCTGATCTTGCTCGGGTACCTGTCGGAGTCAGGCCTGCGGCCGACGGTGACCTCGCTCAAGTGTGGCCACAGCAAGACGACCACCTCCGGGAACATCTCGAACCACTGGTACGGAAGCGCCGTCGACATCGCGCGCGTGAACGGAACCCCGATCCTCGGGCACCAGGACCGGGGAGGGATCACCGAGCAGACCGTCAAGCGCATCCTGCAGCTCCAGGGCACGATGCAGCCCGACGAGGTCATCTCGTTGCTCGACTTCGGCGGTCCGAGCTTCAAGCTCGCCGATCACGCCGATCACATCCACGTCGGATACAGGCCGCTGTTCGGGGCCAACAAGAGGGCAGGCAAGCAGGCCCTCAGGATCCTCAAGCCCGGTCAGTGGGAGAACCTGATCGATCGTCTGGGCGAGATCGAGCAGCCGAACGTGCGCCGTAAGCCGTCGAAGTTCGCCCTCAGGGCGAGCCCGGCGCACCGCGGCGAGTAGCCACCTAGCGCCGCCTCGGTTTCGTGGCCTCCGAGGCCTCGTTCGCCTTCGTCCAGTTCGAGTTCGGCTTCGCGCTCGGCCCAGCCGACGGGCGCTATCTCACGCAGCCGGTCACCGAGGGCGGCTCACGACTCGTGATCGTGCTCCGGACACTGGGCGCGCCCCAGCGCCGACTGCTTGGAAGGCGCCGGCCACGAGCCGTCCAGCGAGTCGATCCAGAGCCCGTGCCGACCTCACGTGCCAGCGTGATTGGAGCCGAGCCGTTCGAGTCGAACGACGCAGCCGACGAGTGGTTGGGGAAGCTTCGAGCGGACGAGGATGCGCTTCGCCCGGCGGTCGAGCGCGCGGCCGGCGACCTGAACCGTGTCATCCGCGTTCACCGCGCCGTGGCCGCTGATCCATACGCCCGCGACGTGAGCCCGGACGGAGCGCTGACGGTCCGCGTGGGCTACGGACGCGGAGAACAGGTTGCAGACGGGCGGTTCGCCGTCGCGTATGAAGTTCCCCGGCGTGATCCACGAAGGCGCCGCGTGGAACGGCTCTCGCCTCAGGAGCACCTGGCCGCGGTGCTGGCGGGTCGCGAAGAGGTCCTGGCGTGCGAGGAGATCGTGCTTCGGGCGCGCGCCGACATTGAAGCCGGCCGGTCGCGCGAGGCCGCCCTGCAGGCGCGGATCGCGCTCGAGTGCGTGCTCTCCGAGCTCGCGGGGCGCCTCCCGGGTGAGGCGCTCGCGGAACTCGCCGGCGACCGGGAGACGGTCAGCGCGGCCGGGAATGCGGCGCTGGAGGCCGACCCGCCGGAGCATCTGGAGCCGGCGGTCGAGGCGGCGGTGGGGCGCATGGAGGCGGCCATCCGCCGTCACCGGCTGAGCCCACCGGGCGAGGCCTCCGCCCGCTGACGTCCGCGGGCCGGCGCTCGGGAAGGAAGAGCCTCGGCCTCGGCGTAAGGAACGGAATGGCCTGGTTCCTCGAGTCGACGGTCGCCAGGCTGTTCGCTGCCACGGTGCTCGTCCTCGGGGTGGGAACGCTGGTCGGGCTCGTGGTGCTGTGGCCCGGTGACCGAGGTGAGGCCAGGCTTGGCCAGGGGCTCGCGGCGAGCTCGGAACGGGGTGAGGTCGACCGGATCGAGACGTTTCCGTGCTCCGGCTTTCAGACGGACGAGTGCAGGCGCGTGGAGGTTCGGCTCCTCAGCGGGCCCGACGAGGGTGCCACCTCGACCCTCGAGCTCGGTGCCGGCGGCCTGAACCCGGAGCTCTCCCTGGGTGACCAGGTTCGCCTGACAAAGGACGCCGGGCCGGCTGCTGAGACCGGCGATGCACCCAGGTACTCACTCAGCGACTTCGAGCGACGGTCCCCAATGCTGTGGCTTCTCATCGCCTTTGCGCTGCTGGTCGTGCTGTTCGGCCGCCTGCGAGGTGCGCTGTCGCTCCTCGGGCTCGCGTTGAGCCTCCTGATCGTGCTCCTCTTCATCGTGCCCGCGATCCTCGCGGGCAGCTCTCCGCTGGCGGTCGCTCTGATCGGCTCGTTTGCGGTGATGCTGGTCACGATCCCGCTGGCCCACGGGATCGGCCCGAAGAGCCTGGCAGCGATCCTGGGAACCGCGGCAAGCCTCGTGCTCACCGTTCTCCTCGCCCTTCTCTTCACGAACGTCGCGCACTTGACAGGCCTCTCCTCGGAGGAGGCCACAGTGCTTCAGGTGAACGAGATCGGCGTATCGCTCCAGGGGCTCGTCCTCGCGGGAATGGTGATCGGGGCGCTCGGGGTGCTGGACGACATGACGATCAGCCAGGCGTCGGCGGTCATGGCGCTTCGAGCCGCGAATCCCGCCCAGCGGTTCGGCGAGATCTACTCTCGCGGCCTCGAGGTCGGCCGTGACCACGTGACCGCGACCGTCAACACCCTCGTTCTCGCGTACGTCGGAGCGGCGCTGCCGATCCTTCTGATCTTCAGCTCCGGCGAGATCGGGTTCTTAGATGCCGCCAACGTCGAGGTGGTGGCCAAGGAAATCGTCGCCACGCTGGTCGGCTCGATCGGCCTGATCGCAGCGGCTCCGCTGACCACCGCCCTGGCGGCCACGCTGTCGGCCCGGATCCCGGACCACCAACTCGAACGCGCCGGCGACGGGCACTCGCACTGACGAGCTTCGGAACCGGCGCGCCCACGGCCGGGACCCGCTACTCCGGTCGAGGCCGGACTCCTCCGTCTGCAAGCGAACTTGCATCGCTTGATCACCTCAGGCGCCTTCCGACAAACGCAGTAGGTCAACTTCAATGCGAGCCTCGATCCACGCCCGCGCCGCCCTGGCCGTCTGCGTACTCTCGCTGGCGGTCATCCTTCCGGCCGCCCCGGCGTCCGCCGGTTTCGCGTTCGGGGAGCGGGCGCTCGAGTCGGGAATGCGCGGGGACGACGTCGACAAGCTTCAGAAGCTCCTGACGGAGTTCGGCTTCGAGACGCGCCGCACCGGTGACTTCGGCCGCAGGACCAGGCGAAGTGTCAAGCGCTATGAGCGCTCGCGAGAGATGAACGTCAACGGTGTCGTCAGAAAGGTCGAGGCGCGCAGGATGCTGCGCCGCTACCGGCGAATCCGCGACGAGGAGCCGGCCGAGCCGGAGCCGCCGCGGTTCGGAGATCGACGGCTGAGCCTCGGCAAGCGGGGGCCGGACGTGGAGAAGCTCCAGCGACTGCTCACGAGAATGGAGATAAGGACGGAC
Source organism: Thermoleophilaceae bacterium (assembly GCA_030447875.1). Taxonomy (GTDB): domain Bacteria; phylum Actinomycetota; class Thermoleophilia; order Solirubrobacterales; family Thermoleophilaceae; genus JAUJOA01. The sequence continues at coordinate 26,092 of JAUJOA010000010.1, forward strand.
GACGACGGGATCTTCGGCCCTGCCACCGAGACGAGCGTCAAGCGCTACGAGCGGTGGAGGGAGATGCGCGTGAACGGCGAGGTCAGTCGGCGCGAGGCGCCGGCGCTCGAGAGGCGCGCGAAGCGCGGCGCGGAGATCCCGGAGCCCGAGGCACCGGACGGCGACGGTCATGCCTTCCCGGTCCGCGGCCCCTACAGCTTCGGAGGAGACGGCTCGCGCTTCGGCGCGCCTCGAAACGGCCGCACCCACAAGGGTCAGGACATCGCAGCGGCAGCCGGCACCCGCCTCGTCTCGGTGCACCGGGGCGTGGTCTCGACCCGCGCCTATCAAGCAGGCGGGGCGGGGAACTACCTGGTCATCCGCGGCAACGACGGCTCCGACTCGGTCTACATGCACCTGCAGGCACCCGCCGTCGTGGCGGCCGGCGACCGCGTCAGTGCCGGTCAGACGATCGGCGCCGTGGGGAACACCGGCGCGTCCTACGGCGCCCATCTGCACTTCGAGCTGTGGACGCCCCACTGGTTCGCCGGCGGCGAGGCGTACGATCCGCTGCCGAAGCTCCGGCGCTGGGCTGACAACTAGCGGCGCGCGCCGCCTCCTCGCTTCGCCCGCCGCGTTATCGGGATCTTCGCGGGCGCTTCACCCGGAGTTCACTCGACCGCGCGTGCGGCGCCGTAGCGTGGCGGGCGTGCTGGACCGGCGGCCAACTCAGCTGGCGAAGATCTTGGGCAGCGGGCCATGGTCCAGCGACGCAGAAGCGACGAAGATCGGGTCCATGAAGCCTGGATCCACCGGAGTCGCCGACCGAAGTGCGTTCGGGCTCGCCGTGGTCCGTACCACCGACGCGCGCCGACGGCCCGCTCGCCGCCGCGGCGGCCGGGCATGGATCAACGGCCGCGAGGTCGGCGGAGCCGACTCCCGTTACTCGCACCTTGATCGCTCTTACGACTAGCTCGCCGCGGGCAGGGCGGCGAGGACCGCTTCGAGCTCGGATACGACATCACCGCTCAGCTTCAACGCGGCCGCCGAATCGTACGGTGTCTTCCCCTGGGTGACCAGCGCTATCCGTCCGCCTGCCGCGAGCGTGACGCCGGGGAGCGAGGCCACCGGGTGCACTTCGAGCGACGAGCCGACGCAAACCATGAGGTCCGCCTCCGAGGCGAGCGCGTAGGCCTCCGCCATGGCGCCCTCGGGCAGCAGCTCGCCGAACAGCACGACGTCCGGCTTGAGCGGAGCGACGCATGCCTCGCACTCGGGCGCGCCGGGGGCCGTGGCGATGATCTCCATGACACGCTCGAGCTCCACTCGAGCGCCGCACTCGGGGCATACGCTCCACTCGATCGATCCGTGCACCTCGACGACGTTCGAGGACCCTGCCCTGCGGTGGAGCCGGTCCACGTTCTGGGTCACCACGCCGCGCAGGAGGCCCCGCCGCTCCAGCTCGGCCAGCGCCTCGTGGGCGGCGTTCGGAAGCCGGTCGATCAAGGTGGCGAAGCGCTCGCCGTAGAACTGCCAGAAGCGATCCGGGTCGCGCCTGAACGCCCCGACGTGCGCGACCTCCATCGGATCGACGTTCTCCCACAGGCCCGTTCCGGGCGTTCTGAAGTCCGGGATCCCGGATGGGACCGAGATACCGGCACCCGTGAGCGCTACCGGCCGCTCAGCCGCGCGCAGCATGCCGGCCAGCTGGTCCGCGCCGACCGAGCCGTGCGAAACCACGCCGGTCGTCACTTGCCCGTGAACCTCGGCTGGCGCTTGCCGAGGAACGCCGAGATGCCCTCCTTCGCGTCCTCGGAGCCGAAGGCGGCGGCGAATCCGTTCGCCTCCTGCGCGAGGCCCGCGTCGAGGTCGCCCTGGTTCGACACCGTCTTGATCTGACCCGTGGCGATCGGCGCCTTCTCGGCGAGCTTCCTGGCCCACGCGAGCGAGGAGTCGAACAGCTCGTGGTCGGGCACGACCTGGTTCACGAGCCCGTGCCGTAGAGCCTCGTAGGCGCCGATCGGATCGCCGACGAGGTTCATCTCGAGCGCCTTCGCCTCGCCCACGAGCCGCGGCAGACGCTGCGTGCCACCGAAGCCGGGGATGATGCCCAGGTTGATCTCGGGCTGGCCGAAGGTGGCGGACTCCGCGGCCACGCGGAAGTCGCACGCCATCGAGAGCTCGCACCCGCCGCCGAAGGCCAGCGAGTTGACCGACGCGATCGTGACCGTGGGCGAGCGCTCCATCGCCCGCATCAGCGCATGTCCCGACTCGAGCAGGTCACGCCCCTCCTTCTGCGGGTCCATCTTCGTGAACTCCTTGATGTCCGCTCCCGCCGAGAACGTGAAGATGTTGGATGAGGCGAATACGAGCGCGCGCAGCTTGCCGTCGATCTGCTGCCACAGCCCGTCGAGCTCCTTCATGAGCGCCGGCGACAGCGGGTTTGCCGGCGGCCGGTTGAGCCATGCGATGCCGATGTCGCCGCGCGTCTCGAGCAGCACGGTCTCGCGCGACTGCCCTTCGTCCGGTTGCGGGTAGGGGAAGAAGCCCTGGCCGGTCTTCTTGCCGAGTCGCCCCTGCGACACGAGCCGGCGCAGCAGCACCGGGGGCTCGAACGCCTCGCCCCACTCCGAGCGGGCGCGCTCGAGCGCCTCGAGCACGGAGTCGAGCCCCTGCTCGTCGGCACGGCTCAACGGCCCCGGCACGATCCCGGCGCCGGCCATCATGCCGATGTCCACGTCCTTCGTGCCGGCCACGCCCTCCTCGACCACGAGGCACGCCTCGACGACCGCCTTCAGGCCGAAGCGCTCGACGAGCGTGCCCGTGACGGTCTGATCAGCCGTGCTCATAGAACCCCTTCCCGGTCTTCTGTCCGAGGTCTCCGGCCTCGACCAGCTCCTTCATGGCCGGCGAGACGAAGAAGCGCTCGCCGTAGCTGTCGGTGAGGTGCTCGGCGACGTGAAGAACCGTGTCGAGCCCGAGCAGGTCGCCGAGGAAGAAGGGGCCCATCGGAGCCGTCTTCGACTCCTGCACCACCCTGTCGATCTCCTTCGGATCGAGTCCCTCGGCGTTCTGCACGCGCCAGATCTCGGACACCGCCGAGTTGAGGATGCGGTTGACCACGAAGCCCGGCGCCTCGCCGCAGCGGATCGGCTGCTTGCGAATCTGCTGCGCGAAGTTGCTTGCCGCCTGCATCGTCTCCTCGGAGGTCTCCTCGCCCTCGATCACCTCGATGAGCCGCATCACCGAGGCGGGATAGAAGAAGTGGAAGCCGACCACCCGGTCCGGCCGCGTCGTGGCCTCCCCCATCTCCGAGATCGCAAGCGAGGACGTGTTCGACGAGAGAATTGCGTGGCCGGGCGTGACGAGATCGAGCTCCGCGAGCACCGCCTGCTTGATCGGCATGCGCTCCGGCACCGCCTCGACCACGAAGTCGACGTCGCCGAAGGCCTCGTAGTCGGTCGTGCCGATGATCCGGCCGGTGACCTCCTCGAGCTGAGCGTCGGCCTGCTCCTGGGTGATCTTCTCCTTCTTCACGAGACCGCCGAGCTGGCCCTGGGTGACCTGGCGGGCCTTCTGGAGGCCCTGGTCGACGAACTTCTCCTCGACGTCCTTCAGCACGACGGGCAGGCCGGCGGAGGCGATGACCTGCGCGATCTCCCCACCCATCGTGCCGGCGCCTACGACGGCGGCTTTGAAAACGTACATGTGTCCTCCGAGTCGGGGGCCGGGCTGCCTCGGTAGCAGCGGCGGGCGGAAGGCTAGATGATCGGCTCAGGCAGCGCTCGCGTCGGCCTGCGCCTCCCTGGCAAAGCTCTCCAGGGTTCGCACGAGGGAGGCGGTGAGCGCGCGCCGTATGAAGAGGACGTCGGTGATCCTGCCGAGCGCGCCGGGGCTCGTGAGCTCGTAGTCGAGCTCCAGATCGACGCGCGCGCCGCCAGCCTCGGGACGAAAGCTGACCGTCTGGACCCCGGTCAGCGAAGGGTCGGTCACGCGGGTGACGATCCGCCCGCCGCTGTGGTATTCCTCGACCCGCTCGGTCACGCGACCGCGTCCTCCGGCCCCGCTCTCCCAGACGAGCTCGGCCCCCGGGGCGGGCCAGGCCGGATCGATGCGGGTGGCGCGGGCAAAGCCCTCGATGAAGCCCGGCCACCGTCGCGGATCCGTCCACAGCCCGAGTGCCGACTCTGGCTCGAGCGGCACAAGCGCCGAATCCCTCGCGCGGCTCACTGGCCGTAGACCTCGTGAACGATCTCGTCGATGCTCGCGGCGATCGACTCGAGGAAGGGCCGGACATCGCGGTGGAGCCGCTCGTACTCCTGCCGCCCCTCGTCGGTGAGCGAGTAGTAGCGGCGGCTGCGGCGCTCCGGGTGCTCCCAGCGGCCCTCGATCAAGCCGCGGCCCTCGAGCTGGCGCAGAAGCGGATACATCGTGTTCGGGTTGATCGACAGCACTCCTGCGGTCACCCCCGATATCCGGTCCATCAGCTGATTTCCATAGGAGGGACCGTCGCTGATGAAGTGGAGGACGAGGAGCGGGAGCACGTCGCGGCGCCGCAGCCCTCCGGTAAACGGATCCGCGGGACCGCGCTGGGTCTTGGCGCCGACGTCGCGAGCGGCATCCTGGGCGTCCGCCACCCGCGTCGTCTCGGCGATGGCCTCACGCGTGGCGTCGCGACGCTCCTTGCCGGATGACTTGCCACGCGTCGGCACCGAAGGATCCTGACACGCGCCAGGGTCACATGTGAACGGGGGTCAAGCTCGCCGCGGCGGCCTACACTGCTGAGGGTGCTGCGGGGGAGGATCGCTGTGCGATCGGTGGGACCGGCGCTATGGGCGTCGCTCGCCGTGCTGGCCGCGGCGTCGCCCGCCGCCGGGGCGGCCTTCCCGGACGACGCTCCGAACGACCCCCTCTTCGACGCGAGTCCCCTCCCTAACTCGCGCGAGGAGCAATGGAACCTCGTCGGGCGCGAGGACGGCTTCGACCGCGGCATCTCCGTCGATCGAGCCTGGCCCCTGACGACCGGCCGCGGCGTGACGATCGCCGACATCGACCTCGGCGTGCAGTTCGGCCACGAGGATCTGAAAGGCCGCTGGGCGATCAACGCGAGCGAGGCGGGGCGCCGGGGGTCGAACGGCAGGGACGACGACGGCAACGGGTTCGTGGACGATCGCCGCGGCTGGGACTTCTACGCCTTCGACAAGGGCGCCACCTCGGACATCGAGGAGAACCACGGAACCCGGGTGGCGGGCGTCCTCGGCGCCGCCACCGACAACGGCAGGGGCGTGGCCGGCGTGGCTCCCTCCTCCCGGATCCTCGCCCTGCGCTCGGCGGACAACATCCTGCACCAGGGCTCCAGGCTCGCCGAGGCCATCGTCTACGCGGCCGACAACGGCGCCGACGTGATGAGCATGAGCCTCGGCGCGGAGTCCATGTCGGCACCGCTTCGCCGCGCGGTCGCGTACGCCCACCGGAAGGGAGTGGTCATGGTCGCCGCGATGGGCAACGAGCTGGCCCACCATCACAACTTCCCCGCCACCTTCAACCGCGTGATCGCCGTCGGCGGAGTGAACCCCGACACGGCGAACGAGGCGGCGCTCCAGCCCTCGCTCACGCCCGTTGCGACCGACTTCAAGGTCCACGCCTCGTACTCCGACTTCGGACCCCAGATCGACGTGGTCGCTCCCACGCAGGTGCCGACGACCGACTGGGGCGGCGGCTACCTCACGAACTGGAGCGGCACCTCCGCCTCGACGCCGCATGTGGCGGGCGTAGCCGCCCTAATCATGGCGCGAGCCAAGGAGCTCGACCTCCGGCTCCGGCCCGGTGAGGTACGCCAGATCATTCGCCGCACCGCCGAGGACCTGAGCGCCCCGGACAACGGGAGAAAGCCCGGCTGGGACCAGCTCACCGGCTGGGGCAGGATCAACGCCTACGACGCCGTGAGGAGCGTCAAGCGGGGGCGCATCCCTCCGGACACCGACATCACGTCGCCCGAGTGGTTCGCCACGGAGACCGGCAACCTCAGGGTGCGTGGGCGGGTCGGCGGCCACCCGGACACGCGCTGGACGCTCGAGATCGGCGCCGGCGAGGAGCCCGAGAGCTGGCGGCGAATCGCATCCGGGCGAAGCTCGAGCGGCCGCTCGCTGACGCTGGCGAGGCTGGACGCGGCGAAGCTCGGCTCGGGCGGCCAGACGCTTCGCCTCAGCACGCGCGACGGAGACGGCAACCGGGGCGTGGACCGCGCGCACTTCTTCGCAAACCACGATCGAACGCTTGCGACCGGCTTCCCGAAGGCGCTGCGCACCTCCGGCGAGGCCTCGCCCACCCTCGCCGACCTGAGCGGCGACGGCACCCCCGAGATCCTGCTCGCCACCTCCGACGGACAGCTTCGCGCGTACTCGGGGAGCGGCGGACGCAGCCTTCCGTGCTGGCCGCAACGCAGCCGTCGCGCCCCTGGGAGCGCGCCGGCCGAGCGACGGATCGGGCGCGTAGGCAGTGCTCTGCTAGCTACTCCCGCGGTGGGCGACATCGCCGGAGGCCGGCGGCCCGAGATCATCCAGGCGGCGCTCGACGGCCGCGTCCACGCGTGGACGCCGCGAGGGAAGCCGGTCGACGGCTTCCCGGTGGCCATCGACGCTCGCCGCCCGCCGCGAAACGGCCGCCAGGATTCCGCGATCTATGCGAGCCCCGCGCTCGCGGACCTTCGTGGCGACCGCAGCCTCGAGATCGTGGTCGGCGCCGCCGATCAGAAGGTCTACGCCTGGAAGGGCTCGGGTAGGCGCCTGCCGGGCTGGCCGGTCCGGGCGCGCGACGGCGACGACAGGGCGAAGATCCTCTCGTCGCCCGCCATCGGGGACATCGACGGCGACGGGGAGCTTGACGTGGTCGAGGGCACCGCGGAGACCTACGGGTCGACGCCCGACCAGACCGGCCGCGTCTACGCCTTCTCTTCACGTGGAAAGCGCCTGCCGGGATGGCCGGTTCGTCCGAGCGGCCCCTCGGTCAACAGCATCCCACTCGTAGGCGAGGGCGTCCCGGCGTCGCCCTCACTCGCCGACGTGGACGGAGACGGCGATGACGAGGTGGCGATCGCGGCGTTCACAGGACAGCCCGAGCTCTATCGGGGCGACGGCTCTCGACTGCCTGGACCGGGCCCGAGCCACTTCCAGTCGGTCGGGAAGGGACCCGCCTCCCGCTCCACCGCCAGCTCGATTCTCACGCTCGGAGGCAACGGCGCGTTCGGTCGCACGTCCCGGAACGGTCCGCTGCGGTTCTTCAGCGGCGTCGTGGACACGCGGTTCGCGGCGGCGGCGTCGTCGCCGTCCCAGAAGCTGCCGTTCGAGCACCTCCTCGGCGGATGGGACGCGCGGTCAGGCGCTTGGCTCGGGTCCTTCCCGGCTAGGGTCGAAGGGCTTCAGATCCTCGCCACACCGGCGATCGCCGACGTGGACGGCGATGGTCAGGCCGAGGTGATCGCGGGCACCAGCGAGTACAAGCTCCACGCCTTCAAGACCGACGGAACGGAGCCGCGCGGCTGGCCGAAGCAGACCGGCGGATGGCTGCTCGCCTCGCCGGCGGTCGGCGACGTCGACGGCGACCGGCGCCTCGAGGTCGTGGCCGTGACGCGCGAGGGCAACCTGTTCGTCTGGGATACGCCGGCGCGCACCTCGGCGCCGGCCGAGTGGCCGTCCTTCCGCCACGACGTCCGCAACAGCGGCCGCTACTCGCCTCGTTCCACCGGCGAAGCCGCCCGACGCTTCAACGGCTGCGAGGCGGCGTCGGGGCGGCGCTTCGCCCGCCGCCTCTGACGCCCTACGCCGTCGCGGCAGCCGGTTCGGAGACCTGTCGCGGCATCAGCACCTCGCGAGCGATCACGAGGCGCTGGATCTGCGAGGTGCCCTCGTACAGCTGCATGATCTTCGCGTCGCGCATCAGCTTCTCGACCGGGTACTCCTTGATGAAGCCGTAGCCGCCGTAGACCTGCACGGCGTCGACCGCGACCTCCATCGCTGAGTCCGCCGCGAAGCGCTTGGCGTGCGACGCGGCGAGCGTGTTGCGCTTGCCCTGGTCGAGCAGCGATGCCGACTGCCAGACGAGCAGCCGGCCCGCCTCGATCTTGGTCGCCATGTCGGCGATCATGAACTGGATCGCCTGGTGCATCGCTATCGGCACGCCGAACTGGACGCGCTCCTTGGCGTAGTCGGTGGCGAACTCCATGGCCGCGCGCGCTATCCCGACGGCCTGGGCGGAAACGCCGGGCCGAGTGCGATCGAGCGTCATCATCGCCAGCTTGAAGCCCTTGTTCTCCTCGCCGAGAAGGTGATCCTGGGGGATTTCCACGTCGTTGAAGGAGATCGTGGCGGTGTCCGAGGCGCGCTGGCCGAGCTTGTCCTCCTTCTTGTCGACCGCCACGCCGTCGGCGTCGCGCGGCACGACAAAGCATGAGATGCCCTTGTGGCCGGCATCGCGGTCGGTCTTGGCGTAGACCGAGAACCAGTTCGCGTGGCTGCCGTTCGTGATGAAGCACTTGGAGCCGTTCAAGACCCACTTGTCGCCCATCTTCACGGCGTTCGTCTTCATGCCCGAGACGTCCGAGCCGGCGTCCGGCTCGGTGAGGCAGAAGGAGGCGAGCTTCGGCTCCTCGGTGAGCATGCCGAGGTAGCGCTTCTTGATCTCCTCGGAGCCGCCGAGCAGGACGGGCGTCATCGCCAGTCCGTTCGCGAGGATGGACGTGCCGATGCCCGAGCACCCCCAGCCGAGCTCCTCCTCGATCAGGCAGCCGGACAGGTAGTCGAGCGCAGGTCCGCCGTACTCCTCGGAGATGTGGGTGTTCATGAGGCCGACTTCCCAGGCCTTCTCGATGATCTCCTGCGGCCACGTGGCGTCGCGGTCGTAGTCCCAGGCCACGGGGCGCATCTCCTTCATCGCGAAGTTGTGCGCCAGCTCGCGGAGATCCTGCTGCTCGTCGGTAAGCGAAAGGTCGACCACTGATGCTCCTTATTCGGGTCTCGGAGCGGCTCTGAGAGCCGGCTCGGCGGTGCCGATTGATTCGTCAGTCAATGTCAGGGCGAAGGTTACCGGAGGCCGCTACAAGGTCAAGCAAGCAGGACCCTCACCACGAAGTAGATCCCGCCTCCGATCGCCAGCAGGGAGAGGATCACCAGCCCGAGCTGGTCCGGATACATGAGGGGTCGTCCGGGGGTCATCGTCCGGCGACGCAGGCGGCGCCACATGGTCACACTGTAAGGGCGTGGAGGGCACGTTCCAGCTGATTCTCATCATCGTCGTGGTGGTCGCCATACTCGCGGCGATCGCGACCATGCTCGGCAACGCGGACATCTACAAGAGCATCGGTCGTGGGGGTCTCTCGATGGACGAGCCGGATCGCCCCGCGGGGCCCCCGCCTCAGAGCTCGGCCGCGACCGCCGAGGTCCAGGCCGAGATCCGGCAGATGATCGAGGCCAAGGCGGCGCGGCGCGAGGCGCGCGGGGAGGCGCCGATCGACGTGGACGCCGAGATCGCCGCGCTCTCGGGCGGCGGCGGCACCCACGACGCCGCGCTGCGCGACGAGGTGCGACAGCTAGTAGTCGCCCGCAACGAGCGACGCGTGCGCCAGGGCAAGGAGCCGCTGGATGTGGAGGCCGAGGTGGAGCGGCAGTTGCGTGATCTCGGTTGACGGTTGACAGTTGACAGTTCGCGAAGCGGCCCTTGAACTGTCAACTGTCAACTGTCAGCTGTCAACTCGAGCCGGTGGGGCCCGCGCATTGGGGGCACTCGAGATCGGGTATAGATTCGCTCTCATGGCCTCCGACCGCCGCTACGAGCTCGACGAGCTCCTGATCCGCCCCGGGACCTACTTCAACCCGCAGACCGAGGTCATGGTCGTGGTCGACGACTCGCCCTCCATGGACGCGGAGATCTTCAACATGGAGGAGTTCGAGGGCGCCGACTGGGTCCTGATCTCGGACGACCTGCCGATCGACGAGGCTCAGCGCGACGAGCAGCTCGAGACCTTCCAGGCGACCTATCACGGCGGCGACGGCCGCTCGGTTGGAGCCGCTGCCGTCGAGGATCCGGACGACTTCGACGACGACGATGACCTGGAGGAGCCCGACGAGCTCGAGTAGCGCCACGGCCACGGCGAGCGGGTCCGAGGCGGAGGCGAAGTCCCCAAAGCGCGGCCGGCGCATCCGGCCGGTCTACCTGCTCGCCGTGTTCATCCCCGCGGCGGTGGCGCTCGAGCTCGCGCACGCCTCGCCGCCGCTCATCTTCGGGGCCGCGGCGTTGGGAGTGATCCCCACGGCCGCCCTGATGGGCAAGGCCACCGAGGAGCTGGCCGCCCGCACGGGCCCGGGGATCGGCGGCCTTCTGAACGTGACCTTCGGGAACGCACCCGAGCTCATCATCGCGTTCTTCGCGCTGATCGCCGGCCTGCAGGAGGTGGTCAAGGCATCGATCGTCGGCTCGATCATCGGAAACATCCTGCTGGTCCTCGGCGCCTCGATGCTCGTCGGCGGTCTGGGTAGAGAGACGCAGAAGTTCAATCGCACTGCGGCCAATGCCCAGTCGGCCATGCTGCTCCTGGCGCTGGCCGCGTTGCTCCTGCCGGCGCTCTTCCAACTCGTGAACGGCGGCGGCCTTCCCGGCGTCGGAGAGGAGCGCGTCGACTTCGGCTCCGACCTCGAGCGCCTGTCGTTCGGCGTGGCGCTCGTGCTGATCGCGAGCTACGCCGCCGGACTCGTGTTCTCGCTCAAGACCCACCGGCGGCTCTTCAACCCGTTCGACGGTGAGGAGGAGCACGAGGGCGGCTGGTCGGTCCGGAAGTCTCTACTGCTCCTGGCGCTCGCCGGCGCGGCGGTCGGCCTGATGAGCGAGATCCTCGTGGGCTCGATCACGGAGACCGCCGACCAGATCGGCCTGTCCGAGTTCTTCATCGGCGTGTTCGTCGTGGCCATCGTAGGCAACGCCGCCGAGCACTGGGTGGCCGTGCTCGTGGCCGCCAAGGACAAGATGGACCTCGCCGTGAACATCGCGATCGGCTCCAGCGCTCAGATCGCGCTGTTCGTGGCGCCGGTGCTGGTGCTGCTCTCGTTCGTCTTCGGGCCCAGCCCGATGGCGCTCGTGTTCAACGGCTACGAGCTGGGGGCGATGCTCTTCGCCGTCCTGATCGCGAACTTCCTGACCCAGGAGGGTGAGTCGAACTGGTTCGAGGGAGTCCAGCTGATCGCCCTCTACCTCGTTCTCGGGCTCGTCTTCTTCTTCGCCTGATCCCCGGCCCGGTCGACCGTCGTTCGGCGCACGCAAGCGCCGCCCTTGCCGAAGGTTTCAGCGCCGGCACTCAATCCTCATCTGCTGCCGAGCCCGTCGCAGAGTCCCGGGGCGCGAGCAGGCTAGGGCTTCCGCACGCCGGCTGCCTCGCCCCTCGTCGAGCTCTTCTCGCTCGGCTCCGTGTCGGGGTCCCCCCCGTCCTTCGAGCTATCGGCGGTCCGCTCGGTGCGCTCGCGCTGCTTCTCCTCGGCGTTCGGATCGCGGCGGTCGGCGACGATCGAGGCGATGATCCCACCCGCGAACAGCACCGCGACGATGGCGAGGCTGGCGAGCGGGCCGATGTACAGGAAGTCCTCGATCAGCAGCTTGACGGCCACGGCCGCGAGCACCAGGGCGATCGTCTCGTCGAGGAAGCGGAACTTCTTTATCAAGCCCTCCACGAGAACGAAGAGCGCGCGCAGGCCGAGAAGCGCGAAGACGTTGCCCATCCAGATCAGCAGGGGGTCGCGGGTGATCGCGAACGCCGCCGGAATCGAGTCGACGGCGAAGGCGATATCCGCGGCGATGACCGCGACGAGACAGAGGAACATCGGCGTGGCGTGGCGCTTGCCGTCCTCCTTGACGAACCACCGCTTGCCCTTGAACTCGCCGGTGACCGGGAAGAGCTTCCGCACTCCGCGCACCATGATGTTCTTGTCCGGATCCACGTTCTCGTCGACGCCCTTCAGGATCCGGTAGGCGAGCACCAGCAGCGCGACCCCAAGGATGTAGATCACGAAGTGAAACCGGTCGATCAGCGCCACGCCGCCGAGGATCGCGAGGCCGCGTAGGACGAGGGCCGACGCGATACCCCAGAAGAGCAGCCGCGCGCGCTGCTCGACGGGCACGCCGAAGTAGGCGAACAGCAGGATGAAGACGAACAGGTTGTCGAGCGACAGCGAGCGCTCGATCAGGTAGACGGTCGTGTAAAGGACGGCGTCCTGGGTGTCGGAGAGCGCCAGGACGACGAAGGCGACGAGCAGGCTCAGCACGAGCCACCCGACCGACCAGACAGCCCCCTCGCGAAAGTCGGGCTCGCGCCCGCGCGCGAAGAAGTGCAGATCGACGGCCAGCAGGACCACCACGACGACCACGAGGGCCCCTAGGGCTAAGAGCTCCATTGGAGTGAGGCTAGTAGAGAGCAGCCACTACCATGAATCGCCGTGCGGACTCGGTCATTCGGAGACACCGACCTCGTCACCTCGGAGATCGCCTTCGGCACCTGGGCGCTCGGATCCGACTGGTGGGGGGAGACCGACGATCCCGACGTACTGATCGCCCGCGCTCTCGAGCTGGGGATCACCTTCTTCGACACCGGAGACGCCTACGGCCAGGGCGTCAACGAGGAGATCGTGGGCCGGGCGCTCGCCGGCGCCGACCGCGACTCGATCCAGATCTCGACGAAGTTCGGCTACGAGCTCGACTCGGATCGCAAGCGGCACTCCGAGGGCGAGCGGCCCCAGGACTGGTCGCCCGAGCACGCCCGCGCGGCCCTGGAGGCAAGCCTACGACGGCTGCGCACAGACCACGTCGACCTCTACCAGCTGCACAACCCGCGCATGCCGGCGATCGAGGCCGACGACCTGTTCGCCGAGCTCGAGGCGCTTCGCGGCGAAGGGAAGCTCCGGCACTACGGCGTGGCCCTCGGACCCGCGATCGGCTGGCGCGACGAGGGCGTCGCGGCCCTGCGGGCGCGCGGCATCTCGGCGCTGCAGACCGTCTACAACCTGCTCGAGCAGGAGCCGGGCGGCGAGTTCCTCGACGTAGCCGGAGAGACGGGCGCCGGCGTCATGGCGCGTGTGCCGACCTCGAGCGGCCTGCTCGAGGACAAGTACACGCTCGACACGACCTTCTCGGGTAACGACCATCGACGCCATCGCAAGCGCGAGTGGCTCGTGGACGGTCTCAAGAAGGTCGACAAGCTGCGGTTCCTCGTGATCCCCGGCGAGCGGTACATGACCCAGGCCGCCCTGAAGTTCGTCGTCGCGCAGCCGGGCATGGCGTGTGTTGTGCCGACCATCACGACGCTCGCGGAGCTCGACGAGTTCGCCGGCACCTCGAGCGCGCCGGATCTAAGCGCGGACGAGCTCGAGCAGGTGGACGCCCTGTACTCGGGCGGATTCGAGCTCGAGTCGGCGCGCGCCTAAGTCGCCGGCGCCGACTAGCTCGCCGGCGCCGCGGCCGGCATCTTCCGGCCAGCGCGCCTGATGGCGCGCCGGCCGCCGTGGTCGGTCAGCCCGAGCCGAGAAGCTCGTTGCACTTCTGCAGATCGGCCTGATCCTGGGGATCGGCCTCCTGGAGGCACTCGCCGTACTGGCGGAAGCGCTCTTCGTCCGGCGAGGCCGGACCGCCCGGGTCCCGCGGCGGCGCGCCGCCGCCGTCCGGCGCGGGTAGCTGCCCGGCGCCGTCCGGCGCCAAGCCCTGACCGCCGCTGTCGGGAGCCGTCGGAGCCGACGATCCCCCGTCGGCCCCGGGCACCGAGCCCTCGCCGAGGAGCCCGCCAAGCCCGCTGAGCTGCTCTGCGAGGTCGGAGAGCGGCCGGGGGTTCTCAGGAACGGTGATCTCCTGATCGCCACCGACGTTCGCGAACTCGACGGAGAAGGACAGCGTGCCGCCCGAGGGCCCACCGCTCTGAGCGCTCAGCGCCGGCGGCACGCTGAAATCGACGTTAGCGGTGAGGCGGCGGATCTTGCCGTCGTCCTTGCCGGCGAAGAGGTCGAAGCGTGGATCGCCCACGACCTGGTCGGCCTGGCTGATCTGCTCCTCGGTGAGCGCAGGCGCCTGCTGGCCGGCGGTGTCGCCGGTGCGCTGCACGGCCGCGTTTATGTCCGCGAGCATGCGCGGCACGTCGACGGAGCCCGAAACGTGGGTGGTCTCGACGCCCGCGACCTCCTCGTCGCCGTCGTTCTGGCCGTCGACGATCCACTCCCGCGGGTCGACGCCCAAGGCCGCGAGGCCCTCTTCGCCCTCCTGTGCCTGCTGCTGCTCGAGCGCCTGGGAGACCACGTCCTCCCCGACCTCGTAGGCCTGTCCCTGTAGCTCGACGAAGGCGTTGTCGCCGGTGGAGATCAAGCCAACGGGCGGGATCTGGCCAATCGAGGCGCCGCCGCCCGAGACGCCGACGTCCCAATCGAAGCTCGGGAGCGCGTCCTCGGTGCCGCTGCGATAGGGACCCGTGACCTGCAGGCGGATCGGCTCGCTGAACTGCTCGCTTCCCTCGAGCTGCAGGTCGACGTTGAGAGACATGTCGGCGCTGCCGATCGGCTCGGAGAACGCGCGGTCGAGCGTGGCCTGTACGTCCTCCTCGTCACTCCCCCCGCAGGAGGTCAGAAGCGCTACCGCGAGCAACGCCGTGAGTGCCAGAAGCAGGGCCGCCGGGCGGCGGGTGAGTGGTGAGAGCAAGTAGCGGGCTCCTTCAGAGGGTCTGATTCGTCCCGGCGAGGGTACTAGCTGGCCGCCGTTAGGATGGCCGCTTGGCGCCCCGTACGATCCTCTACACCGGCAAGGGAGGAGTCGGCAAGACGAGCGTCGCGGCCGCAACCGCCCGTCGCTGCGCCAGTCGCGGCCTGCGCACCGTCGTGCTCTCCACCGATCCGGCACACAGTCTCCGCGACTCGCTCCAGACCGAGCTGGGGGGCGAGCCGACACGCTGCGGCGACAACCTGTGGGGCCAGGAGGTGCAGGCCCAGGAGGAGATGGAGCGCCACTGGGAGGCCGTGCAGGACTGGATGGGCGAGCTGCTCGTCGAGCGCGGCGTGGACCGCATAGCGGCCGACGAGCTGACTGTGCCGCCCGGCATGGACGAGCTCTTCTCCCTGCTTCAGATCAAGCGCCACCACGAGGCGGCGGAGTACGACGTGATCGTGGTCGACTGCGCCCCCACGGGGGAGACGCTGCGACTGCTCTCGTTCCCGGACGTCGCGGGCTGGTGGCTCGAGAAGGTCCTACCGCTGGAGCGCCGGCTGATCGCCGCCGCGCGGCCGTTCGCCCGCGGCATGCTTGACATCCCGCTGCCGGGCGACGCCGTGTTCGACGATGTCCAGCGCCTGGTGCGCAACCTGGTGGCGATGAACGGCATTCTCCGCGACCGTCGCACGACGTCGATCAGGCTCGTCATGACGCCGGATCGCATGGTGATCAAGGAGTCGATGCGGACGTTCACCTACCTCAACCTCTACGGCTACCTCACCGACGCGGTGGTCGTGAACAGGGTCTTCCCCAAGGACGTCGCTAGCGGCTACTTCGCCGGGTGGCTCGAGGTCCAAACCAAGCAGATGGAGCTTGTTCGCTCGGCGTTCGCGCCCGTGCCGATCCTCAGCGTGCCCTACTTTCAGGAGGAGGTGATCGGCTCGGAGATGCTCGATCGGCTGGCCGACGCGACATTCGGGGAGGTACACCCCCAGGCCATCCTGCACGACGAGCTCTCCCAGGAGCTCGTCACGGAGAACGGCTCCGCGACCCTGCGGCTCTCGATCCCGCTCGTCGAGAAGGCCGACATCAGCCTGAAGAAGATCGGTCCCGAGGTCATCGTCAGGGTGGGCGGCCAGAAGCGCACTATCATCCTCCCTCCCGCGCTGGCCGCGTACCGACCGAGCGCCGCGCGCTTCGAGGATGACTCGCTCGAGGTCGTCTTCGAGAGGAACCATGACGGAGTTTCGTCAGACAGCCCGGCCTGATGCTCCGCCCGAGGGTGGCCCGCCACCGGAGTGGGACGCTCTCGGCTGGCGCCCGGAGGCCTACCCCCCGCCGAGCGGTGCTCGCCTGCCCGACCTCTCCGCGCTGTTCGCCGTGATCGAGGCGCTGAGGGCGATGGTGCCCCGCGAGCTCCAGGACCAGTTCTCGGCGCTCGTGCGCGAGTTCCTCCTCACGCTCCGCGCGGCGATCGACTGGTACCTCGAGCGGCTCGAGGGCGCGCGGGCGGAGCCTCAGGTGGAGGAGATCCCGATCGACTAGATGCTCGACGGGAACGCCTTCATCCTGACCGGGTCGGTCGAGAACTGGCGGGTCACGCGCGACCGCGACTTCGGGATCGTGGGAATGAAGGAGGGTCGGCGCCGGCTCGCGGAGACGATCGAGCCGGGCGACCGGATCTTCTTCTACGTGACCAAGGTGCAGGCGTTCGGAGCACTCGCCCGGGTGACCGGCGAGATGTTCGAGGACCGGACGAAGATCTGGCCGGGGAAGCCGGGCAAGGCCGATGCCTACCCATGGCGCTTCCGGACCGAGCCGGTCCTCGTGCTCGACGAGCACTCGTTCCTGCCGGCGGAGGGGGTCGCGCGCGAGCTCGAGCACGTTCGCAAGTGGCCGGCCGAGCACTGGCGACTGGCCTTCCAGGGCCAGCTCCGCCAGATCTCGGAGGTCGATGCGGCGCTTCTCGAGGAGCGCATGCGCGAGCACGCTGGGACGTTGTCGCCGGCTTGACGCACGAGCGCCTCTACACCGTCGAGCAGGCGAACGCCGCGCTCGGCTGGGTGAGCGAGCGGCTCGAGCGCCTGCGCTCGGCGCGCGAGCAGCTGAACGACGATGAGGCGCGCGAGGCGCTGTCCGAGGCGGCGCCGTCGAACGGCGGCGGCCACCCGGGCCGGGTCGTATCCGAGGCGTTTCTCGAGCTCAGGCGCGCGCTGGGCGAGTTGCAGGCGATGGAGGTCGTCCTTCGCGACCTCGATCGTGGGCTCGTGGACTTCCCGTCGACGCGCGGCGGTCGGGAGATCTTCCTCTGCTGGATGGAGGGCGAGGACGAGATCGCCTGGTGGCACGATCCGGAGTCGGGCTTTGCCGGCCGCCAGCCGCTCTAACCCGCTGATCGAGACGTGGCGAGGACTCAGCCCGGAGCAGCGGGTGGCCGGCATCGGCGCGATCCTCCTGATCGTCAGCACGTTCGGGCCGTTCTCGTTCGTCGAGGCGGCGATCGTCCTGGTGGGTCTGGCCGTGCTCGTCCTGTTGAGAAAGCGGGCCGAGGGCAGGACCTTCCACCTTCCCTTCGGCGACGGCACCGTCATCGCCGTCGCCGGGCTCTGGTGCGCCCTTCTCATCCTCATCCGGCTGTTCGACAGGCCGCTCGGACAGAACCTGTTGGCGCTGGCGTGCGCCGCGATTCTGCTCGCGGCGGGCGTTCGCGAGCGTGCGAAGCGCCCGGCCGACGACACGCTGGACGAGCGGGCCAGGCAGGCGGGCGGGCATGGGCCGACCTACCGGCGGCCGGAGCCGCCCGACGATCGGGGCACCGCCGCCATGGAAGATCTGGAAGCCAGCGAGGACGCCACCGCGCGGCTCGACGATCTCACCACTCGGCCGCTTCCCCGAAGCCGCGGCTCGGCGCGGTCGGACGAGGCGCCCACGCGCCCGCTTCCCGAGGAGCCGCCCAAGCGGCGACGCTCCTAGCGAGTCGTGGGAAGGTGCGGCGGTTCAGCGCACGGCGCCGTCCACGCTCGCCGGCGCCATCCCCGCCTCGACGACGGAGCGCGGGCGAGGTCCCACGTACTGTGCCGTGGGCCGGATCAGCCGCCCTTCTCGCTTCTGCTCGAGGATGTGCGCGGACCAGCCGGCCACTCGGGCGCAGACGAACAGCGGCGTGAAGAGCTCCGGTGGAACACCCGCGTCGTCCAGCACCACGGCGGACCAGAACTCGACGTTCGTGGCCAGGACGCGATCGGGCTTGCGCGCCTTGAGCTCGGCCAGTGCCGCACGCTCGAGCGCCTCGGCCGCGTGGAGCCGGGGCGAGTCGATCTCTCGCGCGGTGCGCCGCAGCACGCGGGCGCGTGGATCCTCCGCGCGGTAGACGCGGTGGCCGAAGCCCATCAGCCGGTCGCCGCGATCGAGGGCCCGCTTGACCCAACGCTCGGCGTCCCCCTCGCGCTCGACCTCGTCGAGCATCTGCAACACGCGCGAGGGTGCGCCGCCGTGAAGCGGCCCTGAGAGCGCTCCGACGGCGGCCGACAGGCACGCCGCCACGTCGGCGCCGGTCGAGGCGACCACGCGCGCGGTGAACGTGGAGGCGTTCATGCCGTGCTCGGCGGCCGACACCCAGTAGGCGTCTATCGCCTTGGCGTGGCGCGGGTCGGCCTCGCCCCGCCAGCGGATCAGAAAGCGCTCGGGGATCGTGTCCGCGCCATCCACATCGTTTTGGGGAACGGGCGGCTGCCCGGGGCCACGGGCGGACTGAGCCACGAACGACAGCGCCATGACCGAAGCGCGGGCCAAGTCACCACGCGCCTGCTCGTCGGTGACGTCGATCAGCTCCTGCAACCCCCACTCCGGCGCGAGCATCGCCAGCGCCGACTGGACGTCCACGCGCGGGTCGCCGGAGCGCACCGTCAGGGGGTACGGCTCGGCCGGCGGCATCCCCGGTTCGAAGCTTCCGTCGACCAAGAGGCCCCAGACGTTCTCGAACCGCACGTTGCCGACGAGGTCCTCGATGTCTACGCCTCGGTACCGGAGGGCGCTCCCCTCCTTGTCCGGCTCGGCGATCTCGGTCCGAAACGCGACTACGTCCTCGAGCCCCGATGCCACGATCGTCATGGAGCCAAACCTAGCGGCTGACCGCGTAGTACAGGGGGAGCAGCACCGTGGCCAGCATGATCATGAGGATCCCGGCGGCGACCATGGTCTTCGACCGGTACAGATGGCCGAGGCCCCCGATCAGGAACCCGAGGAGGATGATCGTGATGAACGGCGTCGGCGACAGCTGGAAGTCGCCGGACTGCTCGGGTCCCTTGCCGGGATCCAGGAACTGGGCGAGGACGGCAAGCATGGCGAAAGTATCCTTCAGCCGATGGCCGTAGACCTGCAGAGCGTCGAGGAGGCGCGCGACGGCCTCGGGGCCGTCGGCTACCTCGCCGCCGAGTCCACCGCGCTCGTGGCCTTCCTGGCCGCCAAGCTCGGGAAGCCCGTGCTCGTCGAGGGACCCGCCGGGGTGGGCAAGACCGAGCTCGCAAAGGCGCTGGCCAGGGCAACGGACCGGAAGCTGATCCGTCTGCAGTGCTACGAAGGCCTCGACGAGGCAAAGGCCCTCTACGAGTGGAACTACCGCAAGCAGCTCCTGCGGATTCAGACCGAGGCCGCGGACACCGGCTGGCAGAGGGTCCAGGAGGATATCTTCAGCGAGGACTTCCTCCTGTCGCGACCGCTTCTCCAGGCCATCGCCGAGACCGAGCCGGTGGTGCTGCTGATCGACGAGATCGACAAGACGGACCAGGAATTCGAGGCGATGCTGCTCGAGGTGCTCTCCGACTTCCAGATCTCGATCCCGGAGCTGGGTGTCGTCGAGGCACAGAGCAGGCCGCTCGTGCTGCTCACCTCGAACAACTCGCGTGAGCTCACCGAGGCGCTCAAGCGCCGCTGCCTCTACCTCTGGCTCGACTACCCGGAGACCGAGCACGAGCTCGAGATCGTGCGGATGCATGCGCCGGAGCTCTCCGAGCGGGTGGCGGCCAAGCTCGTCGAGGTCATCCGGCTCGTGCGCGAGCTCGACCTCAAGAAGCCGCCGTCGATCGCCGAGTCGATCGACTGGGCGCGCGCGCTGCTGCTGCTGGGCGCCGACGACATCGACGAGGCGACCTTCCGCTCGACGCTCTCGATCATCGTCAAGCACCGCACGGACCTCGACACGGTCGCCGAGCGCGCCGGCGTGAAGCTTCAGCAGGGGCTCTTGACCGGTTGAGATGGCAGATGGCAGTGGGTAGATGGCAGTGCTGTCCAGGTCGGGTTCTCCCCCACCACACGTTGCTGATGTGCGGCAAGAGGCATACCTCTGCCATCCGCCATCCGCCATCCGCCATCTGATGCCCCGCTCGCTCTACGGCGGCATCCCTCCCGCCGGCCCGGCCGGGTTCCCGGCGCGAATACTCGAGCTGGCCGACGAGCTGCGCAGCGAGGGCATGGCGGTGGGAACGTCGGAGCTGCTCGACGCCTTCCGTGCGCTGGGCGAGGTGAGCTGGACCGAGCAGGAGGACTTCCGCGAGGCGCTGGCCGCCACGCTCGCGAAGTCTCAGGAGGATCGGCGGGTCTTCGAGGTCGTGTTCGACCGCTTCTTCTTCCGGGCGCCCGAGCGCGAGGCGATCGAGCGAGGGCTCAAGGGAGGAGCGCTTCGGGGGCGGCGAGAACCTCGACCTGGATGACCTTCGCCAGCGCATTCGCGAAGCCATTCGAGGCGGGTCCGACGGCGAGATGCGCGACATGGCGCGGCTCGCGATCGCCGCGTTCGGCCGCCAGGGCGAGGGCTCCGGCGTGATCGGCGTGGACGTCCAGCGCATCCGCCGGACGCTCGAGCTGAAGGGAGAGGCGGTGCGACCGGCCGAGGCCCCGGCGGACGCGAGCGCGGTGCCGCGCGACGGCCTGCGCCAGTTCGAGCGCCACCTCCGGCGCGAGCTCGAGAGCGCGCGACGATCGAGCGAACGCAGTCGCTTCCGCCCGCCAAGCCGCTGCAGGACTACGACCGAGAGCTCCCGGGCGGCCCGCTCCAGGATCTGGCGGCGGTGCATCGCGTGGTCGCGCAGCTCAAGCGGCGGCTCGCGACCCAGGGTCACGAGCAGCGCGGGCGGCGGCGAACCGAGGTAGTGGACGTCCGGCGCACGATGCAGGCGTCGCTCGAGACCGGCGGGTGCCTCTTCGCCTCAAGCATCGCCCGCTGCGGCCGCGACGCCCGGAGCTCTACGTGCTGTGCGACGTGTCGACGAGCGTCACGAGCGCGAGCGTCTTCTTCCTCTCCGTGCTCCATGCCCTGCATGACGCGTTTCGAAAGCTCCGAACGTTCGTGTTCGTCGAGCGGATATCCGAGGTGACCGACGTCTTCGAGCGCGAGCGCTCGTTCGCGGCCGTCTCGCGTGCGATCGCGACCGATGCCGGCGTAGCCGATGTCTCGGGCTACACGGATTACGGGCGCGTCTGGCTCGAGTTCCTCGAGAGCGTGGTCGACGACCTCGATCCTCGCTCCACCCTGATCGTGCTCGGCGATGCCCGCACCAACGGACGCGAGCCCTACGCCAAGGCGTTCGGCGCCCTGTCCGAGCGCGCGGGACGCACCTTCTGGCTCAATCCCGAGCCGCGCCTCTACTGGAACTACGGGGACTCGGTCATGCAGGTCTACGAGCCGTACTGCGACGGCGTGTTCGAGTGCTGGACGACGAAGCAGCTCGGGGTTCGTGAGGGCGCTCACCGACGTGCGCGCGCCTTCCACCTAGCCACCGGTCAGCGTGCACTACGTAACCCACGGACCGCGTGAGGCTCTGCGCGTGGCGCTCACCTTCGACGACGGGCCGGGTGCGCTCACGGCTCGGATCCTCGACATGCTGGCCGAGCAAGGGGCGAGGGGGACCTTCAACGTGCTCGGGGAGCGACTCGAAGGGCGCGGGCGCTATTGCGCCGAACCCTCGACGAGGGTCACGAGTTGGGAACCACTCGCTCCATCATCAGAGCTTCGCGGGGAGGCCGCTGGCGACTGCCTGGCAGGTGGCCCGGACCAATGCGCGCGTGAGACGGATCACGGGCTTTCGTCCGCGCCTCTTCCGGCCACCCTATGGGCACGTTAGTCCGAGCATGATCCGAGCGGCCCGACTCGCCGGCATGACGACGATCGGCTGGGACGTCGACCCGCGCGACTACGAGACGCCGGGCGAGGAGGCCATCTACCGGCGGGTCATCGATGGGGTCCGCCCCGGCTCGATCGTGCTGCTCGACGACCGCCGGGCGCTCCAGCAGACGGCTACCGCACTCGAGCGGATACTGGCCACGCTGGGGAGCGCGGAGTACCGCTTCGTCACGGTGTCGGCGCTGCTCGCCTACGAAGGGGACGATGGCGAACGCTAGCGCCGCACCCTTCAGGGCACCCATCCCGTGTCGCACTCGCCCTCATCGAAGGTGCCCGAGTAGCGCCACCACCCCTGGCTCGGCGACCGTCGATCGCCACCTGACCCTAGCGATCGCGGGTGGCGTAGGCGCGGGTCGCGTGACCGGCGGTAGACTGCTGACAACGACAACAGGGGGGCTCGCAGGACAGCGGGCTGAGATAGCGCCTTCGGTCGGTTCGACCGCCCGGCGCTGACCCTTCGAACCTGTGGGGTAATGCCCGCGGAGGGAGCGTATGCAGACGAGGCTCGAGGCTCCTGCGACGGAGCCTTTGTCTTTCGAGGACACCGGCGTCACCGTGAGCGGGGTCGCTCGCCGCTTCGCAGCGGCAGACCGTGCTCGGGGGCCGGTCCTCGCCCTCAACGACGTGAGCCTGAGCGCTCATCGAGGCGAGGTGCTCGGAGTGCTCGGCCCGTCGGGCTGTGGCAAGTCGACGCTGCTCGAGCTCGTGGCCGGGCTTCAGGAGCCGGACGCGGGTCGAGTGGCGGTCTGCGGCCGCGCCAGCGGGGCCGAGCGATTGGCCGCCTGCGCGTACATGCCCCAGCGCGACCTCCTTCTTCCCTGGCGCGACGCAATCGGCAACGCCGCCCTGGCGCTCGAGTGCGCCGGGGTTCGCCCCCGCCAGGCGCGACGACGCGCGCGCCCCCTCTTCGAGCGCTTTGGCTTGGCGGACTTCGAGCGCTCGATGCCCGGGGAGCTCTCGGGCGGTATGCGCCAGCGCGTGGCATTCCTGCGCACGCTGCTGGCAGGTCGCCCCGCCCTGCTCCTCGACGAGCCGTTCGCGTCGCTCGACTCGCTCACGCGAGCAGCGATGCAGGAGTGGCTCGCGGGCGCGCTGGCGACCGAGCCGCGGACCGTCCTCTTCGTCACCCACGACGTGGAGGAAGCGCTCTTCCTCGCCGATCGCGTCGCCGTCATGAGCCCGCGGCCCGGGCGCGTGGTCGCGGAGATCCCCGTTCCGCTCCAGCGACCGCGCCCCAGACGCGAGACTGTGACCGACCCGACCTTCATAGAGCTCAAGGAGCAGGCTCTGAGGGCGCTCGAGTGCTGAGGCGTTACGGACCGCCGGCGCTCCTCCTGCTAGCGGCCGCCGCAGCGTGGCAGGGAGTGGCAAGCCTGCCATCGGTCGACGACCTCACGTTGGCGTCGCCGTCGGAGGTCGTCCAGGCGCTGCGCGAGGACTGGTCGCTGCTTCTCGACAATGCCGGCGTGACGCTCGTCGAGGTGCTTCTCGGACTCGCGATCGCCTTGGTGGGCGGCGTGGCCGGGGCCGTAACGATGCATCTGGTTCGTCCACTGCGGGAGGCCGCCTATCCGCTGCTCGTGGCCTCGCAGGCGATCCCGATCGTGGTTCTCGCCCCGCTCTTCGTGCTCGCTTTCGACTACGGGATCGGCCCGAAGGTCGCCATCGTCGGGCTGATCTGCTTCTTCCCGATCACGGTGAACGTGCTCGACGGGCTCCGCTCTGTCGAGCCGAGCCTGCTGAAGCTGATGCGCAGCCTCGGCGCGTCGCCCCTGGCCATCCTGCGCAAGGTAGAGCTCCCCGCCTCGCTCCCGAGCTTCTTCAGCGGTCTGCGCGTGGCCGCGAGCATCTCGGTGATCGGAGCCGTCTTCGGGGAATGGGCGGGCGCCGACGACGGTCTCGGCCGCCTCGTGCTGCTCGGCAACAACCAGCTCCAGACGCCGCGTGTCTACGCGGGCGTCGTGATCCTCGCGCTCATGGCGGTCGGGCTCTTCGCGCTCGCCACGCTGGCCGAGCGTGTCGCCCTGCCCTGGAGACGAACGGAGGGAGCTCGATGAAGCGGATGCCGCTCTTGCTACTGGCCTTTGTCGCGGCGCTCGTGGCCGGCTGCGGTGAGCGCGAGGAGGTCGTCGGCCCGGGCGCCGCCCAGCCCTTCGAGCTGATGCTCGACTTCTTCCCGAACGCCGACCACGCCGGGATCTACGCCGCGCAAGGAAACGGCCACTTCGAGGACGTCGCGCTCGACGTGGCGATTCGCCAGCCTGCCGACCCGGCGGCTCCAATCAAGGAGGTCGCAGCCGGCCGCGTCGACCTGGCGGTCTCCTACGAGCCCGAGGTGCTTCGCGCGCGTGACGAGGGGCTTCCGGTGGTGGCGGTCGGCGCACTCGTGCAGAAGCCGCTGACCTCGATCATCTCGCTTCCGGAGGCGAACATTCGCGGACCGGCCGACCTCGAGGGCAGGCGCGTCGGCACGGCGGGCATCGACTACCAGTCGGCCTTTCTCCGGGCCATCCTCGAGAAGGCCGGGGTCGACCCCGTCACCGTCGAGGAGACCAACGTGGGCTTCAACCTGAGCCCCGCCCTTCTGACGGGAAAGGTCGACGCGGTGCTCGGCGCCTTCTGGAACTACGAGGGGACCGACCTTCGCCTGCGCGGCAAGGACCCGGAGATCATCCGGGTGGAGCGAGCGGGAGTGCCTACCTACAACGAGCTGGTGCTCGTGGCCAACGAGGACTCGCTCGAGGAGGACAGCGACCGCATTCGCGCGTTCGTCGCGGCACTCAGCCAGGGCACGGCCGACCTGGATCGCGATCCGGACAGCGCGATCCGGGCCTTGCTGGAGGCGAACCCCGACCTCGATCCGCAGCTGCAGCGGGAGGTCGTGAAGGTGACGCTGCCGCTCTTCGAGCCACCGGCCGGCCGGCCGTACGGCTACCAGGACCCGCGACAGTGGGATGACTTCGGCCAGTTCATGCTGGACGCCGGGATCCTGAACGAGGAGCCAGAGGGGGCGTTCACAAACGAACTGCTGCCGGGCGAAGGGCTCTAGGACGCCGTGCTCAGCGCATAGATCCCCGCGAGCGCCTGATAGGGCGCGTACGGCGCAAAGAAGGAGCGCACCTCGTCCTCCGTCGCCCGTCTTCCGAGGCGCTGGAGCACTCCCACCAGCTTCACGTAGGCCAGATCGCCCGCCGGGAGCTGGTCGTCGCGACCCTGGCCGTGTAAGGCCAGCTTCTCGACCGTCCACGACCCCACGCCGGGAATCGTCCGCAGCCGGCGCCACGCGGGCTCGTGCAGGTTCAAATCCACGCGCCCGGAGGCCACCTGCCGCGCGGCGCGGACCATGGCGAGCGAGCGTCCCGCCGAGAGGTCGCACGCCTCGAGCTCTGCGGGCGCACGCCGGGCCATGCTCGTCGAGGACGGAGCATCGAGCAGGGTTCCGCACGGACTTCGCCTCCCGAAGCGCCGGATCAGCCGCCGCTGGATGCCCACCGCTCGACCGATCTCGATCAGCTGCTCGGTGATCGCCCAGGCGAGGGCCTCGAACGGCTCCGGCAGCCGCCGGGGGCGAAGCCAGGGGCGGCGGCGGATCGCGGGAGCCAGAAGAGGGTCGCGGCGGAACTGGCGATGGAACGGTCTGACGTCATGGTCGAGACAGAGCGCGAAATGCATCCGCTCGATGCCCCAGGACGCTCCCGAGCGCGAGGGTGCCTCCGCGCGCAGCCGAACCGCGCCCCCCGCTACGCGGGCGCGGATCAACACGGGCTCTTCCGCGTGATGGAGGAGCCTGACGAGCGCGCCGTCGCGGCGCCGCATGAGCCCGTCACGACCGGCACTCGGCAGCCGGTAGTGGCCCGGCGGGCGAAAGTCCCGCTCGATGACGACCGTGCGCGGCCCGCTCGCGCGGCGTGGCGAGGCCGAGCCGCGGCCGGCTGCTGCGAGAGCCGCTATCGCTTGAGCAGGTGGACGTCGACCAGGAACGAGCGTGTGCCGGTCACCTCGATACCCCGATCGCGGCCGCGGAGACGACCGATGCCCCGCGACGAGCGCCGCCCCCGGAGCAGGCGAACCACCACGAAGGTGGCCACGCCGGCGACGAAGCCGCCCGTGGCCGCGACGACCGGGGCCGGCAGCGGGGCGCCGGCAGGCTGGAGCGGCCGCGGCCGGGCGCTCGGCACGGGCAGGTGACGGGCGCCGTCCGCCGGCTCGACCGCGCCGCTGACCCGATCGGGCTCGCTCGGATCGGACCCGTTGGCGGCGCTGTGGGCCTCCTCTGGCACGACTTGTCGAGTCTACCCCTCGGCCCGGCCGTCGTCGGCCAGCGCCTTCTCGTAGACGCGGTAGCGCTTCACCACGCGGCCCCCCATCGCCTCCATCCCGCGGTTCATGGCGGTGTTCGTCTCGAGGATCCAGCCCATCTCGCCGCCCGACTGCGGCGTCTTCGCGGCCATGTTGAAGTGCTCCACGTAGAAGCCCGCGGCCACGCCCGTGTGCTGGTACTCGGGCTTGACGCCCAGGAAGCCGACACGAACCCGGTCGATCTTCTTGAGCGTACGCAGAGCCTTGAGCCACCCGAGAGGCAGGAGTCGCCCGTTCATCGTCGCCAGGACCTGATTGAAGTCCGGCACCGTGAGCGCCGCGCCCACGACCTCACCGTCCCTCTCGGCGACCATCATCCAGTTCTCGTCGAGCAGCAGCTTGTTCTGCGTCGCCTCGTGGAGAGCGTCGCGCTCGGTGAGCGGGACGAAGCCCCAATTGTCGCTCCATGCCGCGTTGTAGACCTCGACAAAGCCGCGGATCTCGCGCTCGAGATCGCGCTTTCGCATGTGCCTGATCCTGATGCCGTGCTCGGGCTCGAGCTTGTCGGCGAGCTCGAAGATCACGGGAAGCACCTTGTCGCGGTCGGACACCTCGAGGTTCCACATCAGGAGGTCCATCGCCTTCTCCAGCCCCTGGGCCTCGAGCAGCGCCGGGTAGTACGGGTGCTGCCACGGCTGGCGGATCATCGGCCGATGCTCGTGTCCCTCGACGAGCACCCCGCACTCGTCGTTCATGGTGAAGTCCATCGGCCCGACCAGCCGGTCCCGACCGCGCAGGCGGTGCCAGGCCTCGGTCGCCCGGAACAGCGCCCCGGCGGCCTCGCGATCGTTCTCGCACTCGAAGAAGCCGAAGAGGCCCCAGCGGTTGCCGTGAAAGTCGTTCAGGTTGCGGTCGACGTGGGCGCTGATGCGGCCCACGACCTGGCCGGCGCGCGATGCCAGGAAGTACTCCGCCTCGCCATGCTCGAAGAAGGGGTTCTTCGCGCGATCGAGATAGCGCCTGCGGTCGAGCGCGAGCGGGGCGATCCAGCGCGGCTCGTTACGATAAATCCGCCGCGGGAGCTCGATGAACCGCGACAGGTCTTGCCGGGAGCGAACCGGACGGATCTCCAGAGACACTCCGGCGCACCTTAGTCAATGCCCACAGCCATCGACGTCTTCGAAAAGGCCCGCAACCACGAGCGGATCGACCAGATCCGTCAGGCGCGCGAGCAAGGGCTCGTGCCCTACTTCAGGATCCTCGAGGGCCAGGCCGGCCCCGTGGTCACGATGGAGGGCGCCGAGCGGATCATGCTCGGCTCGAACAACTACCTTGGACTGACGGGCGATGCGCGCGTCAAGGACGCGGCGCGCCAGGCGCTGGATGCCTACGGCACGGCGCTCACCGGGTCGCGGCTCCTGAACGGCACGGTTCCGCTTCACGAGGAGCTCGAGCGCGAGCTCGCCGACTGGATGGGCACCGACGACGCGCTCGTCTTCACGACCGGCTACCAGGCGAACGTGGGCTGCCTCGGCACTCTGCTCGGACCGGGCGACACAGTCATCTGCGACTCGGGCGACCACGCCTCGATTCTCGACGGCGTGAGCATGTCGCGCGCACGGATCCGACCGTTCCGCCACAACCGGCTGGACAAGCTCGAGGCGATGCTCGAGCGCTCCGCCGGCGATGGCGGTGGCGTCCTGGTGGTGGTCGACGGCGTCTTCTCCATGGAGGGCGACGTCTGCGACCTCCCGCCGGTGGTGGAGCTCTGCCGCTCACACGGCGCGCGCCTGATGGTGGACGAGGCCCACGCGGTGGGCGTCCTCGGCGCACGCGGGGCCGGCGCCTGCGAGGCGCTCGGGGTGGAGGACGAGGTGGACCTGCGCATGGGCACCTTTTCGAAATCGCTCGCCAGCTGCGGCGGCTTCATCGCGGGACCCGCCGACGTGATCGACTTCCTCCGCATCCAGGCACGCGCCTTCCTCTTCACCGCCGCGGCGGTGCCGGCGGCGATCGGAGCGGCGCTCGCGGCAGTCCGAATCTGCCGCTCGGCCGAGGGCCCGGAGCTCTTCGCCCGTGTCCTCGACAACGCCCGCTACCTCCATCGCGGCCTGTCGGAGCTCGGCTTCCACGTCGTCGCGCCCACCCCGGTGCCCGACGGGTCCGAGCTCGTGACGCCGATCGTGCCGCTCGTGGTGGGCGACGACTGGCAGGCCGTGCTGCTCTGGAAGGCGCTCTTCGACGCCGGCGTGTACACCAACGTCGCCCTCTACCCGGCGGTGCCGCGCGGCGGCGCGCTGCTGCGTACGAGCGTGATGGCGACCCACGAGCGTGAGGACCTCGACCGCGCACTCGAGATCTTCGAGCGAGTCAAGGCCAGCTCGGGGACCTGACCCGTCGTCCCGCTCGCTCAGTCGAGCGTGTGAACCTTGAACATGTTGGTCCCACCGCTACTGCCGGCGGGTAGACCCGCCGTGATCCCGATCCGCTGGCCCTTCTTCGCCACGCCCCTGCGCTCGACCGCCGCCACGCACACGTCGATGAGGTCGGTCGTGGCGCGCGGCTCCTCGTTGAGCTCGGCGCGCACGCCCCAGACCAGCGCACAGCGGCGCACGACCGCGGGGCTCGGCGACAGCGCGAGAACCGGGACCTTCGGCCGGTGCGACGAGATGAGCCGCGCGATGCGCCCGGTCATCGTCGGAGTCACGATGCCCTCGAGCCCGAGCTGGTAGACGGCGCCCACGGCCCCGAAGGCGATCGCCGCGGACGGGTCGTTCGCCTTCGGCCCGCGATCGGCGAGATAGCGCCCGTACGGCAGCTCTCGCTNAAGCTCTTCGGCGACAGCGCCGACATCGTGGTCTACGAGCCGCTGCCGGGCGGCGACACGAAGAAGGGCTCGCTCGCCGCGCACGCCGGAGACTGACCGGCGGTCGTCGCCGGGGTGCGCCTCCTCGGGGTCCCCCGGGCCGCGACAGGCGGCGGGACCCGGGGCTCTCAGCCGCCTTCAGGCCGCGCCTTCGCGGCTTCGTCGAGCGGCACGATGAGCACCGGCCGCACGGCGTGGCGGACCAGGCCTGTGGTGGCGCTTCCGAGCAGGGCCGCCGAGATCGCGCTGCGGCCTTGTGAACCCGCGACGACCACGGCGGCGTCCTCCTCCTCGCCCACCTTGTTGAGGGTCTCCCAAACGCTGTGGCCGCAAGCCGTCGTCGCCGCACGTGCGACAAGGCCGCACTCGCTCGCAAGGCGTGCGCCCTCGTCGGCGACCGTCGCCGCGTCATCGCGCGCCGACCGGTCGAGCCGCTCCCTCGCGACCTGCACGACCTCGTCCGGCAGCGCGGCGCGCCCGGCGGACGCGGCACCGACCGACGACCACACCGTGACGACGATCGCGGCGCGGCCGGCGAAGAGCTCGCCGGCGCGCCGAACGGCCTCCCTGGCCGCCGGCGAGCCGTCGTAGGCGATGACGACCGGCCGCTGGTCAGGCACGGCCCTCACCTGCGCCCATGGGCGCGGGCAGTGCGTCGGCTGCGGTCTCGGCGGAGGGTCGAGACGGGCGCTGCGGAGATGCGCCAAGGCGCCGTGCGGCGCGCTCGGACAGCAACGCCGTCATCAGCAGCGCGAAAGCGATGAAGGCGAGGGAGAGCCAGAGCGGGACCTTCCAGACATCGGTCAGCAGCATCTTCGCGCCCACGAAGACGAGGATCACCGCGAGGCCCTGCGTCAGGTAGACGAAGCGCGCCATCAGTCCGACGAGGAGAAAGTACAGCGCGCGCAGACCGAGCAGCGCGAACGCGTTCCCCGCGAAGACGATGAAGGGATCGAACGTGATCGCGAAGGTCGCCGTGATCGAGTCGATCGCGAGATCAGATCCGTCGTCGCTACGGTGGCGAGCACGGCCAGCAGCGGCGGAGCCCTCGACCACCCAGAGCCCGGCACCGAACGCCAGAGCAACGGCGATCAAGATGACGCTCCACGCCCCCGCCTCGCGAAGCGCGAGCTCGCGCTCGCCGCGCGCGAACAGCACGAGGTCGACCGCGAGCATGACGATGATCGCCGCCGACAGCGCAGCCCACGCGAGCAGCGACGCCTCCATCAGGCGTCGCCTCCCGGGTCAGCGGCCACGACCGCCTCGTTCGATGGAAAGCTGCTGCGCATCTTGCTCGACTGGCCTACCGCCCAAGGTGACGCGATCGGCGCGACGCCGTCTGCCGGCGGACACCCCGGCGGCGCTCAGTCAGCCGGTCGCCACCTCGAGCACCGGGCGCACGCGCTCGTACCGAGTGATCTCGCAGCCGTTGCGGCGCGTGAAGGTCGCCGACACGCTGCGGCCCTCGACGACGCCCTCGATCCGGGCCCGCTCCGGCCCGCCGTAGAGCTGCGCGCAGGCGGTCTGCGCGGGGACGGGCTCGAACGCCGACGGCGCGAGCTCGCTCAGCCGCCGGCAGGCGCGCGGGTGGCGCTCCGACGGGCACTGAAGCGTCGCGGACTGCGGCGCGCGACTCTCCTTCCCGTCGCGGTCGACGACGATCTCGACGCGTGAGTCGGAAGCGGGGCGCCCTCCGTCGCCGGCGTCTGCGCCGCATGCCGCGAGGACCGCGGCGGCGATGACGACGGCGCCTATCCCGGCGGCGGTCATGCGGCGCTCGGCTGCAGTCGACGCATGCAGCTCGAGGGATGCCTGGTCGACCGTCGTGGTCCCGGCGGGGATGTAGGTCCGCAGGCTGGCGCCGACGGTCGCGGCGACCGCGCGGTGCTCGCCGGCACTGAGCTCGATCTGGCGTCCAGAGGCGTGGATCACCTGCCCGTCGCTACCCGCCGCCGCGATCGCGCGCAGCGGCGACGTCAGTTCGCGGACGTAGGCCGCCGCCCGGCGTCGTCGAGCGGGGAGGAACCGTCGCGTGCCCAGCCGCATCGAGGACTACGCGCTCATCGGCGATACCAGGACCGCCGCGCTCGTCGCGCGCAACGGGTCGATCGACTGGCTGTGCCTGCCGCGCTTCGACTCGCCGGCGTGCTTCGCGGCGCTGCTGGGCGACGAGCGCCACGGGCGATGGTCGCTGCGGCCCGACGACGCCTTGGTCTCGTGCTCGCGCCGCTACCGGTCGGGCACGATGATCCTCGAGACGGACGTCGAGACCGTGTCGGGACGCGTCCACCTCGTCGATTTCATGCCGGTCGCCGAAGGACCCGAGGACAACCCGCACCGGGTGATGCGGGTGTTGGAGGGTCTGAGCGGGCGCGTCGCGATGCGCATGACCCTCTCGCCGCGGTTCGAGTATGGCAGTGTCGTCCCCTGGATCCGCGAGTGCGACGACGTCGTCACCGCCGTCGCCGGTCCCGACGCGATCGTGCTGGCGGCCCCGGTGGCGCTGCGCCGCGACGGTCTGGAGATCAGCGCGTCGTTCACCGTCGAGGCCGGTCAACGGCTGCCGTTGGTGCTTGCGTGGCATCGCTCCCACCTGCCGCGGCCGCGGCTCGGCGACGGCGTCGAGGAGCTCGCGGCCACGGAGCGCTGGTGGCGCGGCTGGGCGGAGCGCAACACGTACGACGGGGAGTACGGCGAGGCCGTCATGCGCTCGGTCATGACGCTCAAGGCGCTGACCTACCAGCCGACCGGCGCGGTGGTGGCCGGGGGGGCGGCGTCGCTGCCGGGGCACCGGGGCGGCGGGCGCGCCGGGGGCGTCCCGGTCTGGGGGGTGCGCGCCGCCACGCTCACGCGGCGCGCGCGCCTCGCCACCGGCGACACCCCCGCGGCCGGCGCCGGGCGCGCGGGGCGGCTGCGAGAAGGG
>JAUJOA010000024.1 GCA_030447875.1 Thermoleophilaceae bacterium
CGACCCTGCTCGCCAGCTACCACCCGAGCCAGCAGAACACGTTCACCGGCAGGCTCACCGAGGAGATGATCGACGCCGTCTTCGCGCGGGCGCGGGAGCTTGCGCTTGGCTAGGCAGGAGCGCGTGGCCACGGCCTCGTATTGAGGACGAGCACGACCGGGTGAGGGGTCGCTACCGCCGCCGTCGAGCTCATGCCCGCCCTGACCGGCCTCTGGCAGGTGCACGGGCGCTCGAACATCCCCTTCGAAGGGATGGTCGACCGCGACTACCTGTACGTGACAACTGGTGACGTTGGTGGACCTGAAGGTCCTGATCCGAACCGTCGCGGTCGTGGGCCGCGGCCAAGGGGCCTACTGAGATCCTCGCCGGCGGGTGCGGACGGGCACCGACCGCCGAAAAAACTCTGCTGGGGCGGTCAAACAATCGGCGCCTCGCTCGTATATAGGAAGGCAATGCCCGATCGAAACGATCAATCCCTCCCCTCGGAGCTGCTCGGAGTCGCAGAGCGACTGCAGGCAGACATCGAAGGCCCAAGCTCGCTGGAGCTCGACAGGATGAAGCTCCGAGCTAGGGCACGGGCGAGGAAAACCCCAACGAACCCGCTGCTGTCGAAAGGAACTTTCATGAGAACCCGTTTGCTGCTGGCCTCGCTCCTCGCCCTGGGGCTCCTGTTCACGATCAGCGGGGCCATGGCTATGGCAGAGCACCCCCCCGGGCACGAGGACGACGCCGGAGCGGCCCAGTACGGCGGCGGAGGTGCCGGCGGCGGAGGCG
Organism: Thermoleophilaceae bacterium; assembly: GCA_030447875.1. Classification (GTDB taxonomy): domain Bacteria; phylum Actinomycetota; class Thermoleophilia; order Solirubrobacterales; family Thermoleophilaceae; genus JAUJOA01. The sequence continues at coordinate 775 of JAUJOA010000024.1, forward strand.
CCGGCGGCGGTGACGGCGGCGGGGATGACGGCGGCACCGGCGGCGAAGGAGCAGGCGGCGGCTTCGAAGATGGCGTCGGCTTCGGTGACGGCGACGGCGGCGGCGGCGGTGGCTTCGACGACGGCGGCGGCGACGAAGGCTTCTCCGCGGCCGATCAGGGTGCGGCCGACGACGGCACCGCGCTCGCAGACACCGGCTTGCCCGCCATCGCACTGCTCCTCGTGGGCGTCGTCATGCTGGGCTCGGGGGCATTCGTGAGTGTCAGGGTGAGCAAGCAGTAGGCCTCTCGAGCAATAGGAAGGCACGCGGCCTCGGCCGCGCAGGAGAAGACGGCGGGGCGGCCTCAGGGCCGCCCCGCCTCGTTTGGCTCCATCTAGCGTCGCGGGCGTCCCGACCCTCACTCGAGCTGGGTGCGCATCTTCCGAAGCGCCCGGTAGATCCGCCCCTCGACCGTCGTACGGCGCTCGCCGATCACCCGTGCCGTCTCCGCGAGCGTGAGATCGGCGCCGTAGCGCAGCGCCACGGCCTCGCGCTCTTCGGCTGAGAGGGACTCGAGCGCTCCGAAGACCGTCTGCCTCGCCTCGACGGCCCTGAGCGCGCTCTCGCCGGCCTCGGAGCGGCCGCCTTCCGGCTCCTCACCCTGCCGGGCCGCCTTCTCGAGCGCCCGGCCCTCGCCCTCGGCTCGGCGGACATAGTCGCGAAGCCGGTTCAAGGCCACCGAGTAGAGCCACGCGGCCTCGCTGCCGCGCCGGGGGTCGAACCGGCGGCGTGCCCGCAGCACACGCTCGAAGGTGTCCGAAACGAGGTCCTCTGCCACGGTCCGGTCGCCGATCCGGTAGAGGAAGAACTTGAAGAGCGGCGTCGCGTACTCGTGGTAGAGCCGCTCAAACGCGGCATCGCGCATACGCCATCATCCCCACTCCATCGGGGCCTTCCCCCCACACGCTCGCGTGCCAAATCTGGCGGCCACGCCAGGCGGCCTCATTACACCCGCTGGGGTGGGACCGGTGCGCGACGGGCCGCCCTCTCCCACTCCCGCGGGTTGGTCGTGCGGGCGACAGTCTGCGCGAGCCGGCGCGCGCGCTCGCTACCCGGGTTGAGGCGCAGCGCTCTGTCCGCCGCGGCCCGGGGATCGAGGCCGGCGACGCCGCGGACGATCGCCAGGCCGTAGGAGTAGCGCCAGTTCTCGGGGTCGCGCCGGACGGCGTTGCTCATCATCCGCATGGCGAGATCATCACCGCCGAGTCGGGCGTCGCAGTATCCGATCAGCTCATACGGCTCGGGAGAGGCGTCGAGGAAGCTGATGGCGTCGAGGGACGACCTGATCGCCTCGGGGCACAGGCCCCGGTCGAAGTCGACTCGCGCCTCGCTCAACGACCGCTGCGCGAGCCAGGTCCCGGCCGGCACGACGGCCATGAGGGCAACGCCGAGGCCGACGAGCACCCGAGCGCTCCGCACCGGTGCCCTTGGGCGCGAACCCTCGCGCCGCGAGGCAAGGGCGAGCCCACCGGCGGCGAAGACCCCGATCGAGACGGCGGGCATCTCCCAATCCCAGTCGATGGCCGCGTGCAACATCCAGGCCCCGACGCCACACAGAAGCGCCACCCACGGCGCCCGGTACGGCCCGCGAGCCGACCAAGCCAGTCCGACGAGAATGGAGACCAGCACCGCGACGAGCAGCAGGGCACCTACGACTCCGAGCTCGGCCGCGGTTTCCAGGTAGAGCGAGTGGGCGTCGACAGCGGTGCTGTTCGGATTCCGGCGTTCCTGGTTCCACTCGGTCTCGAACGTACCTGCCCCCTGGCCGGCCAGCGGGGCCTTCCGGAAGGCCTCCCGGGCGACGCTCCAATACTCGACCCGACCGGAACCACTGGCTGACGCGAGCCGGTCTCGAGTGGCAGCGCCGGTCGACTCGACAGGTGCCCCGCGGGCGAACTGCCCGTACTGGCGGTCGACCTGCGTCGGGAGATCGGCTACGACCGCCGCGACGAGCACGCCGAGCGCTAGTATCCCGGCGCCTGCGGCCAGGACACCGCGACGCTCATCACGCGACACTTCGATGCCACGGAGCTGATGGTCGACGAGAAGGAGGACCCCGCGAATGACCGCGGCACCAGCGGCACACAGGAGCACGATCCCCGCGAGTTCATGCCCTTGGGCGACCGCCGCGGGGATCGTTGGGTTATCCGTGGCGAGGAGCTCGGCCTCATATGCGCTAACGACGGCGGGGGCCGTGAGTGGAGCCGCCGCGAGGAGACCGGTAACGAGCCCTCGATTGTGGGCAAGGACGACGTAGGCGGCCAGACCCAGCGCCGCCACGGCCATTGCACCACGTGAAAAGGTGAGGAGCAGCGTTGTGGCCAGGATCGGCATGGCCGCCGCGGCAACCACCCGCACCGGGAAAGACTCCCGTTCGTCGCTCGTGAGCGACAGGCACAGGACGAGCCCGAGTGCGGCCAAGAGCCCGAGCGCGTTCCAGTAGGTCAGCGGAAAACCGAGACGGCTCGGCGCGTAGCCCGGCGCCGCCTCGAAAACGTCAGGTAAGACGCGAGAGAGGAACGCCGCGGTGCAGAGCACTGTCGCCGCAAGCGCGAGCGCGCGGACCAAGCCCCGGGCCCGGCTCAGCGATCTGGCATAAGACCCGAAGAAGAGGAGCGCAAGCAGGTAGACGAGAACCCGGTTGAACTCGGTCAGTGCACGGCTGGACGCGTCAGACCAGAGCCCCGAGAGTAGAACCCAGACAGCGAAGAGCGCGAGGGGGGCGGCGGCCGATGCGAGCACCAGCCCGAAGCCGCCGAACGGCTCTCTGCCCAGCGCCGTCCTCACAATGAGGGCCGCGGCGAGAGCTACCGCGGCGGCGGCGGTAGCGTCGGGGAAGAAGCCGCCCTCCTCGGAGCCCAAGTAGATGGTAAGTCCCACGAGGAGGATCGGCGGGGCCGCGCTCACCGAGGACGCCTGCAATCGGGCCGCGAAACGGTTTCGGGTCATACGGAAGACGAGTTAGCGATTGGACCAGGGGCGCTGCCCGGTCCCGTCTCGGGTAAGAAAAGCACGGTTGCCTGCTGGATCCAGGATCTCAGGTGCTCCCTCATTCGAGGGAAGCAGCCTAAACACGAAGCTGAGCGGGTAAAGAATCCAAGCCGTCTACTAAAGAGGAAGGCTGCATGGACCGGCCCTGCGTCAAGCCGTGCTCCGAGCTGCTCCTCGAGACGCCGCCACGGGGTGCTGGCCGATCGCCGTCAGCGGGCTTTGACATCCTAGATCTCCAAGACAGTCATACCTTATTGGTCCCAGGCCACCTCGACTCATGACAGCCGGAATGGGGGGCCAGTAGGTAGTCGTCGGCGAAAGCTGCGGGGACACGCGCCAAGACAGAATGTGGCCCTCTCGGGCTCGAAGCGCGGGCCTCTCACGTGCGCTCAGGTCCTGCGGAAAAGGGCGACTGCGGACACCGTCCGCTGAGTCGGGATCATACGCGCTGCCTCTCGTCAATAGACAAGACTGACTGCGGTCGAGGCCTATAAGCTCTTTCAAGCTCGAGATGAGCTACGGGCGCGCGAGAAGACGAGAGCCTCTGAAGGAGCGGATAACCCGACCAGCGGAGGCCCCGGCGGAAGGGCGCGCCTTCTTACCGGACCCAGCCTGTGATGTCGAGTCCCCTAGCGATGCGCGTACCATTCGCCGACCTCGGCGCGGAGCATGCGGAGATTTTGCCCGCCCTTCGCGAGGCATTCGATCGCGTGCTCCGAGCCAACGCCTTCATTCTCGGCGAGGAGGTCGAGCGCTTCGAGTGCGAGTTCGCGCGTTACTGTGATACTCGGCACTGTGTCGGTGTAGCCTCGGGTACGGCGGCGCTGACGCTCGCACTCCTCGCCGCCGGGATCGGGCGTGGAGACGAGGTGATTGTTCCGGCCCACACCTACATCGCCTCGGCGCTCGCCGTTGTCAATGCCGGCGCCGAGCCTGTGTTCTGTGACGTAGAAGCCGGAACGGGGCTGATAGACGTAGCGGCCGCCGAGTCCGTTGTTGGCGCCCGAACCGCTGCGGTCATGGGAGTCCACCTCTATGGGCAGGTTTGCGACATGGACGGCTGCCTCGAGCTTGCCCGGGCTAAGGGCCTTGCCGTCCTCGAAGACGCCGCTCAGGCGCATGGGGCGGTGCTCCGAGGGCGGCGGGCGGGGTCCCTCGGGACGGCTGCGGGTTTCAGCTTCTATCCCAGCAAGAACCTCGGGGCGCTCGGGGACGGCGGGGCGATCTGCACAAACGACGGACAAATCGCCGAGCGTGCGCATATGCTGCGCCACCTAGGTCAACGGAGCAAGGGCGAGCACCTGATCGCCGGTTTCAACGAGCGACTCGATGGGCTACAGGCAGCGATGCTACGAGTGAAACTTCCACATCTCGACGGCTGGAACGCGGCGCGTCGCCGTGCTGCGGAGGTGTACCGCGATACGCTTCCCACCGGGTTGCGCCTCCTAGAGGAGCGTCCTGAGAGCCCCTGCATCTACCATGTCTTCCCGGTGCGCCTGAGTGGGCGTAATAGCTTCGCGCGTGCGCTTGCCGCCCACGGCGTGGAGACCGGTGTGCACTACTGGCCGGCCGTGATCGACCAGCCGCCGTTCGCGCGAACGGCTGCCCCGGCCCCGCATGCACGCGCGGGGGCCCCCCCGGAGCTCTAGCTACCGAGGGTTGCCGGTCTCCGCTCGGAGCAGATAGAGGCGGGCGCCCCCGCGTCTATCGGCCGCACCGGTGAGGCCCACAGTGACGGTGCGGAGCCCCGGGCGG
>JAUJOA010000025.1 GCA_030447875.1 Thermoleophilaceae bacterium
CGACCGGCGCGAAGCAGCGCATGAACCGTGTCGATACTCGGCACCACCGTGTCCGCTACCTCGCGCGTCGGCCATGTGAGCCCTTGCCCGGTCGTGCGCCCGCCCCGGACGGTGCCGTAGACGAGGAAGGGCTTTTCGCTCTCGGGCTGCTCCGGGATCGTTAGGAGGGCGACCCCGCTGCCCGCGGTCGCGCCTGGGATCTGTTCGACCTTGAAACCGTCGACCTTTGGAAAGACCTTGCGTCGAACGCACGACACGTATCGCCGCGGTGAGATGTCATCGACCCGGCACTCGTTGATGCGGCGGATCTGATCCCCAGCTGAACGGTTCTTGGTCTGAACACCGATCAGGATGATCCCGCCGGCGGCGTTCGCCAGTGCGGCAACGTCCTTGGCAAGCTCAAAGGCGTCGGCTTCCTCATCCAGGCGGTACGGCGCCGACTTCGCCTCCAGCCAATCAGACTCGAACATCCCTATCAGCGCTTCGGCCTGACCCGCACGGACCAGGTCGCTGGCTATCTCACGGTTTGGCGCGCCGTCGAGCGCCGCCTGAATGACCGCGGCGATCGCGTCGGCTCGGCGGATCGCGTCGCCAACCGTCTGCCCCCGAGTCGGCACCCGCAGGGTGAGCCACGTCGGCCACACACCCTGCTCGGTGTGTACGGAGACGGAAACGATCTCGCAGCGCTCGCGCGCCAGCACGGCCGTGGCGACCGATCGTATGAATGTCTCATCAGGCTCCTCGGTGCCGACGACCAGGGTCTGTGCGTGAACCTCACCATCTGTCCAACTGACCGAAGTCGCGTTGACAGTCGCGTAATCCGGATCGAGATGCTCGGGCTCGACATCGCTCAGGAGCAGCTGATCCGCGCCTCCGATGTAGTACTCGTATCGTCGCGCCGCCGCGCGCAGACTGGTCAGTCCGGCGTGCTCGGCGACTGAGGTCGCGACGATGAACCCATCGTCGTGTGCGTGGATGCGGCCGTGGCCTTCGACCTCAAGATGATCGTCGCCGGGTGTGTAGCGAACTTTCGCAGGCACGGACTCAAGGATCACAGCTCTACTGAGGGGAAATGCGCTTATGTTGCCGCAGCCCCTTCCTCCAGCGTGACGGTGTAGCCGAGGCTTTCGAGTTGCGTTACGAGGCGCTTGCGGGTGCGTTCGGGGTTGCGTCGGGTGAAGAAGTCGCCGCCGGGGTCGGTGTAGGTCTCGCCGGTCTGGAGCATGTGCCAGACGGCGGTGAGGATCGAGTGGCAGACGGCGATGGTCGCCTTGTTGGCGCCGCGGCGGGCGCGCAGGCGGGCGTATTGGGCCGAGAGGTAGGTGTCCTTGCTGCGGTTGGCTGTCTTGGCACACTCGACGAGCGTCTGGCCGAGCCACTTGGAGCCCTTGCGTGTCTTGCCTGAGCGGCGCTTGCCGGCCGACTCGTCGTTGCCTGGGCACATGCCGGCCCACGAGGCGAGGTGCTTGGCTGTGGGGAAGGCGCTCATGTCGCCGCCGGTCTCGGCGATGATCACCTCGGCGGCGCGGCGCCCGACGCCGGGGATCGTGCACATCAGCTCAACTGCCGGCGCGAAAGGGCCGAGCTGCTCCTCGATCGCCCCCGACAGCGCCTCGATCGCCTCCTCGAGGTAGTCGATGTGCGCGAGGATCCGCCCGACGATCAGCGCGTGCTCTGAGTCAAAGCGGCCCTCGAGCGCTTGCTGGAGCGCTGGGATCTTCTTGCGTAGCAGACCGCGCGAGAGGTCGGCGAGCACGACCGGATCGCTCGTACCAGCGACGAGCGCGTCGAGCATCGCCCGCCCGGACTTGCCCATGATGTCGCTCGCCACGCAGTCGAGCTTGATGCCGGTGTCCTGCATCACCTTGTGCAGCCGGTTCATCTCGCGCTGGCGCTCGCGGATCTGGGCCTTGCGATAGCGCGTCAGGTTGCGCAGCGTGCGCACCGGCTTGGGCGGCACGAGACTCGCGCGCAAGAGCCCGGCCTCGAGCAGCTGGCACAGCCACTGGGCATCCTTTACGTCGGTCTTGCGACCGGGGACCTGCTTTACGTGCCGTGCGTTGACCAAGAGGCACTCAAAGCGCTCCTCGAGCACCGCCCACACTGGCTTCCAGTAGACGCCGGTGGCCTCCATCGCGACCTTGTCGACCGAGTGGGCCTCGAGCCAGTCGCGCAGCGCCAACAGGCCCTGCGTCGTCGTCTCAAACTCGGCCACGTGCTCGACCCGCCGCCTGCCCTCGCCGGGCAAGCGCACGCACGCCATCACGCTCGCGTTGTGCACATCCAGCGCCCCGGGGCGCTCCACGATCACGTCCATCCAGCCGCTCCCTTCAAGTCGATCGAAACGAATCGGCCGCTCGCCGGGAACCTCGACTCTCGATCGAATCTGAGGGGCGGGCTCGAAGCACCAGTCCGGGGTTCCGGGCAAGGCTCCCACGCCAGACTTTGCACGGGCACGCAGGCACCAAGAGAAGCGCGGCGTTTGACGACCGGCACCCGCCGAGCATGGCCCATTTCATCCGCCGTGGGTGACCGTCAGGTCATGAGGACTTTGCGCGGAGCATGCCAAGCGTGGCAGCCTGATCCACGGGGCGAATCGCCGGAGGAGGTCACACGCTTCGGCACACCGCGCGCGGAGTCGCGCCGACGACGCGGGGTCTTCGGGGCGATGCCGACCTAGAGAAGCTCGAGCGGCTCCCCGAGAGGGCCGAGGCCGGCAGACCTGGAATCGCGCCCCGGCCAGCCCACCACGCATAGAAGCTGGCTACCGCTACCGCTTATCTGAACCGAGGGCCTCCGTCAAGTCGCGGGGGTGAGTGGTTGTGGAGCCGTAGGGCTCTGGTCGGTCCGATCGTTCCGCGGGCGCCCGGGCTTATCTGGGTGCTCGGCCTTGAGGCCGGCGACGTGATGGTTGATGGGTCGATCCGTCGGAAACGACTCCGGCCGCTCGTTCTTCGTTGGATCGCCGCCCTCGGGCGGGAGTCGCGAAAGCCGCGGGAGCCGGCCGGAAGGGTTATCGCCATCGGGGAGTGGTGGGCTTGGCGGAAGCGGTCGGCGTGGATGAGGGTCAGGTGACCGGCTCGAGTGCCTCGAGCCCGAGCTCGCGCAGCGTGTGGAAGCAGCGCCGGGCGAGCTTGCGCGCGATCGTCATCGAGGCGCGCGGGTGCGAGAGCCCGCGGCGCTTGAGCGCCAGGTAGTCGGCTCGGTCGGGGCTCGTGGGCCGGCAGGCCGCTTGGGCTGCCTCGTAGAGCGCCCAGCGCAGCTGGGGCGAGCCCTGCTTGGTCAGCTTCCCGACGCGCGAGCGGCGATCGGAGCGGTGCACGCCGACGTCGAGGCCGGCGCAGCGCACGGCCTTGCGCGACGCCGAGAGCCGGGTCACGTCGCCGAGCTCAGAGAGGATCACGGGGGCGGTCAACTCGCCGACGCCGTAGTGGGCCATGAGCGCCCGACAGCCCGGCTGCCGGCGGGCGAGCTGGCGCAGCTCGGCCTCGATGGGAGCGAGCTGGCGGTCGAGCGCGTCGATGAGCGCGAGTGCGACCTCGATCCGCTCGCGGGCCGCATCGGGCAGCTCGAGTCCAGCGAGGAACTCGCGACCGGCGGCGCTCAACAGCTTGTCCGGCACGCCCGCGACGCCGTGATGGAAGAGCGTGGCCTGGACCCGCGCCAGCCAGGTCGTGCGCTCGTCGACCAAGGTCTTGCGCAGGCGAGTGCGGGTGCGCCACTCGCGCACGTGCGCGGGCGGGATCCACGCCTCGGGCAGCCGGCCCTCGACGAGCAGCGTCCGCAGCCAGCGCGCGTCCTCGCGGTCGGTCTTGGCTCGCCCCTTGGACCCCCGCAGAGCGCTCGTCTCGGCCGGCTCCGCGAGATGTGGGGTGGCGCCCGCCTCCACGAGCGCCTCGCATACGAACAACCAGCCCGTGCCCGCCTCGACCGCGACGTGGATCTCGGCGCCCGGGAAGCGCCCCGTCCACCGGCGCACTCCGTCGGGCGTCGCAGGAATGCGGCCACGGTGGACCTCGCCCGTCTCGCGGTCGAGGGCGTCGAAGGTGATCTGCGCTCTGTGCACGTCGAACCCGGCTACGATCGTCATCGGGGCCTCCTCTAAAGCTCCGGCATTGCCATTTCGCGCGAGTCTCTCGCGCTGAGCGGGGGAGGCCCCCGGTTCATGCCATCTTCGCGCGAGGTCCACGAGTCCGTCGCGCCGCGCCCCCTTGGGTTGCCACGGCGCCGTGCGTGCGATCGAGGTGCCAGGCCTCCCCGGGGCCTTCGCCGATATAGCCGAGGCACGGCCCGACAAGAGTACGCGAGCGGGCGGTTTCCCGCTCGAATAGCCTGCGACCCAATGACGATCTACCTGGAGCGCGATGGCGAGCTCGTCGAGATGACCGAGAAGAGCTACGACGCCGAGGATCGGCTGCAGAAGCTGATTGCCGCCCATCCGAATCTGCTTGCGGGTGCCGAGGAGCGCGACCGGCGCGACCGGTGGGTCCTTATCCAGCGGGAGGTCGCTGTCGCGGATCGTCCGGATGGAGCCGGGCGTTGGAGCCTGGACCACCTCTTCGTTGACCAAGACGGGGTTCCGACACTCGTGGAGGTCAAGCGCAGCTCCGACACGCGCATCCGGCGCGAGGTGATCGGCCAGATGCTCGAGTACGCGGCGAACGGACCGCGCTACTGGCCACTTGAAACGCTGCGCGCGCAGTTCGCGGCTCGGTGCGGGAAACGGGGCGAGGACCCGGATGATGTGCTCCGAAGCGCCTTCGGTGGCGAGTTCGAGGTCGAGGCGTGGTGGGCGGCCGTCGAGACGAACCTTCGCGAGGGGACGCTGCGGCTGCTGTTCGTCGCGGACCAAATCAGCGCGGAGCTCAAGGCGATCATCGAGTTCCTCAATGAACAGATGACGCGCACGACGGTGCTTGGTGTCGAGGTGCGGCAGTTCGCCGACGAACCCGGCGATAACCGGACGTTCGTGCCCCGGATTCTCGGGTTGAGCGAGCAGGCGAAATCAGTCAAGACCGGCCGACGCTGGCGCCGGTGGGACCTCGAGCAGTGGCGAAAGCTGCACGAGGAGCGGCGAGACGCGGAGGACGTTGCAGTGACCGTCGGCTGCTGGCCTGGGCGCGGTCCCGCGACCTCGAGATCACGTTCGGCACCGCGATGCACAATCCGGCGATGAAGTTCGAGCGCTCGATCAGCGGCCGCCGTGTCTCGGTCGCACACATTTACGCCGACGGTGGCATCCCGCACCTCGCCGTGTTCCCCCGTCTCTGGATGTCGGATGAGCGTCTCGACCGGTGGTCACCGCTCGCTTCCTTCGGGGCTGACGTCAGGGAAGGGCGCCTCCCCGCGTATTCGTTCATCGAGCCGCGCCACCAGGCGCCCGGCGCCAACAGCCAACATCCCGGAAACAACCGCGAAGCGGTTTCGGAGCATGCGTCCGACTTCGAACAAGGTGAGTACCTCATTGCCCACGTGTACGAAGCGCTGCGCAAGTGCCCCAACGTCTTCAAGCGGACGCTCCTGATCATCACTTACG
>JAUJOA010000026.1 GCA_030447875.1 Thermoleophilaceae bacterium
TCTTCGCAGAGCAGAGCGGCGAGCGCTCGGCGGCGCAGATAAGCGCCTTCGAGGACACTTGGCGCTGGGACCAAGCCGCTGCCGCCGCATATCAAGAGGCGGTTGAGGCGGGAGGCGATCTGTCGAGGGCGATGCAGGCGTTCCGTCAGATTCTCGGGAACTCGAACATGCTCGCGTATCTAGCAATGATGGCCCCGAGACTTGTCGAGCTGCGCCGTGTCCTCAAGCCGACGGGCTCGCTCTACCTTCACTGTGATCCGAACGCGAGTCACTATCTGAAGCTGCTGCTCGACTCCATATTCGGCCCAGATCGCTTCGTGAACGAGATTGTCTGGAAGCGAAGTAGCGCCCACAGCGACACAAAGCAGGGCTCGCGCCACTACGGGCGGGTGAACGACACGCTGCTTTTCTACTCTAAGAGTGCGGACCGCACATGGAATCAGAGGTTGTCCCACTCCGCGTAGAACTTTGAACGGCGGTCCTCCCGCCTCGTCCGCTCCATCCGCGAGCGTGACGAGCGCCAACAAGTCCACCACGAGGACAGGAGGAACCGCCAATGGCAACCGTACCCGCAGCGAAGGTCGTCTCGCCTGAGCAGGCGGCCGAGCACCCGCTCCCGCCCCGCGTCCAAGAGGCGCTCGGCGAGCTCTTGGGGCAGGCGAAGGAGGGTCTGCTGGCGCTCTCGGTCGGCATCGGGCTCGGCGTCGTCGCCGAGCTGATGGAGGAGGAGGTGGAGGAGGTCTGCGGCCCGAAGGACAAGTGGAACCCCGAGCGGGTGGCGACCCGCCATGGCCAAGACGACGGCGCGGTGACGCTCGGCGGCCGACGCGTCGGGATCCGCCGGCCGCGGATGCGAACGCCGGACGGAGAGCGCGAGGTGCCCTTGGGCACCTACGAGCACTTCGCCGACCGCGACCCGCTTACCCGACACGTCCTCGAGCAGACGCTGGCGAGCGTCTCGACCCGCCGCTTCGAGCGCACCAGAGAGCCGGTCGGGCGGGAGGTCGAGGCCGGGGCGCGCTCGACCTCCAAGTCGTCTGTCTCGCGCGCCTTCGTCGAGCGCACCCGCAGTGCCCTCGAGGAGCTGATGAGCCGTCGGCTCGACGACGTCCGGCTGGCGGCGCTGATGGTGGACGGGGTCGAGCTTCAGGGGCGCACCCACGTGGTCGCCCTGGGAATCACGACCGAGGGCCTGAAGCTGCCGCTCGGGCTCTGGGAGGGCTCGACTGAGAACGCCGCGGTCGCCACGGCGCTGCTCTCCGACCTCGTCGACCGCGGCCTCGACGTCTCCCAGGGCGTGCTGGTCGTGATCGACGGCGCGAAGGCGCTTCGCAAGGCGATCTGCGACGTCCTCGGCTCCGCGACGCCGGTACAGAGATGCGTTCGTCACAAGGAGCGAAACGTGTGCGATCAGCTCGCCGAGCGGGATCGGCTGGCGATGCGCCGGCGCCTGCGGGCCGCGTGGGCGGAGGATGACTACGCCCAGGCGCACCGGCGGTTGGAGGGCATCGCCGCCGATCTCGCCCGCACCGACCCCTCCGCCGCCGCTTCGCTCCGCGAGGGGCTGGAGGAGACGCTGACCGTGACCCGCCTCGGGATCACGGGGGCGCTTCGGCGGACGCTCTCCTCCACGAATCCTTGCGAGTCGATGATCTCCGTCGTCCGCACGACTCAGCGCAACGTGAAGCGCTGGCGTTCGGGCGACATGCGGCTCCGCTGGACCGCCGCCGGGATGCTCGAGGCCGAGCGCCAGTTCCGGCGGGTGATCGGTTACCGCGACCTCGCCAAGCTCGCCGTCGCGGTCGAGCGCGAGGTGGCTTCTGCTTCCCCACCCAGCCCAATCCGCAAGGAGGTGTCCGAGCCCGTTACGGTGTGATCGTCAGTCAGGGCCGCCGGGGAAAGTCCCACGCGGTTCGGGGCATCCTCGCCGCGCGAGTACGTTGATCAGACGTTCCTGCCGTTAGCCGCGGACCTCTTCGAGGCCCTCGCGGAAGCAACCGAGCTTCGCGCTGGGAACGCACTGACCCTGCGCAGCGGTGTGCGGGCAAGCGACCGCAAGCCGGCGGGCTAACGACGAGTGCGGAAGCGGCTTAGACGAGCCCAGCGCGCCGGGCGTCGTACACGATCCGCGCGAGGCGCTCAACGAGCACTTGGCGGAAGACGCGTGGTTTTCCCTTGTAGTTCCGGTCTTGCAAGGATGCCGCGGTCGGCGCTTCGCCCGCATCTGAGTGGTACGCGGCTCTCGCAGCTGCGGGCAGGCACCCTCGACTCGGGCCGGAAGGTCGAAGCCTCGCTTACGAAGTCGCAGGAGCCTTCGCTCGGGAGCGACTGAGGGATGCGCGACTCGCTCCGCCGACCCACACGCTGGATTGTTGTGCCAGCTACCTACAGCTTCGACGCACCACTACCTTTGGGTAGCTTTGCGCTTATCCAAGCTTAGAGCGCCACAGTTGGATATGCAGGAGGGCAGATCGCCTAGCTGTGCTAGCATACCCAAGGTAGGCCCGCGAACCTTGGATATGCGGGGTCTAATCCAAGCTTATGGGACGTTACGAAGAGCGACTCTGGCCCGGCGATCCGACCGGCCAAACGCGGAAGCAGCGCGAGCCTTTTCGGTTCCGCGGGTACGTACCGGATCGAGTCGGAGAGGCGGAATTTACGGCGACAGGCCCCTTAGCGGCAGCGATCTCATGCGCTGAGCGACGCCTCGATGAGCTCAATCGCGATCCACCGGCAATCGACGCCCTCGAGGCTGTAGCTCGGCAACTACTGCGGGCGGAATCCGTTGCCTCCTCCCGGATCGAGGGGCTCGAGATGTCGCACAAGCGCCTCGCTCGTGCTGCCTACGTCGATGCAGACGGCCGAGACGAAACCGCCCAATCGGTGCTCGGGAACATCCGCGCGATGGAGCGGGCAATAGAGATAGGCGCAAGCGCTAGTCCCATCAAAGTCTCCGACATCCTGGAGCTACACACAGCTCTGTTCCGAGGTACGCGGGACGCTCACCTAGCCGGGTGGGTGCGCGACCGGCAAAACTGGATCGGAGGAAGCAGCTTCAACCCACGCGGAGCGGAGTTTATTCCCCCGCCGCCTGAGTTCGTAGCCGACCTAATAGAGGATCTCGCAGCGTTCCTGAACCGTGAAGACCTCCCGCCAGTCCAGCAGGCGGGAATCGCTCACGCCCAGTTCGAGACCATCCATCCGTTCAGCGACGGAAACGGCCGGGTTGGTCGCTGTTTGATTCACGTCGTCCTGCGTCGCCGGGGACTCGCGCCTCGGTACGTTCCCCCGGTCAGCCTAGTCCTCGCGACCCATGCCGACGACTACATCAAGGCCCTGACGGCGCACCGCGATGCCCGGCCCGTCGAGTGGTGTCTCTTTTTTGCGAACACGACCTCAGTTGCTTCGGCAGAGGCGCGCCGCTTCGCTGCGAAGATTGCAGAGTTGCAGGAAGAGTGGCGCGGACAGGCGGGCATCAAGCGTCGCGATGCGGCCGCGGCCCGTCTTATCGATGAATTGCCGCGTCAGCCCGTCTTAAACGTGAAGACCGCGCACAAGGTCCTCGGCGGGTCGGAAGAGCGGGCTCGCTTGGCGATGAACAGGCTCGAGACGACCGGAGTCGTTGAGAAGGTGACACTTGGGAGTCGGAATCGTGCTTGGGAAGCGGTCGGCCTCTATGAAGCCTTGAACGGCTTCGAGCGTGGCCTTGCCACTCCAGCCGGGGAGACGGAGCCAACACGACCGACACCTGCTGCAGCTGGCGACACTTAAAAAAGGGTGCTCCGCTCGTTTGAGTGGACCGATCACGCCAGCGGCGGCATGACGACGAGCCCGCCGCAGCAGAGATAGACGAGCGCGACGAGCGGTGCGGCTGAGTGGAAGCCGAAGCTGCGATGGCTGATCAGGCGGACCTTCGAGTTGAGCCCCTCGAGCCGCCCGTTCGAGAGCCCGAGCCGGATCGCCGAGAGGATGCCCTCGCGGTGGCGGCGGATCGTGCGGGCGAGCTTGACGAACGGCTTGAGTTTCGAGCGTGAGGCCCACGCGAGCCACGCCGCGAGGTGCTCGGGCGCCGTCCGCGGGTTCTCGAGGTGGTAGAGCAGGCGCAGCTCCTCCTTGAGCAGGAAGGCCCGGTAGAGGCGGGCGTTCTGGTCCATCACGTCGGCGAGCGACGCGAGCTGGGAGATCGACTGGCGCTCGGGCGCCTTGAGCAGCGACCAGCGCACCCCCTTTACGAACTTCCCTCCCTTCGTCTTTGACTTGCCGCGGGCGTTCCACTCCGAGCGGCGGACGTCGTCGACGGCACGGGCGGCGAGCTGGCAGACGTGGAAGGGGTCGATGCAGACCTCGGCGTCGGGCAGCCCCTCCCTGACCGCCTTGGCATAGCCGCCCGACATGTCAATCGAGACCGCTCGGATCGAGGCCTTGCGCTCGCCGAGCTCCTCGAAGAACGCCTGCAGGGTCGCGGCATTGCGGCCCGGGCGCATCCACACGATCGCACCCGTTCGGTGGTCGACGACGCTAGTCAGGTAGCGCTGTCCGCGGCGGTAGGCGATCTCGTCGACGCCGATCTGGACGAGCCCGCAGAGGCGGCGCTCGTCGAGGTGGTCGTCAACGACGCGCTCGACGATCGCGCCGACCGTGTCCCAGCGCACGCGCAAGAGGCGGGCGATCGGCGTCTTGGCCATCTGCTGGGCGAGGAAGGCGCAGAGATCCTCGAAGTCACGCGTGTGACGGGCGCCCGGCCGCGCCCAGGGCACCGCCTCGACACGGACGCCGCAGTCAGGGCAGCGCACCCGGCGCAGCCGATACTCGATGACAGAGCGCTGGCCGCCGAGGTCGAGGTGACGCCAGCGCCGCGACGAGCGGTCGTGGACCGAGCGGACCACCTGGCCGCAGCAAGAGCAGGCCGCCCGCCGCCGGCGCAGCGCGACCTCGACGACCACCCCCTCGGCGGTGAACGAGACGTCGATGACCCTGGCGCCGGGCAGGCGCAGCAGGCGGTTGAATGCGGTTGTGACGCGCACGCCGTCCTCCTCTGGAGGTCGCTGACCGTTGAACAGCCAGCAGCCTTCCCGAGTGGGCGGCTGCGCGTCGTCAGCTCCTGCGCAACTTGCGGAAGGCAACCAAGAGGGCCGGTTCCCGGCCCTCTGCGGGGATTATGGGTGGCTCACCCGGCGCCGCGGTTCCACGAGAACGAGTGGAGACCCA
>JAUJOA010000027.1 GCA_030447875.1 Thermoleophilaceae bacterium
GATCCAGGCCGCCCGTCGGCAGTTGCGCCCCCAGGGAGGCGGGACGATGATCGGAATCGCGTCCGGCCTCGGCTCTCGGGCCGTGCCGCTGCAGGCGCCCTACTGCGCGGCGAAGGCCGGCGTGATCGGGCTGATGGACGCGCTCCGCGTCGAGCTCGAGCATGCGCGGGCGGGAATCCGCGTGACGACGATCCTGCCGTCATCGATCAACACGCCACTGTTCGACAACGCGAGCTCGAAGCTTGGTGTGCGCCCGGCGCCAATCCCGCCGGTGTACCGGCCGGAGGCGGTCGCCGACGCGATCCTCTACGCGGCGGAGCACCCTGTCCGAGACATCGTGGTCGGGGGAGGCGCGAAGGCACTCACGCTCACTCAGCGTCTCGCGCCTCGCCTGACCGACCGGATGCTTCTCTTCGCAGGCCAAGGGTTCACGCGACAGCGAAGCGATCGGGCTGACGCAATCGGCAGGGGCAACGTCTTCGAGCCCGGGAAGGCGAACGCCGCCACCGGCTCCTACGGTCGGTTTGCGCTGCGCGGGTACATCTACACCAGGCTGCTCGAGTACCACCCGAACCGCAGACGCGCGCTAGTAGCCGGACTTGTCGCCGGCGCGCTCGCCGCTCGACGGCGACGGTGAACGCGCAGATGAGCGAGTGAACGCCACGGGCGCCCAAGACCGGGGGAGCGAAATGGATCCGAAGGACCGACTCGAGACAGTCGCCAAGACCAAGGCGGGGAGAAGACTGCTTCCGCAGCCGAATCGGCTCTCGGCAAGGAGTTCCGGATGTCGCAGGAGCAGGTCGACGCCCTCATCGAGAGCTGGCCGCCCGCGCCCAGGAGGTAGCCGAGGTCACGGTCGAGCGCTACGGGTTGCCGAACGAGGCGACCCCCACGCTCCTCATTTGGCACGACACCGGCCCGTGGAAGCGGACGATCATCACGAGCGACGAGACTGCCCACGACTTCCCGACACCGCATACCGACTACATCAGTCAGACGATCAACTACGACGTCCCGGTCGAGAAGCTGCCGGAGTTGGCGGAGTTCGACGGCAGCCTGATCGTCTACCGCACCGCCGGGCAGGTGACGTTCAGCTGCGACAGCGAAGAAGCGAACCTGATTGGCGCAAACCTGATGAACGACATCGTCCAGGGCAAGCTGACCGTCGACGACGCGCGCAAGGAGTACGCCGAGCAGACCGCCGCATGGACTATGAATCGCCGGGCGTCCTATACCGAGGGCATCAAATTCCCGCTTCCGGCGGAGTCGGAGACCGGGCACCTCGACGAGGCGATGATGAAGGGCGCGGCCGGTCGACAGACGATCGAGAAGGTCAAGGACAAGCTTGGGTTCGGCGAAGGCTCATAACGCGCCTGCTGGCTCGCCTCGCTGCGAGGCTACCCGGTCCGACGATTCGCGCGTCGCTCGGAGGGAGATATCGGGCACCCGCTCGGCACCCGCGACGACCTACGGGCGGGCCAGGCCAGCGTGGTGTCTCGACCCAAGAGCGCCCGGTCCATGCCATGTCACCTAGGACGCGGGACGCGGTGGGACGCCCAATTCGCAATAGGGCGGTCGAGGAGTCCAGCAACAGCTGCTGCCCTTCGAGTGCTTCCAAGACGCTTCCAGGAGCCGTTTCGGGGCCCATCTCGACCGCGGCGAGTGCTCCGTATTTCGCTCCCGAAGCGGCTTTACGGCTATGGGCGGTGCCTGGCTCGAACAGGCGACCTCCTGCTTGTAAGGCAGGCGCTCTCCCAGCTGAGCTAACCGCCCGGCGGAATCATCCGGGGGACGAGGGTAGCGGCGCCGTCTCGAGCCGCAACGAATAGCGCAGGCTCACAGCGCTTGGGCGGTAGTAAGTGGCTTCGAGTAGGGGCGGCGGGGTTCGAACCCGCGTCCTCCGGCGTGAAAGGCCGGCGTCCTAAACCACTAGACCACGCCCCCAATGCGGGTGATTCTAGGTGCGCGAACCGACCAGCCTCTGGAGTCGAGTTGGGTTAGGGCGTCGTCCCGCCCCCGGGCGGCCCCGTCGGCGGCGGACCCGGCGGTGCCAGACCGCCACCCGGCGGCAGCAGCTCGCCGCCGCCGGGGGGCTGCAGCAGCTCGTCGGTCGGCGCCTCGCCGGTCGGCGGAGCGATCTGGTCGAGGCCGGGAAACGTGGAGATCTTCCACTCCTCGCCCTCCTTGACGAACTCGAGCTCGATCTTCATCCCGCTGTCCACGTTCTCCACCGAGGCGGTCCCCGTCTCGCCCTCGACGGTGACGTCGAGGATGTCGAACTCCGCCGCCGGCACGCTCTCGAATGAGCGCGTGCAGCCGCTCTCTCCGCCGAGCTGGTCCAGCGCACTCGCGCTCAGGAAGTCACACGCGGCGGCCCCTTCGGACTCGCCGTAGCCGATCGCCACCTCTTCGATCGAGGCCGTCTCCTCCTGCGGGCTGGCGCCGCCGATCACGTCGCCGCCGACCAACCCGCCGACCACCAGAGCCGCCGTGATCAAGAGGGCGACCGCCTGGATCACGCGATCACCGGCCTCTCCCTGGTTCTGTCCGCGACGACCGCCTCATCGGCAGGCAAGGACACTAGCGGGGCCGAGCCCATGCCCGGTCCGGATTCGGGCGGTCGAGGCGCCTCACAGCCCCTGCCGCGTAGCGACGCCGGTCTCGGGGACCCCGGGCCCCGCTCCGCCGCGTCGTCGCCGAGCAGGCGCAACGCGAGGATCGGGGACAACCGAAGAGCGCCGGCCCCTGCCCACGTCGGCGATGCCGTCCCGGTAGGTGCGCGCCACCTCGGCGGCGACGGAGCCGGTGACCGTGCCCGTCATCGGTCAAGCATCGGAGTCGTTCCAGAGGCGAATCACCGGGGTCTCGCGTTCGTAGCCGAGCACGCTGAGTGCAGCCGTGCCCAGCGCGAGGCGCGCGCCCCCGCTCGCCGGCAGCTCGATCCACCGCGCGGCGAGGATTCGCAGGACGTGGCCGTGGGCGAATAGCGCCACGTCGCCGTCGCTCGCCCGCAACTCGGCCATCAGCGGCTCCAAGCGCGCCGCGACGTCGTCGGCGGTCTCGCCGCCCGGGCAGCCGCCGCTCCAGACGGTCCACCCCGGCCGCTCGCGGCGGATGTCCGCCGTCGTCCGTCCCTCGTAGTCGCCGTAGTCCCATTCGACGATCTCCGCGCGCACCTCCGCGTCGCGATCGAGCCCCGCGAGCCGGCAGGTCTCGCGCGCCCGCTCCAGCGGGCTGGTGAGCACGCGCGCGAAGGACCGGTCGGCCAGCCGGCCGGCGAGGCGCTCCGCCTGGCTGCGACCGGCGTCGGTGAGCGACACGTCCGTGCGCCCGGTGTGCCGTGCCGAGCGGCTCCACTCCGTCTCGCCGTGGCGGATGAGGAGGATCTCCGGGGCCCCTGACGGCATGGCGGGACACTAGTGCGAGAAGCTGCGCCCTCTTGTCCCAACCGGGGTACCATTCGCAGTCGGGCAAGGGTGAGGAGCGAAGCGATGCCGGAGAGCCATACCGAGGGGCAGGCCGCCGGGGGCGGCACCGACTCAGAGCGGGCGACGAGACACGCCGCGTCGAGGCGGCGGTTCATGCAGATGGTCGGCGCCGCCGGGGGTGCGGCCGCGATCTCGACGCTGGCCGCCGCGTGCGGCAGCGGCGCGGAGGGCGGTGGGTCGGCGGACGTGAGCACGGGATCGCCGGAGCCGGAGAACGACCTCGAGATCGTCAACTACGCCCTCTTCCTCGAGTACCTCGAAGAGGACTTCTACAAGCAGGTGGTGGAGAGCAACGAGATCACCGAGCCGCGGCTGGCGCGCCTGATGCGCAGCATCCGCCAGAACGAGAGCGAGCACGCGGATGCGCTCTCCGGCGTGGCGAAGCAGCTCGGCGGCACCCCGATTGCCCGGCCGAACACGGACTTCAAAGCCGTGATCGCCGCCGGCGAGGAGAAGATCCTCGACGTCGCAGCGGTGCTCGAGAACCTGGGCGCCGCCGCGTACCTCGGTCAGGCACCGCGGATCCAGAGCCTCCGCATCCTTGCGACCGCCGGAACGATTGCCACGGTCGAGGCGCGTCACGCCGCGGCTCTCAACGAGTACGCCGGCAACGGCTTCAAGGGGACCGATCGGCTGAAGGGCAAGATCCCGGATGGTCCGTTCGGCAGGCCGATGACGCGCGAAGAGGTCCTCGACGAGGCGGCGTTCTTCCTCCAGACGTAGCCCGCCGTTCCGAGCGCGCCGCCGCGGCCGGCGGCCACTCGACCGATGACGACCCTGACCGCGCGGCGACACGGCCCGCGCGACGTGGCGCAGATCGCGCTCACCTTCGACGACGGGCCTGGGCGCGTGACCGAGCCGATCCTCGAGGCGCTTGGCCGGCACGGGGCGCGCGCCACCTTCAACGTGCTGGGCGAGCGAGTGGCGGGACGCGAGGCGCTGCTGCGCCGGACGCTTGCCGAGGGCCACGAGCTCGGCAACCACGCGT
>JAUJOA010000028.1 GCA_030447875.1 Thermoleophilaceae bacterium
GGTACGAGCAGCAGTACGCGGCGCTGGAGGCGATGAGCCCAGACGAGCGCCAGGCTGTGCTGGTCGAGCACGAGGAGCGCTTCGGCCCCTACGGCGGGCGGCGCTGGCAGCTCGAGGCGCGCATCCGCGAGCTCTCCGAACGCGCACAGAGCGACGCCGGCGAGGCGGCCTCCGACACGGAAGGAGCCGATGCCTAGGCCAGCTTGTCCGCCCACGCGGGGGCGTTCGCGCTCCCGCGTAGGCGACGCGGGAGTCGTCCTCGCTCCCTTAGAACTGGAACTGCCGCTGCCGCTCTCGGTGCATCCGGAGCCGAACGTACGCCCTCATTAGCGGATTCGAAAACCGGTACTTGTTGTTCGGGCTCTTGGGTTTCCCGCTATCGGCAAGGATGCCGTACTGGTCCTTCAGCGGGGCGATCACGGTGCTCAGGAAGTTCAGGCGCTCCAGAGTCTGATACTCGGGGTGACTAGCGAGGAACGACTTACGGATTTCTCGAAAGGGCACCTCGAGGTCGTTCAGCGCTGCCATTGCTTCCATCACGCTCTTGCGGAGCTGCACATCCCCGCTGGTCTCCACGGCGGCCTCGTATGCCACTCGGAGCTCAAGGTCACAGTCGGCCAGGATCGCGTCCAAGGCCTCTTCGAAGTCCTCAAGCCACACCTCTTGCCGTCCGCTCTGAAGCGCCTGGCGAGAGGAGTGGAGTGCCAGCAGATGTGTGTAGTAGGGAAACCCGTCGGAGAACTGAATGATCCGGTCGCGGGCAAGCCCCGCGAACTGGATCCTCAGCTTCTCCTCCCCTCGCACGAGGATTTGGTCGATCTCCGGGGGCGGCATACGCGGCACCTCGATTTGCGCCGTGCGCCTAGCGGTCGCCCCGTCCAACGAGATCAATTCCTCTGATGCCTTAGGAATTCCCGCAAGCACCACCTTCGGGGCTTCTCCTCCATGCTCGGCGGCGCGGTCCGAGAAGGACTTCATCATCTGCACGATGTCGATCGCCGTCTTCTCGTAGTGGGGCTTCGAGGCGAGGTTCTCGAAGTTGTCCAAGAACAGAACACGGATGCCCTTCAACCTGAACGCCTCGGCGGTGGCTGTCGCCACGGACACTGGGTACTTGGCGTACTTGGTCTCCGCTCCCAGCGCGGCCTTCCCGCTCACGTTAAACAGCGTCGCAAGAGTCGCGCCGATTCCCATCTCCGCGGACTCCTTCTCGATCCATTCGATTTCCTGACCGCCGATCACCTTGGCGAGTGCCTCGCTGAGCATGTCCTCGAACGTCGCCCCGCACTCGATCCTGACCCGGCGGATCTTCCTGTTGCGACATAAGTAGTCGACCAGGGAGGTCTTCCCCACGCCAGTGAGACCGAAGAGGATCACCTGGCGGCCTTGCTCGTCGAGTGCGGCCTCCACGCGGTCCTGCAAGTGCTCGTACTGCCGGGTGGCGAACATATCGTCGGACACCGGGCGTGCTGGTGTGAAGACGTCCTCAGGCTTAAGCTGTTTGCGCATCTGCAGCGAGAGTCTAGGCGCGTGACTCCCCCACTCCGACGCTGCACGCCCACGGCGGCCAGCGGTGAAGCGCGGGCGCTCAAGTAGGACCATCCTACCCAGCGCAGGCCACGCGGACTCATAGGCGCCAGGATCCGCGACTAGCAGCACAAGGCAGATCGCCGGCAGCGGCGCAGACGCGCGCACTGAGCGAAGGCAGCCCAGCGTCGGGGGCCTGGCCTCCCAGGATCGCACCCTGCGGGTGCTGGGAGTCGGCACAGGCCCCGCGCTGGGCGAGGCCCTTCACAGGAGGTGCCGAGATGGGACGACAGCGCCGCAGGTTGACCGATGCCGAGCGCGAGGAGCGCCGCCGCCAGGACCGCGAGCGGCTCGAGGCGGCGCTCGCCGAGCTGCTGACGAGCGAGGGCTGGAAGCGCTGGCTGCGCGCCCGCTCGGTGCTGCACACCTACAGCTTCCACAACACGCTGCTGATCGCACACCAGTGCGCGGCGCGCGGGATCGAGCCCACCTACGTCGCCGGCTTTAAGGCGTGGCTTCGCCTCGACCGCTGCGTCAAAAGGGGCGAGCGCGGGATCGCTGTGTGGGCGCCGATGCGCGTCAAGGAGCGCGACGAGCACGGCGAGGACACCGGCGAGCGGCGGACGCTCTTCCGGATCACCCACGTCTTCGACACGTTATCTCGGGATTGGCGGGAACGCGTACTGGCCGACGGCGTAGGGCGCTTTGCGGTGCGGGGGAGGCGTGCGTGGGCGAGCGGGCTCGGTGGAGTCGGCCCCGTGGGGGCCGGCGTAGCCGAGTCCGCTGCGGTCGCTTCCGCAGCACTCCGCTGGATCGGAATGACTCCAGACGGGGCCCTCGCTCACCCGAGGGCTCGTCCCGCGCGGTCGCAGCTCCCTCCAGGGGTGGTGCCCCCCTGGGCGACGGACGTCGATTGACCCGCTTCGAGCAACACCCTTAATGATGCTCGGCTCCGACCCGTCCGCCGTGTCAGGCGGGCCTCGCGCTCAACGTGACCTCCGCATCGCACCGGCGCGGTTCGGCCGGTCATCTCGAGGCGGTGAAAGTCGGCGACGCAGGAGAACTCCGAGGCCCAAGCCGAGCAGCACCGGCGGCACGAAGAGGACGAGCGCCCAGAGCCACGTGGAGGTACCGTCGGCATCCCGGCCGGCCGGGAGAAAGACCAGCGGGATTAGCAAGGCGAGTAGCGGCGCCCAAGGCCTCCCGATGACCCAGCCGACGAGCACCGCAACCAAGAGCAGAAGTGGTGCCAGAAGCTCGATAGCCATGCGTTGCTGAGGCTACCTAGCACTGACGCACGTGGTGGCTGCTGACACCGTCGCTCCTGCGCAGCGCAACAAGGATGCCTTCGACGCGACGCTGCCATGAGCTGTGGATGCGATCCGCTGTGCCGGTGCGGCTCCGCTCCTCGACGTGGTCTCTTGGAGCGCAGTCGAGGACGCCGAAGCTCTGGCGAACCGGTCGACGTGTCCCGCCTCCGCCGCTGGCGCTTGACATGCGGATGGCGCCGCCTGCAGTGCGGCGCCCGCGCGGGCTTGCCGCCTGATGTTCGCACCCCGCTGGGGTGCGCTCCGGGCGGCCAAGGCCCGCGGCGGGCGGGCCCTCTTCGGAAGGAGGCCGTCGGTGGCCACCAAGCTTCAGCTTGGCGACGAGGAAGAGCTCTATCGCCTGCATCACGAAAGCCTCGTGCGCGTCGTGCGGCGGCGCGTCGGCGGCTCGGACGCGCTGATCGAGGACGCCTGCTCATTCGCGTGGACACAGCTGCTCTGCCACCAGCCCGAGCGTCGCCCGGAGCTATTCGGATGGCTCTGCACGGTCGCGATTCACGAGGCCTACCGGCTCTCTGACGTGGAGCGGCGGGACGATCGCCTTGATGTTCGCATCGCTGGTCGCGGCCACGGCGTGGCGTCCCGAGCGGAGTCGGTCGAGGACCTGCGGGCGGGCCTCGAGGGCCAGCTCGAAGCGCGCACCGCGCTCTCCCGGGTCGCGAAGCTATGCCCACGCCAACGCAAGCTGTTCGGCCTGCAGATCGCCGGTCTGTCCTACCGGCAGATCGCGACGGTCACGGGGGACAGCGTGCGGACGGTCGATCGACAGCTTCGCCGCGCCCACGCACGCGTGCGCTCGTCTTAGGCGACCGCCTCGAGCGCCGCAGCGGCGTCGTCCGCGAGCTCGTCCGAGCGCCGCAGCGCCGTGCCGATCCGCTCGACCTCGAGCTCGCGGGCGGCGAGCTGCCCGGCCGGCTCCCCCGCCTCGCGGGCGCGCTCGAGCGAGCGGCGGTGGCTAACGAGCATGCGGCGAAAGACGGGCGCCGCGCTTCGCTTCGGCTGGGCGTGGCTGCAGCCGAGGCAGACGAGCCCACGCGCGCAGTGATCGCCCGCCGGCAGCGCGCACAGATGCGTGCCCATGTCGCGCAGGTTGCAGCTGCGCGAGAGCTCCTCCCACTCCTCAAGCGTCGGCGTCTTGAGGCCCTCGGCGCCGTGGAAGTCCGCGTAGGTGGCGGCGACCGTCTTTCGGTACTCCTCGACGAGCGTCGAGGGATAGAGCTTTGCGTAGACCATCACGGTGTCGATCGAGGCATGCCCGAGCAGCGCCT
>JAUJOA010000029.1 GCA_030447875.1 Thermoleophilaceae bacterium
GCGAGTTCCGCCGCCCGCGCCTGCATGGTCGCGAGGCCTTCGAGCTGCGACTCGGCCCGGCCGATGAGATGGTCGAGGTGCTCGGCATCGAAGCGCTCGTCGCCTGGGGCGATCGCTCGCAGGGCTCGCCAGAGGGATAGCTTGGCGAGGATGCCGCCCGAGAGGCCCTCGAGCTCGACCATGCGGCTGAGCGGTGAGTAGCCCCTGAGCTGCCCGTTGGGCTTGAGTCGGCCGATCTTCTCGCCGAGCCAGCCGGCCGCCAGCTTGAGGCGATCGGTAGGGACCCCGACCCGGTCGACGATCCCCTCGAGCTCCCGGCGGTCCGCGTCTAGCGCGCTCGTGAGCTCGACGAGGAACGTCTCGAACTCTGTTCCTCGATTCGCCGCCAGGGTGCGGCGAACGAGTTGGGAGCCGAAGGCCGAGCCGGCGAGATGGTCGTTGAGGTAGAGCGTCAGCAGGTCGCTCGAAAGAGCTGTCGGCAGGCGCGGCCCCGAGCCCGCGGAGGCATTCATCGGCTCTCAGCGGTCGAGCGGGTGCGGCGAGGAGCGTCCATTGCGGGTCTTCCTCCTTCTGGTCACGAGGTAAGGTCGCGGGCGGGTCCGGCCTCTCGCGGCTACCCCTTCGTCGCGGTGCCAAACCGTCGCGGTGCTCTCGCCCGGGTGCCTTGGCACTCTCGCTGATAGAGTGCCAAGCAGTAAGCGGAACCCGCAAGCAGACGGAGGTTTGCCCATGAACCTGAAGCCTTTGGGCGATCGCCTGATCGTCCAGATCTTGGAGGAGGAGGAGACTACGGCCAGCGGCATAGTCCTCCCCGACACCGCCAAGGAGAAGCCCCAGCGGGGCAAGGTCGTCGCCGTCGGCGACGGCAAGCCCTCGGAGGACGGCAAGGATCGCGTCCCCGTCGACGTCACGGAGGGCGACGAGGTCCTCTACTCGAAGTATGGCGGCACCGACATCGTCGTGGAGGGCGAGGATCTGCTCGTCCTGCGCGAGGCCGACGTGCTCGCCAAGGTCACCGGCTAGACGACAGGAAAGACTGAGAGGAGAAAATGGCTCACAAGGAGCTCAAGTACGAGCAGGAGGCGCGCACGGCGCTCGAGGCCGGCGTGAACGCCGTGGCGAACGCGGTCAAGGTGACGCTCGGCCCCAAGGGCCGCTACGTCGTCCTCGACAAGAAGTTCGGCGCGCCGACCATCACCAACGACGGCGTCACGATCGCGCGCGAGATCGAGGTCGAGGACGTCTTCGAGAACCAGGGCGCGCAGCTCGTCCGCGAGGTCGCCACGGCGACCAACGACGTGGCCGGCGACGGCACGACGACGGCGACTCTGCTGGCCCAGATCATCGTTCACCAGGGTCTGCGCAACGTGGCCGCGGGAGCCAACCCGCTCGCGCTGCGCCGGGGGATCGAGAAGGCGGTCGAGCAGGTGACCGAGCACATCGGGACGCAGTCCCAGGACGTCTCCGGTAAGGACCAGATCGCCCGTGTCGCGGCCATCTCGGCGGCCGACGGTGAGATCGGCGACGTGATCGCCGACGCCATCGAGAAGGTCGGCAAGGACGGCGTGGTCAACGTCGAGGAGGGCCAGACCTTCGGCATGGACCTCGAGTTCACCGAGGGCATGCAGTTCGACAAGGGCTACATCTCGCCCTACATGGTCACCGATCAGGACCGCATGGAGGCCACGCTCGAGGACCCCTACATCCTCATCGCCAACCAGAAGATCGGCTCCGTGCGGGACGTCCTGCCCGTGCTCGAGCAGGTCATCCAGTCGGGCAAGCCGATCCTCGTGATCGCCGAGGACGTCGAGGGCGAGTCGCTTGCGACGTTCGTGGTCAACAAGCTCCGCGGCACCTTCACCGGCGTCGCGGTCAAGGCTCCCGGCTTCGGCGACCGCCGCAAGCGGATGCTCGAGGACATCGCCATCCTCACCGGCGCCGAGGTCATCACCGAGGAGATGGGGCTCAAGCTCGAGAACACCCAGCTGACCCAGCTCGGGCGCGCTCGTCGGGTGGTCGTCGCCAAGGACAACACCACGGTCGTCGACGGCGCCGGTGACGAGGAGGCCATCAGGGGCCGCATCCGCCAGATCCAGGCCGAGATCGAGGACACCGACTCGGACTTCGACCGCGAGAAGCTCCAGGAGCGCCTCGCCAAGCTCTCGGGTGGCGTCGCCGTGGTCAAGGTCGGTGCCGCGACCGAGACCGAGATGAAGGAGAAGAAGCACCGGGTCGAGGACGCGCTCCAGGCCACGCGCGCGGCGCTCGAGGAGGGCATCGTGCCGGGCGGCGGCACCGCGCTGCTCTCGGCGGCCGAGGCCGTCGACGCCGACGGCCTGGGCGATCAGGACGAGCGCACGGGCGCGCTCATCATCAGGCGGGCGCTCGAGGAGCCGGTCCGCCAGCTGGCGGAGAACTCCGGCCTCGAGGGCTCGGTCATCGTCAACGACGTGCGCCGTGCCGGTGTCGACGGTCAGGGCCTCGACGCTGAGTCCGGCGACCTCGTCGACCTGGTCCCCGCGGGCATCATCGACCCGGCGATGGTCACGCGCTCGGCGCTGCAGAACGCGGCCTCGATCGCCAAGAACATCCTCACCACCGAGTGCATCGTCGGGGAGGTGCCGGATAAGGAGCCGGCCGGCGCCGGCGGCGGCGGCATGCCCGACATGGGCGGGATGATGTAGCGAGCGCGCGAGCGCCAGGACGGTCACTAGAGGGCCCGGCGTCGTGCCGGGCCCTCTTCGTGTGTTGGTCCTCGATCGTCGTCTCGAGGGGTGGAGGATTCGAGCTCTCAGGTGTCCGCCAGGACGGCGGACAGGCGAAGTGGACGCACGCCGAGGCGCTCCGCGTCGGCCGTCCCCCGCTCGGTGATCATCGACGCACCGAGCAGCGCGGCCTCGTCCGAAGTCACGGGGGCAACGGGTCCCAGCGCCCGTTCAAGCCCGCCGAGGCCGGCGTGCATCACCGGCGCGGGTATGTGCATCCGGCGGCGCCGACGGCCCCGCGCGCGCAGCACGCCTCCGACCAGCTCGTCGTAGGTCATGGCCTCCGGCCCCGCGAGCTCGAAACGGCCGGTCGCACGCTCTTCGAGCGCCGCGAGCGCGCAGCTCGCGACATCGTCTGCCGAGATCGGCTGGTAGCGGGCGTGCCCTGTTCCCGGGGTGGGCATGACCGGGAGCCACGAGAGGCGCTCGAGCGCCGTGACCATGCGGTCGCCGGGAGCCAAGACGAGTGACGAAGCGACGATCGTGCTCTCCAGGGACGCAGTGGTAACAGCCTGCTCGGCCAGCGCCCGAGAGCGCAGGTACCGCACGTTCGAATGACGCGAGGCGCCGAGCGTCGAGAGGAGCAGGAAGTGGCTCACCCCTGCGTGCTCGGCCGCACGCGCCAGCCGGAGCGTGGCCAGGCCGTTCACCTCCTCGATCGATGCCCGCGGACTGTTGCGGGTTGCCGTGGCGAGGTGGACCACGCAGCTCACGCCTCGCATGGCATGGCGAAACGAGCGCGGGTCGGCGAGGTCACCGAGGACGAGGCCGACGCGGACCCGCGCGGGCCCCAGCTCGCGGGGATCGCGGACGAGGCAGCGCACCGGCTGCCCCGCCGCCAGCAGCCGTCGTAGCAGCGCCGACCCGACGGTGCCGCTCGCGCCGGTGAGGAGGATCATGGCGGCCGGCAGGCTACCGGGGGACACGGGTTAGAATGCGGCTCCGCCTGCTGGGGCGGCCGGTCCGTGCGGCCTCCCCCTCGACTCGACACCTGAAGGAGCAAGACCCATGGCGTACGTCATCGCCGAGCCCTGCATCGGCCAGAAGGACAACTCCTGCGTCGAGGTCTGCCCGGTCGACTGCATCCATCCGACGCCCGACGAGCCCGACTACGACCAGGTCGAGATGCTCTACATCGATCCCGACGAGTGCATCGACTGCGACGCCTGCGTCGAGGCCTGCCCGGTCGACGCCTGCTTTGCCGAGGACCAGCTGCCGGGGGAGTGGGAGAAGTACATCCAGATCAACGCCGAGTACTACGCGCAGGCCGGTTGACGGCTGCCTTACGGGCGG
>JAUJOA010000030.1 GCA_030447875.1 Thermoleophilaceae bacterium
GACCGCGTCGTCGAGGAGATCCCCACCTATCGCGGCGAGGGGATGGCCTTCCTGTGACGACCTGCCGTCGGCCTCGGGTCAGGCGATGCGCTTGTCGGCGTACATCTGTGCGTCAGCCGCGGCGATGATCTCCTCTGCGTCCGCGCTGCCGTCGAACATCTCGAATCCGATGCTGGCCGTCACGCTCACGCGCTCGCCGGTGAACCGCTGCGAGTGGCGGATGATCGCGTTCTTCAGCGTCGCGACGACGGCCTCGGCCTGCTCGGCCGAGGCTTGCGGCAGGACGATCGCGAACTCGTCGCCGCCGAGTCGCCCGAGGATGTCGGTCTTGCGTAGTCGCTCCCTGAGTGCGCGGGCGATCCCGCAGAGCAGCTCGTCGCCGGCCTTGTGGCCGAACGTGTCGTTGACCGCTTTGAAACCGTCGAGGTCGAGCAGCAGCACCGCACCGCTGCGCCGATAGCGACGGGCGCCGGAGACCTGGCGGTCGAGCTCCTCTTCGAAGCCTCGCCGGTTGTAGACGCCGGTGAGATGATCGCGGCGCGCCATCTCCTCCAGGCGATCTTCGGACTGCTTGCGCTCGGTGATGTCCTGGATCTGGGAGATGAAGTACATCGGTTGGCGGGCGGAATCGCGGACCAGCGACACGTTGAGCTGCACCCAGACGATCCGTCCGTCGGCGTGCAGGTAGCGCTTGTCGATCTGATAGGTCGCGACCTCACCGGCGATCGTCCGACGCACGAGCTCTTCGTCGGAGCCGAGATCGTGCGGGTGGGTGATGTCCTGGAAGCGCAACTCCATGAGCTGAGCCTGCGAGTAGCCGACGATCTCGCACAGCGAGTCGTTGACCTTCATCCAGCGGCCTTCGAGAGAGACGAGCGCCATCCCGATCGGCGCCTCTTCGAAGGAGCGGCGGAACCGCTCTTCGGCATCACGCAGCGCGTGCTCGTCAGCCACACGGCGCGTGATGTCGTGGACGGTGGCCGACATCAGCACCGGCCTGCCGCCGGAGCCGTGGATCACGCGGCGGCGCCCGTGAACCCAGCGGACGTCTCCGTCGCGGCGCACGAGGCGATAGTCGCTCTCGCTCGCGCCGACCTCGAGCGTCTGCCGGACGCTCTGCACCCACTGCGCGCGATCCTCCGGGTGCACGAGCGCCGAGAACCCCTCCAGGGTCGTCGGATGCTCCCCTGGAGCAAGACCGGCCATCCGGCAGAGCTGGTGCGACCACGTGACCTGGTCGGTGGCCAGATCGCACTCCCACGAGCCCACCTCTCCGATCGCCTGCGCGTCGGCCAGTCGCCGCTCGCTGGCGGCCAGGGCCTCGTCGGCGGCCTTGCGCGCGGTGATGTCGAGGACCTGGGCGATGAAGCAGCGCGCGGCGCCCTGTGCGTCGAGCAGGAGCGATACCGACAACGAGACCCAGACCACCTGACCGTCGGCGTGCAGATAGCGCGTCTCGGTCTCATGGACGGCCAACTCCCCGTCGCGAAGGCGCCGGACCCCCTCCAGGGTGTCTTCGATGTCGTCGGGGTGGGTCAACTCGTCGAAGCGCATCCCCACCAGCTGCTCCTCGCTGCGACCCAGCAACGCGCAGAGCGCCGGGTTGACCTGCGACCAGCGGTAGTCGTCGAGAGTCGCCAGGCACATGCCGACGGACGCATGCGTGAAGGCGCCGCGGAACATCGCGTCGGCCTCGCGCAACGCCAGCTCGTGCGCCCGGCGCTCGCTGATGTCGCGCAGGAACGCGTTGAACGTCGGCTCCTCGCGGCTTCCGACCGCGGCGATCGTCAGCTCGACAGGGACCGAGCGCCCGTCCCTGGCGACGCCCTCGACCTCGACCGGCCGATTCAGGATGCGCGTTTCACCCGTCTGCAGGTACCGGGCCATGCCACGCTCGTGATCGCGGCGCAACTCCGGCGGGACGATCAACTCCGCGACCGTGCAGCCGAGCGCCTCTTCACGCGACCAGCCGAACATCTGCACGGCCTGCAGGTTCCACTCGGTGATCCGCCCACCGCGATCCATCGAGACGAACGCGTCGGGCGCGTGGTCCAGCACCGCCTGCAACTGCGCCGCCCTGAACCCACGGGGATCTCCGAGCTCGTCGCTCACTGGTCCACCCTCACCCATCCGACCCCCTGCAAGGATCGTCGAAGGCCGCTCTTTGCGGACAAAGACGTCGCGACCGGGGCGAGCGCCGTGGGGTTTGCCCTATACGGGACAGGAGCGATCGGGGCGCGTCCGGCTTCGTTGACTCGCTTTCGGCAGACGCACCACCAGAAGGAGTGGTCCCTTGGCGGCAGGGAGGTTCGGTCGACGGCTGACGACCACGCTGGGCACCGACCCGGAGGACCGGATCGCGGCGCTCGTCGACGCCCACGGCGCAGCCCTCCTGCGCGTCGCGCGCCACCACTCGCTGTGCGTCGACGACGCGAACGACGCCTACCAGCGCGCGCTCGAGATCTACCTCCGCCGCCTCGACACCGTCGATCCCGCCACCGAGGGCGCCTGGATGAAGGTCGTCGTGCGCCACGAGGCGATGGCGGTCCGACGGGTGCGCTCCGGCTCGGTCAGCGGCGAGGAGCTCGACTTCGACGCGCGCGTCGACGACGCGATCCCCCAGCTCGAGGAGCGTCTCGCCCAGGCGGAGCGCTCGGCCCGGTCGGCCGAGGTCCTGCGCCGGCTCAAGCCCGACGAGGCAACCGCCCTGCTGCTCAAGGCCGAAGGGCACTCGTACGTCGAGATCGGCGAACGGCAGGGCTGGAGCTACACCAAGGTCAACCGCGCGATCGCCGAAGGCCGCCGCCGCTTCCTCAAGACCTACGCCGAGCTCGAGTCCGGCGACGGCTGCCAGGCCTACCGTCCGGGCCTGGCCGAGCTCGCACGGGGATCGGCCTCCGCCGAGACGCTCCTCGAGCTCCGTCCTCACCTTCGCCACTGCCCGGCATGCCGCGCGACTGTCCGCGAGCTGCGGGGCGGCCGTCGACGCGTGGCCGCGTGGCTGCCCCTCCCAGCCTTCCTCGGCGCGGCGACGGCGCCGCTCGACTACGAGCGGAACATCGCCGAGCTCGGTGGCCAGGCCGTCCCCCCGCCCGTGGCGATCGGCCGCTGGGGCGAGTTCAAGCTGCACGTGCAGCACCTGGTCCAGCGGCTCAGCGGCTCGGACGTCGGGGCCAGCGTGCAGGTCGCGGCTTCCAGTGGCGGCGGGCGCGGCCTGAGCGTCGCCGCGGTCCTCGGGATCTGCGTCTCGAGCGTCGGCGCGGGCACCTACTGCGTCGCGACGCTGATCCCGGACCCACCGCCGATCGTGCGCAAGGCGGAGCAGCCGAAGCAGAAGCAACGCAAGCCGGCGGCTGAACGCGCGCAGGCGGTGGAACGCGCGCCGGTTACGGTCGCGGAGCCCCGCGCCCCGCTGGCCACCCCGACGCCGGCAGCGAAGCCCGAGCGGCGCAAGCGTGCACCCTCGGCGAAGCCGGTCAGCACCTCGCGCAAGCCGGCCAGCCGCCGTCACGAGTCGTCACCGCCGCCGGCACCGCCGGTGCCGGGCCAGCAGGAACTCAGCTTCGAGCAGAGCGCCGCGGCCAGCGGCGGTTCGACCTCGTCCTATTCACCGCAACCAGCAGCGGCCCCACCCACGGGCGGCGAGGAGTTCGCACCATGAGATCGTTCCGTTCCGTCTCCCTCATCGGCCTCTCCGCTCTGGTGTTGCTCGCGTGCACGGCGCCACCCAGCTGGTCAGGAGAGTTCTCGGTCGTCGGCTGCGAGGCCGCGAGCGGGTCGACCACCGAAGGCTGGTACGCCGAGCGCAACCACGGAGGCGTCGTCGCGACGAGCTCGTGTCCGACCGGGAGCGATCCGCTCGGAGGAATGCTCACCCGCTCGTCGATCAACGCGCCCGGCACCTCGAATCAGACCGTCCCGCCCGGCAGCGCGGCTCGGATCATCTTCGACGCACCGCCGGGCACGCTCATCGTCGGCCTGCGGGCGTCCTACTACTTCTCGCGCGA
>JAUJOA010000031.1 GCA_030447875.1 Thermoleophilaceae bacterium
CGGCTCTAGCAGGCTGACCCCTCGGCCGGCGCCGTCCCGCGGGGGCGGCGCCGGCCGGCGGACAGCTACCATGCCCGTCCCCGCCGGAGTAGCTCAGTCGGTTAGAGCAGCGGAATCATAATCCGCGTGTCGGGGGTTCGAGTCCCTCCTCCGGCATATTGCGAAACGCCCGTGATTTGGCTCTGTGAGCCGGATTGCGGGCGTTTCTTCGTCACTGGCCCGAGCCCCAGCGAACCCCAGCGAACCCCCTCGCTCCTGACATTTGTGTCCCCCCTGTGTCCCCCAGAACGGGTACGCTTCGGGTCGCGATGGCCGACTGGAGAGCGACCAAGACGCCGGGGATCTACGTCGCGCACGTGAAGAAGTGCCCCGCGGCAGCCTCGCCTCGTGCCCGGTGCCGCTGCGAGCCGTCCTGGCGTGGCCGGCGCCGCAGCGCGGTGACCGGTCGGCCCGAGTGGCAGACGCCGGTGGCCAAGGACCGCAACGAGGCGCTGTCCTGGATCGCTGCCAACGAGAAGGGCGCCGCCCAGGTCGTCGAGGAGGTCGAGCGCGGGCGGTCGTTCGACGACATCGGCGCCGAGTGGCTGGCCGGCGTCGAGGCAGGCCGGATCAGCCGTCGCCGCGGTCGCGGCCAGCCCTACTCCGAGACGACGATCGCCGACTACCGCCGGTCGTATCGCGGCTACCTCGAGCCGGAGTTCGGGCCGATGGTCGCCGATGAGATCGGCGAGGTGGAGTGGCAGATGTGGGTCGACCGGCTCGCGAGCGAGGGCCTGTCGCGCTCGCGCATCGCGTCGCACGTCGCGGTCGCGTCGGCGATCTACGCGTGGGCGTTGACGCCGTCGCGGCGGTTCGTGTCGCGCAACCCGCTGCGCCTGGTCGAGCTGCCGCCGAACGACGAGAAGCCGCGGCTGCGGGTCGCCTTCGCCGAGGAGGCCGCCGAGCTGCTCGCCGCCCTCGAGCCGGCGCATCGTGTTCCCTACGCGCTCGCCTTCTACGCCGGCCTGCGCCGAGCGGAGATCGGCCGCCTCGAGTGGCCCGAGGTCCTTGACGGCGACGGGATCGGAAGCCGGGTGCTCGTCACGCGCGCGAAGAGCGCCGCCGGAACGGAGCGCCGCCCGCCGATCGCCGCGCCGCTGCGGGTCGTCCTGCAGGAGGCGTGGCTGCGGCAGGGCCGACCGTCGCGCGGCCGGGTCCTCGAGTGCTCGGTGATGTCGGGCAAGCTCGCTTCGCGCGCCGCGAGCGCCTGGGCGGCGGCCGGCTTGAACCGGATCACGCTGCACGAGTGCCGGCACACGTACGCGTCGCTGCTGATGGCCGCGGGCTACACGGTCAAGGAGCTGATGGAGTTCATGGGCCACGCGGACCTGCAGATGGTCACCCGGTACGTGAAGCTGCTGCCGCAACCGGGCGAGGACGACGCGGCGGATCGGCTGAACGCCTACCTCGAGCGTGCTGCGGCGGCGAGGCGCTGAGAGGCCGCTTCGGGACCCGATGGGCGCGCCTTAGGCCAGGGACAACGAGTACCCTTGGACGCGTGAGCGAAGTCCTGCGCTTCACGGTCGAGTACGAGTCGCCGGATGAGACTGGCGCCATCGTCGCTCGAGTCCGGGAAGTCCCGAGCGCGCTGTCGTTCGGCTACACCCGCGAAGAGGCTCGCGCCAACGTCCTCGACGCGCTGAAGCTGATGCTGTCTCCCGAGCCGGGAGTCGACGCCACCGAGGACACGCTCGACGTTCCCATCGCTTCGTGAAGCGCCGAGATCTCGAGCGGCACCTACGCGCCCACGGGTGCGAGCCGTTCGGAGAGGGGGGTAGACACTCCCGGTGGCGTCACGGACCGAGCGGCCGCAAGAGCGCCGTTCCGCGTCACAACGAGGTGCCGCCCGGCCTCGTTCGCGCGATCTGCAAGCAGCTGGGGATCGACGCTCCGCCGAATCCTCGCTGAGCCGGACCGGCGCAGTGACGACCTCGGTCAGCGACGGTCGCCCGTGGCACGGAGCCGCTCAGCGCCGGGCGGTGTCGCGACGATCCTGCGAGCGTTGCGCTGGACCCACCGCTCGAGCTCGGCGACCGGGACGAGCACGAGCTGCCCGGAGAGCACGATTCGCAGGTCGGGCTGGACCTTGCGCTCGAAGTGGTTGATGCTCATCCCGAGTGACGCAGCGGCCTCCGCGCGCGTGAGCGCGTAACGGGGCACCGTCTGCAGCGGCCGAGACGGTGCGCGAGGCATCTCAGGCTGCCTCCGCCTCGGGAGCCGGCGCGCTGGCGAGTCGACGAGTTGACTCCTGCAGCTCCGGGAGCTCCATGATGCGGAACTGAGCAGCGCCGAGCCCGACGATCCCCGCCGCGCGCTCGACCCCTCGGCGGACCGCCGCATGCTCGGTCACGTAGATGAGGCCCCTCAGGTGCCCGAGCCCTATCTGGTGTTCGTAGGCGTAGAAGATCGCCCTGAGGCGCTCGGCCGACTTCCCGCTCAGCTCGACCTCGACCGCGATCCGGCTGGGCGCCACCCCGATGCCGAGGTCGGGACGATGAGTCGCACGCCGCTCGAGCGTGATCACCGGAACCCGCCACTCCGGCAGGGTGCGCATCTCCCGATCGCTCACCCAGCTCAAGCCCCGCAGCGTGGCTCGGGCCGCCAGCCAGGAAGTGGCGAGCGCGTGGTTGACCAGGATCCCGCTCGAGAGGCTTCTACGGGCGGCTCGCCGGTCAAGCCCGTCGGGGCGTACCTCACGCCGGCCGGGACCCGTGATGGCGACGAGGGTGCCGTTCCGTTCGGTGAGCCGCTCGACGAAGCCGGCGGCGACCAGCCGCTCGACGTGCGAGTAGGTCGTCCGCAGGGACAGGCGATGCGCGAGCGCGAGTGGCTCGAGACCCACGACCTCGAGCCGCTCGACCCAGCGCAGCAACTCGAAGCTCCGGGGGCCCGGCCGATGCGCTCTACCCATCGGACGCCGGTCTCCTGATGCCCGAGTGCGCCCCCACGCTTGCTAAGCCGCCGAGATTGCCGCTCGCGCACATAAAGCTTCGCCCGAACCCGCTACCTCGGCCCTTACCCGAAACTTGGTTCAACCGCCCGCCGCCGCCCGGACCTCACTCCTCTTCCCCACCCTTCGCCGCCGTCTTGCACGCCTTCCTCCTTCTGACCCTCTTGACCTCCCTCCCTCAGTGCCCGTGCCTCCAGTCCACTCGCTTCATCCGCCCTCGATCCCTATCCCCACTGTCTGGACCAGGACTGCCTCTGACCCCGCCATCCCCTCCCCCACATGTCTTCGTGGGGAGGGCGGGGTCAGAGGCAGGACGCCTGCCGACACCACACTGCGCCTAGGGATCGAGGGCGGCCGCTACGCCGAGACGATGAGCAGCTCAGTGAGTAGTCGGTCCGGGTACTCAATGGCTAGCCCGGGTCCGAGCGCAGGACGAGGTTGTCCCGTCGTCCGTAGAACTTGACGCGGCGATTCTCCCGCCTCGTCCGCTCGCGTTGCGAGCGTGGCGAGTGCGAACAAGTCCACCGAGGACAGGGGATCAGTTGAAGTCTGTCGCGACTTTGGCCCGTGCGCGGCGGGCGACGCATTCGCCGGTCCCGTCTTCGGCGAGCGCGAGTACGAGGCGCACGCTGGCGCTTATCTCGAAGGGCTCGCTGGGCGCGCGCACAGTTAGGCGGATTGTCGACGTTTGGTCCTGACCGCCGTCGCGGATCGGCGTCCGCGTGACTGGGGCGGTGAACTCAATTTCGCCTCGCGGATCGAGTGTGCGCCTCTGCACCCGCTCGCTGCCCACGCGGACGGAGACGATCTCGGAGCCGTGCGGTCCTGCGCGGTAGCGCAAGTCGATCCGGGGTGCGTCGTCGGTTACGTCGTCGCAGCGCGCGAGCAGGGCACCGAGCTGCGGGAGGCCTAGGATCACCTGCGGCGCTTTGCTTGAGTCTTGGGTGCCGGCGGTCTCG